>DAORDH010000020.1:0-97448 GCA_035345875.1 Leptospiraceae bacterium | reverse complement strand
TTTATTTTTAAAGGCTGACTTTTAATTCTTTAACATTTCGCAACAGACTGTATATGGATAAAAAATTCGTATGTATGTGCGGTCTTTGAAGAAAAAAATCTACACTGACATGGTGGAGAATGAATGTTTTACCTATCGTATCACCAAACTTCCCTTAAACTTAGGGGTAAACATTGGGTAAACATATCCTAAATATATCTCGCTACCTATCTTTAAGGGAAGTTTAGTCCTATCTTTAGGGCATCTTTAGTGTATCGTTAATAAAAGCAGAACTCGAAGTAATTCTCACAACACCGATAACGGAACTATGAAGACACAATGTATAATTTTGAATTATCGTATCTTTTATCGGTGTCCTCGGTGTTAGCGAAGCTTCGGTGGTAATCTTTTAATTTTTCTGTTAAGTCAAACTGACGTTAAAACATATACGCAATTTGTAAAAATACTTCGCGTCCAGGCTGAGGATGATAAGGACTCACAAAACCATCCGGATTGCTAATGGTCGGTTGCACTGAGTCTATTGGACGTGTCGCATTTCCACTTTGTCTTCCCATCCCAGAATAGGATTTATTCAAAATGTTTCTGCAAACTAGTTGAATCTCAAGACCTTCAATATTCAATAGATCACGATACGTTACAGTGGCATTGAATAATGTATAACTAGACATATACCCATCCGGCTTTCCCTCTGTTTCATAAGGATATTTTTTAGAGATAAAGGTTGGATCAAAAGGCTGAAAATAGCGATTGGTCAGTGGAGCCTTTCGCCTACCGACCCAATTCATTCTAAGATTTACATTTAGCTTTTTGAAAAATAAAAAATTTACTCCGAAGTTAGCTTTTTTTTCTGCAATATTATCAATTTCTCTTCCATCATAAATAGGGTTAATCGCTGTTATACTCCCCAGTGAATTTGTCAGAACTGTAAATTGAGTTTTTACATCTCTATCTCTTGTAATTGTATAATTTCCAAAAATCTTGATTTCATTCGTGATTGCGATATCCCCTTCTAAACTGTATCCATAAATGTGGGTAGGTTTAAAATTTTGAAATATAGAGGGTCTAGTATTTGCGGTAAATGGATCAGGATTATTTCCCTCGGCAATCAATCCATCTAGTAAACTCATAAAATATCCTGCTTTGATCGTTGTCATTTTGTTTATAAAGAAAGAATTCTCGATTTCATAGGTCTTAATTTGCTGTGGTTTCAGACCAATGTTTCCCCTAAATGAATCATACAATTGGAATACGGTAGGCGCTTTAAAAGCCTCTCCATACAATAATTTAATATTATACCATTGTATAGGCTTACCTATAATCGCGGCTCTCTTGGTCCAAATGCTTCCATAATTTGTATCTTGGTCATGTCGTATCCCAAGAGTAAACGATAGACGATCATTAAAAAACTTTTGTTCATCCTGTATGTAACTCGCAATTGTTGTAGAATAAAATACAGTAGCCGTAGATGAAATCCCACTATCATAACTAGAAAGAACAGCACTCGAATTCACGTTTTGCCTTCTTCCCAAAGAAACACCCCCATTCCCTTCACTGATGGATTGTCGAATGAACTTATCCAATTGAAAACCAAATACTAAGTTGTTTGTCTCTGTTGCAGTGTAATTAAATTGTTGCTGTGCTCCTGTTAGATAACTAGGTCCATAGTAGGTTTTCGCTTTATCAAAAGTAGCTCCTCGAACTTGACCAGTTTTGTCGATAGGAAAATCCAATCCTTGGTATTGATAAGTATATTCAAAGCCTGTATCCGGCATAATCGATGTATTTCGATAGTAGATTTTACTCATCGAATTTAATTTTTGTGTTATACTCGTCTCATAGGATGCATTAATATAATATCCTCGATGATGCTTCATAAATGGAATACCAGAAGTATTGGAAAAATATTCATAACCAGGCACATAAGAACTCAAGCCCTCTTTTATATCCCAGAGATTGAATCCAAGAGTAAAACCTTCTTTCGAAAGAGCACCTCTTAGAAAAAAATCTCTAGCTGAGTTATTAAATCCATCTTTCAAAGGCTTTCTAGTTCCAAAAGGAGTTAAATCGTTGTTAACCACACCATACTCTGTTGTCTTTACTTTATCAGGCTCAAAATTATTGTGAAAATAATTTCCTGGATCAGGTCGATTCATTCCCCTATCTCCATTGGTATTATAATATCTTCCAGCCATTTGGAATATCATATCGTTTGGAAATTTAAAGGCAAATAAACCTTCTGGCATATAGGTATTATATTTACCTGCTTGCAATCTTGCATCGCCCATAACATTTGCATTTTTCTTTGAAAACAATGACTTACCTTTTCGAGTAATGATATTAATCAAACCAGCATAAGCGTTAGCTCCATAAAGAGAAGAACCTGGACCTAGAATAATCTCAATTCTCTCTACATCGATTAAGACTGTATCAAACTGGACATGCCTGAGCCAGCCATTCCCAATATCATTTTGAATGATGCCATTTTCCATGAGTAGAATCTGTGTCTGTCCCACATCTGAAATTCCACGAATGATTAAATCCGTTGGATATTCACCTGAATCATTAAATGAGTTAAAATCAAATCCAGGAACATCTTGCAATAATTCAGTTAAAGTTCGGTATC
Organism: Leptospiraceae bacterium; assembly: GCA_035345875.1. GTDB lineage: Bacteria > Spirochaetota > Leptospiria > Leptospirales > Leptospiraceae > UBA2033. The sequence goes on along the minus strand of DAORDH010000020.1, from coordinate 94,825 downwards.
CTCTTTCTCGGATTGTATCTCTTGAAAAAACGATGACTTTGGAAGGAGCGTCTGATATTTTCTGGCTGGATCTAGAGGCTGTGATCACCTCTTCCTCTCCAAATTGTTTCAATATTTCTTTCGATTTTTCTGTTTTATCCTCCTTTGCAAGCGATACATTGATTTCCTTTCCAATAGGACGGGAGAGAAGTTGATCATAGATATTTTCTCGAATCTCAGTTTTGGAAGGATTCGTTAGGACGGAAAAAGAGACCGATGTTGAAAGAGTTTGAATTACCTTATCTTCATCTTCTTTGTATTTATCATCAATATCCTTGAAACTATCGCCCAAAGAATCAGCTATATCGTTTGAATTGCGGATAACATCAACTAGATTCCCAGTCTTTGGATCGTAGAGGAGTGCATAGATTGTTAATATCTTTTTGTCCTTTTTTACTTGGTAGTATCCCTCTATGTAATAAAGAGCCTTGATTTTCTGCGCCTTATCCATATTAACCGCTTTGCCTTCACTCACCTGATCGACATCAAAACCTCTAGACTGAAAGGATGATATTAGAGAAGCTTGGAGTTTTTCTTCGATTTTTAAATCAACTTCCGATTTATGCGGAATAAATTGTCCGATCATTACTTTTTTTTGAATATCCTTTGAAAGAAGAGAAGAGGATAAAATCAAAACAAATAAAATAAAACGAAGAAATAAATTCATAGTAGGATTTAAAAAGATTTTACTTTACCTTTTTCAAGGAAACTATTTATCTATACCTATAAGTCAAGGTGAAAATTAAGTTATTATCAATTTAGATTCGACTAAGGGATAATACTTGTTAATCCTTCCTGTTAAATGGCATTTACTATGAAATATTTTAGAGAACTTTTCCTAATACTACTTATCTGTATTAATCAAATTATAGCCGAGGAAGAATCTATTGAAATACTACTTTCTTCAAATAATAGTATATACCTTACAACTTTACAAAGCATTCAATCTTCCTCCAAAAGAAAATTAAATCTACATTTTACTAGTGGAATGAATGAAGTAGAATTGAAGGATTTCTTTTCGAGTATAGAAAAAAGGAATATACCCTTTCTAATTACACTAGGGCCCCAAGCTAGCTTATTAGCAAAAGACAATCTAGTCAATGTCCCGATTTTATACTCGCTCATCAATTCACCTAGATCTCTTGGTTTTAATTATAAATCTAATGCATGTGGGATTCATATCGATGTTCCGATACAGGAATTCTTTCGTGCACTAAAAGACATTAAACCTAGTATTTCGCATGTCGCTGCAATTTATAGTAATAATACTGGAGAACAACTGATCAATGAGGCAGATTACAATGACTCTCTCTACGGAATACTCTTCCAGAAAATCAAAGTAGAAAACAAGACAGACTTTTCTGAAAAATTAATTCCACTCAAAGGTAAAATTGAGGCATTTTATATAGTTCCTGATGCAATCTATACACAAGAAAACTTTGAGATTATTTCAAAGTTTGCGAAAGAAAATAAAATCATACTAATGACACAAATCCCTTTTATTGTAAATGTGGGAACTACTTTTAGCATAACTCCTTATTATGCAAGAGTCGGAGCTTTAATTGGAGATCTTGCAACTGAAATTATTTCAGGAAAAACAAAATGTAAAAATGGATACGCAAATGCTGTGAAAGAGTTTTCATTGAGCTTAAATAAAACTTACGCAGAGGAATCTGAAATTTCTCTTCCTTATAATATTTTAAAAAGAGCGGATAATAGCCGTTTGCTGATTGAAGGAATTAATTTCTTTGAAAAAGGAAATCTAGAAGTGAGCAGCCTCGTAATGGAAAAAATTTTAAAGGATGACCCTACAAATTATACTGCTTTTTATTATAAAAATACAATCAATCAAAGGGTAAATGGAGATAAAATTCAGGATTATTTTATCAAAGCCAGAGATGCGAGAAATTCCAAAAACTACAAAAGAGAAAGAGATTATCTAAATCAAATTCTTACCCTTCAACCTGAAAACGAAAATGCGAAACAAGGAATTCAAGAGTCGCTTCTACTCGAAAGTGAATCTGAGAGAGCTGAAGGAGAAAGATTGGAAAATTCCAATCAAATCTTTGTTGCTATACAGAAATATTTAAACTCGGTTAAATTATTAGATTCAAACACAAAAGCAAAAGCTGATCTGACTCGATTGAGACAAAAAGAATTAAAAAACGTTCCTATCTATATTCAAAAAGGAAAAAGTTTATATGAAGCGAGAAAATATTCTGATTCAGAAGAGATGTTTCAAAATATTCTTTTAGTTGAACCAGAAAATAAAAATGCAAAGGAATATCTAAGACTTTCCAAGGAAAAAAGGCTCGCAATGATAAAATATGAGAATTGTATCAAAGAAGCGGATAAGAAATGTTATCTGCTCTGGGAAAAATAATTTAGAATGATCAATACAGGAAAAAGGCGATTTATTAGTATTAAGGTTAAAATTTCGATTTTAACTTCTGCCGTTGCTGTCTTCTGTCTATTTACAATCTCTTCTGTTTTTTTATACAATAGTAAAATTATCATGCAAAATAGAACCATTGAAATATGTAGAAATTTTGCTGAGAATATTTCCAATGTCGCACGAGAAGACTTAGTATTAGATGCCACTTATGAATCGACTAACTCTGTGGTAGGAGAAATCATTAAATCTAAAATAGAAGGATTACAAAGTATTTATATCGTGAATGTATACGGAAAATACGTTGTAAATTTTTATAAAGCTAATCTACCGGATGTGGCAAACAACCAAGAATTAGCATATTACCAAAAAATACAATCCTTAGATCTACAGGAAGTTTATTTAAAAGAATCAAAACAAAATATCTTAAAAATTACTTATCCAATCTTTATAAAATACAATGAGCAAAATTTAAAAATAGGCGCTGCCATTTTTGAATATGATAGAGATCAAATTTATGCTCCGGTTTATCATATTCAAAATAGAATCATTTTTTTAAGTATTGGGATAACAACCCTTACCCTCATCATTACTTTTTTTGTTTCTAGTTATATAACAAAACCGATCATTCAATTTTCAAAGGGAGTGCAAATGTTAGCCTCTGGTGAGTTAGCACATAAAATTGAAATAAACAGCCGAGATGAGATAGAATTACTCTCCCAGAAATTTAACGACATGAGTTTTAATCTAAGACAATCCTATGAACAATTAGAAGAAAAAGTTTTAGAAAGAACAAAAGAATTAAACTCTACTCTGAATTTAATCAGAAAGGATCTTGCGATCGCAGAAAAAATTCAAAAAACTAGCTTAGCATTAAATTTAGCAAAGTATACTGATTTAGAAATCGTTATTAAATATGTATCTATGACAGAAGTTGGAGGTGACTTCTATGCTGTTAATAAATTAAGCGATTCAACAAGTCGCTTTTTCTTAGCAGATGCAACAGGCCATGGAGTGCAAGCAGCACTCATTATGATGGCAATTCAGGGAATCTATGATTCCATAAAAAACTTTGATCTTCCTCCGAATGAAGTTTTAGAAATATTCAATCGAGAGTTTAATAGACGTTATGGTATATTAAATACATTTTTAACCTGTATTTTATTGGATGTAGATACATCAAATCATAATATCAAATATGCTTCAGCTGGACATCCCCCTGGAATTTTAATCAAAGAAAACAATGAATTCCTTCTTTTAAATAAAACTGGTCCTCTCCTTGGGGCAAAACCAAATTGTAAATATTCCCAAGTGGAATATCCATTTCTACAAAATGAGAGAATCTATCTTTATACAGATGGAATCTTTGAACAATTTTATCAAGAAGATGAATTTGGAGAAGAAAGACTTCACAAAATTCTAGTCGACAATCAGAAAAATAAATTAGATGTATGCATAGATAATGTTTTATCTGAGTTAAATACATTCCTGCACTATCTACCTAAGCAAGATGATTTAACAATAGTAGCTATCGCGCATAAAGGAAATGTCTAAACAATTTATTTCACCACAAAAATTTCTAAAATTTCTTGTTGGATTTATTTTTTCCATTCCTGTTTTTATAATTTGTTTTAGTTTTTCTTATTATATATTCAATGAAAATGTAAAACAATTTTATGATCTAACAGATTATAAACTAAAAATCGCTGCTTATACCGTTAAGCACATATTACCTAACGATTACCATGATCGAATCGAGGATTCAAAATCTATCTCAAAAGAAGAATTTTCTAATATCAATGAAAGTTTAAATAAACTGATTCATGAAATACAAATTGAATATGTTTATAGCATGATAAAAGTAAACGGTAAGTTTTATTTCACATCTGCAAATAGTAAGGCAAAAGACGTAATTCGAAAAATAGATCCAGCATTTTTTGAAGAATACACTGAAGAGAAATATGGTGAAATTTCAAAAATAGATATGAATTTAAGCAGACCTCAGCTCATTCGCTCAGTCGATAAATGGGGAGAATTCAGATCGATTCTCATTCCAATGCATACAAAGAATGGAAAAGAATATGTTTTAGGTGCAGACATTAGCACTCATAAATTACAAAAAACCATCCATTTCTTCTTAATAATATCTGTGCTTTTAGGGATAATTCTATTTATCCCCGCATTCATTATAACATTCGATCTAGTAAACCAAGGGAAAGTATACCAGTATATTTTTTTAAAAAAGAAAAGAAAGGGATTCTATATCTCTTTTTTATTTTCAGTAGTTCTAACTATGTTTTTTGGATTTTATAACTACTCTTTAAAGAGAGATCAAATTTTCAGTTACATAGATTCTATTCTGTTTACAGGTGCTTCTGGTTTAAAAAATATTTTACCTAGAAACTATCATGAAGGATTGGATTTAATAACAAACAATTCTTACGAACATATAAAAAATGAATTAAATGAATTCGCTTCCCGAATTGGATTTGATTCTCTTAATTCCATAGTGGAAAGAAACGGCAAATTTTATTATACCGCTAGTAATGTTTTAAAATCAGATACTGACAATAGCACTGAAACATCCTTTCTTCAAGAAGTAAAATCAGAAACTAGTTATTTTAAAGAAGCGCTCAACAAAAATAAAATATTATATCTAAATGAATTAAATACAAGCTGGGGAAATTTTCATAGAATTATAATACCAATAAAAAGTATCGCAAAAAAAGAGTATATTCTTTCAGCAGATATTCAATTGCAACAAATTCAAAATCGAATCAAGCAGTCAACTCTCGAATTAATCATACGCGACATTGCATTTTTTTTATTTATCTTTTTATCAACAACCAAAATATTTATTAGCCTCTCTAATCTTGAAATTCAAAAGAATTATAGAGAGTGGTTTCAGTTTATTAGCCTCCGTATAAAATTGGGATTTTTTATTTCTAGTCTTATCTTTTTTTGTTTAATAGCGGTTTCTTACATCTATTTCTATAATAGCAAAATCATTTTACAAAAGAAAACACTAGAAGTATGCAGAAACTTCGCAACCAATATTTCGAATATTGCTAGAGAGGATTTAATTGAGGATACAACGTATAACGCAACAAATTCAGCTGTTTCGGAAATTTTAAAATCCGATATAGAAGGTCTTTTAGATGTTTATATTATAAATGTTTATGGGAAATACGTAGTTGACTTTAATAAAGTGAAAATAAATGAATATGCTTCTGAAACTCTTATATCTTATATTCAATCTATTCATTCAATCGATCTAACGGAAGAGTATTCAACGCAAACAAATCGTAATATCTTAAAGATTTCCTATCCTATCTTCATTGAATACAATGAACAACCAATTAAGATAGGTGTAGCAATTTTTGAATATGATAGGGACGTTATTTATCAACCTGTATATGACATGCAGAGTGCTGTTATACTGACTGGACTTTTTGCTTTGATTATCACTCTTATCGCAAGCCAATTTCTATCTTCTTATATTACTAGACCGTTATTAGTCTTAGAAAAAGGTGCTCAGATTATAGCGGCAGGAAATTTAGATCATATAATTCCAGTAAAAACAAATGACGAAGTCGGACTCTTATCTAAGAGATTTAACGAGATGAGTCTAAATTTAAAAAAATCTTATGATGAACTAGAGGAAAAAGTTATTGAAAGGACTGCAGATCTAGTAAAGTCACAAGCGACACTTACTACCGTGTTATCGAACGCACCCCTAATGCTTTTTTCTGCAGATACAAATGCTATTATTACTCTTTCAGAAGGACAAAGTCTAAATTTGATCGGAATTGGAAGTGGTCAGGCAGTCGGTATTTCTATGTATGAAATGTTTGAGGATAACAAAGAAGTATTAGAAGCAATCGATTCCGCACTAAACGGAGAAGGAAAAATAATGAAACTAAAAATTGAGCAATTCACATTTGAGGTTAATTACTCTCCTCTCTATAACCTAGAAAATAAAATTGTGGGGCTAATTTCTGTTTACTTCGATGTAACAGAAAAACTAAAAGCACAAGAAATCATTAATTCAGAAAAGGAAAAGTCAGATAAACTTTTACTGAATATACTCCCTGAAAAAATTGCAAATGAATTAAAAGAAACCGGACATGTGAAACCAGTGCTCTATGATTCCGTCACTGTAATATTCACTGATTTCAAAGGATTTACTAAAATTGCTAGCAATATGTCACCGGAAGAATTGCTTGAAAAATTAGATATGATCTTTCTACAATTTGATCAAATCTGCGAAAGAAGAAAGATTGAAAAACTAAAAACAATCGGTGATGCTTATATGTGTGCAGGAGGACTACCCGAGACAAATCTAACGCATCCTATTGATGCCTGTCTTGCAGCGATTGAAATGCAGAACTTTATGAATGAAACAAAGGCAATCATTGAGCAAATCTCAGGAGAAGAATTCTGGGATATGAGGTTGGGTATTCACACAGGAACCGTAGTCGCCGGTGTAATTGGTAAAACAAAATTTGCCTATGACGTATGGGGCGATGCAGTCAATACAGCATCTCGTATGGAGTCTAACGGCTCAATTGGTAAAATCAACATTTCTCACGCAACCTATAACAAAGTAAAAGATTTTTTTGAATGCGAGTATAGAGGAAAAATTGAGGCTAAGAACAAAGGAATGATAGATATGTATTTCCTGCTTAGAATAAAACCGGAACTCTCTCGTGATAAAGAAGGGATTGTTCCGAATGATGAGTTTATAGATCTTTATAACAAGACATTGTATGGGTGATTCCCACTACTTAAATAAATTCTCATAGGTAGAATTACTAATTAGGTTATCCACTTATAGACAAACTGCTTATTTTTATTTATTCTCTTTCCTAAAAGTTAGGAAATAAATAGAATGCAAAAACCAAAAACAAAAAGACTATTTCGAAAATTTATATTAATACTTTGTATAGCAGGAATTTTACAAAACTGCTTGATGGTTCCAAGAGAAGTTTTAACGAGAGATTTAAAGAATCAAAAGAATCCATTTCCTGAGAATACGATCTTCTATGTAACATTCGTGCAAAATCCAGTTTTAGAAGATACTGAATATATAGTAGATTCAGGTGAAAAAATAAATATGATTGAAGAAGAAATTCGAAATTGCAATTGTATAAAAAAATTTAAGGTTCTACCTTTAACCTCTGTAAATGGGAAAGAAATCAAAACGATTCCTTACGGTTCAGAAAATTCAGAGTATCCCAATCAAATATTTTTAGAATTTTATACAAATCAACATAGTTATCAAAGTTTATTTAATCTTTTCTACTTCTATGATCGTGATAAAAAAAATAAGAATTCAATTTTTAAAAGTATGTCATCTAATACGAAACCATTATCGTCTTTTCAAGAGAACATCAATTCTGTTTTAAAAATACAAAGCTTACAAGTAGCACAGAGCCAACAAGAAGCAAAGTTATTTGAGAAAATCTTGAAAGAAGCTATCAAAAGTAACAATAGTAAATCTTCCAAAAAAGGAGGGGGCGGAGGAGCTGCGTTATTAATTTTAGCAATTGTAACTTTCATATTTACGGTTACTGTCCATTATGCGCAAACGGATGTTCATTTAAATACAACTCACTTTCAAAATAATAAATTCATCGAAAAAAATAATTTCGTATATACTTTAGATACTTTTTCGCATTTATTTTTAATATTCAAAATCCCTTGGACTTTACCACAGACACATTATAACATTGCTTATAAAGACTTATCTTCTAAATTTCTAAATGAATTCAAAAAAGAAAACCTAAGTCTTACGAGTAACGATAGAGTCGATATAGATTAAATTGGAAAAGTAAAATGAGGATTCTATAGAATTCTATGAATAAAAAAACGAAAAGGAGAAGTAATTAGATCTAGCGGAGTCATCAAAAAAAGAAATATTTGTTCCTTTATTTTTGTGAATAAAAATTCTTTGGGCTGACTCTTATTATCTCTTCTTATCTTATTTTTTAAAAATCTAAAATACAAAATTCTTCTAATAAAATTCAGACTATAAATAACAAAGAGAAGATTCAATTGATTCTTAACTTCTAGCCCAACAAAAATACCACTGATTAAATAAAGAACTAACAAAATAATCCCTACTAATTCATTCTTTCGCATGCCGTTTAAACATTCCGAACAAACTGTGTAGATAGAAAAGGGATCAATTTCCTCATCGCTCAAGTCAACAAAATCAAGATAGTCTCCTGCTCGACCACATGTTTCGCAATAGAAAATCGGCTCATCTTTTTTTGTCATATTTTATAAAATTCTGGTTCCATGGATTGACGATTACATCTACATCTTGTTCTAGTAAATCACCTGCAATCAATTCAATCATTCTATAATAATTTTTGTATTTTTATTTTTAGCAAGAAGGAATGATGTTTCTATCATAAGCAAGTGTAATTCGAACTTACTAAAAATCGATTTATTTTCTGTTGGATTATAGACAAATCGAGCAGACTTTGGAAACAAAAAAAAGAGTTTGCGAAGAGGTTTGGTTTAGAATAGTTCAAAACTTCACAACTCCTATGCGTTAGCGATCGAACGGGGTCATGTTTTTTCCGGTGACTGAGTAGCCATTTCTTAATGGCGTATCGAAGTCAGAAAAAACAGGACCAGAGTGAGAGCGCGGCGGCGGGTTAATCTTTGTAGTGAACGCATATATGCGTTCCCTACTACTGTGAAATCGCCGCAACGCCCAAACGACATAAGAACCGATCTATTTTAAGGTTGAGATTCTAAGTTTACCTAAGATAATGACTGTAAAATTCAATATTCACGAAGGAAACAATGGCAAAATTATATTACGACGCAGATTGCGATCTAAGCGTTTTACAAGGCAAAACAATTGCAGTAATTGGCTATGGAAGTCAAGGACATGCACAAGCTCAAAACATGAAGGACTCAGGTTTAAAAGTCATCATCGGACTCAAAGATGGATCTAAATCCATCAAAGAAGCTAAAGAAGCTGGTTTTGAAGTTTACTCCATTGCGGAAGCAGCAAAAAAAGCAGACATCATCCAGATTTTAGCGCCTGATACAGTGCAAGCAGCAACTTACGAAAAAGACATTCAACCAAATTTACAACCAGGAAATGCAATCGTGTTTTCGCATGGATTTAACATTCACTATGATTTAATCAACCCTCCTAAAGACATAGATGTTTACATGGTAGCCCCAAAAGGTCCTGGACATTTAGTTCGTAGAGTTTATACAGAAGGTGGTGGAGTTCCTTGTTTAATTGCAATTCACCAAGATGCAACAGGAACTGCACACAAGAGAGCACTCGCACACGCTGCCGGAGTTGGTGGTGGTAGAGCGGGAATTCTAGAAACTAGCTTTAGAGAAGAAACAGAGACTGACCTCTTCGGAGAACAAGTAGTTCTTTGCGGTGGACTCGCTGCACTCATCCAAGCTGGTTTTGAAACGTTAACCGAAGCAGGTTACGATCCTGAAATCGCTTATTTTGAATGTTTGCATGAAGTAAAACTCATCACTGACTTGATCTATGAAGGTGGACTTGCTCGTATGAGATTTTCTATTTCTGATACAGCGGAATACGGTGATTTAACCCGAGGACCACGTATCATTGACGCTGGCACAAAAGCGAGAATGAAAGAAGTTCTAAATGAAATTCAAAAAGACAAAGGTGCGAAATTTGCGAAAGAGTGGGTTGCAGAAACAAAAGCTGGCTATCCAAACTTCCAAAAGTTACGCGACAAAGGTGCTGCGCATCCAATCGAAGCGGTTGGTAAAAAACTCCGCAGCATGATGAAGTGGCTAGCTAAGTAAAAAGAAAGATTACCACCGATGAACACGGATGAACACCGATAAAAGATTTAGGAAATTAGTCCATCCGTGCTAATCTGTGTTTATCCGTGGTAAAAAAACATTCAATGCGAAAATAGTAAGTTCAAGCGCATAATGCGCGTTTCACCACATAAAGGAGATCCAATGAAGATTAAAATTATTTTGTTTTTGTCTTTACTCGTTTTCTCTTCTTCCAATCTATTCGCAAAGCGATATGGATTAATTTTAGGAAGCAACTACAAGGGAAATAAAGCTGGTATCAGTGAGTTGAATCTTTGCGAAGCTGACGCTACGTATATCAATGATCAAATCAAAAAAGTCGGGAACTTCGATGAAATCAAAGTTCTACTCGGCTCCCAAATCACAAAGGCAAATATTGAAAGAGAAATAAAAGCCATTGGAGCGAAAGCGACTACAAGTGACGTTGTGTTCTTATTTTTCGCAGGTCATGGTTTCTTTCAAAGAGATGCCTCTGCAAAAAACGGTATGCGAAATTATCTCGTCTGCTATGACAGACCTCACCTATCCGATGATGAATTAAATGATTATCTAAAAACAATCAAAACACAAAAGACTGTTTTTGTTTTTGATTGCTGCTTCTCCGGTGGAATTGCGAAAAAAGGAAAGGCAACTCGTGGAGACAAAGATGTTCCAATTCCAGATGGAAGCCAAGGAACCGTTAGACAAGATCCAGAAGATTTTTATTTTCAAAACAAAGCAATTATTTCTTCTGCGGATGACAACCAAACAGCAATTGAGGTTGGTGGTGATATCAATCATGGAATCTTTACATATCAATTTGGTCGCGCTTTAGAAAGTGGCGATTTAAATGGAGATAAAGTAGTAACAGCATTAGAGGCATTTTTTAAATCTAGAGATGCTGTGATTAAAATGGCAGAAGACAACGATCACAAACAAGTTCCACAAGTCTCAGGAGATGCAAGTGGTATCTTCTTAGCAGGGAATGTAACCCCTGTGATCCCACCTCCTCCTGTTGATCCTAAGCCAGAACCAAAACCAGAGCCTAAACCTGAACCTGCTTCGGATCCTGTGAAACCAGATCCAGTTCAGCCACCTGTTACTCCTGCTGAGCCTCCTGTCATCAACGTAACAACTAACGGTGATTTACTCATCAAGACTACAATCATTCGAGATAGAGCTTACGGCTTATCCACATTACCCCCTGAAGAGATGATGAAGCAAAAAAAAGTAAGAGAGGGTGATAGAAGAGTTAAAGTATTAATCGATGACAAAGAAGTAAATTTCAAACTCATTCCAATAAAGTCTGATTTCTGGGGATCCGTTGTAAGAGGTGGAAGACTCATTCAAGGAGAAATCTATCATATTCGAGTCTCCAAAGTAGCGACTGGGGTTCATAAGATTACCATCAAAGCAGATGAGTATCCTGAAGTTGTAACAACATTCGCAGTTTTGGAAAATAAGGACAATGTTCTAGAACTTACAAATGCTATGTCTGGTTTCGGAGTGATTCAAGGAAATGTGTTTTATAAAACTTTGGACAATCCAGTCATCAAACAACCAATTTATATGCCTACAGTAAAGAGCGTGAACAATGTTCAAAAAGTTCTAACTGATAGTGAAGGAAATTTTTGGTTTACAAATCTAATTCCAGGTGACTATGAAGTGAAGGCTTCTTTTGCAGAGGATTTGAAATTAAACAATTCAATCATCAAAGTAAAAGAAGGTGAAGTCACACGAGTTCAAGTGATTTTAAACGTTAAGCTTCCATTAACGAAGACGAAGTATTAGAAATTTTTTTGATTCTTTAGGGGTTGTGTAAGAACAAGATTTTCACCCAAATAGCTTGGCTATTGTGAGCGTCAAGCGATGGGCGGGAATGCACGAAGGCCACGAAGAAAAGTTGAAAATTTCCTAGGAAATTTTGACCTTCGCGATCTTCGTGCTCTTCGTGGTTAGATTTTTTTTAAAGTTTTTACACAGCCCCTATCCGTATTCTATGCAATCAAAAAAACAAACAGCCATTTGCCTCAACTCTGCCTTTTTCGGGTTTTATGCACATGCAGGTTTTGTAAAGGGAATCTCTGAACTAAAATTTAAACCTTCCTTTGTTTCTGGTTGCTCTGCTGGTGCGATAGTTGGTGCCCTTTATGCAAGTGGAGTCAATATAGATGAAATGATTTCTATCATCAAAGAATTTAAGAAAAAAGACTTCTGGGAAGGAAATATTTTTTCTCATCTTATAAAACCATTTCGACATGGTTTCAAGAATTACAGTGGACAGCTAACAGGTGTTAAACTAAAGAATTTTTTACATCCATTCCTTGGAAACAAAAAGATAGAAGATTTTCCGATTCGATTCGGAGCTGCTACAGTCAATCTAACCAAACGAAAAAGAGAATTTATTACTAAAGGAGATGCAATCGATGCAATTCTTGCCTCCAGTGCTTTTCCATTACTCTTTGAGGTTCAAAAAATAAATGGTATGGATTACACGGATGGAGGATTGATTGATCACGAGCCAACAAAAGAATTGATCTTAGACAAATCGATTCATACAATCATCACACATAACGTCCATAAAGAACAAGAAGAATCTAAATATATTTTAGGACGCGCTGTCAGCCAAGGACTTTCAGTGATTGAAGAGGAAACAAGAGACCTAAAAGATTTATTAGCTAAGAAATATAAAACAAAGATCCACAGGATAACAACCATTACCCCCGCAGTCGATCCAGACAAACTTCATATTGGCATTGGAAATATTGAACTGGGAAGACAAAGCGTTCATAAAAATGCAAAGTTATTTAAGTAATGCAATTTCGATAAAGAAATATTTTAGAAGATTACCACCGATAGGGACGATGAGCGCATAGGAAAGATAGGATAAATTCTAAATCCATCGTTTCTTTATCATTCATTTATCAGTCTTCACCATTGGCGAAGAAAATACTTACACACTTCGATTCACTCTTTATTCCCAATAGTCTTTCATTAAATCGGAAACCCAAACTGGCTGCTTAATTTCTGTTTTCGGAAGAAATTCTTTAAACACTGGTTTGATATCAATGACAGGGGTTCCATCAATTGCATCACAGCTCTTTAGAAATATTTTTTTGTCTTCGATTTTATCAATTTCTGAAATAGTTAGACCGAGTAAATTTGGTCTAGATTTCTTTCGCTGTGCAAATATTCCTACTAGCGGATAATTTGGATTTTCCCTTGGATGCTCCGCTTTTATAACAATCTGACTCGCTTTTACTTTATGAAAGTAATACACAATTTCTATGTGAGAAAAATCTTCTAGTCCACGAATACTCTCACTAGAATATTCGTCTGTTAATTCAATAAAAGATCTAACTTGATTCCAATGATCGTCAATCGATTCCAACCTCTCCGAACGAATCAATCCAATAGGTCTAATAGTAAATTCCATAGTTTATCTCCTAACTAAATTCATAAAACTATTTTATAAACACATTTGTATAAGGTCTAAATCCATTCCAATATTTATCAAATGGGAACTCTTCCTGTGTTGTCGTAAAAGCATCATAGTATCTTTCTATAAACGGATAACGATAGTTTAAATTCTTAAAGAAATTTTTTAAGAAAAAAGCTGTTGCTGTCTGGTTATGAAGACTCGCAAACACTACACCCGGTCCTTGATGAATGCTATCTATATACCGTAACGAATGCGGAAAATCATCATTTTGCACAGAAGATTCAGACAAGAGGTTACCAGTCATTACCCACACACCCTTTCTTTTTTCTATTCGCTTAATCTCATTTAACCCCATATTTGCAAATTGAAGCTTGCGACCATTTTCTAAAAGTAAATCTTCCTGTGATATTTGGATTCTATTTCCCTTACCCACTCCAGAGACATTTCGCAATTCATACTTTTCTAATTCTTGAATCATTCTCCACCATTTTGGAGAATAGGTTGAAATATTTTTAGCCTCCACCTTAAAGCCTGGAACAAAGTCCTGAGTCGTATCATAGATTGGTCTTTCTAAAAGAAGCTCAGGACTTAATACATAATAAAAATAATCTTGCTCATCCGGTTCTATGACTGCTTTAAAGTGATAGGAAGGAAGATAAATATAATCAATTTTATTTTTTGAAAATTTTAAAATTTCTTTATATCTTGCTTCTATCGATTCTTGCTTAACGATAGAAACTCCTCCATCTTTAATTGTGTAATAATAATCGAGTATCGAGTATTTTATATCTCGGTTATCGTTAAATCCTAACTCATTTGTGATCGTTCCCTCTTTCATTCGAACAACATAAGACTTAATTCCTAGATCTATAACTGCTGAGAATATTTGATCCTTTGGTAATTTTGCAACTAACGCTCTAGAGATAGACTTAAATTCTGGTAGATCTGAAAATAATACCTGTCTACCTAATACTTTATCATTAATTGATTTATATTTATCCTTTGCAAAACCTAAATCTGCTAATACGGCATAGTCTTTCTTTTCAATAGATTCTAATTGCAAGAAACTAATAAAATCATCTAATTCTCTTGCATTAAATAAATCTAATTTCTCTTTTTTCTTTGAAGCTACAAGCTGATTTAAAATCGGTAAAAAATCGATTGGCTGTTTCTGTTCACATATTTCATAATAGCCAAACCACTCTTTAAATTCTTCTTTAATAAAATCTCTTTCGCTTGTTGCAAATTCAATCTCGGGAAATACGCGAGACAATTTATATTTAAGCGTATAAAATGTTTTAACAAGACTTTTCTCTGGATAATAATCACGGAAATTTTTATCAAACTCATTGAAATATCTCTTCGCACTTTCATAATCTCCTCTATGGTATAACGCACCGGCCCATTGGATCTGCATCCAAAGAGCACGGTTTCGATTTCTTAAACGAAGTTCTGTTTCAATGAGTATATCAAACTGGTTATTTAACTCTTCACCTGTTTGCGTTATAATCGATTTCAAAAGTAAGTGAAATAAAAAGTCTCTTTCGGATTCTTTTAATAAATAAAGAGCAGGTCTTCCATCTTTTAAGTAAAGCGGTCCAAGAGTTGTAGGCTCGAAATCGGCTTTATTCTCGATGGAGTCATATGCATCTAATAATCTGCTTTGATAGGTTCTCCTAGAAGCATCTGATTGATTTTCAGCAAGCTCTCTTGCTTTTTTGCGATAAGCATCCCAAATTCGATTTGTTGCATAAAAATAAATTTTATCCTCTCGAATCGTATCTGGATCAATTCCTTTAATAAAGAATATTTCATACTCAATATCCGAGATAGCATTATCAGCATAATTTACCTCTTGTTTGGATTCTGCTAATTTCTTTGCAATCTCTGCATGTTGTCTTGCTTTATCCCAGATAAAACCTCTTGCGAATAACGATGCAAGTCTCATATTTTTAAGATAAGGATCTTCTTCTGTTTTAATCGATATAAATTTATCATAATCTGGATCGATTATATTGAGATTACCTTCTCTCAAATTTTTATAGTAATTGACAACATACTTTTTCTCATCCGTTGCATTGGAAAGAGCATTATAACGACTAAAGTATTTATCGCAATTCACTGCAATAGGAGCCTCATAGCAGCTAATTAATAGTTCGTATAGAATTGCCTCCTCCTCTCTTGAATTGATTTCAAATCGATTGAGCAAATTTTCATAATGAACTAAATAGTTAGAAACACTTGGAAATGTCTTTGTCTTTAACTTAGCTAAGTTTAACTCAGAGCGAATTAGATATTCAGCGTTATTTTCTGGTAATACAGAATTTGCCTGCAATAAGTATTTCATAGATTTAAGAAAATTTCTTTTTCTCTCTTCTTTTACAGCAAGACTAGTATATTTTTTAAACTCACTTTCAAATATCCTCTGATTCTCAGGATATTCATTTATATATTCACCAACTAAATGGAGTTTTTCTTCCTTTATTATTTTATTGGCGTTCTTAATATTAGAAATCAAATTATCTCTTATTTTTGCGTTAGCCGCTGTAGGCTCTAATAGAATGATCGATTGAACACCAGAAAATTGAAGAATATCATATAAAAATCCAGTCTTTATATAATTATCCATACTCTTTGTATAATTTGTTAAAATAATAAACGGTATGGTCCATTGGTCTTCTACCACATCTTTCATACTAATCATACCGGGTCTTTTTTCCCCGATATATTGTTTTCGATTGCTAAAATCAGTCGGTCCTTCTAAAATATCTGTGTCTGTTAAATAACTTTTTAACTCATTCGATTGAATGATACGAAGGTTTAATTCCTTCATATCCTTTTTAGGTTCAACTTTTGGAAGAACTAAATTAATTGGATTTAAATCGATGCCCTTTTCTGTATCTACCTTAATGTTTGGATTCACACTGGTAATTCGCTTGAGTCGAGAAAACTCTACATCCGCCTCCCTTTCTAATTGACTTAGTCGGAATAAATGTCTTACTTCATATGTTTCGTTTAACGGCTTTCCTTTGTATGGAAGCAATCTAAAATTAATATCATACATAAGCGGAGAAGGAATAATAACTAATTTCTTAACTTGCGGATAATGCTGTAATATTCCTTCCAGCTCTCTCGAAAAAGTTTCCGTATCTCTCTTCCCATTTAACTTAAAATCATTGAATTCGATATTGTTATTACTATTTAGGATGACCTGTGTTCCATCTAATCCAGTAGTGTAATAGCTGATGAGTAATTCATCCGATTTTAGTTTTGGAATAAATTTTTTCGGTTTAGAATACCAACTCAGTGCATCCATTCCATTCGGTAAAATTTTTTCTAAATTTTTCATTTCATAGAGAATATTTTCTAGATTCTTAGCTTTTGCAGTTACAACTTCTTTTGGATCACCTTTTGCTAAATTGATTGCTTCAATTTTATAAATTAACTCTTTGTCTTCCCAAACATATAGTTGTAAATTATTAATCGTTTTAAATATCTCTTTATCCTGAAAACGCAATTCATTGATCATGAGTTGTCTAAAGAAAATCGCACTAAATAATTTTTCTCTATTCGATGCTAGATCTGTGTAATTCTTTAACTTTACTAAATTTGCAGATTTAAGTGAGTAAATATTATTAATTGAAATTTCATCAATTTCATACCAAAGCCCTGGACTTGACTTTAGGGAATTTTCTGCTCTCTCAC
This sequence comes from Leptospiraceae bacterium, assembly GCA_035345875.1. Lineage (GTDB taxonomy): Bacteria > Spirochaetota > Leptospiria > Leptospirales > Leptospiraceae > UBA2033. The sequence continues at coordinate 77,429 of DAORDH010000020.1, read as the reverse complement.
AAAACTCAATGGATTTTTTATATCGACCCATTTTAAAGTTGTATTCTGCTTCTAGAATATAGTAACTGATTAATTCTTTTTCTAATTGAAATTCATTCGCTAAATAGTAACTTTCTCTCAGAATTTTTTCAAATTTTTCTGTTTCACCAATTCGTAAGTAAACGATAGCCGTAAGAAACCGTAATCTAGTTCTTTGTTTACTCGTAAATAAATCTTTTTCTAAACCAATTTCATCATCCTGCAATCCGGAAGGATTCTTAAAAAGAGGAAGAGTCATTCCGTAATATGTAAATGCTTTTTCGTATTCTTTACTTGTTAGATAGATTTCTGCTGCATAAAAGTAATTGTTTCCAAGATATGGATCATAGTTATAATAATCAGTATAAAATTGATTTCGACAAATCTCTTCCTTCATTTCGTCTGTCGTATTTTCTTCGAATTTATAATTTTTCAAACAAGATAGAATTTCTTCTGTTTTGAATTTATTTAGAAATTTAATATTCGTATTTAACTCTTTTAGTAGGTTTTCTTTTTTCTCTGCATTTTGTTCAATGTGAGAATAGAGTGCAATATCAGATTTTATATAAGATTGAAAAGCCTCCTTTAATTTACCTTTCTTCTTTAAATCTTCATACTCTTCCGTATAGATTTTTGTAGCTTCGAAATAATTGCCTCTAGAAAATTCATTGAATCCAAGTTCATTGAGCCTGTTGTTTAATATCTTTTCCCCAATCAGAGTCGAATCCAATTTTCTCTCTTTTATAAAATTACTTCTATCTTCGATTTGTCTAGATACTTCATCGAATTCATTTTTTTCTATATAGTTTGCAATTCTAACTCCTCTTGTAATTAGATTTTCGAAATCGAGTGGAATCTCTCCAGGGAATCTACCTTCTCCAATCACACGAGCACTGTCGGGTAACGCTATACTCCAAAATTTATCGCCAATCGAGAAGGAAAATATTTCAGCCAGTCTTCGCTTCTTACGACTATATTCTTTATCTGCTAATTTTAAACTAGTCTCCGACTTCTTGTAATCGCCTAATTCTTGATAACAAAAAGCGAGAGAATTATAAAGGCTTATATCATTTATATAATCTGATTTGCCATTCATGGAAACGGCAGTTGAAAAGGATGTAATTGCATCCGAATACATACGCAATTCCATTTGCACAAGACCGAGAAGTGCATTGAGTAATGCGATTTTCTTTTTTACATCATCTAGATAGCTGTTTAATTCTGGAATATTTTTTGTTCCAATTTTAGCAAGCAAAGGGAAGTATTCATTTTTATAATACAATTCTAAAGCATTTTTCAAGTAAGGAATGGATTCTTTTATTTTTCCATTATAAACATGAATACGCGCAAGATTAAAATAATAAACAGCCTTTTGTCTATAATTTTCGAAGCGATTCTTTTCTAAAATAAACTTAGATAGATTTTCCACTTCTTGGTATTCAGTAAATGCTTTTGGATAATTGGAAAGTAGAAAATAGTTATTTGCTAGGTTTAAATGTATATCAGATAACGCTTTTTTATTTTCATAATTGGGTCCAAGAAATTGAAGTATTTGCGAATAAAGAGAAATATTCTCTTCTAAATATTTGTATGGAAAAAATTTTGCATAAAGTGATTCAAACACTTCAGAATCAGTTTCATTTTCTGGATAGACCAATCCTTTTTTTCTTACATCTATATACTGATAGAGCCATCCAAGAAGTAAATAAGCATCTGTGTAATTTGGGTTTGCATAGATAATCCATTGCAAATCATACTCTGCTTGCTTTAATTGATTTAGAATCTTAGCCTTTCTTGCACGAGTAAGAGCATCCTCATTGATGAAATAAGTTTCAGATTGGACTGCTTTTGAAACTAAATAATATGCATATCCATAGATAGTTGCATACTCTAGATTTTCTCTCGCAACTTTCAAACGAGTTTTAAAATATTCTTCTGACTGCTGAAAGGCGTCTTCCTCCATAGGGAATAACAGCTGTAAGTCTCTGAAGTCACCAAATATTCTAAAATATTTCCATCTAAAAAAATAAGCTAAGGAGCGAGTTGTTCGACCGGCAACATCTAGCTGTCTCCTTCCTAATAAATTAAATTTATTTATGATATTCTTTAAGTCTTTGTCTTTAACATATCTTGATAGATTAAATGATGTATCCACCATCATTTTTTCATAGAAAACAGAAAAATCCTGATAGGTTTTTTGAATCGGTAATTTCTTTTCAATCGCAAGGGATAAAAGTAAGTTATTGTAAACAAAATTTTGAATCGATTCTTTTAATTCACCTTTTCTTTCATACTCTCTTGCTCTTGTTTCGAAATAGTAAAAAGATCTTTCCATTTCTTCTTCTGTAATTTCAACCCCAGAAAAATAATCATAATTTTTTACAAAGTCTACAAGTTCTTGATTCGACTTAGCTTCATCTTTAATATCTCGATAATTGTCTGATTGTAAGATTTTACTTTTTAGATAAACATAAGACCCTTTATTGATATTAGTTAAATAGGAATTTACTAATTTGATACTTTCTTCGAATTTATCCTGTTCATTTAAAATAACTGCTCTCGTATAATAGAGCAAACCAGCTAATTCCGGACATACTTGGTCTAATTTCTGCTCTTTGAGATAAACATCGATTAGCCTCGACTTTTTCTCTAAATCATCCTGTCCACCCAACATTTTAATGATATCATCCATCACAAATTTTTTATCTTCTCGATTGGAATTTGGATTGTTGATTATTTCTATAAAACTATCTGGAATTTTATTCGGATTCATTTGATATTCGAAATATCCTTCCTTTCTTTTTACTTCCATTATTCGATAAAAATTGGGATATTCTAATCTGATAGTTTGGTATGTCTTTTCTGCCATACTTATATCGTTTATTTCTTTATAATAATCTGCAATGGTCATGAGCAAAGAAGGAAGCATTTGCGGATGAACACCTTTCTCGTTTTTCATTTCCTCATAATAGGACGTTAGTTCCGGAATTGGATTCTTATTTTTTATAATACCTTGCTGAACAATAGAAAGTGCATAAGAGAGCCCCTGATTTTTGTCTCCCTTTGTTTTTAACATTTCTTTAAGAAGATTTTCACCTTTTGTATCTTCTCCATCCTCTAAATAATCAATTGCAATTTGCTTATCTGCTCTAGATCGATACAGAGGAAAGAGTGGATCTTGACCAAAAAAAAGATACATAGAATTAAATGCCAATTTGAAATAGTCCATTGATCTCGATTTATACAAACGGGCTAATTCATATTGTTTTGTAATCGTTTCTTGTTTTGGGATTTCTCCATCTTTTGGAATAAAATATATATTCAGAGCATTCTCAAGAGACGCACTGAATAGAATAGATCCTCCATTTAAATTTGAATATCTTGTATCAAATAGAGAGAGGTTACCAGCCGTTAGCTGAATAGATTCACCAGTAGTTAGGTCTTTTCGAATAATAAAGCTATTGTCTCTTTCGTCTAACTTTTTATTACAATTTGTATCGACTCTAATTGATGTATAATATAAATACTTGCCATCAGAAGATACTGTTGGACTGAAATCCATGTATTTATCTTTTGTGATTCTTTTTTCTTCTTTCGTGTTTATATCGATGGAATATATTTCTCCCATTAATTCATCTTGAAAAGAGATATAATAGATTGTTTTACCATCTGGAGCAAAACGAGGAGTAGCCCCTCCTTTTGTTGTAATTCGAGTAATTGAATTATTATTCTTGGTATCAATGATTCCAATATCTGGGTTATTCCCACCAAATCGTTTTGTAGCAAATGCAATATATCTTCCATCTGGAGACCAATCTGGGTCTGAATCCATGACTCTTTCAATTTTCGAAATTTCTTTGTGATTGGGATTTGTAATTACATCCTGCTTAAAATTTTCAACTTCATAACTTCCACTTAGGTAAGAATCGATCATCTTCTCGGGATTTATATCTATCAAAACTATATCACCTTCTGAATCATACCTCTCTGAAACGAAAGCGAGTCTCTTTCCGTCTGGACTGATTGCTGGTTTATACTGAGGAGCCGGGTGACTAGTTACGAGTAGAACAGCCGAACTCTGCAAATCTCGCATATAAATATCAAAATTCCCATTTGCATCACTTGCAAAAAACAAAAAACGAGCATCCTTTGTTGTAGAATTATAAATATTATTTCCACGACGAACCGTTAGTGGATATGGTTTCTCATTATTAGGAGTAAAATGAGCTTTACTTATATTTTCATATTGAAATTCATTTGGTTTTACTTCATTTACTCTATAAGTCAAAAGGGAGCAATTCGCAAAAAAAATAAATAAAAAACAAAGTCGGATTTGATTCCATCCATTGTATTTTTTCTGAAAGAATGAGAAAATCATCATTATTCCTTACGTCCCCACTTACCGCGCTTTGCTTCGTAGTATTCACCATCCTCAACTAATTGGTAATACGATAACTGAAGAGCGTCTTTCTTTTTTATTAACTCTTGTTCTTTCAAATTCATACTATTAAGCTTTTGCAATTTACTTTCATACACAATTCGCCTAGATTCATTTACCATTTGAATTAATTCATCTATTTGTTTTTTACTTTCAGGAAATTGCTTTTTGAATCTAGACTCATTTAATAAGGGGTTAATTTTGATTTGCCCATCAAGAGCCTCTCCTATAAAGTCTTTCTTTTTAAAATCTCGCACATCCTTTGATAGATAAGCAAGTCTCTTTAATGCGGTATAGGTTACCTCATCCAATTCCCCTTCCGGAATTTCTTTATCTAAAATTTCCTTTTCCCAAACATCGGATCCAGAAGCAGATGTGCGAATGGAAGAAATGATCCACCCATCTTTCTCTAAATCTTTTCCTTCTCCTATCATCTGACGTTCTGCGGCTGTTTGTGATTGTGTAAAAGTAATAGCTGGGGGTCTTAAAGAAAGAAATGTGCAGTTCATTAAGATTAAAATTGGAAAAATATAAAGTCTAGTATACATTCAACCCTCATTTATAATTAGATAATTCTTTTTCTGTTCGTTTTAAAAAGCTAGCGAGTGGAATTCGCTCTTGTGAAATCATATCATTTTCCACATTGAAAACGAGTGTATTAAAAACTGATTTTTGAAATTTAATTGTGGCATACACGAGACCTTTTGTAAGTTCCAATTCAATTTTATCTACTCGGTAACTTTTTATAATTTGGTCTGTAATCACATTCTCTGGACTCACAATTCGAATTGCACTTTTACCAAAATCTTCTCCGATATAAAATGTGCTAAAAAACAATTCCAAATTTTCAATAGGATCATTCAAATTTTGACCAGAGATATTCAGATCAAGTTTAATCTTTCCATCATCGATTTTCTTTCTCATATCTTTGGGAAGGAGTTCTGACAAGTCAATATCTCTCACCTGTATTACTGCTGAATATTCGATCTGAGCTGGATCTCCATTCCCAATATTAAACAATATATCCTTGCCATAAATATATCCATTCATTGAGTAAGCTTTCATATTATCAATTGTCAAAAAGTTTTCTATGTAATCAACACGAGCTACAAATCCTGGACTTCCACTGATTGATTTTACAAAATCTAATTTAGCATTCTCGAGAGATGGATGTGTTCCGACTATCGACTGAATCGAAAGATTTGGTGGAGCATCTAACCCATAAGTCTTCACAAAATTTGTTTTATTCCCATCTAGCATTTCTTCTGTCGTCTTATCATTGATATCATGTAGAAATGGAATATTCATCTTAAGCCCGTTTAACTCATACACTTGACAACCTTTGCCTGGGCATTCACTTGTCTTATAAACGATATACGAATCATTTGACCTAAGGGCTCCACTGATGAGATGATCTTTTACATTTATATCAATATCTAAATCTCCCTTAAAGGACATACCTTTTAAAACATACCGAAATACGTCCGACTCTAGAGTGAGATTCCCATTTATCTCTCCTGCATACTCTCCAAAGGGAGGATTTGCCGTTTTGGGTTTAAAAAGATTTCCCTTAAAAAGACCTTTGAATTTATTTTGGAATGCAGAGAGAGTTATATTATCAATGGTAAGCGTTTCTTTCTCATCCTTTGCAATATTGATAAGTCCAGTAATATTCATATCCGTTAGTTCTAAAGCTGGAAAGCTCGCCCCAAGACCTAAGTTAATAATTTTATTTTTCGCTTCTTCTTTATAACTAGCTTTGCCATTTAGAGTGAGAATATTTCCGAGACTCTGCCTTAGTCCTGCAATGGTTCCGCGTAACGACACTGGAACAGTAGGAATTAAATGAGTAATGTTTGCTTCTAATTTTAATTTATCAATTTCCGCTTTTGTTCCATTTTTCATATCTAAGTTCATTGCGGAATCAATACGAGCAGCCACTTCTTTGTTTTCATTTTTAACTGCAAAAGTCAAAGGCTCTACTTTCAGAGTTTCCAATTGAAAATCCTTTTTAAAATCAATTGCCGTTTTCAAATTTAACTCAACTTGATTGACTCCCGAAAGACCTCTACCTAATTTATAACGAAGTCCACTTAAAACAGCTTTAAGGTCGAGATTCATAAAAGAAAGCTTATCACCTTTAGCAGTTATATAAAGATGAGCTCTTCCTAATACATCTGGAACAAATTTTTCAATAATTACCCGATCTAAATCTAAAAACAAATCAACTTTTTCTTTTGGAGAAACTTCTCCCTTTATTTTCAAAACTATTCCATTGTATTGCCCTTCAAGATTGTGTATAATTGATCTTTTAAGTTGCGGTAAAATATTTATATCCGAAGACTCTTCTTTTGTTAGAAGATTCAGATCAGCATCGAATTGAAAGTCGATAACCGGCATATCATGGATTTTTCTGAAAAGTTCTACTACGATTTTTTTCCCATTGATACCACTGTGAACGTGTAAATCACTCAATTTCCCATTTACGGTAAATGGTCTTAAGCTAAAAAATCCACTTAGATTCATAGGCGGTATAATTGGAACAGTGTCCGTTATCCGCTCTACATTATCTAAATTTATATTTGATTCTACAATTTCAAATTGAACTTCCGGATCCTCTTTTAAAGCATCTTTAATTGTTCCCTTTCCTTCAAATAACTTATCCCCCGCAAACGAAAAGATTAAATCCTTTAGTTCAACAATGTCTTTCTCGGGAATAAAATTAAGGTCATATCCAATTTTAAAATTAAAAGGCTGAACATCTCCTGTTTTCATTTTAATCGGAATTTTATCAGAACCAATATCTAGCTTAGAAGTTAAAATTGGAACATCGCCGGTATTATCATTATTTAATAAAAGAGATAAACGCATTTTTGTCTGCAGAGCTGCGATATTATCTTTCATAGATAAGCTAATCTCTTCTTTTGGATTGAGTTCTATTTTTAGTTCATCAATGATAGATACCGCTTTAGTAGAATAAGGAAGTTTTGAAAATCGTTTTGTATTGAGTAGAAAATAAAAACTAAAATTATCTAAGAAGGCATAAAAGTATTTTTCACCTTTCTCTGCTTCTATTTCTATTTTTAAATCATGAATAAAGAAGTTTAAATAGCCACTCACTGGAATTGGAAGGGATAATTCATTAGAAGATTCTGTTGATTCTTCTTTTTTCTCTTCCTCCTTTTTTTCCTCAGAGCTTACAAATAGAGTCTCTACATTCCATTTTCCATTTTTTTGCCACATATGTAATTCGGGCTTTGTCAGAGAGATTTCAGTAAGCTTTAATCTACCTGTAAACAAAAGCGGTAAATTATAAGTAACCGCAAGTCTATCAACAGTTAGAACAGGTTTATTATCAAAATCAAAGCCTGAAGATAATTTTATATTCTCAATTATGATTCCGAAAAATAATGAAAATCTTTTTACATTTAGAGATACTGTTCCTGTTGAGATAGAATGAAAAATTTTTTCAATGAGAACTTGTCCTGTAAAAACATTGAAGACAAGTTTATAAATGACCGCCAAGATAAATAAAAAGCGAATTAATTTTCTTTTCCATAAGTTCTTTAAAACTGTTAAAAATGGATTCATAAAAAAATTAGATGCCTCAATTTAAAAACATTTTCATTGGCAAAATCAACGAGAATCAAGTTATTTCTTTTTAATTCTGTCTGCAGGAGACACAATCATTTTACTCAACTCATCAATCTTTTTAACGTAACTCTCTGTCCCTTCTTTTTTAATTTTAGTATAAGCTTGTATTCTCGCTTGAATGTATTTTTCCGTTTCCGGATAATATTTGATAATTGTTTTTTTATCCTCATCTGAGAAAGGGCTCGACAATGGAGAATTGAGTCGATTGAAAGCAGCTCTCAATTTATTATCTCTACTTTGTTCACATAACAATAATTTATCCACCTGTTTGTGAAGACAAAGAATGCCTTGGAAGCTTGCAATAATATCCTTGATGGGTTTCTGAAATATATCTTCTAACGCTTCTTCCGATGCCACAGATTGATAGGTCCCCTCGGATGCGATTGCTATTTTTTTTAGTTCTTCAGCGGTTTTATCGTCAACCCCAAATCCAATAACGGAAAGTTTAATGGCTAAAGTCTTACTATTCAACATTACAAGTTTTTTTGCTTCCTCTACTGGATTCCCATTGCAACTTTCTTCCCCGTCTGTAATAAGAATTAAATTAAATTTGCCTTTTTTATCTAAGATTGATTCTCTAAATTTTAAAAGCGAAAAAGCAAGTGGAGTGCTTTGGTCTGGCTGCATCTTACTAATATGTTCTTTTAATTCTTTTCTGTCTAATCTCTTGAAAGGGGATTGTAGTTCATTAAAGGATTTACAACCTGATGTATCCTCTGCGGGTTCACCGGTTATCGTTGTGCTAGTTCCATAAGAATAAACTCCAAGTCCCGCCGCTGTGGCAGGAAACTTATCAATCAATTTTATAGAAACACGTTTCGCCGCTTCCATTCTTGTATCTGATCCAATTTTTTCAGCCATACTTCCACTCTGATCGAGGATCATCACAAGATATTCATCTCCATAAAAACCACTACAACCGTTAGGCTCACACTCATCTTTTTTGGGATCAAGACCTGCATATTTTTCCAATGCATCACTAATCCCGTCCTTATCATCGTCCGTCAGTATATCAATTGAATCACTAATCAATGGGATAAATGCAATTAGCCCCAACAAAATCAAAACTAGTAAAATTTTTTTCTGAAATGTTTTTTTCATATTATTCATTCTCCATTTTAGATTTACGAAGCATACAATTTCCAAACCATTCACATCTCAAACAAAATTCATCTTCCGTATTATAAGTAGAGGGGGGACAAATATTTGCATTTGGAATTTGATAAGGTTGAAGATATTCTTCCTTGTCTTTCAAAGAAGAAATTGTTTTTATTTGATGTCTAATTCGTAGGTTCTGTTCAACTTGATTTCGAAATGGATCGTTTGCAATTTCTTTACGTGGTTCTAATTCATCTGGATTAAATGTAATTCGAAATACAATTCTATTATTTGATTTACGAAGAAATGAATAATAAAATAAAAAGCCTACTAACGCACCACCTAAATGACCTAAATTACTGATTGGTGCATTAAAAAAATATTCAAACATAAAACCTATAATTAACAAGAGAAATACAGCATTTTTTGCACGAGCCGGAAAAATTAAAAGGATCAATTCTTCCTCTGGATAAAGAAGTCCAAAAACAGCAAGAAGTCCGAATACAGCTCCACTTGCACCTAACGTTGGAGTTTTTAAAATTAGCTCTAAATTATCAGGCATCACTAAGTATTTCATAAGAAGTGCATAACCAATAATAAAAATACCACCACCTAATTGTGATGCAAAATAGAGTCCAGCTAGTTTTGCCTTTCCAATAATTGGATCTAAGTATCTACCAAGCATATAAAATCCATACATGTTCATAAGTATATGAAAAGGAATCAGATCAAAAAATGTAGAATGTAAGAATCCGTAGGTGAAAATCTGCCAATAACTACCAGAAAAAAATAAATTTGGAGTTAGAGCAAATAAATATGTCATAGTCATATTCTCACCAAGCTGCATTAAAAATATGATACAATTTGTTAATAATATCAAATTAAGTGGATGAAATATAGAATACCCAAACAGAGTAAAGGAGTTAGCGTATTTCTTTTTTGCCATATTAAGGATTAGATTTTACAACTCTTTTTTTTAGTCAAGCTATCGCTCGATTCCCATATTTCTTTTATAAGAATCTGACGATTCTATTCTATTTCAAAATTACTTTAGGAGTGCCAAAACTCAGTCTGAAAATTAAATAAGAATCCGAATTAGCTTCCAAGTAAATTTTTAGAAATTTGAGTTTGCTTTTGAAACAATCCGTATCATCTTTACTACTCTCCTTTTTTTAAATACCTAAGAGCATACACCTAATTCAGATCATCAAATTTGATAATCCGATAAAGGGAATTTCATAAGATTGGGTCGTTGATTTAAAAAGATTTTTATTTTCAAATTCTAATGATTAAATAATAAAATAACTCAGAACAACTCAATTTTTAAATCGATGACATAATTGGAAATAAATCGCTAGCAGGATAATTTTTTCAACACTATAAAGGATGATTTAAGAAAGACCACCCAAATGGAATCTAAAAATTTACACTTGGTATTTAAGATAAATAGTCTTTTAGTAAAGACAGATTGACCGATAATATTAGCGGATAATAATTATTCTCCCATCCGACTGGACGCAAGATCTAGATTATAAATAAGGAAACTAAATGAATTTTATACTATCAACTATTCAAAATGAATTAATCGCAAGCAGAGAGGAAGAAGAAAAAGACTTACTTGAAAAAGGAATATTTTTGGCGGAGTATCTATTTCATTTTGTAGAAAAAAAAGACACAACCATCCTAATAGATAAAGATAGAAAAATAATTCATTACAGGGAAGGAAATCTACCCTTCAATTTAAAAACTGGTGAATTTTTACCAAACGAAACAATCACATCAAAGGCTCTACTTACAAATACATTTATAAAAACCAAAAAGTCAAAAGAAGAATCAGCATTTCAAATCGCTTATGTAGGATCTGCAATACCAATTCAAAATAAAAATGGAAATGCAATCGGAGCGATCGGTTGGATCTCATCTGTAGAAAGTTGGGATATTATTTCAGAAACAAGTTCTGTTACAAGTAAGTCCATACAGTTTATACTGGATTCTTTTCATTCGATTCATACCTCTTCACAGAAAACAAATAATTCCGCTAAAGAAGCGTATGAGCAAATTCTTGCGACAAATAAAAAAATTACTAATATCAATGAAGTCATTCATATGATAAAAAAAATTGCAGATCAAACAAATATGTTATCATTAAATGCTTCGATTGAAGCAGCTAGAGCAGGTGATGCCGGCAAAGGTTTCGAAATTGTTGCATCTGAAGTTGGTAAACTAGCAACCCACACAAAAAATAGTCTAGCAAGTATGACAACTGGACTTATGGAAATAATTCAATCTACTCAACTTCTTTCTAATAAAATAGAAAATATAAAAAATGACTCGAATCGACAAGATGAAACAATCGAAACAATGAAAGTAAGAGTTGCAAGTGTTATCCGTGATTTAAAAAGCATTGAGCAATTAGCAAAAAAGATAACAAATTAATTTTTACTCATTCTCAAAAAGCAAAATATGAATCAGTTTTACCCGAATCAGATTCACCGTTTTTAGGAAATTTTTTTCTTGACTCTCTTATAAAAATAAACAGAATCTTCGCTCATGAAAAAGAACAAACTACAACCTAGAAAAATCCTGCTAGCAATTTCCCTTTTCTCTTTTTTGTTTTCTACTCTCTACATTCATTCTCAAACAAGTGAATCGATGAAAGATATTTTACAAAAACAAAAGGATGCAAACAAACAAAACCTAGATGATCTAAAAGCAAAACTGAGCAAGCTTGAACAAGAAATAAAAGATAAAAACTATAGCTTCAAAGTGGGTATAACAGAAGCAATGAAGTATGAAATTTCTCAAATAGCATCTACCAAACCACCGCGTTCCATTGACTATAATAAAGTAAACCAAGAGGCACAAAAGCGTCTCAAGATGGAAGCTAAAAGAAAAAAACAAAAAAAGAAGGTAAAATTCACAAGTGATGACTCTGAAGAAACAGAAGAATTCGATTACAGTGAAGAAGATCCATTGCCTGACGAATTTGCTGATATGCAAGATTATAGTGAGGATGATCCCTATCAACAAACAGAAGACAAAGGTTACATTGAACCACCACCTCCTCCTAAAAAAAATCCATCCAAGTGCACAGTTGATTTGAAAGCTTGGGATTGGCGAGCAGAAGGGAAAGTAACCCCTGTCAAACAACAAGGATCTTGTGGAAGCTGTTGGGCTTTTACAACTGCGGCAGCCTTCGAATCTAGCTATTTAATTCAAAACAATAAATCAATTGATATGTCAGAACAACAGATTGTTAACTGTTCCCGTGCTGGAAGTTGTGCTAGTGGTGGTTGGCCAGGTGATGCTTTCGATTACTTACTTATGAAAGGTCCGACCTCATCTGGTTCAAGAAGCGGGATTGATGAATCAGCAGAACCTTACAAAGGAAAAGATATGCAGTGCAAGCCATACAAAACAACAAGCTATCAAACAGTTGCGTGGGGTTATGTGGCAAATGGAAACAGAACACCAACTGTAAAAGAAATAAAACAAGCTCTTTGTAAATACGGACCTCTAGCAAGTGCAGTATATGTTACAAACCATTTTCAAGCTTACACAGGCGGTGTGTTTAATGAAAAAGTGAAAACATCTAGTGCGAGTGATGTAAATCATGCAATTACGATTGTAGGCTGGGACGATAGTTTAAATGCCTATCTTATTAAAAATTCATGGGGTGACAAATGGGGAATTAAAGGCTATATGTGGATAGATTACAAATCTGCAAATATTGGTTATGGAACGATGTGGGTTGTAGCCCGCAATGAAAAGTAGAAAAGGACATAGAATGAAAAATTATATTATCATAACATTATTAGTTGCTAGTTTTCTAGCAACTAACGCACTTTCCGCAAATTCAAAAAAACGGATAGTAAAAAAAGTCAATCACATCACCACGATTGAAGATGAATCAGATGACATTACAATTAAAATGAAAAAAGGGAAACTAGAAGGAATAAAACTTCCCGTAAAAATGGCGACTGGTTATAGTTGGATCTTAGTCAAGCACTCTGATAATTTAAAGCAGCCGTTTAAACCTAGAATCATTCAACCAAAGAAAAAAGAAGAAGACAAGGAAGTTAGTATTAAAGAATTTCAAATCTTTTACATTCGAGCTCTAGAGTCAGGCTCTGGGATGGTTGAGTTTGAGCATAGACAACCGTTTGATAAAGAATCTCCACCCGATAAAGAAATCAAAATAAAGATCGAGGTAGAATAACGTTTAATTCTATTTGGTATCCATTCGAAAACACTCTTTAAAAGGATTCAAAACTCATTTAAAGAGTGAAAGCATACAAGACTTTTCAAAACAAAAAATTCTCTTTCCAGCTATTTATACATTTCCGTGCTCATTTCGAATAAATACCAGAAACATTTAGGGACAGATATTTAGAAAGATTATAAACAGAGTATTTATAATTGGTATAATGTTCGCTCAGATCACTTAAAATAAGTTATATTTTAAAATGCACCAAATCGCACGAACACCATCTTTCCAGCCAATTTTTTTACCTTCTGCATAGGTTCTTCCATAATAGGAAATACCAACTTCATAGATTCTAATTTCTTTTATCTTTGCAATTTTAGCAGTTATTTCTGGCTCAAAGCCAAATCTATTTTCCTCAATTTTTATAGATTGGATGATATCTCGTTTGAATGCTTTGTAGCAAGTTTCCATATCGGTTAGATTGATATTTGTAAACATATTTGATAATGTTGTTAATACCATATTTCCAAGTCGATGCCAATAATAAACAACTCGATGAGGTCCCCCACCTAGAAATCTAGATCCGAAAACGACATCCGCTTTACCTTGCACGATTGGCTCAATGACTGTAGGTATTTCAAATGGATCATACTCCAAATCAGCATCCTGCACGATTACTATATCGCCTGTCGCTGCTTGAAAACCTGTCCTAAGGGCAGCCCCTTTGCCCTGATTGACTTCGTGAAATATTAACTTATCAACTAAACCTTTTAATTGATTTTGTAAAATTTCTCTGGTTCCATCTTTAGAGCAGTCATCAACAAGAATAATTTCCCTATCTTTAATAGGAACTTTTCTAACAACTTCTAAGATGTTTTGGATTGTATTTTTTTCATTGTAGCATGGGATAACAATGGATAGCTTCATCTTGGTTTTAATCCTACTATGGAATCCATTCTAAAATCAGTAATGATATTTGCACAATTTACAATTATCATTTCTGCTCCAGTATCAAAACTAATTCCATTATATTTTTTAAATAATTCTGGATAATCTTTTTCATTAAATTTAAATATAAGCTTCATATTTATTTTTTTATTTTTTTCAGCATCTTCTAAATACATTGAAATATGTTTCAGTGCAAGACAACCATCTTTCATAATCGACTGACTATCTTGTTCTATCTTACCTTGATTCACTGACACACTTGTAAGAATTTTCATATGCTCGGAAATACGGAAAGGCAATTGTCCTTTTCGATTGAGTCCAATTCGTTCGAGCTGTATAATCGAATCATGGATACTGTTGATCTCAGCAGTTCCTCTAAAAATTTGATAAAGCAACTGTAAATCTGTCTCAACAAAATTAGAAATTGCCCCATAGAAATATTTGAGTTCGTTTTTTGCCATAGGGTGAAAATCAATTTTGTTATACTTGAGTATACGAGTTTCGTTTTCTTCCATGATTCTACCAATGGTTGGAGCTTGGCTTGCCTCTCTTCTTGCTTTCAGTTCTTTATGCTTTGCTTTTAATTGCTCTAGAAAAAGTAACTCATCCTTAAAGAATAACTCCAAACTTCCTCTCGATCTTAGGATTTGCGTATATCGTTCTTCAAAAGGGGCTAATTTAAAAATATTTGGATTCTCTTGTGCATAAGTCTTATATTCATTTCGAATTTTTAAGAGTAAGGCTTCTATTTCTTTGTTTGATAGTTCAGGCATATTTATATACTATACGGCAGATTCTTTCCAGCTTTCCACACTTCTTTTTAGAAAGTCTAAATCGTTCAGACAATAGACACCGGCAATCTTAGCATCTCTAAATAATGTCTGTTGTTGAAAGCTTAAAGTTTTGATTTGATCCTCTTCCTTTTTATTTAATACATTTAACAAATCTGTAACCATTTTTGCAAACTTTTTTATTAGTATAAGAGTTGGCTCCTGAAAATCCCATCTGAGAATATAATCAAATTTGGCTTTATCGGTCTCTAACTTAGCTAGAAAGTCTTTCTGCAAAACTGTATAATTCATAGAATAATGATGAGTAGTCTTAGGGAAAGAAGTGATTTCTTTGAATTTGTTTTGTAGGTTTTCAAGGATTCTAAAAATATCTCCTTCAAATTCCCTTGTAAAATTTGAGATAATATTTTTATTTTCAGATGGATCACCAGTGAGTTCATAAATACGAGAGTTTTGCACATTCGTCAAAATGGAGACTACACGGTCTTTGTTTTTATCGATTGCTTTTAACAAATCAAATATATATCTTCTCTCATCTGCGGCAGATCTAGGATTTATCAAGGAGTGATCGTGCACTTTTTTGTGAACCGTATCAACTGCTTCAATATTTAAATCAATGTCACCAAAACCATCACCTGAATCTTCATTAAATTTGCTATTGATTTCCTGTCTGTCAGCCTGTCTGAGATTCTCTTTCTGTTTTTGCTCCTCTACCTCTCTCTCCTTTTCAAGATCAATTTTATGGTCGTGAGAAGGTTCATTTTTAGTTTCCAATTCGCCAATGTGTCCCGACTCTAACTCTGACTTCGTTATGATACGTAGAATTTCTAATTTCCGACTTTCATTTCCAAATCGAACCACAAATCGATTTCCATCCTTATCTTGGAACTTCTTATTTAATAAGTCCACCTTTAGATTATTTTGAATTTCTGAGATAGATTCTACTTTTATATATTCATTGTCTTTATTCATAAGATAATATCTGCAAAATTATTTCCAAAATTAATTCCCCTGCAACTATATGCATATAACTGTGATTTTTCACACAAAAAGAATTTAATAAGACAAAATAACTTCTCTCAAGATTTAAACGAATATTTTTTTTATTTTCTGAATGAAAATATTGAAAATCAGAACTCTCTTCTTTTAGAAGTCCGATTTTCAGTAAGATAGATAGGTCTATTTTCTCAGAAACTAGGAAATGGAGAATTGGCTCATCTAATGAAATCAAAATAGGATACATAATATCCCTCCTTTCCTTATATGAGAAAAAAAATCCGTTCTCTGTGCGCCTAAAGCCTAAAAAAATATTTTATCTTGACTTAGAGGCTTAAAGTTAAAGCATAGCAAGTACAATCAGGAAAATTATTTAGTAAAGGTTAACGACATTGGCAAATTTAAAATCCTCAAAAAAAGATATTAGAAGAGCAGAAAAAAGAAGAGATAGAAACTCTAAAAGAAAATCTGCTATCAGAACTTTTGCAAAAAGCGTATTAAAGTCTGTAAAGGCTGGAAAAAAAGAAGATGCAATGAATTTTTATAAAGAGTATTCTTCTTTAATCGATAAAGCTGCAAAAAACAAGATCATTCATAAAAAGACAGCGGATCGAAGCAAAAGCAGACTTTCAAAAAAGATAGCAGGGATAAAAAATTAAGGAATAAATTAAGTAATTAGAAACATTGCTTCGTCTGCGAACTTCAAAAAAAATATCACTAAGTTTTTTATAATTTCGCTCGACAAAATCTTAAGTTTATTTTTTCTGGAATATATTCTTAGGGCGATTAGCTCAGCTGGGAGAGCAGCTGCCTTACAAGCAGCGGGTCGGCAGTTCAATCCTGTCATCGCCCATGTTCTATTTATTAAATTTTTAAAAAATTTAATATGAACTACCGAGAAATTTCAATCAATAATTCCAATTCATTGATGATTTCTGTTTCAGGGATAAGAGGCATTATCCCCACAGGTCTCAACTTCGAAAACATCATTCAATTTACACTTGCTTACGCAAATGTCTTAAAACCAAAAACAATTATCATTGGTAGAGATTCTAGACCCAGTGGGGAATATATAGAAAATATTGTATCTGGTGTTCTACTAGGTATAGGTATTAATGTTAAGACAATAGGTATTGTCCCAACTCCAACACTAAAATCAATTGTAAAAGAAACAAAAAGTGATGGAGGAATCATCATTACAGCCTCTCACAATCCACTCGAATGGAATGCATTTAAATTTGTGGGAAAAAATGGCTTCTTTTTCGATGCGAAACAAATTCAAGAATTGAAAGATTTTATTCAGAAGGGAGACTTGCCACTTCCAAAATTTTCTCCTAAATCGATAAAATCCAATTCATCTGAAAGTTTAATTGATCTTCACTTTGAATCTGTTCTAAAGCAAATAGATTTGGCAAAGATTAAAAAAAGGAAATTTAAGGTATTTGTAGATGCTGTCAATGGCGGCGGAAGCTTGGTAATTCCCGAATTTCTGAAGAGATTAGGCTGTAAGGTATATGAAACTTATTGCACGCCTGACGGGACATTTCCGCGTCCACCTGAGCCTACTCCAAAAGCTCTGATCAAAACTGCCAAACTAATGAAAAAAACGGATGCAGAGATCGGATTCGCATTGGATCCTGATGCAGATAGACTCATTGTATTAACACCAAAGCGTGGCGTAATATCAGAGGAATACACCCTCCCCTTAAGTGTCCAATCAGTTCTAGGAAGAAAAGGCAAAGATATGGTAGTCAATCTATCTACCAGTTTCCTCACCCAAGAAGCCATTGCCCGTTATGGGAAAAAGGTTCATCTTGCAAAGGTAGGAGAAGCAAATGTGGTCAGTGAAATGATTCAAAAAAAGGCTTTTTTTGGTGGAGAAGGCAATGGCGGGGTCATTGATCCAAATATAAGCTCTTTTGGACGAGATTCCTTAGCTGGAATAGGTCATATTTTAAATTTTCTTGCCTCCAACAAATCTTCTGTTGATACCGAGATGGATAAAATCCCAAAACTTTATATGCAAAAAGAAAGCATATCTGTCCAAGGAAGAAATCTAAAAGATATTTTAGAAAAATTGAAGGACAATTTTAAAGGCAGCAAAATAAATGAAAAAGATGGAATTCGATTTGATTTCGAATCATCTTGGGTACATGTTCGTGCTTCTAACACAGAACCAATCATTCGAATCATTGCAGAAGCAAAAAATGAGAATGATTTACAAGCGTTACTTACAAAAACAAAACAGAGAATAGAGAGTTAAATATATGTGTGGAATAGTTGGTTATGCAGGAAATAAGAGTGTTGAATCTGTATTAATGGTTGGCTTGGCTTGTTTAGAATATCGAGGCTACGATTCTGCCGGGATAGCAGTCATCGATAATGATGAACTTGAAATCCGAAAAGAAAAAGGTAAGATTAAAGCACTAGAAGCTTTGCTAAAAGAAAAACCTGTTAGAGGAAATGTGGGTGTTGGACATACACGTTGGGCAACCCATGGGGAACCATCACAGATCAATGCACACCCCCATACCAACGAAAAACAGACTATTGCAGTTGTGCACAATGGTATTATAGAAAACTACATGCAATTAAAAACAAAATTGCAATCACTTGGATATATTTTCCAAAGCAGTACTGATACAGAAGTGATTTCGCATTTGCTCTCTATGGAGCTTAGCCAAAAAAAATCCATAAAAGAAGCCTTTTTAAGTCTTTTTAAAATGATTCAAGGTAAATGGGCGATTGCAGTTGTTTTTGAAAAAGAGCCTGAAAAAGTTTACTTTGCACAAGACGGCGCTCCCTTACTCATCGGAAAAGGAAAAAAAGAATACTACTTAGCTTCTGACTTGTCCGCTTTAGTCAGAAACTCCTCTGAAGTATGCTATCTAAAACCAAAACAATGGGGATACTTCACAAAAGAAGATTTAGAACTTTTCGATTTTGATGGAAATTCAGTTGCTCCAGAAATGAAAAAACAAGAAGCAAAATGGGAAGATGTGGATAAAGCTGGTTTCCCTCATTACATGTTAAAAGAAATCTATGAGCAAGCAGGTATTTTCCGAAAAGTAATCGAAAGAAGAATCAATGAAAATGGTGATTTAGATTTTTCTGAAATGGAATTAAGTAAGGAAATACTTTCAAAAGTAAATCGAATCGTAATTCAAGCAGCTGGAACTAGTTTACATTCTGGAATGATTGGTAAGCACTATTTAGAACAGTTTACAAAGATTCAAACAGACACAGAAATGTCCTCTGAGTTCAGATATCGTAATCCCGTTGTTGAGGGTGATACATTGATCATAGCAATTTCTCAGTCTGGAGAAACTGCGGATACATTGGCAAGCATTCATGAAGCAAAAGCAAAATTTCTAAAAGTCTTATCAATGGTGAATAACGTCAACTCTACTATCGCAAGAGAGTCTGACGCATTTATTGATACGTGTGCAGGAATGGAAATTGGAGTTGCGAGCACAAAAGCTTTTACTGCTCAAGTATTACATTTACTTCTTTTCGCAATTTATCTTTCAAGTATCAAATGGATGATGTCTGATGAGCTAAGAAAAGAATTAGTCGAAGAAATCAAACAACTTCCAACAAAAATTGAATTTATTCTAAATAAAGCACCTGAGTTAGAAAAATGGGCAAGTGATTTTATTAATACAAAAGACTTTGTATTCTTAGGAAGAACCTATAATCATCCTATCGCTTTAGAAGGAGCACTGAAGTTAAAGGAAATTTCTTATATTCATGCTTCTGGATATGCAGGAGGAGAATTTAAACACGGTCCAATTGCACTCATCACAAATGAAGTTCCAGTGGTTTGTATTGCCAACAAATCAGAGATTTATCCTAAGATGATTTCTAACATCCAAGAGATAAAGGCTCGTAATGGAAAGATCATCAGTATTGTAACCGAGGGAGATGTAGAAGCTAAATCACTTTCTGATTATTGTTTCGAAGTTCCACCTTGTCATGAATTCTTGAGTCCAATTTTAAATGTAATTCCGCTTCAATTACTTTCTTATTATGTAGCGATTGCGAGAGGATGTTCACCGGATCAGCCGCGTAACTTAGCAAAGTCTGTAACTGTTGAATAACTTTTATAAATGAAAAATAAAGTTCAGAGGGTTTTAATCAATGAGTCCATTACTCCAGATGGATTAAGGATTATTACCCGCTTTAAATCATTTTCTGAAATTAGAAATGGAATTTTTACAACACTACAGAGAATAAAATTTCAATATCCCAACGCATTCATTTATTATAAGAATCCTGATATATTCTTCACAAAAGCATTCTTAGAAAGAAATCCTGAATGCAAACTTTATGAGAATGAAGAATTTGATCTAGAGATTACGCCTAACGACTATCTATCTTGGAAATTACTTCCCTTGATTGCAAAGCAAATTGAAGAGGATCTAAATTTATATGAGAGCGCGTGGAAGTGGCAAAAGAAATTAAAAGTTAAAATTGAAGATTATTCAGTTTTTGGAAAGAAGAAACACTTATACATTCATCCTTCCGCAATTATTTATCCAAATGTTGTTTTTGATGTCAGCTCTGGTCCCATTATTATAGATAAAAATGTCAAAATATCACCATTCTCCTTTTTAGAAGGACCTCTTTATATAGCAGAAGATGCGCAAATCGACGATGCTCGAATTGGTGGTGCAAGTATAATCGGTCAAGCGTGTAGAATTGGAGGAGAAGTAGAAAATACAATTTTTGAAAACTTCTCAAACAAGCATCATGAAGGTTTCGTTGGGCATTCTCATATTGGAAGTTGGGTGAACATTGGCGCACTTGCAACAACGAGTGACTTAAAAAATAATTATGGAATTGTTAAAATCAAAATTGGAGAAAAACAGATCAGCACCGATACAATCAAATTTGGTTCTATTATCGGAGATTTTTCAAAGATTGCGATTGGAGTTATGCTAAATACTGGAACGGTAGTTGACATAGGTTCAAATGTAATAAAATCTCGTGTAGGTGGTTATATACATCCTTTCTCTTGGTCTGAATCACAGGAAAGATATAGACTGGACACATTTATTCAGGATACAAAAAAAATTATGGCACGTAGGAATCAGACTTTAAGATCAGAAGAAGAAGCTCTATTAAAAAAACTTTATGAAGGCTAAAAATGTCTGAAATCATTGAATCCAAAATTGATGTAAATTCAACAGAGTTTAAAGAGAATTATAAAGACCTAGAACTTAAAACAGAACAGATCAGAAAATTAATCAATCGAGTAGAAACTGGTGGTGGCGAAAAGGCAATTGCAAAGCACAAAGAAAGAGGAAAACTCACCGCAAGAGAAAGAATAAAATACTTAATTGATAAAGAAACAACCTTCTTAGAAGTGTCAGCGTTAGCCGCTGAATCAGTCTACCCTGATATAGTTCCGTCTGCTGGAATCGTTACAGGAATTGGGAGAGTTTCTGGAATCGATTGTATGATTGTTGCAAATGATGCAACTGTGAAGGGTGGAACCTACTACCCTCTCACAGTAAAGAAACATATTCGTGCACAAGAAATCGCTTTAGAGAACAGACTAACATGCATTTACCTCGTTGACTCGGGGGGAGCGTTTCTTCCAAAACAAGATGAAGTTTTTCCTGACAAAGAACATTTCGGTAAAATATTTTTCAACCAAGCTCAAATGTCAGCACGTGGTATTGCTCAAATTGCAGTTGTGATGGGAAGCTGCACAGCCGGTGGAGCCTATATTCCAGCTATGTGTGATGAATCTATAATCGTTAAAGGAAATGGAACGATTTTTTTAGGAGGACCTCCACTTGTTAAAGCAGCGACAGGCGAAGTAGTAACTCCTGAGGAATTAGGAGGAGCAGATGTGCATTGCAAGACATCAGGGGTTACAGATCATTACGCAGAAAATGATGAGCATGCACTTGAAATCACACGCACTATTGTTTCTAATTTAAATCTAAAACCTAAAAGAGAAACTCTTTCTTTTAGTGAGCCACTTTACCCAGCTAATGAACTCTATGGAATCATCCAAAGAGATACTCGTAAAAGCTATGATGTGAAAGAAGTAATTGCGAGACTCGTTGATGGATCAAAATTTCATGAATTTAAAAAATTATATGCCACTACTATCGTGACTGGATTTGCACATATACATGGATATCCGATAGGAATTATTGCGAATAACGGTGTTTTATTCTCCGAAAGTGCACTCAAGGCAACACATTTTATAGAACTTTGTAACGCTCGTAAAATTCCACTTTTATTTCTACAAAACATCACCGGCTTCATGGTTGGTAAAAAATACGAAAACTCCGGTATTGCAAAAGATGGAGCAAAAATGGTAAATGCAGTTTCTACTTCAGTAGTTCCTAAATTTACTGTTATCATAGGCGGCTCTTATGGAGCAGGAAATTATGGAATGTGTGGGCGAGCCTTTGATCCTAGATTTTTATGGATGTGGCCGAATGCAAAAATTTCTGTAATGGGCGGGGAGCAAGCGGCTAATGTGCTATTAACCGTTAAATTAGACCAATTAGCGAAAGAAGGAAAAACCATGTCACCGGAAGAGCAAGCCGAGTTTAAAAGACCAATCCTAGAAGACTATGAAAATAAATCTTCTTGTGTCTATAGCTCCGCTCGCTTATGGGATGATGGAATTTTGGACCCAAAAGAAACACGTCACGCACTAGGCATTGCACTCTCCGTTGCGGCTAATCAGGATATACCAGAACCTAAGTATGGAATTTATAGGATGTAAGTTTTTACCATAACATTAAAAGATTGCCACCGATAGGCACTGATAAGTTTTTTGTTATTGCAATTTGATTCAGGATACAAAAAAAATCGGTCATTGAGCATTATGTTTCGACCCATAGAGAGAAACATTGAGTTTATCGAAATGACCTTTCTTGGATTGCCTTCATTCTGTTCAGAAAACGAAATGGACTCACACTTATTTACATATACCCATTCGATAAACCGATCTAAATGGATCTTTATACAATCACTGTCATATTCACAAAAAAATATCGAACGAGGAATCTACTATGATTGCAGAAAAGAAATTTCTATGTGTGATTTGGGTTGGTTCTGAGGAAGCATTCATCCTACTTTACCTCACTTTTGATTCTGTATTCCCACAATTCAAAAAGCCGAAGTTTAAGACTAAAGCAAGTTTTGCAAAATTTAGTTGTATATTATTTAAGTTTTTGAATGCAATCGACTGACTTGCAATGATTTAAATATCACACAAATAGACAGATTCAAACTAGATTAGTATTCATTATTTTTTTTGAACGAAATGAAAAAGATACGATAGGCGGGATGAAAAAACCACAAAGTTTTTACACTTTGTGGTAATCTTTTTCCTTTTTACTTTTATTTATCTCCAACCTTCGACAGTTATTTCACTATGATTCTCATATAAACCATCAACTGGAACAGAAGGAGCTCTTGTGTGACCAAGGTATTGAGCATATGTTACATTCCCACCAAACGGCCAAATTCCTTCATATTGAGTAATAGAACTTTGGCATTTTGAAAGACCACCAACAGTGCTATAACCACAAGAAGAGTGATACGCTACAGCATAATCATCTTCTCCTGGAAGAATTGCGGAAGCCCCAATCATTCCTTTATAACCAGGAACATGAGCAACTGTAACACCAGCTGTGTTGTTGTGATTAAAAGAAGATCTTGCATTTGTAACGATAAGCGCAACATCCATAGCATTTCCTAAATACCCAAAGCTAACTGCATTTAAAGAATTTGCTAATTCAGAACCGCCAGATGCAGCAGCTAAGGCTGTAACACCAGAGATTTTGAAACCTTTACTAGAAGCTGTTCCACCTAGGTTAGATAACCAATATTCAGTTGCATAGCAACCAGCACTGTGACAAATAATTTTGCAAGTATTTGTTCCTTTGCATTGATTTACTAATACAGTTGTAAGGTTTGTTTGAGCTCTAGCAGGACCATAAGTTCTTGGATCTGTTGTCCCATCATAGCCCACAAAGTATTTTACTCCGCTCACTGAATTTGGAGAGGTTCCCCAGTAGTTATTCACATCTGTTGTTCCTGTTCCATCGTGATTAGAACTAGATTTTCCATGAACAAAGATGTTAATTGTATCTGCTGCTAGGGAAGCAGACAAAAAGAGGGAAGCAACAAGTAAAGATAGTTTGATTTTTGATTTAAGCATTTTTTTTCTCCATATTCTTTTATATTTCTCAATTACCAGAATAGCTTGAATTTGATTCAAACATCAATCAGAAAACAAAGGTTTACAATTATTAGCCGCTACTTTTTATAAAGGATAACTTGAGTTTTAGTAGGTAGGATTTGCAGATTGCAAATTCTTTTTATATAGGAAAAATTTCGAAGATTTAAATATAGCGAAGAGACAGCTTAAGACTGTCTCTTCTTTAAAAACTAGGGACTATCTCCAACCATCATTTGTTAATTCTGAGTGATTTTCGTATAGACCTTCTACTGGAACAGAAGGTGCTCTCGTGTGACCAATATACTGTGTATAGGTTTTATTTGAGTTAAATGGCCAAATTCCCTCAGATTGAGTGATAGAGCTTTGGCATTTTGATAACCCACCTACAGTGCTATAACCACAAGAAGAGTGATACGCTACAGCATAGTCATCCTCTCCTGGAAGAATTGCAGACGCACCAATCATTCCTTTAGAACCAGGAACGTGAGCAACTGTAACACCAGCTGTGTTGTTATGATTGAAAGAAGATCTTGCATTAGTAACGATAAGAGCTTTATCCATAGCATTTCCAACATAGCCAAATGAAATTGCATTGAGTGTGTTTGCTAGTTCAGAACCACCAGATGCAGCAGCTAACGCTGTAACACCAGAGATCTTGAAACCTTTGCTAGAAGCTGTTCCACCTAGGTTAGATAACCAATACTCAGTTGCATAGCAACCAGCACTGTGACATACAATTTTGCAAGTATTTGTTCCTTTACACTGGTTTACTAAAACAGTTGTAAGGTTTGTTTGTGCTCTTGCAGTTCCATAAGTTCTTGGATCAGATGTTCCATCATAACCTACGAAATATTTTACGCCACTTACTGTATTCGCACTTGCTCCCCAGTAATTGTTTACATCAGTTGTTCCTGTTCCATTGTGATTTGAATTAGACTTCCCATGTACGAAAACTGTGATTGTTCCCGCTGACAAAGAAGCTGATACCGCAAGGGATACAGCTACAACTAATAAGTTTATTTTCGATTTTAACATTTTTCTTTTCTCCTATTTAGAATTTCTTTTCGAAATTCACACAGCCAACGTTAAGAAAGCAATTTCAGACTATCAATCAAAAAACAAACTAGAAGAAAAAAAAGCACTGCAATATAAAATCGAAATACAATTCTATTTATGCTAAAATTAGTCCTAGAAATTCCTTCTGTAAAGTTTAAAGAACAAAATTCATAAACCAATGGGAATGATAAATTTTATATCTAAAATGATCTGAGATACAAATATTAAAAAATGAATATTTGGAAGTATTGAAAGTTCTGTTTCATTTTTAAGTCAGAACTTTCAAATTCACTCAGGTATGTAATAAATTGAATCAGCTAAACAATAAGAATAAAGTTAAAAAGCAGATTTAGGAAGAGACAGCTTGAGACTGTCTCTTCTTTAAAAACTAGGGACTATCTCCAACCATCATTTGTTAATTCTGAGTGATTTTCGTATAGACCTTCTACTGGAACAGAAGGTGCTCTCGTGTGACCAATATACTGTGTATAGGTTTTATTTGAGTTAAATGGCCAAATTCCCTCAGATTGAGTGATAGAGCTTTGGCATTTTGATAACCCACCTACAGTGCTATAACCACAAGAAGAGTGATACGCTACAGCATAGTCATCCTCTCCTGGAAGAATTGCAGACGCACCAATCATTCCTTTAGAACCAGGAACGTGAGCAACTGTAACACCAGCTGTGTTGTTATGATTGAAAGAAGATCTTGCATTAGTAACGATAAGAGCTTTATCCATAGCATTTCCAACATAGCCAAATGAAATTGCATTGAGTGTGTTTGCTAGTTCAGAACCACCAGATGCAGCAGCTAACGCTGTAACACCAGAGATCTTGAAACCTTTGCTAGAAGCTGTTCCACCTAGGTTAGATAACCAATACTCAGTTGCATAGCAACCAGCACTGTGACATACAATTTTGCAAGTATTTGTTCCTTTACACTGGTTTACTAAAACAGTTGTAAGGTTTGTTTGTGCTCTTGCAGTTCCATAAGTTCTTGGATCAGATGTTCCATCATAACCTACGAAATATTTTACGCCACTTACTGTATTCGCACTTGCTCCCCAGTAATTGTTTACATCAGTTGTTCCTGTTCCATTGTGATTTGAATTAGACTTCCCATGTACGAAAACTGTGATTGTTCCCGCTGACAAAGAAGCTGATACCGCAAGGGATACAGCTACAACTAATAAGTTTATTTTCGATTTTAACATTTTTCTTTTCTCCTATTTGGATTTCTTTTCGAAATCTGTTTCTGACATTAGGCTATTGGACAGAGAAATCAATAAAAAAATAAAAAAGATTTGAACGTTAACATTAGAGAATTTTTATTTTCAAAATGATTAAAAAAACAGGAAGGATTTATGAATAAGAATATTCTATATGGTGTAATTGGTATCCTAGTAGTAGCGGTGGGACTATTTCTATTTTTGGGAAATGGAAAAAAAAGCTCAAAGGGCAAATCCGGCGATCCAATGTCTCAATCAAGCGATCCAACAAAGAGTGGAGCTGAAAATTTTGAAGATAAAACAACAACTACTTCAGAAAGTGGACCGGGAAAAATCAGTGATGGAGTTACTCCCGCTTTTTTACTAGAACAATATACTGAATGGGCACAATATCCTCCACATTCAAGACCAATTTCTTCCTTGAATCAAGATATCATTCACCCTTTTAAAATTGATATCAATGCAATCACAATGGTAGATTCACCAAATGACAAAGAAGGCAATGGATACAGATGTCATCTACAACCTAAAACTTGGGCTGTGATTGGATCTAACAGTGATATGATAATCAAACTAGAATGTAGAGATTCTTCAAATGATTTAATTAAAGTGAATGTAGTAAATGCAACTGTCTACAAAGAGTTCGAAGACCAAAAAACTCCAACTCATAGCCCTGATTTTAATGATGACGGAAGAGATGGGGATGAAGTTGCCAAAGATGGAATCGTCACATTTAAATGGAAGCCAATGAAAGCTGATTGGGGACAAATGTCACTAGAAGCTAACATCACTTACGCAAAAGATAAGAAAGCAAAGTTAACAACAAGCTTTTTCTCATCTCCAAACAAGCCTGCAGAAATTGGAAACACATTTAGAGATACTCTAAGTGATGGTTCTTTAGTAATTCATGCTCCTGTTATTGTTTATAAAGCTGGTAACTATCGTCTTGAAGCAAACCTGAAAGAAGAAAAAGAAGGAAACTACCTCGCATATGCAACATTTGATGGTCCTTTAAAACAAGGAACAAATGATGTAGAATTTTTATTCTTCGGTAAAATTCTCAGAGACAAAGGTTATGATGGTCCTTATGTAATGACTAACGTTCGTGGATATAGAGTCAATTTACCAATTGATCCTCAGTGGTTAGAACAAGGCGAAGAAGGATTAAAGAAAATTCAAGCAGCAAAAACTACAGAGCCTGACAAAGAGTTAATCGTTCCTTTTATGGAAGAATACAAAACTAAGGCTTACACCGCATCCCAATTTAGTAAAAAAGTTTGGGAAAGTGATGATAAAAACAAGCGAATCCAAGAACTACAACAGCTAGCACAACAAAAATAAGTAGGTTTAACAATATGGCGAATAAGAATGACTTTGCGACATTACTGGAAGAGAGTTTTAAAAAAAGAAAAAGTCTTGAACCAGGAGCAAAATACAATGCAATCGTTTCATCCGTTAAGAGTGATTACACATTCATTCGAACTGAGCCTGATAGCATTCGTGGAATTATCTCTAATGCAGAATTTATCGAAGGTGAAAATAAACTAGAGCCTGGAAAAACATACTCTGTTTATTTCCTCAAAGAAAATCATGGGGACTATTATTTTACAACTGTTTTAACAGGAGAAGATATAACCCCTGAAAATCTTGAAATTGCTTTGGAGCATGAAATCCCCGTTTATGGTCAGGTTGGTGGAGAAACTACTGGTGGATATGATGTTAAAATCGGAGAGTATAACGCATTTTGTCCTTATTCCCAATTAGATCCCGAGACAAAATCTCAAGCCTTGCAAGGTAAAAAATTAAAGTTCATAGTAAACGATCTTTCTATGAAAAATAAAAAGATCGTTTTGTCTCAAAAGAAGATTTCAGACAAAGAGAAGGACTTAAAAAGAGAAATACTGAAAGGCGAATTGAAAGAAGGATCTTACGTTACTTGCAAAGTTAAATCAATACATAATTTTGGTTTAATTGTTGATATGAATGGAATAGATGCGTTAGTTCCTGTTAGTGAAGCAAGTTTTAAAAAAAATGTAGACTTAAACACAGAATTCACTGTAGGTGCAACCGTTCGAGGTAAAATCATAGGAATGGACTGGAAAGAAAATAAATTTTCTATTTCATTGAAAGATTCCTCAAACGATCCATGGGCAAAAGCTGTTCCTTTTAAAGAAGGAGACATTGTAAAAGCAACCGTTGATTCAATTAAGAACTTTGGTGTTTTTGTAAAGTTAAATGAACACTTTCATGCACTGTTACCAACTAAGGAAACAGGCTATCCTCCAAGAACATCTCTATCAAATCATTTTAAAGCAGGAGATATACTGGAGGTATTTATAACAGAAGTTAATCCAGAGAAAAAGCAAATTGCCGTTTCATTGTCTAAAGCGAGAGATGCTAAAGATCGTATCGACTATGAAAATTACATATCGGAACAGAAATCTACAAGTGAATCTAGTTTTGGACTCTTACTTAAGAAGTCTCTGAAAAAATAAAAACTGGTTTTAATCTTGAATATTGTTTTGTTTCGACCAGAAATTCCACCCAACACAGGGAATATTGCCAGACTCTGTGTTGGTATAAAGGCAAATCTTCACATTGTGGGAGGAGCCTCTTTTGACTTATCCGAAAAAGCAGTTAGAAGAGCGGGACTTGATTACTGGGAACATTTGACACTATATCAACACAAAGATTGGGAAAGCTTTATACAAGTGATTCCAGACCTCTCGAGAGTATTTCTTGTAACTAAGTTTGGTGAGTCACTTTATTCATCTAAAACCTATCAGAAAGATGATTTTTTTGTTTTCGGTCGGGAGACGACTGGCTTGCCTATTGAAATAAGGAATGCATTTCCAGCGGATAATCAGATTTATATCCCAATGGCAAAGGAATGTAGAAGCCTAAACCTCAGCAATGCAGTTGCAGTTATCGCCTATGAAGCCGTAAGACAGTTAAATTTAGATTTTAACTAGATTTTCTTTTCTAAAAGAGACTATTTTGACTTATCACCCTTGACATCTCCTTCCTAATTGCTTCATCAGTCACCCTAAGATAAGAGTTTGCAATTAGAGTATTTGAAATGAGCTTAGTTTTCTACTCACGGAATTATCTTAAAAATAAACACTTTACACAATTAAATTATCGTACATCCTTGTAAACCAACCATGCCTTTGGAAATTACTGACATACTTTTAGAGAAACTTATACGAGATATCCTTGCCGAAGGGCTTACAGGCACTGTCAAAGATTACTGTTCATGGCTTTCGCTAGAAGGTGTCTTAAAATACAATGAAGAGATTTCTGTAGAAGAGTCCAAAGTTAAGGCTATACTAGATTCCTTAAAGGAATCAGGTTTTGCAAGAGAAGGTAAATTCGATAAATCTGAATATTGCATTACGCCTAACGCAATACCCAAAAGAACTGATTATTTATCTGACAGCTATTCTGTTTATGGTGATGCAAAGTTTTCTCCTATTCAATATGTTCGAAGTAGACAAGAATATTTTTTAGAATACAATTATGTAACGGAAGAAGACATTATGGACATATCAATTGCTACGATTGAAGCAATTGAAAATGCTGTGAAGTATGGTGATGGGAATATAGTTCATATTGATTACATGATTGATTCGAATCGAGTTTTAAAATTAAATATAATTAACAATATCAAAGAATTTGATCTGACAAATGAAATTGAAAGAGGAAAGTATTCTTCTAATACAACTCTTATGAGAGGTATTATGGTTATGCAAAAATTATTTAATCATTTAGAATTACAAATCATCGATGACAAGAAGCAAGCACATCTATACGCAGAAAAAAAACTAAGTTAAATCAATGCCAGATTTTCAATTAGTTACTCCCTACAAAGCTGCTGGGGATCAAGTTAAAGCAATTCAAAAAATTTCAGACTCTTTTCTAAAAGGAAAGAAAAAAGTTACTTTGGTTGGAGTTACTGGCTCTGGTAAGACATTCACAATGGCTGAAGTAATTCAAAAAGTAAAGCGACCAACTCTTGTTTTGTCTCACAATAAAACGTTAGCCGCTCAATTATATCGTGAATTCAAAGAATTTTTCCCGAATAATTCTGTTGAATATTTTGTATCCTATTATGACTACTATCAACCAGAAGCCTATGTTCCCTCTTCTGATACATTTATCGAAAAAGATTCCTCCATCAACGAAGATATTGACAAACTGAGATTACGGGCAACGTCTTCTGTCTTAGAGCGGGAAGATGTAATCATAGTAAGCTCTGTATCTTGTATCTATGGTTTAGGTTCGCCAGAAGATTACACTGAATCAAGAATCATCTTAAAACGAGGACAAACTTTAGAAAGAGATCTATTAATTAAAAAACTATTACACATTCAATACCAAAGAAATGATTTGGATTTTTCTCGCGGAAATTTTAGAGTCCGCGGAGATTCTTTAGAATTAATGCCTGCCTATCATGAGGATGGATTACGTATTGAATTCTTTGGGGATGAAATCGAATCCTTATCTCGTTTCAATCCATTGACTGGAAAAGTGATTTCTAAAATGGAAACAATGGTGATTTATCCAGCCAAGCACTTTATTACATCTGGTCCAAAAGTAGAAGATGCGATTCGAAACATCAAAGAAGAAGTTGCTATTCAAATTAAATCTTTCAAAGAGAAAGGTAAACTTTTAGAGGCAGAAAGAATTGAATCTAGAACGAATTATGATTTGGAAATGCTAGCAGAATTAGGATACTGCAATGGAATAGAAAATTATTCAAGGCATTTGACAGGAAGAAATGAGGGCGAGCGCCCTGCTTGTTTAATTGACTATTTTCCAAAGGACTTTCTTCTTATAGTAGATGAATCCCATGTAACGATTCCTCAAATTGGAGGAATGTATGCCGGGGATAGGGCAAGAAAAGAAACGTTAGTCGAATTTGGATTTAGACTTCCTAGTGCATTAGATAATCGCCCGCTCAACTTCCAAGAATTTGAAACGATGACCGACAAGATTCTATATGTATCTGCTACACCAGCAGATTATGAAATTAAAAATTCAGAGATACAAGTAGAACAAATCATCCGACCAACAGGTCTTCTCGATCCTGTTGTGGAAGTAAGACCCGTTGCAAATCAAGTGGAAGATTTACTAATTGAAATCAATGCTCGTGTTGAAAAGAAAGAACGGATATTGATCACCACTTTAACTAAAAAAATGTCTGAAGATTTAACTGACTATTTAAAAGAAGTTGGGGTGAAAGTTGCCTATCTACATTCAGAAGTAGAAACAATTCAACGAGTTGAAATCATTAGAGATTTAAGAAAGGGAATTTATGATTGTATTGTTGGAATTAATTTACTCCGAGAGGGATTAGATATTCCAGAGGTTTCGCTTGTTGCGATTTTAGATGCAGACAAAGAAGGTTTCTTAAGAAATTACAAGTCACTCATTCAAACGATTGGTAGAGCCGCAAGAAATATCAATGGTATGGCAATTCTTTACGCGGACAAACTCACTGACTCAATGAAGAAAGCGATCGAGGAAACAAATCGTCGTAGGAAAATTCAGTCGGAACACAATCAAAAGTTTGGAATTGAGCCAAAAACAATTATTCGAGAAATTCACGACATCCTTCCAAGAGAAGTAGCAGAACTATCCGCAGAAGAAGAAACTATCAATGAAATAGAAAGAGAATTTACTTTAAAGAAATATAAAACACCAGAAAAACTAAGAGAAAAATTAAAAGAGGCAATGCTTGCAGCAGCGAAAGAGTTGAACTTTGAAAAAGCAACTATGCTTCGAGATAAAATGCTTTCTATTCAAGATAAAAACAAATAAATCTACTCGTTTCATTTTTCCCACCCAAGCAACCATATTTTTTTAAGAGAAAAGTGAGAATTTCTGTCATTATTACCATTTTTTCTTGAACAAATATAGTTTTGCGAAATTATGGTCTTAACCATGCTGCCTTAGCTCAATTGGTAGAGTAGCTGATTTGTAATCAGCCGGTTGGGGGTTCGATTCCCTTAGGCAGCTAATTTTTTTTTAAGTAACCCACTTCTAAGAATAATAAGGGCAGATACTCAAGCGGTCAACGAGATCAGACTGTAAATCTGCTGGCTCTGCCTTCGGAGGTTCGAATCCTCCTCTGCCCACCAGTTCCTCATTTTTAAATAAAGTCAACAGAATTCGAACAAGAACTTACAATTTACAAAAGTTAGCAAACTCTCATTTAAAAATAATGCGAGAAATTGATATCGGATAAGAAATATATTCATTGTAAACTATTGAGTAAAGATACCTAAAAAATCTAATTTTCCTCATTTAAACTCATAACAAACCTTTCGAAACAAAAAGACCAATAGTTGCTATAAATTTTCATATTCACCTATCGTATTTTTCCAAATACACATTTCTCGGTCTTTTTTTTAATTGAAAAATTTAGAATTTGAAATATCATTCCACATGTTAATGAGTAGAATTGAAACTATCGTAAATTTCTTCAAATTTTTAAATCACTTGAAATTAAGTTTATTCATTTCATCGCTACTGCTTTTATTCCTATGCGCTAACTGCAATCGAACCAAATATAGTAATCCTTGTGATTTTAATTCTGCTTTTTTCCAAAGAGCTTTTCTATCTAAGATTATTTTGGGTGATAAAACGCCCCTATGTGGAATTCCTACAACTACTAATAATTCAAATCCCAATACTTCCATTACTCCTATCACTTCATTTACCTATACTCAAAGTATATATACAATGACACAGGGAGTTTCAATTTCTCCAATCATTCCATCTTTAACAGGAACAATTACACGTTGTGCGACAACTCCAAGTTTACCTGCCGGATTAATAATTGATAATGCAACTTGCACAATCACAGGAACTCCAACAGTTGGAACGACACTTACAGACTATTCAATTACAGCAACCAACGCTTTAGGGAGCATGAGCACAAACCTAAAAATTAGATCTTTGTTTGGAGTCGGTAAGTTTATCTATATCCCAAATTTTTCTTCGAATAATATTTCCATTTTTAGCATAGATCCAAATACAGGAAATTTGACAACGGGCGGGACGGTAGGCTTCGGAACTGGAACTAGAGATGTGGCAGTTGATCCTTCAGGAAAATATTTGTATGCGGTCGGAAATTCGAGTAATAATATCCAACTTTTTTTGATTAACAATACGACTGGTGCGTTAACCGCATCTGGTTCCCCTTTATCTACAGGAACAAATCCAAATTCAGTAACAGTTGATCCTACAGGTAAATTTGTATACGTTGCAAACGGCGCAGGAACCATCTCGATTTACAAAGCTGATACTGCCACAGGATTATTAACATCTATCAATTCTATTCCGAGTGGAACTACAACTCGTTGGATTCGAGTAGACCCATATGGTAAGTTTGCTTATGCAGTCAATGGAGGGTCTAATGATATTTACATTTATTCTATTGACTCTGCTTCTGGAAATTTGACACAAGTAGGAAGCCCATTAGCTACAGGGAATGATGCTCGTAGTGTCACTATCACGCCTGACGGTAAATATTTATATGTTGCGAACTTTAATGTAAACCAGGTTACACCCTATTCAATCAATCAGGTTACAGGAACTCTAACTGTAGGAAGTTTTTTAACATTTGCAAATTCTCCTGAATCTGTCTTTGTTCATCCCAACGGTAAATATTTATACGTCGCTTACACAGCGACTGGTCCTCTAGGGACAGTTGCCTCAAATCCTATAAACTCATTGACTGGAGCTATTTCTACAGGAATATTAGCAACTAATGGAATCGTTTCTCCCAACAGAGTTTTTGTAGATCCGTCTGGCAAATTCGCTTATAGTTCCAGCTATAATTCAAATAGTATCACTGTATATACAATTGATCCAAATTCTGGAAATATAACTTTAAATACTTCTTACACTCCCGGAACAAATCCAAATAGTCTTTTTGTAACAGGTGCAAATCCTTAAGCCAAATCAGTTATCGGTAGACGCATTCGACATGGTTCAGTGCAAGTCGGTGGTGAAAAAAATTTTACATCCAATTCATGTTATTTTAATTTACGAATATATAAAGTTTTTTCGACACGAGAAATGACTTCTCCATTTTCTAGTTTAATCTCTGCATGAAATATTTTATTTAATTTTCCTTGTATATCGACTTCCTGTTTTATAGATTCAATTTCTTCTTTAGAAACTTCAAAGGTTGCATATACTGTCCCGGTTCCAGGCTTAACAAATTCAATGCTTGCTGCCTTGTCCCAAACTAAATAGTTTTCTCCTAAATTTTCCATTAAAATAAACATATAAAAAGGATCTGCCATCGCATAAAGAGAACCGCCAAAATGAGTTTGCACGAAATTACGGTTATATCCTCTCAGTCGCATTTTGACATCGAATCTTCGGAAGTCTTTCGAAATATGGGTTACTGTTATTCCAGCACCAAGGTAGGGAAAATAAAAATTTAAAAGCAGACGAAAGTAAGTTACCTTGAAATACTTTGGCAACCAACGTTTCTTTTGTTCGAAAGGATTTTTTTTCATGCATCACCCCAGTTTTTATTTGTGGATCATTTCCTAAGAAAAAACCCCCTTCCTTTATGGATAGGGGGGGTAACATAGTATTAACCTTAACTCAAATAAAGTTAAGATGGAGTAGAATAACTACTAATTATCCTTTGTATCTCTCGATCATCAAGGCTCCGGCAATTCCACCATGAGCACAAGCAGTGATCAAAACTTTATTTACAGAAGAATCATTTTTAATATCCATCACGGCATTTGCTACAAGACGAATTCCTGTCGCTCCAAATGGATGCCCAATTGAAATGGATCCACCGTAGGTATTGATTTTTTTCTCATCAAAACTTTTTTCCCAATCCCAACCGGTTTGATTTTTGATTTCTTCTAACGCACCTACTGCTGTTGCGGCAAATGCTTCATGAATTTCAACACGATCTACATCCTGAATTTTAACATTCATATCTTGTAGCAAACCAAGAGTAGCCGCAGCTTGTCCAAGCCCCATCTCATTTGGATGAACACCTTTCATTTTCCAGCCTGTTAAAACCGCATCAATTTGAAGACCGAGTTCTTTTGCTTTTTCTACTGTAGTAACAATCACGCCAGCAGCACCATCAGATCTTGGGCTTGCATTAAAAATACTCACTGTAGGTGCATGAGTTTTCTTTAAATCTTTTGCATACTTTGTTTGAAATTCTGTGAATTTCATTTGTGGATTATCAAAGAGAAGCATAGCTCTTCCCATTCTATCAGGATTTTCCACGAGACCTTTTCTAAGAAGAACTGCCTCATCTGCTTTCATCATGTTTCCTTCATCATCTTTTACAGGGATGATATAAGGATCATAAAGACCAGCTTCTGTAGCCTCTAACGCTCTTTTAAAACTTTCAAAAGCAACTTTATCGTTTATCGCTCTAGATAAAGCATAATTTTGGGAAACGATTTCAGCTGTAACTTGCATACCATAGCTAGTCTCTCCATCGCCAAGACCATCTTCTAATGTATCTCTCACTTCAACCCCTTCTGGAAGGTTGGATTCGCTTAGAGCTTTTTTGAGTTTATCTAAACTAGCTGTCTTTTTGTTGATACGTGCATTTTTAACTACGAAAGGCATTGATGTTTGAGACTCCTCTCCGATAGCTAAAAACAATTCACCCTCACCTAATAAAATTCTACGAGCAGATTCTACAACCGCTTCCATTCCTGAAACGCAGTTATTGGCTACGGTTAAGCAAGGAATTTCATTTGGAAGTCCGATTAAATTTGCAATGACTCTGGCTGAATTTGGAGCATTTGCAAATCCTTCCCCTACTATCACTCCATCAATTTTATTCAATGGTAGTTTTGTTTTTTCAATTATATCATCCGCTACAATCTTTCCTAAATGATGAGCTGAATAATTTGATAAGGATTTCCCAATTTGTGCAAATGGAATCCTTCTTGGGGAGCAAAGTGCTATTTGTTTTGGTGATTTCATATAAATCCTCGATTAGACTAATTGGTCTAAAACTACATTAAAATATTAGACTAATTTGTCTAATATTTTTTTAAAGACAAATTAGAGCCTTCGGATAGAATAGTAATTTCCAATAAAATTTCGTGATTCGATGTGAGAGTTTTTCAGAACTGACAACTAGAGATCACTTCTCTAACACCGATGGTTGTAAATTTCTTCCAATTAATCGTTGTTGATTGGTTCTTTTCAATTTTTTGTTACATCGAACGGAGGTTAAAATAGGTAAAGGGTATGGCAAAGAGAATTAGTTCAAAAGAGGATAATCCCAAAGAACGAATCCTGGAGACCGCCTCTAAATTATTTTATCTACAGGGGTATAGCAATACAGGAATCAATCAAATCTTGGAAGAATCTAAAACTTTCAAGTTAAGTTTCTATAATTACTTTTCATCGAAAGAAAATCTAGGAATAGAATACATAAAAATTCGAGAAACAGAATTTTTGGCTTTCATGGAGCGGTTAATGAAAAATAACCCGACCTATGAATCTTTTGTGAGAACGTGGATTCGTTTCTTACGTGTAGAAATCAAAAATCGAAAATACCATGGGTGTCCTTTTATCAATATCACATTGCAAACTTTCGGAAAAGAGGAAGTATTTAAACCTCATATCAAGTCAATGATTCAAAAATGGAAAAAGTCCATCACAAACTTTTTAATTCGTTCTCAAGCTGCAAATAAAGCCCAAGCAGAGAAAATGGCCGTTTTAATCATTCAAATTTTTGAAGGATCTGTTCAACTTTATATGGCAACGGATAATATTGATTATATCTATGAATTAGAAGAAAATCTAGTCTCTATCCTGAACTAGTGAAATCTTATGAAAAAGATTCGATGGCTATTTATTCCTTTACTATTTTCATTATCCAATTGTGTATCTATTCAAAATTATCTTTCTAATAGAGCATTCGATCTTTCTGATATAGTAACGATAGGCGGCGAGGCTAATACTTACGGTGCAAGTGCCTGGCTCTGGTGCTTTGGTGGAGGATTACAAATTGCCCAAGATGGAAAAGGACTTGGAATGCGAAATGGATATATAGGTTCTTACCGAACTGGAGGAAATCGAAAACTGGGAAAACTCAAAATGGGCAATTCTTTCTTTTTGATGAATAGTCAGGAACATATTCCGGAAGCATATAAAACATCTAGATCTATGAGAAAAAAATACACTCATGCAAATTTTCTATTTATTCTTCCTGCCAGCCTACAAGGTAGATGGAGGAGCAATCAATATTATACAAATCCAAACAATTATAATAATAATTATGATTTTATTAATCCATCTGCTAATTTGCCAAATCTTTGCCATGCGCCGGTTAACGTCGAATTTTCATTGGGCTTGGGAATTGGAGCTCGGATTGGAATTAACTTTTCGGAAGCGTTAGATTTTATCTTGGGCTTAACAACTTATGATCTCATGGAAGATGATGCTTTAAACAAAGAAGAGACAGAGGAAGAATGAAATCCTTTTGGAAAAGCAACATAAATAAAATTTCACTTCTGATTTCAATCCTATGCTTTCAGTTTTTGTTTATTCAATATTTTAAATATTTAAATTATATACCGGATCATTCCTTTAAAAGAAATAAAAATGCAATTTGGATTGGACATAAATGGGTCGGGGAATATTTATCAGATGAAGATTACTCCCTGTTATGCGCTAAATTACAAACAGGAAAGATAACAGATGTATTTGCTCATGTAGGTCCTTTAGCAAGCGATGGTTCCATTCCACAGGAAAAATATCCATATGCGAGAGAATTTCTGAATAGAATGCGGGATTGTAGTGAATCAATTCATATTCAAGCATGGATTGGACAACTAGAAAAAAAAGGCGGAGGCAAATTAGATATAACTCAAAGTTCCATTCGGGAATCGATTGTTCTAACAGCTGAATCATTTTTAAATTTAGGTTTTGATGGAATCCATTATAACATCGAACCTATCTATAGTGGAGATGAATCCCTACTTGATATTTTAAAAAAGACTCATACTATTACAAAAAAGCAAGATAAGATTTTATCAATGGCAACAGATGAGATTGAGCCATTTCCCTTCGCTGATAAATTTCTTAGATTCTTTTCAAGTAGAGCAGGCTTGTGGACTTCAGATTTTTACATTCAAGTCGCAAATAACGTTGATCAAATAAGTGTAATGATGTATGATACGGGAACCCCTCTTTCTTGGGTTTATGCTTATATAGTTAAAAGACAAGTAATCAAAATCACAAGTATTTTAGAAGGAAAAGTAACGCTTTTTTTTGGAGTTCCAACCTATGAGGAAGAGAGATGGAGTTTTCACTCCGAAGCAGAAAATATTTTTTCTGGAATTCGTGGAGTTTCCCTAGGAATAGATTCTCTACCAATCGATTTGGTCCAAGACAAATTTGGAATCGCTATTTATGCAGAATGGACGACAGACGATACAGAATGGAAAATATTTAGAAGAGAATGGCTTCTAAGTTTATAGTTTTTCCAAATCTTCTTCGGATAAAATTCTAAATCCATTATCCATAAAAATAGGTAAGATCTTTTCTGCTTTGCGAATTTCTTCCTCTGATACATTTAACATCGATAAATGCAATTTTAAAATTACATCATCTGGTCTTTGTCGAATACTCCAAAAATTATCACTTTTAATTTCTAGACCTTTGTTTTCGAGTTTAATATAATAACCTAAAATTTTATTTGTAGGAGCAGATAGAACTCTTGTATCATACAGCTTCATACCTAATCTAATCTCAGTTTTATTTTTCAGTTCTCTAAGGAATTTTTCAGGATCTACCTTAAAACTTCCTCTTTCAGTAGAGATAGATGCAATCAAGTTCTTATCATTCGAACTTAATTGCACAATAGAATTATCAGTCTGCTTTACAATCCAATCTTCAGAATAAGGTAACAAGAAAATAAATTTTTCCCTACTGCCTGTGACTGAGATAAGACCTTTCTCCTTGTAAGAAGATATAATGATCTCATTGTCTCGAACATTTTCTCCAGTGAAGGAATCTACTTTTTTGACTTCTTTGTAGTTAGAACCAGTCCCAGAACTACAATACAAAAGAGTGAATAGTATTAATATATTTAAACTAAAATAGACTACTCGAAAGTTCATAGATTACTTTTTTATTAAATTATTCTCAATTAAAAATTCTCTAATCTCTTTATAAACAATCTCAGTTGACTCTGGAGAAAATAAATCCCCTGCCATTACATGATCTGGAATCTGACTTAAATTTTTAATCTTTTTTTGTGTAGCGCCTAACTGCTGAAACTTTTTCTCGATTTCTTTAAAATCTATTACTTTATCTTGCTCAGTGTATAAAAAGAGCGATGGTGTTACCACTTTACTCATTGGAATATCTTGAACAAAATTCACCAAGATCATCATTGGAGTGATTGCCTCCCATTTATATTCATGCGTCCAATACTTTGCTATACCTGCATTTTTAGGCTGCCAAACTCGTTCATTTCCATAGACTAATTTTGCAAATGCTAATCCAGCGGGATAAAGGAAGAGATTTGTCATTTTATTATTTGGATAAAAGTTAGGCGAAATGAATATCAAAGAAGATAGACTATCTTTATATTTATCTTGGCTTGCAATCCAAGTCGCAAGTGTGCAACCAGTCGATGATCCAATCAAGATAACCTTTTTACCAATTTTTTGTCCAATTTCTGTTGCTTCTACGGCATCGTTTAGCCAATCATTCGCATCTACGTGTGAAAAAGGCTCAGACCCTCTTCCATGTCCACTCAAACGAGTAAAGAAAATATTCGCTTTTAAGTCCCGAGCAATCATTTCAGGAAGAGGCATCATTTCAGGTCTACTCGCACTAAATCCATGGATATAAACAATGCTATAGTCAGTTTGTTCCTTTTTGTCATTTGCCCAAAATATTTTCTTTTCGGCGCCCGGAACAATATCTTTAAACTTAGATTCTTCTTTTTCTAAATAAGTATCTAATTGAGATATTTCTGGAATTGAAACGTTATGCGGCTTTTCATTCATTTTATAACGTGTTAGTGGAAATGAAAGAATAAATAATCCGAGTAATACTGAGATTGAAATTAAAATCTTCTTTTTCATGTAAAATCCTTGTAGAGTAAACTTGCTTGGATGCCTTTATTTTCTTGATATTTACCCGATTTATATTCAGTAATTTCACCTTCGACTGTATGATAGAAAATCTGACAGATCTGAACATTTGGATAAATGATTAATGGATGTATAACTGAAATCTCAAGAGTCCAAAAACCTTTAAAACCGACGTCTCCGAAACCAGCAGTGACATGCACATACATTCCTAGCCTACCAATCGAGGATCTGCCTTCTAGCATTGGAACTAGATTATGCGTTTCTGTATACTCTAACGTTCTTCCTAAATATAAGATTCCAGGCTTTAAAAGATATCCTTCTTCTGGAATAATAATTTTTTCAGAAGGGTTTGGCTTTTTCATATCTAGTGGCATATTTGTATATACCACCAACTCATTAAAGAGTCGTAGATTGTATGAATTTGGATTTAATAACTTTTCCTCATAAGGCTCAATTTTAATGTCCGTCCCTAGCTTTTTTGAAATTTCTTTTCCAGTTAATATCAATTTATTCTCCTATAAAATTGGGTTTTCTCTTTTCTTTAAATGCTGCAAGTGCTTCATTTCTATCTTTCGTTTTTAAAGTTTGTAAATAACAAGCTCTTTCAAAATCAAGAGCCAGTGCTAAATCTTGTGTAAAGCCATTTCGAATCGATTTTTTTGCCATACGAACTGCAATGGGAGCAGAGGAAAATATTTCTTCTGCTAAGGATGACTTTGCAATTTGAATTTCACTCCTAGGATGGATTGAATTTACAATACCTAATTGGTAGGCTTTTTCCGCTTCGATTCTTCTAGCAGTAAAAATCAATTCCATTGCTCGACTAACGCCAATTAACCTTGAAAGCCTCTGTGTTCCGCCAGCACCAGGAATAATTCCTAGCTTTGTCTCAGTAAGACCTATTTTTGCTTCATTTGCCATTAGCCTCATATCACAACAGAGTGCAATTTCTAACCCTCCACCATATGCATCGCCATTTAAAACAGCAATCGTTGGAATAGGAAGATTTTCCAAAAAAGAACAAGTAAATTTAAATTGATCTAAAAAATGTAATACATCTTTTTCAGACATAGAAGCTCTCTCTTTCAAGTCTGCTCCTGCACAAAAAACTTTTTCTCCACTTCCTTCAATAAATAGTGCACGCAATGAGGTTTGGTTGAAAACTTCTTGTAGATGATTTAAAAAGGAAGAAAGTAATTCTTTGCTTACTGCATTGCTTGCTTCTGGTCGATTTAGGGT
This sequence comes from Leptospiraceae bacterium, assembly GCA_035345875.1. GTDB lineage: Bacteria > Spirochaetota > Leptospiria > Leptospirales > Leptospiraceae > UBA2033. The sequence goes on along the minus strand of DAORDH010000020.1, from coordinate 35,408 downwards.
AATCGTTGCTATATGATTTTCAATTGTTAAATTCGTTGTCATTTCTGAGACTCATTTGATTTCTTCTGTTTAATGGTAATTAAATTTGAATTCAATCCTTTTTGGCAAGAGAAAAAGATTAGATCCTTTTCAGGATTAAAATTGTCTCAAAGTATGCTGTTCTTGGGAAAAAATCGATCAAAAATATTTTCTCTAGATGGTAATAACTAACAATCTTCTTTAAATCTTGAGCAAGTGTAACATAATTGCAGCTAGAATAGAGTAAGCTTTCCGGTTTCTCCTCGAGTATTTGCTCTATTATTAACTTCCCTAAACCATTTCTAGGTGGATTTACAATCCAAAAAGGAAATTGCAAATGTTTCTTTGAAATTCGATCTTTGTATAAATTTTTTGCAATAAATGATAAATTTGATTTTTGATTGATTCGAGCATTGTCTGTTGCATAACGCACAGCATCTAACTCCATCTCATAACCTACCAATTCTTTACATTGATTTGCAATCCAATTACTAATGAGACCAGATCCAGAAAATAATTCTAAGATAGATTTTTTTTCTTTCGGGATAAATTGACTAATATGATTTAACCAATCTACTATTAAATGCCGATTGATCTGAAAGAATCCATTGGGGGCTACTTTTATTTTTAAACTATCAAGAGTAAAAATTGATTCAACTGTTTCATACTGAAAAACTTTGTCTGTAAGTCTCAGTTTTATTTCTTTTTTGTTGTTAAAGTTATTTTTTTGTATATAAGAATTAATTTCATCGGGTAGATTTTTGCATCCAGTTTTTGGAAACTCAACTAACTCATTGGATCCCAAACGGAAAAAGCCTTTCTTTTCATTTTGAATTTTAATTTGAGTATTGTTTCTATATCCTGTGCTATCTCCACTAACGACATTTATACTTTCTAAAGAGTCTTTCCATTCAGGTATCTTATGAATCAATTCTCTTTGCAATAAATTTCTTTTTAAGTCTATTTCTAGTTTATATTCTATATGTCGAAAACTACAGCCACCACAAGATAAAAATATTTCACAGTCTGATTGAATTCTATCCTTAGAAGGCTCAAGAACATTTACAACTAGAACCTCCCTACTTTTACTTGAAGAGTGTATCAATTTACATTCAACTAACTCTTCTGGTATTGCCCCTAAAATAAAATAGGCTTCTCCATCTTTATATCCGATAGAATAACCATTATTAACCCACCTCTCTGATCGGAGAATTATTGTAGAACTTTGACTCATTCCTCGACTGTGATCTCAGAAATACAAACTTTTTTATCAAGCGGATAATTAGAATTATCCTTGATAAAAAGTGTTAAAATATATATACCGATTGGATAATCTTTTGAGTCTGCCAATTTTAAAATATTAGTAAGATCTACTTTTTCAGAAGTCTTGTCCTGGAATGAAAGTAATATACTGGAGATCTTCTCATCTTTCGGAAGTCTTAGCTCTTTGTCGACATTGATTGCTTCTCTCAGATAAATATCTATCACTAGATTATTTGGCTTAACTAAAAAGGATTTATCTGCAATTGGATTACAGGAATGAATTGTAATTGAATTTAAATTTTTCTTTTTAAATATTCCTTCCTTATAAAAATGAGTGAGCGTTAGTTCTGTTTCTAAATCATACTCTGGATGAAAGGAATTCTGCTCTTTTATCCAGTAAGTTGAAGAATCCTGATCTCGTAAATTTTTTACTTGGGAAAGTTTGTTTTTGCGATAAGATTTTGTAAAATCATCTAGACGAAAAGGAGGATTTTTGGAATAGATATCCATTTTCTTTTCCGTCGTAGTATAAATAGAATAATTCAAATAAATCAAAGATATAAAAATTAAAATAGAAATATACTTAATCATAATTGATGTTGTCATTTAATTCATAGGGAGTTTTGAAATCAATGAAAATTGCAATCATAGGCGGTTCAGGTTTAATCGGTAAACATTTGGCTAAGTCATACTCAGACCATATTGTTTACATAGTATCTAGAAAAAATTCTTTGCCAAGAGATTTAGCAAATCTATCTCACGTAAAATTAATCTCATCAGATCACCCAAAAGCAGCTGATTTAGAAGGGATTGATGTAATTATCAACTTGGCTGGAGAATCTATTTTAGCAGGAAGATGGACAGAGGAAACTAAAAAAAGAATTCGTAGTTCTAGAGTCGACAAAACTAAACAGCTAATTGATGATTTATCTGAATTAAAAACAAAACCTAAACTCTTCATACAAGGTTCAGCAATTGGTTATTACGGAATGTATGATAGCGGCAAACCAGTGTTTAACGAAACAGAGAAAGCAGGAAGTGATTATCTTGCAAAGCTATGCTTGGACTGGGAGAAAGAAGGATCGCGTGCAAATGAAATTGGAATACCGACTGCAACAATTCGAATTGGAATCGTATTAGCAAAAGAAGGAGGCGCACTCGCACAAATGCTTCCACCTTTTAAAATGTTTGTAGGAGGTCCTCTTGGAAGTGGAAAACAATTTATGAGTTGGATTCATATAAATGATTTAGTAAGTGCAATCCGTTTTATTATTGAGAACCAACAAACGGGGATATTCAATCTAACAGCCCCAAATCCTTGTTCTAATTATGAGTTCTCAAAGACATTGGGAAAAGTTATAAGTCGTCCATCATTATTGAATGTTCCACCCCTTGCAGTTACTATGCTCTATGGGGAAGGAGCAGAGGTGATTTTAAAAGGACAAAATGTTCTCCCTGAAAAATTAAATGCACTTAAGTTTCAATTTCAGTTTTCTAATTTAGAAACAGCTTTAGAAAATCTATTAAAGTAAATTGATCTATAAAATTTTCCTTTTCATAGAAGTAATGAATTAAAAACTAAAATTATAACAAAGGAGTTTTTGAATGAAGAAAAACATTATTAAGTTAATCCTATTATCTCTTGTTTTTGCAGTTGCTATTAATTGCGGAAAAAAAGAAGAAAAAGAAGAGGCTAAAACAACCCCAGAAGCAACCCCAACAGCTACCTTAGATCCTGAAGTAGCAAAAGGGAAAGAAGCTTTTGATATCAATTGTGCTTCTTGCCATGGCGCAACTGGTGCAGGGGACGGAGTTGCGGCAGCATCTCTCAATCCAAAACCAAGAAATTACAAAGCACCTGCTAGCGAATGGAAAAATGGAAACAATGAGGCAGGAATTCTTAAAACCTTAAATGAAGGAATTAAAGGAAGCCCAATGGTTGCTTACAAGCATTTAGGTGATGATACATTAAAATCTATCACTAAATATGTAGTATACCTCACAAAAAACTAATCTGATACAACCAAGAGAAGTGTAAAAAGCACTTCTCTTCCGCAATTTTAAAGAAAATTAAATAATAAAATGTCTTGACTTGATAATTTTAATGTATTTATTATAATCCCTATGGTAGATGAATTTAAAATACATGTAGACTATGACAATGGGGTCATACCAATTATTCACATTGCAGGGGAAATTACCTCAGAAGCAGATGAAGAGATTGTTAACTGCTATGCATCCATACCTGCTGCCAAAAAAACTAGAGTTTTAATTGATTTTTCTAAAACAGCCTATATCAATTCAGCAGGAATTGCAACTTTAATCAGTTTAATCACAAAAGCATCTGAAAATCAAGGTAAAATTGAATTTTCTGGTCTAAACTCTCATTTCCGCAAAGTTATGGATATCGTTGGGTTGACAGATTTCGTTTTAATCCACGATTCAATCGAACAAGCCCTCAAATAAATTTCAAAAGAGGCAGTTAAATGCCTCTCTTATTCCCTTTCCTTTTTTTTGCTTTATAAATCATAAAAATAGCTGCTAGTATTGGAATCAATGCGAAAGAGATAGTCCAAGTTTCAGCTTTGTTTTCTTGGAGTAGAGCTATAAAACCAATCAGTAAAAAAAGACCTGTTAGAAGAAAGATAATACCCAAAAAATAAAGACAAATAGAGATTAAGCTCTGTAGAGAAATCATAAAAGCTTCAGAAGATTTTTTTTCTAATACTGAGGTTTGATTTTCTACCTGCTCTAATTCAATATGTGTATGGATATTTTTTAGATCAAACTCCAATGCTAAGCGAACATATCTTTTTACTAATAACCCAAGTGCAATGACAGGAAGTAAACTAAAAGCAAAGTATTCCGCATTATTATAGGTTAAAACAAAATCGAAAAAGCCATGACCTATAACGACTATCGACAATCCGATCAGGACTGCTTTGAATAAAGAAACGAAATGAAATTTTGCTTTTGCAAGCCAATATCCTAAAATTGCTCCCCAAAAAATATGAGCTGGAACAGATAAAATAGCTCGAATGATTCCAACAGTAAAACCATTTTGCATTACATAAAATATGTTTTCAAAAGTAGCAAATCCACTACTCACCGCAACGCCATAAACTATACCGTCCATCGTTTCATCAAAATTCTTATTTTTATAAGCAAAAAAATAGAGAGCTAATAACTTTAAAATTTCCTCAGTAAGAGCAATTACTAAAAAGTTTTCAAGAATCATTCCTTCCATCGATTCTTTGTTTGGAACCTCAATCCATGATTCGAATAAACCAGCGGGAATCACAGTGACTGCGCCTATGAAAAAAGAAATCCAAATCAATGTCCATGGCTCTTTTTTATAAATATCTTTTTTGTAATATCTGTAGATTAAAAAAAGACCAGGTAAAACAGACAAAAGAAAAAGGAGAAGGATGTTCATATCTTTTATTTGAATTCTTTTCTGTTTTCGTCAACCAAAAGAATTCTCTCATTTTATATTAATATTTCTATACTTTGTAGCCGTTAAACGACGCTTCTCTCTTAAAATAATCTCTCAATCATACTCTTCTCTCTCGATTCTATCTCTTAAACCACTATGACTGCTCTAGTTCCTTATGCTTTTCTAAAAGCAAACAAATTTAAACCAGATCGTCTCTTTCGTAAATTATTGATTTAAAACCCAATCTTTACAGGATTGGATTTTAGAGAGGTTATGTATGAAAAAATTTATACTTATTTTAGCGCTTACATCTATGAGCATGTTTGCTGCTGATTTTAAATTAACTAGTTCTACAATTAAAGACGGTGGAACTCTAATTAATAAACATGTTTTTAACTCATTCGGCTGCACTGGAGAAAACGTTTCGCCAGCACTCAAATGGGAAAATGCTCCAGCAGGAACAAAAAGCTTTGCCGTTACTGTCTATGATCCAGATGCTCCAACAGGAAGCGGATGGTGGCACTGGACATTAGTAAATATACCAGCTAACGTCACTGAATTAAAAGAAGGAGCAAGCTCTAAAGCACTTCCAAAAGGTGCAGTTGAAGGAAGAACTGATTTTGGTAAGCCAGGCTTTGGTGGTGCTTGTCCTCCACCAGGAGATAAACCACATAGATATATCATCACAGTTTATGCACTCAAAACAGATAAGTTAGATGTAAATGGAGAAGCTTCCGGAGCACTCGTTGGCTATAATATTAATTTTGCTACCCTTGCAAAAACTAGTATTACAGCAACATTTAGCAGACCAGCAGCTAAGTAAGGAATTAAATAACACGGAGCGGTTAAACGCTTCGTGTCTTTCTCCTGTTTTTTAATCCCCTTTTATTTCCTTACTTTCCTTAAAAAATTCAATGTATGCCTTTAATAAAGCTCCTATCGTTAATCTAGAAAATCCTTTCTCCTTATTTTTACGTGCTATTGCAAATAATGTATCCCATTGTTGGTAGAGTGTTTTATAAGCATAATAAATACTATATTTACGATCGTAGATATGAGTAGACTCTGCTTCACTTCCATTCACTTCTAAAATTTTGAATCCAGATCCATTTTCGAGAGAATCTTTATTTTTAAATTTAATATCCATTCTACCAAAATCAAAGCCAGAAATAGAGGAGCATATTTCAATTAGCCTCTCTTTTGTATTACCTTTGATATCACCCATTCCATCTTCAAAAATTGCTCCTTGGCAATGATTCCCAGCACTGCATATTCTAATAGATTCATTCTTTGGAATGACAGAATCTATTTTAGATTGATTCTTTTCCAAGTAAGTCTTCGCTAAATACCTTGCTCTTTTATCAGATAAAATCAATTCATATAACTTTGATTTACCATCGCCTTTCAAATAGGGAAGAACTTTACGGGTAATAGATGTTATCCTACCTTTTTCCTCCCCGGGATACTTCACCCAAAAAACTCCATATTCTAATGGATAATCGATATACTCTTGAATCAGAAAATCTCTTGCACAAATATTTATATAATTTTCTAAGTCGGCTTGACTTCGAATGATTTTAAATCCATTTCCCCTATGTCCTTTATCTGGTTTACATATAAACGGATAATCTATATTTGCCTCTTTGACTTGTTTGATTATACTTACAATTTCTCTTTTAGAAATTAAAACAGTTTTTGCGATTGCATCAGGAAAAGCGAGAAACTTAGAAATCATATCATACTTAGAATCAAATGCCATCCCACCAAATGCAAAACAGGGATTTACACCCGCAATCGCAGTTGCGCTCATTCTATATTTTATCATAAATACTAGGTAGTAAAAAAATATTGGTATATAAAAAAACCAAGCTGGCCAGAACTCCCAATAACGCAAAGAGAGGATTTTATAGTATTGGATTTGAATTTTAATTTTAAAATTATTGATTGAGTCCATTTTAGAAAAGGTGAATAGTCATTCCTTAACTGTAAACTAGAATTATAACTTACAAAAACTCTAATTCATTTATTTTTAGATATAATGAAATCTGAATCTAGAATAAATAAAAATTTGAGAATATTTTCCATTTAAGATTATTTACTAGAAAACCAATAAGTATTGTGTTTATTTGACAAAAAGATGAAGACCTTTAGAAAGATCTGGAATACAGTAAGCGAGTTAGGACTTGTAAAAACCAACCCTGATCTTAACAATCAATCTATTATTTACTGCAATAAGATTGCATTGATAGCTGCGCTCATTGTTCTTTTAAATATCATTGTTTTTTCATTTTTAAATTTTTATTTCTATGCCTTTATATATTTTCTTTTCTTTCTTTTGATTCTTCCAGTATTTTTATTAAACTATCATTTTTTTCATTTAGCGGCTAGTTTTTATCTAGTTCTTTATTCCAACATAGGAACTTTCCTATTATGTTCAATTACAGGCAAAGAAGCTGGTAATTATATATATTTTATTGATGTATTGCTATTAAACTTTTTTATATTTAGTTACGAACACAAACGATTCATTTTGTATAATTTTTTTATAACGGGGTTACTTATGATTATCCTCGATATAACTAATTATTCTCTTTTATTGGATTCAAAGTTAACCATCTTTGACCAAAGTAAAATTTTTCAAATAAGTCTTTTATCGACTGCTATTTTTATGTTTTTTTGTATCTATAGTATTATCAAAATTAGAAACAAAATGGAAATAGCATTCAATGAGGAAGAAGATACACTCAAGTTAATATTAAATCATAGCCCCCTCGGTATTGTAATTCTAGACGAATCTAGAAAAATAATTTCTTACAACATAAACTTTAAAAACATTTTTATAAAGTTTGGAATCTATGAAATCAAAATAGGTAGAGAACTTACAGAATATATACCTGATCAGGAAAAAGGTAATTTATATCATTATCTCAATTTAGTAGAACAAGGGAATATCATTCAAATAGAAAAGAATTTTAAAACAGAATATACATCCCATTGGTTTGATCTAACCGTTAGTTCTATAAAAACGGAAAATATAAATAATAGAATAGTCATTACATTACTAGATATAACCGATCGAAAGGAATTGGAAATAGAATCTCAAATAGCACGAGAGAAAGCAATAGCAGTCAATCATAGTAAATCCCATTTTTTATCAACAATCAGCAACCAAATTCGAAAAGTTATGAATGATATCAATATAAGCTTACAAAACCTCTCAGAAAGAAATCCGAGAACAGATCAAATACTCATTCTTGATAAATTAAACAAATCATCACTTACTCTAAACAGGTTAATCGATGGAATATTAGATTATACAGCTATAGAATCAGGAAATTTACAAATCGGGAATTCCAAACTTGATTTAAAATCGGAATTACTTTCTATTCGAGATTTATTTATAGATCGAGTGCAAGAAAAAGGAATTGATTTTATTTTTATCGTCGATGAAGACATTCCAAAATACGTTATGGCAGAGCCTGCATGGATTCGACAGATTCTTTCTCACCTATTGAGAAACTCTCTTCATTTTACAGAGAAAGGAAAAATAATTTTCAATGCTTCGATATTAAAAAATTCAGAAACAAAAGTTACGATTCGATTTTCCATTTCAGATACAGGTCGAGGGATATCTAAAAAAACATTACGCCAATTAGTTCAAAACTTCAGAGAACCAGAGACACAATACATAAAAAATCGCCCTTCTTTTCGTCTAGGCTTCACTGTCATTAAACGGTTATTAGCCTTATTTGACAGCCATATATATATTGAAAGTGAGCTTGGAAAAGGATCCAATATTTACTTCTCTATAGAGTTTATAAAAATGAATCATTCTGGAATAGAAATTCTTGGTGGCTGGTAAAAATTCAAATGTTTAAGATAATTTGGAATCGAATCACAATGTATGGGATAACAGGAGAATACTCGATAGAGACAATCCGAACAATGTCCAACATCAATCGGTTTCTATTTTTGATTGCATTAATTCACTTTATAAACTCCTTCGTAGATTTTTGGAATGGATACAATCTATTTGCCTTTTTGGATTTTTGTATTTCCATCAGTTTTTCAATTTTATTTATTCTAAATCGGATTGAACTGCATAAAATTTTTATTCATATTATTTTGATTCTTTTTAATTTAATTATTTTTGGTTTATCTATTTTAAAAGGAGTTCATTCAGGAATTTTTCTTTTTTTCTTTCCGCTTATCATCGTAAGTATTTTTCTAATTGGAATTAATGAAGAGTTGCCACTGATATTTTATTCCTGTTTACCAATCCTACTTTTATCGATAAGTATTTATTATAATTTCCCAATTAGCTTTTATGATTCTGATTTTATTCAAGGAGAACGAGTTTTATTTCTTGAATCTGTATTTGGAGCACTTGTTTTGACTGGATATATTTTGTATAATATTGTAGATGCGAATCATGAAGTAGAGAAAAGGCTCTCAGCAGAAAAAGCAAATCTTAATGCCATTTATAATGATGGATTACTCAATATTATCCTCTTCGATCGTGATTTAAAGATTAGAAGTTTTAACAAACTCGCAAACGAGTCAGCCAATTTATTATTTGGAAGGAATTTAAAATTAGATGATTCCTTTTTAGATCTTTTTTTACCGAGAGATCAAAAACTTGTAATAAAGAATTTTGAAAAAGCTTTAAAGGGAACAAGTTTAAAATTTGAACGTTTTTTTAAATCAAATAAACATCAATCATGGTATGAAATCAGTTTTTCACCTATGTATAAAGAAGGGAAAATAATAGAAGGCGTAATATTTTCCAGTATCGATATAGCTAAACGCAAGGAGATGCAAAAAAACATTGCTCTTGCAAAAGAAAGAGCGGAAGCAGCAAATCTAAGTAAGTCATTTTTTCTTTCTTCCATCAGTGAAGAGATCCGATTGGCTGCGAACACATTACTTGAACCTGTCGATAGATTAGAAAGAAAAAATCCAAAAAAAGATCAGATTGAGAATGTAAATAATTTACGACTCGCCATTGAGAATTTAATGATCATTATCAATGACATTCTAGACTTTAATTTATTAGATTCTGGTAATTTTGAATTTGATGAAAATGAATTCGATCTAGTCTATCTACTAACGACAATTAAAAATCTTGCAGAGGCAAATGCATCAGAAAAAGGACTCGAATTTATAAGTATTTTTGATGAAAATATACCTTCTATTTTAATTGGCGATCCAATACGAATCTCTCAAATCGCTTTTAATTTTATAGTCAATGCAATTCATAGGACAAATAACGGGAAAATATGCTTTGAGGTCAAACTAGAAGAGGTAAATCAGAGTTATTCGACAATTGGATTCTCCATATCTGATACAGGCGTTGGCTTATCTGAGGAAAGCGTTGAGTCAATTTTTGAAAAGGTAAACCCAAATTTTCCAATCGTAAATGATGGATTATATAAATCTTGGCTTGGTTTAGCGATATCTTATAAGCTACTCAAATTCCTAAATAGTGCTGTTTTTATCGAAACAGAAATTGGGAAAGGAACAAAAATTAATTTTGCCATCCAATTTAAAAATTCTGAAAACACGATAATTAAGAAAATCCCCGATACCAAAAAAGATGATTATTCTGACTTCTTTAATGGGATTCGAATTCTTCTAGTTGATGATTACCCTATCAATCAAATTGTTGTTTCTGAATTTCTAGGGAAATGGGATGTAGACCTTGACTTCGCCTCGAACGGTCTTGAAGCATTAGAAAAAATTAAAACAAATCATTATCATTTATTGCTCATGGATTTACAAATGCCTGAGCTAGATGGATTTGAGACAACTCGTCGGATTCGAGCCTCAGAGAACGAGGATATACGGAATGTTCCAATACTTGCAATCACTGCAAGTTCGGAAGCAGAAATTTTCGAGGAAGTAAAAGAAGCAGGAATGAATGATATAATCTCAAAGCCAATTCAAGTAGATGAAATGTTAGAGAAAATTCTTTATCAACTAAAAAATCAAAATCATTTATCTTGACCCTTCTATCCCAATACATAATTTTAGTTATGCTGACTTTTAAAGCAAAATAATTCTATTTAGAGATGAAATATAATTTTCCATTTTATTTAAAAAGTTAAATTATATTTTTTAAATCCGAATCAAATTAAATTCTTGTAGTATTTTATTCTTAAATAGATTCGCTTTTAATACTCAGTAAAATAATTACATAAAGGACTAGATCATGAAAAATCTATTCAAATTATCCTTTTTTATTGGAGCCATTTTTGTTTTCAATGGTTGTGCACTGTTTCAACAATTTTTAGGTGGTGGGAATGAGCCAACGTTCACATTAAAAAGTGTAGACATAAATAAAATCACACTTGAGAATATATCATTAAAACTTTTAACAAATGTTAGAAATCCATACCCAGTATCGATTCCAAAATCAATCTTAGACATGAATGTATTAATAGAAGGAACGAATCTCGCAAAGTTCTCTAAGGTTGATTTAGGAAAAATCGAAGCTAGTTCCAACAAGGATCTTCCGGTTGACGTTATACTGAAATATTCTGATCTTATGGATATTTACAAAAAACTTCCTGGAAAAGATTTATTAAATGTCAAACTTGATGGAGTGTTAAATGTCCCTATTCCTGAGAGTTATCAATTAGCTGGAAAAAAAAGCTTTGAATTTCCTTTTACACAGGACAAGCAAATTCCAGCCGTTCTTCCAACGATTGACATTCGTAATTTTAAAATCGTTAAGCCAGATACAGATCAAATCAGTAGTGGAGTAAAAGATGGAGCAACAAACACAGCAAAAACTTATTTAGATAATTTACTCAGTGGAAAAAAAACAAATCTAGGTTCAGCAGCGCAAGCAGGTCTTAGCAATGTAGATATTGATGTCGCAACCGAATTTGAAATTGCACTGGCAAATCAGGCGGCAGCAGCTCTAAAGTTCAGTGATTTAAAATATGACTTAGCGCTTAACGGAGAAAAATTCCTATCAGGAGTTCCAGTCGATATAATTAACAATGGAAAAGAATCCATCGTAAAAGTAAAAACAAGTTTTCCACTCAAATCTCTTTCCAGTGGGATTGCAGATGCAATTCAGAAAAAAAGCTCTGATTTTAAATTAAAGGGTCTTTCTGGGCTCAATGTCCCTGGTTTACCTGATGGAACGATGAGTTTCGATTATGACAAAAGCGGTAGCTTTAAATGGTAATCTATGTTTACAACTAAAGTAGAAGCAGTAATTAAAGCACCTATTGAGAAAGTGTATTCCTATGTGCGAAATTTAGAAACAATGGTTGAATATAATTCATCGCTCAAACATGCAAAATGGACTGACTCAGAGAAGAACTCATGTGCAATCACTCTAAGTTTATCTATAGTAAATATAAATTCCGACTATCGTATTATCTCAGAAGAAAAGGGAAAAAGCTTTTTAGCAAGCTGTGATTCAACTACTTTAAAATTTGATGACTACTATGAGTTCGAAGATAGAGGAGAAAATACATTTCTTAGAATCACTGACAACATTGAACTAAAAGGTCTTTTGCGTTTAAGTGAAGGTATTCTTTCTGGGATTTTCAGAAAAGAAATGCAAGAAAATATGGATAGGCTCGTTAGAAATTTGGAAAAGTAATATGCGAATCTTAATTTTTCTTCTACTTTTTTGTTTCTATTGTTTTACTGAACGAAAAGAAGAAGAGAAAGGAATAAAACCAATTTTAAAAGAATACAATATAGAAGGATCTACTATGCAATATGCGGTAGCTCCTTCTAATCAAGAGAAGCTAATCTTATTTATCCACGGTTCCCCTGGCTCCTTAAAAGCTTTCTCTGATTATTTGGAAGATAAGATCTTACAGAAAAAAGCAGTTTTAATTTCTGTTGATCGATATGGATATGGCGGTTCGAACAAGGGGAAAGCAGAGTTATCACTTGCAAATCAAGCAAAGTCAATCGCTCCTATTCTAGAAAAATATAGACTTCCTACCTTAGTAATTGGTCACTCTTATGGAGGACCTGTAGCAGTGAGACTTGCAATGGATTACCCAAAATATATTTCGAGTGTATTACTTTTAGCAGGTTCGATTGATCCTGAATTAGAAAAAGTTCTTTGGTATCAAAAATTAGCCAATTGGAGATTGGTTCGTTTCATTTTACCAAGTTTTTTAGATGTATCCAATCAAGAAATTCTACCACTTCGATTTGAACTCAAAAAAATGGAACATCTTTGGAAAAATATAAAAATTCCAATGACTCTCATCCAAGGCGACAATGATAGTTTGGTTTTACCGGCTAATGTGGATTATGCGCAAAGGATGATTTCTGACAAAACAAAACTAAAAATCATTCGAGGAGATATGAATCATTTCCTACCATGGAATGAATATGAATTGGTAAGAAAAGAAATTCTAGAAATGATTGAGCAGAATTGAACTGGATCGAATTTAAATCTTTTGCGATAGATTCTTTATTAATAATTTCGAGAGACTGCTAGTCGATATACACAAGAAAAATTGAATTTCGGAAAATAGCGATAGTGTAATCCTGAGCATGTCAAATGAATACTGATTCTATTAGCTATGCTTCGACCCTTTAATGCGCTCAGGGCTAACATCTCACAAGGACAATCAAAATTCCAAGTAGCATCAGTATAGTATATAAATTAACGAATACTCATTACAGTTCCAAATCCAAAACAACTCGGAAACCCAACTAAAAGTATCACAATGAAACTTAATAAATAAGCCTTTGCCTTTTCTTTATCTTCTTTCTTATAATTGTAAATAGAGAGGATTATATTGGTCAAAACCTGTAAAAAAATACTGAACATAGAAAGTATCATAAAAAATACTCCACCGTATTTTTGATCTCCCTGCCCAATAAAACCAGCAACTAAAATTAACTCGCACAAGGTGATAAGACCATAGATTTTTAAGTTTAAAATTACTATTTTCTTTAAAACACTTTCATCCATACTAACCTCTCTTTCTTAATACTTCTAGTTGTTTAATTTTTTCTCCACGATAAAAAAGATTCATCGTTTCAAAGGGAATGATTTTACCACTTGTATCATTGATGATATGCACACAAGAACGCTTTACTGATCTCACGTCAAAATTATATGCATCTATAAAATTCATGATGATAATTCGAAATACATTCTCATACGTTAGGCTAGGAGCAGATATATTCGGAAGACAGCAAAGCATTGTAGAAAGTTCTGGAGTAATTGAATCAACAGAGTTTGCAGTGCTAAAAACTTTTAAGAGATGACTTTTTAATTTTTCGTCTCTTTCAAATACGATTGTATTTCCAGTATTTTGTAAAATTTCTTCTGGATCTAGCATACTAGTCAGTGGATAGACTTGGTTATCTATCTTAAGAGCATATCCCATCACCAAAGCGTCCGGATTACAAGGAACGGGAATTAAATCCTTCTCTGTAAATACATCTGTTTGTTCTAGAATTGCACTTCTAATTTCAGTCATCGTATAACGATCTGTTGCTGGATTAAATTGGGTTAATCTTCCCGCGATTTCGATTGGTTGGAAGGTTACACCTCGAATGCATTTTTGAGTAAGTGCGTAATCGATAATCGAACCAATTTCATCATCATTCACACCCTTTTGCACTGTGACAACAAGGTTTGTAGAAATATTAAATTCATTTAAGTGGGTAATGGCATTTTGCCTCACTTCTCTTAAATCCTCTCCACGGAGCGTCTCTAATGATTCCTTCTTAAAAGAATCAAATTGCAAATAGACTTCAAACCCTACTTTAAATTCAGACAATTTCTTTACAAACTCTTTATCCTTTGCAATTTTAATCCCATTTGTATTTAACATCAAATGTCGAATCTTCTTTGTTTTTGCGAGAGCTATAATCTCAAATATCTGTGGATGAATTGTTGGCTCTCCTCCGCTGATCTGCACAACATCCGCATAACCTTCATTTGCCACAATGATATCAAGCATGGTATTAATTTCTTCGAGAGTTTTATGACGTCCATGGCTAGGACTAGACTCAGCATAACAGGTAGGACAAGTAAGATTACATCTATCGGTTATTTCTAAAACAGTTAGACAAGAATGTTGTTCATGATCCGGACAGAGACCACAATCATAAGGACAGCCGTATAACGTTTCTGTATTAAAATGGAGAGGAGATTCTCCTGGCTTTAAAAAATCTCTACATCGCTTGTAATATTCAATATCTGTAGCGATTAAAACCCTCTCTGTCCCATGCTCTGGACAGGATTTTAGCATAAATACTTTTTCTTCCTCGAAGATAATCTTTGCACTGATTCGTTTTAAACATTTTGTGCAAAGGCTGATTGTATAATCATAATAGGTATAAGATTTCGTAGGCATAAGATTATGGATAGAGTCTTTCTATTTTCCAACCTTTCTTATTTTTAGAATACAGAATCCGATCATGGAGTCTACTTGGTCTTCCTTGCCAGAATTCTATTTTAGAAGGTTCTAATATATAGCCTCCCCATTGCTTTGGCATAGGAACTTTTTTATCTTTGTATTGGACGAGTAGTGCTGAATATTTTTTTTCTAGCTCTTCTCTTGATTTCAAAACTTTACTCTGACTCGATGCGATAGCTCCTACTTGACTTTCAAATGGTCTAGAATGAAAATATTCATCGGAGTCTTTCGTAGAAATCTTCTTCAACTTCCCTTCAATTCTCACTTGTCTCTCAAGAGCATCCCAGAAAAAAAGGAGAGTTCCTTTTTTCGTTTCTTGAATTTCTTTTCCTTTTCTGCTTTCATAGTTTGTAAAAAAAATAAAACCTTTCTCATCAAAGCTCTTTAATAATACAATTCTTGCAGAGGCTAATCCAGATTTGTCGGCAGTCGCAAGAGTCATTGCATTTGCCTCTAAAATTTTGGAATTGAGCGCTTCTTTAAACCAAATCGAAAATTGATCGATTGGACTTTTTTCTATGTTTGTTTCTATTAATCCACCGAGTGCATAATTACGACGCATATGGGAAATAGAGGAACTATCTTTCTTCTTCATAGGGAAAGAATTTATTTGCTAGAGAGAAGAGCAAGAAGTTTTATAACTCATCTTACACTATCGTTATTATCATTGCTTAACAAAAGGATGATTGAGTTTAGGTGAACCAAACGTTCAAAAGAGGTTTGCTCCTATTTTCATTGAAAACTTACAAGAGACTTGCGCACAGTGAGATAGAAGGAAGGAAGAGCTTGTCTATCTATCGCTTTATAAGCTCTCCAGAAGCCGATCTATCAGAGGCTATTGATTTTATTCGTTGATTTGTATTCTCTAATATTTTTAAATTCATCATTTCCCATTCAATTTATTAAATTTATTTAACAGTAGTTACTAAAAATTTTAAATGGTAGACACAATCTCGATTCTATGGGGGTCATATTATTCATATGATTCTATTTCGCACAGATGAGAAGTTCACAAATCAAATCACATTTACAAAAGAAGAAATTGAACACTTTCGAAGTCTGAGAATCAATGATGAAGAAAAAGAAATTGAAATAAGAGATGGAAAGGGCAGCTCTTATTTTTTCCAAGTTGGAGCAAAAAGTAAAACCGGTAATTTAATTCGAACAGAGACTCACTTAATTAATAGCAATAAAATTGGAGTAGCCTCTGCTATTCCAAAATCGAATCGACTCGATTTTCTTTTACAAAAAAGCACAGAAATAGGAATTACGCATTTTTATTTTATCAACTTTCTACATTCAGAAAGAAAGGAAATCAACCTAGACCGAGCAAATAAAATCATTCTGGAAGCATGCTCCCAATCGAAACGTCATACGATCCCAACTATCGAAGTCTATTCTTCTCTAGAAAAATTTCTGCTGGCTGAAAAAAATATTTTTTTGCTCGATCCAAAAGCCAAGAAAAATCTAAAAACAAATTCAGACTGGTCATCAATACCAATCATTGGTCCGGAAGGTGGATTTAGAAAAGAAGAATTGGATTTACTCATTCAAGCAAATGCAAGGTCTTTTTCAATCCAAGAAAATATTCTGAGAATCGAAACAGCCCATGTATTTATGACCAGCCTTTTATCCTTTCAAAGCCTAAGCGGCTAATATGAATTTGCCTTATTTCCCAAAATCAATACTGCGAAAGAAGACCGAGTGTTCTTGCCTTTTGTTCCATCAAATGAAATAGATAGTATCCAAATGCCGCAAATAACAAAGAGTTGAGCATAAAAATTAACAAATTGAGTTCAGAAATATTTAATTCTACATATTGATTGATTAAAATCTTTTGAAGATTTGCCATTCCCATTGTGAGTGGAAAATTATCATACAAATGAGCAATGAGACTCCCATTCACAAGCTTGCTTCTATCTTGCCAAAAAAGTCCAAGGAATGCAAAGTTGATGATTTGAAAAAAGAATCCAACTCTTTTGAAAAGAAGTGTAATCCCTGCAAAAATATAAGAGACCCCAAAAATACCAATCGCCATGATAAAAAGTGTGACTAAGATGAAAAAATTATTCGTAAAACTAATTTGTAAATCAGGGATACTCATTTTATACATAAAAAGCAAAGTATAAAAACTAATTACTTGTCTTGGAAGTTGAGCGAGTCCACGAGCAAGTAAGACTTCTCCTAAACCATGTCCTGATATAGAAAGTTGTTCTAAGGTTCCGGTCTGACTTTCATTTTGAATTTGTCCAGACCAACCCATTTGAGTAGACAATACAAATTGCATTAGACAGTAACCAATAATCATTTTCTCACGATTGAGTAAATTCACACTTCCAATCGTAAGCTGAGAGAATCCAAAAAATACAGCAAGTAAAATGATATACATAAAGAATATAAAAGATACAATCTCAAGCGGATAACGCTTTAAAAATATATAATCTCTTTTTACTTCTGCTTTTAGTATTAATAAAAAATCGTAAATAAATGTAATTACTCGAATCATTGATTTGATAGCACCCTTAAAAAAACTTCTTCTAAATCTTCTTCTATACGATGAAAGGAAATAATATCTTTCTTGAGACTTTCCAGTTCATGTAAAACTTTATACATCCCTTGTTTGTTTTTACAGTCTACTTCGATTTCTGTATATTCTCTTTGCTCCATTTTGATTTCAGCACTATAGGATTTAACCCAAACAGGAGGAAGTTTAAAATCCCCTTTGATTTTAATGCGATAGATGTAACTCTTAAAAATAGATTTGAGATCAGAAATGCTTCCTTCTTTGACAAGAGAACCACTTCGAATAATTCCAACACGATCCGCAAGCTCTTCCACTAAATCCATTTGATGCGTTGTGAGTAATACGGATTTACCTTCTTTCTTAGAAAGTTGAAAAATCTTTTCTTTGATCTTGCGAGAACTAGATACATCTAGACCCAAAGTAGGTTCATCTAACAGTAGGATTTGTGGATCAGTGATGAGCGCAACACCTAATGCCAGTTTTTGAAGCATACCACGAGAGAGATGTTGGCTTTGATTTTTTTTCTTTCCCTCTATCTCGAGAGTTTCTAAAAGAGCGGTTGCTTTTTCTTTTACTTCAGAAGAAGAAATTCCACGTAGATTTGCAAAGTAGTGTAGATTCTCAAGTGGATTCAGTCGCCAGTAAACATTTCGCGTTCCTTCTAGAACTGCGCTCAGACTTTTGTAGACAGTGTTTTTAGTGACTGGCTCGTTGTTAAAAATAATTTTACCTGCTGTGGGATTGATAAGCCCTGCAATCATCTTAATGATGGTGGATTTTCCCGCTCCATTGGGACCGAGAAGGGCATAGATTTCTCCCTTGCCAATCTCGAAGCTTACGTTTTTTACAGCGTGTAAAGGAGCCTTTTTAGATAAAAAGAAAGGCTGATAGGTTTTAGAAAGATTTTCTACTCTTAAAATCATATTACATTGTCAGACTTGCTTGCATAGGAGTGAGTGTAAACCAATTCTTTGCAAATACGAATTCAAAGGTTACCACCGATGAGCACAGATGAACACCGATGGGAGAGAGATATTTATTCAGATGGTTTGCATTTCTTACGTTTTTTTAATATACGTTGTAAATCGTGAATGCAATCTTATTCTGGTCAGAAAGATTCTGATTGAATCAAACGGATGAAGAATCTAGTTCCTTCCATTTCTTCGTGACCTTCGTGCTCTTCGTGGTGAAAATCTTTTTGGATCCAAGTCGATTGGGGCGAATCGGTGTTATCCTCTCGGTAAATAGACGCACGCCATGCGTCTCTACGTTTTTCACAACACACCGACCGCGCTCGCCCTCATGCACGGCATTCGGTTGATCGCTTTCGCTAGTAGAAGATGGATTTTGTAGGTCTTAGCATGAATTAAAAATACCACCACATGGCCATCCAGTATCCTTTGTAACATATTGCCTATCGCTATAAACGGGATCAGCCCAGTAGTTTTTAAAATCCTTTTTAAAATCACAATCCAATGCATTGTCCCATTCCTATTTTTTATCTAATGTAAATATCCTATAAAACTTTTCATTACAGCTATTTGGAGATGATGCATCGTTTTCGCCACCTCCTAACCAACTTTTGTCTTGTATTGTATGTAAAGGTCCAAATGACTCATTACAATTTCTATCCATTCGGGAATCATGTATATTATAAAATACTAATAAATTATCTCTAAAGAAAAGATTGAGTTCTAGATCGTTAGTGCATGATACATAGGCTACACTATTTTCGTAATTATGACCAGTTCGGTTAATATAACGTAACTCCTTATTAAAATAATATACTATGCCATTATATTTTTGCTTTCTAATCACTCTGTGTGTTCTTTGACGAGCAAAGTTCTTTCCTATTTTTTCAATTATCCATTCATAGCTAGTTTCATTTGGAGCAAGGGTTAGCTTTTGAATAGTTTCTTCTAAATTAGTATAATTCCCTCCTTCTCTCCAATCGCCTGTTTTCATAAGATGTATTTTATCATTAATCCCACAAAATAAATAGCAACCAATCGCTAACAAAATTACTTCTACACTCATGCATCTAGATTCTTTCTTTCTAAATTATTTTTCAATCGAAAACCGTAGTTGAGTTATAGCATAGCTGGTTCTACACTTTAAAAACTTGACAAGCTTGCATTTCACATAGAGTTTAATTCTATGAAGCGACTGCCACTTGGAATTCAAACATTTTCAGAAATGATTGAGGACAATCATTACTATGTAGATAAAACAATGTTTGTCCATAAGCTGGCAAGCGTAGGTAAATATTTCTTTCTCTCTCGTCCACGTCGATTTGGGAAAAGTTCTTTTTTAGATACTTTGAAAGAAGCTTACGAGGGAAATGAAAAACTTTTCCAAGGACTCTTTCTAGAAAAGAATTGGAACTGGCAGAAAAAACATCCTGTGATTAAAATTAGCTTTGGTGGTGGGATCATGCAAAGCAGTAAAGATGTTTTAGAGAAAATAGAAGGCATCCTACAGATGAATGAAAAGCATCTAGGAATTTCTTGCCAAAACAAAACAATCTCGAATTGTTTTACAGAATTAATTCAATCTAGTTTTGAAAAGTATAAACAAAAAGTTGTAATTTTAATTGATGAATATGATAAACCAATCTTAGACAATATCGAAAAGCCTGACGTTCCCTATGAAGTAAGAGAAATTCTAAAAGGATTTTATTCTGTTATTAAAGACTCAGATAATTATATCCAATTTGTTTTTATTACTGGCGTTAGTAAATTTTCTAGAATCAATTTATTTAGTGGATTGAATAATCTAACCGATATTACACTCGATCCTGATTTTGCTAGTATTTGTGGATATACACAAAAAGAATTAAATCAAACATTTGCCGATCTATTGACTGACGTTCCAATGGATCAATTAAAAGAATGGTATAATGGATATAACTTCTGTGGAGATAAAGTTTACAATCCCTATGATGTTTTAAATTATTTTAGAACAAAAGACTTTAAAAACTATTGGTTCGAGACTGGAACTCCTAGCTTTTTAATTAAACTAATTGATAAAAGAAAATTTCCAATTCCAGATTTAGAAAATATACAACTCACCGAAAGTTCTCTGAATAGCTTTGACATTGGCTCCATTGAACTGGAAACACTTTTATTTCAGACAGGATATCTAACGATAGAGTCTATACAAAAAGTCGGAGATATGACGTTATATGAAATGGTATACCCAAACAAAGAAGTTAGAATGAGTTTAAATGATGTTATTTTGAAATACTTATCAACTCTCAACACAGAAAAAGAACTGAATAAGGTGAAATTATATCGTTTATTAGAAGCCGGCGATATAAATGGAATGCGAGATTTATTTCACGCTTTCTTTGCTTCGATTCCCTACAATTGGTATACAAATAATGAAATCGCAAGCTATGAAGGTTATTATTCTTCCATTTTCTATACATACTTCACAGCCATTGGAGTGGAAGTAAAAGTAGAAGATGCAAGCAACAAAGGCCGTATTGATATGGTTGCTATACTCAATGGTCGTTGTTATATTTTAGAATTTAAAGTAAACGAAATGACACCTAACGGTAAAGCAATCGCACAACTGAAAGAAAGAAAATACCACGAGAAATACATCGGATACGTAAGCACTCATCTAGGATCAGGCACTGTAAGTGAAATTTATCTCATCGGCGTTGAGTTTAATAAAACAGACCGTAATATCACTGCATTCGATTGGGAAAAGATTTAGTAACTCACCTTACATAAAATTGACACTTAAAGTAAAAAGAAATGATTTTAATAATATTATGAAATGCTAATGAACTAACAAAATCAAAAGCCTGCGGCCGCAAGCCCTCCGTTCCATCTCTTTCGCTTTGCTCAAGCCCATTGTCATTTTTCAATGACAATAGGTGCAAATCTCATTTGAACGCTTGAGTCACCTTGGACAAGGTGAGTTAGTAAGAATTTTTACAAATAAAATCCAACCTTTTACATGAATTCCCTTGACAGGAAAGGCGCTTCGAAAGACAAAGAAATTGGAATTTTGGGAGAGGTGTCAGAGTGGTCTAATGAAGCGGTCTTGAAAACCGTCGTGCGACGAGCACCGTGGGTTCGAATCCTACCCTCTCCGCCAAATTCTGAACAGGAGACGTGCCTGAGAGGCCGAAAGGAGCAGTTTGCTAAACTGTCGTACGGGTAACTGTACCCCGGGTTCGAATCCCGGCGTCTCCGAAATACTTGGAACACTTCTTTGGAATCAGCTACTATTCATCAAAATAAATATCTAAAACGAATCAAAACCTACATAGATTTAGGTTTAAATTACGTTCGTTCCGAAGAAGGGATGCGAGATATTGCGATGTTACCTCTTTTTTTTAACTGGTTGCCCTTTCTTATTTTTAAATCAGAAAACCTAGTCATTCGAAAGAGTGCTATTTACTCCATGTTATTTTCCTTCTATTTCTTTGCCTGTTTCCTAGCTAGTATGGCTTTAAACCTAATTCCATTTATAGGGTCAGTTTTTGCAAACATAGCCCATCTTGTCGGAATTCTAGCATACTTAGGACTTTCTGGTTTTTTTATTTACTCCTATCGTAGAAATAAAACTCTTGATATGGCAGTCATTGACAAACACTACGAGTATATTGTCACAAACCTGTTTTAGTAAAATCGCGCTTGTAGCTCAACTGGATAGAGCATCTGACTACGGATCAGAAGGTTAGGGGTTCAAATCCCTTCAAGCGCAAATCTCATTCAAAGTAAAACACATGGCACTACCTGACTATCCACTGGAAAATCAAATTGAGAGAATCAATATATTCAAGTTCTCTTATAATTTTATTTTAGGTGTCGTCGTTTTTTTTGCTGCTTTTGATTTTCTATTCATCCGTTTTATTCCTAGTATTCATGTTTTAAATGCACTAAAGATCTTTGTCGTAATTCTACTTCATCCTTTTTTAAAGCCGCTAAATATCTCTAAGGCGGAAGATGTCCAAGTAAAAACCTTTCTAGCCATTGTGATTGGAATTCCTGTGAATTTATTCCTTATCATTGGATCTAGAGAGTGGCTCTTGGAACAAAACGTTCCGATTGTAAAAGAGACCTATTATTATCTATTGCAGTATGCGGTTTACTTACTGTTAATCACTGCGGGGCTCCGACTGAAAACCTTAAATGCGTTAGTTGTATCGGCTGTTTATATCTTAGTCTATTCCTTCCTACTTCTACTTCACAAGTCTGTTTTTACTAGCAATGAAGACATTTATTTTTTCTTATTTCAATGCTCTATTTTAGCGTTAGTTCCAACAGTCGGTTTAGGAATGACTTATTTTGTAGATAAATACATTAAGAATCAAATCAGACTCATCGATCGCGCAGATTTCTGGAGAAATTATGCGGAGAACTTACTCAGACAGATTTTACCAGCTCCTAAATTGGGACAGCCAGGACTACTGCCTGTCACTTACTATCTACAAAATATCACCCTACTTTATTTTGATATTACTGGAATTGCAAATTATTTTAGAGCAAAAGAAACCTTAATCGGATTAGATGAATTCTTAAAACAACTCTTTTCCAACGCAAAAGATTTCTGTATCGAAAATAAAATAGAAGAACATGAAGAAGATGGAAAGTATTGGTATCTTGTAATTGATCACCCAGCCGGAACCAATCCACTCTATGCAGATCCGTTAGCCGATTTAGCTCTCCATCTACAGAAGAAATTTCAAATCATTTGCAGTGAAAATAAACTCAAACTAGATTTGCGAATGGGAATGGCAAGTGGTAAGTATGTAGACTATCTCACAAATGCACAAAAAATTGATATTTTCTATATAAATGATTCCTTTAAAGATGCGGATGCAATGGAGAAACATGGAGTCAATGGAGAAATTCAAGTTACTTCCGCTACCTTCGAACTACTCAAAGAAAGATACAGATTTGTAAAACGTGGACCAATTGCACTCAATAAAAACAAAGCTGATACAGCAGTAGATCTTTATTTACTCCAAGAAAAAACGGATTAAAGAATGACTACCACTCTAAAAGGGTTTATCATTTCTTTTTCTTTTCTACTGATTCTATTTCTGGGATATATTCTCTTTTTTGGAGTGAGCGGCTTACAGGAATTAGGCGCAGTCCTCTTTATCCTTCCAGCCTTTCCAGTTGTAGGAGTCCTGCTTGGTTTTTTTTCTAAGTTTATCCAACAGAGAAGATTTTTTAAATTGATGGGAATGGGATTAATTTCAATTTATTTAATAGCCCTTCTCTTTTCTTGTATTTTAGTTTTAACAGATGAATCTAAATCAATTGGATTTTTAGAAACAATCTCCTCTATTTTTCTACTAGGCTCTGCTGGATTTGCTATTTTTGGAAGTTTTCTTCTTCCTCTCTTAGCCATTGGCGTTTTTCTATTAGAGAAATGGACAAGAGAGAATCTAAATTCAATACTCCCTGAAGACAACTAATGCTTTAAATGGCATCAATTCAATAGAAGAAATATTTAAAAGACTACCACCGATGACTCCGATAACTAAACGATAAAGAAACGATGGATCATTTTGATTTGCCATACTGTTTATCGGTGTCCTCGGTGTTTACACATTCGACATGGCTCAGTGCAAGTCGGTGGTAATCTTTTTATTTCCTTTTGAATTAGCGTTTATTTAAATGCATCTTCATTCCAAATTTTGGGCGAAGAGTTACTAGCGGTTCTTTTACTACAGGGTGACCTGCAATAAGAGTTGGTTCATAGCTTCTTAAAATACAGGCAAGTGCGGTCATCGCTTCTGTGACTGCAAAATTATTTCCAATACAAACTCTAGGACCCCCACCAAAAGGAATATAAGCAAAATTGTGACGCTTTTCTTCCTCTTCCGGTAAAAAACGATCTGGATCAAATAATTCAGGATTATTCCAATACTTTGGATTGCGATGAACTGCATAAGTGCAAACTGAAACAAGTGAGTTTGCTCCTATTTTTGTTTCCCCGATTGTATCCTCTTTTATACTCATTCTTTCAATAATCCAGGCAGGCGGAAAAAGGCGCATTGATTCTTTTAAGACTCTTTCAGTTAATTTTAATTTCTCTAACTGGCTAATAGTAATTTGCCCCGTGCTAGGAATATTGGATCGAATTTCCTCAATTACTTTTTTTCTTACTTCCGAATGCTCGGACAATAAATAGAAAGTCCATGTGAGTGCATTCGATGTAGTTTCATGTCCTGCAGATAGAAAAGTTATTACTTCATCACGAATCTGTTTTGGGCTTAGACCTTGCTGTGTTTCTTCATCCCTTGCATAGATCAATGTATCTAATAAGTCTTTTACTCTCTCGCCCGACTTGATTCGATTGGATATGATCTTATTTACCACACTGTCCAAATTATGAACTGCTTTCTTTAATCTTCTATTTCTAGGTGTTGGGAGTATAAATGGAATCTTAATTGGCGATTGAATTCTTCTAGTTATTTCCTCGAGGGCAATACCAAGAGATTCATCTACTATCTGAGTATCTTCATCTAATTTGGCACTAAAAAGAGATCTACCTACGATACGAAACGTTAATCGCATCATCTCTTTTGACATATCTACTTCTGATATATCTTTCCATTCCCCAACTAACCGATCAGACTCTTCATAAAAGATTTGACTAAATCCTTCGATAGAACTTTTCTTAAAAGCACTTTGAGTGAGTCTACGATTCTTTTTCCACTCAGAACCTTCACTTGTTAAAAGACCTTTTCCTATGAGTCTCTCCAATTCTTTATAAAAAATGCTTTTTGTATAATTTCCATTGTTCTCTTGTAACACATATCGAATGAGAATTGGATCTCTCATTATAAACATGTTTAATCCAAGTAGATTAAAATGAAATAAATCTCCGTATTCTTCAAATTGAGATACAAAGAAACCAAGTGTATCTTCTTTTAATTGAGATGATTTCTTGAGAGCTTTCCAGCCTGTAATGCTTGGTATAGGCATTTAATTCAAATCCTTTACTAATCGAAATCCAGCTCGGCGGTCTTCAGCAAGATTTGGATTTCCACCAAAAGACCTCGTATATACCTTTGCCGAATTTTTATCCTCATAGAATGAGCCGCCGCGAATCACTTTGTATTGTTTTCCAAATGATGAATTCTTAAGATAATGACCGTCATACGGCATATACCAACTACTAGTCCATTCAGCAGCATTTCCGCACATTCCAATCGCTCCATAAGGACTTGCACCTTTGACTGCAAGTTCGTAAACAGAAACTGTATCGCCAATTTTACTTTCTTTTGTATTACAAAGTAGAGAGTCAAATTTATTTCCAAAAGGGTAGATAACTGTATGGAGTTGAATTGTATAAGACTCATCTCTGTTTAGAGTTCTAGTAAATCCTTGTCCTCTTGCCGCTTTCTCCCATTCAAGCTCTGTCGGAAGTCTCTTTCCCGCCCATGCCGCATATCGCTCTACTTCTCTATAAGAAAGTGCAATCACGGGATGATCTTCTTTTCCAGAAGGAATTTTCCCATCCACCCAGTAGAGTGGAGGATTCGCATTTGTATCACGAAGATAACGTGCATATTCGCCATTTGTTACTTCATATTTATCAATATAAAAAGAAGAAATTTCGAGTAGATTTGTGTCATTTGGATTTTGAAAGGCTGGGTTGTAGCTATCTAGTTCACCACTTGCCCCTTGCCCATGTATAAACGCACTCGCAGGAACCAAAACCATTTCCTTTCTATCTACAGGGTGAATGATACTTTGTTTTGGTGAAGTGATATTATCTTTATAAAAACGAGATGGATCTAAGTAACTATCTTCATATCGAACTGTTGCGATGATAAAATCATTGGATACAAAATTTTGATAGGAAGGATCTGCCAAATCAAACTTACCATGAATTAAAACCTGGTAGTCTGTTTTTTGTTTCTTTTCAATTTTCCTTTCCAGATCTACATGATCTGCAATAAAGTAACCAATCTTTTTATTCGTAACTTTTTGTCTGAGTTCGTATTTCTTTTTCTTTAGAATCCCATTCTTAATCTCTTCAAAATTAACACCTAGCCATTCTGGATTATGAGAGATCAAAGCTCTAACAGAACCCTTATCTTTATAGATTCCAGTAATCTCCCCTTCCCAAAGAACGATTCGATTCATTTCTGATTTATCTATTTTTGTAGAGGACTCTGCATAGAACCCAATGACTATTAAATACAAAAGAATTACTAAAATTTTATTCTTCATCTCTATTCCCAAATAACTCAAAAATTAACGTTAAATTAATTATCGGACAGCCACCCCTATTGTCATTAAGATAAGGGCTTTTCGGCATGGATTAACACGAATAGACACTGATTTATTTAAAAATTTTAATCTTTTATCAGTGTTTATCTGTGAAAATCTTGTAATTTTTTTTTAAACAAACAGCCGCAGAGCCAAGGCGGATGGTTTTAACCAATACTGGATTTATTTTTTTTGCGGAACTGGTGCCTTTTTCATGTTTTCAACACTGATTCCTAAAACCCACAAAGTTACAAGGAACACACCTAAAACCTGTTGCAGATTCAATGTCTCATCAATCAATACAAGTGCCATGATTGTAGTCACTGCCGGTCCACTCGCCCCAATCACAGAGGCAAGAGAGGGTCCAACCAAAGGAACACCAAAATTTTGTAATAAATATCCGAGTAGAGTGGTTGTTGCTAAAATCAAGGTTCCATAGACCAAATCCATGATATGGCTTGAATCAATGCTGTAATCCATAAATGGAAGAATCATTCCCCCTAAAATGAGAATAATAGAAAAATTCACAATAGTAAAAGGAGCAGGATGCATTCTTGCATTTTTAATCATAATAATATAACCAGCAAATGCAATTCCAGATAGAGCTGCTGTTGCCGCACCTAACACAAAGTTACCCTCTCCTTTTGGAGTGAATGCAGTCATTGGAATGGTCATAAATCCACCAATATAAATGGTAACCATTGCGAAGATTAGAGGTAAAGATGGTTTATCCGCAAAAAAGATCCACATGAGAAGAATGGTAATCGTTGGATAAATAAAAAATATCGTGGTAGCAATTCCAGTTGGAATCGTTCCAAGGGCAATATACATACAAAGCTGAGAGAAAAATAAAAACAAACCACTACTTAAAACACTGTATAATCTTGTTTTATTTTCAGGCTTAGGTAAATCCTTAATATCTTGCCATGTATTTTTATGAAGCCATGGAGCCACAATAAAAGCCATGATTGGTAGAACAATCGCACATCGTAAAACTAGAATCAAAAGTGAGTTAGATAAACTCGAATTTAAAACGATTCCTTCAAACAATCCAAAGAGTGACTTTGGACTTAAGATAACGCGTGTAACCACATTTTGGAAAGACAATAATAAAGAGGAAGCAAGTATTAATAAAAGACCTCTTGCCAAGTGATTGTGATGGCTTGTTACTGGTGTAGATGTAGGTGGTGGTGCCGCCGGATCAGGTAGAGATGAAGTTTCCTCTACTGCTTCTACATTTGGAGATGTATTTTTGCTGGATGTTCCAGATTTCTTTTTTGCCATTTATAATTCTTCCCTTCCACAAATATCGGCAATTGTCAGTCGAAAAATTCAACTAATAATAAACCTATGGTTTGATTAAACCATGATAAGTCTTCTTTTTTACAAGGATGTCAAGTTTTTTTTAAGTAACTCACCTGAAGTGCTTACAATATTCTTTTTTCAATCTAAGACTTATAAAAATAGAAGGTGAATCAGTCCTCAACTTAAAGAGTCATTCTGAACAAGAGCAATAAATGAGCTTTATTGAACCTAACCGTTTTCTACTTGGAATTGAAAATGGGATTGGACTTAATTAGAGCGAATGAGAAAAAACATTGGGCTTGTATTCCTCCCTTTTTGAGCCTACGAGAGCCAAGTTATGGCAGGGTATTGATTTTATTATTTCATTAGGATTCTCTAATATTCTTAAAGCCATCCTCTTCCCTAAAACTTTTAATTTTGAGTCAGATCAGTCATTTAGTTATTTTATCTTTGAGATTATCTAATTTACAAAAATCAGTATTTTAGGTAATTGAAAAGTAAATCAATTTAAAAGTAGAGAGAAGCCATGGCAGAGGAAAATCAATCTAGTAAGGTTAAGAATGATTTAATTTTTTTAATGAATTGCTTTAAAGAAGTTCTAATCGAGTTAAAAGAAGATGAAATTGCAAAAAATCTTCCTTGGGTAGATGGAGATAGAACTCCCCATTATTTCGAAAAAATAGATTCAAATTTTCCGCTCCGAGCCTCGCAGGCTTTATCTATTTCCTTTCAAATTTTAAACATGGTAGAAGAAAATGCGGCTACTCAATTTAGAAGATCCATTGAAATCGAAAAAGGTATCGATCAAATTGTTGGATCGTGGGGACAAAATATCCGAAAACTCAAAAACTTAGGATTTGATAGCACTGCCATTTCCAAATCTCTTGCAGAAATCCACGTTGAACCAGTGTTAACCGCTCATCCCACAGAAGCCAAAAGAGCGACTGTATTAAATCAACACAGAGAACTCTATCTACTTTTAGTAAAATTAGAAAACTCAATGTGGACCCCTGCTGAAAAAGAAAATTTGAGAAATGAAATCAAACTTTGTCTAGAGCGACTTTGGCGAACTGGTGAAATCTATTTGCAAAAACCAGACATCAATTCAGAAAGAAAAAATATTATCCACTACCTAGAAAATGTTTTTCCTCATGCAATTGCTTTACAAGATAAAAAATTAAAACAAGCTTGGCTTGCAAATCATTTCGATCCAACTCTTATCAATCGAATCGAGAAACTTCCCAAAATTAGTTTTGGGAATTGGGTTGGAGGAGATAGAGATGGGCATCCTTTAGTTACAGCAGAAGTTACAAAGGAAACACTTCACGAACTAAGACAAACCGCATTAAATATCATTCATAAAAGACTCACAGACCTCACAGCCAAATTGAGTCTTTCGGCTAACCTTCATAGCATTCCAAGAAGACTCAATCAATTTATTGAAGATTGGGTAGAGCAAATGGGAGATGTGGGGCAAAGATGTATTAGCCGTAACCCAAATGAACCTTGGAGACAATTTGTAAACATATTAATAGCAAGAATTCCATTTCCATCTGTAGAAGAAAAAGAATATAGTTACAAAAACCATTTTGATCTACTAAAAGATATTTCAATACTCAGAGATTCTCTATTAGAAGTAGATGCATTTAGAATTGTAGAATACGATGTTTTTACCTTAGAAAGACTCATACAAAGTTTTGGATTTCACCTCGCGGCTTTAGATATTAGACAAAACAGTGAGTTTCATGATAAAGCACTATCTGGTTTAATGAAAGCCTCTGGAAGTAAAAACATTTACTTTGCAGACTGGAATGAATTCGAAAGACTTCATTTTTTAAATGAGGAATTAGAATCCGCAAGACCCTTTCTTGCTCCCGGGATGCCACTCGAAGGAGAAGCACAAGCAGTCAGAGATTGTTATTTAGTGATTTCTGAATATGTGAAAAAATATGGAAGACATGGAATCGGTGCGTTAATCGTAAGCATGACCCGTAAAGTTTCCGATTTGCTTGTGGTCTATCTATTTGCAAGGGAAGCGGGACTTGTAATGAATACAACAGAAGGGCTTGTTTGTTTATTGCCAGTTGTTCCACTCTTTGAGACAATTGAAGATTTGGAAAATTGTGCAACGATTATGGATTCATTTTTGGCTCATCCAATGACTCGTGTAAGTCTTGCCTATCAATCCTTTCCAGATGGAATTCCAACCCAACAAGTCATGTTAGGCTACAGTGATAGTAATAAAGACGGTGGAATTATAGCAAGTCAATGGTATTTACACAAAGCACAATTGGAACTAGATGAGGTCGGTAGGCGACATGGTGTTAAAATAAAATTCTTTCACGGCAGAGGGGGAACCATTAGCCGCGGAGGCGGAAAGACAAATCATTTTCTAGATGCACTTCCCGAAGGGACTCTCACTGGTCAAATTCGATCCACCATTCAAGGAGAAAGCATTGCGCAACAATTTGCAAATCTAATCAACGCAACCTATAATCTAGAACTTCTCGTTGCGGGGGTAACAGGTGTTAGCCAGTCCCATAAAAAAATTGGAAAGATTACAGAAGAGCAAGAAAAAGTTGTTCATAGTCTTGCTGAAAAAAGTCGTCGAGCCTACGAAAACTTAGTTCGCTCTGAAGGCTTCATGATTTTTTATAGCCAAGCAACTCCAATTGACGCGTTAGAAAATAGTCGTATTGGTTCTAGACCTGCCAGAAGAACAGGGAAAAGATCTTTAAAAGATCTAAGAGCGATCCCATGGGTGTTTAGCTGGAATCAATCTAGATTCTTTCTACCAGGTTGGTTTGGTGTAGGAACTGCACTGAGTGATATTCAAATCCATCAACCAGATGTATTTCAATTTCTAAAAAAGCAAATTGTAAGCTGGCCTTTCTTCCGCTATCTAATGATGAATGTAGAAACCAATATTTACAATGCAGACAAAGAGATTATGCAATTTTATGGTCATCTTGTGGATGATGATCAGGTTCGAGATAAATATTTAACACAAATTGTAAATGAATATGACAGAACCAAAGAAATGCTTTCTCTATTATTTGAATCTAAAGTAGAAGATAGAAGACCTAGAATGTTTAGGACTCTTGCTTTTAGAAGTTCTGGACTAAAGAGTTTACACTTGATGCAGATTAACCTTCTCAAACAATGGAGACAAAACTTACAGGATCAAAATTCCGGCTCTGCCGAAAAGCTACTCATTGAATTGCTTCTCTCTATTAATGCAATTGCAAGTGGTCTCAGAACAACCGGATAATGGTTGAATCATTGAAAGCAGAAAAATTAGAAGAACTTAAAAAAATTACAGAAGCTTGCGTCAAATGCAAGTTATCCACAACCCGCACCAAAGTAGTTTTTGGAGAAGGCAACCCAGAAGCTGAATTACTTTTTATTGGAGAGGGTCCCGGTAAACAGGAAGATATCACCGGAAGACCCTTTGTAGGAAAAGCGGGAGAGTTACTGACTCGGCTCATTGAAAAAGCGATGGGAGTTCCTAGATCAAGTGTATATATAGCGAATATCGCAAAATGTAGACCTACGGAAGACTTAAAGATGGAAAAGGACAGAGCACCCGATCCAGAAGAAGTAGCTGCTTGTAGTCCTTATCTATTGAAGCAAATAGAAATCATCCAACCAAAAGTCATCGTCACTCTCGGAAATCCTTCTACTAAATTTCTTTTGAACACACAAGAAGGTATTACTAAACTCAGAGGGAAATGGGCAGAGTATAAAGGAATTCCTGTCATGCCTACCTATCATCCAAGTTATGTAATTCGAAATGGGGGAGAAAACAGCAAAGTCCAACAGGATGTTTGGTCGGACTTACTGAAAGTAATGGAAAAACTAAATTGGGAACCAAAAGTAAAAATCAAGTGGAAGTAGAAAAAAAAACATCTAGCTCAGCAAGTAAAAGTATCGCATTATCTTTTTATACCTTTCTGTCTCGAATACTCGGTCTTATCCGCGATCATTATATGGCGATTAGTTTTGGAACAGGTTTCGTAGCCTCTGCCTTTTCAGTCGCCTATCGTCTTCCTAATATGTATCGAAATCTACTTGCGGAAGGAACCCTCTCTCAGTCTTTTATGCCTTTGTATTCAGATGCAAGTAAGGTAAGCGAAGAAGAAGCCTCTCTCATGTCAGGAGCCGTTCTTTCATTTCTTTGTTTTATGCTTTTGGTGTTTGTAGGGGTATTTGTTTTATTTGCTCCTTATTTACTTCCGTTACTCGTTGGAGGAACAAAAGAATATTCTGATTTAGTAATAGAATTATCGCTTATACTTTTTATATTAATCTTCACAGCAAGTCTATCTTCTATTTACATTGCCATTTCAAACTCTAAACAGAAATTTTTTGTTCCTTCTCTTTCTCCAATTATTTTAAATTTAAGTTACCTCTTTGTATTTCTTGTAGTCTTTCGATTTTACGAAGACACTTTGGAGAGAGTTAAAGTTCTATCTTTTGGAATTGTGACTGGCGGTTTCTTACAATTAGCCGTTCAAGCCTACTATGTAAAAAAACTAAATCTATTTCCCAAGATCAATTTTAACTGGAAACATCCCGCGATTAAAAAAATTATTACTCTCATGATTCCAGCTGTGATCGGAGGTGGATTCTATCAAATCAGTCTTTTGGTTGATATCTTCTTAGCCAATTACATCCAAAATCAAAACCCAGGTCTTGGAGCCGTTGTGAGTCTTGACTATTCCCAAAGACTCATTCAACTCCCAACAGGAATTATTGGAGTAGCACTTGCCACCACTACTCTACCAGGACTTCTCGCGAGCCTCAAAGAAGATAAAAAAGCCGCTATCCCAAGTGAACTGGCAGAAACTCTTTGTTTTGCGCTCTACCTAACGCTTCCAGCGGCGTTTGGATTTGTGTTTATGGGAGAGACAATTGTAGATGCTATTTTTTATGGTGGAAAGTGGGATAGTAAAGCAACTCTTTCTACCATTCAAGCACTTCAGTTCTATTCTCTTGCCATACCAGTCTTTAGCATGAATAAGATTTTAACTTCTTCCTATTATGCATTTAAAGATACAAAAACTCCTCTGCAAGTGAATATGATTTCGTTTAGTATTAACATTGGTCTCAATTTAATCTTAATGAATTTTTTAAAGCATGCAGGGCTTGCTCTTTCTTCTACTATTGCAGCACACATTACTTTTTCCTTTCTTTTTTTCAAAATGAGAAAGCATGAAATTAGAATTCCAGAAAAAGAAATTCTTTTTCGTCTTTTAAAAATTCTAATTCCACTAACGGCTTTAACTCTTTGGCTAATCTTTACAGAGAATTTTTTACATTTAGAAAGTTTTTCATTTATACAAGAAATGAATTTAGCTCATGAAAATATAGCGCGACTCAAGGCAGTGGTTGGAATTCTTCCCGCTATTGTGCTCTATTTTTCTTTTTCAAAAATTGCAAAGCTACATGAATTTGATCTTATCTTTGGAAAGATCCTTGGAAAACTAAAAAGAAAATAGGATTGCCATGATAATCTATTTGAAACTAGGAATTGATCTGATTTCATGGCATACATGAACCTATATCTAATCAATGCAGGAATGACTCTTTCTATTCTCTGTTTTTATATTGGATATTATTTTAGAAGATCAAACAATACTCTTCATAAAAGAATCAATTTACTTGGTATTTTATTTAACCTCGCGACTGCAGTATTTTTATTAATCCATAAATATTTAATCAATGGAATTGAGGCAGCTGGAATTTTTCCAAGTGTGCCTATTACGATTGTAAATATCCACAGAGCCTTTGCTTTCCTTAGTTTAATTTTGATGCTACTTATGGGATACACTGGAATCACAAAGAATGCCAAGTTACACAAAAAGATTCATTTTATTTTTTTACCTCTATACACTATCGTATTTATATCAGGACTTTTTATTTTTGAAACAAGGAATTAACATGCAAACAAATGAGTTAAAAACCAAAGCAAGAGAAATCAGAGAAGAAGTAATCAAAATGGTGACTGCCGCAAAATCAGGTCATCCTGGCGGTCCACTTGGACTTGCAGATATTTACTCTGCTTTATATTTTAAAATTTTAAAACACGATCCTAAAAATCCAAACTGGGAAGAAAGAGATAGACTCATTTTATCCAATGGACATGTTTGCGCTGTGCGTTATGCGGCAATGGCTCTCAGTGGTTATTTTCCTGTAGCAGAACTTGCAACTTTCAGAAATATCAAAAGTAGATTACAAGGTCATCCTTCTATTACCTACTTAGATGGTCTTGAAACATCCAGTGGTTCTCTCGGACAAGGTCTTTCCATTGCAACTGGAATTGCTCTCGGACTTCGTCACCAAAAGAAAACAAATCGAGTCTATGCTTGTATTTCCGATGGTGAATGTGGAGAGGGAATGACTTGGGAAGCAGCACAGTCAGCTGTTCACTACAAACTAGACAATCTAATTGCATTTATGGATCGTAATTTCATCCAGATCGATGGAAACACAGAAGACGTTATGCGTCTCGAACCTCTTCCTCAAAAGTTTCGCACCTTCGGCTGGAATGTTTTAGAAGCAGATGGTCACAACCTAGATGAAATTCTTTCTTCTTTTGAAAAAGCACAGTCCCACAAAGGTTCTCCTACTCTCATCGTATTTAGAACCATTTTAGGAAAAGGTGTTTCTTTTATGGAAAACAAACCAGAATGGCACGGAACTCCGCCTAACGCAGACCAAGCAAAACAAGCATTGGAAGAATTGGCGAAGACTTGAGATTATAGCATTTGCACCCATTCCTACGGTAGTCTTGGATTCTGTTGCGAAGGGTGCAACCGTTATGCATAGTATTAAATTTTTATTCCAATGAATGCAATTTACTATTCTTGGTATTCTCGAATGCCATTTTGTTGCATAATCCAAAGTTTTCCGAAACATATATTGGGATTTATAGAAATTCTATTTAGAAGTTCTTTTTTAGTTTTCATTTACAAGCTTTATTAATTTTTCCCTTAAATCAGGAATATCAAATTTAATAATCTCAGATATAGTAGGGATATCAACGGAATCATAGTGATGAGCAATTAGGTTTCTGAGTCAATAGGATTCTTTTACAGGCAAAACAATTCTTAAATTCGTATCTTTTATTTTATCAGTCTGTTGCGAAATGTTAAAGAATTAAAAGTCAGCCTTTAAAAATAAAT
>DAORDH010000019.1:0-106922 GCA_035345875.1 Leptospiraceae bacterium | reverse complement strand
TGACCACTTCAATTCTATTTTACAAACGTGCGCGACTTGACAAAGTCGCACTAATTCATTTACTCCGACGATAGCAGGTTTACCAAATTGTCTTGCAACCAAAGCAGCATGACTTGTTCTACCGCCTCTACTTGTTAGAATTCCTTTTGCAGCAAGCATTCCATGCACATCATCTGGTTTTGTTTCTGGTCTGACCATGATTACATTTTTCCCTTCTGCTGCCCATTTAACTGCTAGGTCTGCATCAAATGCAATAACGCCTGTTGCAGCGCCTGGAGAAACGTTAAGTCCTCTAGCTAAAAGTTGTCCTGTATGTTCTGCTTTTTCTTTTTCCTCTGCTTTAAACTGAGGATGTAGAAAGAAATCAATTTGTGCAGGAGTTACACGAAGCATTGCTTGCTCTTTATTTATAATCCACTCTTCCGCCATTTCGACCGCAATCCGGACAGCAGCTTGTGCAGTTCTCTTTGCGTCTCTAGTTTGAAGAATCCAAAGTTTACCTCTTTCGATTGTGAACTCTATATCCTGCACATCTTTATAATGTTTTTCTAGTAGTTTACAGATTGTTAAAAGTTCTGCATAGGAATCAGACATTTCTCTTTTCAGCATTGAAATTGGTTTTGTGGCTCTAATACCTGCCACAACATCTTCCCCCTGAGCGTTAATGAGATAGTCTCCTTCTAATTCTCTATCGCCTGTAGAAATATTTCGAGTTGTAACAACTCCAGTAGCAGATGTGTTACCCATATTTCCAAAAACCATTGCAACGATGTTCACTGCTGTTCCTAGATCGTGTGGAATTTTTTCCGCATTTCTATAATCAATTGCGCGTTTTCCATTCCAGCTTTTGAACACTGCTTCTGTAGCAAGACGTATTTGTTCAATTGGATCTTGTGGAAATTCTCTCCATGCTTTCTGTTTGAAAACGGATTTATACTTCTGAATGATTTTTTTTAAAGATTCTGCATCTAGGTCAGAATCCGATTCTACTTCCGCTTCTTCTCTTGCTTCTTTTAATACTTCCTCGAAGGCGTCATCCGGAATTCCAATTACGACGGACCCAAACATTTGAATCAATCTTCGATAGGAGTCATACGCAAAGGATACATTTCCAGAAAGTGTAGCCATTCCTTCTACAGTCGTATCATTTAATCCAATGTCTAGAACGGTATCCATCATCCCTGGCATGGAAAATTTTGCTCCTGATCTACAAGAGACTAGGAGTGGATTGGAAGGATCTCCAAACTTTTTACCAGTCCTTGCTTCTAGAGCACGAAGAGCATCCATCTCTTGTTCCCATATACCTTCCACAAAGTGACCGTCATTTGCTATATAAGCATTGCACGCTTCGGTCGTTACTGTAAATCCTGGTGGAACTGGAATCTGAGCCCGAGTCATATCGGCAAGATTTGCACCTTTGCCTCCTAAAAGACCTCGCACTTTATCCCAATCTCCTCCCATTTTCTCTTCCGCTTGATTTAATTCATCAAAAGAATATACCCACTTGTTCATATAGTCCTCACTGTATTTTAACCATGTTGGAAAAGAATACGGTAGTTTCTCACTCATAATTTTTAGGAACGATATATGATATAAGTCAGTGCGCTGAATTGATTTTTATTCCATAAATCAATTATGTTTCAACTAACTTACTTTTTCTTGAATCATATATTCAATTCCTTTTTCAATTCGGTTGGATACTTTCTGATTGGGAAATTGTAAGAATGTCCTAAAGAGAGAATCTTTTTTTGCATAGGATATACAATCTTTATCTTCTTTTCTGATTCTAATTGGTATGATAGAAATTTATGGAGAAAGGAAGGTTTGGAAAATCTTATCTACGTTTTTATAAAAACATTTTGGTGAAAAGTTCTACTCAGTTAGTCAACCTAATAAGCCTGCTTAGCTTGCTTTGCGAAATTCGATTCATAGTTTTTATTTTTTTCCCTTTGGGTAAATGAGGGGATTCAGAGAGTCAACTAGGCTCATATATTATTATTTTATTTAGTGTAGGAAAGATTGAAACGACTAGAAGAAATGATATTTTTCAATTTTCTTTCCTTTCTTTCTATACCAAAGAGTATTTTTTTTCTATATGAATCATTATGATTTTTAGACGTTATACACAAATAGAAACATTCTTTAAAAAAATATATACAAAAATAAATAGTGAATAAACTCATTTACTCATGATACTTAGAATTATTATATTTATTTTCTTTTTAAATCTTTTCTCTGGAGGAATTTTATCAAAAGAAGAAAAGGTGATTCATGTTTTTGTTTCGCTCTGTGATAATAAAAACCAAGGAATTGTTCCTGTTCCAGAAAAATTAGGAAATGGTGAAGATTTAGAAAATAATTTATATTGGGGCGCGCGTTATGGAGTGAAATCCTATTTTAAAACACAAAAGGATTGGAAAATCATTTCTAGTTCACTGAATTTAAATGATTTTATATTGGAGAGAATTGTATTTTGGAATCCTACGAAAAATGCTTATCTAATTGCGGATGCATACAAAGGAAGTGCGATAAAAAAATCTATAGAAAATTTAATTCTATCTGCGAAGCAAATTCATCTAGATTCAGTACTGATCTATAACCCATTCTTAAAAAAAGAAATTCTATTACAATTAGCGGCTAATGCCGATTTACTCGCCTTTGTAGGTCACAATGGTTTAATGGATTTTAGTTTAGAATTGCCTTTAAAAAAAATAAATAACTACAAATCTATACCGATTATTCTACTTGCTTGTTATTCTAAATCCTATTTTTCGAGTCAATTTAACTCGAGTGAAATAAGCCCTATTCTCTGGACAAATGGACTCCTTGCTCCTGAAGCATATGTTTTAAATGCCGGAGTTTTAAGCTGGCTTGAAAATAAAAATGCCAGTCAAATCAGGGATGATGCCGCCAGAGCCTACCAAATTTATCAAAAATGTGGCTTAAAAGGGGCACGGAGATTATTTTCTAGTGGCTGGTAACAAACTCGCAAATAACCGAAGTTAATTGGTTGTTGCTTCCGAAATGTTGTATAAGGCTTTTAAATTGATTAGCTCTATTTTATTCTTTTCCACTCGAATCCAATTTCTATCTTTAAAATCAGCTAAAGCACGAATTAAAGTCTCAGTCGTAGTTCCAATGCAGGTGGCCATTACTTCTCGAGTAACATTAATGTTTAACTCATTTTCTGTGCCGCCTGACGCTCCATGGAATGTGATGAGCAATTCTGCCAATCTGCTATGAATCTGCTTTGTGCCCATTGAATGAACATGGTTCTCCATATCTTTCCATTCATCTGCTAGATATTTCATTACTTCAATTTGAAAGTCAGCATCTGACTTTATTAAATGAGTAATTGTTTCTTTCGGTATGAAACAAACCTCTACATCTTCTAAGCAAATCGAGGAATGATTTGATTCTTCACCTGAAATTAGGTCTCGAAATCCTAACCATTTGCCACGTCCTGCAATTTGAAATGTTTGCTCTTTGCCGCTAGCAGATGTTTTGTAAGTTCTAACAACGCCAGTTTGAATGCAGTAAAAGCCATTCATTTTTTCATGCTCTTTAAAGATGATATCTTTCTTCTTGAATTGAAGATGAGATTTATCTCCATAGATTTTGTCTAACGCAGTTGGAGAAGCACATTTAAAAACACCATATTCTTTGCTTGAACAACTAGAACAATTGATCCTATTTTCCATTTTAATCCTTACGAAGAAGCGGTAATACACTAATTCCTTCCTCGTGAAACTTTTTATATATTTATAGAATTCTAAATTTTTTTTCTCTAATTTTACCATATGACAAAAATCATATTAGTTTGAAAGCAAAACTTATAAAAACCCTTTGATTCTTTTACAATATTTATTCTATACGGTACTTTAAGGAGAAGGAATTATTTATGAACACAAATACATCCGCTGGTTCAGGCTCTGCATCTGCAGGTTCTGATCCTAAATACAATGACTTCATTGTAAAAGCGTTTATTCTGTCAGCCTTTCTTTGGGGATTTGCAGCTATGGCAATAGGAGTATTGATTGCATTTCAATTAGTTTATCCACAATTAAATTATACAGAGTATTTTAGCTTTGGTCGTTTACGCCCGCTTCACACAAATGCGGCTATTTTCGGTTTTGCGCTCAGTGCGATTTTTGCGACTGCGTATCATTCAGCACAAAGATTACTAAGAGTTAGAATTTGGAGTGATCAACTTGCAATGATTCACTTGGTGCTTTACAATGTAACAATTTTGCTTGCTGCAATTACATTGCCATTAGGTTTAACCCAAGGTAAAGAATATGCTGAGTTAGAGTGGCCACTTGATTTATTAATTGTTATTTGGTATGTGATTTTCTTTGTAAACTATCTCATGACTATTATCAAAAGAGAAGAAAAACAACTCTATGTTGCGATTTGGTTTTATGTTGCATCTTTTGTGACCGTTCCAATCTTATTCATTGTAAACAATTTAGCAATTCCGGTAGGATTAATGAAATCTTATTCGATTTACTCAGGTGTGTATGATGCAAATATTCAGTGGTGGTATGGACATAACGCAGTTGCTTTCGTATTAACGACTCCGTTCCTCGGTTTGATGTATTATTATTTCCCAAAACACATCAAACAGCCAATTTATAGTCACAAACTATCTATCATTCACTTCTGGAGTTTAGTATTTCTATACATTTGGGCTGGTCCTCACCACTTGCTCTATTCCCCAATTCCTGAATGGTTACAAACTACAGGAATGGTTTTTAGTGTGATGCTCTGGATGCCATCCTGGGGTGGTATGTTGAATGGATTTTTAACACTCACACAGGCAAAAGATAAAATTAAAACAGATGCAACTTTGAAGATGATGCTCGTAGGGATTACTTTCTACGGTATGTCAACATTTGAAGGACCACTTCTTTCTATTCGTGCAATTAGTGCGTTAGCTCACAATACTGATTGGATCATTGGTCACGTGCATAGTGGAACATTAGGTTGGGTAGGATTCATGTCTGCTGCTGCATTCTATTATTTAGTTCCAAGAATGTGGAATACAAATCTATATTCAGAAAAATTAGCAAATTTACATTTCTGGTTAGGAACGTTAGGTATTTTATTATACATCGTTTCTATGTGGGTTTCTGGTATTACAGAAGGTGCAATGTGGAGAGCTATTACTGATAAAGGTTTCTTGCAATATCCAAACTGGGTTGAGATTACTGCACTTCTAAAACCATACAGAATCATGAGAGGGGTTGGAGGAGGAATGTTCTTCATCGGCTATGTTATCATGATATATAACTTGGTTAAAACAATTGGAACAGCTGGAAGCGGTTTCAAGGAAATAGACCTTCGGGTGAAGGCATAAGGAGGCTTATATGATGCAAAAAATCTTTGATTGGTTTTCTGATATCGCAGATCATTGGGATTTAAATGGCGTTAAGTTTGCAATCTATACGACTATCGCAATCTTGATTGGGGGATTATTTGAATTGATTCCTCCATTCTTTTTGACACAAACGGTAGTTCCTATTGCTTCAGTAAAACCCTATTCTCCAATTGAATTGGCAGGAAGAGATATTTACATTGCAGAGGGATGCAATAGTTGTCATACCCAAATGATTCGCCCTTTTAAATGGGAAGTGGATCGTTTTGATCCAAAGAAAGTTTATGGTAAAGATGGATACTCTAAAGGTGGGGAATATGTATATGATCACCCATTTTTATGGGGATCTAAAAGAACAGGTCCTGATTTAGCTCACGAATCACAAATTCAGGATTCAGTTGATTGGCACAAACGTCACTTGATGAATCCAAGAGAAACTTCACCTGGTTCAACAATGCCATCGTATGCATGGTTATTTGATGCGGGTGCTACAATTAACCCTGCAAATATAAAAAGCCATATGCAAGGTCTTTCTAAGGTTGGAGTTCCTTATTCGCAAGCTGATTATGATTTAGTAGAGTCACAGTTAGCAGGTAAAACTAAGGGAGATGCGTTAATTGCATACCTTTTGAAATTAGGACGTGATACTGCTAATTTGCAGGAGACTGCTAAGTAGGAAATGCCATGGAAGATCAAATGATGACTGCTCTGGTAGTTTACAAAGCGCTCAGGCTCCCTGTGTTAGTAATAGCAATTATGTTTATTACATTTTACTTATATAGTAAAAAACGAAGGGAATTAGTTGAAACTCCAAAATATAGAATGTTAGATGAGGACTAAATATGGATCATAATAAAGAATTTGATGGTATCAAACAAGCAGATAATCCGATGCCAGAATGGTGGAAACTTTTCTTCGGACTTGCAATTGTTTTCGCAGTGTTTTATACAATTTACTTTCACTGGTTTTCCGAATGGAAAATGGCTGATAGTTTTAATAAAGAAGTCGCTGAATATGAAAAACAATTTCCGATGGCAAAGGTTGTAGTTAGTGCAGACGGATCAAATCCAATGCGTGAAAATGCAGATGCGATTGCAGAAGGAAAGAAAAACTTCCAGAACTTTTGTGTTGCTTGTCATGGACCAGAGGCAAAAGGATTAGTAGGACCAAACCTGACTGATGCAGAATGGATCCATGGTGACACAGATGCAGAAATCTACAATGTCATTATGGAAGGGGTTGGAGTTGATAAAGCAAAGCTTGGTAGGGGCGCAATGCCTCCGCATAAAGCTTCTTTAGGCTCTGAGAGAGTATATCAAGTAATGGCTTGGCTTGCAAGTAACAATCCAAGTTTAAAAAAAGTGAAATAGGAGTAAAGAAATGATTATATCTAGACATATAACGGGGGCAATCAGGAGTAGGCGCTATGTCGTTGAGGCATTACTGGGTTTGATTTATGTGATCATCCCTTGGTTGTCTTGGGGGGACAAACCTTTCATGCGTCTAGATATTCCAGCAAGGAAATTTCATCTATTAGGTGGAATTTACATTCCCCAAGAAGGAATTTTCTTACACTTGTTTCTACTGACTGCGGGACTATCGCTTTTCTTTTTCACATCTCTCATTGGTAGAGTGTGGTGCGGATGGGCTTG
The DNA here is from genome assembly GCA_035345875.1 of Leptospiraceae bacterium. Classification (GTDB taxonomy): domain Bacteria; phylum Spirochaetota; class Leptospiria; order Leptospirales; family Leptospiraceae; genus UBA2033. The sequence continues at coordinate 99,893 of DAORDH010000019.1, read as the reverse complement.
CCCGCAGACAGTGTTTACCGATTTTTTTGATGTTATCGGTAGATTCATATTAGGCAATAAATATGGAAAGAAAGATGCTAATCCTTACGGCAAAGCGCTGTTATACGCTGTTTGGATAGCTTTCTCAATTTTCTCTGCATTCCATATTGTGGCTTATTTCAATGACCCAAAAGAAATGCTATCTAGAATTATGAGTTTAGATTTTAAAGATGTGAAGTTTCAATACTTTATAGCATTTTTCTCAGCAACTCTCTTTATTGATATGACAGTAGTTAGAGAGCAATTCTGCAAGTATGCTTGTCCGTATGCAAGATTTCAAACAGTCATGATGGATGCTGATTCGTATAACGTAACCTATGATTATAAAAGAGGAGAGCCTCGCAGAAATAAGCAAGTTAAAATTGGAGACTGCACAGCTTGTAATATGTGTCTAGTCGTCTGCCCAACAGGTATTGATATTCGAGACGGATTAAATGTGGGTTGTATCGCATGCGGAAAATGTATAGATGCCTGCACAATTCAAATGGGCAAAGAAAATAAAAAATCATTAATTAATTATGACTCGCTCAATCGAGTTGAAAAAAATCAAAAGATTCGTTGGATTCGTCCAAGAACTGTCATTTATGCTACATTATTATTTGCGGTTTTAACAACAGCAATCGTATTACTGTCCGATAGAGTTCCGCTCTACGCTAGTATCATTCCAGAAAGAAGTTTAGAACCAATGATTATCCCGGATCAAAAAGTTCGAAATTTTTATATCTTAAATCTTCAAAATATGACTTATGAGAATAGGGAATTAAAGTTAGAAGTTGTGGACAATGAACGGCTAAAGCCGGTTATCCACACTGGAACAGAAGATTCAAAAGTGCTAGTTCCTGCAAATGGAACTGCAAAGCTTAGAATCTTTATTGAATCCGGAAATTTACCAAAATCAGAAAAAGCTGCAAGTATCGTGCAGGTGAAATTGCAATTACAAGATACAAGCAACACTTCTTATAAAATTAATAAGACAATTCCGTTGAGGTTACCAGATGATCCAAGTATCCAATAATATTAAATCGGAAAGTGGAAGCATACGCTTTGCATTCATAGTAATGACTCTTGCGTTTACTGCTTTAATTGCTGCCACTTGGTATACAGTGAAAATTGCTATGGCAGGTCATGAACCTGTCATGGATAAAAACTATTACGAAAAAGGTATGAACTATGAGAAAGAAATTGCTCAAACCGTTCAAATGCGTTCGGAAGGATATCATTTTCGCACAACGCTCTTAGAAAAAGATTCTGAAGTTACTCTCGGAAATAATCAACTTTCTATTGGTATCTTTAAAAATGAAGAACCAGTGAAAGGTGCAAAGCTAGTTTTAACAAGAGAGAGAAGTGCTACAAATAAATTTACTGAAAAGAAAGAATTTATTTATGATAAAGATGGAATGTATAAGGCTAATGTTGATTTTCCGCTTGATGGACCATGGCAAGTCACTTTAAATGCAAGTGTAGATGGTAGAAGTTTTGAAAAAACTTTTATGATCGTGGTAAAATAAAGATGGTTCTCTCCAAAGAGTTTGAGTCTCTAAATAAAAATACGAAATCGCAGAAAATGAGTTCTATTCCTACTACATGCTACCATTGCCAAAACCCTATTCCCAAAAATCTAATTGTTACATCCAAGCTTCAAGGAGAGGATAGATATTACTGTTGTACCGGCTGTCAAACTGTAAGTGAACTTATTTCCGAAATGGGTAAAGATTTCTTTTATGATTTAAGAGGATCGTCCAACTTAGAGCCAGTTGCAGAATATAGAAAAGAAGAAGCTGAAAACTTAGACAGTGAAGTAACCTATTCTGAATTTGTGACTTCCGTTAATAAAACTGATTCAGAAGTATATATTAATATTACCAATATTCATTGCTCTGCTTGTGTATGGCTCAATGAAAAAGTTTTATCTGAGACAAAAGGAATTAAGAAAGTAAGAATTAATTTTTCAACAGGTAGAGCGCATATTGTATGGGATGATAAAATTCTCAAATTGTCTCAAATTTTTTCTATTATTCAAAGTATTGGGTATTTACCAAAGCTATATGCACCATGGAAAAAAGAAAAAGCCTATAACAATTATGCAACAGATCTACTGATTCGGATGGTAGTAGCTGCTTTTTCATTTGGAAGCATAATGGCATTTACTGTTTCTCTGTATGCAGGATATTTTACAGGGATTGAACTTGGTTTTAAACGATTATTCCATTTCTACTCTTGGCTCCTTGCCACGCCCGTGTATCTCTATTCGGGCGTTCCTTTTTTTCGCGGTGCTTACTATGGATTAAAAAATAAAACTCTCAATATGGATTTTCTTTTAATTTTAGGTATTTCGCTCGCGTATTTTTATAGTGTTTATGTAACGTTAACCGACAAAGGCGAAGTGTATTTTGATTCTGTTTGCACTATTTTCTTTTTTATATTAATTGGGAAATATTTAGAAGCTGTCTCTCGAAATATGGCAAATCGAAAGATAAATAGTTTGCTTAGTAAGTTACCCGAGCTTTGCACAATCATAGAAAATGGAGTTGAACAAAAGATTCCATCCAATCGAGTTAAGAAGGATGATTTGATCTTAGTAAAAGCAGGAGAAAGACTTTCTGTAGATGGTGTTTTAGAATCTGACCATGGACATGTAGATGAGTCTTTTCTGACAGGTGAATCAAAACCAGTATCCAAGAAAAAAGGCGAAAAGATTTACGCTGGTTCGCTTTCGATTACAAATGCAATTTATTTAAGAGTAATTAATTCTACTCAAAACTCAACTCTATCGATCTTACAAAAGATGATTGAAGATGCGTTATTGGAGAAACCAGCTATACAGAGAAAAACTGATCGAATTGCCACAAAGTTTATTAGTGTAGTTTTATTTGTTGCGGTTTCTACATTTATTGGATGGATGCTCTATTCCTCTGATTTTGAAAGATCTTTGATTTACTCAATTGCGGTATTGATTGTTGCTTGTCCTTGTGCTCTAGGACTTGCGATTCCTTCTACTCTTGTGATTAATAATATAATCAATTCAGAAAAAGGAATTATTTTAAAGAATTTAGATATAATCGAGCCCCTCTCTAAATTAGATACTCTGATTTTTGATAAGACTGGAACTTTAACAGAGGGAACTCTTTCTGTAATAGAGGACACAATCCTAGATCCGGATCTAAATCAAAAATTGATATACTCGCTCGAAAAAAAATCAACACATCCAATTGCAAAGTCGATTGTGAATGCCTACTCAAATCCAAGCTCTATCAATGATGCTTTTGTGGACGTGAAAGAGGTAGAGGAAATACAAGGGTATGGAATTCGAGGGATTTTATTGTATGGGAATAAAGAATATAGAGTTAGCATTGGAAATTTAGATTTTATACAAAAATATGTAAGCTTGGAAAATATAAAAATTGAAGATACCAATCTAGGAACTATCGTATATGTTTCTGTGAATGAAAAATACATAGGGCTCATTCGGTTAAACGATATACCTAGAGTTGGAATAAAAGAGGAAATTTTAAAGTTAAAGAATCGAGTGAAAGACATACGGTTATTATCAGGCGATAATAATAAGAATGTAACTCGAATAGCGAAGGAACTTGGTATTGAAAATTATAAAGGTGAATTGAAGCCAGAAGAAAAATTACAAGCTTTGAATGATTTGCAGGCTAGTAAAAAAATTGTAGGTATGGTAGGTGATGGAATTAATGATGCTGGAATTCTTGCTAAATCAAATGTAGGAATTTCTCTCGAATTAGCTTCTGATATTTCTATAGATAAGTCAGATATCATTTTGATGAAGAATGACTTAAAAGGGGTTCGGCTCTCTATAGAGTATGCAAGGTTAACTTCTAGAGCCATTAAGCAAAATATCGGAATATCTTTCATGTACAATTCTATTATGTTACCGTTAGCCGCTTTTGGATTCATGCAACCTGTGTATTGTGCGCTATTTATGACATTAAGCTCTCTTACTGTAGTAGCTAATTCATTTTTATTAAGATTATTTGCGAGGAAGGTATAACATGGAAGCATTATTGATTACAATTGCGATTGCATTTATTATCGCATTTATTGGTTTAATAGTTTTTTTAATTTCAATCAAGAATGGACAGTTCGAAGATATTGAAGCTCCGAAATACAGAATTCTTTTTGAGGACGAGAAGGAGAGTTGGAGATGAATTACGAAATTATTTTTATTTCTTCTTTTATTTATGGCTTTAGTAGTTCATTTCATTGTATCACAATGTGTGGACCATTTGTGGGAATGCTCAATATTATAGGTGAATCCAAACTAACAACAAATGTCATTTATAATTTGGGTAGATTTACATCGTATACATTGATTGGATCTTTAATGGGCTTTTTGGGTTTTAGTTTAAACTTATCAAGCGAAGTTACAAAAATTCAAAATATTTCAATTATACTCTCCACAATTTTTATTTTAGCAACTGGGATTGCTTTAATATTCAATAAGAAATTAATTCCAGACAGTGGTGCCAATAAGATTATTAAAAAATTATTTCATCCATTTATGGAAGCAATGAGGAAGTCAACCCACACATTATTATTCTCATTTATTTTTGGAATGTTTACAGGTCTTCTTCCTTGCACAATTTTATATCCAGCATTTGCAATGTCTCTTGCCACAGGCAATCCGATGTTAGGTGGAATTTCTATGAGTTCCTTTTTCCTAGGAACGCTGCCAGGTCTTTTACTCTTCGGACTGGGATTTCATAAGATAAAATCCTATGTTCTAAAAGATTATGCTGCTTTAGTTGGGATTGGAATTATCACAGTGGGCTTAAGCACTGTATTTTTAAGAATGAATCATAATCATGCAAATCACCATCATATGGGTGGATCCAGTTTGAATCAAGAATCTGATAAAGAAGTAGATAAAGCAGAGGAAACCGAAAGCCAGCATCATCACCATCATTAATAAAATTTTGTCGGTATATTTATATACCGACAAGTAAATGTATAATTTCTCTCTTTGATAATTTATGCTTTACGCAAACAAGAATCATTTTTAATTTAAGCTAAAATAGATTCAAGAGAGAAAACAATGACGAGTATTCCAGAAACAGGTAAAGCGATTGAACTGATTAATTATGATGGCTTAGAAAGTTCGCTTCGTGTTGCCCAAAGAAAAATTGGTAGTTTAAAAGAAACTGATGTTCTTGTAAAGATTTATGCATCTTCTATTAATCCGTCTGATTTGATGTTTATCCGCGGACTTTATGGAATTAAGAAAAAAATACCGTGTGGTGGTGGGTTTGAAGGTAGCGGAACGATAGTAGCAATAGGATCTGCTGTGACACGAGTGAAAGTAGGTGACCGAGTTGCTTGCAGTGCTCACTATATGGGAGACGGATCCTGGGCAGAATATATGGTAACCCCCGAATACAACTGTATTCCGCTTATTGAAAAAGTTACTTTAGAGCAAGGTGCTACTTTCTTTGTTAATCCTCTTACAGCTTGTGGGTTAACTAACATTGCGATTAAAGAGAAAAGAGGCGGTATTGTGCAGACTGCGGCAGCAAGTGCATTAGGTAAGATGATTCAGCGATATGCGAAACGAAAAGGATTACCTGTTATTAATATTGTTCGAAAAGATGATCAAGTTGAGTTGTTAAAATCATTAGGATCAGAGCATGTATTAAATTCTACATCACCTGATTACGAAAAGAATTTTACAAGACTAGTCAAGAAGCTGGAAATCACTTATGCAATTGATGCAGTTGCAGGAAAGACTGGGGAAGATGTTTTGAATATGATGCCTGGTAATTCTAAGCTTGTTGTCTATGGTGCACTTTCGGAGGACCCGATTGGTGTTTCAGCAGGTTCTTTGATTTTTCAAAGAAAGAAAGTAGAGGGTTTTTGGTTGAGTTATTGGATTGCAGATACTCCAAAAGAAGAGTTTGCTGAAATCGTTAGAGATGCGCAAGAAAATCTATCCACTGATTTTAAGTCAGAAATCAACAAACGCTTTTCATTGGATGATGGATACAAAGCAATTGAGTTCTACAAAAATAATATGACAAGCGGCAAAGTATTATTTGTCGCATAATTTAAAATTCAATTTCTGCCTCAGGAAATGTATTTCTTAAATCATTTTCAACGGTTATTCCAAGATCTAGATCCACTAAAGAAATTTTCTTCAATTTCTTTAGTTCTTCAAATCTATGAGGCAGTTTTGTTATTTTATTATAACCGAAAAAGAATGCCTCTAGATCTTTTAATTCACAGATTTCATCCGGAAGAGTTTCAATTTTATTTGAACTAATCGAAAGCCATTTTAGATTTTTCAAATTCTTAATATCTGTCGAAAGATTTTCCAGTCCGATTCCACTAATCGATAGGCGAATTAGATTTTTCATTTTGTAAATTTCATCAGAAATTTTTAGGCTATCATTATTTCCGAGATAAAGGTTTTCTAGATGATGTAAATTATAAAACATTTGGGGAAGCTCTTTCAAATCATTTGAAATTAAATTTAAATAGGTTAATTTTTTTAATTTCCCAATTTGTTTAGGTAGGGACTCAATTCTGTTTCCCATAAAACTTAAGTAGTTTAATTCTTTTAAATTTTCAATCTTTGTAGGTATTTCTGTTAGTTCATTTTGGTTCATTGAGATTCTTACAATCTGATCTAAATCCAATAAAACTTCAGGAAATTTTCTGAATTGATTGTTGTCTAAGTGAACTCTGACTAGTTTCTTAGCATAAACTAATGATTCTGGCAATTCGGATAATTTATTATTTTCTAAATGGAGAATTTCTAAGTTTATTAAATCGCCCATATTCGTTGGAAGTGATTTCAAGTGTTGATTTCGTAAATCAAGTTCGCAAACAGATTCTTTTTTATTATCCATAAATGCTTTTTTTAAGGATTCAAATTTTTCACAATTTGCTTGAGCGAGGAGATTGTTCGAAGAAATAAATATTAGAATAAAAATTACATAAAATTGTTTCATTGGACTACCATCATAGCATGAATAGATTTCTAGATTCTATACCCTATTTGCTAAATGTAAATTCTTTTTAAATAAATTTTAAAAATTGAAGACTGATTTAATTTTCTTTTATTTAACGTGAATTCGACATGAAAAGATGTTTCATTTTTTCACCCCCGAATTCCACCCGATACTATTCACTCACATCCAGTGCCGCGGAGGCGATTATCAGGGGTCTCTCGAAATTATCATTACATAAACTCCCGATAGGGGATTTCGGGAGTGACAGCTTTAAAGAATGACACAAAAATCCTTAACTTAATGATATTGCTCGATATCGCTTGGCGGTTGCGGCTATTCCGCCTATTTGCTCGGTCGCAAATCCAGCACCTGCGTAGGGTGGAACGCAACTCAATGTTTCTTCCTTGGGTCGAAACATAATGGGAATGACGGTCTGAACAATTTGTCAATTCCTTATGCCGAACTCACGTTATTTATCTCAAACATCAAAAGCAAATTCCATTTTAAAAATAAAAGGTAGGTTTGTATAGAACTTCTTAGAGTTCTCTCAGGTCTGTATGTGCGATATACGAAAGGCTACTCAATCAAAATCCTTATAGAAAATTACTTTTGTTATTTTGTATAGAATTACTCTGCGGAAGCATAGGTTTCACAGTTGAGATTTTCGTTTTCTTCTTCCGAAACCATTTTAAATTCTTTAATTTCAAAATTGTTTAATAAATCATGAAACTCATTTAAGCTGTTTGTGGTAACTAACTTATGCCTTAGGTCTGCAATTCCAAAATAGTTTCTTAGATATTTTGAAACATGTTTTCTGAAAAGAACAAGTCCCATTTGTTCTCCATAAAAATCTGTCATGAGACTCAAATGACGAAAGATCATCGCGCGAACTTCTGGAAAGGATACTGTTGATTTGTCAATTCCAGCAAAGATCCAAGGATTTCCGATAGCTGCTCTACCAATCAATACTCCGTCTACTCCAGATGTTTTGATTCTTTCTTTTGCCTGTGCATAGGATTGAATATCGCCATTTCCAAAAATAGGAACTTTGGCAAAAGATTTGATCTCTGCAATAACGTTCCAATCAGCAAGACCTTTATATGCCATTGATTTAGTTCTTCCATGCACAGAGATTGCTTGCACACCTGACTCTTGTAAAACATGCACAATCTCTTTGTAATTTAAACTTGCATGGTCCCAACCAATTCTAATTTTCGCAGTGATAGGAACTTTCACCGCTTTTGTCATGGACTCAATGATCTTACCTACATATTCTGGCTTTCTTAAAAGTCCAGCGCCTGATCCTCTATGAGAAACTTTTGCAACAGAGCAGCCCATATTTAAATCAATGATGTCTGGTCCTAGGTCTTCTATGATTCTGCAAGCTTCTGTAATGATCTCTAAATTATTTCCAAAAATCTGAAAGGAAATCGGTCTTTCCATTTTCTGGAATCGGAATAGATCAATTGATTTTTTGGAATGGTGGCTAATTCCATCGGTTGAAACAAATTCTGTATAGGCAAAGCCTGATCCCATCTCTCTACAAATCTGTCTGTATGGGCTATCTGAGACTCCCGCCATTGGAGAGAGCACGATATTATTCGGAATTTCAACATTGCCAATTTTTATCATAGATTCATTCCAAGATTCAAAACCTAAAAATTCTATCAATTGATTCTTTAATTCGCTCATCTTGTTCAAGGTGAAAATCAATGATTACCACTAAGGACACCGAAAACAGAAGGATACAGAAACGATTGATCAATTTAAAATTATCATATTTTTTTATCGGTGCTCATCGTCTTACCACCCAAAATCCATTGCCGCTTGTTCGCGGCAATCGGTGGTAGTCTTTATGAGTTTTTCTTAATTCTAGAGCATTGCACGCAGTGTGCTATTCGTTATTTTAAAAAGTCCTTGCATTTTACAATATGTATTTTACACAAGGGTTATGAAAACAGAGATTAGAAAGTCAGATAGAATTTTTCCCAAAGATTTTGCAGATTATGCAGTTCATCTAAACGCCGCTGGGGAGAGTTTTAGCGGCTATCTAGGCAATATTTCCGAAACAGGTCTTTGTGCTATCATGCCGGCTAGTTTCAATGTAGAAGTGAATGCAATGCTTGAAGGAAGTGTTTTGCATTGGCCTACAAGTGATAATATGGATATCTCTGGAAGAGTTGCATGGAAAACAGAAATGGAATTTCAGAAAAAACCACACGTTATGATCGGTATGGAATTTTCTGAAAAATTTATTTTTCCTGAATACTTAATTGCACTCAGTCTTTCCATCAGTGATTAGAGATTTGGATTTTCTAAAACAATCGCAATCCCTTGACCACCACCAATACAAAGAGAAGCAACTCCGTATTTAACTTTTCTTCTTCTCATTTCATAAGCAAGTGTGAGTGTTACTCTAGTTCCGCTTGCTCCCAGTGGATGACCGATTGCAATCGCTCCACCATTCACATTTGTAATCTCTGGATTTAATCCTAACTCTTTTTGAACTGCAAGGTATTGAGCGGCAAATGCTTCGTTAACCTCTATGAGTCCAATGTCTTTTAAAGAAAGACCAGCAGAGGATAAAGCGCGTGGAATTGCAAGTGCAGGACCGATTCCCATTTTGGCTGGATCACAACCGCTATGCCCATACGATTTTATAATAGCTAGTGGCTTTTTTCCTAATTTATCTGCATATGATTTAGAAGATACAATCACAGCACCAGCTCCATCATTGATTCCAGATGCGTTACCCGCTGTAACTGTTCCATCTTTTTTGAATGCCGGTTTCAAACCTGCCATTTTATCTCTAGATGCTTTTCCTCTTATAAATTCGTCTTTATCAAAAACGATTGGAGTTTTTCCTGGGAGGGTAATCGGTGTTATCTCCTCTTTCAATATTCCATCTAGTGTGGCTTTTTCTGCTCTTTCTTGCGAAAGGGCTGCCCACTCATCTTGTTCTTGTCTAGAAATGCTATATTGAACTGCTAAATTTTCTGCTGTCATACCCATTGGTAATTCTACATATAGATCGGTGAGACCTTGGTTTAAACTATCTTCGAATTCTGTTGGTCCATATTTTATACCCCATCTAGCATTTCTGACTACATAAGGAGCTTGGCTCATTGACTCTGAACCACCGGCTAATACTACGTTAGTCTCATTTAGATAAATCTTCTTTGCTGCAAGAACGATAGCTTCCATTCCTGAGCCACAAAGTCTATTAACTGTGAGAGCTGGGGTTTCGACTTTTAGGCCTGCTTTGAGTCCAATGTGCCTTGCTAGATAGATGGAATCCTTTCCAGAGGGAACTACGTTTCCAAAAATACTTTCTCCAATATCTTCTGCTTTTACGCCCGACTTTGCAATCGCAGCTTTTGCTACTTCTACTCCCATTTCTGTTGCGCCAAAGTCTTTTAAAGATCCACCAAAAGATCCAAATCCACTTCTTACGCCATCAATGATTACTGCTTGTTCCATGTTTACATCCTATGAAAATTAAATTAGCCTAGAGCTAAGAACAGTTTTCTCTGAGCGCCTGAATTAGCAAGTCTTAGATTCTCTCCAAAACGGATTTATACTCCTAATTTTCTTTAGGGAACATAAAAAATTACGACACGATTATTTCCATTGTCTGCTACATAGAGTTTATTGTTTTTAATATCTACTGCAACGCTATAGGGAGTGTTGAGGCTACTAGCTGTTATCCCTCCGTTATTAGCAGTATTACTTGTAAAGCTATTCATTTGACCAAAGACCCTAGTTGCAGTTGTTGTTCCAGTCGGATAGTATAACACTCTGTGATTCGCACTATCTGCTATATAAACATTTCCATTTGTGTCAATAGTTATACCAGTAGGAGCACTTAAGCTATTAGCAGATACTCCACCGTTATTCGCTGTATTCGTTGTAAAACTCCCAAATTGTCCAAAGACTTTAGTTGCAGTTGTAGATCCGGGTGGATAAACTAAGACTCGATTGTTTTGTCTATCTGCAATGTATAGATTTCCATTGGCGTCTAACGCTGTTCCTACGGGTGCATTTAAGCTATCAGCAGAGATGCCTCCATTATTGAGAGTATTGGTTGTAAAACTTCCCAGTTGTCCATAGACACGAGTAGCTGTTGTGGAACCTGCAGGATAATATAAAACTCTGTGTGCAAATAAATTTGCAATGTATAAATTCCCATCTGCATCTACAGTGGGTTTGTAAGGACCAGCGAGAGAGTTCGCGGAAATTCCTCCATTGTTGATTGTGCCGGTAGTGAAATTTCCCAGCTGCCCATAGACGCGTGTTGCAGTGGTGGAACCGGGGAGATAGTATAAGATTCGATTATTGCTTGTATCTGCTATAAATAAATTACCAGAATTATCAACGGTTATGCCACGCGGAGAAAAAAGAGAATCCGCAGAGATGCCTCCATTATTGATTGCTATGGAAGCATAGCTTCCAAATTGTCCAAAAACAGTGGAGGCTGAAGAACTTCCCGATAAAAAAATTAATGCTCTATTATTGTTTGAATCAGCAATATACAAGTTACTATTACTATCCAAGCTGATATCATACAAACCATTGATGGAAGAATTGCCTGATCCTCCTCCACTAAAATTAAAACTAGATTGTCCAACTAGACCAGCCGCTGATGTGGATCCAATTTTAATACTCAGTGTTGAAGTTGCATCATTGATTTGTCCTTTGCCTGTAATTGTGTAGGTTTGGTTGGAGGTAGATCCTGTCGGAACTCCATTGATAGAGCCGGTTGCTGTATCAAGGGCTAAGCCATTTGGAAGAGTAGGAGAGATAGAGAAAGAAGATACAGATCCACTGGTGATAGAGGGGGCTGAAATCGATAAAGTCGATCCAGTGTAAGTGGTGTAGTCTGTTTGTGAATATTGGAATGCTGTATTCGTTGGACTTGGTAGCGCTGAAGTCCTTCCAGATCCTGAAAACATCAGAAGCGATCCAATAGGGCTTGCTTGGTTATTCATATCAAAAGGAGATCGTTCTGCATTCAAACAGAAAGATAGAAGTAAACAATGTAGTGATAGAAGAATTTTCTTCAGTCCAAGATTTTCCATGAGAAAGAGTCTATCATAGATTTGTTTCTCAGTCGTCCTTACTTACAAGGAAGAACCTGGACTGTAAAAATTTATTCTTTGCGGCTAATCCAGAATACCCACCCAAAAAATAACATCGATAAAAAATCATTAAACCCATAGAGAGTATAGAACAATCCTGCGAAAAGATCTTTTGTGTAGGGAAAGGTTAAGTCATTTTGTTTGAACCAAAGAATCCATGAAATTGTATAGATTAATTTTTCTACTGTGAATAAAAGAACCAACCAGGGAACATTTTGATAGGCAGTGGAAACACTGATATAGGCAAAACCCCAAACAATGATCATGAGTAGACCAAAGTTTGACATTACGACTGGGCTTGCTTCGTTCATAAATGGATTTGTAAAGAACTTTGAAAAAAGCAAAACACCAGCTATGTTTGTAAAACCTGCTGCAATAAAACCATATCGAATGTAATTCATATTCTATCCTTTAGAATAATACTTTCGATATGGAAAGATTTTTTTTACAAGTCCAATTTCTAGAAAGCATCATTAAAAATGATTCCGCCACCGCCTCCATGACCGCCACCACTACTATGACCTCCACTTCCACCGCCGCTACCACTACTGTGTCCACCACCTCCACTGCTATGACCGCTACTTCCATGTCCGCTCCCACCGCTACGAAATCCACTACTGCTTCCATGACCCCGTGATATCTTTATTAATTTACTATCTCGTTCACAAGTAAAATGACAGGAGTCCTGTTGAAGCGCGCATGCGGAAATATTATTGTTAAAGTTTCCTTTGTCGTATAACGCTGCAATACAGAGAGATTCGTTTTCTGTGCACTTTTTTCTGCAAGCTGCAAGTGCATTCGTATTTGTGCATTGATGAAATAAAAATAGAACTACAAGTCCTAAGAATATTTTCTTTAAACTATTCATGTGCCCCTGCCTCTTTTAGAAAACCTTTAATTTTCTCTGAATCAGTCCTAGTTGTTTCTGAAAGTGCAGTATGTCCTCTTTTGGAAACTATGTTTACATTTGCTTTATGCTTTAATAGTAGCTTGACTATATCTGGATAACGGTTGTAAGCCGCAAGCATTAGAGCAGTATGACCATCTCTTGTTGTCATATTTGGATCTGCTCCATTTTCTAATAACCATTCGGCTATTTCATAGTTTCCTTCTTTGCAGGCAATCATGAGAGCTGTATGATTCCCATAGAAACTTTTTTTCTCGTTGATACCTGCTCCAGTGGCTAATGCATATTTAACGGAATATAAATTATGTTCGTAAACGGCATCCGCTAATCTACTCTCATAGGGATTATTTTCAATGGTAGCACAGGCTGAAAGAATTAGGATAAGTATCAATCCAAGCTGATAAAAATATTTTGTATTCATTTTTTTTCCTCAAACTGCTTTGAGTTTAGGAAAATTTTGGGAATGAGTCTATAGGTGAGATGTATAGGTAACGAAACTACCTATACAAAAAGGTTTCGTATAAGTAATTTCATTTATGAGAGTAGGGATTGTCACCCAAGAAAATTTTACTTATTGAAAAACAGGTCTTCTTTTTTCTTTGAGTGCTTTCATTGCTTCTAGCATATTGTTTCGTATAACAGGAACATATAACCAATCACTAGAATTTTTCAGATGAATATCAAAATCCTGCAGTGCTTGTCTGTTGATGTTCTGTTTCGTATATCGCACAGCTGATAAAGGGAAACGGAATACAGATTCCAATTTTTTTGTGGAGAGTTTTCTAATTTCTTCTCTGGTTCCTGCAATTTCATCGATCATGCCGACTTCTTTTGCTTCGGGTCCTTTGTAGGCAGCAGCTTCCATACAAATTTCATTTAATTTTGTAAGGTGAATGGATTGTTGTAATTTATAAACAAACATTCCAGGAAGTGGCAACCCAAATCCAATTTCTGTAAAAGAAATACGACACCCAGTAGAGAGCATATATTTATAATCACTCGCCATAGTCATAACAGCTCCACCACCCATTGCATGACCAGTTACTTCTGTAACTAACGGTTTGTCAAATCTAAGCATCTCTCCAAATAGAATACAAATCCCACCAACTGCCTCAACAAGTTCATCAGCAGGAGTGTTGATTAAGGTTTCTGCATCTAAACCATTGGAGAAAAATTTTGGATTTTCAGATGTTAGAATTGCTCCTTTATAGGAATCGTCTGCTTGTATTTCCTTTAAAATATTTGCAAGTTCTTTCATGGTGGGTCTTGTTAAAGAATTTTGTTCATTTGTTTGGATCGTAATGATTTCTGCTTTGCCACCATTTAGATTGAGTGCTTCTCTTTTAAAATTCATAATAACCTCTATTTATTGTCATATATAATTCGGACAACATGGCTTTTGCCGTCTTCATTGTTAATATTGGAAATCCCATCATATTGTAAAAGCTTTTTTGTTTCCTTGTTATAAACTAATAAAATTGGTTTTACAAAGACTGCTAGGAGCGCATTGTTTAATTCTACTTTCATCATGACAACATCTGCCTCTTTTCTTTTTCCTTCTCCTGTTTTATAGACAACAAACTTAAAACAATCGAGTTGAGAGGGAGCACAAAGATTCAATTGTTTTCGATTTCCTGCAAGAATCATATCCCAGTTTTCTCGAACGAAATAATCAAAACCACCATCTAACACAGCGTTATTCGGCGCAGTAATCATTGCTTCTTTTAATTCTTCCTTCTCATTTTTTCGATAGAGAAATTTGATTTGATCTCCATTTACTTCTGCCCCTTCGATGTATCCATCTCTAAAGTCTTCTAATTTAAAATCTGCTTTCGTCGGGCTCTTTTGAAATACAATTCTCTTCTTTGCAAAGACTTTTCCATTTGTATCTTTGTATTGAATGATTGAGTATAAATGTTTTCCGCCTTCATAATACTCTTCATGGTGATCGTAGTAGAGTCGTTTTCCCGTTTTTAAATCAAAGGCTTCCCCGTTGAATTTCACAACCTCTACTGCGAATAATCGTTGTAAGCTGAATATTGTTAAAAGAATAAATAGTTTCATAGTTCCTCATTTTTATCATTTAGACTAAAGGAATCGGTTTGAATTTAGAAAAACATTTAAGGAATACCACCGATGGGCACCGATTTAATATTCGAATTCGATGAAAGTGCAAATCAATTGTTTGCATCCAAAGAAAGAATCCGAGAAATCGTTAGCCAACATTTCGGTGTAAAAGTTGATCTCTGTCGTGAAAAGTATATTAAACCTTTTTTTAAGGAATCGATTCTAAAAGATGCTATATTTATCTGATAAAGACCGAGGTAATTTATTTTTAATTCTTGAATCTATAGATAAGATTCTCGCATTTATACAAGAACATACAAATTATACAGAGTTTTATCAGACCAAAAAACTTTCGATGCAGTTCTTATGAATTTTGTAGTTATCGGTGAAACAGTAGGAAAGTTAGATGAAAAGACTTTAGAGTTAACAAATTCGATTCCATGGAAAAAAATAAAATCTTTTAGAAATATTATTGCTCATGACTATATGGGTGTTGTTCCAGAAGAAGTCTGGGAAATTATTAAATCTGATATTCCTGACTTACATGAGAAATTAAAAAACATTTTATAATAAATAGGATTTAGTGTAAAATCTAATCCATAAAGAATTAAGTGAAATGTTATGCTAAAACTTTTTCTTTATTTGGAATAGATGTTGATAATTCAGGATTCAGTAATAAAATTCCACCGTTCTGATGAAATTGAAATGCAGAGGGGGAAATAATAAAATCTTCATAACCATCTAATTTATCAGTCCTAAATGTTTTACGAAACCATTTAAAGAGATCATTTGCCATATTTAAAAATTGATTCTCTTTTGGCGCAAAGGTTTTCTCCAAATAAAATTCTTTTGTGTAATACAATCTACCTCGATTTAACTTTTCTAAATGGTTTTGATAGAACGGAACTGGTAATTCCACAACCGGAGAATTGGATTCATCAATTGTATAATAATTTTGTGCTTTGACAAACTTTTGAATTATTTTATCTTCATCTGTCTTTAACGCGGTATAATATTTATGAATTGTGAATTCAGAATTGGAAGAAGAATTTATAGAAGATACAACTCGCAGTTTCTCAGCGGGGCTTGGGGAGACTAATAGCATTAGTCCGTTCCTTTGAACATAACGCTCTACTTCTTTCCAGTCCTCTGGCATTAGATAAAAATTAATTTGACTACTTTTCACGATCGTTTTCCTGTTCAATTGTGTTGTAAGGATGAAACTCTGCCCTCATTCCCATATTCTCATAAATTTCCTCTATAGTATCTTTTTCTTTTTTCACTAGTAATCCATTTTTATTCTGTTTTCCAATTTGATGTAAAAAAGAAAAAAGATTACCACGGATAAACACAGATGCACACTGATGGGTTTGGATTGTTTGCCTTTATAAATTTCGTAGAACAGGTCACGCGATGTGCGGTCTTGTGTTGGTTGAAAGTCCAATAACGAAGAAATCATTTCGCGATTTGTAGGTCAGGTCACATGACCTGACGTTTCCTACAATGCAATTTATTATGATGATTCCTTGAATTGAAGTTAACGGAATAGAAAATCAATTATCGTGAATTAAATTTATCATTAGAAAAATGGAAAAATGAATTACTGATAATTCAAATCATTTTTATGAGAATTGAATCTGTCGTTATGGTTTCTCTACCACGAAGCGCACGAAGATACACGAAGGGTTTTCAAGATTGAATCCGAGGAATGATTTTGTGAGTTTGCTTTTTCTTTGGTTTTGTTTATCGTTTCAGCGTAACTCTTTCAACAATTTGGTATAGGCAAAATGGAATTGGAATATGGAAATGAACGTTACATATTATCTACAAATTTACTGCTGACTTGGTATAGTGGTTCGTATAGTTTTGATATTGGTATAATGAAATGAGGTTTTTAGTATGGGAGAGAGTGTGGTAGATTAATTTAAAACTATATTTTTGTTGGTTTTTATTACTTAAATTATTACTATTGACATTATAGTTAGAAAGCAGAGAAGTAAGGGAAGATTTGATTCATAATTTGAATTATAAAAGATAGGAGATACACATTGGCGATTCCAGATTTTCAAAGTATAATGTTACCATTACTAAAATATTTGAAAGATCAAAAGGAGCAGTCTAGTAAAGATATAAAGGATCATATCTGTAAGGAGTTTAAACTAACGCAAAAAGATTTAGAAGCAAAGCTTCCTTCCTCTAGTTCCATTTCATTGATTTCTAACCGAGTAGCTTGGGCTGAGGCGCATATGAAGATGGCTGGAATTATTGAATCTCCTAGACGTGGTTTTTATAAAATAACGAATGAAGGTTTAAATGTTTTAAAGAATCCGCCTGAAAAAATTAATATAAAATTTCTCGCAACCTTTGAGCCATATAAAAGAAAAAGAGAAGATTGGCAGAATAAAGAAAAAGAAGAGAATAATAGCGTAAATGAAAATGATGAAGTTAACTCATTAACTCCAGATGAGATGCTGGAAATAGGTTATAAAAAAATAAAGAATGAATTATCAATAGAACTTTTAAATAAAATTAAAGAATGCTCTCCAAAGTTTTTTGAATCCCTTGTAGTAGAGTTATTAATAAAAATGGGATACGGTGGATCGTTAGAAGAAAGAGGAAGCATAACTGGAAAAGTTGGAGATGAAGGAATCGATGGAGTTATAAAAGAAGATAAATTAGGTCTGGATATTATTTATATCCAAGCGAAAAAATGGGAGGGCAATATAGGTAGACCTGAAATTCAAAAATTTGTGGGTGCTTTGCAAGGTCAGCGAGCGAAAAAAGGAATCTTTATAACTACTTCATCTTTCAATGAAAATTCATACGACTACGTTTCAAAAATAGATATCAAAGTTGTTTTAATTAATGGAGAAGAATTGGCAAACTTAATGATCGATTATAATGTGGGAGTAGCTTCAAAAAGAAGTTTTGAAATAAAAAAAATAGATACTGATTATTTTATTGAGGAATGATTTTTATAAGGAGAGAACCTGCTTTCGGAAGGCAGAATACAAGAAAATAATTCTATATTACAACCTTGTCGACTTTTGAAATTCGAATTCTGTTCAGTTTCCGACTAGCGAGATAGAGCTTTCTAAGTTTTTTAAAATAACATCAAAAAAATGTTGTCTTAATCTTTTCCAATATTTAGATTAAAGGAAAGAGGGGAATATGATATCAGTAAAGGGCAAATATGAAAACGGAAAAATTGAATTAAATCAACTTCCTAAAATTCAAAGTCGCACAAATGTAATTGTAACCTTTTTGGAAGAAGACACAGATGTTCTATTCAATGAGGATTATTTTTGGGACTTAATCGACCTAATAGATTGGAATCAAGATACGGATTCTAAAATACTTTCACCTCTACTAGACAGATTAGTTTCATTATCTGTTGAAAATATTTGTCAGTTTAAAGAAATACTTTCTGAGAAATTGTTTCTCCTAGATACAAAAGAACATGCAAAGCATATTGGAGATTATGCTTATAAAGGAGATTCTTCTTTTTCTCCTGATATATTTTTATTTACTAGAGCGTTAGTTGTTGCAAAGGGTAAAGATTTTTATACTAGGGTTTTATTGAATCCAAAGTTAATGCCAAAGAATTCTGATTTTGAGGCTATTTTATATTTGCCGGCAGAGGCTTATAAATTTAAAACAAGTAAAGAAATGAACTATGTGCCGAAATACATACCCGAAACATTTTCTAATAATAAAGGTTGGGGTGATGATTTTGATTTGAAGAAAATGGTATTTGGCGATAAGTGAAATGGCAGTTCATAAAAACTCTAATGAAAATATGGATGATCATCATCTGTATGAAATCGTAGATTCAGAGGACAATATTGTATTCAAATATGGAATTTGTGGAAAACCTTTAAACTCTGATGGCACTTCCAAAAGAGCAAATGAACAATTAACTATATTTAATCGCTTAGTAGGGTATGCTAAGTATATTGCAAACATTCTAATAACTGGCATTCCCGGCAGGGTGAAAGCAAAAGAAATTGAAAATGATTATATTGCTAAATTTGAAAAAAAGTATGGTCATAGACCTAGAGGGAATCCGTAATCAGAATTATACGTTCACAATAAAATTGAATAGCCCATGCCCCATTACGGATTTTTAAGAGAAACGAATGCACTTGCGAAAAAGGCAGGCATTGATAAGGATACTGGTTTACATAGAACAGGATTAGAAGAGTATTTGAAAATTATTTTTACTGATACGAATGATTGGATTCATGATAAAGCTCTCGGTTTGGTGGATGGTAAATTGTATAGAACTAGACCAGATTATAGAAGTGAAAGTTTGAAAATGATTGTTGAGTTTGATGGGTTGCAACATTACACGAAGCCAGATATTATCGAAAAAGATTTTAAACTTACTGAGACTTATACAAAGTTAGGATATACCGTTGTTCGTATTCCTTATTTCATACAACTTTCGAATCAAGCGGTAAAAACGTTATTTGGTATAGATGTAGAAGAAAAACTCTTTGATGAAAAGATTCCTTCTTTGGGAGTGAAGGGACAGAACACTCCTGCGTATCTTTGTCCTGCTGGTTTGAAACGAATGGCAGAGGATTTTAAAAAATTTCCAGAACAATACAAAGTAAATTTTGTCTTTCTAAAAAAACAAAATGATCCGTTTCGAACAGGTGTTGAGTTTCTGGAGAAAGAATATAATTCAATTTAAATTTACTAAAAAAGAAATTAGGAAAAGTAAGAAGAGGAAGGAAATTTCACTTTCAAATATTTTTATTTAGGCTAGAGTATTTCTTATGTTAATAGAAAAATTCCTATCCTTTCCCGACGCAGAGAATTTTCCATCTGGTGTATATGATCTCGATACTATATCGTTCGAGCTAGATCAGTGGAGACTATTGGAAGTTATTCTTCATTTGGGTTGGGTATATGATACATACCTTCTTCGTATCGTTGTTGATACGTCAGTTGATTGGGAACTTTGGCACGATAGTTCCGCTGTTAGTCATATAGAACAAAGAAAAGTTGCGCACAATCCTTTCTTTCACTACATTGAATTTTCTATTCCTTATGATATGCAGTTGAATGTTGATCTTGAATTTGATAAAGTGAGCGGTAGGGTGGTTAAGATTCACTTTCAACCAGCTGTTCCTGAACTTGTTTTTGTTATCGCATTTGAATTTGAAACCGGTTCCTTCATTGGTTTGTGTGCAAAAGGATGGAGACTTTTTAATACTACTAAACCTGATGATTCTTGGCCAAGTGACGAATGGAAAGATTGGAATACAATGTAATTTTGAACAGATAAACTTTATAGGATTCGTTCTGTAGAAAAACTTTTTGCTGTAATAATATAATACTTCTCATTAGTAGAATGACGCAAATCTAAAAGAGTTGCATCAAATTATTTAATTTATTGATTGACCTCATAAGTTAATCATTTGAACTATAAATGAGGTCAGTTCAAATGTTAGAAACACTGCTTGGTTCTATGACGAGGGAAAAAGTATTAATCTATTTGTATATTCGAGAAGAAGGTTATGCTCGTGAGATTAATAGCTTTTACAAAGTTGATTTGACACCTATTCAGCGACAATTGGAAAAACTTGAAATTGGAAGCGTTCTGTTTTCGAAAAGAGTTGGTAAAACAAAACTGTATGCCTTTAACCCTCGTTATCCGTTTTTGAAAGAGTTAAAGCAACTTCTTGCAAAGGCTTTTGAATTTTACCCAACTGAAATAAAAGATAGTTTACTTTTAAATCGACGCAGACCTCGTCGAAGCGGAAAGCCTCTATGAAAGAAATTAATGAAATGTCAATTGGCGAATTGGCTGCATTTGTCTCCTCGCATCTAAGAGAGAATGGAATCAATGCAACACTTTCTGGTGGAGCATGTGTTTCAATTTATTCCTCAAATAGATATCAATCTTATGACCTTGATTTTATAGAAAATCTTTCATCTAGCAGACAAAAGCTTAAAAGTATATTATCTAAGATTGGATTTGTAGAGGAAAGTAGATATTTTAAAAATCCTAAAACTAAATTCTTTATCGAATTCCCACTTGGTCCATTGACTGTCGGTGATGAGCCTGTAAAAGAAGTGATAAAAATAAAATATGAAACAGGAGAGTTGCAAATTATCTCACCTACCGAATCCATTAAGGATCGACTTGCTGCTTATTATCATTGGAATGATAATCAATGCTTAGAACAAGCTTTCCTGATTGCAGAAATGAAAGAAATTAATGTAGCTGAGTTAGAAAGATGGTCTGTGAATGAGAATAAAGCAGATGTTTTTTCAAAGATTAAAAATAAATTTATTCTATTGCAAAAAAATCTTCGGAAATTAAAAAAGAAAAAACAAAATAGTTGTTCAAATGTTTAAATAGAGATACCGACTAACGAATAGATAGGAATAAAATAGATATATCAGATTCCAGATTCAGAAACAATCTTACTATTTATTTCTCAAAACTATACCAATTGCCAAAAGTAAATTCTGATTTGAAATCGAATATGCTGTTTTGGCAATTGGGAATACCACCTTTGTGAAAAATAGCGAATCTTATTTATGAAAAGTGGTCTATAAGTTGAATTAAAACTAAACAACCGAAATACAAAATGTCAAAATGATGAATCTGTGTGTTATTGCTATTAGCCGCTTGTAAAGAATGATAAAACAACAAAACTATGATGCAAACGATAAATAGGGAACATCGGTGTTCATCAGTGTTAGCGAAGCGATCGGTGGTAATCTTTAAAATACTCCCTACCCATTAAAAAACACTTGTCGGGAGTCAGGGATAAGAAATCATTTATTCATGAAAGTAGAAATCTGGTCGGATATCATGTGTCCTTTTTGCTATATAGGGAAAAGAAAATTTGAAGAGGCACTTGAAAAATATCCCAATAAAGAAGATGTAGAAGTTGTTTGGAAAAGTTATCAATTAGATCCAAGTATAAAATACCAAGCAGGTAAAGATATTTATACCTATCTTGCAGAAGCAAAAGGGCAGACAGTTGAATGGTCAAAGCGAATGCATGAAAATGTTGTGAATATGGCAAAGTCTGTTGGTTTAGAATACAATTTTGATAAAGCGGTAGTTGCTAACTCTTTTGACGCGCATAGAATTATACAATATGCGAAAGAGAAAGGAAAGGGAGATGCAATCGAAGAAAGATTGTTTCGTGCTTACTTTACAGAAGGAAAAAATTTTTCCGATCCAGAAACACTTGCTTCTCTCGGCGAAGAGATTGGTCTTGATCCAAAGGAAATTTTAGAAATACTTTCAAAAGATTCTTACTCTGACCAGGTAATTTCAGATATCGAAGAAGGCCAAAGCCTTGGACTGAGAGGTGTTCCTTTTTTTGTATTCAACCGTAAGGTTGGAGTCTCTGGCGCACAAGATTCTTCTGTATTTTTACAAGCACTCGACCAAGCAGGAAACTGATTTTAGCTATTGCGAGAATTTCTTTTTTGGATAATTGAAAAACTTAAATAAACAATGGTTAAAAAAATTCCCATAAAAAGCGTTACTCCCCAAGTCTTAGGATGATCGGTTGGGTTTACAATCCGGTCTCCTATGTCTTGTAAAAGTCCGAAAGGATCTTGGATAATATCCCAACTATTCCATCTTAAATATCTTCCTAAGTAAATTCCAAAACTACTGATAAATAAAAGACAAATCGATATCACTCGAATCCAGATAGAACTAAAAAATTTACTTAAAATACTTTCTATATCCCAAAGACTTAAAAGACCAAAGAGTAAACCCGTCCATGCAAAAGAAAGGATTAAAATTAAATCAAACCACTTTGGCATTTTAGAATTGAGTCTAAGATGAAATAAATCTGTAAATATATACGGTGCATTCGGAAAGAAAAGGAGCCATACAGATAAGAGGATAAAGACTGTTAGCTTATAGTCTTGTAGTTTAGGTTTTAGAATTGCAATGCTTGTTACAGCCCAGGGAATAAAAGCAAGAAATAGATTCCAATTTAGAAATAGAAAAACCTTTGTCTCTGTATAGAAAAATCGAAAGATCGAAAAGCCAAAGCAGATAACGGATATTATCCCCATAAAAAGAGTTTCGTGAAATCGGTTTTTGTCTTTTAATATTTTTAGAATCATCTTTATTCCTTATGCTATCAATTTTGCGTCATGTTCGTTATTTCAGATTCACCTTTGGGAGAAAGAGGATTAAACCAACTACAAAGGCGACAATCGCTACAATTAAAACCGCTCCAGCGGAAAGATCTTTTATTTTTTTGATCTGTTTATGACGTTCTGGAGAAATGAAGTCGGCTATATTCTCAATAGCAGAATTTACTGCCTCGAGTGAAATTACAAGCCCAATTGTAATAAGTAAACAAATCCACTCTATCGAAGAAAGGGAAAAGTAAAAACCAAGAGAGATCGCAAGAAAAGCTGCAAATAAATGAATCCGTGCGTTATGCTCTTCTTTGATTAAAAGAAGAATCCCATTCCAAGCATAGGAAAAGCTTTCTAGCCTTTTTTTGATAGAGAATTTATTTTGTTTCATTTTCTTTTTGTAATAGATAGTAGATGAGTGCTAGAAGTGGAATATTCTTTCCTATAACACCCAGTGTATGAAGCCAATAATGCGGTGCAAAGATAGAAAGTATAATTGTATAGGTTGCAATGATTAAAATTTGGAGTTTTAAAACTGGACTTCTTAGTTTTTCATAGAACATTGTGATTCCTAAAACAATATCAACAAAGCATCCCAAGTAGATCGAAAAAGCGGAGATTAAATCATTTGGAATGATTTCTTTCATGATTTGATTGCTTAGATCCCAAGAAATAAGAGAGCTAATCGCAGACCAAATCCAAATGAAGCTAACACTGATTAGCCCTAAAAAATAAGGAATAGATTGGGATTGAATCAGTTCTTTTGGGTCAATTAAATCCGTCGTTTTCTTTTCTTGAATTGGATCTTTAAAAGACAGGTTTGTAAAATTAGCAGGATGATTGTAGTATTTTTCTGTTGGAAGATCTTCTAGCAATGTAAACATATCTTTAGAAAAAATTCCAATTTTTAATTTAGGAAAGATTGTAAATACTAGCTTGGGTAGAAATAGAGGGATATTCACTGTTATCCGCTTTCTAGGATTGATCTTTTTTAACAGTTCTAGAAAGGATTCTTCTTTTGCGACTGCAAAAATTTGCTTTGGGTAGTTTGCAAAATTCTCTACTACATCTGAGACAAGAGACGTAAGTTGACGAATGTGAATCGTTGGAGGATTTAAATTCTTTGGAAGAAAGGCAATCGGAAGAGACGCAAGCTCTGTAAAGAACTGAGTGCTTTTTCCCTCTTTTCCAATTACTATTGCTGGATAGAGAATCTTTGCATTTTCATAGTTCAGAAGAAAATCATCTGTTTCTTTTTTTGTTTGTAGAAATTCTGTTTTTGGATTTGTAGAATCTGCTCCGATAGCAGATATGTGAAGAATTCGTATTTTTTTCTGAGTGCAGAGTTTATAAAAATGAATAGGACCTGTCCTTTGAATCTGAGTCAGATTTCCTTCAATACTACCAATGCAATTGATTACAAGATCCACTCCATCTAGAATAGAGTTCCAATCTTCTTCTTTTGTAAAATCTAGAAAATGCCAGTGAGGATAACTACCTATCGCTTGTCTTCCTGCAATACTCACTTTATGCTTTGTAGCAAGAGAATGAAAGATATGATTTCCAATAAAACCAGTTGCGCCTAGAATTAAAATATGCATTTAAAATGTTACCTTAAAAACCATCATATAATAAATTAGCATAGAAGCCGAGAAAGAAGGAATTCCTAAATAGAACCATATTTTCATTTCTCTATGAAATTTATCTGTAATTTCATTTTCCTGTTCTAAAATTTTTCTAAGTCTGAGTTGAATGAAGGCAGCTCTTACCCAAAGCACGAATACGATGAGGCTAATACCCATTACCTCCCAAAACCATTTACTAAATGTTAATCCGATCATTTCTGTAAGTAAAATACCTGTAATCAGCTGCAAGAACACAGAAGGCGTTGTAAAGATTGTATCGGCTAGTATTACTAATTTTAATACATCACGAACGGTTCCCACATTTCCTTTTTTGTATGTGAAATATAAATAGAAAGCACTTCCAAATCCAGTTCCAATCATGAGCGTCGCACTGAGTATATGAATAAGTTTAATAAGCGGATAATGCATGTTAGTTTTTCGATTTTAATGACTATTCAATTCTACGATAGTTGATTAAACAATTCTGTATAGTTTATTGGTTTAGGTAAAAAAGAATAGCCATTTTTTAGAATTTCTTCTTTTATTTCATCTGAATCTTCACTTGTGATAAATATAATTTTAACTGGTTCTTTTCTTCTGTTTGCAATTTCTAAAATTTTCTTTGCTGCATCAAAGCCATTCATATCTGGCATATATAAATCAGTCAAAATAACTTCAGGAGAAAATTGTTCGTATTTCTGAATCGCATCTAGTCCGTTATT
This sequence comes from Leptospiraceae bacterium, assembly GCA_035345875.1. Classification (GTDB taxonomy): domain Bacteria; phylum Spirochaetota; class Leptospiria; order Leptospirales; family Leptospiraceae; genus UBA2033. The sequence goes on along the minus strand of DAORDH010000019.1, from coordinate 74,285 downwards.
TGCTGTGATTGCATAGTATTTATTTTTCCTAATTTTGAATTGTAGAACTTCGAGCATGGCTGAATTGTCATCTACAATCAAAACTGTTTTTTGTTTTTGCTTTAGATCCTCGATGGATTGAATAATTTTTGCCTTGTTCTCATTCTTCAGATTTTCACATCGATTGATATAAATCACAGGAATTGGATCTTCTGGGCATTTTTTTTGACAGGCAGTAAAAAGATTTTTAGCTTCATTCCATTTTCCCTCTCTAAAAAGATGAATTGCTTCCATTAAAGTATTTTTTGTTTCCAGTTTCTTTTGAATTATATCTGGTGGATCTGCACCGAACACTTCAAATATTTTAACAGGCTGTGATTTACCTTTCACAGAAGTGATATCTATTTCTCTTATGTATTGTGTATCCTCTGCATCTAGTAGTTTATAAAATTGTTCTGATATTAAAATTGGAACATGAAAAACTTTTGTTAATGCTTCTATTCTGGAAGCAAGGTTGACTGCGTCGCCTACAACCGTTGTATCCATTCTTGTATCGGAACCTATCGTTCCAACAGTCATTTTTCCCGTATGCATTCCAATCCCAATATGAATTTTATTTATTTTAAATTGCTCAAGCGACTCATTTAAACTTCGAATCTTTTGAATTAATTCAATAGACGCATATAAAGCATTTAGCGGAGACTGTGGGAAAATTGCCATGATTGCATCGCCAATGAATTTATCAATAATTCCAAAATTAGATTTAATGATTGGAGATACTTCGGAGAGATAAGAATTTAGGAATTTCATTAATTCATGGGATTCCATCGATTCAGATAGAGTTGTAAACCCTCTAATATCGGAAAACAAAACGGTTAACTCATCATCTATAAAGTCTCCTAGCATGGTGTCTTCTATGGAGTCTTTACCTAAAAAAGATAAAAATTCCATTGGAACAAAACGAGCGTATGATTCTGTTATTTTTTTTTGTGAGTCAATGATCTCTCTTTGCTGGTTTAGCAGAGCTTCTCTCTCATGTTCTTTTTTGGAAACGTTAACAAAGTGAAGCATCGTAAAAAAAGAAAAAATAGAAACAAAGGATATATTGAGTCCAAAGAAAAGAATTTTAATGCTCTCTGGGATACTTTCAAAAGGAAAATATAAATTTTGAAGAATAGAAACTAAAAGGAATAATAAATAAAGTAAGAAACAAAAAATAGCATCTTTATTCTCTTGGAAGATAAGGGAACCGAAAGGACCTAGTATTGCCCATACCATAACGGCTCCTGAATTTTCAAATCCACCCAATGACCATTGAAGGGAAAAGGGTAGAATTAGAATCATTAGAAGTTGAGTTTTTACAAATCTATCAAAATTTTTATTCTTTCGAAATAGAATTAAGGAAAATCCAATGATGACTGAATATAATATAGGAGAAATAGCCGCAAGATAGAATTCTAGAGCGATATACATCACACCCCATAGCAAACCACTGATCGTAATAAAGAAGGAGATAATACTGATTAACTTCTTATTTATTCTAAGTTGAAGAGAATCATCAGGAAGTATTGAGGCAGAACTAATATTTTCAATTAATTTATTTAAATATTTCATTTACTAAAAAAGAATCCTTTTTACGAATGTTTTCAGCTGGCAAAGAAGTTTACAAGTTTTTTATAAAAGAAAGTAGGTAAAAGGATTAAAAAATAGAAAGAGGTAATTTTGTTTATCCGCTTGCTATTTTGAAAAAATATTTTGATTTAATCTGATAAAAGATGTATTTAAAATGCATCAAATCTTGGAATATATGACTCTTTATTCACTACCGATTCTGGATCTAAAAAATAGAGACAAGTTTTTCTATACAATCTAAAAGCTTTGGTTTGTAAGATTATAAAATTTTAACATAACTCCACCAATACGGATTTCATCTTCATTAAACAATTGGTATTCTTCAAAAGGTTCTATTTTTCGATTATTTAAAAAAGTTCCATTTGTGGAACTAACGTCTGTTATATAAAACTTTCCAAACTTTTTTCTGAGTATTGCGTGTCTTCTGCTTACTTTTTTAGAGTTGATTTTGATTGTGTCTGAATTCTCTTCCCGACCAATTTCATAATAGTTTTTACCGAGATGAACCAATTGTTCTTCTAAAGTTCCTGGAGCAATTGATAGATTCGCATTTGCTTTTTTATTTACATAATAGGAATAGAGGAAAAATACTCCGGCACCAAAAGACATTGCAGACGATAAAATCAAGATATCTTCTAAAGGAAATTTCATGGCGGTAAAAGTAATGGATCAATTTTATTTTTCAACTCTATTTCCAGAAATATTTTGACTTAGCAATAAAAACAGCAACCTATCTTCTTTCTGAATGAGGGCATTTTAGGGAAAAATGGAATGACTAAAACACTTGCAATTAAATGATAGATTCCAGTTTCAATAGCCGAAGTGGCGGAATTGGTAGACGCACTGGTTTCAGGTACCAGCGGAGCAATCCATGGGGGTTCGAGTCCCTTCTTCGGCAAATCCAATTGATTTTTATACCTTAGGAAATATATCCCTGTATTTTCCTTGTAATTAATTTGTAATAATTATCCTGAATACTATCCCTAAGGTAACAAAAATGAAAAATCCCAAGCCATCCACTGCCGATGAAATTCGGTTTTATTCTATAACTATATTCACAGCATTACTGATTCTGTTCGGATATTTTTATGGAGTATCTCATTATTATTTAGGTTGGATGGCATTTGCTGTAGCTGCCTTTTCTGTTGCGGGCAATGATGCAATTCAGACAGTTGGAACTTTTATCGAAAGTAAAAGAAAAGTTCATTGGTTTCCCAAAGTGGCAATGCTAGGGGGGCTTTTAATAGCAGTCCATCTATATGGTTGGATGCGATACGATGGAGAAATTCATTTTAAACGGCTAAATACTTTTTCAGAAGTGAATCAGTTCAATATTCTTCAATTGATGGCTCCTATAGTTCTAGTCATTATTACCCGCCTAAAAGCTCCTATTTCCACTACATTTCTAATCCTTGGTCTTTTCGGAGGAAATAGCAATATTGAGAAAATGCTTAATAAATCATTCTCTTGTTATATCATTGCATTTCTATTTGCGATGGCTTTTTGGGGAATCCATTCCTATTACAATCGAGAAGAGTATTTAATTGAATTTGAGCCAGAACTGGCAAAGGAGAAAAAGTGGGCAAGTCTTCAGTGGGCTTCCACCGCTTTTCTTTGGATTGCTTGGCTTTTGCAAGATACTGCAAACATTGCAATCTATCTTCCCAGAAAATTGTCTTTGTCGGAATTCCTTTTTGCGGTGATGATTATTTGCTTTGCAATTACTATTATTATTCGATCCAATGGTGGAACTATTCAAGAAGTGGTGTCTGAAAAATCTGACATTGCTTATTCCAAAGCTGCTACGCTGGTAGACTTTGCTTATGGAATTGTTTTGTTCACATTTCAATTACAAAGCACAATTCCAATGTCTACGACTTGGGTTTTTTTAGGTCTACTCGCTGGACGTGAGATTATACTTCATTTAGTTACGAGAGAAGACAGACCCTATTTACAGACCTTTCGACAAGTCAGTAAAGATGTATTGCTTGCTACTTTAGGAATCACGGTGAGTATACTAATTTATGGAGCATCTTCTTATTACTATCCCGACAAATCTGCAAAATTAAATATTCTAAGAGAAAATGAGAAAACAAATTCTAATCGTATTTATTCAAAATAATTCTCTCTCCGAGTTAATTTTGAGTAAAAATTGCAAAAATATAGAATTAAGTTTGTTCTATAAAAGTTTTTTCACAAAAATTTAATAAAAACTGCTTGCAATACTCTCAGAAATCAATTATATAGTGGCAACTTTATGAAGTAAACCTAGGACGAGGACGTGGAAGTGATAATTGCAATAGATCCTGAATCAGAATATCTTGATAACACAGAAAGTTTATTGTCTGGTGCAAAATATAATTTTGTCAAAGCAAATGAATTTAAAAAGGGAATGGATTATGTAAAAACAGCAACTCCCGATTTATTAATGATTGGTATAAAAAAAATCGACAAAGAATTAATTGATACAATTCAATTCTTTAAAAAGAATTCAAACACTAAGAACATTCCGATACTCGGAATCTATAAAGAACAAAAAAGATCGGACATTGAAAATGGTTTTAAGTTGGGTATTAACGCTTATTTAGTGCAGCCACTTGATAAACATAGACTCCTTGATAAAGTGAAAGAACTCATGGAGATTTCAAAAGAGAATCAAAGTGATCAAATCATGACACGCAAAAATCATATTCTCATAGAAAACCCAACACCTGGTCTTACAAAAATAACCTTTAAGTCTGGAATTTATAAATATGTATTGCCCCAAGTTAAAAAGACATTTAATATGGAGTTTCTACGAACTGTTGAGTTAAATCAATGTTGTATTGATATTCGTGATATTCCCGAAATGACAATGGATGAAGTATCTATGTTTGAAAAGATTGTTGGTTTATTTGGTTCTAAAAAAATTTCAATCATTGCAGGTAAACATCTTGGAAAGATTATTGCTGGATCTGAACTTTCAGATAAAGCGAACCTTTTTATGTCTTTGGAGGACTACGTAGTTTTCTTAAAAGCTGCTAAAATTTTATCCTAGTTAAATTACTACAAAAGCACACTTCTTACCGTAGATCTCCTCAAAAAGATCCTTTTTTTGATGAGCAGACCAAATATCTATATGGGGATCTACGTCTTTTTTTGCTTTCACTTTGAATACAACAACTTCGTTTTGTAATTCGCAAGTAACCTCTTCGGCAATCCCTTGATGACTTCTGTCTAACGCATCTGCAATTCTAAGAATAGCTGATAATTTTTTTACAATCAATTGATTGTTTGTGTTTAATTTATTGAATTCAATATGTTTTGGTTTTGGTGGACTTTTTCTATGATATCGTGCGATAAGCGCGATAATTTCTATTTCATCAAAATTAAAACCAACCATTAATTCAGAATTTCGAATAATATAATAACTATGTTTATGATGAGAACTATGTGAAATCCCAAAACCTATTTCATGGAGTAGGGAAGCAGCTTCTAAATATTCTCTTTCATCTTCAGTGCATTTATGTAAAGATTTTAGATCATCAAATATTTTTAAAGAAAGAGCTGTTACTTTTCTTACATGATCTGCCTCATATGGAAATGAGGTAAATAAGGTATTAACCGCTTTTAATCGAATATTATCGAGTGCACTTTCTGAATCTTGTTTATGGTCTCTTTCTTCTCTCTTCTTGATTGTATCGTAAATGATACCCTCTCTTAGAGCATATTCGGAAACCGTCATTGATTTTATATTAAATGTTTTGAATATTTGTTCTAAGATAATGCTCCCGGCTACAATGATATCAGCTCTTTTAACATCTAAGCCTGGAACTTTTGTTCTCTTTTTTAATGTGTTTGCTGCATTTAAAATGGAGCGAACTTTTGCAAGTTGGTCATTTGTGAAAGAGAAATTATTAATGCTACGCGGCATCTCTTCATTTTCTTCTGCTAAAACCATCTGAGCAATTGCTTGGATAGTTCCTGATGAACCAATAATTATTTCTGGCGCTAACTTTTCGATTTCCCTCTTATAAGGCGCAATCATTCCTTCTACATAAAGCTTGCATTGATTGATGTCAGACTCATTGTCAGGATCTCCGGCAAAAAATTTATCCGTTAGGCGAATTGCACCTATCTTAAGGCTTTGTGCGAATTCGATATTTCCCCTCTGACCGACTAAGATTTCAGTGCTTCCTCCACCGATATCTACAAGCATAATCTTTTTATCAAAGACTGGTAGACCTTGTAGAATGCCAAAATAAATTAATCGAGCCTCTTCGAATCCACTTATGACTTCAATGTTTAGATTTAGTTCTTTTCTAGCTTTTTCTACAAAAACTTCCCGATTTTTGGCTTCCCTAAGCGCACTTGTTGCGACAGATCGGATTTCAGCATTTTGAATTTCAGCAAGTCCTTTGAATCGTTTCAGACATTTTATTCCTCTTTCGATTGCATCTGGAGTAATTACTTCATTTGGACCTGCGCCACTTCCCAATCGCACAGATTCTTTTTCTTTACCAAGGGATTCGAATGTTCCATTGGGATTTACTTTTACTATGATGATATGAAATGAGTTAGTTCCTAAGTCAATTGCTGCTAAATTCTTCATTAGCATATTGACTTACCTAATTTTTTCTTTTGCTATCTTTGAGTCCATGATTGTTTTCTTGCGATAGTATTGAACTAGTTTTTCTAGTTCTGCAAGATCATAGCATTTGACTCTACCTTGATCAATTTTTAGGAATTTATTTGCTTCAAATAATGAGTATAATATCTTTTCGTCTCGGTTGTCCGACAATCCAACCATCTTGAGTAAGTCTCTATCGGTAATATCAAAGTCATAGAATGATTTAGGAGCAATTTTAGCTCTGTTCTTTTCGGCTAACGTTAAAAGTGTATCTGCAATACGCCCATGAGGATCCTTAATCATTAAGTTTGCTAATTGTTTGTAAGCGATCCAAATTCTTTCGGAAAGAATTGTGATAAGGCGACTTGCTAATTGTGGTTGTGCCTTAACCATTGACTCAAAGTTTGCTTTATTAATTGCTAATACATCCGTATATCCAAATGCTACTGCAGATGCGGATCTAGGTTTGTTATCTAGAATAGCCATTTCTCCAAAGATATCACCTGTTTGAAGAACTGCTAACATTACTTCGTTGTTATTTACGATTTTAGAAATCTTAACTTTACCGCTTTGAATAATATATAACTCACGACCAGGCTCATGCTCGCAGAAAATCACTTTATTGTCTGCATAAGAACGATTGAATTTTGTTTCATCGACAGGCGGAAGAGCTAAGGGTTGATTTAGAGACATTAATTTCTTTTTTACTTGTGGAACAAACTGTCCAGTTGGTAAATATTTTAAATAACTTTGATATGCGTATACCGCATGCTCAATATTACCTTGGCTGAAATAGTATTCACCCATGTTATAGAGCTGATTTAAATCTTCGCTAACAGTATTTCTGAATGATAGTCTTGTGATAGTTTGATCGAATTGTCGTAACTTCATAGAGAAGTAACGAATGATCTTCATTGCGACAGGTGTATTTCTTTGAATCAGTGTGCCAAATTGATCATAGCTTACAGATATAAGAGAAACGTTTGTCAACGCGCGAGCAGACTCAATTTGCGGATGTTGGCTCATAGCGGCAACTACCCCGAAAAAGTCACCAGGACCCACAACTTGGTTAGGATCTTCTCCTACTACCGGGTTTTCACGTCCTACGCTAACTTTTCCTTCTCTAACGATGTAAAAGTTATACGCTTCTTTCTTGCCTTCGACAATAATATATGAATTAGCGGTATAGTTAACAATTTGAAAGCTAGGTGCTGACATTAATAAGTTACTCTTATTTTAAAATTATTCATAGAACTACAAAAAAACAATATGTTTTCTTTACAAATATTATAACCCTTATTTAAGAATCAATGTTTTATTTGAAATTTGATTTAATATTTTCAATCTTTACTCATTTCTTCTTTAATTTGGAATCCATTCTCTTCTAAAATCTTATTTTGCTTTAATTCTATTTCCGCATCTTTTGCTATTTTACTAGAATATAATTGATTTTTGATATTCTCTAGTATATTTTTACCTTCTTTCGCTCTGCCTATCATAAGAAGTTTCTTCCCTGCATCTAAATAGGATGTTAAACCATCCTCTGTAGTTGGGTTTTCTTTATAAATGAGTAAATCTGTTCGGATTGATTCATCAATTAGATCTCTTTTTTTATAAGTAAGACTTAAAAGTTTTAAGGATTTAAGAGTTGCCGGATGCCCAGGAAAAAGAAAAAGAAATTCGTTTAGTTTATCAATACATGCTTTATAGTTTGAGTCTTTATAAAAGTCCAATGCTTTATTGTAAAAAAGTTCTCCCTGTTGAACTCTCTGTCCTTTGAATACTTCGACATAATTATCTGAAGCGGCTTGGGAGAATAAACCAAAGTTAAATAAATAAGATACTAGCAATATTGATAGAAGTTTATTTACAAAGACTCTTGACACATAATAATTATCGAACTAATTATGGAAAAATCATAGAATCTAAATAGGAGTTTATCATGAAAAAGAAAATATTTATATTAGTTTTATTGATATGGTTTCCTATCAGTGCTGGAAATGTAGATAGTCAATGCACATTTAATGGGATTAAACTATATGGTAAAATTCAAATTGTAAACTCTTTCCCTGATATAAAAGTTCAGGTTGTGGAATCTTTCCCAGATTTAAAGGTTCAAATGGTAAATTCTTTTCCAAGTTCTTGTGGAAAGTGGCAAGCGGTAAACTCTTTTCCCGATTTTAAAATTCAATTTGTAAATTCTTTTCCTGATATAAAAATAAAATATGAAAGTTCCTTTCCGGGTCTACCTTAGTTTTTTTTCTTCCAAAGCAATTGTTCTTCTCTTTTTTTCTTATCCATGAGGCTGGGTATTAAACGACCTGCTAGAAGAGAATCAATTTGTAATTGAGATTGTGCGGAGTTGGAAACTTTCCATTCTTGTATAAACGGTGATATTTGTGCAAAAAAGTCTTTATTCAAGAAGTCTCCTGTATTTGGGGTGACGTCAATTTGGCTCCACACTTTTACAGCTTCCTTCCTTTCTTTTATATTATTTGTTCTCATTCCCAAATCCCAATAAATTCTTCCTTTTTCAAAAAGAGCATCTGATTTTCTATAATGATTTGGTGTTGTTGTGAGAATGTAGTCCATTATTTCTAATTTCTTTTTGAAATAAAGAGCGAGTGCATCTTGATGGTTGTTAAACTTCTTATCTTTTATAACTGGCGCATATCGATTTACAAATTGTCTGAGTGTTTCAAATCGAATTAATTTTTTTTGTTCGGGAGTTAGGTTTTTTAAATTTTCCTGACTAATAAAAAAATGCTGAAGAGCATTTCCTTGAATCTCATAAATATTTTCAAGTGTGAAGAGTATTTCTGTTGCGGTCTTTGTTCCTTTTAGCTCAGAAACAAGATTCATTGCATTCTTGAGATAATCTTCTTTGTTGAGATTCTCTTGGAGGTAATCGATTGAGAAGTAACTAGAATCAGAACTAAATGTATAAGCGAGTCTTTGTAGGTTTTTATAATACAATTCTCTAAACATAAGCGGCAAATCGCCATTATCCGGATCATATCCCAGATATCTTTCGATAAAGTCAGATAGTTGTTCTTCTTTAGGCAGAGTCAAAGAATTGTCAAAGTATTTATTTCTTTCTTGTTCTGACATTTTTAACGGAGATTTTGTGACTTTGTCAGATTTTTTATTTATGGATGCAATAATTGTATCTGGTTCATCAACTATTTCATTTCTAAATTTATCTATTATATCATTTCGTTCTTCATGTTTTGAAAGATCTTCAGGTGCATTTTTAATATCCTCCCGAAATGGCTTCTCTATAGAATGAACAGTTGGATACACCTCTTTTACGATAATATCTTCATAAAATCTTTCTCTGTGTATGTAGCTATCTGCTACAGTCCCATCTTTAATTACATTATTGAAATCTTCTTTGAAATTTGCGCGTAATCCCTTTGTGTCTTTTAGTCTTTGAACTAGGTCTTTCCACCCTTTTTTTTCTAGGGACTCTGTGCTAAAGTCTGAATTCGTCCCCTCTTTTTCATCGGAAGACTCATTGTCTTTGGGTTTCTGATTGGAAACAATACTACCAGCATCACCTTTGTCCTCATTTTTGGAATCTCCATCCTCTAGAGAAAAATCGATTGAAAGCATTGTTTCCCAACTATTTTTCTCTTCTGGAATAATCATTACTTCATCAATGCCGCAAAAAAGTTCTAAGGAGTGACTAAAAGGAAAAAAGAATAGTAGGATTAGAGATAAATGTATCATCAATGAAAAATAAAAAGATACATAAATACGAGGAGACATTGTTTCAATATTTTTCATTTGCATTCAATCAGGTCAAGTAAATATTGATTCATAAACACTAGCATATAAAATATAAATTGTAATTATCTTATTCAATAATGAAAAAAAGCCTCTCAATATTTATTTTGATTACCATCGCAATCATCGCAATTAGATCTATGCGATTCTTATATCAAAGTTTAGACTGGGCAATTGAATACTGTGTTGATATGGTCTTAATGAAGTTTTTCGCATGGTCTCTAGATAAGGGGTCATGGCCTTATACTGATGTATTAACTTATAATTTACCAATGACCATATATATAAATTGGTTCGCGTTAAAAATATTTGGTAATTCTTCCTTTGGATTTCGTCTTTTTGATGTTACTTGGCTGATTTTATTTTCTGGAACTACATTTGTTTATTTAAATAGAAAAATTCCAACCCTATTTGCATTCTTCGGAGCTACTCTTTGTTTGACGTTAGAAGAAAATGCAACCAACTTCGGAGCCTTGCAAAGAGAGACAATGATGTTGCCTTTCTGGATTTTAAGTTTAATCTCTTATGATAAAATAAGGGAGGGAAAATCTAGAATAAAACATGGTTTTTTAATTGGGATATACATACTAATTACCGTTTTAATAAAGCCTACTGCAATCATATTGCTTGGATGTATTTTGTTATCTCTCTTCATCATTGATTTAAAAGAGCGAAAGGTTTCAATCAAAGAAAACTTAACTTTTTATATCAGTATTTTCCTTGGTTCTTTAATTATCCTTTTTATGACACTATTGCCATTTCTCTATAAAGGAATCATGTTTGTTGCGTTTGATCAATGGTTGTCTTATTTTCGAGATTTATCTTTATCATTAGAGATTATTTCTCCTTCTCAGCTTTTATTAAATATTTTTACTTTTTCTTTCTCCCATTGGTTTATTCCTTTAAATGAACCAATCTTTGAATTTCAGAATAACGGTCATTTATCATTATTTCATTTAAGCATAATCTTATTTTATTTGTTTTTACTGTTTAGAGGCAAAGTGGATATTGGACCACTTTTTATACTAATTACTGGTTTATTAAATTATTTAATACAAGCAAAAGGTTTTGCTTATCATCTCTTCCCAATGTGGTTTGCTTGTGTTTTGATTGTAACCTTCTTAATAAATTATTTATTTCAAATAGCTCTAAATAATGAGAGCGGTAAAAAAATTATTGCTTCTTTTGTAATTTTCTTGGTATGCATAACGCTTATTTTTCAACAAGCTAGATCATTACGCCTTTATAAAGGAACAAATTTATATTATGAATGGAATCAAAGTAAAAAAGATTTTCCTAAAACGGAAACATTAGAAGCGATTAAAAGTTTGAATCAGAGTGTAAAAAACAGACCTACAAAAATTCAAATTTTCGAAGCATATCATTCCGTTTCTCTCAGTGCGATTATGAATCAAGATATGATACTCGCTAGCAGATATCCTGAAGCATATGTTTTTTATAATGAGCATCCGGCTATGGATAAATACAAAAAAGATATGATGCAAAGTCTGCAAAAAAATAAACCTGATATAATTGTTTTAAATCGAGAAGGGACTTTTCGAGTTAAAAAAGATTTATTTCAAACATTCCCAGAGTTAGGAGATTTTTTAAAGAATTATACCTTGGAAAAAGAAATTAAAGAAATCAATAATGTAAATTATGATTTATATGTGCTAAATGAGAGTGGAAAAACGGAAAAAAAATAAGAGATACTTTGATTTGGAAATGAGCACCATTTTCTGGTGATTTTGAAGAAGCAAGTTGAATTGTCCGTGTTCAACTTGCTTTCAATATATTAGAAAGTAAATGGAAGTTCAATGATCCCAATTTCTTCCGATCTTTTTTTCTTTTTTGATTTTTTCCAATTTTTTGGAGTTGTTTGCTTCTTTTTTTTATCGCTCTTCTTTTGATTCATGGATGAAAGAAGGGATTCTACCATTGATTCTAAATTTTGAAAATTGTCCTCCTGCAATTCTGGAGTATCTTCGAATGATTTATAGCCTTGTTTCGCAACTTTGTTTATCATTTTCTTTCACCTCACTGAATTCAGTTTAGGCAAAGGGTAGGACAAAATAGCATTAAAATTTGTAAAAATTAAATCTCTTGAAATCATTTAGTTTCAATAAAAAATCTTGCAATAACTTACTGTTCTTAGTACAAGGGACATACGATGCTTTTAGATATAAACGATATAGTTTCTAAGCTAATAAAAGGACAACCTGTTTCCGTACGATTTAAATATACTAACGACAAGATATTACAAGAATTTCATGTTTTGTTCATCCATATATTGGCATATTTCGATCAATTATTCTTATTAGAAGTTTCTTTTACTGTTCTTAAGGAAATATTATACAATGCCAGCAAGGCAAATGCAAAAAGACTCTATTTTATACGTGAATCGCTAGATATATCCAATCCAGATGACTATCAAAAAGGGATGGCTGTTTTCGCAGAAGAAGTGACCATGAAATGGAATGAACAGCAAGATTTCCTAGACAAATCTGAATTTTACATACAGTTCGAAGCAAAAATTAAAGATAATACACTTTATATTAAAGCTGAAAATAATGCACCTGTGCTTCCAGAAGAGCAGCAGAGGATTCACAAACGCATTGAAGCAGCAAAAAAATACAATGACCTATCGGATGCGTTTATGGATATGTCTGACTCCACTGAGAGTGCGGGTTTAGGATTGATTCTTACACAGATTCTTTTAAAGAATTCTGGGATTGGAAGAGAAAACTTTAATATTGAATTTCAAAGTGATAAGACTATCGCACATTTTACAATTCCAGGAAAAGTCATACCTATTGTTACAAATAGCAAATTCAATGAACAAATCTTAAATGAAATTGATGGACTTCCACCGCTTCCACAAAGTGTGAGCAAAATTATTAATCTTTGTAATAAACCAGACACTGATATAAATATTTTAACAGCCGAAATTGAAAAAGATGCTGTTTTAAGTGCAGATCTATTAAAGCTTTCCAATTCTTCTCTTTTTATCACTAGAAATAAGGCGAATACTGTTTTATCTGCAGTTAAGGTCGTTGGTCTTAAGAACATCAAGAATATGTTATATGTTTCTGGAGTTCGAAAGATCATGGGAAATCGTTATGACAAAGTGCAAAAGATATGGGATCATTGTGCTAAATGTAGTTTCTTTGCAAAAGTAATTGCAGTAGATAATTCTAAACATAAAATTTCAGACTTAGCAGCGACAGGTGGTCTTCTTCATGATATTGGTAAGTTAATTATTCTATCACTCGATAAAAAAGTCGTTGAAAAAATGACAAATCTTCAGATTCAAGAGAAGGATAGTTCTGTTCTAATTGAGGAGTTTACTTTTGGAATTAGTCATGCTGATATTGGAGCCCGTTTACTTAAAAAATGGTCTTTCCCTGATGACTTAGTTCATATAGTTGAATTTCACCATAGACCATTTTTGGCACCAGCAGAGCATAGAGATTTGTTAGAGATTGTATATCTAGCAAATATGATGCTTGATGCGTTAGATGGAAGAGCGAACTTCTTTACTATCAATCAGGAAATACTTAAAAACTTTAAGTTAGACAATGAAGCAGTATTTACCAAGTATCTAGAAAAAATAGACACTCAGTTTAAAACATCTCACGCATAAATTGCTCAAATTAGAAAAAGTCTCTTTTATAAGAAATGATAGATTTATACTAAAAGATATAGATCTATCAATGGAGAGCGGTCAGAATTGGGTTATTCTTGGAAAAAATGGATCAGGAAAGACTACCTTAATTAATCTTTTATATGGCTATCTTTGGCCTACATCAGGCAAGGTGAGCGTTTTTGAAAAGACTTATGGCGAATATCCTATAAAATTAATTCAAAGCAAAATTGGTATTTTACAAAGCTCCCATCAAGAAGAAAGACTTCAGAGAAATTTATCAGTAAAAGATGTGATCTCATCTGGATTGCTAAACTCAATAGGAATTTATAGTGAATTGACTCAAAGTCAATTGGAAAAGATTGATCAACTAATTGAGAGTAATACCTGGATTAAAGACTCTACTCAAAATTATAGTTTATTATCTTCCGGAGAGAAAAAGAAAGTTTTATTACTAAGAGCTCTTATTTCTGAACCAGAAATATTGGTTTTGGATGAGCCTTGTTCTTCTTTAGATTTAGCAGCAAGAGAAGATTTTTTTTCTCTACTGGAATCATATAGACGATATGCGAAATTAATAATCTTAATTACTCATAGAACAGATGAGATTCCAATTTATTTTAATTATGCACTTCTTCTGAAAGAAGGACAAATCGTGGCTTCTGGAAGAAAGAATGAAATATTTAATTCTAATAATCTAACAGAAGTGTATGGAGTGAATGTAGAGTTAATAGAGAAAGATGGAATATTTTTTACAAATATAGTAAAACATTGATCTTGTAACTGAACAGATTCAATCAAAATGAGTTTAGAGAAGAAACTAAATTAAACAGAAAGAGCATATCTTTTAAAGATGCATATAATGAGGAGAGTGATTTGGAGAAAGAGTTTTGGTTAAAAAGATGGCAAGATCGTAATATCGCCTTTCACCAAGAAGAGGTGAATTTATTTTTAGTTCAGTATTTCAAAGACCTTGGGATTCAAAAAGGAGATAGAATATTTGTTCCTTTATGTGGAAAGACTCTTGATATTGCATGGCTTTTGGCAGAAGACTTTCAAGTGGTTGGCGTTGAGTTATCGGAGCAGGCAATTAAAGAACTTTTCTCTGAACTGAATGAGAATCCGACAATTACTCATCAAAAGAAATTAATCCAATATAAAATTGAAAATCTCACAGTTTTTGTTGGGGATTTTTTTGATTTAGATCAAAACATACTTGGAAAAGTAGATGGAATTTATGATAGAGCTGCGTTAGTTGCATTACCTGATTCAATTAGGATTAGATATGTAGAACATCTTCAAAATATAACAAATTGTTCTCCGCAATTAGTTATAACTTATGAGTATGATCAAACTTTATTGGCTGGTCCTCCTTTTTCTATTTCTGATAAGGAAATAAATAAATATTATAGATCTAATTATAAAATTGAGCATATTATCAAATCAGAGGTCTCTGGAGGATTTAAAGGGCAGGTTGCATTTGAAAATGTTTGGAAATTAAGAAGATTATAAATTTAGTCTAGTTTGAATTTCTCTGCTAAGAAAATTAGATATTTTTTAATTCTAGATACATCTAATGGTTTTGAAATAAAATCAACCATCCCAAGTTTCATACAGGCTTCTTTATTAGCTTTGGTTGCATTCGCGGTTAATGCAATGATTAGAGGTTTATCTTTTATATCTTTTTTTGACTTATTTATAACTTCTGTCGCTTCGAATCCATTTAAGACCGGCATATACAAATCCATAAAGACTATATCAAATTGTTTTGAATTACAAAGTTCTACAGCTTCTTTTCCATCCGAGGCAGTGCTTACTTCATATTTTAATTTTTCGAAAACTTTTTTTCCAAGTTTTAAATTGATTTCGTTATCATCCACCAAAAGAATTTTTAGATTCATTTTTCTAGAAAGGTCACTATCTCTTATGGTTTCCTCTTTCAATGTTCCTTTTTCAATAATAGTATCTTCTTTCTTTTGTGAATCATCATGATTTTCTGTAGGAAAGGTAAAATGAAAATTACTTCCAGCACCACGAACACTTTCGACTGCAATGTTTCCTCCCATCATAGTAATCAATTTTTTGCTTATAGCAAGACTGAGACCTGTTGGTCTAAACTTTTTTAAATTTGATAATTCCTCTTTAGTAATCAAATCGAAAATTTTATCCAATCTTGATTCTTCAATTCCAGAGCCTGTATCTTTTATCTGAAACTCGAGAAGGCATAGATTTTTATTATCTCGAACTTTTGATACAATTAGCTCAATAGTTCCTGATTTTGTAAATTTAATTGCATTACTTAGAAGATTTAGTATTATATGAGAAAGTCTTATCTTGTCTCCAGAAATATATTTCGGAACGTTATCCTCTATATAATATTTGATTATATTATCATTTAATGAAGCTTGACTGGATGAAATGGAAATAATTTTTTTTATAAAATCAGGAAGATAAAAGATATTATTTTCCAATTCTGTTTTTCCTGATTCAATTTGTGTAAATTCAAAGATATCACTGATAAAACTTAATAAACTTTTTACGCTTGAATCTAGTAAGTTTGTATAATCTTTCTGTTCATGATTTAATTTAGTTTCATCTAATAATTTTAATATTCCAATTAGTCCTCGCATTTGATTTTGCAGTTCGTGACTTAAGCTGGTAATAAATTCATTTTTGTTTCGAGCGGCTTCTTTAGATTTCTCTTTTTCGGAGTATAATTCTTCTTTTTGTTGTAGAATAATTGCATGTGAGGCAAGTTCTCGTAGTTTAAATGAGAAACTAACTCTAGATGCAACGAATGCTAATACTATTGCTACACCTGAATTGACAATAATTCCTTCTGCTTTATCAGGAATACTCTGAAAGAAAAATATTAGTAGAATAAAAGCTATCTCAGCCAAAGCTAATTTGAAAAACTCTAATTCCGCTCTGAACTTAAAAAAAACAGGTAAACAGAAAATCGAAATATAAAAAATAGAAATATCTCCAAAAATCATTTGATCGATAGAGGAAAAAAGTGCTGACCAAAGTTGAAGTAGTAGAGAAACAACAAAACAAAAAACATTCTTTGTTTTAAATGAGTAGTTATATTTCTTTAAAAAAAGATAAAAAGAGAGTGAAAAAAATAAAAAGCCATAGAGTCCAAGGTGCATAAAGAAAATATATTTATAACCTAAATTTATTTCCCACATGCCTTTTTTTAGTTTTAAATAATCTAATATAATAATAGGAATATGTATAGCGCATAATGCTAGTAAGCCAGCATATAGATTAGTAAAATTTGATTCATATATTTTATTAAATATATTCGATTTATGCTGGTCTTCTAGTTTTTTAAATTGATTTAGAATTAGACTTTCCATATTCCTGTTAGTAAGTAATCAATTACTTTATTTTTTTTGAAAGCGAGTTCAATGTAAATTATGAGTCAATTTTATGAAAAGCATATTTTTGTTTGTGAAAATATTCGAGAAGGGGAAAATGCAAGAGTATCTTGTGGAAAATCAAATGCTAAGAAAATTCGGGAATATTTAAAAATAAAAATTAAAGAGGTTGCTCCCAACAGTAAAATTCGTGTTAATATGAGTGGATGCTTAGATCGATGTGAGTTGGGTCCTATACAAGTTTGTTATCCGGCGGGAGATTGGTTTGCTTTAAAAACAGAGAAAGATGTAGATGATTTTATAAAAAATTACATTCAAAATGAAAATAGGGATGGAATTTCTCATTTAACAGTGATTTAATTCTAATTAGAGGATTAAGTATATGTTTGATAGCTTTTTAGATTCCCCTTCAAAGATGTTAATAGTTTGGATTCTCAATTTCTCATTATTGACATTACGTTATTTTATTTTTGCAGGTATAGCCTATGGAATTTTCTGGATATGGAAAAGAGATATCTGGCAATATAAAAGAACACAGATGGATTATCCAGACAAATCAAAAATAATTTATGAAGTAAAATATTCTCTTATTACTATGACCGTTTTTGCAACTGTCGGACTTTTTATTTTTCTTATGAAGAAGAATGGATATACATATATATACAATAACATTTCCGAAAGAGGAACTGGATATTTTATATTTAGTGTAATAATTGCAATTCTAATTCATGACACATATTTTTATTGGGCTCATAGACTCATGCATCATAAACTTTTATTTAAATATGTTCACAAGGTTCATCATAATTCTACAAATCCTTCTCCTTGGGCAGCCTTTTCATTTCATCCCACAGAGAGTATTTTAGAAGCATTGATTGTTCCAATGCTTGTGTTTATAATGCCAATTCATCCTTTAGCAATACTTGCTTTTCTTCTTTATATGACATTAATGAATGTGCTTGGGCATTTGGGATTTGAGCTTTATCCAAAAGGTTTTACAACACATTGGTTTGGGAAATGGAATAATACGGCAACACATCATAATATGCACCATAAATTCTTTAATTGTAATTATGGTTTATATTTTAATTTTTGGGATAGAGTGATGGGAACAAATCACCCCAAATATACAGATACATTTGAGGAGGTTAAGAGCCGTTTGCCGCAGGTAGTAAATAATTAAAGGGATGACATTTTGTTATCAATGACTTTTAAATAAGAAGAAAGTTCATCTGTTTCAATTCTGTGGCGTGTTTCCGAGTTATATGTATCTAGAATTTTTTCTCCATCTACAATATAATTATACAAATACTCACCCGGTCTAAGTTTTTTTCTTAATTTAAAGATTCCATTTCTATCTTTTTGCAAATAGTCATGTTCTGGATTCCATTGATTGAAATTTCCAACAAGGGAGATGACAGAGGCATTTGGTTTATAAATTTGAAATTCAACAGTTATAAAGTCTAGGTCTTCTGTCATTTCCTCTTCGATTACCTTGGCAGAGACTTGTTTTTTAAAATCTACTGTATCAAGTGTATATTCTGAGTAGTAGGATCCTGCTCCATCTGAGTGTCTATTTGAATTTTCAATATCATAATCAAATAGATGGTCTACTTTAAATTTATATTCATATGAGAGGACTGGTTCATCTTTTCTATTTTTAAAATTTGTTGGAACTATAATATGAAAAACACCAAATCTATTTTTGGTCATAGGAATGCATCTCCAAGAAGAGAAGTTTCCGCAAATAGATACTTCATTGTTTTTAAGACCATTATAAGTAAATAGAATGCCCGAGTTTAAAAACTCCCCCTTCTGTGCATAAGTATCTATATCGATCATTCGAATATATCTGGGAGGAACTGCACGTTTGAGGCTTGCGATTTGCCAGTAGAAATAAATTTTGTTTGTAGATGCTTTCTCTTCAGTGCCTTCCAATTCTTTACTCGAATAAGAGCCAATCCAGTCAACCGTATCTTGACCCACTACACTGAATCCAAATAAAGATAAAATGATAAATAGGATTAAGTATTTCCTTTGAAATCTCTTTTTGGGGCGAGTTATCTTCTTCTTTTTGTTTGTTTTTTGCATCTCAGTTAAATTGTGTGATATTTATTTTTAATTAGAGTACACGTATATCTATTTTATATCTTCGAACGTGTACTGAAAAAAAAAGTAAAATTTTTTTATATTTCCCTGTCATCTAAGTTTTTTTTAATTCGTACAATAAATTTTAATTTCAACCTAATTTCAGGAAAGATCCGATTCTAATTATGTGACATATTTTATTATCCTGAATCGAGTAGGTTCTGATCGGAGAAAAGATGAGAGAAAAAACTCTTTCTCTTTCTTATCAATTTGAGAAATAATCCTAGCGAAAAGTGAATCCTTTCCGATAATTGATAAGAATCCTTATATTGTATCAATATGGCAAAATTAACTAAAGATGAATTAAGCAAAATCGCCGAGATTTTATCTCCATTGGACAAAGATCCTATTAAATATGAGACTTTGAATCCAATGTCACGAGTTTTACGTAAGATTAAGGGACTTCCTGAAATTATAACAGAAGAAGAAACCAAGTCTGCAGTAGAGGAAGAACCTATAGATGGTGGAATTGAATTACCAGAAGATGCTATTTCAGATCTTTCTGAACCACCAAAGATGAAATACTTCGATGAAAGCGATGTAGATATAGACGAATTATTAAATGATGCTTCAAGCCTTATGGCTGGACAACCTATTGCATCCAAAAAAGACAAAGAACCCGAGCCTGAGCAGATACAAGAAACGGATTTTGATCAAAATTCTAATTTTGAAGATACAACTGAGGATCCATTTGGATCAATGGATACAGCTACATCAGAAGATCCATTTGGTGCTATCAATGATGAAGCAGTAGATACAACACAAGAGATTCAAGACAGTGACCCTTTTGCTTTTGACGAAACACCTCAAACTACTTCTGATTCGATTTCAACAAATGAGGATGATCCATTTGCAGGATTTGGAGAAGATGAAACATCTACTCCAGATATTAGTTCTGAACAGATTGAAGATCCTTTTGCCGATGCAGCAGATGCATTCGAAAAAAGTTCCGCCCCAAATGCTATGGATACAGATCCATTCGCAGATGTAGTGCCTACAAACAGTTTTGATTCAGATGATCCATTTGCTGATCTAGATACACCAACTGCAACTAACGTTACAGAGGATGATCCGTTTGCAATGGATGATTCCGCTACTATTCAAAATGATACACAACCAACTTCGGATGATCCATTTGCTGGATTTGATGAAGATACGAATACTGATACTAACGATAATGATTTTACCTCTTCTCAACCGGAAGCTGCTGATGATCCATTTGCTAATTTTGATTCAGAACCAAACGCAGCGGATGATCCATTCGGTGATTTAGGAGCAGATTCAGATAGCTTTGGTGATTCAAATGATTTAGCTGGATTTGAAGATACTAATTCAGTTGATACATTTGATACGAATGATAGCAGTACGACGATGGAACCAATGCCGATGGATGATTATGATTCATCTGGGTTTGAATCAACAGATGATCCATTTGCAGATATTCAACCGTCAACCGGTATAGGTCATGACTTTGATGCCGTAGATTCAGGTCAAGATTATGAGTCTTCTTTTGATGATTTAGGTGCAGGAATTGGAGACGTTGGTGGAAATACAAATAGCTCTCTAGATGTAATTGATGAGATAGGTCCTAGTTCAGAAACCGGTAGTTATGAAAGTTTAGATGAAGACCTAGATAGTCTCGCTCAAGAAGAAGAGCCTGAAGAAGATTTAAGTGATGAAGAGTTAGCTGTTATCCAGCAAGAAATTCTAAAGTATCCACCTAAGTTAAAGCGAACAGTTATTGATGTAATCACAAACGAGAAATTACATAAGGCTGAGCAAAGAGAATTAATTGAGATAATTAAAGCATCCCAAAAGCCAGAAGACATTGCGGCTTATTTGACAGAGAAGCTTGGCTATGAGGTAGAGTTATTTGATAAGTCTGGACTTTATTCTGAGCGTGGAATTCCTGTTATCTCCACTAAGCCAATTTATACAAAAGAGGGAGAGCTACGTCGTAGAGAATTAATCAAGAGGACCGTTTTAATCGCAGCAGCAAGTATATTGGGTGTAATTGGATTAATCAGCACATACAAATACGTTATACGCCCTTTTCAAGCTGCAAGACATTATAAAGAGGGTATAGAATATATTAAGAAAGCAGGTCTTGCAAAAGATAAGACTGAAAGAACACAAGCCTTGTTAGATGCTAAAACATCATTTAGTAAAGGTGAAAAAATTGAACCAAATAACTTAGAGTATCTAAATAAATACGGGATGGCGTATAACAAAATCGGGGAATACGATCAAGCATTTGAAAAGTTATTCGGAGTTGTCGAACCAGATTTTGGAGCTGAGAAAAATGGAGAATCTGAATCTTGGACTAAGAGATTAGAGGTTCCTTATATTCAGCTTTCATCAAAGACCACTTGGGATAATGATAAATTGCCGCTAGGTGGTAGAAAAGAAGTTCCAGACAATGAGTTAATGGTTTTAGTCTCCGGATCACCCAAAAAACAAGTAGAAAGAAAGATTCGTAGAGCAGGTGCTTATATTGTTGCCCGTTTGGAAAAAAATATCCACGACAATCAGACTTATATTAATCTTGGAAAGTTTCATTCTAATATCGCAAACTTATTTAATAAACCAGCAATCACTGCTACTAGAAATTACAAGAATGATAATCTTGCCGTAAACTACTTCAAAGAAGTTTTTACAGATGGAGAGGATGAGAATAACGTAGAAGCAACAGCTGGTCTCGCGAAAGTTTATTACAATCAAAAGAATTTTGCGAAGTCTGTTTTCTATTACAATAAGATTGTGGAAAAATTTCCTTCCAATGCAATTGGTCATGGTGGCCTTCTTAGCAATTACATTGAAATGTGGAAAGGGGATCAAAATCCACAGTTTGTATTAAACCACCATAGACAGGTTAGAAATTCTCTAAATATAGAAGATGACTTATCTCTCTTTGTTCTTGCAAAGCTTGCATCTTTTTATATCGATTTGGATGCATCTGAAGTTAGAATTAAATACAATATAAATCCAGAAGACCAAGTCACAAATATGGATTTGGAAGATAACGTTGAACATCTCTTGAATCTAGCATTTTTCAAAACAGAAAAAGGAGAAGATGGAGAGGATGTAAAAGGGGATGAATTTGCTGAGGGTTACTATCAAAGAGGTCGCTTCTTAATTAATAAAGGGGAATCCATTAGAGCCTTAAAGCAATTTGAATTCGCGGCAAGTTATGACCCAGCTCATTATTTAGCTGTCATGGAAATGGCAGAGCATTATATGAGAGTCAATAATTATTCAGAGAGTATTGATCTTCTACAAAATGCTAAAAAACGTTATGAGGCATATAAAGATTTATATGGAAATAGAGAAGAGGATGAGACATTACTAAATGGAGATCCAGGTAGAATTTTCTTTGATGAGGGAAAGATTGTTTTTATGGAGTCCTCTCTCATTTCAAAGGATGGTAAAATTTCTGAATTTCCGGATAGAAAAGTATATCCAGATAAAAGTTTATCCCAACTCTCAGAAGAAGAAAGCAACAGAAGAAGAAATCTGAACAATGCTATGCAAAAGTTTGATATAGCATTAAAACTAAACCTGAAGGATTCTAAACTCAAAAGAGAATTATACTATTATAAAGGTTGGATTGAATACATGCGATCTGATTATGAAGCAGCTCTCAATGAATGGTCCAATCTAAGTGAAGAGGATACTTATAGAAATAGTAATGTAATGATTGGTCGTGCAAATGCATTCTATAATTTAGATCAGCTAAATGCAAGTCTAGGGAATTATATTAAACTAAAAGAAGATTTTGAAGAGAAAGAATCTCTTATCGCAAGACCTACTCCCGATGAAAGTGCGCATCAAGAGATATACAACATTTTAATAGCTGTTTATAATAACATTGGGGCAGTGTATGAAAGAAAAGGAAATTCTGCTCAGGCACTCAAGCATTATTGGAAAGCGATTGAGATTGCCAGAAAAATTGGTCTAACGACTGAAATTGCAAACTATAATAAAGATATGGTATTCAAAGCAAAGCCGGGAGGAGCATTGCCACTTCTAGATGATTGGTTATCTCCTACAATCGATACAGTCAAAGAGCTTCAAAATACCAAGAAAGCAAAACTATGAAGAGTAAAATCTCTTCATAGGGCTAAAGAATATTTATTCTTGTTAAATTTCTAAATTCAAAAAAAATGGTAAATCTTAGTACATTAATATATATTTTAGAGGAAAAAAATGGCAGTTCCCAAGAAACGTAAATCAAAATCGAAAGTAAGATCACATAGAGCGCATCATGCAATCGGGAAGCCAAACCTTGTTCCTTGCTCGAATTGCGGCGCATTTATACTTTCACACAGAGTTTGTCCTACTTGTGGATTTTACAATGGCAAACTTGTAGTTGCTCCAAAGATCAAAAAATCTAAACAAGAAGAATAGTTCTTATGTGGGTCGCCGTAGACGCAATGAGCGGCGATTTCGGACCCGCCGGTTTAGTTGAGGGCTCCGTAGATGCCGTTAACCAATATGGTTATTCGGTGGTTTTAGTTGGCAACGAGGAGATTCTAAGCGAAGAGCTCCTCAAATACGAATACGATACATCCAAAATAAGAATAGTTCATGCTACAGAAGTGATTGGCATGAATGATTCTCCTTCTACAGCAGTCAGGTCAATGCCTGACTCTTCTATTGTTCAATCTGTTAAATTAGTAGCCGACAGGGAATGTGTCGGTATGTTTTCTCCAGGGAATACAGGAGCATCAATGGCAGCTTCTTTATTGTATCTTGGGCGGATAACTGGGGTTCATCGACCGCCTATAGCGGTTCCTTTGCCTCAGGAAGAAGGTAGACCTCTATTGCTATTAGATGGAGGAGCCAATGTGGATTGTAAGCCAGAGTATTTGGCTCAATTTGCTGTGATGGGTGAAATCTATGCTCGGGAAATATTTGGTGTAGCCCAGCCTAAAATCGGAATCCTATCAAATGGTGAGGAAGACAAGAAAGGAAATACACTATCCCTTAAAACATTTGATCTTTTAAAGAAAATGCCTGTTAAATTCATAGGAAACATTGAAGGTCGGGACCTTTATGGGTCAGGGCGTGAAGTAGATGTAGTTGTCTGTGATGGCTTTGTAGGCAATATTGTTTTAAAGGCAACTGAAGGGCTGTCTAAATCAATATTCAATATATTAAAAAATAATATTGCTGATTCTAGCATAGCAAAAACAGGAGCCCTTTTACTAAAACCAACACTGAAAGCTATGAAAAAAAGAATGGACTATGCAGAATACGGTGGAGCCATTTTATTAGGTGTAAATGGAACTTGTATAATTGGGCATGGTTCCTCTTCTGCATTAGCAGTAAAAAATGCCATTCGTGTTGTGATTGAATGTGCTAAGACAGAAGTGAATATAAGAATTGCGGAAAATTTAATTAAATATGGAATATAAAATTTTAGGAGATTAAGATGATTGATTTTAAAAATAAAACAGCGATTATTACTGGTTCTGCTCGTGGAATTGGTAAAGCAATTGCAATGAAGTTTGGCGGACTTGGTGCTAATTTAGTAATAGTGGATATGAACGAGGAAGCAACAAAGGCAACAGCAGAAGAAATGAAGGGTCTTGGTTATAAAGCCATTGCTGTAACATGTAACGTAACCAAAGAAGAAGATTGTGCAGCTATGGTGGACGCAGCTGTTAAGGAATTTGGGTCTGTTGATGTTTTAGTAAACAATGCGGGTATTACAAAAGATACTCTTTTAATGAGAATGAAAAAGGAACAGTGGGATGCGGTGATCGCAGTAAACCTAACTGGAACTTATAATGCTACTCAAGCTGTTATCAAAACAATGATGAAACAAAAAAGTGGAAGCATTGTCAATTTAACATCTGTAGTAGGAATCGATGGAAACGCTGGTCAAACAAATTATGCAGCGTCTAAAGCAGGTGTAATCGGTTTTACAAAGGCGTGTGCGAAAGAGCTTTCCTCTAGAGGAATTCGTGTCAATGCAATTGCTCCGGGCTTTATTGAAACTGATATGACCGCAGCAATTCCAGATGCAATCAGAGAAGGAATGAAGAAAGCGATCTATTTAGGTAGAACAGGAAAACCAGATGATATCGCTGGTGCAGCAGCATTTCTTGCATCCGATGCAGCATCTTATATCACTGGAGTTGTGTTAGAAGTTCACGGTGGTGGATTTAAAGCAGGTTCAGGAGAATAATTCCTTACTAGGCTAGGGGTTGTGTAAAAATTTTATACAATCCCTATCTCTATTTTAAATTACTTAAAATAAATCTTCCTTCTCTTCCTTTAAAAATTCTTTTTCTCGTTGCTTAATTAAATTTATCTGCTCTAATGCTCCAGAGTAAATAAAATGTTTCTGCGGTTAATCAATGGAAGCCCCTAATTCAGAAGATAAAGAAAAAGAAATTCACTACCTTCGCAAAATAATAGATGCTTATGAAAAAGTGACTGATTTCGGCAATGATGAATTGTTAGAAGCATACAAGATTATCTCTGCTCAGGAAAAAGTGCGAGACCTTGCTAGAGAAGAATTAATAAACGCCACTGCCAATTTAGAAGAGCTGCGGAGTAGGGAAACAAAGATCACAGAAGAAATTATGCGAATCTTAGATGAGGACGTAACCAATGAAGAGCTTATACTTCATAAATTAGAGGCTCTAAGTAAAAAATCAAATGCTGGTTTTTTTGCCGATTTGTTTTATGTCATAGCTAACTTGGAGCTAGCAGAAGAGGATGCAGCTAAATTATGGCAAGAAATCTATGTTCATCGTTCTGATATGTGTTCAAAACTTGGAAGAAGCGTTAGTTTTAGAGTAGCCCTTTTGGATCATATTTTGGAAAATAACCGTGTCATCCGCAATCCCAAAATTATTGAATTAAATTTATTTGATTCCGTTGTAAAAAATTCAGTAGTGGATGAACTTACTACTTTATACAATAGAAGATATTTTAACCTTGCTTTTAAAAGGGAACTTAAAAGAGCAAAGAGATACAATCGATCTATTTGTTTATTTGTTTTCGATGTTGATGATTTTAAGATATTTAATGATAAATATGGTCATACTATGGGAGATGACGTTTTACGTTTAATAGGTTTTATTCTAAAAGAGTCTTTTAGGCAGGAAGACATATTATGTCGTTGCGGTGGCGAGGAGTTTGCTGTGATTTTGCCTGAGATAGACACTCGATCGGCACTTGTTGCTTGTAAACGTTTTTCAGAAAGTTTGAAACTGGCATCCGTAAAAAAATTACAAATACCAGTTACAATCAGTGGAGGAGTATCTGAATTTCCTGATCATGGAGATAATCCAGAAGATCTTTATAAAGCAGCAGATATTGCTTTGTATAAAGTCAAGAGCAATGGAAAGGATGATGTCATATCTTATTTAGAATAATGATCGTTAAGCGTTATCTTTGAATTGGACTTACCTTCAAATTTAACAATTTTTCTTTCCGACTTAGTCCATGGTTCTGCAACTACGAATGATATTCCAAATACAAATAAAATGATAGATGTTAAGTTTGCAAAATAAAGCATATAGTCTCCTCAAATTTAGGGACTAAATGCTAAAGAGATTCTTTTTTTTAGCAAGAATTTTTTTTATTTTGTATTCAGTTTTTTTTCAAATCATAAATCTGATGAGGAGACATAGAACAGATCTTAACGAGATTCTAATTTTTAATTTTTTGATCTAATATTATTTTTTCAAAGGTTACAATTTAATTTAAGGTGATTTAATTCTGAATGATGATTTTGGAAATATTAGGAAATGCTAATGAACTCATGAAATAAAAAACCAGTGAAATAGTTATTACATTGATAGGTTGCAAAGATTAGTGGTTTAGGATTTCTTCATTGAATCTCTATACTTTTAAATGTTAATAGTAAACTTGAACGTGGGCTTGACAAAGTTATATTTGTTTTGTAATTTGAAAGAATAGTATTTTATGATCTATAAGGAGAAAATAGTGATAAGAACATTTTATTTTATTTTAACCATTTTAATTCTTACATTCTCAATACAATTGATTGCTCAGAAGCAAGCACCAAAGCAAGAGCCTAAAAAAGAAAAGGCTAAAAAAATGGAACCGAAGAAAGAAGGAAATGAAGAGCAGAAAGAAAGAAAAGACAATAGAGCAATGACGAAAGAGGATAAAGAAGAATCTCGGAGATAATTAATCCTTGTTTATAGGCGGGGGTAAAATATAATCTCCAATTATATTTGCCCCTTCTTTCTCCTCTGCTAGTTTGTATAGATTTCTTTTCATTTGTTCAACAATATAAGGATTCATATCTGCTATATTATTTTGATTGAGTGGATCATTGACTCTATCAAATAATTCATAGATTACTCCATCTCTTGTAGGAATATAAATGAATTTATACTTGCTAGTAATTAAAGCCCTATGTTTCGCAAATGCGATAGTCTCTCTAAAATAAGGATCAGTAATCATAATCTGATGTTCCTCTTCTGGAACAATTCTATGCATCTTTAAAATACTTGGATACATAATTCTTTGTGATTGAAAAAAATGATCTCCTATATCAGAAAACCAAATACCCGTTTCAGAATATACAAATCTTTCTTCATCCCAATTTTCTTTTCCTAAAATCGGTATAAGCGATTGTCCTGGAAAGTTTTTGTTGGCATCGATTTGAAAAAAATCAATGAGTGTTGGAACTAAATCGATAGAACTGGAAATTCCTTTAAATATATGAGTTCCTCTTTCTTTATAAAAAGTGTGAGGAAATTTAATAATTAGAGGCACCTGAGTTATATAAGGTCCACGTAAATGTTCTCCATGTCCATGACCATGAATGTCTTCATATAAAGATTCCCCATGGTCGCCAGTTATAACAATTAACGTTTTTTCATATAAAGAGTGCTTCTTTAAATATTTTATTAGCTTTCCAAAACTTTCATCAAAAGAATAAACAGACGCATCAAAGATTGCTTTGATTTGTTCAATATCCTTTTCATCTGGTTTAGAGTCTGATGTAGGATCTACAAATTTGAAATATTTATATTTACCATAGTATTTGGGATCTGTAAATTTTTTATAATCTGGATATGGAGGAGAATAAGGAAAATGAGTAACGGAAAAAAATACATTTAAAAAAAATGGATTTGATTTCTCTCTTCTAATAAAAGAATAAATATCGGGAAGGATTCTATCTCCATCCCCCAAATTTGAAAAGCCATTTATTTCTTCAAAATAATTTCCACCTCTTAAAAAGGATCCAGTTAGAATGGGAAGTAAAAACACTTGAAATTCTAAATTTTTTTGAATCACTAAAATTTTTGCATTAAAATTGGGAGTATGAACTTCCTGAAATCCAAAATCGGCTCTTGTAAAAATATCACCTGCGAAATTTGAAAACACTGCAGTCTTATATTTCTTTTTTTGTAAATAATGACCGATAGTCGGGAACTCTGGACTTCCTAGGTTTTTCTTTTCCTCAGGTGCTGGAAACATATCTCGAATCTTGTGAGACATGCTATATTCTCCAGAGAGTAAGTCTGCCCAACTTGGAAATGTTCTTGGTATAGTTACATGGTGATCTTCAAAAGTGAAAGCTTCTTCTTTGAATTTGTCTATATTTGGTGTAATGCTAATCCCATTGACTTTTGCTCCAATTCTGTCTGCACGTAAGCTATCTGCTGATACTATTAAAAGATTAAAATCTTTAGAACTCTCTTTGGGAATATGAAATAGAAAAGTAAAATAGTAATAAGATCCAATGATCAAAGTTATTAAAAATAACGTCGGAAGTAATAGGAAGCGATTTACATTAGTTTTTATTTGTCGGATGATTTGAAATGAGAGAAATATAGGTATGATCCCGTAAACAAAACTAATCACATGAAAAAAAATAATTAAAAGAAAAAATGATAAATAGAATAGATACCGTATATCGCTTTTATAAATAAATCCTACGAATAGGAAGGAAAGATAAATTGCTATAAACCCTAAAAAGAAAAACTCAAATACTTTCGGATTTACATAATCCGTTAGAAAATAGAGTAATGGCTGTAAGTAAGTATGTCTTATATAAAAGAATTCTCCATACACCTGAGGGTAATGTATGATTGAATGAAAGAATAGGGATAATGTAAATAGAATAAAAACTAAATAGATAAGACTTCTCTTTCTTTTTTGAATCCAAGAATCTTTTCCTTTTGAGAGTTCATTGATTAGAAAGTCTAAACTGATTTGAATGACTGAAAAAAAAATATAATAGATAAGCAGAATCTTTGCGTTTATAAGTAATATTAATACAAAAAAGTCACCATTCAGGATAGAGTTGATCTCACTGCTCAAATCAAATCCCATCACTCTAAAGGATGTATTGAAAATTAAGCAAATTAAATACAGGGATAAGGAATATTTAAATGCAATACCAGTATTTTGAAAAATATTTTTTATAAAAGCCAACGATTATTGCTCCGTTTGGGTCTTTTTTGGTTCTGGTAGAACGTTATTCTCCGTAGGATTTGCTTCTGGTTCACGAACCTTTTCAATTGTTGGTTCTGGATCCTTAGGCTCTTCCTTGGGATATTCAAAATTTACATCTGGTTCATCTTCGAAGCTAATCCCTTCTTCTGCCCCTGCATTTGCTTTTTGTGGCTCAATTTTAACTTCTGGTGGTGAAGAGTTTGCTCCTGGCTCAGTTCCTCTGTAATAGTATTGTGCATAAATTGGATATTTACATTCAGGAGCATCTTGTAATAAAATTCCCTGCTCTCCGCAAATATCTACTTGAACAAAGTCTCCTTCAAAGGGTTTAATCAGTTTTTCGCCTGAATCTATTCTTGATTTCATGTAGCTAACATATCTTAGCCACACCTGTCCACTGATTCCTGCTCCTGATCCTGGAAATGGAGCGCTTTGATCATTGCCTACCCATATCGTCGTAACGTTTCCTGGAAAAATTCCCGCAAACCAAGAATCTCGAATTCCTTTTCGGTTTCCCCATTTCTGAGCAGCTTTTTTAGGAGTTTGAACAGTTCCCGTCTTCCCTGCTAGTGGAAGTTTATCTTTGGAACGAGCAGGTAAAGTTCCTTCTGGAGATAATACTGATTCTAATAGATTGACTGCCATTGCACAAGCCACAGGATCTAAGATTTGTTCCGCTTGTTCTTCTGCATAGAGTTCTGGTGGAGTTCTATCAATATCATCATCATCTGTTATTTTGATAATTTTTTTGGGACGAATTCTAATTCCGCCATTTGCAATCGTGCTATACACAATAGCTAATTCCATTGGACTGAGTTCCCCTGAACCTAAAGCGAGTGATAGATTATTTCCGAATCTTTCCTTTAAGTCAGAGACCGGAACTGATAGTATGAGTGACATTTTCTCCAAAAAATAATTAACACCAACTTCTTGTAGAAGCTTCACTGCAACTGTATTTACAGATTGTGCAAGGGCTTGTCTAGCGGTAATATAACCTTTATAGGAGCCATACCAATTTTTAGGAGTATAACCTCCTATATTAATCTTTTCATCTTTTACTATGGAGGAAGGAGTAATGATTTTTTTCTCCAGGGCTAACGCAAATATTATTCCCTTTATCGAAGATCCCGGTTGACGTTTTATTTCTTCTGCTCGATTCAATCTGTAAATGGAAGAAATCTTGTAAGCACCAATGAGCGCTTCAACATTTCCATTGTATGGATTTAAAGAGACAGCGCTCCCATTCATGCTATCAATGATTTCTGATTCTCTTTTTGCTTCTTCATCGTTTCCTTTTTTTGAATAAGCTTGTTTTTCTTTTTCCAATACTTTTCGAACATCTTCAATGCCTTCTCTTAAAGATGCTTCAATTATACTTTGTTTTTCATAGTCAAGAGTGGTATAAATATTTAAGGAGGTTTTCTCTAATTCATCATTGGTGAATTTTTCTAGCACATAACGTCTAATGCTTTCATTAAAATCAGGAGCTAGATTTAATTTGAAGTCACGATCTATTCCGAATTTACCAATATCACTTGTATATTTTACTTTCTCTGTTACCTTGACCTCTACAATTTTATAGGCATTTTTAAATTGGCGGATGCTTTCATCTATTTTTTTAGGAAAATCTTTTTCTACTTGTTTCTGATTCATATGCAAGTTGATATTTTTTGCCATGTCATTTAGGATTCGTTTTTGTCTTTCAAGCGATATGCCTAGATTGCGAATCGGATTGTAAACAGAAGGAGCAGGAATAATTCCTACAAGGAGTGCAGATTCTGCGGGAGTCAGTTTCGTAGCAGATTTATTAAAATAATAACGACTTGCTTCTTCTAATCCAGTGTTACCCTCTCCCAAAAAAATCTGATTCATATACATAGCGAGAATTGTATCTTTATCATATTGGTTCTCGATATAATAAGTGCAGAATGCTTCTGTTATTTTATTATAAATATTTCTTTCGCCTAAATTTAGAGTAAGTTTGGAAAGCTGCTGGGTGATTGTGCTACCGCCTTGTAAAAGTCTAAACTTGGTGAGATTAACAAGGATTGCTCGCCCGATTGCTGAGTAATTGATGCCTCCATGCTTGTAAAAGTCTCTGTCTTCTGATGAGAGTAATGCCCAAACTATATTGGCATGTTCCTGTAGGTTATCTGTTCGAATCGGCTTAAAATTACGACGATTGAATTCTCCAATTAATTTAGAGTTTTTATCATAAATACGAATTGGCTTTGTTTTGACTGAATCGTAATAGTTTGAAACTTCAGATCTGTATTTGTCTAGATTTGCCTTTACATTTGGTTTTTCTTTAATCCATACAATATAGGCACTGAGACATAAAACGATAATAGAGAATACAATAACAAAGCTAATTAATCTAAAAACTCTCCATTTGATTGAGTTTAAAAAGGAGAGCAGGTTTAAAAAAGAATGATACAGGATTCGAAGGACAGCCATTAATACCCAAAAATACTATTCGTCCAAAACTTGGAATTCATTTTTCAAAAAATATTCTTGCTAATTTACTTCCCTATAAATAAATTTAATCAAAAGAACGCTTATGGAATACAAACTAGTAGAAGGAATTCAATTAATCAAAATGGATGGTTCCATTTTGCAATCAGACAGTGGCAGACTGGATAGATATTTTAGTCAGATTTTTTCATCCGAGTCTAGACGAGTTGTTATTGATTTAACAGATGCAAATCATATTTCTTCTTCTGTTCTCGGGCAAATTGTATTCTTAAAGAATAAATTAAAAGCCTTGTCCGGAGATATCCGACTCGTGATTACAGACGATGATCTTTTAGAGCTTTTTGATTTAACAATGCTTAACAAAGTCTTCGAAATTTTTCCAGATGTAGATGCTGCATTTAAATCTTATCAGTAAATTACTGGATTGAGATTTTTTTAATATCATCTAGATCAATGGAAAAATCTTTACGTTTATCATTTAGTAAAAATGTATCACCTGATTCTCTTCTAAACTTATAACCTAACATCACTTTTCCGCTTTTCAATTGAATTGCGAGAGGAGGAGTTTTAAGCTTTAAATTTTGATTGAGTGAGATCTCGCTTAATAATGTAACAGGCATTTTCGTGGAGAAAGTATTAATGGATACACTCATTTTATCTTCTTCAAATAATATAGTTTTACCTTGAATACTTCTTCCGTCACTCAGACTCAACTTCATAATTAAACTTTCTGTAGAGTCATATTTTTCTTCTGGAACAGGTGGTGGCTCTGGAGGTTTTTCTGCTTTTAAAACAGCTACTTCTTTTTCTACTTTCTCAATGGATTCTTTTCTTTCTTCTTTATCTTTTAATTTGATTGTCTCTAATTCTTTTTTAAGCTCAACCATTTCTTTCATGGTTTCAGGATCTGCAGTCTTTGCATCTTCTGTTGTAAGTTTTTCAACAATGAGTGATTTTAATAATAAGGAAGATCCTTCATCGACTTTCTTTACAATGTCTGTATCGCCTAACTGTTTTGCATTTGATTTAGAATAATCAGTTAAATCATCATTCTTTTCGTAGATACTGCCTATAAGAAGTAGACGACGATTTGCTTTTACTGCAACATCCTTATCGACTTCTTTTTTTTCCACTAGGCTGAGATATTCAGAGATAGCTTTACTTGTTTGTCCTAATTCTTCGAGACTTCTTGCTCTCATATAATTTTGATCATTTGATCTATTTTCAATTTTTTCTAATTGAGCAAGAGTTTCTTTGTATTGACCTGTCTCATATAATAGATTTGCTTTTTCTGATTCTGTCTTGGTTCCAGAGTTAATATCATTTATTTTACGTTCTCCTTCTAAGAGAACATTAATTAAAATTCGAGCGTTGTCCGCGAAATGGCTTCCTACAAACATATCTTCTGTCTGGCGAAGCTTTTCAATGGCTCCTTTAGTATCTCCTGTCATTGCAATACAGAAGCCGCTGTGAAGCATTATGAAGCCATATTCATCGCTTTCTTTATTTCTTAGAGTCTTTTCTAGCTCTTGGTATTTTTTAAGCGCAGTAGCAAATTTTCTAGTTCTTTCCATATAAAAACCAAATTGAATTTTCATCATATCATTTTGGTCTTCTTCTAGGGTGAGAGGGCTTTTGGTCGAAATAACACGAACAATGTTTACAATTCCCAAACCAAATTTCTCGATTAATGATAATTTGGTCGTGGTCTCTCCCAATTGTGCATTCATAACGCTTGATTCTAAGATGTTAACTTTAATCTCATTCGTATAATCATCTTTCGTTAGCATCATTTGACGAATCTTCTCTTTTAAGACTTTGGAGGATAATTCGTAGTTGAGTAATTGCTCTTTGGTAAGTTGAAATCTTAGTTCTTGAATTTTGACATCAACGATTGCTCTAGACGCCATCCCAAATAAAATTAGTATGAGTAGAAAGAAAAGAATCAGAATCTTTCTTTGCATTCAAGGAATCTCCACGAGTATCATAGAAACGTCATCTCTATAATCTATCGCAAATTTATCTAATTCTTCTGCTAACAATTTTAAAAGATCAGTATTTGGTATATGCATGTTAGCCTCAATAATATCAAGAACACGCTTCTCGGAAAATTGTTCTTCGTTTTGTCCTGGACTCTCAACTAAACCGTCAGAATAAATGAATACTTTGTCTCCCGATTTTGCAGGCATTTTTATAACTTTATAGTCGAATTCATCAACCATCCCAAGAGGTGGTCCAACACTTTTAAAATAAAAAATTTCACCGGTTGAGGGTCTGAAGCAGATTGGAGCGTTATGTCCTGCATTGCTGCATAGAATTTCTCCATCTTCAGCGATCAGAAAAAATACTGCAGTTGCGAAAAAGGAGGATTGAAATCTATTCCCAATAATATCCCCCAATTTTTGAATAATATAACCAGGATGAATAGATTTGAGTAGAATATTTTCAAGACTCATGATGAGAACTGTTGTTACTAACGCTGCGGAAACGCCATGACCAGATGCATCGGCAAAGAAAATACCTTGGTATTCCTTTTTATTCATTTTACCAGCTGGAAATTTATAGAAATGATAAATGTCTCCACTCACTTCTCGCATTGGGCGGTATGAGGTTGCCACTTTTAAGTTTTTAAGCTTTTTATTTGCAGGTAGGAACATTTCCTGCACCTCTTTCCCGATTTTTAGTTCTTTCGTAATTTCATCGTTTAGATTTTGAATGGTTCTAATTGTTTCTTCAATTTTACCTGCCATTCCATTGAATGCCTGACCTAATACATCCAGCTCATCTTCCCGATTGAACTTCCATTGTGCACGAGAACTTAAATCTCCCAATGCCATTTTATCCGTTGCATCTTTTAGAATGCTAACACGAGTAAATATTACTCTATAAATATAAATTCCAAACAAAATATGAGAAATAAGACCCCAAATAAAGGCGATTGCAATTTGATAATAGAGCTTTGTTAAACGCTCTTGCATAGTTTTGATAGAAAGTTGGGTGCTTAAAAAGATTGGACCAGCCTCTTCAGGCTCTGCGACTAATGGGATTAAAAACTTGATTGTGAAATCTTCTTTATTTAACTCTAATTTATATTTAGATGCAAATACAGAGGTTGTGTCTGAGATTTCTTTTGCTTTTTTGATTAGGTCTTCATCTGCTTTTTCATTGGATACGATGCCTTTTTCGTTGTACCAAACCTCACCCGTAATATCAAAAATACGAAATTGATAGATTTCTACATAGAATAGGTTTTCTTTTAAAGCTTTGATACTAGAATCATCTGCTTTGATAACCCGTTTAGAATTTAAGTCAGTCATTACAGAAGCAACAAAGTTTTCAGATTGGTATTTGAAGTTTTTAACTAATAACTCAGTCTGATTTTCAAAAATCATAACAGAGAAAAATAAAATATTAACAAGAGCTAAAAATGAGTATAGAATACCGATTTGTAATCGGAGTGATCGTGAACTTTTTATTTTTGTTAATACAGGTTCCATAAAAACTTTTGTTTTTCTATTTTAATTTTTCATTTTTTTTTCAAAAAAACTATTTTCAATGTTTTTTATTGAAAATAATAACAAATTTCGATTAGCAGAAATTTCAAAAATTGCAGAATTTTGAAATTTCTTTAAAAAAAGAAAAATTTTACTCATACTTATAAATTATACTCTTTTTATTTTCGGTTAATACTTTTAAAATTCCTACACTTATTGCCAAAATTCGTTTTTTTTTCGAAATATTATTTATTAATTTTAGGAGTATTTAAAATAATAGAGGGTCATTGCAGTATTCAATCGAAATTTAATATATTACTTGCAATTCTAGCAGATATTAATTATATCTCTATTTTTCCTAATCTTTGGATTTATAAATGAGACTTTTTGTTTTATTTTCAATATTCATATTTAACTCATTATTAGCTGATATGGTCATACTTAAAAATGGCCAGGTTCTAATAGGCAGCTATTTAAATGAGGATGATAAAAAAATAAAGTTTCAAGTTTTCAAAGAAATAAAGACTATTGCGAAATCAGATATCTCTAGTTTTGAATTGGGCTATAGCGGGGTTCCTGTATGCTATCAACTCCAGAACAAATGGAGTCAGACGTGTGGGGACGTTATTCATATTCTAGATAAAAACAAAATGGTTCTCGGTAAAGGAGCTGGTCTATTAGAGAAGGAAGAGCTTCAGTTAAAGGACTTAAAGAAAATCACCCTAAAAAAGAGTAAGAAGGAAGAAAGAATCTTTTTTATTCTAAGACCTGGTTTGAATCTTACCGTCTCTGCAAATGGAAAAAACTACACAGGTGAAATTCAATCTGTAAATTTCGAGACAATGTCCATCAAAACAAAATCCGAAACGGTTTCTTTTAAGGAAAACGATGTAGAAGAAGTATCGTGGCAAGGTTCATCTAAAGCCTCCCTAGCATTTCTTCGCTATGTAGTGCCTGGCTTATTTCAATTTCAAGAGGGAAAACGCTTTAAAGGAATTTTACTTGGTTTTTTATTTTTAGGCTTTGCCGGCGCGATTGGTGCTGAGTTTTCTGCTGCACAAAGTGCCTTAAACAATGATACAGATTATATTATAATCAACAATAGCCTTTATATAGGCAGCAACATTTTCCCAAATCAGCAATACGATAAGCATATTCGGGGCATGAATTATGCGATTGCAGGACTTACCTTGGTTTATCTTTATCACTCCTATGAGGTTTATTCTTTTACTACTTCAAAAGGTGTGAAGGCCTCGATTCATATGCAAATGCCAAGTATTAGTTCGCAAGCATTTACCCCTGATATTGTTCAAGGTAAAAGATCCAACGGAATTGAATTTAGAATTTCCTACAGCTTTTAATTGATCCCTAGTTATTAACATAAAAAAGAAGTTGCCAGACTGCTGTGTATTCGTATAGATAGGGTTGCACAATAAAAACTGGATAAAGAAATTGGCAAAACCACTCAAGATAGAAGTCCCACTCCTCATCAAAAAATTTAATAAACAATTAGATAGTATTATAAAAGAAGATTTACCCATTTTAAAAGATATAAAGGAAAAAGTTATTGAATCAGGTGGTAAAAGGATTAGACCTTTAACCCATTATTTTCTTACTCAATTATTAGGCTATGACGGCAAACAGTGGTTAGACGTTGGGACAATAGCCGAATTGATACATGCAGCAAGCCTTTTACATGATGATGTGATTGATGGAGCCGATATGCGCCGCGGGAAACCAACCATAGGCAAATTATATGGAAATAAAACAGCCATACTTGCGGGGGATTTTTTACTTGCTTGTGGAATTCATCATTTAAATAGTTTAAACAATCCTGAATTAATGAGTGCTTTTACAGTCGTTATACGCGATTTATCAGTTGGTGAATTGGTTCAAATGGAATGGGAAAAGAATGAGAAAATAACCCAAAAAGAATACAATCAAATTATATATGGTAAAACTGCTTCTCTTTTTGGTGCAGTGGGAGTAACAGCTGGAATACTCCATGATGCTGATTCGAAAATGAAGAAGAAGCTTCACAGTTTTGGAATTAATATGGGAATGCTTTTTCAAATAAAAGATGATTATATTGATTATTTTCAGAGTTCGGAAAACTCAGGCAAGATGCAAATGAAAGATTTTGTAAACGGTCTTTACACGTATCCTCTTATACTGTTAAAAGAAAAGGCAAATAAAAAAGATTTTATAGAAATAAAACAAATTCTTAGCCAAAAAGAACGCGGGCAAAATGAGATTAGCCGTATTCAAGTTCTTTTATCTCAATATGAAATTCAAAAACAGATTCGAGGCAATCTTTTAAATTTATCCCAAGATTTAATCGGGTTCTTAAAAACTTTTAAAGAAAGCTCAATTCGAAAATTGATGATAGAAAAAATAGAGGAGTTAGTAGAAGACTAACCCTTGCTTTCAATTGAATATTTTTTTAGTTCTTTATCTATTTGAAAGGTTAGAATATAAAAATACATTCTCCAATCGGAAATAAATGACTTGATCGGATAAATAAAGGTTGCAGGTCTATTTTTTTCTATGACGAAATGTCCTATCCATGCAAATCCATATCCACTAAAAAGTGCAACAAGTAGGAAATACAAATCAGAGCTTTGAATTGCCATAAATATAAAAAGAAGAGCAAAAGTAGATCCAATAAAGTGGAGGAGGCGATTCGTTTTATGCGAATGTTCAGACAGATAAAAAGGCCAGAATTCAGCAAGAGTGTTATAAGTTTTATTTTCCATAGTATCCTTTCTTATTTTTTTAAGGCGTGAGTCTATTTCTTTTTGCCCTATAAAAAATTAAGATAAGAATAGAAACTGGATAAATTATCAAAAGCCAATTTGTTAAATATCTATATTTATTTGTTGGTCGAAAAGATTTAAGAAAATAATTTAACCAGTGTATATAAATTGAATCCCAACTTTTTCCTTCGATGGAATAAATATTTATTTCATATTTATTATCAGCATTCGTGATTGTATAATTATCAATGGATTCATTTAATTGAATGAATTTATATTTTTCATGGCTATCAAAATACATTTTAAAATTATAATAATCCTGTATCATGATGGCTAGGCGATTCATATAAGGCTCCCATTCTTTCTCAAAATTTGAAAGCCTATTTGTTTTAATTGCTTTTTCAATCTTTTCTCTAATTTCATTTTTAAGTAGATTGGAATAGATTACCTCTTCTACTTTTAAATTATTCTCGATTGTATAATAGTGAAAAGCACCAATAAAATAAATTGCAGTCAGACTGATGACTAATCCATAGATTAATAAAGTATAATGAAAATATTGAAATATATTGAATAATTTTTTCATGGTTAATCAACTTAATTTTATTTGGAATAATGGCAAATCCTTTCTAATTCCTATTTCTCATTTTTAAAAAGGACGATATTAAAAATAACTGAATGACTGAAAGCCTGCTATGTTAGAAAAATTAGGAGTGAACGAAAATTTTGGGAATATTAGATAATGCTAATAAACTAATAAAATCAGTCGCTTGTGCTAAAGCTTTTCTAATGTGAGTTACTGAACTAGTATGAATGAACTACTCCTAAAAAATATATCTCTTCTGTCGGATGATATCAAAGAGAAAATTGTAAAATCAAAAGATCTGGGATCATTAGAAAAGACAAAGTCTGGAGCATTCACGCTACTTGTTGAAGGAATTTATTTTCATAGTAAGCATGATCCATTGATAGAAGCAAAACGTCTGATTGAAAATTTAAAGAAAACAAATGAAGAAAAAGTTTATATTTTCTTCGGTGCTGGTTTGGGTTATGCGATTCAAGAGGCACTTAAGCAGCCCAATATACAAATCATTTGGATGGAATGTTATCCAGAAATTTTAAAGCAAGCCTTGTCGACTATTGATTTTTCTAATTTTATAAAATCTGGGCAACTAAAATTTCTATTAAAACCATTTACAGAAGATACTCTTTTTTCTACGTTCAAAGGAATCTCTGTTTTACCAGTTACTTTTTTGCCGAATCGACCGAGCTTATCTTGGAAAGAATCAGAATACATTGAATGTAAATACATTTGTGAGAAGTTTTTTCAAAAGAAAGATGTTAACATTGCAACTCTCACTAAGTTTGAAAAAATATGGACACGAAATCTAATTCAAAATATTCCTGAAGTCTCTCATTTAACACCTGTTTCTCGCTTATTTGGGATTGCGAAGGGATTGCCGATCGTAGTTTCAGGGGCAGGACCGAGTCTTTATTATAATTTAGAAGACTTAAAAAAATACAGGGATAAATTTATTCTAATTGCAGTAGATACATCTTTACATATATTAGATAGATCTAATATTCAACCAGATTTAATTTACAGTGTAGATCCCCAAGCAATTAATACTTCTTACTTGGAAGGATACTCAGGGACTGGTTTGATTGTATTTGATCCAACATCTAGTTATCATACTCTGAGACTTTCAAAAATATTCAAAAAAGGATTTTTTACTTCCTCTCCATTTCCTCTTCTACAGATTTATACAAAACATCTGAGTTGCGAGGTTGGTGATATTCCTTTTGGTGGTTCTGTATCGACTAACGCAGTTAGTCTGGCAGAATTGATGGGAGCATCGAATGTATATTTTGTTGGACAAGATCTTGCATTTACAGATGGATTTGCGCATTGTAAAGGAGCCATATTAGAAGAAAGATTAAATTTTAAAGAATCTAGATATTTTAGAAGAGAAAAGCATAACTATAATCAATTACATGCTCTACCAAAATTAAAATCTATAGGGTATAATGAGGAAGAATACCACTCGAATGAAAAGATGCAGATATTCAATAAATGGTTCTCTGATCGTTCATCGGGAAAGAATTGGATTAATCTTTCTGCAAAAGGTGCAAGAATTGAAGGTGTTCCCAAAAAATCATTTCGAGACTGTTTTGAATCAATCAACGAAGAAGTTCCATTGAAAGTTTCGAATGTCCGCGCTATGATTCGGGATTTATCTAAAGAAGGACAAAAATCTTTTTTTATTAAAAATGAGTTTTTGTCAGAGACAATTGGAATTATCAATGAGCTAACTCTTTTTAAAAATACTTTAAAAAAAGGGAAGTATATAGCTGAGAAAATCTATTCTTTGATAGAAAAAGGAAATCAGGCAAAGGATATCAACTATCTACTTTCTCAAATGGATAAAATTGATGAAGAGGTTTCTAGCAAAAAAAACTTAAATGAAATTATAGGACTTAGTATTCAAAGAACAATCCTTACAATTACAGAAGGTTATGAGGCTAACTTAAGTTTGCCGGAGAAGAAAGATCCGCATCTTGGTGTCGCTAGAAAAAGTATTTTACTTTACACAGGACTTTATCATGGTGCATCCATGATTGAAAAACTTCTTAAAAAAGTTTTAATCAGAATGTCGGAGATTAATAATGAATAGAAGAAAATTTATTCAGAAAGCGGGAGCTTTCACTGTTACTACTTATGCGTTATCCGCAAATATGAATTGTTCTAATGAGGTAGACAAAATGGATCGAAAGCTTAGATTTTCTAATCTAGAAGAATCAATAAATGAGCTAAAAAAAATTGAAACTGCAAAAAAAATAACTCCAAATGGAAGTTGGAGTTGGTTTCAAATTTTAAATCATTGTGCACAGAGTATTGAATATTCTCTCATTGGATACCCTGAAAATAAATCTCCACTATTTAGAATGACAGCTGGAAAAATCGCATCTAATCTATTTTCTGCAAGGGGTTATATGACCCATGATTTAAATGCTCCAATTCCAAAGGCTCCCGAGATTCCGAAAGAAGGAGATGAAAGAGAGGCAATGCTTCGACTCTATAAAGCTATTGAAGATTTTAGAAATTTTACAGGTGATTTAAAAATACATTTTGCTTATGGAGAATTATCTAAATCAGACTATGAAAAGGCTCATGCAATGCATATAGCTAATCACCTATCGTTTGTAGAAGTGGATTACTAATAGAAAATAAGAGGAATTCATTGGTTTTAAGAAGATTCTTAAAACCAATGATCACTTTCAATCCTATATTATGTTATGAAATAATTAGGTAAGTTGAGTTAAAAGACTATTTTAATGGTTTGATAGATCCTACTAATCTTTGAACTGCTGGTCTATCTGTTCTGTATGTTGCAACAGGGCTTATGCTATAGAAAATAACGGATTTATCCTTTGGGCATTGTAGCACATCTCCATCTACACTGATTTTTTTGTCTTCAGTCATAGAGTAAATTGTTCCAGAAGGAATTCCAGATACTTTCTTACCTTTCTCTGTTCTGCTGAGTTTTAAAGGTTTACCTGCTTTATCACTTAATTTATCTTTAACCGCTGTCCATATTTTATCTGGATCTGTTTCTTCTGCAACAGGATCAATAATAATATCAATGTTTCCTTTTACAACATGGAGTTCAAGAAACGGTGTAGTTTGTAATTCCCATCCGGCTGGAATTGTGAACGAGATTCCACAGCTAGTATAATCGTATGTTCTATCTTCTTTTGATGGAGAGAGAATTGTTTGTCTCGAAGAGCAATTGATTAGAAAAGCACTTAGAGAAAGTCCAAGAATTAAAAAAGTTTTTTTCATAAATATCCTCATAAAATTATTTTGTATAGTGAAAGACTAAACAAAAATAAACATTTTATACTCCTATATAGAATTCATATTTCCATGGAGTATTTATCCCTTTTGTTTCTATTTAATATATAAAGCAAGATTTTTTCAATTGAATACAGGGGATTATTTTGTTGTGGTAAACCGTGATTAATTCCTTGCAATTGATTCAGAAAATGAAAGCGCTTCTAAGGAAGAACAGAAAAATTTGGAAATTGAAGACAAGGCTAATAAACTAATAAAATCAATGTCCTGAGTTTACTTAGCCATTTGATATCTTATAAACCAATCGGAAAAACATTGCTAGCTCTCGCTCACTCTTTTTGATCCCACTCAATCCATATTTTGACAATGCAATGATAAGATAGAAAGGTTGAGGTCGTTTAGTAAATAAAAATTTGATTTTACACAGGACTTAGATAGAAATAGATTAGAACTATGTTGAGTTTCATCCTTTTATTATTGTTATTTACATCTAATGTTTTTAGCGATAGCTGTGTTTCTGGAAATTGTGAAGATGGGCATGGCATAAAAGAATTTTCCAATGGTGATCGTTATGAGGGAGAGTTTAAGAAAGGAATCTTTGAGGGGGAAGGTATTTTTTTTAGCAATAAGGGATATAAGTATATTGGAAAATTTAAAGAGGGAAAGAGAAACGGGTTTGGAATTTGGACAAAAGAAAATCCAATAAAGCCTTCTGGAGAGCGTATATCGGTTTCAGAAGATCTTGCTGTAAATAAATCAATCTACTATGAAGGTGAATGGAAAAATAATAAATATGAAGGTAACGGTAAGTTAATCATAAAAAAAAATGGAAAAACAAAAATATATACCGGAAAATTTGTAAATGGAAAGTTAAATGGACAAGGCAAATTGGAAACCCTTTCTGGAAAGTATTCAGGTGTTTTTAAGAATAGTAAGCTAAATGGACATGGTGTTTTCGAAAAAAAGAATGGTGAATCTTACATTGGTAATTTTCTTAACACAAAGTTTGACGGGAAAGGAGCATATACGTTTAAAAATAAGGACCTATACATTGGTGACTTTAAGGATGGAAAACTGCATGGAAGGGGAAGATTATTTAATAGTAAACATCGTGTCATTCAATCCGGAAAATGGGAAAATGGAGAGTTTAAAAACTAAGCGATCTTAAATTTTTTCACAGAGTCTTTCATTGTTTTTGTTTTTTGGTTCATAGATAAGAAGCTATCGCTCATCGTCTTAATTTCATTTAAAAAGAATTTAGTGCTATCTAGAAGTTGAATTATATTGACTGATATATCTTGGAGATTAGAGGATTGCTTTTTACTTCTTTCTTCTAGAGTTGAAATGATTTCCCTTACTCGTTTTGAATTTGTTACAATGTTTTGGTTTGATTTATTTACTTGTCCTGAATAAGTAAGTTCCTCTCTCATATTTTCGTTGCTTTTGTTTACTATATCAACAGCATGCTTTGCTTTTTGGTTGATTTCTTTTAGTTTGTCTGAT
Source organism: Leptospiraceae bacterium (assembly GCA_035345875.1). Classification (GTDB taxonomy): domain Bacteria; phylum Spirochaetota; class Leptospiria; order Leptospirales; family Leptospiraceae; genus UBA2033. The sequence continues at coordinate 30,563 of DAORDH010000019.1, read as the reverse complement.
ATTAATTTAGTAGATTTTGTTGTCATATCTGCTAATTTTCCGATCTCGCTTGCTACAACCGCAAATCCCTTGCCATTCTCTCCAGCTCTGGCTGCTTCAATAGATGCGTTAAGCGATAAAAGACTAGTTTGCTTTGCTATTCCATTGATAGAGTGTATAATTTCATCAATTTGATTGCTTTCTTTTTCTAACTCTAGAATAATAAATCTAGAATTTTCCATTTCTTTACCGATTGATTGAATTTTGCTGATTGATTTTTCAATGATGGAGACTCCATTTAATGCAATATCTGCATTCGCTTCTGATTCTTTTGCCCCTAATTGAATCAATTTTGAGTTTTCTTCTGTCTCCTTTTTTATTTTTTTGATAAAATCTTCAATTTGTGTTACTCCGACAGTTTGTTGGCTAATCTCAGATGAGAGAGTATCCATGGATTCAATCAATCCATCTGCTGAATTAGCAACTATCGCTATATTTTTATCTAGATCATCAAAGGATTTCGTTAATACTTCTAATGCTCGATTATAACCTGTAAATAATTTTTGAATCACTAAATCTTCTTCTGAAACGTGTATCTTACTGGTTAAATCGCCGTCTGCTAGTAACTCAACGGATTTTAGCATTGTATCAACTCTGTCAGATAGATAATTATTGTAAGAAGTTCTAGCAGTTCGTTCATCCTCAAAGCTTTTAACAAAATAAAAAATTGCAAGTAAAGTGAGTAAGGATACAACACTAATATTCATAGCATAAAAGAATACAATAGCATTTGGTGATACAGATTCAATTCCAAGAGATTTAAAATATCCATCAAATATAAGGGATACGGTGAGTAGTAGAAAATAGGCTCCACCCCATGAAAGGTATTCTTTTTTTCCCTGTAGCATCAAGGATCCGAATGGAGACATGAGAGACCATAGTATAACGATTCCACTTTCATGAAATCCGCCTAACGTCCATTGTAGTAATGTTGGAACGATAAAAATCATAAACAGCTGAGTATGTAATAGTAGATTGTAAGATTTAAAAAAGCGATATGCAAGTAGAGCACCACCCACAACAAAAGAAAACAGAAATGGCCACCACATGGCTTTATATAATCCAAAAAAAGCGTAGATTCCACCCCAACCGAGGCCAGCCCCAGTGCAGGTTGAGCTAATTATTAGAAGGGTTAATAATCTTCCCCTATCAATACTGTCATTTTTGTTTGATTCAGTGTTAAGATTCATTCATTTACCGATTTAATTGTGTTAGTGAAGAGCTTTTTGCTGCTATCGTATAACAGGTCATCGCCTCTATTTGATGTTAGTATGAACCATAATTAGCTAGAAGACAAGCATAATTTATTAAATAAGTATTGCATAGCGCCTTGTGATAGATGGACATAATCTGACTTTCAATGTTCGAATTAAAATTTTTTTTGAATCAAACGAGTTACATGAGGATTTAAATGGGTTTTCTCTTTTCCAGTTTGAAATTCAATCCTGAATTTTGAATGGATCGCTTAAATGGTTAGAAATTTTTAGATTTGCTTTTTAAGTATAAACTAATTTGCGAAATTGATTTGAATTAGATTTTTACAAAATTGATTAAAGTCTTTCATTTACAGAGTGCGGGTTAATAGGTATAAAAGAAATACAAAATAGAAATTTTTGGAATTATACTTTGATCTATATCTTTCAAAACTTTTTATCTAAGAAAATATGCGGCTAATCATTATTTGCCGTTTCAGGCTTTATTCGACTCAATTTCTGTCTTTTGGTATGCCCTAAAAATTCATTGTCAGAAAAGCCTTTTCCGTTAATTTGACCTTGAAATGAAAAAGGAAATAGCTCCCAAAAAAATAGTGCTCGCGTATTCCGGTGGTCTAGATACTTCCGTGATTTTGGCTTGGTTAAAAGATACATATGGCTGTGAAGTAATTGCATTTTGCGCTGATGTAGGTCAGAAAGAAGAGCTTTCTGGCTTAGAAGAAAAAGGTTTAAAGACTGGAGCCTCAAAAGTCTTTATAAAAGATTTACGTTTAGAATTTGCGAGGGATTTTATTTTTCCTGCAATTCAGGGATCAGCAATTTATGAAATGAGATACTTGCTAGGAACATCCCTTGCTCGACCCATCATAGCAAAAGCAATGGTAGATGTTGCACTAGCGGAAGGAGCAGACGCATTTGCTCACGGTGCAACAGGCAAAGGAAATGATCAAGTTCGGTTTGAGTTAGGATTTAAAGCGTTAGCTCCTTCACTTGCAATCATAGCACCCTGGAGAACATGGAGTTTCAAAGGTAGAACTGATCTAATTGAATATGCTAAGCAAAAAGGGATTCCCGTCCCTGTAACTGCTGCAAAACCTTATTCTATGGATCGAAATTTAATGCATCTTTCTTTTGAAGGTGGAATATTAGAAGATCCTTATAAAGAACCAGATCCAGAAATGTTTCTACTCACTGTTTCTCCCGAAAAAGCACCGGATTCTCCAACCTATTTAGAGTTGGACTTTGAAGAAGGAAATTGTGTAGCGGTAAATGGCAAACGCATGAATCCTCTAGAAGTAATGGAATCTTTAAATAAATTTGGTGGTGAGAATGGAATTGGTCGCGTTGACATTGTTGAAAACAGACTGGTTGGAATCAAGTCGCGTGGCGTTTACGAGACTCCTGGTGGAACGATACTCCATATCGCACATCGTGACTTAGAATCTATTACATTGGATAGAGATACTCAACATCAGAAAGATGATCTGTCTGGAGAATTTGCAAGACTCATCTACAATGGACATTGGTTTTCTAATAAAATGAAATCCATGAGAGCCTATATTTCTGAAACACAGAGATTTGTGACTGGAACTGTGAAAGTAAAACTTTATAAAGGCAATTGTTCTGTAGTTGGTAGAAAGTCATCAGTATCTTTATATAGTCATGAAATGGCAACTTTTGAAAAAGAAGAATTATACAATCAATATGATGCGGAAGGATTTATTAATATCTATGGTTTACCAACCAAAGAAACATCCCGCTTGCGAAATAAAAAATGAGAAAGCTTGCTGTTTATCCTGGAGCCTTTGATCCGATGACAAATGGGCATATTGATATTGCCCGTAGAGCGTTAAACTTATTTGATACTGTTATCATTGCCGTTGCAACTAACTCTAAAAAACAATCGTTATTCTCCATAGAGGAAAGGATAGACTTAATACATCATGTAATAACTGATCTAGGTATAGATGAATCTAGATTAGAGGTGACCACATTTAATGGACTTACAGTTGATTTTTGTGAAGAGAGAGGAGCCAGTGCTATCATTCGAGGTTTACGCGCAGTAACCGATTTTGATTATGAGTATGCGATATCGCTTATGAATAAAAAATTGGCTCCCGAACTCGAGACTGTTTTTTTTATGGCATCAGGCGATAACTCTTTTGTATCATCTAGCATTGTAAAAGAAGTAGCAAGACATGGACGTAGCGTAGCAGGTCATGTTCATGAAATCATAAATGAAGCTTTATTAAAAAAATTTAAAGAATTAAAGTAAAAAGAGGAAGAAAATGTCTAGAACATTTATAATGATCAAACCGGACGCTGTCCGAAATAAGCATGTTGGCGATATCATTGCCCGCATAGAGAAAGAAGGATTTAAAATTCTGGCTATGAAATATGTTAAACTTGCAGAGAACGATGCAAAAGAATTTTACAAAGTTCATGCTGCTCGTCCTTTCTATGCTGATCTTTGCAAAGATATGTCAGCAGGTCCAATCGTTGTAGCTGCACTCGAGAGAGAAAATGCTGTTAGTCACTGGAGAGAAGTGATTGGTGCAACAGATCCGAAAGAAGCAAAACCAGGAACAATACGCGCTATGTATGCAGAGAGTAAAGGTGCAAATTCTGTTCACGGTTCTGACTCTGATGAAAATGCAAATACTGAGATCACATTTTTCTTCAAAGGATTTGAATTAGTAAATTAATCTGAGTCTTACATGGAAGAGTTCTTAAATTTATTCAAGATAAGAAAAGATAGATTTGAGAATTTCTTCCATGAAGTTATTTTTAATGAAATAAGAAAGAAATTTCATCCACTTCTAGCAGAAGCCTGTATCTACAGTTTGAGTGCTGGAGGAAAACGGATACGACCTGTTCTGGTCTTGTCTGCCTACTTAAGTTCGGAAAATCAGAGTATATCTAATAACGTTTTATTTTTAAGTTCAGCGGTAGAATGTATTCATACTTATTCCCTAATCCATGATGATCTTCCTGCAATGGATAACGATGATTATAGAAGAGGTGTTTTAACCTGTCACAAGAAATTTTCAGAATCAACTGCCATTTTAGCTGGAGATGCTCTCAACTCATTTGGTTTTTATCTTCCTGCAAAAATGGAAATCGAGGATAGTAATACATTCTCAGATATTCAGGAATTGTTACATTCCGGTGCAGGTGGAGAGGGAATGGTCTCTGGACAAATTGAAGATTTGCAATTAGAGAATAATCCTAATTTTTTCTCAGAGGATACGTTAAACTCTATACATAGAAAGAAAACAGGTGCTTTAATTTTATCATCACTCCTCATCGGAAACCGATTAACTAAAGAGTGGAAAGAAAAAGAAAAAAACTTTCAACTCTACGGTGAAAAAGTTGGACTCTTGTTTCAAATTACAGATGATATTATAGACGAAGAAAGTTCCTTTGAAGAACTTGGTAAAACTCCTGGAAAAGATGCGGCTAATGGCAAATTAACTTACCCATCTTTATATGGGATGGAGAAAGCCAAAAGGTTACGCGATGATCTGAAAGGCGAGTTAATTGCTATTTCGGAATCCTTAGAATCTAACAAATCTCATTTTTTTAGAGATTTACCTGTTTACATTGCCGAAAGAAAAAACTAGATTAGATATCCTTCTCGTGGAACGAGGGATTTGTGATGATTTAGCTCGCGCAAGTTCTCTGATACTTTCTGGATCCATTATAGTAAATGGAGAGAAAGTTACAAAAGCAGGATTTAAATATCCAAGAGACGTTAAAATTGAAGTTGTAGATAAAATTCCCGAATATGTGAGTAGGGGCGCGTTAAAATTAAAGTCTTCATTTAAGGCGTTTAACGTTAATTCAAACAAAAAAATCTGTATAGATCTGGGTGCATCCACAGGTGGGTTCACTGAAATATTACTTTTAAATGGAGCTGAAAAAATTTATGCCTTTGATGTTGGTTATGGTCAAATGGCATCTAGGCTTCAAAACAATTCTAAAGTAATTCTAAAGGATCGATTCAATGTTAGGAATTTATCTTGGCGAGATTTAGATTTTAATTATTCTGATTTGTTTATCGTGATTGATCTGAGCTTTATTTCGCTTTTACATATTTTTCCGGTCATTTATCAACTGAAGCAAGACGCGTTAGATAAAAAAATAGAAGTAATTAGTTTAATTAAACCTCAATTTGAATGTGAGCCAGAGGAAACTGAAAAGGGAATCGTTAAGAATCACAGAGTTCATTTTCGAGTTCTCAAAAAAATAATATCTTATCTAAAATATCAAATGAAAGCAGAAGTGATTGGGATTTGTAACTCAGGGATTAGAGGTGCTTCTGGAAATAGAGAGTTTTTTATTTATTGGAAGTTATAAACAAAAAGAAAGACGAGACCTTCCGAAAGGTTTTTATTCGTTATATTGCAAATGCAGGCGTGCGAGAAAACTAAGATGTTTTTAGATCAAAAACATATTTAAAATTTAAAAATGGGAAATGAATTTTGATATTAGGTATAAAAAAAGCACGTTTGAAACGTGCTTTTTTCTAAAACCTCTAAAGGTAAAAGATTATCTCCAGTTGTTGTTTCTTCTTGGACGATCGCCTTTATTAGGTCTATTTCCGTAGGAATTATTGCTGCTTCCTTTATCAAAACTTTTTTTAGGAAGAGCTTCGTTCACTTTTAACATACGACCTTTTAATTCTTTACCGTTTAGATCGCTGATTGCTGCTAACGCATCTGTTTTATTTGCCATTTCGACAAAGCCAATTCCACGGGATTGACCGGTAAATTTATCTGTAATAATTTTTACAGAAGTTACTTCTCCGAATGCTTCAAAAGCTGCTCTTACATCTGCTTCACTAGCCTCATAGGTTAAATTTCCTACATAAATGTTCATATTCAAAATCCTTAAATCAATATTGAGTTGGCATAACAAATAATATAGATGATTAATTTTTGAAGTTAACTCTATAATTAAAAGTAATATCTTTTTGTTTTTTTAGAGAAAATCGTGAGAAAAGAGGCGAGAGAAGAAAACAGTAAATTTCTAAAACAAGCTTTAAAACACTGACAAAAATTCAAAAAGTCCAAATCACATACGACTTTAACGGTGTTTCATAAATTGTCAACAAAACTTTACAAGAAATATCTTTATTTTAAAGTGGAGTAAATATTACTAGATAGGATTTATTTATAAAACGGAGACCACACTATGTCAATAAACTCAATGAGAGATATACAATTATTAAAAAAAATAGGAATGATTGTGTCTAGTGTGCTTCGCGAAATGAGGCAGGCGGCGAGACCTGGTATGCATACAGAAGAACTGGATTATTTGGGAGGTAAGTTACTTGAAAAAAAAGGAGCACGTTCGGCTCCTAAGCTAACGTATGATTTTCCAGGAAATACTTGTATATCGGTCAATGATGAATTTGCGCATGGAATCCCTTCTTCTAGAAGAAAACTTGCCCCCGGAGATCTTGTTAATATAGATGTATCAGCAGAATTGGATGGATACTTTGCTGATACTGGAGCATCATTTCAAATTCCTCCTTATAATGCTATGACACAGCGGTTAATACGCGTTACCCGTTCAGCATTGGACAGTGCAGTTAACATTGCTAGAGCAGGAAGGAAAATAAATCAGATTGGTAAAACAGTTCAAGACTTAGCTCAGAATAGTGGGTATACCGTTATCCGTAATCTAGGAGGTCATGGGGTTGGGGGTGCACTTCATGAGGAGCCTCGATTTATTGCTAATTATTATGATAAATCAGATGATAGAGTGTTAGAAGATGGAATGGTGATCACAATAGAACCATTTATTTCCACCAGAGCCATTCATGCAGTTACAAAATCAGATGGTTGGACTTTACGAACTCCCGATAGTAGTTTAGTTGCTCAATTTGAGCATACACTTGTTATCCGCAAGGGATACCCTGTATTGATTACACAACTTTAAGTAGTTTACAAATTCTTATATTTTACATAGAATGAGTGAATTAAGGAAACTTTTGAATGAATCAATATAAAATAATTTTACTCTTTTCTTTTTTATTTATTGGATGCGTTTCGAATAGTAAGTATGATACATTAAAGCAAACCTGTGATGAAACAGAACAAAAGCTTCAAGAAGAGCTAAAAGCAGAAAAGGAAAAATCTATAAAATTAGAAGACGATAAAAATAAAGAAATCGCTAATCTAAAAGAAGCACAGAGCAAAGAACTGCAAGCAAAGCAAGATAAATACAATGAATTACTCAAAGAGAAAATATTCTTACGAAGTTCCATTGCACAAATGGAAGGATCCGTCGATGATTTAAGCCAAGAGAAAGATGCCTTAGCAAAACAAAGAGATGAAATGACTCGAGCTCTAGAGGATCTCAAAAAACGAAAAGAAGAATCCGAGGCACGTGTTACTGAGTTTAAAAGTCTACTTGATAAGTTTAAAACTTTTATTGATACGGGAAAATTAAAAATCAAAATGATTGATGGTAGGATGGTTATTGTTTTACCGTCAGATGTTTTATTTGCATCCGGTTCAAAAGATCTATCGTCTAACGGTAAAAAAGCGATCACAGAAGTAACCTCAATTTTGACAGAGATAGAAAATAGAAAGTTTCAAATAGAAGGCCATACAGATAGTGATAGATATAGAGTCTACGGTCAAACGAACTGGGATTTAGCGGCTGATAGAGCTATTAATGTATTATATACAATGATAAAGGCTGGATTACCGGAATCCAAAATATCTGCTGCTAGTTTTGGGGATAGTCGTCCTATTGCTCCTAACGATACAAATGCAAATAAGGCTTTGAACAGGAGAATTGAAATTGTAGTAGTTCCAGATCTCTCCTTATTACCTGGTTATGAAGAGTTAAAAAAAATGGCTGATACAAACGGTAGCCAGCAAAATAAAATATCTAAGCAAAACTAGATGAAACCAATTGAGGATGAATTTGGATTGAAGATGTTAATTGGAAATTCATCTCCAATTAAATCTTTAAATGTTAAGATTGAAAACTTATCTGAATTGAATGTTCCAGTTTATATACAAGGGGATGTTGGAACTGGAAAAAGTTTAATTGCTAAATTGATTTCTCAAAAAGAAATGATTGAGATTGATTGTGGAAGTTTTCATTCTGATTTGAATATTTTAATACATAAGTATTCAGAGAAGACAGCAAAAACCTTACATATAAAAGGAGAATCAATCAAAATAAACTCTCCTGTTTATTTTGATAAACTAGAATTATTAGATACAGACGGACAAGCAATTCTATTTAGAATTTTAGAGAATCAAGAGATAGTCACAGATAAAAAAGAAACGGTTCAATTTGCTTCTAGAATTTTTACTTCTTCTAATAAAAGTCTTCCTCAAATGGTGAAAGATGGAATTTTTCGAAAAGATCTTTTTCAAAAAATAAATTTAATCTGTTTAAATACCGTTAGCTTGAAAGAGGTTAAGTCTGATTTGCCTCTTCTCGTGAATCATTTTGTAAATGAATTGAAAGATAAATACAATAAGAATATCACAAGAATTTCTGAAAAGTTGATCCAATTTATCTTGCAGTATGATTGGCCTGGGAACGTTGCTCAGCTAAGAAATATGCTCGAGGGAATGATTATTCTTTCTAGCGAGAAAGTATTAGATGTGTCACAGGTTCCAAAAGATTTTATCACAACCTCTTCTATTATCACTCGCGGCAAATTAAATATCATCCCCGGAATTCCAATGAATGATTACGAAAAAGAAATCATTCGAGAAAATTTGAAAGTCGTTGGTGGAAATAGAGAGAAGTGTGCAAAGGTTCTTGGTATATCGGAGAGAACTTTGTATCGGAAGATTAAAGAATATGATTTGTGATTAATGGTTGTTTGGCGTAGTCAGATATAGATTCATGAAATCATCCCAAAAGCTATCTTTAATTTTTTTGATGGTATCGATTGCATTTTCGGCAAATGCTTTAGAAATGGATAATCAACTATTAAAAATTGTTCTATTTTGGTTTTCTTTAAGTTATCCCATACTTGGATTGATTTACTTCATAAATAAACCAAAATTATTTTATAAAAGTAAAAACTCAGGGAAGCTTTCAATAATCTCTAATCTTGCAATACTTCCCTATTTTTTAATAATTTATTCAATTTGGTTTTTTAAATATAAATTTTCAAAAGAGAATAAATATGATTTCTTTTTTGAAAACTATTACATTGGAAAAAAATTGATATACAAAGATTTGCCAAATGATATTGAAATAGTTGTAGATTTAACGGCTGAACTGAATGAAGATTACTCGATTATTCAAAATAAAAAGTATATATCATTCCCAATTTTAGATGCTTCTATTCCTGATGAGGTTGATTTTTATTTATTCATAAAAGAAGTCAGTAAGCTTCGTTCAAATATATATATTCATTGCGCTGAAGGGCATGGAAGAACAGCATTAGTTGCAATCATTCTTTATTTAATTAGGAACAAAAAGCAAAGTGTTGAGGAAGCATTTGAATTTATAAAGGGTAAAAGGCGAAAAATAAAATTAAATAAAGAGCAAGAAAGTTTTCTAAATAAATTTGTAAAATCAGAATACTTTCTAAATATTTGAATTGGTTTTTAAAATAGAAGTGATTTTAAATTTATAAAAAACTTTGAATTCAAAAACAATAAATATATTCTTAAAAAAGCTCCTAGTAATATGTTTATACCGAATACACTTTTTCACTTCAGAATTATTTAAATAATTTTTACGTTTAGTAATACTACATTTAGAACAATATTCCTGTTTAAAAAAAAACAGTAAAATAATTTAAAGTAAAACTTTTATCTCACCTGAATATTTTTAATAAAAAATCCTTATGAATTCAGCAAAATATTTTCTATGTTTAAAGTATCGATAAAATGTATGTGATCTATGCAATTGTAAATTCAAAATTCAATTTCTCAAAATAAATCTAGATTGTAGGAAAACTTTTTACGGAATGGTAAAAAAAATAAAAACCGATTCGATCGGTCACCTAACAATGCTTAAATGCATTTGAGGTATATGAGAGGTTATATGGAAGTTGTTGATTCGGTCACAACTGCATGGATGCTTGTGTCTACAGGACTCGTGTTGTTAATGATTCCAGGACTTGCTATGTTCTATGGCGGACTGGTTCATACAAAAAATGTTTTAGGAACTATGATGCATAGTTTTGTTCCACTTGCAGTCATTGGAGTATTGTGGGTAGCTGTTGGTTACTCTCTTTCCTTTGGGAAAAATGCGTTAGGTGGATTTATAGGGTGGAATCCAGATTATTTCTTTTTAAATGGAATTGATGAATCCATTGTGAATGGAGTGCCTGAATATGTGATTGCAATGTTTCAAGGAAAATTTGCAATTATTACTCCTGCCCTGATTAGTGGAGCGATTGCTGAAAGAGTTTCCATTAAAGGTTATATTCTTTTTATCGCACTTTGGTTTTTAGCAATCTATTGCCCACTTGCCCATTGGATTTGGGCATCTGATGGTTGGCTATTTACCTCTGGGCCCGGAGTGATTGATCTTGCAGGTGGTCTTGTGATCCATGTTTCTGCTGCGTCAGGCGCTTTAACTTGGATGATTGTTGAATCTATAAAATTTAGAAAAGTTACTTCTTTAGGATTTGTGTCTGGAATCTTAGCAGGGCTAGTTGTAATTACTCCCGCGGCTGGAGTTGTAACTCCCAAAGGGGCAATTTTACTTGGGATGGCATCTTCTATTATTTGTTTCTTCGCACTCGAAATGAAAAATAAATTGGGATATGATGATAGTTTAGATTGTTTTGGAATTCATGGAGTGGGAAGCGGTTTCGGTGTATTAGCCCTTAGTTTTTTAATTCGTGATTCTTGGATGAAACAAGCAGCAGCTAAAATGGGAGGAGAGTGGACCTACTTTCAACAATTTCTTTTACAATTAAAAGGAATGGGGGTTACTATCTTGTTATCCGCTGTTGGAACTTTGATTATTTGTTTCATAGTGCAAAAGACTGTTGGATTTAGAATTAGTAAATCAGAAGAATTGGCTGGATTAGATCATACAGAGCATAGCGAAAGTGGCTATGGTTTAATGAATCTCAACTAATAGGAGAGCTTATGAAATTAATTATAGCAATTATTCAACCAGATAAATTAGATGAAGTGAGAGAAGCTCTGTTAGCCGCAGAAATTACTCGTATTTCAGTCAATCGCATAACAGGACATGGAAGAGAAGAAGATACAGAACTCTTTCGTGGTCAAAGAGTAAAACCAAACCTTCTTCCAAAAGTGGAAATTAAAATTGCGTGTAATGATGAGTTTGAAGACATCGTAGTGAATGCAATCATGAACTCAGCGAAGCATGGAGATGGAGTTGTAGGGGATGGAAAAATCTTTGTAGTTCCTCTAGAAAAATGCTATCGCATTCGAACAGGAGAAAGCGGCAAGACTGCTATATAAAAAATGTTCGATGTCATAGTGGAAAGCGACGTCACGTGACGTTGCTTTCAATCTTCATCGCTCCAATTTTCATGATGCTTGTGAATTCCATGATGAATTACCTTATGCTTAGAAATACATCTTACATAATTTGTATCAAACTTCACTTTGTATTCCGCCTTTATATCTTTTAGATCTACCACAATGCCAATTAAATTTACAGCCTCGTGGGAAGTGGCAGACCAATAGATACTACCGCTTTTATTTGGAAACCTATTTGAACTATCCGCTGAGCGATAGCCGGAAGAGATAAGACTAATAAGTTCATTTGAGGTAGGTAATGCCTATTTTTTATTTGCTAATTTCAGATGCTTACAATATTGCATGGCAGAGAGCCAATTTGTTAATACAGCACTACCCGCACAGATTTCATTTTGTGTTTGTCCCATGCTGCATTTTTGCCAAGTGTAGTTATACCGAGTGTCTTCTATTGTCCCATCTGTATTGTCTTTTAAATAAACGATTGCTTCTTTTGGTTTTCTATCTTCTGTATTGCAGAATAAACTTAGAAAAATGAGAAAAGAAAGCAGGTAAATTAAATTACCTTTGTTTTTATTCTGAATTATCATACACAATCTACTCTTGATTCTATTTTAATCTAATTTAAAATACAAATTAGTAGATAAATCAGATTTGTTATTTATAGCCAATTTACTTTATTTATTAGAAAATCGTAAATAGATTTATCTGAAAAACTCAGTGTGATTGACTATAAAATCTATTAGAAGAATCTATGACATTAAAAATATACCTAGGTAAAGTAGAGTAGCATGGGATGAATCTTTACCTTTCAAAACAAATTTAAATTTTAGCGAAGTCTTTCTCCAGGATTATTTTTAAATACAACTCTTCAAAAGCTCTTCTATTTTTAGAATTGTAGGGAATTAGAAGAGTCAAACTATTGTATTATGGAAAATATTTCAATTGCATCTTACCTTTATTTATCGTTTAGTTTTGGTTTATTGTCCTTGTTGACTCCCTGCGTATTTCCATTGATTCCGATAACAGTTTCGTATTTTACAAAACGACATGAATTATCCTCCTCAAAACCTTTTTCGGATGCACTTTTGTATTCTATTGGAATTATTTTCTCTTTTTCGATTCTGGGTTTTGTCATTGCGCTGATCTTTGGAGCAAGCGGATTAAATCGATTAGCCGCTAATCCCTACATGAATCTATTCATTGCAGTTGTGTTTATAATCTTTGCATTTAATCTATTTGGAATGTTTGAAATTGTAGTTCCAGGCGGCTTCCTCACACGAATTTCAAATTTTCACTCAGAAAATAATTTGCTCAGTATTTGGATCATGTCATTCACTTTTACATTGACTACCTTCACCTGCACAATGCCTTTTATTGGAACGGTATTGGTATCCGCATCGAAAGGAGAATGGTTTTACCCAATCCTTGGGATGCTTGGATATAGTTTTGCCTTTTCGATTCCATTTTTCCTATTAGCACTTTTTCCATCAGGAATGAAAAAACTCCCAAAGTCGGGAAGTTGGATGGTATCATTTAAAATTATTTTAGGTTTCTTAGAACTAGCTGCTGCAATTAAATTTATCAGCAATGCAGATTTGGTTTTTGGATGGAAGATTTTATCTAGAGAATTTTTCCTTTCTATTTGGGGAGCAATATTTATTGCTACTTCTCTTTATCTATTTGGTTTTTATAATTTTGCCCATGAGAAAAAGGAAGATGGAAAAACTGCATTTAGAATCGCAAGTGCTATTTTCTTTCTAGCCTTGGCGCTTAACTTTCTAACTGCTACCAATGGTAGATCTCTGGGAGAGTTAGATGCATTTCTGCCTCCTCCTTCCACAGAATTGAAAAATGGAGTTACTAAATCGGAAGAACTCATATGGCTTGATAATTTAGAAGTTGCAAAACAGGAAGCGAGTAAAACAGGTAAGAAGATATTTGTCGACTTTACTGGTTATACTTGCACAAACTGTCGCTGGATGGAACAAAATATTTTTCCGGAAGCGGATGTAAAGGAATTACTTTCCCGATATATTCTAGTTCGTCTCTACACAGATGGAGAAGAGATGGTTCATGAAGAAAATCAAAAATTCGAAGAAGATAACTTTGGAACTATCGCACTTCCACTCTATGTTGGAATGAATGCAGATGGAAAAGTGATTGATCAGTTTCTTGGAATGACTAGAGATAAAGAAGAATATAAGAGATTTTTAGAAAGGATGTTAAAATGAAAACCGCTTTCCTTTTGATAAGAAAAGCGGTGTAATGTAAACTTCTTAGAAGATTGTTATAATCGTTCCAGAAGGTGCTTTGGTAGCTTTTGTAGCTGCTGTGATTGATGCAGAATTATAATCTACCTCACAACTTGAAAAGAATGCTGCCTTTGCTTGCACAGGGCTTGCAACTTTATTTTGGCTAAAGTTACAGTTAGTTGCTGCAATCTGTGTAGCAACACAGCTTGCAAGTCTTGTATACGCTTCAGTGCCTGTATAGGTAATTGTTGCGGCTGGTGTTACAGAGCTATCTGTATAAGTGCCACCTGCTTGTAGATTTGCATCCGCACACATAACTGCTGGATTGAAACCAGACCCAGATCCAATACACTGATTCATTAAATAGACTGCATTTGCGCATGCTTGACGTGCTTGTGCATTTGCTGTGTTACGATTGAGTATCGCTAATAACAATGCATTGTTTTTATCTGTATCATTTCCTGCTTTGCTACTTTCAGTACAGTTAGCAAGTATTGATAACATCAATCCCATTGCCACATAAATAAGAGTTTTTCTTGTTTTCATATTATTCTCCTTTTCCTTAGAACTTAGCAACCACGCCAATGATGATTCCATTTTGACCTTTCACTGCGCGACCAGATGGATCTATGAACTGTGTTCCAAGTGCCCAGTCTCTTCTCAAGTCAATTTTAACTTGTAAGTTTTCTGTGAAGTTGATGATCGGTGTAAGTGTAAGAGTTCTAGCTTGGCCAAGTCCAGAAGCTGGTCTTCCTAGACCTGCATATCTGGAATTTGTAAATCCTGAATCACCAGATGCAGCTTGCAAGTCATAACGATCTCTTGGGTTTGTGAACGCGAGAGGAGCGTTAACTGCGAGAGATCCACCATATCTACTATCGTCAATGTTTTCATAACGAAGACCGATTGCATACTTATCGTTGATTGTATATTTAGCCCAAATACCATAAGTGTTATAAATTCTCTTAACATCTTGTTTACTTGGTCTGTATTTAAGATCTGTTCCATTTACAGTATCAATCACACCGTCTCTGTTAGAGTCGATATAGAAACCTTCGTTTGTATATCCTGCAGCGTTAGTGATTGCATAACCTGATCTTTCTCCAAAAGTCCAATCTAAGAGGATTGAAAATTTATCAGTTGGGTTGATGATAAAGGACATGTGGTTAATAAACCAATAGTCTCTATTGTTTTTGCTAACTTGATTTGGTTGAGTAAGAAGTGGTCCACCTGGAACACGACCATTCATTCCTGATTGTGATAAATAGAAATCTGCATCAGATGGTCTTCCTTGTGTTACGTCGTTTCCATACAATGTGTTCCATACAATTTTGAATTTATCTTTCACTGCATCAAACTTCATCTGTGTTCCAATGGATTTCATTGGATTCGGTCCATCTACATAAACATGGTTTCCAGAAATAGATTGGTTTGGACTTGTGAGTAAGCCAGCCTGTGGAGCTCCATTGATAGTAGCACCATTTGGTCCTACTGGAGTAGTTCCTGCAAAACCGAATTGCTGACCGTTTGCTGTGTAACCAGTTCCTTGTGCACTGTTATATAAGTATAAACCAGCTGATAATTTATCAGTCAATGTAATCGTTGCCCTTGCCCCTGTGTGGATGAAAGGGATTGTATTGAAGAATATGTATCCAATCGTGTAGTTTAAATTATCTTTTGAGTCTAACACCTCATTACCAATATGCGTTGCCATTTTACCAGCATCAATTACTAAGCCTTTCGCAACTGGAAAGTAGAAAGAAACATACGCTTGTTGTAATAACTGCATATTGTAAATAGAGTTAGATGTTTGATAAGGTCTCTCTTGATACATGATATTCTGACCGTTTTGGATATCTAATCTAAATCCCCAAGGTGTTTCCTTTTCAGGAAGTTTCTCAACAGAAAGTTTTACAGCGTTTACAGCAAATTGTTTGTTGTATGTGTGGAATGTTCCAGTTGTATCTTGTGTTGATCCTTGTCTATTGTTCGCAGTATAATTATAATATACATCTACATACCCAGAAAAATTAACCTTGTCATACCATTTAGCTTCCGCAGGTTTTGGGTCAGAGCCTTTTGGTGTAATGGTCTGAGCTGAAATTCCAGCGGCTGAAAAGATGAGTAGGCATAAAATAATATTTTTTGTCTTCATCGTTTTATATCTCCTGTCTAAGACTTTTGCAAGATGCGTGCCATTATATTTTTTATAAATAAAATGCTTTATTTGTAGAACAGGAAATAAATTTCCGAAAAGAAGCATTGTTAAAAAAGTATCTAACTGGAGAAATCCTGAGCAATTGATTGATGAAATACTTTCTTTGGTTTATATTTATTAGAAAATATGCTTAGAATTTGAGCAAAAATGGTTTTGAATCATTTGATTTTAGGTCTAATCTTTTTTATGCTCTTGTCAGAACTTAAAAAATTGGTTGGAATGAATGTAAAAATCTATTTAGAATTTGGTTTTTTAGGTTTATCCCCAATAAAAGGAAAAGAGCTTTTAGGAGTAGAATCTGGTGGGGTATGCAGAACTCTTGTTACATATTCTCTTCTAAATACGACGATTATTTCCTTGTCTGGATCATGTTCTGGGCTGTATCGAGTGAGTGGTTTTTTGTAATGAAAAAACTCTTGTCCACTTCCGTCATATATTCTTTCATCAGGTTCTCCTATAGAAGAGATAACACCTAGTTTTGATTTTCCCATCATTCTATTTTTGAAGTCATCTCTGATTTCTAATCCTGCCATTTGCTCTTCTGTGAGTTTTTCCTGCTTGGCTTCTTTTTCTTTTTCTCTATCCTCAGCCTTTTTTACTAACGCATCGCATTTTTCTTTTTCTTTGATTGTTTCCATGCAGTCTTTGTAAAATGTATCATCGATTTCTACTTTCTTTTTATCTTGTGAAACACAGTAGAATAACAAGAGTGTTGTAATTAGAGATAAATTCATTTTATTCATTGTAGAGTTCCTTATACGGGTTTGCTAATTTTTATATATCAGATTCGATGAATCAATCGGGCATTTGTAAGAATTTTTTGCAATTACTTTTAAGAATTGATACATAATTCTAAAATTAGGTGTTATTTGCATTCAAGATAAATCTTTTTTCCTTTGCCCTGTTCTCTTGGATAGTAATTATTTTTTTTGAAAAAGTTGACATTCAGATAAAATGGAAAACGGTGGCTAAGAGTCTCTTTACATGAAAATCAAATTAATTAAAAATCTATCTATTTTTAATATTTTGATTTCACTTTTTTTAATTATTAGTTTAATCCCACTCAATTTAGCCAACCCAGAAGAAGACTATTCTCTCCAATCGAATACTGAATACAGTGATGTTATTTCAGATTATAGCCTTTATTCTACCATGAGGGTTCAAAGTAGAGCGGGTGATATAAATGATCAGTATTTTTCTGATAGATTTTATTTGGTTTCTATCGAGCAATTTCATTATGATGATACACTAATCTTAGAAGAAGACTCTATACCTGCTCGACTTCTCTGTTATCGTTTGATTAGCTTACCACCTCCCACTGTTTAATTTTTAAATATCTTTAGAACTAAGGAATTGGTTTTAAATTAAAATAAAAATAGCAGTGATCTGAAGGAGCTAATCGATTCATGTGGATATTCTATAAAATAAAAAATAAAAATGCTTTTTTATCTTTAAGCTTTTTATTCTTTTCATTTTCGCAAATTCTTTTGAGCCAAGAATCTACGAAAAACTACTCTCTTACTTTGAAAGAAGCAGAAGAAACATTTCTAAAAAATAACCTGCGTTTACTTGCTGCTAAGTTTGAGATAGATGTTAAAAAAGCGGGTATAATTCAAGCCAAGTTATATGCGAATCCAAATATCTCTGTTGATCAAAATATTTTTAATGATAATACACAAAGATATTTTGATACAACTAGAAATGGTCAAACTACTCTCCAAATTCAGCAGCTCTTTTTGCTTGGTGGCAAAATTGAGAAAAGAACAAAAGTGGCTGAGATCAATAAAGCAATCAGCGAACAGCAATTCTTTGATCTATTGCGAGCACTTAAATTCGAACTTAGAAGTAGTTTTTTTGGGATTCATTATTTAAGACAATCGATTCAGTTTTATGATGGAAGCATAGCTGCTCTTACAAAGACCGTTAGTTCTTTAGAGAAAGCTTACGAAAAAAGAGCCGTTCTACAATCTGAAATGCTTCGTCTAAAAGCTCTCTTGTTTTTTCTGGAAAATGAAAGAACGGAAGCTGTTGTGCAAGTAAAGCAAAAGGAAGCATCACTTCGGATCTTGCTAAATAGTCCAGAACTTATGAATGTAACCTTTATTCCAAAAATTGATTCTAAGGGATTAGAGGAAGTAAGACTTACAGATCTAAAACTAGATAAAGTAATCAATGATGCATTTGAAAACAGGCCCGATCTAAAAATTGCCATCCAAGCTTTAAAGTTAGAGGAAGCAAATCTTGCTTTGCAACAAGCAAATGCAGT
Organism: Leptospiraceae bacterium; assembly: GCA_035345875.1. GTDB lineage: Bacteria > Spirochaetota > Leptospiria > Leptospirales > Leptospiraceae > UBA2033. The sequence goes on along the minus strand of DAORDH010000019.1, from coordinate 12,114 downwards.
TCCAGATCTATCCTTCGGTCCTATGTATAATAGAAATGGAACAGCCTATCCAAATTATTGGGGAGTGACAGCGCAACTAACGGTTCCGATTTTTGATAGAAATCAAGGTAATATTGAGGCAGCAGAAAAAGCTATCCTCACAAGAAGATCTGAGTTACAAAATCAAAAGCTACAAGCTGAAAACGAAGTAACTATTATATACAATCGACTTCTTGAAAAAGACAGACTCTACCAAGCCTTTAAGAATCGGCTAACAGAAGATTATACAAATTTAGCGCAACTGATGATATCAAACTATGAAAAGCGTTATTTGACAGTGATTGAGTTTGCAGACTTTTTTGAAACCTATCGAACTAGCGTTCAGCAGATGTTAAAATTACAAATCGATCGAGTTGATTCTATCGAAAATTTAAACTACTCTGTTGGAAAAAGCATATTAAATATTCAACCTAATGAATAAAGGAAAATCTAAAATGAAATTTAAAAACTTATTTATATTTATAAATTTAATCCTAATCCCATTCGTTTTCGCATGTAAGAAAAAACAAGTAGAGCCACAAAAAAATTATCGACCTGTAGTTTCGGAGGAAGGACAAAAGATCAAATTCGATCCAGAGAGTCCTGGTCTTTCTCAAATTAAGGTTTCAAAATTTGGAGAAGGAGATGGTTTCATTTCTATTTCTGCCCCCTCCAGAGTCATTGCAAGTATTACAAATTCCGTCTCGGGTGGGAGAATTGTGCTCTTTGAATCTCCTGATATCAATGCAATCTATGCATCCTACCAGGTTAGTAGAACTTCCCTAACTCGTGCTTCTAAAAACTTAAATCGAGTGCAGGATATGTTTAAAAATCAAGTGGCTACTCAGAAAGATATCATTGAAGCAGAGGCTGCGGTCAATAGTGCGCAAGCAGAAACCGCTGAGTTTGAAGGGAAACTCAGAGCCATTGGTTTTAATCCAAGCGAATTACAATTTGTTGGATCTAATCTTGTTTGGTTAATTTGTGATATTCCAGAAGCAAATTTAAGCGTTGTTCGAAAGGGTAAAGAAGTCAAGGTTCACTTTGCATCATTTCCGGATTTGACTCTAAAAGGAAAAGCGGAAGCGATAGGTGATAACGTTGATCCATTGACTCGAACTGTTAAGGTGAGAGTGGCTCTTCCTAACAAAGAAGGAAAGTTTAAACCAGGTATGTTTGCTAAAGTTGAGTTTGGAGATGAAACAAAAGATATCGCAGTGATTCCATTCTCTTCTGTTGTTACTGTAGAAGGACAAGCCTATGTGTTTGTTCAGACAACTCCAGGTGAGTTTATTCGAAGACCAGTTGTTTTAGGAAATTCTGGATCAGATAATGTAAGTGTTGTTCAAGGTTTATTTCCCGGGGAAGAAGTTGTCATCGGTGGGGCAATGCTTTTAAAAGGCCTGAGTTTTGGGTATTAATATGAAGGAAAACAATTTCAAGAATACCACCGATGGACACCGATGGTCACCGAAAGGCGTGTTTGTGGATTTTTATACTAGGCAACCGTTTTTAAATGTGCACTTTGAAGGACAAAATAAATTAGAAACATTATGGAATAGGTTCATTAGAAAAGTTCGCATCCGGTTTTCTCTACCAAATTATTTTTTAAGTTTCGCAATAAGTTTAATATTGTTTTTCTTCACAAATTCTATTTTCTCGCAAGCAACTGAGCCTGCGCGGGAAGAAAAGAAAGAAAAATCAAATTTGGAAATCATGCAAGAGAATGAAAAGTCAATTGAAAAGGTAAGATCAGATAAAGAGAAAGAACCTTTAACTGGTTATGACCCGGAAACAAATAATAAAAAATCAATTCGAGATAATAATGAAAAATATAGTAATTTCTGGGTGGTTGGGGGAACGATTGGTTCTCCAGCAAGTGCCAATTTCAATGTAGGTTATTATTTTACCAATTTTGTTTTGCGTGCATCTGGAATGCGTTATTCACAACACTGGAATGGAATTCAAGGAGACATAGGTTACTCTTTCTGGAAGACCTCAGTCATAGCTCATAGTGTTTCACTTGTATTTGGAGAAATGAACGTCAGACCCTTTGATCCCCAAACCCAACAAGGTGGTCAGAATAAATACGATCGAGATGGTATCCCAGGATACAATCATCAACCTCCAACCTTTGGTGATACATTGATTAGAAGCTATATCGCAGAACAAAATCCTACTTTAGCAACTGCTTTGGAATATCAATACAGAACTAGGCAGTATGCAAATTTTCATCAACAGTATGTAGGTCTGACCTATGATATCTTGGTTGGTGGGTTTTTTCTACAAGTTGGTATGGGTTATGGAAGAGGAGATTATCGCAATCCACAACTTCTCTTACAAATGGGTTATCTTTTTGATTTTGGTAGGAACTAACGTTCTTTTAAAAAGGAATAATTATATATGATCATTCGATTTATTGGCATTGCTATTCAACATAGGATTCCTACATTACTTGTAGGGATCATGACAGTCATCCTTGGAATTTGGGCTTGGACAGATTTACGAAAAGAGGCATATTCGGATATAGCGGATACTCAAGTAAGGCTCATCGCAAAATTTCCTGGTAGGGCAGCCGTTGAAGTAGAAGAGAGAGTAACTCTTCCAATTGAAAGAATTTTAAATGCGATTCCAAAAGTAATCGTTAGACGTTCTAGAACGATCAATGGACTTGTGGTGTTTCAGTTCGTATTTGAAGATGGAACTGATGATTACTTTGCTAGGACTAGGCTTTTAGAGAAAGTGAAAGAGGCAGATATTCCGGCAGATGTAACTCCTCAACTAGCTCCAATGAGTTCTCCAGTGGGCGAAATTTACCGTTATGTTCTAGAGTCTTCTGAAAATCATACAGCAATGGAGTTAAGAACCATTCAAGATTGGATTGTAATGCCCAAGCTTTTACAGATTCCAGGGATTGCGGACGTTGTAACTTTTGGAGGATTACTTAAACAATACCATGTAGTTACAAATCCAGATAAGCTCATTCGCTACCAGTTGGAAGTAGGAGATGTAATACAAGCAATCCAAGATAACAACTTGAACACAGGTGGAAATATATTAAGACAAGGTGGACAAGGGTTTGCAATTCGATCGTTAGGTGCGATTCGAGAGATTAAAGATATTGAAAACATTGTAGTAAAACAACACGATGGGGTTCCAATCTTTGTAAGAGATATTGCTACTGTAGAAATTTTTCCTTCTCTCCCAACTGGTGTGCTAGGATATGTGTTCCAAAACCAAGAAGATGGATCTCCAAGAGTAGAATCAGATTCGAGTGTTCAAGGACTCATTGCAATGCGTCGTTGGGGTGATTCAAATGAGATGGGAGAGAAGATTAGAGCAAAGGTAAAAGAGATCAATGAAAATTATCTTCCTCCTGGAGTGAAACTTAGAAATACATATGATCGTAGTGATTTAGTTAAATATACAATCGGAACGATTACTAAAACGTTGATCGAAGGGGTGGCAATTGTTACACTAGTATTGATCTTCTTTATTGGGAGCATTCGAGCGTCCCTAGTAGTGGTTACAACGATTCCTGTATCGATGTTATTTGCTTTTATCATGATGGATTTAACAGGAATTCCTGCGAGTCTACTATCCCTGGGTGCAATTGATTTTGGGATTATTGTGGATGGAGCTGTTGTCATGGTTGAGAATATCATGCGGCGTTATAGAGATGCGGATGTAGAAGAGAAGCAAATCGGTATTAACCCCTTTACAGCAAGTGCTTCTGCGGAAGTTGGTTCTGAGATTTTCTTTTCTATTACCATTATTATTTTAGCCTATTTACCAATTTTCTCTTTTGAGAGAATTGAAGGAAGACTTTTTAAGCCAATGGCATTTACAATTGCCTATGCAATTCTTGGTTCTATGATATTTTCCCTAACGGTCATTCCCGTGATGATGACAATGATGTATAAAAAATACTTTGAGTCTGCAAACCCAGGACCGATCGAGTGGCATAATCCTGTTTACCACTGGATTGAGCATAAATATTCAAATCTGATTGTAGAATTGATTCGAAGATCAAAACAAACAGTGACTGTTGCCTTTAGCATTGTTGTCTTAATTGTAGGAATTGGAGTTTGGAAAATCGGAAGTGAGTTCTTGCCTGAGTTAGATGAAGGTGGATTCAATATTCGAGCCTATTTTCCAGTGGGAATTCACTTACAGGAAGCAAGAAAAGTAATCCCAAAAATGCGTGAGGTGATAAGTAAAAATGAACAAGTAAACGTAATCATTACACAATTGGGAAGAAATGATGATGGAACAGACCCACTTGGACCAAATCGTTTGGAAATTCTTATTGGTTTGAAAGATTACTCGACTTGGACGGAAAAGATTACGAAGCAAGAGCTTTTGATTCGAATGAAAAATGATTTAGAGATCAATTGTCCAGGGGTTCGATTTAGTTTCTCGCAACCGATTATGGATAACCTTTCGGAAGCGATTACAGGAACTATTGCAGATCTAGCTGTCTTCGTGTCTGGAACTGATCTAGACGTCATGCGAAAAATAGCGAATGATATTCTTGCAATCGTAAAAGATATGGAGGGAGCGAGTGAGTATGGAATTGAACAGGAAGGAAACTCTACACAGCTCTCTGTGAAAATCAATCGAGAATCAGCAGCCAGATACGGGATTAATGTAAGTAAAATTCAACAAATGATTGAGGCTGCTATTGGAGCACAAAGAATTAGCACTCTTTATGAAGGACCTTGGCGATTTGGGATTGTAGTTAGGTTTTCTTCTGAATATCGTTCTACAGTAAAAGCATTGGAAAATGTGCCTGTTATATCTCCAAGTGGGCAGAGAGTTCCATTGTCTCAATTGGCTGAGATTAAGTTAATTGATGGACCTACAATGATCTTTAGACAGGAAGGAAGACGAAACGTTTCTGTGAGAACTAACGTTCGGGGAAGGGATCAAGGTGGATTTGTAACTGAACTGAGAAAGAAAGTGGATGCACATATAAAGCTCCCAGATGGATATAAAATTGCTTATGGTGGACAATACGAAAACTTAAATCGAGTTGGAAAGAAACTTGCGGTTGTAATTCCAGTAACAATTGCTATCATATTCGGAGTTTTATTTATTATGTATAGAAACTTGCGATATGTATCCGTTGCTCTGGCTTGTATTCCTCTTTCTTTGATTGGGGGAATCATTGCACTTCTGATTCGAGGCTATTATTTCAACGTTTCTGCTGGGGTTGGATTTATTTCTCTCTTTGGAATCGCAACAATGGCGGGTGTTTTGTTTGTATCGCGGACAAATCATATTATGCGAGACAATGCAAATATAACGATTGAGGAAGCGGTGGGAAGAGCGGCTATTATACAGCTGAGACCAATGCTTATGACAATGCTACTTGCTCTCCTTGGATTGATACCCGCTACATTGGCATCGGGTGTTGGTTCTGACGTGCAAAGACCACTTGCAACAGTGATCGTTGGAGGACTAACCTCTGCATTGATTTTTATTTTAACAGTTCTTCCTTCTTTGTATTTATTACTTGTAAAGAAAAGAAAAGAAGAATATTAAAAGTGCGAGATGAGTAACTCGTAAGATTTGGAGCATTAGAAATTTTTAAAAACTTGTCAGAAAGAGACAGGAAATTAAATTAACGTAGGAATTTATGTATGAGTATATTTAGAGTAAACCTTTACAATACTTTCGAAAATATTATAAAAAGAAAAGCCTTTTCGGCTCCTAGTTCTACCCATAGAGTTTATAAAGACTTAAGCGATCTTTCAAAGTGGGAAACATTAGAGAAAATTAAAAAAGGCAATCTAATATTGCTTTGTAGAGGGATACGATTTGTTTGGGCGATTGCACATGCAAGTGATGACTGTAGGATCACAGATGTAGATGCATTTCGTCCAGCGATGAAATTTGAGAAAAACGGATTTCGTTTTGTTTCTCTTGATATATACAAAGAATATGCAAGTCCACTGGATGGGAAAAAATTTTTTAACAATTTAGTATATGAACATCCATTTGAAGATCCAAATTTTTGTGTAGAGATAAAACCGGCAGACGGACTAGAAGATGCCTTTAATACAGCCATTAATAAATTACTAGAAGATGCAATTCTAAGTTGAAAATTTGACACTTGGTAAAATTCTGGAAAGAAATATAACCAACCAAGTCAAATGTCACAAGAATCCATTGATAAAAAAGAAATTCAACTCTTATCTGATATCTTTGCATCTCCAAAAGATGCATTTTCTAGTTATATCCAAAATGTAAATTTTTCTAGATTCAGTGTTTTTAGGATTCATCTCTTTTTATTTGTTTTAGCCCCTGTTTTTAAATTATTGCATAATTTATTTTTTACTTTTGTTGGTTCTGTTCATTTTGGGTGGGAGGCTCCTCCTAAACTGACAGATGGAATTACAACGGCTATTGCTGTTTATCCACTTGTTTTATTTTTGGTATATCATTTTGATATTTTACTTTTAAGACTTAGAACTGGAAAAGCTTCCATTGATGTGATTGAAGAAAGAGATTTACTTTTGATTTCTTTTCTTCCATTTAGTGCATCAGCAGTCTTTTGGATTTTCCCAAAGCCTTTTAATTTTTTCCTAATTTTATCTGCTTTTATTTATTGTCTTTATTTAAGTAAGACATCTTTAGAGATGTTCTTTGGTTTTACGATTAAGCAGTTTATAGTCTTTGTATCATACATTTTAATTTTATGTATGACGTTATCCGCAGTTGCTCTAACTATTTTTAATTTAATTAGGAAATGAAATGAATATCTATATGATTGGAATAGGTGGGATTGCCATGGGTAATCTTGCTTTCATGTTAAAACAATCAGGGCATAATGTTTTTGGATCAGATCAAAAACTTTATCCTCCTATGTCTGATAAATTAGAGGAATGGGGACTCAAAACATTTGAGGGATTTTCTGCGGATAATGTTGGTAAGCCTGATTTAGTCATAATTGGAAATGCAATATCACGGGGAAATCCAGAAGTAGAATATGTTTTAAATGAAGGCATAGAGTATATGAGTATGCCGCAAGCGATAGGTCATTTCTTTCTAAAAAAGAAGAAAGTAATCGTAGTCGCAGGAACACATGGAAAAACAACGACTACTTTTTTGATTCATCATATTTTGAAACAAGCAGGTCTTAAACCAGGACTATTTGCTGGTGGAATTCGTAAAGATGGTAATGCTGGATTTGAATTGGGAGGTGGGGAATATTTTGTAATCGAAGGAGACGAATATGATTCTGCTTTCTTTGATAAATCTTCCAAATTCTTACATTATAGACCGTATTATTTAATCTTAACCTCATTGGATTTTGATCATGCAGATATTTTCCCAAATCTGGATGCAATTCGAGTTATGTTTAAACGTTTACTAAATCTTGTTCCTTCCATTGGGAGAGTTTTCTATTGGGAAGGATCAAAGAACTTAACAGAAATCTGTGAAAATTTTAAACACGCACCAGTGCAAAAATATGAAGTTGGAAAGAAAGATTCAATTTTAAGAATAGGGTTCTTAACTAGAAATCATGTCAAAGAAGAAAAAGCGTTTTCCGCTAAAACTGGACGTGAATTAAAGAGTCCTTTGATTGGGATGCATAATTATAGAAATACAGAAGTTACGGCTAATCTTTGTAAGGCGATTGGGCTTACAGAGGAAGAAATATTTAGAGGCATTGAAAGTTTTCCTGGAGTCAAAAGAAGACAAGAAATATTATTTGAGACAGAAAGCGCTATTGTAATGGAAGACTTTGCACATCATCCTGTTGCGATAGAAGAAACAATCAAAGCGGTTAAGACAAATTATCCGGAACATGGTATTATAAGCCTATTTGAACCTAGAAGCGCAACCTCTCATCGAAATATTTTTCAAAAGGAATTTGCAGAGAGTTTTAAAAAATCAAATGTTGCTATTATTACAGAAGTATTCAATGTAAATAAAGTAGATAAGAAAATACGATTAGATGTAAAAAAACTAGTTAAAGAAGTTCCAAAGAAATCAAAGATTAAAAAAGCAATTTATGCAAAAGATACAAATGAATTGCTTTTAAAATTGGAAGATGAGTTAGAAAACTATGAGTCAAAATTTGTAATCTTAGCTATGTCTAACGGATCATTTGGTGGAATTTATCCAAAGATAATTGAAATTGTTACTGATAGAGTTAGAGAAATGCAAAAAGAGTCTTTCAAAGAAAAAACAGGAAAGTCAAAGAAAAAAGGAAAAAAATAATGAGTTTATTAGATGATCTAAATGCCATTCTAAAAGAAGCAAACGATGTTTTGCCGACTTCTAAAACCGAAATAGACCTAGACACAAATAAAAATCTATTTGTAGGTAAAAAAGGAAAACTAACTGGAGTAATGAAAGGACTAGGTGCCTTGAGTCCAGAAGAAAAGAAGACAATAGGCGCGAGAGCAAACGAAGTATCAAAAGAAATTGAAGATCTTGTAAATAAACTAAAACAAAAAATTAAACTGGATTTCTACGAAAATGAATTGAAAAATGAGAAGTTTGATACGTTACGCCCTCTACAATCTAGAGATCTTGGCGGACTTCATCCACTCAGTCGTATTCAATATGAAGTAGAAGATATTTTTACTTCTATGGGTTTTCAAATTATGGATGGACCTGAAGTTGAAACGGACTATAATAATTTCGAAGCGTTAAATTTTACTTCAGATCATCCTGCTAGAGATATGCAAGACACTTTTTATACTAAAGATGGAAATTTATTAAGAACTCATACTTCTGCAATTCAAGTTAGAGCGCTTAGAAATTTGAAACCACCTTTTAGAATTATCGCACCTGGAAGAGTTTTTAGATATGAAGAAGTGGATGCGTCTCATGAAAATACTTTCTATCAAATTGAAGGTATGGTAATTGATAAGGATGTCTCCACTGCAAATCTAATCTATACAATGAATGTTCTTTTGACTGAAATTTTCAAAAAAGAAGTAAAAGTCAGACTTAGACCTGGATATTTCCCTTTTGTAGAACCAGGATTTGAATTGGATATTTCTTGTATGGTTTGTGGAGGAACTGGTTGTTCTGTTTGTAAACACTCCGGCTGGGTGGAATTACTTCCTTGTGGACTCGTGCATCCAAATGTAATTGAATTTGCAGGTCTTGATCCAAAAGTTTGGAGAGGCTTCGCGTTTGGACTTGGATTAGATCGTCTTGTGATGATGCGTTATGCGATTAATGATATCCGCTATATTCATTCAGGAAATTTAAGATTCTTTAAACAATTTGTTTAGAAAGTCAATATTTCTTTGGTTCTATAAAAACTTAGCCAAAAAATAGAATTTTATTTATCTTAAAATCGAGTGGCTATGTTTTTATACATAATCTAATTCAATGAGAAATACTTTTTGAAAATAAATTTATAACAATTACTCCGGCTACTATCAAAGTAAGTCCGAAAACTGCTGGCATATCTAACTTTTGCTGAAAGAAAAAATATCCAACGAGTGTAATGAGTAAGGTTCCAACTCCCGCCCAGATTGCATAAGCAACACCAACCGAAATGGATTGAAGCGTTATTGACAAAGAATAAAAAGCCAAACCGTATCCGATTATTACAATTGTGGAAGGAATTGGTTTTGTAATACCTTCTGATGATTTTAAGGCAGAAGTTGCAATTACTTCCCCAATGATCGCGATTGTTAGATAAATCCACTTCATATAATTTCTCCTAGAGGCAAACATCCATTAGCCAAAGCATACATATATCGATTTCTAAACAACCAGTTGGACACAACAAATGGATTAAATTTTGTTGCTAGGTTTGGAAGGAAAGCCGGTTGAACTGTTTTGCTTCTTTGTTTTTTGAATCCTTGCACTCGCAATCTTCCTTGCCAATAAGCCATTTCAAAGGAGGACTCTATTTTTAAATTTTTACTATCGATTCTTCGATTTCAGCACAATAGTTTAGATATCTCTCTTAAGAAATATTGTATTCCACCACTGTCAAATAGATTAAAAGCAAAGGATATCTAGGCATTTCAATAGAAAAAATTATTTTCAAAAAGTATGGATTCAGAAAACGATGTAAGTAGAAATAGTTTCAGAGAGGGTATATGTCAGGACATTCGAAGTGGGCGACCATCAAAAGGAAAAAAGAAGCAATTGATGCCAAAAGAGGCGCGGTTTTTACAAGATATGCAAAGGAAATAACCGTTGCGGCTAGAATGGGTGGTTCTGATCCAGAAGCAAATCCTAGACTTAGAGTGGCAGTATTGAAGGCAAAATCTGCCAATATGCCTAAGGATAATATTGAACGCGCAATTAAAAAAGGAGCAGGCGAGTTAGAGGGTGTAACGTATGAGGACTGTCTTTATGAATGCTACGCTCCCGGCGGTATTGCAATCATGGTATCTGTCACTACAGATAAAAAATCTAGAACTACTCCAGAAATTAAAAATATTTTAACTAAGTTTGGCGGTTCTTTAGCAAACGCGGGAGCCGTTAGTCGTCTTTTTGAGAAGAAAGCGATTATAATTATTTCAGCTGATCAAATATCTGAAGATGCGTTGGTTGATATAGTAGTGGATGCTGGTGCCGATGATGTTGTTTTACAGGAAGATGTTTTTCAAATTACTGCACAACCAGAAGCTTACGAGAAAATCCAAGAAGCAATTAACTCAAAAGGTTTACAAGTAATCGAGTCGGAAGTAAAATTTGTTCCATCTGTTACAGTTGAAATATCTGATCCACTCGTCGCAGAAAAAGTTATGAAAATATTAGATGCTTTTGAAGCGCATGATGATGTTCAAAATGTGAATTCAAATTTTGAACTTTCACCTGATTTAAATATGGGTTAATTCTAATTATCCTCCAATCCGAGTCGCCAGATCGCGGTGCCTCGGATTTTAAACTCTTCCGCTACTTCTCTCATTTTATTTCTAGTTTCCTCATCCGCAAAATAGATTAAACTGGTTTTCTTTTTATCTTCTTTTAGAATTTTTAAACAACCTGATGACTCTCTTTTTCCTTCCCAAGTTTTATTGTATAGTTCGCCATCTCGTGAGGATACGATATTTACTTTTTTTGTTTCAATGATCCATTCATATCCATAAGCTGGCATTCCCAGCCATAGTTGCTCTGGTTTAAAAAATTTTAGTAAATGAGTGATGTTTTTTTTACTCCAGTCAAGGGACGTTACGCAACCAGCTTCCGTCTTTTTATTGTGTCGGTCGTAACTCATTAAAACAATTTCGTCAACATCATTTGCTAGCTTTTCCACATTATGTAATTTACTTATAGAAGATGGAAAATCAATTTGTGGAAAAACTGCAAAACTTAATCGCAAATTGTTATCGTTTAGATTTTTTTTTAATAACGCTAAGAAATCCGAAAGTTTTAAATCAAATTCAGATGGTAGATATTCAATATCCAAATGAACACCTGGAAATTTATTTTCAATTAGAAATTCTAATATTTGATCTGTCGCCTTACGTTTAGATTTATCGCTATTTAAGAGTTCTATCCCTTCTCGTATAGAGGAAACTGTAATCATTGGATAGAGAATTGCTCTATTCTGATCCTTTGTCTTTAATTTAGATTTTCCAATTTTATCAATAAACTGAGAAGTATAACGAAGCTGTCCTTTCCCATTTAATTCTAAACCATTTATACAAAGAATCTCATACTCTTTGGAAATGGTTTCTAAATACTCAATAGGAAATTTTGGTAAGGAGGAAGATAAGATATAACCCCATTTCCCTTTTGCAGTTTCGGTTTTTATTGAATCCGGTTTATTGGTTTCTGCAAATATTGAAAAGGACAAAAATAGAATCCACAGAATGGATTGAGTGATAAAAATTAGTAAGTAGCGGATTATCATTTTAATTTTCCATAAAAAAATATACAAATCCTTTTGACAACTGATATAAAATCAATACAGTTTGATAGTTTTAATGAGATACAATTACTAGAAAACGTTATTAGCTATTCCTTTTTATTAGCTATAATATTCACTTCACCAATTAAGCCAACTTCTTTGGGAATGAGTTTTATTTCCCCATGGATTTTTTCTGCTAAGTCTTTTGCGATGATTAAACTAAGTCCGCTTCCACCTTCTTCCTCTGTTCC
>DAORDH010000018.1:0-109406 GCA_035345875.1 Leptospiraceae bacterium | reverse complement strand
ATATTGAGGCAGTCAATTTATCAGGTGCAAGTGATGATCCCGCAAATTATAGAGGTTTTGCAGGAGCTATTTCGAAAGGATCAGGATCAGGGCAATGGAATGAACAAGCAGTAAGAGACGTATTACGTGTTTTCGCTTATGGTGGTGCTGCGTCTGACGCTGATATTACAGCCTGGGCAAACATGGAACCATCCAATGCAATTGTAGAAATGCTTGGTATGTGGACTGTTCATTCGAAACTTGCCAATGCATCTTCTGATGGAAATTTAAGTATCAATCCGATAGAGGGATCTCTTTCGCGGCTATCGCATATTTATGGAACAAATGGTCCTGCTACCAGTCGCTCTGATTTCGATCAAAAATCTATTCCTTGGAACAACTCTCCTGCAAGAACTTTTACACAAGCAGTTCCTACACGTGGTCTAAATCCATTTCGACAAAAAATTGCTTTTTTCGAAACGAATTATCATCTAGCACTCAACCAAGATAAAAATGTAACAGATGTGCAAATGTTCAGACACTATGATACAGTTGCAAATGATTTAGCTAGGAGTTTTAGAGACAATCTAGGCTATGAAGATGTTTTGGCTAATATGGCATTATCCGCACCAGTAGCCACTCAATACAATCATAAGAAAAATGTTTGCACAGGAAGTGTTTTCTCTGGGAATGAGGACTTCGCTAGAGAATACCACCAACTCTATTTTGGCATCCTAGGAGTTGGAACCGATAGAAGTGGTCTAACAACTAAAGATGCAATTCCTTCTGGAAACGCAGAATCCTTTAATAGTCATGAGCAAATCACAATTCCGCAAACAGCTCGTGCGTTATCTGATATACAAGTAGTGCAATTGGGTAATGATTCTTTTTCTGATATCGCAACCTTTGGAACCACGAAACACTGTTCTGGCAATTTAAGTATTTATGCTCAAACAAACCAAGGATCCACTGCAGAAGCAAGAATCAAAAGTCTCTCTAAACTCTCCATCGCTCATCCAGAAAGCAAGGCAGCACTTCCATTGATTATAATCTCAAATTTAGCAGATGAAAATTTAGATTCAAGTAATCCGTTAGTAGGCACAAGTTCAGATATTACGACAAAGATTGCAAACATTCAAGCTCTCTGGAATAGTATGTCAAAAAAGAATTTAATCGAGTTCATTCGAAAATATGCAATCTCAAGTATGTTTCACAATACTACTAGAGTGAAATATCTTTCTACCTTTGATAGAACACTTTTAAATGCGAATTTAACAGTCGTTTCCAATAATGAGTTATTAAATGGTCTTGTGCGTTATGATTGGGAAATTGCATCGGAAAACACAAATCCATTTAGACCAGATCATGATGTTTTTGGAGGACAGACAGGACTTGAAGCATCTAATACAGATGATGTTTTTAGAAATGCAAATAATACTTCCGTATCAGGACAATTTGGAGCAACAGGTATTTGGCGAAATGGTTCTTTTGTAAGAATTAAAGACTATAGAAACTTTCTACCAAAACAATCAGATATTACAGCAGATGAAATTGCAAAATTTTTATGGCGACGTATTATTGGAGATGCAACTTACTCTTATTTTGGAGCTTTAGAGAGAGCGCATATCGTATCTATTTTGTCTACAGGACGGGATTTAAATTATATGCTTTGTGGAAATGTAAATGTATCTGCCTGTTCAACTAAAGACAATATTACAGCAGAAAGTAGCATTACTTCAGGAAACAATGCAACTCTGATAAACAATGCAGCCTCTACTACACTTTTTAGAACCGGTTCGACTACAACTGCCTTAAACGATGACAACGATCGTGTAGGTGCTGCGATAGATTTTATTTTAACAAATCCATTTACATTTGTTCAGGTAGGTAAATAATGATTTCACGTAAACAATTTTTAAAATATGCGGCTCTTGCAACAGCAGGACTCTCTCTTGGCGACAAATTAAAATTAACCGCAGAACTAGAAGCTGCGAGCCTTTCCGTTCCTGGTAGAACCTTAATTCATGTTTTACTGGAAGGTGGACCTGATTTTCTACACTTAATCGTTCCAAAGCCTAGCTCTGATACAACCAGTTATGGATATAAATATTGGAACAATCGAACTGCAACGATAAGTCGCGGAACTTCTCAGGCTAATTTCAATTCGTGGAACAATGCGTATACAAAAGACTATCAAGAATTTACATTGAATGGTCAAACCTTTGGAGTTTTAAAGGGAGATTCTGGATCGGGTGTGAGTTACAACGGTTGGCTGATTTCTCAAATCCAAGCAGGCAAGGTAGCTATTCTTTGTAATGTAAAACATTCTTCTAGTAGAGACCATTCCAATTCCTTAATGGTAGCACAAACAGGGCTTTATCAAAGTAGTCCGCTCCAAACTTCTGTTCAAGGCTGGGGAGGTCAGGTGATTAACGTATTAGATAACTCAGCAAATGGCAATGCTAGACTACTTTCCATGACGACTGGACTCAGACAATTCTGTAGCACCTCTTCTGCCGCATTGAACAAACCAGTCTCTTTTTCTGATTCTAGAAGTTTTGGCTTAACTAGAACTGCTGACCTTGGAACAGAATCGAATACAGATCTACGTTTCAAAAGAGCCCGTGCTTTACAAACCTACATGCAGGCGCGATATGCAGACGCTACTTGGAATGCCAACTTTCCATTATTTAAAAAGTTCACAGCACAGCATTATAAACTCCTAACCTTAACGGATAGTGTCAAATCTGTTCTAAGCACTTCAAATCCACAGTCTACCGATATTGCCAATTTATATGCGAAATCGGGTAACACAGGACTTGTTTTAAAAAATACAACCTTTGGAAAACAAATTGCAAATCTGTATGATGCTTTACAAGTTCCCGCACTCAATATGCGAATTGCTTCCCTAGCTTATGGAGGTTGGGATTCCCATAAAAATCAAAAGACAGATATAGAACCACAATTTGATGATCTATTTGGAACGAATAAAGCGTTTGACGTTTTATTTAAACAAACAGGGGGTTCCAATGTTTTTGCGAATTCTGTTTTGATGTTCTATGGAGAATTTGGAAGACAACTCAAAGCGAATGGAGACGGAGGAACCGACCACGGAACAGGAAACTTTGTATTATTAGTAGGTGGTAAAGTCAATGGTGGAGTTTATGGGACGTTATTTCCCGATAAAGATAAAGACAATTTCGACCGATCTAATCGAGATATCAATACTACCACAGCTGGAGTTTTTACATCCTTTGATCCGATTTATGATAGAATTGCAAGTTGGTTAAATAATGGAGCCATGACCGGAGTTTCACTCTCTCTCAATGGGGAAACATCCATTGATACCAGTGGTGGCTTTAATTTAGGCACTCAGACCTTGATTAATAGTTGAAAGGATTTTGTTTACACGTTTGTCTCGATAAACTCAATAGCATGAGCGTTTCTCCCTAAGGGTCGAAACTTACTGCTCGACAACCGAACTACTTGAGGGACTGTGTAAAAACTTTAAAAAAATCTAACCACGAAGATCGCGAAGATGAAAAATTCCTAGGAACTTTACAATTTTTCTTCGTGTCCTTCGTGCACTTCGTGGTGAAAGTCCTGCTTTTCCACAATCCCTCAAAATGAAATATTTTTTTTAAAATAATATTTTTTTCCCATTTTCGCGCACACAGAGCCAGATTTTTTACCCTATATATAAAAAGACCTGTAAAGGGTTCATTTGCTAATAAAGGTTCATATCAATTGTGTAATAGTAAATCATTCAATAAATTAACATCAGTTCGATTAAAAAATAATTTAAAAAGATTATGACCGACAAATAGGAAGAAAATTAAACCATCCGTGTTCATCGGTGGTATTCTTTTATCTTTCATGTTATATCGAATTCACGTTTTTTTACATAATTCGATTACGATATGCGCCAGAAGAGGAGAAAGTATGTTTGCAAATATGGGTTATGCCTATAGTTCTAATCTAGAAGGTTTAAATACAAAAACAATTCGAGTAGAGGTAAATCTAAAACGAGGAATCCCTCGTTTTACCATCGTAGGACTCGCAGCTACTAGCATTAAAGAATCAACAGAGAGAGTGCATGTAGCAATTGAAAACAGCGGCTTTGATTTTCCTTTACAGAGTATTTTAGTTAATTTAGCACCAGCAGATGCAAGAAAAGACGGTAGTTGGTATGATTTATCTATTGCCTTTCTTATATTACAACTCAGTGGTCAAATTGAATCAAAGATTGATATAGACAAATACCTTTTCCTTGGTGAATTGGGACTAGATGGCTCTATAAAACCGATAAGGGGGCTAATTAGTATTATTCTCAATGCAAAAAAAGAAAATTTTAAGGCAGTGATTGTTCCTCATGCAAACCGATATGAGGCTTGTATTGTAGAAGGGATTGATATCTATACTATTTCGCATCTATCTGAATTAAATTCTATTGTAACAGGAACAAAAGAAAAGGAAATCACTGGGAAAAGATATGATTCCATCCTCCCTTTTTTCCCTGATCTTGAACTTTACAATGATCAATCCCTTGCGTTACGTGCTATCACAATCGCAGTCGCAGGAAAACATCATCTTCTAATGGTTGGTCATCCAGGAGGGGGAAAAACTCTCCTTGCAAGACTTGCCTCTGATCTACAACCTCCTCTCTCAGAGAAAGAATATCTAGATATATTAAGAATTAAATCAAATAGCGAAACTTTACTCTCGGAAGAATCTTTGTTTGTAAAAAGACCCTTTAGAAGTCCTCATCATACGTCTTCTGATGTTTCCATTGTCGGTGGAGGCAGAGATTCTAGAATGGGAGAAATTACACTAGCGCATAACGGTATATTATTTTTGGATGAATTAGGCGAATTTAAACCACAGGTGATACAGGCACTGAGAGAGCCACTCGAAGAAAGGCGAATTACAATTTCTCGTGTAAACTATCATATCACCTACCCTGCTTCTTTTTTACTCATTGCAGCTACAAATCCTTGTCCTTGTGGTTATTATGGAAGTATTATTAAAAAATGTATTTGTCCCGATTTTAAAGCAGATCGCTATCTATCCAAATTATCGGGTCCTTTTCTAGATAGAATTGATATTAACATTCGAGTAGAAGCATTTAAAAAGGAAAATCGCCGAAAAAGTATAGTTGATCTAAATAGTATTTATCAGTTTATTCAACAAGCAAGAGAAATGCAAAGAGAAAGATATCTAAATTCAGAATATAATTTCAATGGGGATGTAGATGGTAGGTTTTTAAAAACAATTTTTCCAATTCATCCAAATGCGGAGAAGTATTGGGAACATTTACAAAATGCACCTGAAATTTCACTTCGCAAAATAAATAAAATTAAAAAAGTCGCAAGAACTATCGCTGACTTAGAGGGTAGTTATGAAATTGAGGAAGCCCATTTATATGAAGCATTGCAGCTCAATCAAACTGTTCATAAACCTTTCGCAATTGCGGCTTAGTCATATATGGACTAAGTCAAATTCGACCTATTCATAAAAAAATACAAATCTTTAAATCCGTATCCATCTGTAGTAATCTTTCAAATCTTTTGATTTACGCTTTTTAGCCTTGAATAAAAATGTATACAAAGGATTTATATAAATGCATTTTAAAGAAATATTTGAACCAATCAAAATTAATAAAACAACACTACCAAATCGAATTATAATGGGATCTATGCACTTAGGGCTTGAAGGTTTACCTGAGACAGCAGATAGAATGATCGCTTTTTATGGAAAACGTTTTGATGGTGGTGTGGGAATGATTACTACTGGTGGAATTTCTGTAAACCATGCAGGTAAAGGAAATATCGTTTTTTTTAACTTCCAAAAAGAAGAAGACTGTAAAGAATTAGAGAAGGTAAACAAAGCACTGAGCGGCAAAGGGGTATTTTGCGCTCAACTCTTTCATGCGGGAAGATACGCTTATCACCGAGAATTAGTTGGACCTTCTGCGATTCGTGCTCCAATTAATCGTTTTGTTCCGCATGAATTGACAGAAGAAGAATGCTGGAAGACCATCGAAGACTTTGGTCAATCTGCACTTCGCGCAAAGCAAGTTGGATTTGGTGCAGTAGAAGTGATGGGAAGTGAAGGCTATCTCATCAATCAATTTTTCTCTCCTGTAACAAATCAAAGAAAAGATATTTTTGGAGGAAGTCCTGAAAATAGAATGCGATTTGGAGTAGAAGCTCTTAAAAAAATAAGATCCATGGTTGGACCTGACTTCCCAATCGTCTATCGTATGTCTGGAATTGATTTAATCCCAGGAAATCCTACTTTCGAAGAAGTAGTTCAAATGGCAAAGCAACTCAGAGACAATGGAGCCGACGCATTAAATATTGGAATCGGTTGGCATGAATCCAGGATTCCAACGATTAGTATGCTAGTCCCTCGTGGGGCTTGGGCAAAGATTGCACAAAAAATAAAAAAGGAAGTGACTGGTGTTCCGATTATCGCATCTAACCGTGTCAATATTCCAGAAACAATTCTACGGATTTTAAAAGAAGGAGAAGCAGATATTGTTAGTATGGCAAGACCGATGCTTGCAGATCCAGATTTTGTAAATAAAATCAAAGCCAACCAACCAGAACGAGTCAATACTTGCATTGCTTGCAACCAAGCTTGCTTAGATCATACTTTTAAAGAATTAATGGTATCTTGTCTTGTAAACCCAGAAGCAAATAGAGAAATTGAGTTTTCCCAAATTCCAAAAGGAAAGAAAAGTAGAGTAGTCGTTGTAGGTTCCGGTCCAGGTGGTATGGAATCAGCTAGAGTTGCAGCGAGTTTAGGACATGATGTTACAATTTTTGAAAGATCAAATAAACTCGGTGGTCAACTCAATATGGCAGCCTCTATTCCGGGGAAATTTGAATTCAAAGAAACAATTCGATATTTTGAAAATGAATTAAAAGCACTTGGTGTAAAAATTAATTTAAATACAGAATGTAATTTACAAACGTTAGACGAATTAAATCCAGATGCTGTTATTTTTGCAACAGGTGTTCGCCCTCGAAATTTCAATATCCCAGGACTTGAAAAGAAAAAAGTAGGAAGTTATGTAGATTATTTAAACGGTAGATTTACACTTGGGGAGAAAGTTGTAATCATTGGTGGTGGTGGAATTGCCTGTGACTCTGCACATAAACTTTTAGAAGACCATGATCCTACGATCGATGAGTATTTTGCTAAGTATAATGTTGGAAGTTTTACAGAAGTAAAAATTCAACCACATACGAGTAAGAGAAAAATATCAATTTTGCGCCGATCAGGGAAAGTTGGATCTGGTCTTGGCACAACGACTGGTTGGGCACTCTTACAAGAACTTCAATCTTCTGGTGTAGATTTTTATACTTCACTTAGTTACAAGGAAGTCAGAGAAGAAGGACTGGTGATTGATTTAAAATCTTCTGGTGAAAAAGTAATCGAGTGTGATTCTATCTTGATTTGTGCAGGGCAGGAAAAAGAAGACTCTCTCGCAAATTCTTACAAGGAAAAATATCCAAATAAACAAATTTTTATCATTGGTGGTGCGAAAGAAACTTCTGGTCTTGATGCAAAGCGCGCGATCCTAGAAGGAAGCCTTGCCGCAAGAGAAATTGGTAGGTCTTAATTTCTCGCCCTCTATCAACTAATTGACCAAAAAGGAAAACAAATCGTTATTCTCTCATTTTACCGATTTGTTTTCTTTTTTCTAAACCTATTCTCTTCCTATAAATTATTTTTTGAATCATTTTGAGATAGAGTTTTACAATCTTACTCAGTTTTTTTCCATCTACCGTTAGCCGCGAGTATAATCTACTCGGCTTATGTATACAAATGCCAAATATTCAATCTTTCTTCTGTAAAAATTACTTATTTTTATTTCGAATGCAATTCTAATAAAGGCTAAGGATTTATCTTTAATCCATTGGTTTTTAAACAAAAGCAAATATCAAAATCCTCGAGACTAAGTTTCTTCTATTAAAAAGCAAAATTTACAAAGATTAAAAATCTGAAAAATGTTGTCAAATTTCCTATAAAGATAATTCTGACATTAGCCGCGCTCGGATGGTGGAATTGGTAGACACGCAAGCTTGAGGTGCTTGTGCCGCAAGGTGTGGGGGTTCAAGTCCCCCTTCGAGCATTAGTAATAAAATCCCTTTTCAAATACAAAGACCTCTCTCCCTTCACAGATCTCAGTTTTATAATCACTCCCAAATTTCTCTTTGATTCTATTTATATCTAATCGTTCTGGCAAAATAAAATGATAGTGTATGCTTTGGTTTTCTTTGTCTCTTTTATACCAGTCTCGATTATTAATCCAATTGTATTTTTCTAAGTTTACAAATACCTGATTTACGAATAATTTTTCTTTCGATAGATAAGATACATGCTTTGCATTCCAATAATCTGATATACCATACGTTAAATCATATTTCTTTTTTAACTCATCTAGGCAAGATACAAAAGGAGGATAAGGTTGGCTCACTGTTAATTCTACTCTTCCTTTGATTAAATACATAAAAATAAATAAAACCAAAAAAATAATCACGATGCCAAACAAAATCAATTGAGATCTGATTCTATCCTTAGAAAGTAAAAATACATATTTTCTCATCCCTTCCACTTTTCTATAATTTCCATTTGTGAGCATTCTAGACAATGAGTTTCCAAAATAAATTAAAATGGAAACATAAGGAAAAAAATATATAGCCCAAACATATCTTGCTCCTCCCCAGATTCCAAAAAACATTTGTGTAAAAATAGATACAAATAAAACCAAAAGTACGTAGAGAGAGAAAAATCTGAGTTCAGTTTTTACTTCTGTTTTTTTAAAGGCATAATACAGGTTGAGTGGAACTGAAACAATTAATAAATAAAAAAATAGAATCTTATCCGAATATAATTCCATAAAATATACTTTAACGACAGGCGTTATATTTCGAATATTTTCTAATATTTTTAATTGAAATATATTCATTTTGATTTCTTTCCAAACTGGAATACTTGGAACGCTAAAGATATTTATCGAGCCGAGTAATTTCAAAAAAAAGCTTCCGACAACAAAACTAACTACAAAATAAATAAATACTTTTATATATAGTTTTTCAGGTAATGCTGATTTTAAGAAGATAGACGTTAACAGAAATGGAATATAAAAAGTATAAACAATCTGAGTATCAGAAGAAATAACTAATCCAGATAATAAAATAAATGCTATTATCTTGTTAATATTATCAATTTGAAATATAATTCTATAAAATATTAGTCCGAATATAAATGAACTTCCATGATAAGAAGGAAATATAAATAAAGCCAAATCCTCAGGATAATTAGATACTAAAATAATCCAAAAAGCAATAAAGAACGTTGTTACTCTTAAAATTCTTTGAAAAGAGAAATACTCATCCATCGGATGAATTATCATCGTTAAACCGATCACTATAAGAAAAGAAAAACTAATGGAATAAATTAAAAAGGAAATAAATAAATTCTGAGTCAATAAACTCACTAAGAAAGAAAAAAATAAATCAGGGAATAAATAGGGGCTTGGAGGCAAATTCCATTCTCTCCAATTATAATGACCTTCCCAAAAATCATTTAAAAATGCTGGAATAAAAAGAAGATCGCTATTTGAAAAAATATATAAATTCTGCCAAATCACTTTCCAGACTAAAAAGGCTGTAGAGGAAATTAGAAAAAAGACTAATAAAATATTGTTTAATCGAGGAATTACTTTCATAGAATTACTCAATGTAATTCAATCGAACATTCACTTCTACTGCTGCTTGCCCCTTTGCTAAAGCTGAATCAAAACTAAAACGTATACTTGCCGGAAAGACAGTTTCTAAATAAGGAAAATTTTTCTCTTCCTTGAAATGCCTTTGCCTGTCCTTTACGATGCTACCTAGATATTGAAAGGAACCAATCCAATCATCACCAATTTCGAATCCTTCTACTATACCACTTGAACCATAAAATTCATACTTGGCTTTGTATGTTTTATGTAGTGTTTCTCTTTCTGTGAGGGTAAATTTTCGATTGAAACGAACAATAAAACCAGGTGTTTGCCTAGAATGAAAATACATATAATTGCTTAATGCTTCCCATGTTTCGTATTTTTTATTTTTATTTATTTTTATTTCATAAGTATGAGAGTTATCTAATTTTTCTCTACAAACTCCATCACTAGCAAAGTTTTCGCAAAGTTCAATGTTTTCAATTTTTAATTCCTGGGGTTTACAATTATAAAGGACTAAGCAATAATAAGTTAAAACAATTAGTTTAAAAAAAATATTTTTTTTCATGATCACTCTTTTATTTAATTTGATTCAATTGGTTAAAATACTCACGTAAATTTGTAAAATAATATACAACATCACTATCTTTAAAAAATAATGGGGCAGTATCGATATATTGCAACTGACGACTTTCATATTTATAAACTACTTCTCCAAAAACACCTTTGAACAAATAGACTTTATGAAAATCATCCGTTATGGATGCAGTTACCGTATTAAATAAAGTTTGATAACCAGGAGTCATACGAATTGATTGATCTTTTTTTAAGTTTTGATTTGCTATTTGTATACATTTTTCCTTGATCTCAGGAAGTTCATCCCGATGAACTTTTCTTTTGAAGGATAGAATTTTAGATTTATTTCCGGGAGGATGAAAACCAAGTTCTGAAACTGAGGGAGTCCAGCCAGCCAATTGAATACTTTCGAACAATACATCAGAATAAATTTTTGTTAAATTATCTTTTATTTTATAATACACATCTTCTAACGTGTAGGAAACTATTATAAATGGTAAACTTCCTTCCGGTCGAATTATCTCTTCTTTTCTATATATACTTTTATTCATACAGTCCTATATTTCATTATAATATTCGGAATCTCTTCTAGTCCAACAATTTTATCTACTGCATTTTTCTTAATTGCTTCCTTTGGCATTCCAAATACGACACAGGTTTCCTCATTTTGAGCAATCGTAAATGCACCCTGATCATGCATCTCTTTTAATCCGTTAGATCCATCATCTCCCATTCCAGTCATGATGATTCCAACGGCATTCGAACTAGCATGCTTTGCAACGGATCGAAATAAAACGTCCACCGAAGGTCTGTGCCTACTAACTAGAGGACCGTCTGAAACCTCAACATGATATTGCGCTCCACTTCTTTTTAAAGACATATGTCTATTTCCAGGTGCGATCAATGCTAGTCCCGGAAGAACCCTGTCTCTATCAGAAGCTTCCCTTACCTCAATTTTAGATAGCTTATTTAGTCGATCCGCAAATGCTGCAGTGAACTTCTCTGGCATATGTTGAACAATTACTATCCCTGGACAATTTGCTTCTAGTTGCGTTAAAATAAACTCAAGAGCAATGGTTCCTCCTGTGGATGTTCCTATTGCAATAATCTTCTCAGTAGTGGTTAACTGGGTTACTGGAACAACCTTTGTTTTTGTAATATCAATATCCGAAAAAGTTTTTGTTCCAGTTTGAAGGGTTTTAATATTTAGTTTTTTAAGATTAGAAACTGACGCAGCGCGTATCGCATCTATGAAAAGTCGTTTTGAATCAGATAAAAAATCTTTTAGTCCGACAGAAGGTTTTGTTATTACATCTACCGCTCCATTTTGAAGAGCTTGCATTAATGTAGGTGAATTTGTTTGCGTTAGTGTAGAACATATAATGATTGGAGTCGGTCTTTCTTGCATGATTTTTCTTAAGAAAGTAATTCCATCCATTCTAGGCATTTCTACATCTAGTATAATTACATCGGGCCAAGCTTTCTTCATTTTGTCTAACGCAAAGAGAGGATCGGATGCTGTAAACAATAGATTAAAATCAGATTCTTCCTGAATAATCTCAGAAAATACTTGCCTTACTAAAGCAGAATCATCAATGACCGCTATCTGAATCTTGTTCAATTATTCATTCTCCTGTCGTTTGAGCCAAACATTTCCACTCCAAATATCAAAATGTATACGTCTTGGTTTATTTCCGCCTAAGTTTTCTGAAACTAAATTCAATTGAAAATCGCTGATAATCTTTCGCGCTAGTTCAATATTTCGGTTTCCGACTCCTATATCTGGGACATCTGCATCTCTAGATAAAAACATATTAGAACCCCCAAATAACTTCACAATGTATTCACTTGGTTTAGTATTTGCTTTCCTAATTTCTCTAGCAAACATTTCCCAAGCTTCGTCCCCATATTTTCCGTTTAATCGTATATTTTCTCTTAGAAAATCTACATTTCGTGTTGGTAGCATATAATGACACATCCCACCAATTCTTTTCACTGGATGCCACATACAGATAGAAATACATGAACCTAATACAGTTCTAATTCTAGTGGATGAGTCTCCCCAGAAAAAATCTCCTGGCATTAAAAATATTTCAAGTATATGCTCAGGTATATTCATTTCTTTTTATATATAGTTGGTCGAACCATCATAAGTGCATCTGTTATTTCCAATAACGTTTCTGAATGTCCGATAAAAAGATAACCTCCAGGCTGCAATATTTCTGAAATCTTTCTTATTAGATTAATTCTAGTTGGTTTATCAAAATAAATCATTACATTTCGCAAAAAAACTAAATTAAATTTACCCAAATCCTTTGGAAAATGCTCATTTAAATTAACAGATTTAAATTCAATTTTGTTTCGAATATAATCACTTATTTTAAAATAACCCTCATTGGAATTAACTCCTTTCAAACAGTATTGCTTTAAATAACGCTCAGGAATCATATTTGATTTGTCTATGGGATATAGACCTTTTTTAGACTTTTCTAAAACTCTAGAACTAATATCAGATGCAATGATTTCCCATTTACTATTATTCTTAATAAATTCATCCAGTAGCATTGCAATGCTATAGGGTTCTTCCCCACTAGAACACGCAGCACTCCAAACTCTAAATGGATTTTGAGTCTCTAATTTAGGTAAAATTTGTGATTTCATAAAATCAAAATGGATTGGTTCTCGAAAGAAACTAGTTTCATTTGTAGTGAGTAAATCTACAAAAATCTGCCTTTCTGATTTGTTTCTACTATCAGCTACAATTTCATAATATTCTAAATAGGAGTCTAGTTCGTAGTATCTCAATCGGGTGGCTAAACGGTTTCCAATCAAAGGCTTCTTTGCTATAGTCATGTTTAGACCAGCCAATTCAAATATAAGCTTTTGAAAATATTTAAACTCCTTATCTAATAGAGGCGGTATATTCATACTTCGAATCAGCACTATTGTATTGAATCTAGGACAGAATTCAAGTAAATAGTTCTAAATTACGGTCTTTCTTTAAGTGAATTCTATCTTAAAACTTTTCAAAATCAGAGGAATCTCTCTCCACTAGTCTTGTAGTTTTTTGCATTTTCTTAATCTGAGTTGTTTTCTTTTGTGATGGAGCATATGTTTCTAATTCGTCCAACTTAAAGAAGGTCATAGCAAGACGCAGAGCTTCTGCTTGTCCGGATAATTCTTCCGATGTGGAAGCAAGTTCCTCTGAAGCAGAAGCATTTTGTTGAGTTACAGAATCTAATTGCGTAATTGCTTTATTGATTTGGTTTACACCAGATGCTTGTTCAGAAGAACTTGCAGCAATTTCTTGGACAAGGTCTGCTGTTTTATGAATCGATGGAACTATTTCACTAATTAACTTTCCAGCAGTTTCAGCAATTTGAACGCTAGAAGAAGCGAGTTCAGAAATTTCATTTGCAGCAACTTGACTTCTTTCGGCTAACTTTCTAACTTCTGACGCTACAACAGCAAATCCTTTCCCGTGCTCTCCTGCTCTCGCTGCTTCAATCGCCGCATTTAAGGCAAGTAGATTCGTCTGATATGCTATATCTTCTACTATACCTATTTTCTGTGCAATCTGCTGCATTGCTTTCACAGTTTCAAGAACTGAATTTCCGCCTTGGACTGCATCTGTTGCAGCCTTGGTAGCTATCGCATTTGTTTGTTTTGCATTATCAGCATTTTGATTTATATTAGCGTTCATTTGCTCTAAAGAAGCACTTGTCTCTTCTACACTAGCAGCCTGCTCACTAGAGGATTGACTTAAACTTTGTGCTGTAGAACTAACCTCTTCCGAAGCACTAACTAGAGCATCTGTGCTCCTTCTCACTTCACTAATAATTTCTGTAAGTTTAGCAACCGTATTATTCGTATAATCTTTTAATTTTCCAAAAGTTCCTTCATAATCATTAGTGATCTTTTCATTTAGATCTCCTTTCTCTAGAGCACCTAAAACTCGAACCACTTCTTCTAATCCTATGGAACTAACTTCCATGAGTCGGTTCATTCCTTCGGTTAGTTGTTTATAAAATCCTTCTTTCCCAACAGAACTAATTCTCTTAGAAAAATCACCCTTTGCAGCACCTGTAATAATATCATCAATTTCTTTTTGAATAGCAAGTTGACTTGTTATATCTTGCCATTCTACAACACTTCCAAGTCTCTCTCCTTTATCATTGATAACAGGGTTTGCTGATAAAGAAAATGATCTTCCTGCGATCTGAATACTTGCGTTATGCGTTGTCGCTATAGTTCCTAAGATTTGTTGTTGATGCATTGGATTACGATGAAAAGAGTCAATGCTTTTTCCTATTAAATTCTTTGCATCAAATCCTGGGAATTGTTTTCTAATATCCATTTCTGCATTATGAAACATATTATAGATAGATTTATTCATGTATACTATGTTTCGATTCTTGTCTGCCATCATAACATTTGTTGTAACATGATCCAATGCAACACGTATCTGGAGATTTTCATTCATGGTTTTTTCTAATTCAGCTTTTGCCAATAACTCGGAAGTAATATCTTTCCATTCTACCACACTACCAAGTCTTTCCCCTTTTTCATTTACAACTGGGTTTGCAGCCAATGTAAATGTTCTACCACCAATATTAATTGTAGCATTGTAAGTAGAGGAAAAGGTATTCAAAATTTGCTTTTGATGTGCAGGATTTTTATGGAATATATCAATATTTTTACCCATGATATTGGCTGCACTAAAGCTTGGAAATTGCTTTCGTATATCAGATTCGGCATTTGTAAACATAGATACAATGGCTTTATTCATATAGACAATATTTCTATCGTTATCCGCCATCATAACATTTGTTGTAACATTATCCAATGCAACGCGAATCTGGAGATTTTCATTCATTGTTTTTTCTAGCTCGGCTTTTGCTGCTAATTCGGCTGTAATATCAGACCACTCTACAGCGGTTCCATATCTTACTCCATTTGAATCTATGATAGGATTTGCCAGTAGAGTGAATTTTCTTTCTCCTATTTCTATTACTGATTTATACTCTTCGGAGATTCTTGTTAGTAGTCCTTTTTGATGAGATGGATTTTTATGAAAGGTATCGATATTTGTTCCTATCATATTATCTAAATTAAAATTAGGATATTGTTTCTTTAAATCTGCTTCTGCTTTAGCAAACATCTTCTTAATAGACTTATTCATATACGTAATAACTCTATCGTTATCTGCCATCATAAGATTTGTGCTTGTGCAATCAAGTGCAACTCTAAACTTTAAGTTTTCAATGCTAGACTTTTGTATATTGCGTAAAATTCCACGAATCCAGAACCAACCAAATGTTACGATTCCAATAATAATTAAATTGAAAGACAAAAGTATTGTTTGAGCCAAGCTTAATGCTCTTTTATTGGCTTCTTGATTTTGTTTTGTAATTTTATCTAAACCTAGCATTAACTCAGCATATATTTCCATATAACGTTCTAATTTAGGATTTAGTTCATTTGTGTATTTATACGTTGCAGTTTTAATATCATTCTTATTCGTGATTAAATCAACAATTTCATTAGAGATTGCAATATATGCTTTTCTATTCGTAACTAATTTATTTAACTTATCTTTGTTTTCAGAATCAAGAATCAGTCGGTCTAGAGTTTCAAGCTTCTTGTCAATAGTGGATCTATTTTTTTTGATCCTCTCAGAAAGAATTGCATGCTTACCTTTATCGGAGTCTAGAAAATATTCAGCCGTTGCAATCGCATTATCACGAGCCGTGCTCAATGCATCTTTTAATATTGATACAGCCTGCATATCCTGTTCGATTAATTGGTCATTCAATTTACCTAATCTATCAATTTGATAAAAAACTATTGATGTAATCAATAACAGAATAACTACAAATCCAATTGTAGCTATACTAAACTTAGTTTCTTGATTATTTGTATTCTGCATAACGACCTAAATCTCCTAATATTAATTGTTTATATCTGATGTTAATTTTTCTTCTATTGAGGATAGTTCGGAAATGGAAAGAACCTTGTTCACATTCAGTAGAATTACAAATTGATTCTCTAACTTCCCTATTCCTTGAATAAAATCAATGCGTATTTTTGCTCCAAAACTAGGAGCTGGTTCAATGGATGTCGGAGGTATATCGACTACCTCATTGACTGCATCAACTAAAATACCTATATCTATAGATTCTTCTTCATGCTCAACCTCAACAATTATAACACAACTTCTTTTTGATATAGTACTCTTTCCTCTACCAAATCGAACCAGCAAATCTATAATAGGTACAACGTTTCCTCGAAGGTTTATCACACCCTTTACATACTCAGGCATCATTGGAATCGTTGTAACACTTGAGTATTCCTTAATTTCTTTTATTTTTAATATACCAATACCGAAAACTTCGCTACCAGATAAAAAAGTTAGATATTGACTTTCTTCTATTACTTTAGATTGCATATGTTTTCCTCTTAAAATTTTTCAAAGTCGTGACTAGATTCAACTGGAATCGGCTTACTTTTTTTATTTACTACATTAGTCTTTGGAGCTATCGTTTTTTTAACCGAACTCACTTTCTCTGGTTTTATTTCTTTTTGTGATTCTTTTCCTGTTTTAAAAAAAGTCATAGCAAGTCTTAACGCTTCTGCTTGCCCAGACAATTCCTCCGATGTTGACGCTAACTCCTCCGAGGCTGAAGCATTTTGCTGTGTTACGGAATCTAACTGAGTAATTGCCTTATTAATTTGTCCAACCCCTGAAGCTTGTTCGGCAGAACTCGCTGCAATTTCTTGCACTAGATCAGCTGTCTTATGGATAGATGGAACAATATCACTGATTAGTTTTCCGGCATTCTCTGCAATCTGAACACTCGAAGAAGCTAGATCTGAAATTTCATTCGCAGCAAATTGACTTCTTTCGGCTAACTTTCTTACTTCAGAAGCTACAACGGCAAAGCCTTTCCCATGTTCACCTGCTCTTGCGGCTTCTATTGCTGCATTTAACGCTAAAAGATTTGTTTGATAAGCTATATCTTCTACAATACCAATTTTCTGTGCGATCTGTTTCATTGCTTTAACAGTTTCTAGGACCGAAGCCCCCCCTTGGACAGCATCGGTAGCTGCCTTAGTCGCAATTGTATTAGTTTGTTTCGCATTATCTGCATTTTGGTTGATATTCGCGCTCATCTGTTCTAGAGAAGCACTCGTTTCCTCCACATTAGCCGCCTGTTCACTTGCAGACTGACTTAAACTCTGAGCTGTGGAACTAACTTCCTCTGCAGCGCTTACAACTGCATCCGTGCTACTACTTACTTCTTCAATGATTCCCTGTAGAGTATTTAAGGTATTATTAAAGGAATCTTTTAATTTTGCAAAGCTTCCTTCGTATTCACTTTGAATTAAGTTAGTTAGATCTCCTTTTTCAAGTGCAGCAAGAGATGGAATTAAATCCGAAACGATACGCGCTGTCTCATTTGCTAATATTTTTTGCTCTGTAATAACAGTTGCAAACTTAATCACTTTGTAAGGCTTTCCATTTAGATCTAGAATTGGGCTATAAGTTGCTTGCAACCAAACCTCTCTTCCACCCTTTGCTAAACGTTTATACTCAGCTGCCCTAAATTCACCTCTATTTAAAGAAGCCCAGAATTCTCTATAATCCTCCGATGCTGCATAAGAAGAATCTACAAATAATTTATGATGCTGGTCTTTAATCTCATTTAAGTTATATCCCATTGCTGCTAAAAAATTATCATTAGCAGTTAAAATTGTTCCATCCATTCTGAATTCGATGAGTGCTTGAGACTTATCGATAGCTCTGATTTGTCCTT
The DNA here is from genome assembly GCA_035345875.1 of Leptospiraceae bacterium. GTDB lineage: Bacteria > Spirochaetota > Leptospiria > Leptospirales > Leptospiraceae > UBA2033. The sequence goes on along the minus strand of DAORDH010000018.1, from coordinate 91,295 downwards.
CATATTCAACATTTTTTAATTTCTGTTTAGTCACCTCTAAAGCAAATTTTACAACTTTAAAAGGTCTTCCACTTAAATCTAAAATTGGATTATAGGTGGCTTGCAACCAAACTTCTTTACCATTTTTTCCAATTCGTTTAAATTCTCCATTTTGGTATTCACCTCTAGTGAGTGAATTCCAAAACTGTCTATACTCTTCACTATTTGCATACGCTGAATCCACAAACATTCTATGATGCTGTCCTTTGATTTCGCTTAGCGTATATCCCATTGAGTTTAAGAAATTATCATTGGCGGAAACAATCAGCCCATCCATAGTAAATTCAATAACCGCTTGTGATTTACCGATAGCCGCAATCTGTCCTTCATATTCTAAATTCTTTTGTTTTTGTTCTGTGATTAGAGATGCAAACTTGATTACCTTAATTGGTTTCCCGCTCAGATCTAATATCGGCGTATAAGATGCTTGTAGCCATACCTCTTTACCACCTTTTCCAATCCGTTTAAATTCTCCTGATTGATACTCCCCTTTCCCTAATGCCAGCCAAAACTGTCGATAATCCTCTGACAAAGAAAAGTTTTTATCCACAAACATTCTATGATGTTGTCCTTTAATTTCACTTAGCGTATATCCCATTGAGTTTAAAAAATTATCATTGGCAGAAACAATCAGTCCATCCATAGTAAACTCGATAACAGCTTGTGATTTAGCGATAGCCGCAATCTGTCCTTCATACTCTAGATTTTTTCTCTTTTGCTCAGTGACAACAGATGCAAACTTTACGACCTTAAAAGGTCTGCCTTTCGAATCAAAAATCGGATTATAAGATGCTTGTAGCCATACTTCCTTACCACCTTTTCCGATTCTTTTAAATTCTCCAGATTGAAATTCTCCTCTGGCTAATGATGCCCAAAATTGACTATAACCTTCCGATAGGGAAAAAGCTGAATCCACAAACATCCTATGATGTTGTCCTTTAATTTCATTTAAAGTGTATCCCATAGCAGTTAAAAAATTATCGTTAGCCGAAAGGACTGTCCCATCAATTGAAAATTCGATTACAGCCTGAGATCGATTGATTGCACTATAGCTTGAATAAAAAGTATTAAATGTTTTAGATATCTGGGCGATTTCATCCTTTCCAATTTCATTTAATTGTTCTTTGAAATCTCCTGAATGAATTCTTTTAAAACTATTGTGAGCAGATTTAATAGTAAAAACAACACCGAATAAGATAAAACCCATTAAAAGCAGGATTACAGAAACAAATAGAACTGATTTGGTTGTAAGGTCTGATTTTTGATGCAAGAATCCAGTCATCGTATTTTCTGAATTTTCTTTGAATGATTTTTCAAATAATTGATTTAATTCTTTTTCATTTGTCTTCACCTTTATCAAAAGGCTATTTATATTCTTTTGGTAAAGACTTTCAGCTTCGATAAACTTAGATTCCATTGCTAAGCTCTTCACTTCATTTGCAGCTTTGTGGTATAAATCAAAATTATTTTTTAAATTTAACAATTCCTCTTTTATAGAAGGATCCTGAACCTGTTTTTGAAGTGTTTCTAATTTGGTAATCACCAAATCATTTTTTAATTCTAAATTTTGTGCAATTGATTTTGCTTTTTCTGGGCTCTGAGAAAGAATCATTTCGCTTAATAGAAAGGTTGATTCATTTACTTCTATTTGCAGATCCTTAAATTCAATATTTGTTTTATTTTGATTGTTTATAAAAGTATTTATCTTACTTTCAAAATCAGAAATGCCAATTCCAAAAAAAGAAATTAGAAGACCGGAACAAAAGAAAGCCAAGAAATATAGTAAAACTAATTTCGCCTGAATGGATATATTTCTAATCAACATTGAATTCTCCCCAAAAATTATTATTAAAACATTTTAATTTCGACCGGAAACAAATTTTCGCTCTATTTCTTCTACCTTTTTAAAAAGAGACGGTATATCTATGATCAAGCCAACTTCACCGCTTCCTAAAATGGTTGATCCACTAATACCTTTTAATTTCTCAAAAACTTTGCCAAGTGGTTTAATGACTGTTTGGATTTCCCCATGTAAAGTACCGATCAATAAGCCAGCATGTTTTCCCGCATATTGAATCACTAAGATATTTTTTCGCGTATTTGATTCCTCTTCGGTCTGAAAGAATTCACTTAATCGAATAAATGGTAAAACTTCACCACGTAAGTTTATATAATCCTTGCTACCATCAACAGATTCCTCTTCTTTATATTCAAGGCATTCCACTACTAAATCCAATGGAACTACATAGAAAGATTTTCCAACTCTGAATAGGAATCCGTCAATGATAGCAAGCGTTAGTGGAAATCTAACCTTAAATGTAGTTCCTTTGTCTTGTTCTGAAAAGACTTGAACACTTCCTCTTAACGCATCTATATTTTTTTCGACAACATCCAAGCCAACTCCCCGACCTGATATATTGGTTATTTTATCCGCTGTCGAAAAACCTGCTTTAAAGATGAGCCTAAAAATTTCTGAATCAGAAAGTTGCTTATCCCCAGAAACAAGTCCTTTCTCTTGTGCTTTGTTTAAGATTTTTTCTCGGTTTAAACCTTTTCCATCATCTTTTACTTCAATAACAATACTTCCCGTTTCATGAAATGCATTTAAGGTTAATTGTCCAACAGCTGGTTTTCCTTTTGCTACCCTTTCTTCCTTGGGTTCAATTCCATGATCGATTGCATTTCGAATTAGGTGCACCAATGGATCATTGATTTTTTCGACGACTGTTTTGTCTAATTCGGTTTCCCCACCTGAAATAGTTAATTGAATTTCCTTTCCTAACTCATGCCCAATCTCTCGAACGGTTCTCTGAAAACGATTAAAAGTTTCCCCAATCTGAACCATTCTTATTTTTAATGCAGTCTCTCTGATTTCCCCAATTAAGTGATTCATGAAATAAGCAGATTCAGACAATTCTGGGTCTCCTCTTTTTTGAGAAAGCTGATTAATATTTGCACCACCGATAACAAGCTCGCCTACTAAATTAATTAAATGATCTAACTTACTGGAATCAATCCGAATGATTTTATTTTCTCGATTGCTTTCTTTGGTCTGCTTAACTTGTTTATTCTCAACATAAGTTTCTATATTTTCAATTTGTTGTATTTCTCGACTCTCATCCTCAACAGTTGGTAAGGATTCGTTCAGAGTTGTATTAGATGTTTTATTACGTTTCCATTGATTCATTTGGTGCAACTCATCTCTAGTCATTGCACCCATTTCCAATAAAATTCTTAATAGCCTTTTGGTCTTATAATTCGGATCAATTAAAAAATTATAAATATCTTGGCAAGTTCTATCAGGAGGCAAGATACTAATTGCACAGTCATACTCAACAAATTCAAATGCTTGCAGAATAAAACTCATGTCTTTATCAGATTTATATTCTATCTCAAAGCCTGTATAACAATCTTCTGCTTGTAGATTTTCCAAATCTGGAATCAGGTTTGTTAGTGTAACTAGGTTTAAAATCTCACCATCTTTGTTTAAATATTTTAAAACTGAAAATGGCTCTAAACCATCTCGAAATGTGTTTTGTTTAAACCGAAGAGAGATATGCCAATTTGCATTCGGATTGGAAAGAGGTATTGGAGTGACACTTTCCTTTGCAGGAGTATCTTTCTCTTTTGTAGTAGTTTTAAAATTAGATAAATAAGAGTTTAATTTTACCAGTAGATCATTTTGAACTGACCGCATTTGCTCTTCTAATGATCGACCGTTAGCCGCATACTCAATTAAATCTGAAATATGATCTCGGCAATCAAGTAAAAGGGAGATAAGAGGTTTTTCGAGTTGTATTTCTTTTTCTCTTACTTTATCCAATAAGTTTTCAACAACATGGGTAAAGCTAACGGTCTCTTCATATCCGAAAATACCTGCAGAGCCTTTAATCGTATGAATCGATCTAAATAATTCATGAATCTTATCATCTGTAACAGGATTCATTTCCAAAAAAAGAAGAATACTCTCCATTTTTTGAAGAATCTCACTAGACTCAGAAATGAATAATTCCTTAACTTCATCAAGATTTGCATTCATAGGCTATGCGTTCCTTTTCTTTGTCCCGTATTTAAATGGAAACTTTTTTCTTCCATCTTGACTTAAAACAATTTTATCCCCGAAAAAACCGACTAAGCCGTACAAATCCATGATAGCTAACACACAATCAGGATGAGAAACAAATTTGATCTTCTTATTGTATTTTTTTGCTGTGTTCTTAGCAGAGATAAACAACTGCATTCCCGCTGTATCAAAATCATTTACTTTCGCAAGATCTATTAGAATATTTTCATTTGATTGGATTACTGATAGAAGTGTATCCTTTAATTTTATTGTATTGTATATCGTGCATTTACCAACTAACGTAACTTTACAATGGTTACTATGATTGGTAATTTCAATTTCTACACTCATATTTATGCAATTAATTTAGATATAGCGGATAAAAGTTGTTCTGGTGCAAATGGTTTAACTAACCATGCTTTCGCTCCAACTTCCATTCCTTTTTTCTTTTTCTCTTCTTGGGATTCAGTTGTAAGCATAATGATTGGAATAAATCGATTATTTTCATCCGCTCTCACTTTCGTCACAAAGGTTAGCCCGTCCATATTTGGCATATTGACATCGCATACGATTAGGTTTGGTTTAATCGTCGGTAATTTATTAAAAGCATCCAATCCATCTACTGCTTCTATTACTTCATACCCTGCATGCTTTAAATTCATCGAAACAACTTTTCGAAACACAGCAGAGTCATCTATTATTAAAATTCTCTTGGACAAGCTTAACTCCTTTCTAATTTAATAGGTAAAAATACTTCTGCAAGTACGCAGTTTGTTCTTTTTTTTCCAGTATGGTCAACAGCATTGTGTATAAAAAACATACCGTTATGTTTATTGATTATAAAATCTACTACAGTAAGTCCGAGTCCTAGACTAAATTTTTCAACTGCTAGTATATCTTCTACTGGCGGATGAATTCTAAAAAATGGCTCTAATACTAGTTTTTCCTTCTCAGGTGGAATTCCACCATAAGAATTTTCGTCAATTTCATTTTTGAATGTAATACAAAAATATGTTCCTGTTATATGAGCAAAAATATCTATCCTACTTGAGCTGACAGAGTATTTATACGCGTTAATCAAGAGTTCTTCTAAAACTAGTTTAATTTTTTCTATATCAATTTCGATTTGCACTGTTGATTGAACGGACGGATAAGCAACCGTTATATTTTTATTTTGCATATATGGAATTATATGCTTAAAAAAACTGGGAAATTCTTTTATGAAACTACTCGCGGAAGAAAGGCTAAACTGAAAGGGTTGCTCCATTAAATCAACAACAGAACCTAAACCTTGAATGACTCTTCTGCTGTATTCATTGTTTTCAAATAGTGTATCTAGAATTTCTTTATTAACAATGTATCTATCTCCTTGCTCTTCCATATCCATTTTTAGCATATCAAGAAGGGATATTGTGACTCCAACTCCTCCACCTTGAGATAGAGATGTTGTTAAATTAAAAATAGAATTCTTCTGATAAGAATCTTTACCCGTTAGTCGCAATGTTTCTTTATAATTGAGCCATTCTAATTGACCGCGTAATTTTATACTCTCATTTAAGATGAGTTCGGCTTCTAGATCTTTTAAATGTTTAAATTCGAGGGCTTTTGATAATGTATGACGGAAGTTATCTATATCAATTGGTTTAATTACATAATCAAATACACCAAGCCTCATAACCTCAATGATTGTTTCGGAAGAATCAAGAGCTGATTGAATAATGACAACTGCATTCGGCTCAATTATTTTTAGCTCTTCGATAAAAGATTTACCATCTAGGACTGGTAGCATTAAATCTACAATAAAAATGGAGAATTTATTCTCCTTAACTAAATTGAGTGCAATATGTCCATTTCCAGCAATCTCAGTTTGTATCCCAATCTGATTACAAATACTTTGAATTAATACTTGATTCTCTTTTTTATCTTCTACAATGAGAACCGGATATCTTGGAATTTTAATTTTATCGTTCATCTGTCCAAACTTAGCTGTAATCAGTGATTCATTTCATATTAGGACTTTTGGCTTAGACGTTTTTGCATAAGAGAAACTATCGATCAACTTAGGTAGTATCCTATGATTACTAAGAAAGTCAATGAAATTTTTTATAGATCTTTACATTAGATCATGTCTAACCCTGTTCATTTTTGGCTAGCGGAATATATAAAAATGCTTTAGTTCCCTGACCTACTACACTTTCAATATGAAATCTACATTTTGAAATAGAAGATAATTTCTTTACAATAGCCAATCCTAAACCTAATCCTTGTTGTTCCAACATTTTTCTATCAAATTGCATAAAAGCTTCAATATTTTGTAGATTCGTCATGGAAATCCCATCCCCATCATCTTGGATCATTATCTCATATTCCCCATTTACATATTGTCCTGTTATATTTATATTCTTTTTAGAGAATTTGATTGCATTGTCCAAAAGTTCTTCCAAAATCTTTCTAAGATTTTTATCTGAAATTCTTAAATTAGCTGGTTCTAACTTAAGATTTAGGTCTTGTCTTCTGTTTTCATTGTTTGCGATTTAATACAAATATTCAGATAAAAAATATTCAATATTCTCATAGATTTCATTTTCTAGACTTGCTCTTGTTTTATATTCTTTTTCATTCATTGTTAAATCAGTAAACAATATATAGTTGCGCGTTATGCGTAATAGTCTTTGTCCCGCAGAAAAAATATAATGACTGTATTCATATATTTCATCTTTGTGTAATTCCCCGCAACCATCCATTAGTAATTGCGAAAAACCGATAACTGCATTGAGTGGAGTTAAAAATTCATGCGGAACAGACCGAATTAGATTTGATTTTAAATCTTCTAATGACTTCCTAAGATTTCTACTTTTTTCGATTCTATTTTTAACAACGGTTATTAGCTCTGAATTTAAAAATGGTTTTGTTATATAATCATCAACTCCTAAAACCATTCCAGACCGAACATTGCTTATTTCGGATAAGGCTGAGACAAATAAAAATGGAATCGCAGATAAGATAGGCTCTGATCGGATATTTTTATAAACTTCTATTCCATCCATTTCTGGCATCATGATATCAGAAATAATTAAGTCTAGTATTTTATTTTTTGCTTCTTCTAATCCTAGCCTACCGTTAGACGCAGCTATGGTATGATAGCCTTCGTTTATAAATAATTCTACCATATTTTCACGAATCAAGTCATCATCTTCAATGATTAAAATTGTTTCCATCTACATTCTCCACTATATCAGGAATCCAAATTAAAAATTCAGTTCCCTCTGATTCACTGCTCTTAAAATTTATTTTTCCTAAATGTAATTCTACTAAGTTCTTAACAATGTTTAGACCAAGTCCTGTTCCTGATATATTTGCTACATTTTTGCCTCGATAAAATGTTTCAAAGATTCTATCTTGATCTTCTTTTGGAATACCTAGACCATTGTCTTTTACAATAAAAAGTAGGCTTTTCTCCTCTAAGACTGCAGTGATATAGATTGTAGTATTCACGGGGGAGTATTTGACTGCATTTGTTAATAAATTTTCAAGAATATGAGAAATAATATTTGAATCTATATTATACTCTGTTTTATTCTTTTTTTCGAATCGGATTTCAAATCTATAATCAGGATGATTGGATTGAAAGTTTCCTATCAGCTCATGTAAAAAAGTTGGGACATCAACCTTACTCGGATCAAAGGGCATAGATGAGGATTCGGAACGACTTACACTTAGAATTCCTTCGATCAATCGGTTTAAGGATTGGGTTGCTTCTTTAATTTTACTATAATGTCTTCTTCTCTTTACTTCACTTTGTTTTTCAAAATAATTTTCTAACATTTGTGTAGACATTGAAATCGTTGTCATCGGTGTTTTAAATTGATGAGATACCATTGCGATAAATTTTGATTTCAATTCGTTCAGTTCTTTTTCTTTTATCAGTGATTTTTGCAGTAGGCTTTCTGTGATTCTTCTTTGAGCTACTTCCTCCAAAAGTTCTCGGGTTCTTTCTTTTACTCTATCCTCCAATTCTTGATTTAAATCCATTAGATTCTTTGTCGCTTTTCTGATCTCGGTAATATCTACGATGATAAAGCAAATATTTGTGATTTGATTTGTTTTATTTCGGACAGGAACATAGCTGAATTGAAACCAGTTTGTTTCTCCTTTCTCATCTTTGATTTGTGTTTCATATTGAATTGCAGTTCCATTTAAAGCATAATTAAATTTTTCTGTAAAAGTATTCGGATTCTCCAATGGGAGAAATTCTAAAATTGAATAACCCTCAAATATATTTCGATTATATAATTTAATTAAAAAGTCCTTTGCATTTTTATTTAAAGATTGAACTTTATAATCCACCCCTATAAAATAATATTGCTCTCTTGCATTTTCAAGAATGGCTCTTAAACGAATTTCTTCATTCTGATATTTTTCTTCTTTACGTCTAACGTTTGTAATATTAGACGCAAATCCAACTATCTCTTTAGATTCAGCATCCTCGATCTTTAATAGAATTAAAGTGTCGCTAATCCAAAAAACATCTCCATTTTTTCTTAGTAACCTGTATTCGATTGGTTTTTCTTTCTTTTCGCGCCCAGAGAGAACTCCATCAATTTGACTTAAATATTTAAGTCTGTCTTGTGGATGGATTTTTTCTATAAAGTTCTCTATCGATATTTTACTCTCTTCTTTCTTTATAATATCTACTTGGACTGCTGCCATTGGATTTAAAAATTCAATCTCTTTCTTTTCGGCATTGTAAATATAAAGTATATTTTGTGTCGAACTTACAATCGAGTTAAAAGCTAAATATTTTCTTTCTAAATTCATTTTTAAAACTGAATCAAACCTAATTTAAATTTTGAATCCATTGAAGATAGTCTATTGCTCTCTTTTCGGCGAATAAATCCAGAACTAACATTAGAGATGATTCCAAGATCAAACCAATTGCAATGGAATAAATCCCGACTCTTGCTGGATAAAGATAAGACAATACTATACCTAAAAAAATCAAAAAAATCTCTAGAGCCTTATAGTATTCAAAGTTTTTAATTACGATTTGCATTCTGTTTGTTTCGGACTTTTTAAACTCGATTTTATTTTGGCTTAACTGGATTAACAGAGACTCAACCTGTTTATCTGTTCTAAAAAAAACAGATCCACCCACAATGATTTGGATCAGCCCAATCACTATGAATGGATAGATTATATTTTTATATTGAATCGAATAAATAAAAACAAAGATTGCAGCTAATATCCCTATTCCTCCAAGAATCATAAACAATAAACTTTCCATTTTTTCAGCTTGGAAATATTCTAAAATCGAATTTTCATTCATAAATCTACTCCCCTTCCTTCTTATCATAGAAAAAAAATGCTCTAAAAAGACAATTTCTATAGGGATAACCTAAATTTTATTTTAAAAGATTCAATCCAATACCAAGTCAAAATTCAGATTTTCCGTTCTATTTTTAAAAAATATCCACTGATTCCAGACATGAAAAGAAAGACCCATTTTCAAAATTAAAAAATTCCGGTTGGTTTAAATCTTTCTAAGTTTTATCAAACTTTTTTTCAAAAATCGGTATTTCAAATACTATTGAAACAAAGTCTTTGGGAGAAATTTTTTTCCTGCCCTTTCATTTTGGTTATAACCTCTCAATTCTAACTTAACGTGTGTTCGGCAGAAGGATTTGATAAATTGTTCAGACCGTCATTCCTGAAATTCCACCAGCTATCGCCGCAACTGCCAAGCGATATCGGGAATCTGTAGCTCTAAAGACCCCTGATAATCTCCCCGGCGGTATTGGATGCGAATGGCATCGGGTGGAATTCGGGGGTTACAAAATGAAACATCTTCTTATTTCGAATTCATGTTCACTTAAGATTTACTAGGTTCTAAACTACTAGAGCCTAGATGGGATAGAAAATCTTTTTAGCTTGTAGCTTATAAATATATTCCCTTCAAATTCGTTGAATCTAAAAATCCTATCGATAAAAACTTCTTTTTTCCTAGCATACATTGTAAATTATTGATATTAAACACTGGTTTTAAAGAAATGATCGAGATTTACATTCGAAAAATGCGCTATGAAGAGGCAAAACAAAAATTGGAACGCGAGCTTCAAGATGCTTTTATGCGAGGAGAAACACTCGTTCAAGTTGTGCATGGAATAGGAGAAGGAAAACTAAAAGAACTGACCTTAGAGACAATTCGTAATTATGATTATCTTCGACTTGTAAATACGGAGCAGTTCATAACACCAAATCCAGGTGTAACAAAAATTGAAATCATGGGTCTCGATAAACAGGATTTAAAAAAATATATCAGATGAGTAATACAAAATTAGAAATATTAGATGTAACATTAAGAGATGGGGAACAAACACAGGGTGTTGTTTTTTCCAGCCAAGAAAAACTGAATATAGCTAAATTTTTGCTTCTAAACACAAAGGTAGATAGAGTAGAAGTTGCTTCTGCTCGTGTCTCTAGAGGTGAAAAAGAGACCGTTAGACATATTATGAATTGGGCAGAAAAGGAAAATATGACCAACCAGATTGAAATCCTTGGCTTTGTAGATAAAAATGCAAGTGTTGATTGGATCTTAGAATCTGGTGCAAAAACTTTAAATCTATTAACAAAAGGTTCTGAAAAACACCTAATACACCAATTAAAAAAAACGGCAGAAGCTCACTTAGATGATATTAAGGCGACTATCGACTATGCTCTCTCGAAAGGAATCACTGTTAATGTTTATATGGAAGACTGGTCAAATGGATATTTAAATTCACCAGACTATGTTGCCAAAATGGCAAAAGCAATTTCAGATTTTCCCATTAAAAGATTATTTTTACCAGATACATTGGGTGTTCTATCTCCGGACGAAACAACAAAAGCAATTCGCTTCATGAGAGAAATTGTAAAAAACAAACCAATTGAATTTCATGGGCACAATGACTACGATCTAGCAGTAGCCAACTGTTTGGCTGCAGTGAATGCAGGTGTTTCCGGTCTACATGTATCAGTTAACGGCCTAGGAGAAAGAGCAGGAAATTCACCACTCGAAGCAGTGATTACTGCAATTCATGATAAAACAGCGTTTAGAACTAATATTGTCGAATCAGAGATAACAGCGCTTAGCCGCTTAGTTGAAGTATTTAGCGGAAAAAGAATTTCTGATAATAGACCAATCGTAGGACAAGATGTTTTTACACAAACTGCGGGAGTGCATGCGGATGGAGACAAGAAAGGAAATTTATACGCAAATGCTATTTTGCCAGAACGCTTTGGAAGAAAGAGAAGCTATGCACTTGGAAAACTTGCAGGAAAAGCAAGTATCTCAGAAAACTTAAAACAATTAGGACTAGTTCTATCAAGTGACCTCGAAAAGAAAATATTAGATAAAGTCATTGAGATGGGCGATCAAGGAATTATTGTATCTACAGAAGACCTACCGTTTCTGATTGCAAATCTTTCCGGAGAAGATTTAAATACCAATTTCCAAATTCTTCGTTGCGAGGTTTTATCTGGTAAGGGCATTTCCCCAACAGCAAAGCTTTCCATAAAGTATAAAGCTAAAGAATCCTACGCAGAAGGAAAAGGAGATGGAGGTTATGATGCTTTTATGGATGCCCTTAGAAAAATTGCTAAGGAAAATAATTTTACACTTCCAGAATTATTAGATTACCAAGTTAGAATTCCTCCCGGCGGTAAAACATCTGCACTTGTGGAAACAATTATTACATGGTCAGGCAACGTTCATAACTCACAGACCAATTCGTTTAGAACCATTGGTTTAGATTCAGATCAAATCTCTGCTGCTATCCTTGCAACCGAGAAAATGTTAAATCTAATACTAAAATGAGCGGCAAATTATTAATAGCCGGACTTGGAAATCCGGGAGACAAATACAACGGCACGCGCCATAGTATTGGCTTTGCTGTGCTAGATAAGCTATCTGATAAACATGGAATTTCATTTAATTCAGACAAAAAATGCCCCAGCACGGATTTGTTTTTATTCGATAAAAAAATTATACTGATTAAACCGTTTGAATTTATGAATCTTTCAGGCAATGGTGTTTCTTTATTTATGCGAAAAAACGGCATTAATCCTTCTGAATTACTAGTTGTGCATGATGAAATTGATTTTGAATTTGCAAAATGTAAAATGAAAATTGGAGGCGGTCATGCAGGACATAACGGTTTAAGAGATATCATTGCGAAAATAGGATCTGCTGATTTTCATCGATTGAGAGTCGGAGTTGGAAAACCTAAAGATGGAAGAGAAGTAGCAGACTATGTATTAAGCCGCTTTAGTTCTGAGGAAAAAGATAAACTAGAATCTGTCTACAATCTCTGTATCGATAAGATACAAGACTGGATAAAAACAACATGAATCATAAAATATATATACGAGTTCCTGGAACATCTGCCAATTTAGGACCTGGATTTGATTTACTCGGAATGGCACTTAAAATTTACAATGAGTTTTATTTTACCATAGATCCCAATTCAAATTTTACTACACTGAGAATCGACAATACACCCCTCCCTTTTTCAGATAAAGAAGATTTATTATTAGAGGGTTATAAAAAATATTTTGATCTTTTCTTGCATAAACAAAAGTTAATAGCGTATAACGTTAAAATGGATTTAAATTTACCTTTCAAAGGTGGACTTGGATCAAGTGCGAGTGCACTCACTGCAGGTTTTACATTAGGTCATTATTTACACAAAAAACATTTTTCTAAAAAATTTCCAGTTCCTAATCTAGATAAAATTCTTTATGAATTAGCTCTCTTAGAGGGACACCCTGACAATACAACTCCTGCGATGATTGGTGGTTTTGTTTTTTCCTATTTTCATGAGGGAAAGCTAATTTCTTTTAAAGAAAAATTTCCTAGTTCAATATCACTATTTCTTTTTATTCCTCAAATCGAGGTTTCTACAAATGATTCTAGAAAAAAATTACCAGATCAATATCCTGTAAAAGACGTTATATTCAATATGAGTCGAATGGCTTCTTGGATGCAATTCTTTCAAAAAAAGGATTTTATGTTACTGGAAAGAGCTGTTGAGGATAAGGTTCATACACCGTATCGTATAAATTCTATTCCCCTACTAGTAAATGTTGCAGAACTATGCAAAAAATTAGGTGCTGCTTATTCATTGTCTGGCAGTGGTCCGAGCGTATTAATTTATATAGAAAAAAAACATGCTAAGAAATTTTTAGCAAAGTTTCAAGATGAACTTTCAAAGAAAAACTCAAATAATATAGCCTACACAATCCATCCGATTGAACCAGATCATGCAGGCACAATTATAAAAGAGAAAGGTTAAGGAGTATTAACCTCTACTTTTTCAATTTTACACTTATTGATAATAAAAGTAAAACCATCGATAGGTGATTGCATATTTGGATTTTCAGGTTTGCTATTCTCAATATCTGTTTGTAATACGTTGTAATAGATAGTAAAATCTGCTTCTGGTTTAGTATTGCCCCCTAGTTTTCTGAATTCCTTTAAATCAAATATAAAACGTTTATATTTACTTTTTTTCATCATTGAATCGGGGCTATAGATGAGAGTATTTTTAACCTCATCTACAGTCCAAACGGAGCCAACATTGGCTCCAATAAAGGGAACACTATTTGCTGATTTAGAATCGAATTCAGATTTAGTATTATCTGTTTCTTTCTTTTCTTGTTTTTCCTTTCCTTTTTCTTTTTCCGATTCTAACTTGTTTGGTTTCTGTGTGTTTTTTTCTTGAGCAGTTAATGAAAATCCTGCAAGAAGTAAAACTAAACCTATTAAAAAAAATTTCATAACATTCCTATTTAAAATGATAGATTTGTACAAAATCTACCGTGTTTGCCTCTCCACCTGGTGTTCCGGAAAGAATAACCGCCCTATCTCCTTTCGAAACCAATCCATCAGAAGATAACTTTTGATGCATATAATTGATCATATCAGGAAATTTATCCATAATTGGAATAATCGAAGGATAGACTCCTCTTAATAGATTCATCTTCCTTGCAGTCATTAAAAAGGGAGTAAAAGAAAATATTGGAACCTTGGGTCTAAACTGAGAAGCAATTCTTGCGGAAAGACCACTTCTAGTAAAGTTCACAATTGCTTTGGCGCCTATCGAATCAGAAATCTGTTCTGCGGCAGTTCCGAGTGCGACTCTTTCTGTTACATCAGTAGGCCTATTTGCTCTTCTTTGCACACCTAAGTTCATGAAAATTGTCTCTGCTTCATGAATGATTTTACTCATGATAGTAACTGACTCTAATGGATATTTACCACTGGCTGATTCTGCAGATAACATCACAGCATCCGTTCCATCTAACACCGCGTTAGCCACGTCGCTCGCTTCTGCTCTCGTTGGTCTCGGATTATCAATCATAGATTCTAACATTTGGGTTGCAGTGATTACTGGTTTGCCTACTAAATTCATTTTACGAATTAGTTCCTTTTGAATGATTGGAACTCTTTCTGTATCTAATTCGACTCCCATATCACCTCTTGCTATCATGATTCCGTCAGCTGTTTCAATGATTTCATCAATGTTTTTAATTGCTTCAGGTCTTTCGATCTTAGCAATGAGTCCTGTAAAAGTCCCATGCATATACTGTCTTGCAATTTCTAAATCAGAGGCTCTTCTAACGAAGCTAAGCGCTACATAATCTACTCCTAAAGAAAGCGCAAATTTTAAATCTTCTACATCTTTTTCGGATAACGCTGGAGCAGTTACAGGTGTTCCAGGAAGGTTAATTCCTTTATTATCTTTGATAGTCCCACCTACAATCACTTCTAGGAGAGCTCTATCCATTTCTTTGGCAATTACATTTAATAAAATTTTTCCATCATCAATTAAAACTTTATGACCTACTTCAATATCAGTGATTAAATTTTTATAAGTAGTGCTAATTTCTTCTCTAGTTCCCAAAAAATCGGATTTTGTATTAATATAAATTTTATCACCTGGATGAACATCAAATGGTCCATCTTTCATTTTACCTGTGCGAATTTTTGGTCCTTGTAGATCGGCAAGAATTCCGATTGGTCTCCCAGAACGTTGTTCACAGAGCCGAATTGTATCAAAAACTTTTTTGTGACTTGCGTGATCCGAATGAGAAAAATTCATTCTCGCAACATCCATTCCTGCATCTATTAATTCAGAAATCATTTTTTCGCTGGAAGAAGCTGGACCTATAGTGCAAACTATTTTGGTTTTTTTATTTAGAAAGTTCATGTTCATAAGCTTGATTTAAGTTACCTTATCCTTTTTGTCACGTTCATTTTTCGAAGAAGAAATTTTATTTTTCTACTAATGAATGTTTTTTTATTAACACTCGTAAAATCTTCCATTTCCTATTTCTTCGATTCAACTATCGCTCTATTTATTGTTTTTTATTTCTACTAAATTCCCTTTATCATATTTGAATAATAGGATTTCATTTTTATTTTGCTTTTCATCCGTAGATGTATTCCATTTTGACCCACGAATTTTATCTCCTTTTATATCGATTACATTTACACCCATTTGAGATAAAACACTGTTAACAGAAACATATTTACCATCTTTTAATCCAAAGATTGTAGTATCATCGCCTCCCCGATTTGGAGTCTTTGCTATGATTTCCATAACACCATCACCATCTAAGTCTTTAAATTGCATTGGCTTACTAGTATAAATACTTCCCGATACAGCTTCATAGACTCCATCAGATTGTTTCAAAATAACACTTCTAGCTTGGCTTGCATTAAAGTCGCTACCGCTATTTCCTACCTTTGCAGTTGCAATATAATAAGTATCTTTTGGATAACCTTCTCCTGAGATTTTTTTTACTGTAAAATCCAGATAATTTAAATAAATTCCCCGTTTTACAAATTCTGATTTAAAAAGATTCAAAGCAGCAATGTCTCCTTTGTATTTCGTATTTTCAATCGTATACTCAGAAAATTTTTCCTCCGAATAATAGTTTCCATCTTTTGCAGAAATATATGCGGCATATGGAGTGTTATCCTCTGCTGGATTCTTTGGCTTTTTTCTAGGAGATAGACTCATTTTATCAGAAAAATAAATCAAATAAACTTGTTCTCCATTTATGAGTCTAGATTCGGTTGTGTCAAAAAAAATATTCTCTTTTAGGAGTTTAACTTTAAAGTCTTTTCCAAAAAGTTCTTTTGTATCTATATTGTATAAAGTTGGTTCTTTTGTTGTGAGAGCAAAATAACCTCTCTCCGATAGAATTTTATCTCTTAATTGCTCCTCTGCTACAGATTTTTCAACTGGATAATTAATACTATTTAAAATATAACCATTTTTACCGTTATACGAAACTTCATACCATAATCTCTCTTGACCCATTTCTAAATCTATATTATCTATAAAAAAGGAATCAAAATAATATCCACTCGAGAGAATAGAGATTAAACTAAACTGAGGAATCTCTCCTATTTTTTTTGATTCTATAGAAGGTAAGTCATACATTACTGTATTCATAGATTGAACAACAGAAAAAGCCGCCTCATCTTGTTTTGTCTTTTCGTTGTTTACCTTTGTTTCGCTCATTTGAATCCACTCTTTTCCCGAATAGGCATTATCTGAAAAAACAAATCCTTTTTTTCCCTGATAAATTGCACTAAACCAATTCCCTGCCTCTTGAGAATCAGAGTTGATATTTTCATTGGTTAATATGATTCTTCCCCCAAAAGGGATACTATCAAATTTACTTTTTAGATCGAGTGCAGTCTGATAAAATGGGATTCCATTTTGATTTAAGATAATCGCATAATCCTGATTAGCCTGTTTTGCTTCTGTTTTATTTAATTCGTTTCCCGACTTTTCTATTGCTTCTTCTTTCTTGCAGTTTTCTAAAATAAATATAAAAAGAATTAATATTAATGCAAAATTTACCCTGCTATAATTTTCAATTTTTCTCATAAAACACCTCACACTAGTTTTTTATTTTTATAAATTCGCCGTTCTGATATTTGTATTTTTGAACTTTACTTTTTGGATTGTCTTCTTTTTGGGTATAAAGGAAGTTTTCAGTTATTTTATATGTGTCAAGAAAATTTCCTGGTAGAGGTATTTCTCTGTAAGCCTCATCAATGTATGCATAAAAGCGAGGAGCTGAAAAAGCTGTTCTAGAATAGGTTACTGTTTCCATTGAGGTAAATACTTCAGGAATACCATCTCTGTCCAAATCACTGAATTGAAATTTTCCAGAATTAATAAGATCTCCATTATAGACTTTATAATCTGATTTTACTTTTTTTACAACAAATGAAACAGGATAAAATTCTCCGTAACCGGAAGAATTTTCATAACCTTTAAATAGCGTTACTATAAAATAATCTGTCTTGTTATCAGAGATTGGATTAAAGTATACATTTTGAAAATTTAACGGTAAATCTTTGTTTGCCGCAAAAATATTTTTTAATAATCGAATATCTCCTTTATAGGAAGATTTCTGTAACGTATAGTAACTAAATTCTGTTGGAGTAAAATATTTAGCATTGGTTTCTGAAATCCATGCTTGAAATGGAGCTTCATCAAAATCAATTGGGGTTGCCTGCATTTTATTTTTGAAGGATGCATTTTTCATTTCGACTAAAAAATATTTTTCCTTACGATCTGTTCTTTCTTTCACAACAAAGACAAATTCATTTTTTTTTGAAGCTCCTTTGGGAGTAAAAATTTCTCCATTTGGCTCCTTTAAATAAATTGGATCTATAACAAGGGCAAAACCATCGATTGCAATTTCCTTTTTCTGAGAAACATCCATTGCACTTTCTTTGGAAGTATAAAGCTCGTTTTTAGAAACTAGAAAACCTATTTTGTTGTTTATTTTGACTTTAAACCAAATCTGTTTTTCTTTTTTTTTCTTAGATGGAGACTTAGAAGATTCTTTTTCTAAAACAGAAAGAACACTAAATCCATCTATTTTGGATATAGGATTAGCCTCAAGATATGGCTTTTCATAAAGAATCCTCTGCTTTTCATCTGAGACTAAGTATTCATTATTCAGAACTCGATCGAAGACTATATAATCCTGATCGTTATTGTGAATATAGCCATTTTGAGTTTTGGTTTCGACTCCAATCCAGTCTTTATCTTCTAATTCATCCGATATATGAAATTCCTCACCCTGTTTTATGATACCTTTTTTGTCTTTAAACTGTTTTGATTTATAAAGAAAAATTCCATTTGGATTTATGAGATAGCCTTTTTTAGCCTGAATAGAATCGGACCAAATTAGGTTAAAAAAAGATAATAAAAAAAATAAAATTATAAAATTTGATTTCATAAAAGGCTATTTAAAAAATTTACTCTATCTTTACAGGAAATTATATCATTCCAATCTCTCGGTAAAGGAAAAAAAATGACATTTAAAAAAATTATCCTCTTTTTAATCTTATTGATTTTGTTCCCTTCTCTCTATCAATGCTCAGCTCGGATTGATCTCCAAGGAGAAATCCACCATCCCAAAACCTCTGACAATTGGGATTTAACACTAGAGCATCATAGCCCACGCAAGCTTAGCTCTGCGAAAAAATTTCCAGTCATTATCTGTCATGGTTTAATTGGAAATAGAAACTATTTTAAAATTAAAGAAGAAGAATCCATTGTATATAGACTGATCTCAGAAGGGTATGATGTTTGGTTACTTGATTTAAGAGGTAGAACAGATGCGGGAACACCTTCTTTATTTTTTGGAGAAAAAACTTACAACTTTAGTTTTGATGATTATGCGACCAAAGATGTGGAAGCAGCAATTAGTTATGTATTAGCAAAAACAGGTGCAGAGAAAGTAAATTGGATTGGTCATAGTATGGGAGGAATGGTTGTTTACACAAAAATAGGAACCTTTCAAGAAAAAAGAATCGCAAATTTAGTCACCTTAGGTTCGCCCTTCTCCTTTTACAATCCAACCAAAAATGTAAAGACCTTAAATAGCCTTTCTTTTCTGCTGCGGTTTATACCCGTTATCCCCTCTGCAAGTATCGCACATCTAGGATCAGACTATAAAATCCCACTTCCAGAAAAACCTTTTCTAAGATTGTTTTACTACAAAGAAAACACAGAACCATCCGTAGAACATGCTTTAAAGAGCGTCAGCACAAACAATGAAAGTCCAAATGTTTTTAAGCAATTTGCAAATGGAGTGAAAACAGGCGAGATTCTTTCCTTAGATGAAAGTATTTCTTATACATCTAATTTGAAGAATATAAAAATTCCAGTATTTTTAATAGCAGGCAGAAGAGATCATCTTGGAACACCGATGATCGTGCGACATGTGTATGACAATATTGGTAGTAACGACAAAACAATGTTAATCGCTAGTCGTGCAGAGGGTCATAGTGAAGATTATGGTCACGTAGATTTGGTAATGGGAACTCACTCAAATAAAGATATAAACACTCCTATTGTCAAATGGCTCAATGAAAGAAATTAATTTACCTTATAAAGTAGGAATTTTATGAATCAGTTAAAATCATTATTCAATCTATTAATATTCTCGGGAAAGAAATCAACATTTTTCTTTTTAGGAGTTTTACTCTTTCTAAGTTATTGTGCAACTGTTCCAACACAAATTGTGCAACACAAATTTCATCCTGTTTTAACAGTAAAAGAGTTCGCACCGAAAGAAAAAACGTTATTGCCTGCAATCGTTTTATATGAACCAGTTCTTTTAAAAGACACTGTGCTTTTTAGAACAGAAGATAAAAAAGAAAAAGGTTTAATACCTTTCTTTCTAAAAAACGGCTATACTGTGTATCTAATTTCCTCCAAAGAAACATTTCCAAGTTTTAGAAATCATGCTTTGGAGTTTGATTCGATTCTAAACCAGATTGCAGAGAAGCAAAGAGAAAGAGAAATTTATTTAGGTGGAGTTTCTCTCGGTGGACAGGCAGTTTTAGAATATATGACAATTCCTAGTAGCTTAGAAAACCAAGCGCGTGTTTCAAAAATCTTTTTTATTGGAACAGGAATAGATTATAACTATTCAAATAGTTTTACCGAACATTCGACAAAAAAGAATTATGAAGAGACCTTTGTAAAAGATATTTGTCCGAAAGGAAGCAAAGATAATTTTTGCAAACGTTATATCCGTTTTAACAACGAATTACAAAATATGGACAATCGAGAAAAGGAAACTTTTTTTGATAGAATCCCAAAGTTGAAAAATGATTTTCTTACTAGATTTCATAAAACAAAATTACAACTTGGATATTTTCTGATTTATGGGAAATTAGATAGCATCAGTCCCGAAGAATCTATTTTTCCTTTCTTTGATAAAATTCGCTCTAGCTCTAAAATGGATTCTTCGAACCGTATGTTTGAAGCAAGTGAAGCAAATGGTCAGTCTATTGACTATGATCATGCAGATTTGTTTCTATATCCTGATGTTGAAAAAGAAGTCTATAGAAGACTACTCTATTGGTTAAAACGCATATGACTATATCAAAAGAGGACTTAAAAAGCAAATTAGAATCTTATTTAACCGATAGACTCAGAGGCAATGCAAACGTTACAAACATGATACCTCTGAGTGGTGGTGCATGCCAAGATAATTACCTACTCGACTTAAACATAAACAATGGAGAGTTTAGCGGTGAGCATAGATTGGTATTTCGAACTGATAAAGGCGCTTCTCTTTTAGCAAGTCTTTCTAGGATTGATGAATTTAAAGTTTGTGAAATTACTTCTAGTCATGGAGTAAAAACTCCGAAGCCTTATTGGCTTGAAACAAAAGAAGATGTGATTGGAAGTCCTTTCTATTTCATGGAACGTATTTCAGGTAAAGCAACAGGTCGTTATGTAGTAAAAGATCCTTCTCTAAATAAAGTTCGAAAAAAAATTACAGAAGAACTGGCAGAAAACCTAGCAAAAATTCATAAAATTACTCCCAATCTTTGTAAAGATGAGGATTTAAGAAAAAGCTTAACTAGGCATTCTGGAAAATTACCTAACAGTATTGCGCTTGAAGCAATCGAAGAACTGAGGGCTCAGATTCCAAAACTACAAGAGCCACATCCAGCAATGGAATTAATCTTAAACTGGCTTGAGAAAAATGCAGTATCTACAGATGATGAGGTTTTAGTTCATGGTGATTTTAGAACAGGTAACTTCATGGTATCACCTAACGGCTTAGAAGGCATTGTAGATTGGGAATTTGCACATTGGGGAGATAGACACGAAGATGTAGCTTGGTTATGTATGAGAGATTGGAGATTTGGAAAATTAAATAAAGAAGCCGGTGGCTTTGCAGATCGAAATGAATTTTATTCTCTCTATGAAAAGTATTCAGGTATTAAACTAGATCCAGAAAAAGTAACCTATTGGGAAATAATGGGAAATATCCGCTGGGCACTCGGCTCTGCACAACAGGCAGAAAGACATTTAAGTGGAGCTGATAAAGGGATCGAACTTGCGGCTATTGGTAGAAGAACTTGTGAAATGGAATTTGAAGCAATGAGGTTAATAGAAAATGCAGGATAGACCGGATGCAAATGCACTTTTAGAGGCAATTCAAGATTTACTTATAAAAGAAGTAATGCCAGCAATCAAAGACAATGATGGGCTTTCCTATAAGACCTTAGTGAGTTGGAATATGCTCGGTGTAATTGGTCGCGAATTAAAATATGGAGAAATCTATCTAGACAATGAAATTAGTAGAATTTCTAATTTTTTAAGAGAAAATTCAATCTCATTCGTAAATGAAGACATAGATGATGCAAACTATATCGCGAAAATGGAAAGATGTAAGTCTTTAAATGAGAAGCTAACAGAATATATCCGCAAAAGAAAAGTAGCAAATGAAGATAAAGACCTTTGGAATCTAGTAAAAGAATCGTTAAACGAAAAACTAAAGATCGCCAACCCTCGCTTTAACGCAGGGGAATAAAACATTTTAGATTTACCACCGATGAAAACCGAAAGTAGTTTAATTAAAATTTGTAGGATCAAAAGGCATGGATTAAATGAGGCTTACTCGAAATTGAATCATAAGCGCATCGGTGTTTACCCTTCTTTTATCTGTGTTTCCAGTCAAAATCCATTGCCGCTAGTTGTGGCAATAGGTGAAAATCTTTTTCATACAAGGAGTATTCAATGAAAGCAGGAGTTCTTTATTCAAACGCATCTCATTTAAAAATTGAAGATGTTACCTTGCCTGAGTTACAACCAAACCAAGTAAAGGTAGATATTAAATGCTGTGGGGTATGTGGATCAGATATTCACATGACTATTCACAAACAAGTAAGACTCAAACACTACCCTACAATATTAGGACATGAAGCCTCCGGAGTTGTAAGCGAAATCGGAGAGAGTGTAAAAAGATTTAAAAAAGGGGATCGGGTTGTAATTGCTTCTGGTCTTGGTTGTGGGAAATGTGAACAATGTATAAATGGCAGACATAACTTATGCCCCGATGTTCAAGTCCTTGGAGCAAAAATGGATGGAGCATTTGCAGAATATGTTCATATTGAAGAGAGACATTTAACCAAACTTCCAGAAAATATACCATTCGATCAAGGAGCAATCCTAGCTGATGCTGTCTCTACTCCCTATCACGCACTTAAATACGTTGGAAAAATTCAAACAGGTGACACTGTTGCTATTTATGGCTGTGGAGGACTTGGAATACATGCGGTGACACTGGCACGTGCGTTAGGTGCTAGCAAAGTAATTGCTCTCGATATTGATGAGGGAGCTCTTGAGAATGCTTCCAAATACAAAGCTGATGAATTAATCAATTTAAAGAAAGTTAAAAATTCCGGAAAGGCTTTGCAAGAGGTATCGAAAGGTATCGATCTAATGTTAGATTTCTCTGGTTATTATTCTAATATTGAAGACTCTATTCGAGCAATGAACCCTGGGGGCAGAATGGTTATGGCTGGAATTGGAAAACATCCGTTTAAAATTGGATTTCCTTTTATGGTCATCAATAAGCAAATTTCAATCTCTGGTTCCTTAGGTTGCGATGCAAGAGCCATTCCTGAGTTAATTGAACTCTATTCCAGCGGCAAATTAGATTTATCCACATCGATAACTTCTCATCATCCACTCGAAGAAGTAAATGAATGCCTAGAGGATTTGTATCACAGAAAAGGAAATCCAATTCGGTTTATTATTACACCAAATGGAAAAATCTAATTCGATTTTAATTAAACTAAAATAAACCAAGGCAAATCATTAAAATTTGGTGATTTACTGTTCTATACATAAAAGTTGTTGTGGTGCATTACAGGCAACAGTGCCACCCCAACTATTTAATAAATTACCAGGAGATGTATTCGGACCAGAACCAGATCCACCACAATTTCCATAAATTCCACCCGCATTACTTGTCCAATTGACACAATTATTCGCAACTGCTGTTGTCCAATCTACATTTATTCCCGTCCAATACTTTGCGTTTCCAGTTGCTGGGTTTACAAATGTGGGTGGCATTAGACCATTTGCGTCTGTCGTCCCAATCAAAGTAATTCCATCTGCTTGGTAATAATTTTTATTCGCTTGAAAAATCCAGCCTATATGTTCTCCGTTTCCTCCTGGGCAATTTGGAAGAGTGCAAGCAACTCGAAGCAGAGGAATTGCAATCATCGCCGCATAGGTTCCCAACCCTGCTGGTTTTGCAGAATCAGTATTGCAGATATTATCAGCCGTAGCTAAATTATTAAAAGCGACGTTAGGTGTATATCCACTATTCGTTACAAATATTCTCTTAATAGGAGAGGCTAATATCGCTATATCCACAGCAACAGAAATGCTTCCATAAATATTGGAAGCAGTTATTGTATAGGTAGTTATTCCCTGCACAATGGTAGGAATTCCAGAGATCACACAAGAGCTACTGATTGTTAGCCCCGTAGGTAAATTAGGTGTAGAGATACAATTTGTTACAACTCCAACTACAACAGGAGTAACAGTAATAGATTGATTTTCTGTCCAAGAAAATGGACTTCCGGTAAAAGCAAGTCCTGTAGGAGGTGAATTGGTAACGGTGATGCTAATAGTAAATGTTGCAGAGCCTTGTGAATTCGTTGCCGTTATAGTATAACTTGATGAAGGACTTGCAGTTGTAGGAGTTCCCGATATTTGACCTGTTTTTGTATCAAAAATTAAGCCTAAAGGCAAAGCAGGACTGACAGAATAAGAATCAAAGACAGTGGATGCAACTGGACTTTGTGTTGCAATTGGAACATTTACTAAAAAGGAATAGGATTGACTAGGATAGGCAAAACTAAGTGTATTTGTATTCTTATTTTGCTTATAAAGTAGATAGCTAATGGATGGTATCTCAGATTTATCTAGGTTTGGTCTACACTGAGCGAGTAAAATGATTGTTCCTATTATAAACAGATTTGTTTTCATATCTATTTCATTCCATTTCTCGGAAATGGTCTTATTTTTTCTAAACAACAATTATAGAATACCTTCTTTTCAAGAAAATTCGATTAAAAAATCTACTGGTATGCATTTTTTAGGACATACTAGTTGAAACTTTCTATTCGATACATATAAAATTTATTGACAAATATAGAATTATTTGCTATTTTACCGCCTTGAATTTATAAAATGTATTATGGAAGAAAATAAACCAGAAAAAAACCGAATTCAGTATACTCCTGACTTTACGATGGACGCGATTCCTATACTCGATATCAACACAAGTATAACAGAGATTCATAAATCAATCGAAAACAATCTGGAACCAAATTCTGATGAAACTTCGAAAGAAGTTCAAAAGCCAAAATTAGTAGATGAGAAAACAAAGGGTGATGAACTAAGTTCTAATTCTAGCATTGAAAAAAATCCAAAACCCAAAACTCAAAAAACTGGCTTTCTTGCCAAAATGGAGAATTTAAGAGAAACACCTTCCACTTCTACTGAAAAAGTAAACTCAGATACGGCTACACCCGATAAGCCTACATCAAAAGCAAAATATTCTCTTCAGTTAAAAATGATGTTGGTTATATCAATCGTGATTGCAACTACCGTTTCAGTTATGATTGCACTCGCCACTTATTTCTTTAAGGATGATAATCAGAAAAGAATTGATCAGAACAACTTAGATATTGTGCGAATTATTAATTCCAAAGTAGTAACTGACCTTGTCGCAGAAATCAATAAGGGAAAAATTCTAGCCCTTACACTCAAACAAGAATTTAAAAGCAATTCTCAAAAAAGATTTTTCATTGAACAATACTTCAAAAATGACAATAGCTTTCTATTTCTAGGTGTATATAAAAAGGAAAATGGGAAAATGGAAACAGTAGATAGTATTTTTAACCAGGAATACTTAAAGAAAGTTTCCCTTACCGAAGAAGATGTGATTTCGCCGATTCATCAAAATCTAAAATATTTTTCCAAATCTTTTGAAGGAGTGCCTACACTTCTAAATACCAGCCCTGGAACACAAGAAACAACAATCTCTATTAGTATTCCTTTGGAAGAAGGAGAAAAATCTGAATACATACTTGTTATACTATTAAGATTAGAAAAAATCTTGGATGCATTTAAAAAATCTGGAATCAATACTACATACATGGTAAATGAAGATGGAATGGTTTTAGCTCACCCAGATCCAAAGATTATTTCTTCTGGAAAAAACTTTATGACAACCCCTATTGTGCGTCAAATGCTAACGAGTCAAGCAAAGAACGAATTAAAACCGTTTCAGGACACAGATGGAAAAAAATATTTAGGAGCCTTTCAAAAATTAGGATTTGCTAATGCAGGTATTATTTCTGTGGTTGAGGAAGACTTAGCCTATAAAGCAGTTTACCAAATTCAACAAAGAAATATCTTGATTATGATCATTTCGATCTGTGTATCCCTTATCATCGTATTTATATTTGCAAAATCTATCTCAAATCCTCTTTTAAAACTACTCGATGAAACAATTAAAATTTCAAAAGGTATTTTTCAATTAGAGATCAAAAGAACAACCAATGACGAAGTTGGAGTTCTAACTGATTATTTTCAAAGTATGGCTAAAGGACTAGAAGAAAGAGAAAAAGTTAAAAGCATGCTTGGTAGTATGATCGATCCTATTGTGGTATCTGAGGGTATGCGAGACTTAGCAGCCCTTAAACGAGGGGATGAGAAAATGATTACAGCCTTCTTCTCCGATGTGGCAGGCTTCTCAACAATCAGTGAGCAATTAAATTCCGTTCAACTTGCAGGATTACTTAATGAATACCTTTCTGCTATGACAATTATATTAAAAAACAATGAAGGTGTTCTAGATAAATACATAGGAGATGCGATAGTCGGAATATTCGGTGCACCTGTCCCTGTAAATGAGCATTATATAAAGGCAGCTCGTGCTTCTCTAGAAATGATTCATAAACTAAAAGACCTAAGAGAATATTGGACTAAAAACAACTTATACTCTAAAGATGCACAAGAGATGGACATTCGGATTGGCCTAAATACAGGACTTGCAAAAGTTGGATTCATGGGAACCGATGCTATGGGTTCTTATACGATGATGGGCGATACGGTCAACTTGGCTGCTCGTTTAGAAGCGGCTGCAAAAGATTATGGAGTTAATATTTTAATTTCTGAATCTGTAAAAACGGAAATAGAGAAGGAAATGTTTACAAGAGAACTAGACTTGGTTCGAGTAAAAGGAAAAAATGAACCAGTAAAACTCTATGAATTAATTTCTAATCATACAGATGTATCTTCAAATATAAAAGAAGCCACCGGTTTATACGAAGAAGGATTTAAAGCTTATCTAAGAAAAGAATGGCTCAAATCCATTCAGTTTCTACAGCAATCCGAAAAAGCAAAGGGAAAAAAAGATAAAGCATGCAGACAACTTATTGAGAGATGTGAATTCTATAAAACGAATCCACCTGACTCAAATTGGGATGGAGTTTATACAAGAACTCATAAATAGACTATGGATCTAAAAAAAGATAAATCTTATTTAGTTATTTTACTATTACTTTTAATCATACTGATTGCCTCTGTATTACTCTACAAGAATATTCATTCGGGTGCAACAGGAAATGACAATGAAGTGGTAGGCACACTAACGTTTAAGCATAAGACAATTGAGAGAAAATATGACACCGATGTAATCTGGGAAAACATTGAGTCAGGGCTTCAGATTCGAAATAAAGATACGATTCGATCTGGTAGTTTTTCAGATGCAGTATTGACCTTAAAAGATAAAACTAAAATTAATATCAATGAAAACAGTATGATCTATATCGATATGAATGAAGGAGATATAAATCTGAACTTTGCTTACGGATCCATGTCCCTTTCTAAAAGAGTAGATGGATATTCTGATACAACTCTTAAAATAAAATCAGGAAACAATACACTAGAAGTTAAAAACTCTGATCTAACACTCGAAAAAAAAAGTAAAGAAGAATTAACTTTTCAGGTAAATCAGGGAACTGCAAAATTAAAGACCGGTAATCAAGAAAAAGAAATAAAAGAAAATGAATCGGCAAAACTAAACAAGGCAGAAATTGAAATTTCAGAAGTTAACTTATCATTGCAAAGCCCTGCAGACGGAACAATACTTACTGACAAAAAAGAAAATCCATCCGTTACATTCAGTTGGAATTCTAAAAATGCAAAGAATTTAAAAATTGAATTGGCTTACGACTCTAGGTTCCAAAATATCTATCAATCCATTAACGCAGAAAATAATTCAATCGCTTTAAACTTACAGCAAGGAACGTATTATTGGAGAATCAGTTCAGAAAAAGATAAAATAAAAAAACGCTCTATTAGGGAATACAGTGCATTTCGAAAAATAACAATCTTTACAGTTACATCCCCTATTCTACTCTCTCCTACTAAAAACCAGACATTCAACTTTACTACGGTATCCCCTATCATTCCTTTTTCTTGGAATAAATTAGAAACAGCAAGAAATTATAAATTAGATATTAGTAGAAAATCGGATTTCTCCGAAATAATTAAATCCGTTACTACCAATCTAACGTCCCTCGGAGTAGATAACTTAGAACCTGGTAAATACTATGCTCGAATTTCCATTGATCCAATTAGAGAAGAATTCAAGGTTGACCCATCTAAAACAATTTCATTTAGCATCGAGAAAAAAAATGATTTAGAAAGCCCTCAATTAATTAGCCCTTCAGATGGACAATCAATCACTTCTATTCAGCAAGATAAATCTGAAATTATACTTCTGGCAAAAGATTTAGCAGAAATTAATAGGTATAATTTTCAAGTTTCTAAAAACAATAATTTTTCAGCCCTTACTATAAATGAAACAGTCACCGCAAACCAGATCAGACTAAATAAAAAATTAGAGCTTGGAACATATTTCTGGCGGGTAATAGGCATTAGCCAAGATGGCAAAAACACACCACCATCTGAAATAAGAAAATTTTCAATTATTGAAAATCAACCCATTGAATTAATCTCTCCCAAATCAGGATCTGAATTTGATATGAAAGACAATCCTGTTGTTTTTAGATGGAAAAAACTACCAGTTCAAGCAGAGTATCTATTAGAAGTTTCTGCAAGTAAAGACTTTCAAGAAAAAATACATTCAATCAAAACGCAAGAGCTTTCAAATTCATTTTCGATTTCCACCGAAGGAACTTTCTTTTGGAAAGTCACAGCTTTTTCGGATGACGGTTCAATTCTTTCCAAAAGTGCAATTTTATCTTTTAGTATAGAAGAAGTTGAAATTTTAAAACCTATTTTCCCTACTAGAAACGAAAGAGTCGATATGTCTCCTTTAGATAGCCTCACGCTGAGATGGGAAAAAACTAAAAAAGATACCAGATATGAAGTAGAACTCTATAACAATAAAAATGGTGAGAAAACATTAATAGCAAAATCTAAAACAAAGAATTCTTCTTATCAAATAAAGGATTTGAGTAAATTAGATGAAGGAAATTTTATTTGGACTCTACAGGATTTATCTAAAGATAAATCCAATAAAGTAGTTATACCTTTTAAGATATATTTATCTGAAAAACCTAAAGTTCCAGAGATTAGAACTCCGAAGAAATTCTATGTGGAATAGAATTAAAGTCTTAATGCTATTTCTATTTACCCTATCTATTCTCTCAGAGGATATTCTAGATATAGATAACCCAACAATTACTTGGAGTGCAAGTGAAGGTTCAACTGAGTATATATTACAAATTAAAAATGAGGTAGATGAAATCACATATGAAATTGAAACCAAGGAAACCTATTACAAAGTAGATTTAGAACCAGGCAGATATTCGCATAGAGTTGGAACCTACAACAAGTTTGGAAAAGTAACTTCTTATACAGATTGGGTTCCATTCATAGTAGTAAGATCCCTTCCACCTATCGTAACAAGCGAGCAATTCTTTATTTCTTCCAAATCAGAAAAAGAAAAAACTATATTAATTGAAGGAAAAAATCTATACAAAGATACTAAAGTCTTTTTAAAAAATGAAAATTCAACTGTTCAGCTGAAAAATAAAGTTTTTAAAAAAGGAACAATTGAAATCACAATAGACAATGAAAATATGAAAGAAGGAAGTTATGATCTAATTCTTGAAAATCCTAGAAAAAAAATTCTAACTTTGAATCAATTCTATCAATTAGGGGAAACCAAAAGTCTACCAAATTCTTCTAGAGAAAATCCATACCCATACTGGAAGGAAGCCGGCAAATCGATGTTAATCCCTGGTTGGGGACAATACAGCAAAGAACATTTTCCAAGCTCCATATTCTTTAACTTATGTTTTATTATCGCTGGAGCGAATTACTCATATAGCTATCAGACATTCCATTCAGATAAAAAAAAATACAATAATACTATTAATCAAGGTATTTTATATCAAATGATTGATAAGCAGGATTCTGTTTTACTCTATAATTATTTTAATAGCAATGAATATTTTAAAAGAGGAGAAGATTCCGCAAATAAAGTATATACCGCATCGATTCTATTTGCTTCTATTTATACTTTAAACATATTAGATGCTCTTCTATGGAAAACGTCAATTAGCCTCACAAAACAAGAAGCGACCCTCAATCTTTATACAAAAGTCTATTCAAATCCTACAAATTTAAATATTACAAATCAAAATTCGTATATTGAATTCGGTTTTAGGTTTGTATTTTAAACTCAAGGTCTATCAATACTTCCCATATTCCCATTTCTATAATCTGAAAAAGCTTCTTCAATTTCTTTTTGTGTATTCATAACAAACGGTCCATACCTAGCCACTGGTTCATTGAGAGGCTTTCCACCTAGAACTAGTATATCAAGATTCTCACCTGATGGATTTTCTAAATAAATTGACTCTCCTTTAGAATTAGAGAATTGAATCATTTGTTTTCCGGATAACGTTTGTCCATTTGCTTCAAATATACCTTTTCCCTCTATTAAATATAAAAATACATTGAAATCAATCGGAACAGGTAATTCGATTTTTTTATTTTTAGAAAGCCTAACATGCCAATAAAGAATTGGAGTATGTGTATGAATTTCTGCTTTTACTCCAAATAATTCTCCTGCAATTATCTTAACCCAGAGCCCTTCTCCCTCATAGATTGGAATCTCAGAGGATTTCTTTTCCTGGTATTTTGGTGGAATCATTTTAGCGATAGACGGTAAATTAACCCATAATTGAAATCCATGCACTTTCCCACCTTCTTCTTGGATTTTCCTAGATGGCATTTCGCTATGAATAACTCCTTTTCCTGCAGTCATCCATTGCACACCGCCTGCTTCAATGATCCCTCTATTTCCGGCAGAGTCTTCATGTTCCCCTTCCCCTTCAATCATATACGTAACGGTTTCAAATCCTCTATGAGGATGATCTGGGGCTCCCTTTGCCTCTCCTTTTTCATAGATAGTCGGACCCATTTCATCTAAGAGTAAAAATGGATCATAAAAATTTAGAAATTTAGTAGGAAAGGGTCTATTTACTATAAACCCCTCTCCTTCGGCTGTTCTTTGGGCTGCTATTATTCCAGTTATTGGTTTATTCATATATGATTTGCAAATTAGTTTGTAGATAGATCCTGTAAACCAACTTATTTTATTTATAAGTTTAGATAATTCAATTTAGAAAAATTACATTGTTAGAAAATCCGGTTAAAAATGAAAAACTATAAAATACTTTTTCCATTGGATAGAAAACAATTCGATTCATGATTTTTGATTTTTATAAAATAATAATAATAATAATAATACATTCATCTTTTCTAAAAATATTTCATTCCAAATAGAAACAGATTGAATTACTTGTTTGTATTTATTTCCAAGTAAGTAAAACGAATTTATCTAAATTTTGAATTTAAAAAGCTAATACATGTTAGATGAATGCTGTTAGTTAAAAATTTTAATCCCTGACATTTTGGAAAAAATAAGAAATGATTACTTTGAATAGAAGATATTACTATATTATGTTATTCTAATGAAGCATTGAATAGAGGGTTTGAATTTCCTTTCAAATAACCGATAGGCTCGCTAAATCTCCTTTAATAAAATTTTATAATCAGTAGAAGTTGTAAGAGCATCTACTATTTTTCTGTTGCCATTAGCCTCACATTTATATTTATATGTCTCTGAATCGAATTACTTTGGATGCTTTTTATGATACAATTTATTTTTATTTTATTCATCTCTTTATCAGGAATCCTAGCACAAGAAAAAGCAGTGGACCCAGATCCTAAATCTGAAAACACAAACAATCAGATAGAGAAACCTAAACAATCAAAAGATGAACATATTGAAGAGAATTTTTTTAAAATAGAAGAGAATATTGTAGTTACCGCCTCTAGAACAAAAGAAAAACTTAAAAATGCTCCAGCCAGTATGGTAATTATAACTGAAGAAGATATTAGAAATCGCGGATATCAAAGTATCGATGAAATTTTATATGACTTACCTGGATTTGATTTGTCTTTTTCAAATGGGATTCCTTATATTATGGGTTATCAGAGAGGATACCGAACTCCTTTTATGTCTAGAACACTTTTTATGATAGATAATAAAATTCAAAACGATATGTATACACAAGAAGCAGAGCTTTCTAGACAAATTCCTATGACCAATATTAAAAGAATAGAAGTTTTATACGGACCAGCTTCTGCTGTTTACGGTGCAAATGCTTTTCAAGGAATTATAAATATCATTACTCATGATGGAACTGAGCCTAGAAAGATGAAATCTTCAGAGATTGAAAAATCTTCCTATTCTAAAATTTCATTACAAGGGGGTGAAAATAATACCAAAGGTGTAGATGCTAGCTCAACAATTCGTATTGGCGAATGGGCATTTGCCGCTTCTGGAAAATTATTTTCTAGCAATGAGCCGGACTTATCCAATCGATCAGGATTTAATTCTAATTATTGGTATGGCAACCCAACAGTTTGGGGTGGAGTTCGATACTACCAAAATGATGGAGTGAATTTATCAAGGTATCATGATCCTACGAAGAATTATGGTTTAGAAGCAAGTGTTTCAAACGGAGGCTTAAAGATTGGAACTATAGCTTGGAGCAGAAAAGAAGGCTATGGAGTAAAATATCCCGGCGATAGAGCGCAAAATAATAGTTTCTGGGAAGTTATGAGTCGACAAGTATATATCGAATATACGTCTAACGTTTCGAGTAACCTTACCACAAATACTTTATTTACCTTCAGAGAATCAGCATTTAGAGGTCCTTGGGCAGAAGCGGAACCAGACACAAAAAAAGGTAAAGAAATGTATTCTTATCTAAGCCAGACCTATTGGGGCAATCAAAACAAAAGTTTTCTTTTAAACCATAATATTGATTATAAGATTTCAAATTCAATCCTATTAACAACCGGTCTAAAAGTAGAAAAAAGAGATATGACCAAGCAATATGATATTCCTGGATATTGGCCTGGGTCCTATGATTCTTGGAACCGTTATGAGGGAAAGCAAGCTTTAGATCTAACGCCCTATTTCCCAAATGGTTATGCAGTTCAATACAGTGACCAACCCATCTATTATAAATATGCAGATGGAAAAACAAATATGCCCAAAGACAATATAGTTCAGGTGTATGATCTAGGTGGATTTGCAATTACGACATATGAGATTGGAAAATTTAGATTCAGTCCAGGGATTAGATATGATTACAATTCTATCTACGGCCAATCCATTAATCCGAGAGCTTCAGCAATCTATAAATACAGCAGCACGGGAACAATTAAACTTTTATATGGCGAAGCGTTTCAAGAGCCACCCTTTATTCTCCTTTATGGCGGATGGTCTGGTAGACAGGCAAACAATAAATTAAAACCAGAAAAGGAAAGAACAACAGAGTTAATTATTATGAAGCAATTTTCTAGTGTTTTATCTGAATTGTCTTTTTACTATTCTAGGTATGAAAATGTTATTAAGGAAACTGCTAGAAATGAAGGCTCTAGAAAGATTTATGGTTTTGAATTTAGAAATAAAATTCAACTCAACAATCCAATCCCAAATTCTAACAAATTAGATTTGTATTTTTATTATACATTTACCGAAGCGATAAGCGAATCATATTATAATTTCAATGCTCCTAGAACTGCATGGACTCCGCAGAATACCAATCCTGTTGATTGGATATCGGGGACTACAGTTCTTGGAAAATATGAGAATGATTTTTATGCAGCTAATCCTACTGCCCCTCCTTTACCAAGGAAAAAGTCTTATCATACGTTAGGAGACATTTCTCCTCATAAAATAAGTGCAGGTATAAATTTACCGATTCAACATATTTTAAATATCAATCTTAGAGTCAATTATGTTGGACCAAGACAACTTTATCTAAGTAATGAATTAAGAAATAAAGGTATGCCTTTTGAGAGAGACAAAGGTATCATTCTAAATAATTATTTCTTATTCAATGCGGCTTTTTCTTTCAATTTGAAATATACAACATTTGTGTTAAAGGTTTTTAATTTACTAAACCATTCTTTTTTGCATCCGGGACAAGAAGCAGCTGATGCCGGAAATAATTACTATGAACGATCTAACGGCTATCGTAATTCTATTTTAGCCCAACCAGGAAGATATTATCTCTTTAGTCTGAATTTTGAATTCTGATTCATTGTAAAGCTTTGCTAAATTGTTTTGGTTTAAACTACCTATCAAAATAAGATTTGTTTTCGAATAAATAGTTCGATCGTTTTCACAGAATTTCGGTGCTGTTAATTCTTTCAAAAAATAAAGGTTTTTATAAATCTTGTATTACAAATCTTAGATAGTATAGAAGGGAATTTCTCTATCAGTGGTGAATTTAATTTTTATATAAAAAAGGGGCTTCCGATTTGAAACCCCTTAATAATTTTTTTATCTGACTTCTGATTCTAGCAGAGTCATTTGATCATACTTTTGTTGAAAGAAAATGGTTTACTTGATCAGCACACTTTCTTCCTTCCGAAATTGCCCAAACAATTAGAGACTGACCACGTCTAACGTCTCCACAAGCAAATACTTTAGGAATAGAAGTAGCAAAAGCGCCATTTTTTAATCCAAAACTCGCTTTTACATTTCCTGATTTATCTAATTCTAAACCCTGCTCCATTAATTGTGAAATGAGTCCCTCTTTTACAGGTGACACAAATCCCATTGCAAGTAAAACTAGATCCGCTGGCCATTCAAATTCAGTTCCTGGAATAGGTTCAAATTTTCCATTTTCAAAACGAACTTGATTGCCTAAAATTGCAGTCACTTCCCCTTTTTCATTTCCTCTAAAACCTAATGTATTGATCGACCATTTTCGAATAACCTGACCCTCTTCTTGACTGGAAGAGGTTCTTAGCATTTTAGGATAAAGAGGCCAAGGAGTAGAAGGATCTCTATCTTTTGGTGGCTCGGGAAACAATTCTATTTGAGTAATTGATTTTGCTCCATGTCGATTGGAAGTTCCAACACAGTCTGAACCTGTATCCCCTCCACCGATTACGATCACATGTTTATCTTTTGCTGAAATGTAATCAACCGAATCACCCGCAACTTTCTTGTTGTTTAATGTTAAAAAATCCATAGCATAGTGAACACCTTTTAATTCTCTACCAGGAACATTTAAGTCTCTTGGTTTTTCTGCACCCATTGCAAGAATTACACTATCATAGCCACTTAGAAGCTCTTTAGCTTGTATATCTTTTCCCACGTGAACGTTAGTCTTAAATACAACGCCTTCTGCTTCCATTTGCTTCACTCTTCTATCAATATGCCATTTCTCCATTTTAAAATCAGGAATACCATATCTGAGAAGTCCACCAATTCGATCTGCTTTTTCGAAAACAACTACATCATGTCCGGCTCTAGCAAGTTGTTGAGCAGCAGCAAGTCCTGCAGGACCTGATCCTACGATTGCAACTTTTTTCCCCGACTTACTACTTGCAGGCTTCGGGCCAACCCAACCTTCCTCAAAAGCTCTATCCACTATCGTTCTTTCGATTGCCTTAATCGAAACAGGCTGATCAATTAAACCAACAGTGCAAGCTCCTTCACAGGGAGCAGGACATAGACGACCAGTAAATTCTGGAAAATTATTTGTGCTATGCAGATTTTCTGCTGCTTCCTTCCACTTTCCTTTATAAACAAAGTCATTAAACTCAGGAATTAAATTATCAACAGGACACCCAGTTTCACTATGACAGAATGGAATTCCACAATCCATGCAACGAGCTGCTTGGACCTTAGCTACACCTTCTTCAAAAGGCTTTTCAAATTCTTTATAATTTTGAATACGAGTTTCTTTCGATTCGTATTTTAATCCTTCTCTTTTGTATTCTACAAATCCTGTTGGCTTACCCATGACTTGCCTCCTTGGTGTTGATATTGTTTGCAGCCTCTTCTTTTAATTTCAAGAGAGCTTTTTTATAATCTGTTGGCATAACTTTCACAAATTTCTCTACCTCTGTTTTCCAATTCGCAAGTATATTGGTTGCAACTTTTGAATTCGTGTATTCTTTCTGAAGAGTAATCAATTTGAATACCTGTGCAATTTCTTCCGGATCAGATAGTTTTTCTAATTCTACCATTTGCAAGTTAACATTTTTTGGAAAAGATCCATCAGGGTCCCAAACATAGGCAGTTCCCCCAGACATTCCAGCCCCGAAATTTCTTCCTGTTTTACCAAGAACAATCACAGAACCACCGGTCATGTATTCACATCCATGATCTCCAATTCCCTCTACTACAATTTTAGCACCTGAGTTTCTTACGGCAAATCTCTCTCCTCCAAAACCATTGATAAAGGCAGTTCCTTTGGTTGCTCCATAAAAACAAGTATTCCCAACGATGATATTTTCAGTTGGGTCATAAGCTGCCTCTTGTGGTGCAGCTACTATGATTTTACCACCAGATAAACCTTTTCCTACATAATCATTGGAGTCTCCAATGAGTCTGAGTGTGATACCGTTAGTAATAAATGCCCCAAAACTCTGTCCTGCATTTCCTCTAAATGTAATATCAATTGTATCCTCTGGTAAGCCTAATTCCCCATAACGTCTTGCAACTTCTCCGGCAAGCATTGTTCCCACAGAAAGATTCAGATTGATGATTTTCATATCAAATTTTACTTTTTGTTTATAATCGATAGCCGCTCTAGACCTACGAATAATTTCATTATCCATTTGTCGTTCTAGTCCGTGGTTCTGCTCTTTCGTTCTATACATTTCAGTCGGGAAATGAGCTGGTTTTGGCTTCGCTAACACCTTTGAAAAATCAAGTCCTCTCGCCTTCCAATGATTCTTTGGTCTATCAAAACGTATCATTTCTACTTGACCGATCATCTCAGTAAAGGTTCTAAATCCCATTTGTGCCATTAACTCTCTAACTTCTTCTGCTATAAAATGCATGAAGTTAATAACATATTCTGGCTTCCCTGTAAATTTAGTTCTAAGATGTGCATCTTGTGTTGCAACACCAACGGGACAAGTATTTAAATGACATTTACGCATCATCACACAACCGATCGTAATGAGTGCTGAAGTTGAAAATCCAAACTCCTCAGCTCCTAATAAGGCTCCAATCACTACATCTTTTCCAGTCATGATCTTACCATCAACAGCCAGATATACTCGATCTCTAAGACCATTGATGACTAACGTTTGATGAGTCTCAGCTAAACCAATTTCCCATGGAGTTCCTGCATAATGAATAGATGAAAGTGGACTTGCTCCTGTTCCTCCATCATGACCGCTGATTAAAATATGATCCGCATGAGCCTTAGCTACACCGGCCGCAACTGTTCCTACACCAACTTCAGATACTAGCTTAACGCTTACTCTTGATCTTGGATTGACGTTCTTTAAATCAAAGATTAATTGTTTTAAGTCCTCAATAGAATAAATATCATGATGAGGAGGAGGAGAAATGAGTGTTACTCCAGGAGTACTAAAACGAAGTCTAGCAATATTTTTGTCAACCTTATGACCAGGTAACTGTCCACCCTCTCCAGGTTTTGCCCCTTGTGCCATTTTTATTTGTAAATCATCTGCATTTACTAAATAATTTGTAGTCACTCCAAAACGAGCAGAAGCAACTTGTTTAATGGCAGATCGCATACTATCTCCATTCGGAAGAGTTTTAAACCTTTCTTCATCTTCCCCTCCCTCTCCTGTATTGGATTTTGCTCCGATTCGATTCATTGCGATGGCTAGAGTGCTATGCGCCTCATGCGAGATAGAACCAAAACTCATTGCTCCTGTTTGAAATCTTCTCACTATCTCAGAAACAGATTCAACCTCTTCGATTGGGATTGGCTTACACTTTTTCTCATCAATTTGAAAGAGGCTACGCAGTGTTATCTGCTTTTCTTTCTGGTCATCGATTAATTTTGAAAACTCTTTATAAATTTTATAATCACCCTTTATTGTAGCCTGTTGCAATTTATGAATGGTTTGCGCATTGAATAAATGCGGATCACCCGTTTTACGATAATAATGAACTCCACCAGGTTCTAGTCCCCCAGGAAAGAAAGTCGGATCATATGCATCTTTATGTCTTCGAACTGTTTCTTCTTCTAGCATTTCAAGACTCAAACCACCTATACGTGTTGCAGTTCCAGTAAAGTAAGTGCTAACGAGTTCTAAGTCTAATCCTATTGCCTCAAAAATCTGAGCGCCACAATAAGACTGCAATGTAGAAATACCCATTTTACTAAAAACCTTAAACAACCCTTTACCAATGGACTTTATAAAGTTCTTTTGCGCTGTTTTATAGTCCGGGATATCTGAAAAAACTCCTTCTCGAATTGAATCATTTAAAGCGTCAAACGCTAGATATGGATTTACAGCATTAGCTCCATATCCACACAAGAGTGCAAAATGAGACACTTCTCTAGGTTCACCTGATTCTAAGATCAAACCAGTTTTTGTTCTAAGACCAGCGCGAATTAGATAATGGTGAATCCCAGAAACAGCAAGTAAACTTGGAATTGCTGCTTTGTCCTTTGACACACCTCTATCAGAAATGATTATTAAATTATAGCCAGCACGAACAGAATCAGCTGCTTTCTGACATACTTGGTTAAGGGAATGTCGCATATCGTGCTTTTTGTTTGGATCAAACAAAATAGAAAAGGTGATTGCTTTTAGAGAACCTTGATTGATTCGTTTAATTTTCTCCAATTCATCATTTGTTAATACTGGGTGTTCCAATTCTAGACGATGACAATGCTCTGGAGTCTCATCTAAAAGATTTCCTTCCGGTCCAATATATGTCGTTAGTTCCATCACTAACTCTTCTCTGATTGGATCAATTGGTGGATTTGTCACTTGAGCAAAGTTTTGTTTAAAATATCGGAAAAGTGGCTGCGGTTTGTCAGATAAGACTGGAAGGCTTACATCTGAACCCATAGATCCTGTTGGCTCTTCACCGTTAAGCGCCATTGGCTTCATAGTAGTTAACAAGTCTTCCGAATTATAACCAAAGGCTCTCATTTGTTCTATGATAGTATTATGATTTTCTTCTTTCTTTGTTCCGGCTGCATCCGGTAATTGATTGAGTCGAACCATATTCTCTTCTACCCATTTTCTATATGGTTTCTGAGTACTAATCTCTCTTTTAATTGCCTCATCATCTAAAATTTGACCTTTTTCTAAATCTATCAATAACATTCTTCCTGGTCTGAGTCTTCCTTGTTTCAAGACCATATCAGGCTCTGTATTTAAAACACCCGCTTCAGAGCTAAGAATTACAATGTCATCTTTTGTAATTTTATAACGTGCAGGGCGTAACCCATTTCGATCTAGAGTGGCACCGATTACTTTACCATCACAGAAAGCGATAGCCGCAGGACCGTCCCATGGCTCCATTAAGGTTGCATGGTATTCATAAAATGCTCTTCTGTCTGGATCCATTGCAGTATTTTTTGACCACGCTTCAGGTATCATCATCATTACTGCATGAGGTAAACTTCTTCCCCCCATACAAAGCAATTCTAATACTGTATCAAAAGTCGCTGTATCACTCTGTCCTTCCATAATAATTGGAAGCATTCTCTTTAGTTCTGCACCATAATAAGGAGATTCCATAACAATCTGGCGTGCAGCCATCCAATTAATATTTCCTTGCAATGTATTGATCTCACCGTTATGCGCAATTAGACGATAAGGATGCGCTAAATCCCATGTAGGAAATGTATTCGTAGAAAACCTGGTGTGGGTTAAGCAGAATGAACTTTCCATATCAGGAGAACTTAAATCTAAATAAAATGGCTTAACTTGATTTCCAAGAAGCATTCCTTTGAAAACGATAGTTCTAGAAGAAAAACTAGGAACATAGTATTGGCTGCGATCTAATTTATATTCAGTTCTAAATCTTCTATCAATAATACGTCTAATGAGAAAGAGTTTTCTTTCAAAGGCATCCCCTGCTTCTGTATTCTGACTCTTACCAATGAATACTTGTCTAAAAACAGGAATTGTTTTACGAGCAACAGTTCCCACAACATCTGGGTTTACCGGAACATCTCTAAACCCTAAGCAATGCTCTCCCTCATCAATGATAACTTTTTCTATAATTGTCTCAACGCCTTCTCGAATTAAAGGATCTTGTGGAAGGAAAAGCATACCAACCGCATACTCCCCAAAAGGTGGAAGTGAAAATGGTAAAACCTTACGAAAAAATTTATCCGGAATCATAATCTTAATTCCAGCACCGTCCCCTGTTTTCGGTTCTGCACCTTCTGCACCTCTGTGCTCAAGATTACACATCAATCGGATACCCTTATCAATGATATCGCGTGAGCTTTTCCCTTTTATATGTGCAACAAAGCCTACTCCACAGGCATCTTTTTCATATGATGGATCATATAAACCCTGTGCTTTTGGCAAATGAGAATCTGGTGATAAATTTTGTTCGTTATTGTGCATACACTATCCTTTGTTGTTTTGCAAATTCAATTCATTCAATTTTTCAAATAGAGCATTTCAAAATGTTATTATTTCCATATCCTAGATAAGCCTGAAAAGATAAATTTGTTTTTTTACCAAACATTGTATCTAAGTTACTGCAATCAATTGTTTAAAACGTTTTTCTAAGGTATTTTTATAAAAAAACCAGCCGTGATTTTAAATTCTGATCTGTTTGATTCTAAATTTCGATTACTCACTCTAATCATAAATACACTCTTTTGGTGTTTTTATTGACAGTTTTTGATCAAATAGTTTATTTATCTAACTAGTTTCACCAAAATAAGCCATTATAGATAGTTTCTACTGTGATAAAATCCCGTCTATCGCAATATTACTGCAATTAGAGTACCAGAGTTTTTACTTCTTATAAATTCTTTTGAATCCTATGAATTCCCAGTTCCAGATTGTTGTATTAGCATTGTCTTATCTACCAAAAGGATCCGCATTGACGATTATAAATAGAATTGAATGAATCATACAAATAGCAGTCAGGAAAAGCTGAAATAAATTTCTAAAAAACACACTACTAATTTTTAGAATGCATTTGATAAATAGCCAACTATTCTTTTATTTGAAACTTCAAAAGTATGCATCTTAATAAACTAGGATATATCTTTTAAAAATATTTTTGATTGTTATGTGATTTTTTTAGAATAATGAAATATAATTTGAATCAATGAGAGGAATTTATAAATACTTAGTATTTATAATTCTTTAATTCCTCTTCCGATAAACGGTCGAATATCTCTCCACATTTTTTACATTTATATTCGAGAGATACAGGAACTGCGGATACTCCAAATAGCAGAAGAAACATAGACATTTTTGAATATTTTCTAATTTCTTCTGCGTTAGGAGAGTTCCGATCTGTATTGCATTTACAGGTAGCTAAACTCATTAAAACTTTGTGAATCCAAGTAATAATTTTGTTCTAGTTAGGATATCAACGATACTAAATCCAAACAAGATTAATAAAAAGAAGAACCCAGAACCAAAAATTACACGGTTCATTGCATTGTCATACTTTAAATGCATGAAGTATAATAATACAAAGCTTGCCTTAATCGTTGCAACAAACATTGCTATCACTGTATTCCAAGCTCCAAAATCAATTTGAGCAACTCCTACAGTTATAATTGTCCCCAATACAAGGATACCCAATACACCTGCATAAACAGGAATTGGAATTATATGGTGACCATGATCTTCATGATCGTGTTTCTCTTCTTTTTTACCCATATCACCTGATTCAATTGAATCAATAGTATTCTGGATGTTCTGTAAAGTTGGAACCATTGGTTTGATTAAAGCAGTATCGCCCTTATCTTTAATCAATGTTTTAATTAATCCCTTCTCTACTATCTGGGCATAGAGTGTTCCAAGAATAGCAGCAACTTCTAAATTTACAATAATCCCTGGAGCTAAACCTAATCCAAAAAGTGGAAC
Source organism: Leptospiraceae bacterium (assembly GCA_035345875.1). Taxonomy (GTDB): domain Bacteria; phylum Spirochaetota; class Leptospiria; order Leptospirales; family Leptospiraceae; genus UBA2033. The sequence continues at coordinate 49,355 of DAORDH010000018.1, read as the reverse complement.
TAGAACGCAAACACAGGCAATAAAATAAAGTCCGTAATTAACAAATTCTTCCATGGTATCTCCTTATCCAACCAAGTATAATAATGGAAATAAATATATCCAAATTAAATCGACAATGTGCCAAAATAATCCTACACCTTCTACAGGAGTATAATATTCTGAACTAAAATTTCCCTTTGCTGTTTTTATAAGCACCCAAAGAATTAAACAAGCACCAACTAAAACGTGGAAACCATGAAGTCCAGTCATTACAAAATAAAAACCAAAATACAAAGGAGCAATTTTCTTTAGAAATGCTATATCCATATCTTGATGAGCAGAAGATTGCGCTTGCATGTTGTTAGCAAAATCTGCTACTTTTTGTACGAACTCAGGATTGTTAAAGTATTTACCTGGCACTAAACCTAAATGAATTTTATGGCTATATTCAAAGAATTTTACGACCATAAACCCAAGGGCACATAGAATCGTGAGAGCTAAAAATAAAACTGCCTTTTTTCTATCATTTTTCTGATTGAAGTAAATGCCCAAAGCCATTGTAAAAGAGCTAGTGATCAGTAAAAATGTGTTAATAGTCCCCATTTTTACATCTAAATAAGAGCTTCCTACATGAAACACTGGTGCATACAATGACTTATAGATCAAATAGGCAACAAACAACCCACCGAACATTAAAATTTCGGTAACCATAAACAGCCAAACACCTTGTTTAGCTGAAGCATATTGGTGCTCAGCACTATCAAAGTGATGAGCATGATGAAAATGGGATTCTGAACTAACGGTACTCATACGGACCTACACTTACAATTGGAGTTTTTTCAAAATTTTCATGATGTGGTGGCGAGGTAGCTTGCCATTCTAATGTTGTTCCACCCCAAGGGTTATTGGAAGCTTTTTCCCCTTTGAGAAGACCTTGTATAATAGCAAATAACGCAACCAAAAATCCTAAACCAATCAACCAAGAACCTATCGTAGAAATTCTATTTAAAGATTCATATTGTGGCACATAGTCAAAATATCTTCTTGGCATTCCCATCGCACCTAAGATAAATTGCGGAAAGAATGTTACATTGAAGCCGGTAAAAATGAACACCCAAGAAATTCGAGCTATACTATCATTGCAAACTTTTCCAAACATTTTTGGAAACCAGTAGAAAATTCCACCAGTGAATGCCATAAGAGTTCCACCCACCATTACATAGTGAAAGTGAGCAACTACGAAATAAGTATCATGGAAATGCACATCCATACCGAGAGTTGCTAACCATACACCTGTCAATCCACCGATCGTAAATAAAAACATAAATCCGATCGCAAATAGCATCGGTGCATCCAACTTGATAGATCCCATATACATGGTTGCAATCCAATTAAACAATTTAATTGCGGTTGGAACCCCAACAAGCATTGTAATAACGGAGAACATGATGCCCGCAAATTCAGATTGGCTACTTACAAACATATGGTGTCCCCATACGATAAAGCTCACCGCACCAATCGCTAAACTAGAATAAGCTATTGCAGTATATCCAAAGATAGTCTTTTTAGAAAAAGTAGCAACTAATTCACTGATGATACCCATTGCTGGCAATACCATGATATAAACAGCTGGATGAGAGTAAAACCAGAAGAAATGTTGAAATAATACTGGATCTCCTCCAATGGTTGGATCAAAAATACCAACCCCTAAAGTTTTCTCAGCCACTAATAATAACAAAGTTATCCCAAGAACAGGAGTTGCTAAAACCTGAATAATCGCAGTTGCATATGTTGACCAAACAAATAATGGAATTCTGGACATTGTTTGTCCAGGAGCTCTTAATTTGTGAACAGTAACAATAAAATTTAATCCTGTTAGAATAGATGCCATACCCATTGTGAATGCACCTAGCACAACAAAGATAACTCCGGTTGGTTGCCTAATGCTATAAGGTGTATAAAATGTCCAACCAGTATCTGCACCACCAAAGAACAAAGATGCAAATGCAGTAATCGCTCCAGCCATAAAGATATACCAGCTAGCTAAATTTAGCCTTGGAAATGCCACATCTTTCGCTCCTAACATAATTGGGATTAAAAAATTTCCAAATATGGAAGGAATGCCGGGAACAATCACCATAAATACCATTATGGCTCCGTGAAACGTCATTAGACGGTTGTAGGTTCCTGAATCAATACCGAGTGTTGGACCTGCAGAGAATAATTCCATTCTAACTAGAAGGGCAAATATTCCACCAATGAGAAAAAAGAAAAGAATCACAATCATATACATGATTCCAATTCGTTTATGATCTATGGTTGTTAACCAAGACCAAAGACCTTTTTGATGACTTAAATAATCATGACCTGTATCTGTAGCTGTCGCGTGCGCCATGTTCACTCCTACTTTAAACTCTTGATATAATCAATAATTGCTGAGACATCTTCTTCTTCGATCTGTCCCTTAAAGATTGGCATAGCAGCCGGATAATCTTTTACAATTTTGGCAGCAGAATTTAGGATAGATTCTCTTAAATATGCATCATCTGCAACAGCAGATGTTCCATCCGAAAACTCTCGCTTAGATCCGGCAAGCCCTTTCATTGTAGGTCCTACAATTCTTGTTCCATTGATAGAATGGCAAGCTGTACAACCTCTTTCGCCAAATAATTCCTTTCCTTTGTCAGCCAAACCACCAGCACTTGCTTCTGGAACATAGGCTTTAAACCATGCATCATATTCTGCTTGCGGCATTACGTTAATCATAGCTGGCATATTGGAATGCTCTAACCCACAATATTCAGTACAAAATACTTGAAACTGACCCACTTTTGTCGCTTTGAACCAAATGTAAGTATATCTTCCTGGAACTACGTCTTGCTTATTTCTAAATCCAGGAATATAAAAGCTGTGGATTACATCGCCCGATGTCATAACAAGTTTGATTGGTTTATTTACTGGTACATTTAACATTGCATCACTTACTGGTTTTGTGCTAAATGCATATCCGTTTTTATAAGCAAATCTCCAAACCCATTGTCTTCCTGTTACATGGATCTCTTCTGCATCTTCTGGAACAGTTCTATATTCATCATAAAGAATTTTACCCCAATAGAAAATGACCATCATGATAACGAATGGAATAAAACTCCATAGAAACTCTAGCACATTGTTGTGTGTAATATAAGCAGTTTTATCATTCGCACTTTTACGTTTGTATTTGATAATAAAACCAGTCATTCCACCGATTAAAATTACAAAAGCAATCAGACTAGAAATGAGCAAAAAGATATAAAGATTATCTACTCCACCCGCTAAATCTGTTCCCTCTACTGGCATAAAAGTATTTGCCAGATGAATATTCAACCAAGACATTTAGAATTCTCCCTTTGTATTTGTATTTTTCATTTGTAGTCGCCAAAAAGCAAATAAGAACGCACCCAAAATCACCACTGTAATCGCCCCACCGATTCTCATTATATTGTAAGCATACAGAGTATATTTGTTTTTATTCGGGTCAAATTGAAAACAAAATAAGGCAAATTTATCTATGAAGTTACCAATTTTGCCATTGGAGGCATCGACTAGAGAAAGTTTTAAATCCCTCTCTCCAAATTCGATTCCATGCAAATAGCGGGATATTTTACCTTCCGGTGTAATAATATAAGCCACAGCTGGATGAATCCATTGTTTAATTGGGGCATTCCATTTGTATTTAAAACCTAAAGAATCCGCTAATTCTTTTATTTGAGGTTCTTCCCCTGTCAGAAAATGCCAGCCGTCGTTGGTTCTACTGGTTCCACTTTTTTTATAATCAGTTAAATAGGCATCCTTTTTCTTTGCAGCAAGTTCTGGAGTTTCTTTTGGATCCATACTCACAGCCACAAATTCGAATTCTTTTCCAACAGACCAATCGAGTGATTTAAAAACTTTAGATATTCCATTTAAATGAAAATTGCAGAGTGTTGGACACTTATAATAGATGATAGTTAAAAAGACTGGTTTATCTGATTTGAAATAATTCTGTAGGGTTACTTCATTTGCATTTTCATCTTTAAATTTTAAATTTAAGTTTATATTTTTTCCTAATTTTTCAACTACCTTCATATCTACGATTTCAGAAGGCATTTCATTATTATTTTGTGTGTAGCTAGGATCATAGGAAAACAAATTCATTGAGAAAAAATGAAATAAAAAACTAAATACTAAATAGGTTTTTAAACATTTCAGAATCATAAACTGTTTCCCATTAAATCTAGACATATATATTCGAGTCTTGTATCCACCATAGATCAAAAATAACTTAAGATAGATAGAAAGAGAATTTTACTTTTTCTCTTCCTGTTTTACTGAATTGGAAGCTTTAATTTTATCAACAGGTTCTACACCTGGATGAATAAAAGAGATATATACAAAAAAGAGTATATTTAGTGATAAGATAACCAAAAAGGTCCAATAGCCTTGTGGATTGTGATTGTCACTCATTTAAAATTTCCTTAAATAAATTTAAAAATACTATACATTAATCCTATAAATTGTAGTCAATAGGATTCAGAAAAACAAATAAAAAAATTCGTTATATTTTTTCTATATGCACATTTCATTGCCTATCCTACTCTAGGATTCTATTCGGATAGAGCTTTTCATAAAAACCGATTGGTGGATGAATGTGTTTTGATTTCAAAAATAAGTTTCCAAGAATCTACCGATACATTTTTTCTTCACCTGAACTTCAATCAGCTCAAACTCAAAAAATTGGTTTAGCCAAGAATTCTATTTTCACATGTTTAGCATTAGGATTGCTTTCAGAAATCATTCGGAATAGTATTTTCATTCATTCCCTCTATTTCCCTGAAGGTTTTAATTAAACTTTCTTAACTCATTTAAGTGTCTTTATTTTAAAAACACTAGCAATTGTTTTAAAAAAAACTCCAACTCAATAAAAACATTTTTTCTTTTCTGATAGCAGTTAATTATTAAATTTGGACACATTCTTATATAATTCATAGGATTATACTATAGTAATATGGACATTGACCTAGTAAATAAAATTTGAAAAATAGAGTTTTTTTGAATAAAAGGGTTTACGAAAAATTAAGGTGTACAGATATTTATAATAGGTCTAAAAAAATTTACAGGAGATAAGTGCTATTGCACTTACAAACTTTTATGAGCGTTAAAACCTTAGAAACAAAAACTATGAGAGTAATCATTGCAGATGATCACGAACTCATTCGAAGAGTAATGGCTGTTATTTTCCAAAAAATGCCAAATATTAAAATAGTTGGAGAAGCTGGAAATGGAGAAGAACTATTCAGCCTTTTAAAAGAAACACCATGCGATTTACTATGTCTTGATGTATATATGCCATCTTTTAACTTCTTCTCAGCAATCCCAATTTACAAAAAATTAAACAAAAAGATGAAAATCCTAGTTCTCACCTCAATGGATGATCATTTCTCTATCAAAAAAATCATTAAAGAAGATATCGATGCAATCGTTTCTAAAAGTGAACCTGCACAAGTAATAACAGATGCTGTAAATGCTGTCGAAGCAGGAAAACGTTTCTTCTCCTATGTGATTCAAGATATCATCAACAGTGAGTATGTTCAATCTCTCAGCCCAAATAAACTAATAGATGTTCTAACACCACAAGAGAAAAAAGTAATGTCTTTTGTAGCTAGAGGTTTTAAAAATAAAGAAATCGCAAGAGAGCTAAACGTACAAGAATTTACCATTGACTTCCATAAGAAAAATATAAAAACAAAAATGAATGTAAGTTCAAATGCAGAAATCACAAAAATTGCAATTGAGCACAATCTAATCTAAATCACATAAAGGTAAGTCGCCTCTTGCGGCTTACCTTTATTACCCCCCACTCCCCCACTCAATTCTTCACTAAAAAACGCATTCAAACCAGAATCTATAAATTAAATTTTTGCTATACGAAATCTTAAAAAAAAACATTCTGTCATGAATGTTCTAAATATTTATAGGAAGAAATTTTAAATGAGAAAAATAAAATTGCTTTTTTACTTTATTCTATTCCTTTCTTTTTCAATCTTTGCTCAAGAAGAAAGTAGATATATATACATTGAGTGGGAAAAAATTCCCAAGGCAAAGGAATATCAAATTCAAATTTCAGATTCAGTAAAATTTTTTAGTATTCTTTACACTGAAAAAACAAAAGAAACTTCCGTAAAGATAGAACCAAATGCAAGATATAAATATGGAAGAATAGCAGCTATCGACGATTTGGGAAATAAAGGTAAGCCTTCTGATATTTTCGAAATTGAATCTAGAATCATGGAAAAAAGAAAACCGAATGCCTTACATTCTGATTTATCAAATTATCTCACAGCTAATCATTTAATTCAATTAGATTCATCTGATAATAAGTCGAAAGGGTTTGTTACCTACTATAAAATCAACGATGGCAAATGGCTCAATTACCAGGGTGGAATTCAATTACAAAAAGAAGGTAAAAATACAATTCAATATTATTCTATTGATTTACTTGGCAACAGAGAAAGAATGAAAGCAGTCGAGTATATTTTAGATACAGAAGGTCCATTAGCTGAATTTTCTATATCAGATACATTCCAAGATTCTGAAAAATTTCTCTATACAAATAAAAACTCTAAGATAAATCTTAGCATTCAAGATGCTCTGTCTGGAATTCAATCTGCAAATGTTTTTTTACGAACAGCGAATGAATCCATTGAAATAGATTGGAATGAAAAAGAAAGTATTTCGATTCCGGAAAAATTTTCAGATAGAACTGTGGAACTATTTATCGTTGCAACGGATAGAATTGGTAACACAAAGACATACAGCAAGTTCTTTAGACATGATATAAAAACTCCAGAAGTTTCTTCAGATATATTCCCCAAGAAAAATACAGAGGGCCGCCTATCGTATATTACCCAGATTCAAGCAAAGGATACCTGTTCAGGAATTCAAGGCATTTTCTATTCTATCAATAATGGTCCTTTTGAAGTCTATTCTGAACCCTTTACCATTTCAGAAGTTGGAGAATATGAACTAAAAATCTATGCAATTGACAATGCAGGAAATAAATCTCCAATTCAATATGAAAGAATCAAAATTTCGGAAATACAAAAAAAGAAACCTGTAAAATAAGTTTTTGATTGTGAATGAAATTATAAAATTAAAAAATGACCAGTAACTAAGGAGCCTAATTCGATGCGAGTAATGTATTTTTCTGACACTTTTCTACCTAAAGTAGATGGAGTTGCTTTATCTATAAAAAATTTTTCTGAACTATTATCAGATAGAGGGCATGAGTTTTTGATAGCTTGCCCTAAATATGGAGATGGAGATTTTTCCAGAGTAAATGATAAAATTGTAGTAGAGCGATTTACATGTGGTTATCTTCCAAGTTATCCAGATATTAAAGTTGTTCTACCAAATCCAGATAAAATTAAACGATTAATTAAAGACTTTAAACCAGATCTTATTCACATACATACTCCTGGATTACTTGGACAATATGCGATTAGTGCAGCAGAAAAATATGGAATTCCTACAATTGGAACCTACCACACTCTCATGGCAGAGCAAAATACATATGTGTCTTTATATCGACTTTTAAAACTAGATAAGTTATTTATGAAAATCAACCGCTTTGATAAAGAGCTCAAATTAAAAGATCTCATTAAGGTTCAAAAATGGGATAATTTTAATATTAGAAAAAAAATCATCTTAAAGCTTTGTAACAATCTATACGATAGATGCGATCTTATCATATCTCCATCAAATTTATTAAGAGAACAATTACTCGAATACGAAATTCAAAAACCGATCACTGTAGTTTCAAATGGAATGGACTTATCCAGATTTAAAGGAACAGTGAAAGAACTACCGGCAAATCCTCGTTTGCTTCATGTAGGAAGAATTTCTTATGAAAAAAATTGTGATGTAATCATAAATTCATTTAAAATTATTCTAGAGAAACTACCAACAGCTACACTCACTATCATAGGTGATGGACCCGCTATTGCAACACTCAAACATCAAGCTGAAAAAATGAAGTTAGAGGATAAAATTATCTTTGCAGGTTTTATTGATAATTCAAAATTACATGAAGTCTATCCACAATATGATTTATTCTTAACTGCTTCTACAATGGAAACACAAGGTCTTGTAATTTTAGAATCGATTGCCTGTGGTCTACCGGCTGTCGGTGTTAAATCCTTTGCAATTCCTGAATTAATTAAAGATGAAAAGAATGGATATTGCGCGGAGCCATTTAATGTAGTGGAAATTGCAGATAGATGTGTAGAAATTCTTACTGATAAAGAAAAATATAAAAAATTCTCTGAAAATTCGATCAAGATTGCATCCGAACATGAACTAAATGGATGTGTTCTAAAGATGGAAGATGTTTACGAAAGAGTTATTATTCTGCATAAAGACAAAGAAAAGAAAGACCATCTCTTAAATCTTTTTATGTAATCTTTTTGTTTATAGAGCAAAGTGAGTTAGATTTAAAAATCTTGCTCACAGTCTCTATACCAAAAGAAGAAAATGATTTAATCAACATCTCTCAACAACAAGTATCGGGTATCGAATCTTTTATCTGTATTTGCTGTTTCCATCCCTGCCAGCTTTAGCGACCAACGCATTCTCACTGACCATCTCTTGCAATCTTTTTTCTTTCTTACAACTGAAAGAATTGGCTTTCATGATTTGGATGAATCGTTACCACAAAGTATTTACATTTAAAATAAATCGGATTCGTTTGATTACATCTGCGGGATCGATCATCTCCATACAGGCAAAGTCCTTTCGATAGCAAGTAGTGTTTCCATAGATACTACAAGGTCTGCATGGAAGATTTTCAATTTGTAGAACCCCAGAATCTTCTTGTCCATAGGGAGCAAATCCGGAAAAAGGATGCGTTGTTCCATAGATCCCTATGACTGGTTTTTTAAGAAGAGCCATCAAATGAATATTGGATGAATCCATGCCAACCATAAGATCTAACTTCTCCATAATCCCAAGCTCTCCACGAATTCCCATTTTTTCTCCTGAGACAATGAAGCAATTTTCTAAATCTCCCTGAATCACTTTTAATTTTTTTCGCTCTTCATTAGAACCAAATAAAAATATACAAGCATTGAATTCAGTTTGTATCAATCTAACTAAATTGATCGATTTATACATTGGCCATTCTTTTAATGCATGACCAGCGAAAGGCGCAAAACCAACCCAAAGGGTTTCTTTTTTCTTTAAACCCATTCTCTTAAAAAAATCTTGTGCAAAAACTTTAGAATCAGGATCTACATTGATCCAAGGACCTCTTCTTGTGACAGCTGGAAAACCTGCTCGCTCAAACACCTTTAAATATCGATCCACTGTATGTGGTAGGTTTTTTAAGATCTTATTCTTCTTGCGAATTTGTTCCTTTTTCTCTTTTCTACCTTTATTAATTCGAAATGTCGGAATTCCTCTAAATCGATAGATGAGTGCAAAGGCATGACTTCTTAAACTAGAGTGTAAATCTATAATTTTATCATAAGGACCTAGTTTTTCCAATTCTTTATAAAACTTCCATATACCAAACAAACCTTTGTATTTTTTTAAATTCATACCAATTACATTTACATTTGGCATATTATAAAAAAAAGGAACAAAGTTGCCTCGGGTAACAAGGGTTATCTGCACATTCGGATAGTTAGCCGATATAGCAATTAATGCGGGTGCGAGAAGTGCAACATCCCCCATCGCAGAAAATCTCATTACTAATAAGTTCATTTATTTTTTTTCGTTCGCGTAAAGTGCAGGGTTTAAGTCTTTATCGTTATACATTTTCATTTGTCGATAGACTTTCATAAACTTGACACCTTTTTTTAAATCATCTAAAAGTTCTAATAAACAGGTAGATAAATCTTTTCTTTGTTCTAATAAGATGGCTAATTTATTTTTGCATTGATTGATGTGACTTTCGCTCGCATCTTTTCTCTCTGTTTGTTCTCGCATATGATAGATTTTTAACTCTAATATACTCATACGATCAATCAACCATGCTGGCGTTTCTGAATTCATTCTAGCACCTGATTGAACAGTTACATTTTTATATAGATTTAGAAAATAGTCGTCTAGTACTTCAACTAAGTTAGTTCTCTCTTGATTCAGTGCATCGATCCTTCTCTTTAAAGTTGCAATCTCTGAATCAGGAATATCCACTCTGCGAATCTCGTCTTCTACGTGCCACTGAATCGTATCAATTTGATTCTTTGCATATAAAATATGATTCATTGAATCCTTGTTATATGGATTTTCGGATGGTGCTAATTTTAAATGCCAATCCTCAATCGACTTTTGAAAAACAGATAATACATCTTCTGGTACAAAGTTCATGCTAAATGCCTTTTAATAAAGATAAATCGTAATCAGAGAAATTAAATAACGATAAATACAAAACAAATTTAGTTTCTTTTTCTTTACAAATCTAATAACGATTTAATTATATTTTTTTGTAGGATTAAATAAATGCAAGTTCTAAAATAAGAGTTTTCCAATAATTGAATCTTGTGAGATGAGCCCTATTTGCCTTGAGTCTATCCCATCATCCCGATTGTCTACGAGTAGAAAATAAGTTTTATCTTTTACTAGAACTTCATCTAGATTATCCCTTTTAGAAAAGGAGCTTGCGAACGGGGAACGTTTATCAGTGAACTGTATTTTATCAGAACTCTCTTGTATAAAGTTCCCATTTCGATATAGTTTTTTATTTTTAATGGAAATACGGTCTCCTTTCCTACCCATGACTCTCCCGAGTAAAACTTGGTTTTCATTGATTCGAACTAAAACGATATCTCCGATTAGTATTTTATCCTTTTGAAATAAATGAGTTAGATAAATTGTTTTGTCCTTTTTTATTTCAGGAGCCATAAAATCATTTTGAACAGTAAATGGAAAAAAGAAAACAAATTTGATTAAATAAGCAATCAGGAATGCTATAAGCACTGAAATAGTTACTCGTATTCCTAATTTTTTAAAAAATTCAACTGGATCAGAAAGATTCGATTTCGATTTGTAATTGTGCATCTAGATAAACCAATAAGAAATTCTTTTTGAAATCAGCAAGATAAAAAAAACTGAAATTTCCCCAATAACAAATCTAGAGTAATGCGCTCTTCTTTATTCTTATACCAATGAATTGCCATCTTTAATAATTTCAAATGAAACATTTTATAACAATGCTATCAGCTTTCTATCGAATCAGTTATTTCTGAATATAAATCCGTTTCGCGGAAAATGTAGATCAAAAGATATTCATTCTGATTCTAGCTACCTTTTTTCGATCGCTCATTTTTATTCTCCAAATTTACTCCTTTCTTTTCAAATAGATTAGAATTTACAAATTTTAATGAATCATCAATCCTGCTTTTAAGGTTTAATATGATATATAAATTCAATGGAATTACTCCTACGATTGCTGCATCCGCATTTATTGCTCCAAGTGCAGAAATTATTGGAGATGTAAAAATTGGGGAAAATACATCGATTTGGTTTCAAACATTAATTCGAGGCGATGTAAACTATATACGAATTGGAGACAATTGCAATATACAGGATATGTCTTTAATTCACGTTGCAAGAGATGTTTATCCAGTTAATATAGGAAATAACGTTTCTCTTGGTCATAGAGTGACAATTCATGGAGCCACTCTCAAAGATTTCTCTTTTGTCGGAATGGGAGCTACTATTATGGATGATGTAGAATTAGGCGAATATGCATTTGTAGGTGCAGGTTCCCTAGTAACTCCTGGAAAAAAAATACCGCCAGGAGTTCTTGTAATGGGTTCACCTGCAAAAATCATTAGAGATATAAATGAGAAAGAAAGAGAAATCATTACTCGAACTGCAAACAATTATCAGAAATATAAAGATAATTATTTAAATAAAGAAAACTTTATTCGGTTAGAATAAACTCTTATTTTTTAGATTCTACAAGAGCATTTTTAATTTCTTTTATTATATCTTCAATATGTTCTAAACCAACTGAGATTCGAATTAATCCAGCATCTATTCCCACGGATGCTCTTTCTTCGTCCGAAAGTTTTGAGTGAGTTGTGGATGCAGGATGGGTAGCAATCGTTCTAGTATCCCCCAGATTGGCAGTATGAGAAAATAGTTCTAACGAATTCAGGAATTTCCGACCCCGCTCAATTCCACCCTCTAATAGAAAAGTAACTATTCCACCACCTAATTTCATTTGCTTTTTCGCAAGATTGAATTGAGGGTGAGAAGGTAGGAAAGGATAGATTACCCTTTTCACATCTTTTTCTGTTTCCAAGAATTCTGCTAATTTAAATGCGTTATACGAATGACGCTCCATTCTAATCGCAAGTGTTTCTAAGCTCTTAGATAAAACCCAAGCATTCATTGGTGATAAAGAAGGTCCTGTATGTCTTGCAAAAAAACGTATATCCTGAATCAGTTCTTTTTTTCCTACTATGACTCCACCAATTACTCTACCCTGTCCATCCATATACTTGGTTCCAGAATGGATCACAAGGTCTGCACCATACTCGATTGGTTTTTGAATATAAGGTGTGGAGAAACAATTGTCTACATTTAAAATTAAATTGTATTTTTTACAAAGTTTTCCGAGCCACTCTAAATCAATTAAATCCAATGCAGGATTGGAAGGTGTCTCTACAAAAATCATTTTAGTATTCTTCTGGATATTTTCTTCCCAAGTCTCTGGTTTATTAATATCCACATAGGTAGATTCAATTCCAAATCGAGGAAATATTTGTGTCAGGATTTGATGTGTAGAACCAAAAACAGATCTAGAAACAAGGATATGATCACCAGATTTTAAAAGCCCAGCAAGGCTTGTATAAACTGCCGACATCCCAGAAGCAGTTGCAATTCCATCCTCTGCCCCTTCTAAATAAGCAACCTTTTCAATAAACTCAGAATTATTGGGATTCGAAAATCGAGTATATATATTTCCTTTCATTTCATCGGCGAATAAAGCTCTTGCTTGTTCTGCATCCTCAAAGGTAAAACTAGAAGTCATATAAATAGGAACACTATGTTCTCTATACTGAGTCTTATCGGATTGAATTCTGATTGCATTTGTCTCAAAATGCTCTGATTGCGGATAATTCATATTTACCTCTCAATCCTAAAAGTGTATTTTATTTTTGCGGTTTTTTCTAGAGTTTTTGCAACTGAGCAATATTTATCGAGGGATAATTCGATTGCACGAATGAGTTTATCTTCTTCCACATCTGCTTTTACAAAAAAGTGTACGGTAATTTCAGTAAATAAGTTTGCATCTTTTCCTGTCTCCCGTTCCCCTTCTACGTTTACATTATAATCTAAGACAGCTATTCTTTGTTTTCTCAATATATTGATTACGTCTATGCTAACGCATCCCGCAAGACCCATGAGTAAAAGTTCCATGGGTCTTACGCCTTTGTCCGTTCCTCCAATCTGGGGAGATGCATCTATATGAATAGAATTGCCTGTGGCGTTTTTTGCTTCAAATAAAAATGGCTCTTGAATTCTTTTTAGTTCTATATTCATGATAGGATAGAATTAGAAAGACTAAGAGATTGTCAAAAAGATTTTATAAACTTCCAAAGTCGTAAATCTTTGGCTCTCCTCCATTCTCTGGAATAAATACATGAATAGGAGCTGGCATACCATTGACTCCCTCTTTCTTTTTAACGAAATATTTATCTCTTCTACCTTTTTCAGCTAACTCTTTATAACCGATAGTTGAAACAGCACCTTTATGGACTTCTGAAACTTCTGCCGGTGCTTTGTATAGTTTAATCATATCTACTGCTCTTTTATAGGAAAATTGTTTTACACTAGAAAATAAATCCTTTTTATCCTTTGTCTTTAAACTGTCATGCACAAGTGGAAGAATCGCTTGGAGACGCTCCGCTTCATCTGCAATTGTAAGAGCATTCATAAAATCAGAGACTAGCTTGAGTGCCTTTGGATCAGGTTCAATTTTCTCAATACTAAAAACTGGAAGTACTGTTATTACTAAACAATATAAAATAAATTTTTTCATAGGTTTACCTCATTCAAGAGTAAATATTTTTGATCTATTTCTAAACAAGTCAAGAAATTTACGGCAAATTTGATTTTTGCTCCCTATTTAACTGAAGATAGCTTACTTCTAAAATAAAGGCAAATATCTAAAAGTCTAAGCAAGATTAAGCGGTTTTCACCTTGACTCTAGATGTCTTTCCTAAATTTTGAATATTACCATGAGCGAACACGAATTAGAGCAAAACGAATTAATCAAACAAAGAATAGAGAAAATTGAAGAATTAAAACAAAAGGGAATCAACCCTTATCCAATCCGTTTTTTTCCTGATAGTTATTCTGTGGATTTAATCAAGAATTATACACTTATTATGAATGAAAACGAAACTCTGCAAAAAATGGAGAAAGAAAAAAATCCAAATGCAGATACTTCTAAAATTCATATTCTACATAAATTAGCAGGAAGAATCCACTCAAAGCGTATCATGGGTAAAGCTAGTTTTGCTCATCTAAAAGATCGAGATGGAATCATACAAATGTATGCAGCCGAAAAAGATCTTGGCGAGGAAAATTATCATCTTTTTAAAACTTTAGATTTAGGAGACCATATAGGTCTTGAGGGATATTTATTTACAACTAAAACTGGAGAAATCTCAATTCACATAACGTCTTTTCAACTTCTCGCAAAATGTATTCGCCCACTACCAGTTGCGAAGGAAAAAGATGGAGTTGTTTTTGATGCATTTAGTGACAAAGAACAAAGATATAGAATGCGTTATGTAGATTTAGTAGTCAACGACTCTGTTAGAGAAACATTTATCATGCGAAGTAAAATTATCGCAGAGATTCGTAGCTTCTTAATCAAAGATGGCTTTTTAGAAGTGGAGACACCTATGATGCAGCCAATTGCAGGAGGTGCCGCAGCAAAACCATTTGTTACCCACCACAATGCCTTAGATATGCAATTGTATTTAAGAATAGCACCCGAACTTTATTTAAAGAGACTGATCGTCGGTGGCATGGATCGAGTTTTCGAGCTCAATCGAAATTTTAGAAACGAAGGAATTTCTATCAAGCACAATCCCGAATTTACAATGATGGAAGCATATATGGCTTACGGGGACATGGAGACCATGTTAAAACTATGTGAAAGAATGATTGTGCATGTAGCAACAGCTATCGGTAAGGGTCTAAAATTCAAATACGGTGAGGATAATATTGATTTAACCCCGCCGTGGAAACGAAGAAAATATGTAGATATCATTCAAGACTTTTCTGGAATTGATTTTTCAAAAATCAAAACTTTAGATGAAGCAAAAGCTGAAGCAAAAAAAGCTGGAGTCAAAGCGGATGACGCTACTTCTATCTGGAAAGTAGCAGATGAAGTATTCTCTGAAAAAGTAGAACCAAATTTAATTCAACCAGTTTTTGTTACAGATTTTCCAAAAGAATTATCACCTCTCGCAAAATCAAGAGAAGATGATCCAAATTATGTAGAAAGATTTGAACCTTATATTGTTGGAAGAGAAATTGGAAATGCTTTCTCCGAATTAAATGATCCATTTGATCAAAAAGCTAGATTCGAGGAACAAGTCAAAATGAGGGAAGCTGGTGATGAAGAAGCATTCATGATGGACAATGACTATATTCGTGCACTCGAATATGGAATGCCTCCAACAGGTGGACTAGGAATTGGAATTGATAGACTGGTAATGCTACTCACAGACTCTGCTTCTATTCGTGATACAATTTACTTTCCACTCATGCGTCCGGAATAAAAGTTTCTTTCTGAAAAATTCTCCATAGCAGAGACTCATAGCACGAAAAGCTTGTAGGGTTTTTTGAAAAAATTGTTTTGATCTAAAAAGAGTAGATTTTTCTTTCCTAGATTTTTTTAAAAAGAACCTGTTTTCGTGCATGGGCTAGCAGAGAAAGAAGGCATACACATCTCTTGCAGTTCAATTCTTAAAAGTTCTAACTATTTTTCTGCATTTAAGTAGCCACTCACGTCGTTTCTTATCATCCAAATGTTTTAAGTTAGACAAATAATATCTTTCTACTTGCTTAAATCCGCAATATTTAAAAATCGTATACTTTATAGAAAGCCAACCTGGATCCAAAAACGCAACTAGTGAAGGAGCGTCTAACGTATAAAAGCAAGATATTTTTTTATCACTGAGTAACCCCTCTGGAAATAATGCGTCTTTGTTTTTATTCTTAAATGAATAGGCAAACTCAGAAGAAATCACGCGATCAATAAATCCCTTTAAAATAGCAGGGAAACCATGCCACCAAACAGGATAAATAAAAATTAGATGATCAGCTCTCTCAATCTTATTTCGATAAATTAGAGTTTCAGGATCTTTAAAAAGATCTCTTCTCCTGTGATTTTCATCTACATATAAAATAGGATTAAATTTATCTTTATACAAATCGATTACTTGAATGCTTGCTCCTTTTAACGACAACTCAGCATATACAGATTGGTAGACTGCATTCGTAAAACTCTTAGGATTTGAATGCGCGTAAATTAGTAAATAGTTCATAATGATTCCTTGAGATTCTAGATTCTATGAATTTATTCCTTTTGATACACAAGGTTTTTGTTTAGCATATAGCATAATGGGTGTTATTCGCCCTTAGACATAGAGTTTTCATTCATTTTCTATTCCAAGACTTTTTTAAAAAGTATTTTTTTACTTAACTTCAAGCATTATTACCTAATGCCGCAGGTGGGTAGCCATTGATTCAAAAAACTGGAATTCTTTGCATCTAAAACAAGAACTTTCTAAAGAATGGGTGAAAGCCATCCTTCATCTTCATAGGGCTCCAAATCATAATAATTGGGGATAATCTGCATTTACTCCAGAATTGACGAGAGAGGCATTAAGAGTTAGTCAAAAAGGTTACTTCTAGAAAGAACATCTAAATTTCCGAGTGATGAAATTGGAAGATAGAACTAATTCTATTTCAAGTAAATGAAATATATACTCAATACATCATCCAGAATGAATTGGATTGTGATCATTGAAATATTGAATTTAAATGTCTACTATTGTATACTAAATAAAAAGTTGAAATAATTTTTTAAGAAGAAATCATTTGAATAATGTCAAAGCTTCCTTTTTATTATAAATATTGTATAATTTTACTGATAATACTCTGTATGAATTGCTTAACAGCAATAAGCAGAGCAAAATTTTCCCAAAAGATTGAAAGAAAATCAACCTATCCAGAAAGACTGATTCATATTCAGGAATCAAAAAATTTTTTAAAATTTATATGGGAAGAACTTCAAACCATGCAGATAGAAACAGATTTTGGTCATTCTAATAAAATTTCCGAATCGAAAATTCTAAGGACTGCATGTATAGAAGTTCCAACTGATACTAAGAATAATATAATAGAAGTTTTAAATTATGATCATTGTCCGAACAATGAAATCTTTACAAATGCGAATCAGCAAGCAAAACCGGAATTGAATAAATTCATATATTTTCCTTTAAATAAAATTTTTTATAAGACTCCTGTTGATCAGTATGTCAGAGAAAGTTCCTACTTAAATAATCCAGAGATTGAATCAATAGAATCTTTATTCGATTCTAAGGTTTTATTCAATAAACAAATAAATAGAATTTACATTAAACAAAAAAATGGAAATATATTAAAATTTGAACCTAGATCTGTATGGAAAAACAATAAATATTTTAGGAGTTATATCTCGGTAGAACGGCAAAATAGTGATAGATATTGGATTAAAGATTCTGTCGAACTTCCAAAGGTTCAAACTAAAGATTCGCTTCTTACTGTGCTAATTTTTAAATCCTATAAACCAAACCAAACAACAGGTAGTTTTGATTTGTTTACTGAAATAATTTTACTCGATTTGAAAAATGAAAATTGGAAAAACAAAACAATTACATTTGCTAACTATGAAATCGAAAGAAAAACTAAATTTGGAATATATCCATTGTTAATTCCCCTCACAATTCCGGTAGATATTCTAACTGCACCTATTCAATTAGCTTTTCTCGGTTTTAATCATTATGTTTATATAATATCCTGTAGTTTAGGTTTTACATGTAAAACTGCGTTAGGTTGATTTTTGCATAACGCACAAACTTATCATTTTGATCTATTTTCAAACCCCATTAAAATTGCGACTCACGTTTTATCTGATCTATTTTTACTCATAAAATGCTAAGATTTTTATTGTTTTTTGAGAGTTTTGAAATGTTGAAAAGAAATTCTTTTCATTATTGTGAGGATTATATGAATATACCTACTTGCTATAATCAAAGATACATTTTTATAAATTTTTAATTTTATTACTCATTTAGATAATTCATAAAGGTTAGTTTAGATTTATTTCTAACAACTATGATCTAATTTCCTTCTATAATTTTTTCACATTCAACCTTATTCTATCCTACAACTTAAAAGCTTAAAGCAAAAATAGATGGGATGAATCTCTTCTAATAAATTTGTTTTTAAAATAAAGGAGAAATATTTTACTCTGAAATTTTTTTCTAGATTCAAGCCTTATCCGTAGGGGTTTTTCTTTCGAATAAAAATCATTTTATTTTGAGGAGTAAGTTTGCCTTGTTGCTAGATAGCAACAAGGTTTATTGATTAATACGGGAATTTTATCAGTTGGTCATTTTGATTTCCAGAAGTAGAATCTGGTTTTGCAATTACATAATATTCTGTGCTAGAACTATTTACAAAAATAAATTTACCTTCTGTCTTATAGGATATAACACCTGTCGTATAACAAGGCAATGTTTTCTTAGAAATAAAACTTAGATTCGAAATATTATAGGTATGAATATATTCACTAGAATCTTTCGTGGTATCGGGAGTTGAATTGCTGAATAGTTTATTTGAGGGAATCAAAAAAACTTTAGAAGTATCTGTATTCAAATGCGTTATACGAAGAAGGGAAGTTGAAGTCAAAGTTCCAATGTATTGTATATCACTACCCTGTGTAGCAGAAACCGTGAACACAGTACGACAGGAATTGAAAGTCTTGCTAGAATCTTTTGCAAGCCAAATAGATCCACACATCAAATAATCTCCATGATATATTGAATCGTAGAGATAAGTGGGAGGATTTACTGCTGTATTTAATTTTCGAATGTCTGTTGGGGAAAGACCATAGTCTATTAAATAAAGAGAATTGCCTGCGGAGTTATATGCCAAAAAAGAAGGATAAGTAGAACTTCCTGAATGATTCACAATAGATCCATCAGAAAAAGTGATACTCCTCACATTATAAGGATTCGCTGCGAACGCATTGCTAACATATACATAAGTATTGCTCATAGCAATATCATTTGCAGTCATACTAGTCGCAACTTCTCGAGCAATCGTAGCTATTGGTAAATTGATCAAAGTTGCATTTGCATTATGTCCGACCGCCGCTTTCGTTCCATCAGGGCTTACAGTCACATTCAAAGGAGAATAATTTAAGGACACTGAAGTATCTGCATTTGTAGATGGGTTGTAATAATGAAATTTATTTGCGGAGTCTACAAGTACGATTCTATTATTTGTTAGGTCATACTCAGCATCTACAACAGAAAAGGAAAGTTGCTGAATCGTACCATCAGTCGCGCCAGATGTAGTACATGCAGCTGGAGTAGAACTAGTTCCCCCACTTGTTCCAGAGGATCCAGAACTTGTTCCTGCTCCAGTTCCAAGTCCAGGAAGTGTCAGACTATCGGAACTTCCAAAAAGTAAAAAGAATGCCAGATTATCGTTTACATCTGCTTTTTTACCGTCAATAATATCGATTGGACCTATATCGATGAAACTTGCTTCCTGGATATCGCAAAGAGGAAGTGTAGTTGCACCACCAAGTATTAAACCTGTAATTGAAATTATCTTTTTAACACAATCATTGACCGATGCTTTATCATAATACTTTGTACTGCTAATACTGATCATTGCAGGCACTAACATATTATTTATCATTCCTACAATCGATGCGGATGCAGAAGTACTGCTCACAATACCGAGCGATAATCGATCTATGCTGTTTGCAGCAGTTTTAATTTTCTTTTTTGCTTCTAATCCACTTATAGTATCAATTCCTGGAAAAGCATTGCAAAAAGAGAGACCCATTGAGATCATTATTATCCCTAATATTTCTTTCATATAACCAGATTAAAGAATTTAGAAAGAACTATCAAGTTATATTTAGGCATGTATAAAAATACTGTAACTTCTATTCCTATTCTAGTAATTTCTATCTGCTTTTTAGAGAATAGTCCCCTATTTTATTTTGCAAGTAAATCACTTAAGCGATACAGGATTACGGGTCTTTTAGAATCATATGTTTTGAACTAGATGTGGGAAATTTTAAAATTTCTATTATTTTTTAATAACACAGATGGAATGGAAAGAAACAATTCTGGAAGCTAACGAAGATAGAAGGTGCCAAGTAAAAACTCTATGGATAACTCAGTATTCAATAAAATATTAAGAGAAAGAGAATTAAAAAACGAAAAGTCTGTTGCGCTGATTCGATTATTATTTGTTACAATTACAATTCTTTCCGATTTAGCCGCATATTTTGGATTGATTCATTTTAATGCAATCCAACCGGATAATACAACGATTCTCCTCGATACATTTTTTTTATTTTTTTCAATTATTGTTTTTCTCTTTATTTTAAGAAAAGAATATTCAAGGTATTTGAAATTTTTTACTATCAGTTGCGACTATTTAATTATTTCTATGATGTTGGCACTTGATCCAACTATTTCGAGAGAAGGTGAATTTTTTATCTTGGCTCAAGCCTTTGCTGCTTTGTATATCTATTTCATAAATCTACTTCGTTATTCCAAAGCGGGAACTATTTATTCTGCTTTTTTAGCAGTTGTCATGTTTGCAGTCATGAATTACTTTTTTAATGTGAATCATCAATATATGATTATTCCAATGAGTTTGGCTCTTTTCATGATGCTATATATCGGATATTCACTCACAAATTCTAGTGTTCAGATGATGATTGAGGCTAACACAAAGAAAATGATGGAACGTTATTTGCCGCCTGAACTAGTCGGAGAATTATACAAAACCAATGCGAGTTTAGAGCCCGGTGGAAACAATCAAGTAGTAACTATTTTATTTTCTGACATTCGTTCCTTTACTTCCATTTCTGAATCTTTATCTCCACAAATAGTTGTGCAAATGCTAAACGATTATCTTTCTACAATGACAGATATAATTTTTGCAAACAGGGGAACGATTGATAAATTTATAGGAGACGCAATCATGACAATCTTTGGAGCTCCAGTAAAAGAATCAGACGATGCATTCCGAGCAGTAAATACTGCATTGGAAATGATTCAGTCTATGAAAGCGTTTAATCAAAAGTATTCTCACTTAGGAAAAAAACTTGAGATTGGAATTGGAATTCACACAGGTGATGTGATTGTTGGAAATATTGGATCAGAGAAACGATTGGATTATACAGTCATTGGGGATAATGTAAATTTATCCTCACGAATAGAAGGTTTAACTAAACATTATAAATGTCCTATTTTAATTTCTGAATCAACTTTTCAGGAATTGAAAAATAATAATTCTGAGAAATCGTTTTGTATTCGCCTAGTGGATGATGTGATTGTAAAAGGAAAGACTGTTAGCATTAAAATTTACGAAGTATTCCATGTGGAATCCTATTCGGAAAGAGAAGAAAAGAATCGCTTAAAAGAAATTTTTGAATCAGGCTTGGAATACTATCGGAGTCAAAAATTTAGAGAAGCCGCCGAAATATTTAAAAGTTTACCAAATGATGAAGTTTCCAAAATGTATTTGAATCGAATTCAAAAGTTAATCGAAACACCACCGGATCAGTCTTGGAACGGAAAATACAAGTTAGATGAAAAATAAATTATTCTCTAAATCCAATTATATCTATAAGCTGTTTGATAATTTTTTTTGAAACGGCTATATTTGTTTCTTATTATCATTTTATACAGTTACTTAATTTCTTTTTTATAGGAAGAATCTCCCAAAAAGAAATGATACTTGTCTTCCGCAGTATTACATCCTTTACCCGTTACAACAAAAGTTTTGATATCAGCGTCTTTTATTTTAGTTGCCCCATAAAAAACAAATTGGCCATCTGTAGAATATAATTCAGAGGGTACCTTATCACAGGAGGCACTTGCCCCTAATTTTGCTTCTGAAGAAATTTGAAAAAATCTAAACTTGATTGGATTTGCACCATCGATTATTTCTCGTTTAAAAAAAACGGATTTTTTATCTTTGGAGTAATGAGCATTAATTGCTTGAAATGATATTACATCTGCACCTTTGATTTCTGTACCTTCGAAAAACACTCTATTTTTATCTTTGGAATAGAATTTTTCTTTTTCCTCTAATACATTAAAACTATCTGGATCTGCGCCCTCGATCTGATATTTTCTATAATAGACTTTTTTACTATCTCTAGCATATTGATCATTTCCATTTTTTAGAATAATAAAATCATCTGGATTCAAATCTAATTCCTCATCCTGAAAGTATACTTTTCTAATTGAAAATTTATCTGTGCTAACTGAGTAACCGCGAAAATTCATTTCTCTAATAATTGCATTAGGAATCGAAATTGGAAGTAAAACTGTATCCAAAGCAAAACTGAGTGGAACATCGATTAGAAAATTTGGATAAATTAAAATAGCCCCATTCGAACTTTTGATATAACCAAACAAACTATAAGTTCCATTGTAAACTGAGCGTAACGGAAATGGTTCCTCATCCATTTTAAACCAGCATCTTCCACAACTAGATCTTTCCTTTGCTTTTATGCCCCATGCTTTTTCCATAGTTATCAATGTCATACAGTTATTTGAAATAATCAAAATACAAAAACTGATAAGCAAAAATACTGTCTGTAAAAAATTTTCTTTTCCTAGATATGGCTTCAAAATTACCTCAATCTTTTTAATTCTTGCAACAGGAAGCTAGTCAATACAATTTTCTGAATTGATCATAAATATTTCTTTCTAGCGGCTAATGGCTAACTTGAATCCTTTTATCCAAAATTATCACCCATTCAATCTTGTAAATGAATGCCTTAGAGCAAATAATATTTTCGAATCAGTCTTTAAAAAATATTTTCAGCTTTATAGCGAGAGAGTTTTAGAATAAAATAAATTAGTCGTTTATTAAATTCTCTTGGTTTGCAAGTATTCTTAGTTTTTTTAAGAAAAGGGAATAATCACTTCCACCTAAAACTAATTCTGATTTTGATTGGGCTGCATTCCAGGCTACTAATCCATCTTTTAATTTTCTGATTCCAGCTTGAGTGAGAGCAATCTTACGGGCTCGTTTTGTATCTGAAGGAATATCACGAATCCAGTTTGACTCCTCTAGTGGCTCTAAATTTCTAAGGAGTGTAGAACGGTCGTAGACAAGTAGTTGTGCAAGAGGTGCCAGTTCCATTCCCATGGGATTCGCACCTAACGTCATTAAAATATTAAATCGATTCGCAGTAAGTCCTACCTTTTCTAGAGCAAAATCAAAATGGCGGTCTACCGTTCGAACTGCACGCCTAAGATTTAAATGCAAACATCGAACTCCGCTTTTTCGCATTTCTCTGACAAAGTCATTCGGAAGAGAAAGTATTTCATCCTTCACTTCAGTTGTATTACTCTTTTTCAAAGTAGTAGCTTTTGATTTTCTTTTTGTAGCCATAGAAAAATTTTAAAGAATATCAAATATATGGCGAGCAGTTTTTATACTGCTACTAGATTTCTTCTGAGGGACTGCACTCTACGATCGATATCTTCTTTGCCTTCCCATTCTTTAGTATAGAGAATTGAATTTAGGAACTCTTTCAAATCACTTTCATGTCGTACGGGACGACCCGATTTTATATCAATATAAACGAAATTACCCCATACAAGTGATTTCAACTTATCAGAATGTGGGTCCGAAAAAATAGCCTCCACCCACAAAGACCCTTCCCCCAATTCAACAAGCTTCGTGGAAATTCGAATTTCCTCATTCCACAAAATAGACTTTAGATAGTTTGCTTTCATTTTAGAGACCACCCACCCTTTTCCAGCAGATTGAGTCCAAGAAGGGGTATCAAAACCATAATAACGTCGTAATTGATCCTCTCGTGCATCGAGAGCGTAATCTATATAGCGAGCATTGTTTAAATGTCCGAAGGGATCGCAATCTTGAAATCGAACACGATACAATCCGGTAGGAGATCTGTCATAATTCATTGGGCTCATAAAATCCTCTTTATCTATGTAACTACATATATGTATTTACATAGATAATTGTCAAACCAATTTTTTCTGTTTAAACAAGTTCAATTTCTTAATGGCATATAGCAGACACTTTTCATCTAACTTTTTCGACAATAGTTTTAGATTCCTTTTTAAAAATGAAACCTGAAATTAAAAAAAGATTGCGAGTCTTTTATAAAAAGATGATTTGATCTAGATGGGGTAAAATTTTAATACTAACACATAACGCTTCGAATCAATACATATTGTTCATACTAATAATGAGTTTCTATCCTTTGCTACTCTGACTATATCCTTGCGGTTAAGTATAATTTGTGTTCTGTATCACTTGCTATATTTTATAAATATAGCTGTAAATTTGATATCTCCTATTGAACCTATTTTAAAGGCAGATTATGGACAAGAAGAAAATACCACTCGATGGGATAGCCGGTTTAAGAGAAAATTGGCGCAACGATATAGTTTCTGGATTTACAATTTTTTTAATCGCGTTACCGCTTTGTATTGGAATAGCTATTGCCTCTGGTGCACCACCAATGTCTGGATTATTTTCAGGAATTATTGGAGGAATTATAGGCTCATTGCTCGGAGGTTCTTACGTTACAATCAATGGTCCTGCCGCCGGTTTGATCGCTGTAATTATAAGTTCAATCAACGTTCTTGGCGGTGGTGATGCTAAATTGGGTTTCGAATTAACGTTAGCTGCTATTGTTATTGCAGGTCTACTTCAAATTATCCTTGGTTTGTTAAAAGCTGGTAACCTAAATGTATATTTTCCGGCATCCGTTATTCATGGGATGATGGCCGCGATAGGAATTATTATCATTTCAAAGCAAGTTCATATTCTATTAGGCGTTAGTCCCAAATCAAAATCAATCATTGGCTTGGTCGCTGAAATTCCTAATAGTATCCTAAATCTGAATCCTGAAATTTCTATTATAGGTGTTGTTGGCATTGTCGTTCTGATAGTATTACCCCTTATCAATGTTTCATGGGTAAAAAAAATACCTGCTCCTTTAGCTGTTGTATTAATCGGAATGGGGATTGGATTTTATTTTAATTTAGAAGATCAGCATACATTTACATTTTTAAAAAAATATTATGATATAGGTCCACAAAGTTTAGTAAACCTTCCTGCACATATAGCCGATGGGTTTGCCTCCCCTAATTTTTCTAAAATCTTGACTCTTGATTTTATTTTAATGGTGATTACAATTGTGATTGTTGGAAGTGTAGAATCATTATTAACCGCGACTGCAATTGATAAGATTGACCCCTATAGAAGAACTAGCAATATGAACAAAGAATTAATTTCAAAAGGTGTAGCCAATTTTCTTTTAGGAATGATTGGTGGGATTCCGATTATTGCAGAGGTAGTAAGAAGTTCTGCAAATGTTAATAACGGAGCAAAGACACGTTGGTCAAATTTTTTTCATGGAGTATTTTTGTTAGTTTTTATAGTTTTATTTCCAGCACTGATTCATGAAATTCCACTTGCTGCGTTAGCTGCTATCTTAGTGATGACAGGCTTAAAATTAGCATCTCCTATAGAGTTTTATCACATGTATCAGAAGGGTCTTGATCGATTATTTATTTTTCTGGTAACAATTATTTTTACTCTTTGGGAGGATTTGCTTGTAGGTGTAGCGATTGGCATAGTATTGCAAATCATTGTTCTATTATTTAAAGGACTTCCTTTCGGTAGTATTTTTAAAGCAGATTTTACAATAGAATCCAAAGATAAACGTCATACGATCGTTGTGCGTAAAGCATTAGTATTTTCGAATTATTTGTCCTTTAAAATGGCAATGTTTAGGTTACCATTAGGCGAAGAAGTATATATTCAATTTATAGATGAACCTCTGATTGGACTATCCGTTGTTGAATATTTAGCGGATTTTACTTTGCACTATCAAGAGTCAGGCGGAAAGGTAATGGTAGAAGGCATGCAATAAATGTTTCTTAAAAAGCGAATAGAAAATTACCAGATAGACTTTCATTTAGCAAAAATGCAGGAGAACTGAATATCAGTTTTCGATGGTTTAAATTTTCATTTATTTTCTTCTCTAGAATTGCAATTTATTTAACTTATTTTTTTTGAAAGCTTGCAGGATTTTTTATAAACAACAGATTATTTTTTAATCTATGCCTTTATCCTTTTTCAATGAAAGTAGCCATTAAATCAAAAACTAAATTAGGCTTTATCCGACATCTACTCCTTAGAGTTTCTGAGGTAATCACTTCACCGTCAAAATTTCTAATTTCATTCGTGTGAATACTTTTAAATCCCATCGACCAATCAGGAAACATTCTTTTTCCTCTCTCTATTTCTAATATGGTTTCTACGTCATAATGCCTTAGATCTTTTTTTATTTTTTGATATAAATTTAAGACTATTTCTTTTTCCCCTTCTAATAATTGCAAAATAAATCCATCTACATATAGTAATAATCCTGTTACATCTATCGCTTTATTTGCAGAAACTGCTTTTTTCACAATATCTCGTAAATCATCTGTATCCATAGCCCTAGATTCGATACTAGAATAGATTAATTGAAACATATTTACTCCTAACAGTCCTTACATTCTTGATGAAAAAAGAATAACGTCAATAAAATTTCTCTACTCTATAGAGTGAGGATGTACTTATCTGAAATCACTCTATTATTCTCTCTAGTTTCAAGATTATAAACTCTATCGCCAACGCAATTCGTATCAAGTTGAGAATCAGAACCGATCGTTCCTAAAATTATTTCTCTTAGAAAAAGTCCAATATCTAATTTTTCCTATTTGATAAGATAATATTGCGAGTAACGGATAACATCTGTTTGCCCAAAAGAACCCCATATTCTTACTTGAAGTATTTATCTGATGGTATCATAGATGAATTTATCTTTAAAATATCCGTGTCTCCTATTCACAGTTCTTCTAGAATCCGATATTTTGTTCTAATGGTTGCAAATTTTATTTGTTAATACTTTTTTATAAGGATTATAAGATAAGACAAGTTAAAGCTATTTACAAATAAAGAATGAGAGAATCAGTAAGAGCAATTGACTCGTTATAGACGTGATGATATGCGACTTAGGTAGAAATTTACATTTGTTCTATAATATGTATGAATCCTTTTTTACTCATCGGTTTGATTATAAAGTCTGAGACATCTAAATTTTTTTTTGCTCGTTCAACGTCATGCGGAGAAACCGAAGATGATAAAATGAATAATTCAATTTTTTTATTTAATTTAGGTTTTATAAATAGATATTCATCTAAAAATCCCCAACCGTCTAGTATCGGCATTGAAAGATCTAGAAAAATTATTTCTGGTAAGATTTCTTCTTTGTCCGTATTCTCTTTTAAGAATTCAATTGCATCTTGACCATTATTAAATATTTCAATATTTTCAACCAGTTTCGTTGCCTCAATCGTCCTACTGAGTAAGTAAACGAAAAGTTCGTCATCGTCTATAAGATAAATTCTTTTTATACTTTTCATTTAGTTTGATTCTTAAATTCAACATAAAAAACTGAGCCTTGATTTGGCATACTCTCCGCCCAAATTCGTCCACTCATGGCTTCCACCTGTGTCTTGGTAATAAATAATCCAAAACCTTTGGCATCTGGATTGGAATGAAAAGTTTTCCTGATCTTAAATAAATTATCTTTATGTTTATTCAAATCAATACCCAAGCCATTATCTGAAACAGATAGTATAATACTATTAGCTACACTCTCTGTTTGTATTCTTATAATTAAGCCTCGGTCTGGAGAGTGATATTTTAATGAATTGCTAATAAGATTGTGTAAAATACTCGTTAAATACTTTGGTGGATAATAAACTGTTGCCGCATTGTTAAAATCTATCTGAAAAACGGCTTGAGATTTATTAATCTGTCCTTGCAATCCACCCAATACTTTTTGTAGATAGTCTTGAATGATTAAGTTTTCGGATTGTATTTCCGTATCTTCCTGAATCTGAAGTGACTCTACTAATTGATCAAAAACTTCATTCAAATTATTAGATGCTATTCTTAATTTTTCAATTAATAATTTCTTTTCAGATTCCACTTTACTCTCTGTTATAAATTCAATTAGCATAGAAATATTAACGAGAGGAGAACGTAAGTTATGCGATATAATATTACAAAAATCTTCTAACTGACGCTTTTGAAAAGAAAGGGAATGTAAATTCTTTTGAATTTTCTCATTTGCTTTTTCTAAGTTTTTTGTTCTATCTATTACTTTCTGTTCAAGCTCTACATTTAATTTTTGAATTTCGCGTGAACGTTGAATCAATTCTATTTCCATCTCTTTCAAATCCAACCGCAATTCATCAATAGTAGCATCACTCTTAACTTTTTCATCTTTCATTCTAATAAACTCAGTCACATCCTCCACTCGGTGGATAATATATAAAATTTCTTTATCAGAATTCAAGACAGGAGTATTCAAAGGACTCCAATATCTGACTTCAAACTCTCCTTCAGGATTACGAATATCATATTTTTGAATTGCCATTGTGTGAGGAACTTTATTCCTTATGACAAAATCTAAAGAAGCGCGGAGATTGGAAACGCCATCCGCCTTTAAGTCGTTTGGATTGTCAGGAAATACTTCGAAAATTTCTCTCCCAATAATTTCCTCTCTCTTGGTCATAGTTGCTTTATTGTATGAATCGCTAACAGCAACAATAATTAAATCAGGAGAAACGATTAGGTATAGCGCAGGCACTGATTCAAAAATTTTTTGGAATTCAATATCCGGTAAAATCATTTTTGCTCTCCCCATTTATACCAACGTCATTCCGAATGGTTAGTGACAAATTATTGTTAGTCTAGGTATTACCATATTTCAAAATAAAATCTAGGTCATGTCAAGTAATTTACTCTAGTTATGCAATATCAATAGTATTGTCTTACCGAATAAAGATTAAAAATAAAATAGGATAAATAAGATTATCCGTGTTAGAAGAAACCTTTATATAGCAAGATACTTACCAGAAAAATTAGATCAAAGTAAAACGAATCCCAATAGATCCTAAAATTTTGCATATTTTTTTTATTCTTTCTTGTTCTTGCTTGAAAAAAGGATTGTGCTTGAGTTAAAACATTGTTATTTTCTTTAGATCACCTATCGATTCTGGAAAAGAAGTAATTTAATTTGAACTAAGATTGAGTATCTTTAGTCTTTGCATTAAGTCTTTAAGCGAAAAAGGATTGCGGATTTTTCGAAATTAGTTGTTTTGAACTAGAAAGAGTTTGGATATTAAGAGTCTCGAAATCCTAAGCCTACCATAACTCACTTTAATTTAT
Source organism: Leptospiraceae bacterium (assembly GCA_035345875.1). Classification (GTDB taxonomy): domain Bacteria; phylum Spirochaetota; class Leptospiria; order Leptospirales; family Leptospiraceae; genus UBA2033. Next base: position 19,739 of record DAORDH010000018.1, on the reverse strand, counting down.
TTTCTATAGAGAGTTTTAATAAAATCTAAAAGATATACGTCAATAAACTCTAAAAGCAGGAGTTAAACTGTTTTTTCTTGCTCTAAAAGATTTACCTTTAGATATTTATCATACTGTACAAGTTTAAGATTGCAGTACGTTCCAGATACTGTTAAAAAAAAAATTCGAATGATGAAGGTGAAGTTAAGAACCAAATTTTACTAAATCACCATTCTCTTTTTATTGTTCCTTTATTTGTTAAAGATAAATTGATTGGAACCTTAGACTTCTATCATGGAAAAGAAAAATTAAGACTAAATAAAAAAGATCAAGAAAAAATTTCCATCTTCTGTGGTCAAGTTGCAGGAGTAATTCAAAACTTTTCTTTATTAGAAAAAGTTGAGGTTGAAAGTCAAAAGTCTGAAAAGCTTTTGTTAAATATTTTACCCAAAGATGTAGCAACAGAACTGAAAGAAAAAGGTTTTGCAGAACCCACTTTTTTTGAACAAGTAAGTGTTATGTTTACAGACTTCAAAGGATTTACTCAGATTGCAGAGAAGCTAAGCCCACAAGATCTCATCAAGGATCTAGATGCTTGCTTTGTTCAATTTGATAAAATTATTGAGAGATACAATTTAGAAAAACTCAAAACAATTGGGGATTCTTATATGTGTGCAGGGGGAATTCCTAAAATCAATATTAGCGGAATCACTTACAACTTAGTAAAAGATTTTTTTGATTGCGAATACCGTGGAAAGGTAAACGCCAAAAATAAAAGCGAATTAGAAATGTATTATGTAAACGGACTCAAAAAAGAATTTTCTAAAAACGGGGACAGTAGAACTCCCAATCATAAATTCTGGAAAAAGTTTGGCTGATCCTGTGATGGGTCTAGTTTTTTTAATAGAGATTTTTTTAGTATCCGATAATCAACAGGATAAACAAAGCTTTTTTTAAAGCAAAAATTCTAGAACTGAATCGTATTTCAGTCTATACCTATTAACGTTTAGTTTTATATTCTTGAATCATTTTATCTTTGAGTTTGATTTGGTTGATAAAATATTTTTCTTGCTTTTTAAATTTAGAAATATCAATACCAATGGAAAAGAAGTATTCACCAAAGCATACACTGGTCATAAGTAGAGTTTGATTGGTTCCACTAAAATAAGATTCCCAAGTGTAGGGAATCTTTTCTATATAAATTTTTTTAACGATAGGCATAAACTGTTCGACTGGATTTGAGTCAGGCCAGATATGTTCGGTAGTTTTTCCGATTGTTTCCTCTCTTGTTTTTCCCCATGCGTTGAGTGCGGTGGGATTTGCATCTACTAGTCTCCAGGTCTGAATTTCTCCAAATGCATCATGGATAATTTCCCAGAGATGAACTTCTTCATTGATGCATTCAAAAAGTTTTCTGTATTTCTCTTCATGATAATTTAATTTCTCTTCTATTTTTTGTTTTTCTAAATTGGCATTAAATAGTTTAAGAGCCATTTTGATAGAAGCGTCTAAGATTGTGATTCCGGAATTTTTTACCACATATCCCATAAGAGGTAATTTTTTCCGTTTTTTCTATAATTTCTGGTTCGGTGTGAGAGGAGTAAAATAGAATGGGAATGTTGATTTTAGATAGTATCTTTTCGGCAGTTTGTGTTCCATCCATCCCGGGACCTAAATCTATATCCATTAAAATCAGATCAAAGGAAGCCTTTAAATTCAAAACTAGTTCGATTGCTGCTTCTCCTGTAGCAACTTCTTTTACTTTGTAATTTTTTGATTCCAACTGAATTTTTGCAAGATGACTGTTAATAGGCTCATCTTCAACTAGCAAAATATACTTCTCAGTATTCATCCCTATATTCTATATTCATTCCTTTATTATTCAACCTATTTTTATTGACACCTATCGTTTACAAAAACTAGAGAATCTTACACTAGTTATCTCATATACTTTCTTTTAACCAGAAAGAAGTACCTATCGTTTTCTAAGTAATCTCTTTGATTTTATAAAAAAAATAGTTCAAAGCCATTTTTTCTTTTTGAAATAAAAAATCATTCCAAAGAGAGTCGTTATCATAATTCCCCATACGCCAAAATATCCATACTGCCATTTGAGTTCAGGCATGTTTTCAAAGTTCATTCCATAAACTCCAACTATAAAAGTCAGTGGAATAAAGATCGTTGCGACAGTAGTTAAAACCTTCATCGTCTCGTTCATTTTTTGGCTTAAAGAAGAGAAGTAAATGTTTGTTAGACTCTCAAGAGCGCTATAGGTTGCATTCGCCTCTTCAATTGCATTACTACAGCTATTTGTCAAATCACGAAAGTATTTCTGATTTCCTTCATTGATAAAATGACTTCTATCTTGTAGAATATTTGTAAGTGCTTCTTTAAAAGGTGCGAGTGATTTTTTTATTTTACTAACATTCTTTTTATTTTTTTCAATTAATAAAAGTGTAGATTGCTTTGGATTGGTTAAAGTTTGTTTCTCGATCAATCCAACTTCTTGATTGATTGCATCAAGAGTTTCAAAATAATTATCTAAAATTGCATCGAGTAATTGAAATAGTAGAAAATCGCACTCTTTCTTTCTTACTAGACCTAGATTGTCTCTCATTCTTTGACGAATAAAATTAAAATGGTCTCCTACTTTTTCTTGAAAGGAAACTAAATAATTTTTACTCAATACAAACGATAGTTGCTCTATATCAAGTCGGTCCAATTCATCTAATAGAATCGATTTGATACTGAAAAAAATATAATGATCGTAATCCTCCATCTTAGGGCGTTGAGTGGTATCTATTACTTGTCTAACCGTTAGGTTTTCAAGATTTAATTTTTGCGCAATGGACTCTATCAGTTTGACATCATGAATTCCATGTAAATTTAACCAGTAATTACTTGATTGATTTTGACTGTCGACTAACTCATAATCTGTGATTTCTTTTGTTTCCGTAAATTCTTTCTCATTGTATTGGAAAAGTTGTAGTTTTACTTCCTCTACTTTTTTCTCACCTATGAATGTAAATTCTGATTTGCCTTTTGCCTCACTTTTCAGTTTAGAATAAGACTTAAAGCTAATGCCCGTTATGCTTCCGGTCATTTCTGTTAAAGAGCGCAGACTTTTTAGTAAAACCTCGTCTGGATTTTTCAGAGCTTGAATAATGTTTTCCGGTCTAAATGGATCAATTACAGTTTCTTCAATTTTTTTGCGTGCTAGTTTCCATCTCATGATTTGTTACCAATACTTCCATTTTCAGATTTAAAAAATCCAGCCTTCTAGGCAAGATAAAAATGGATGGGTAATTTCTATTCAGAATTATTCATTTAATATTTTTTTGCATGATGCAGAAAGAGATGACTCATTTTTAAAAAGACATTTTAAAATTCTTCCTCCACCGGGAATGACCCATTTGCAAAATTGATTCACATCTTCTTTGCATGCCCCACTCGCCTGTGTTCTCATTTTTTCTACGTAATCTTTTAGATTTGCTTTGCATGATTCCGACAAATCGTTAGTATGCTCTAGTAGGCATTGGGTAATTTTTGCTTTTGGGGAAGGAATGTCTTTGCAGAATTTATCTTGGTCTACTTTGCAATCCGGCAATAATGAAACTGTTGGAATGAAGATAAAAAGTAAGGTGAATAAATTTTTAAATAATTTTCTCATGGCTATTGACTCCAGAATTTAAATTTAAAATTGAATCCAGGTTGAATTAATTTCGATTGCAAGTCTTTCATAAAAAGTATTCTAATTTCGATGGGGTAAAATTTTCATTTTAATACAAATCACTATATAAGCTTTGTAAAGTGGCTTCACCTACAAAATAAATAGCGGTTAATGAGCATTAACTGTATAACCAAGCTAATTACTATCATTTATTATTTTCAATCCTTGTTTTGCTTCATACGAAGGAATAAATAGAAAGCAAATCCAGTAGCTACTCCTGGTATGACTCCAATCAATGCAGCAATCCAACCATACTTAATATGCTTAGTTTTGGCTTCATAAAAAATCCAAGCCGCTAAAATCATCCAGCAAAATATTGTATCTAATGAGTAACCTGAAGAATACGGATTTACAAATCCTGCTGCAAATGCCTCAATTATATCTGGATTACTTAGAAAAGGAGGAATAACAATCACGCAAAATGAAAGTGTAAATCCTAAACCTAAAATGAAAAGAACAGTTTTAAAGAAAGAAGTCATAAATCACGTTTTGCATTGTTTTGAAGTTTTGCAAGGATTAACATAGACGAATGACTATTGCATGAAAATAATTTTCACTCTAGCGGCTAGCGCCTAATTTCCATCCAACTTTTTCCATAATCGTTACCTATTCTATACTACAAGCGAAAACTTTAAAGTATAAAAGGATTGCGGGTGTTTTAGAATCAGATATTTTGAAATAGATGGGGAAATTTTTGAATTGAAAGCGTATAGGTAGTTATCCTTTTACTGAAAATACCCATAGACAAATAGTTTTTTTTATTCCATTATTGCCAATAAATAAAGAGTTTAAGTTAGCTAAACCTTTTAAGGAGTAAAAATGAAATTAGTATTATTGATTATTCTCTTTAACTTTCTAAATTGTCGGCATTACTTTGTACGAGATTCTCAAGCATACAAACTTAGTTTGGAAGAAGAATTCCATTTAAAAAATAAAAAAATTGGACTTATTGGTTTCTATCCTTTTATAAGCAATATAGATTGCATGAGTTGTTATTTTAATCCACCCGATTTATATAGTCGAGAAAATGTAAATACTGTGCGGATAAAAAATTTTATACAAGATGTTAAAAACAATGAATTCAGAGTAAAGCAATTCGTTATTATTCAGCAAGGTTATAAGGGATCACGAATGCGAATTAGTACGTAATTAGACACCGACAAGCCAATGGAGCGATTTATTGATTTTGGTAAAAGAGTGAAAGATTTGGAAATAACTCAAATGTATGGAACAATACCGGAAGACAATGTTAAGAAAATGGTAAAAGGTTTTCAAGCAAATGTTGGTGAATCGGGATTAAATGAATTAGAGTTTTTATTTGACTTTTCTGATCCGGAAAAATTAAAAATAAAAAAATTTGAAGTTGACTACTGGATTGTTGGCTGGCATGGAGAGCCAAAGCCTAACGTTAAAGAGGACTGGAAAACATATTTAACTGCGATTCCTTCGATATTTACTCTTTTCACAATTCCTACATTTAACGAAACGGACATTGAATCCAATTTCCTAGTTTACGATAAAGATTTTAACTTAATTAAATCCTTCAACTATAAGAATGAAGTAATCGTGATGATTTCTTGGTTAGCGGGAATACCTACTAAATATAAAGTTTGGAATAAGTCTGGAAATATTTATGAAATTGCTTACGAGCCAGATCTCAAAGAATTCTCGAAGGATTTAGCACGATTGATAAAAGATCAAAAATGAAAAAAGCTATTCATTTACGTTTCTATTGTCTTTAAGTCCTGCTCAAAATCAGGAATAGAATAATGAATAGGAATTTGTCTATCAAGAAGATTCTTTTGAAATTCGATTCTATCTACATTGGCAAGTTTGCAATCTTTACTAAGGGTAAGTTTATTGTGCTGGTATAGGAAAAGAGAAAGTTCTAGCATCAATTCTGTCTCTGAGAATTGAAGCTGAGCTAGAATAGAATCTTCAATTATAAATGCCATGAAATTATTTCCCATAGATTAGAATTACTAAAACTCAAATGATTTTCTTTCTTGCACGGTCGCGTAACCGCCCTTTCCATTCCCATACGGATTAATTTCTACTTTACAAAGAGACTCATTTTGAATTTTTAAAATTATGCAGACAATTCCCAAGACAGAAATTACCGAATCCGACTTAGTAGAAGCAACACAGGGGCTAGGAAAAGTTTATATTGAGACCTATGGATGCCAGATGAACGAATATGATTCTGGAATCATAAAGAGTCTTATGAATAAAGCAGAGTATACGAATACAGAAGATGTTGAAAGTTCGGATATTATTTTTTTAAACACCTGTGCCGTCCGAGAAAATGCGCATGCTAAGATTTATTCCCGTCTGCAAAATCTAGGTTATCTAAAAAAGAGAAACCCAAACTTAGTCATTGGAGTTTTGGGTTGTATGGCTCAAAATTTAGGGGATGATTTATTTCACCAAGAACTTCCACTCGATTTAGTTGTGGGTCCAGATAATTATAGAGAACTTCCCTCTCTCATTCAAAAAATTCGAAGTGGCGAGAAAAAAGTAAATCTGACAAGACTTTCTAAAATTGAAACGTATGATGAAATTGAACCACAAGTAATCAACGGCATACAAGCATTTGTCACTATCATGAGAGGTTGCAATAATTTCTGCACATTCTGTGTGGTTCCTTACACACGTGGAAGAGAAAGAAGTAGAGATACAGCTTCGATTGTGGATGAAGTAAAGAAGTTAGTCGATAAAGGAATCAAACAAGTTACACTCCTTGGTCAAAATGTAAATTCCTATCGACAGGAAGAAAAAGATTTTGCATATCTTGTAGAGCGTATCTTAAAAGAAACTGCAATTGAAAGAATTCGTTTTACCTCTCCTCATCCAAAAGATTTTCCTTTGCATTTACTCAAACTCATGGCATCTGAAAAACGCTTTTCATCTAACATTCATTTGCCACTTCAATCAGGAAACACAAGAGTTCTAGAAGCAATGAAGCGAACCTACTCCAAAGAAGAATTTTTGCAAGTTGTGGATGAAATTAGAAATACGGTTCCAGACTGTGGAATCACAACCGATATAATCGTTGGATTTCCTACCGAAACAAAAGAAGAATTTTTAGATACATTAGAAGTAGTCAAAAAAGTTCAATTTGATATGGCATTTATGTTTAAATATTCAGAACGAGAAGGAACAGTAGCAAAACGTCTTTTAAAAGATGATGTCTCGGAAGAAGAAAAAGCAGACCGTCTTACAGAACTTGTAGAACTGCAAACCAAAATTTCTGATTACCAAAACAAATTAAAAATCGGAAAAACCTATGAAGTTTTAGTAGAAGATAGATCTAGAAAATCGGAAAGAGAATTATCAGGAAGAACGGACTCAGGCAGAATGGTAGTCGCTCCGATTCCAGAAAACCAAACAATAGAAGACTTCATCGGTAAAATGATAAATATTAAAATAGAGTCTGCAACCAGTGCGACTTTAAAAGGAAAAATTGTATGACACAAGTAATCATTACTCAAATTCTAGGAACCGTTGAAATCACAGAAGGCGGAAAAAAAATAACTGCAAAGAAAGGATCTAAAATTTCCATTGATGCAAAAATTAAAACTGGCTCCAATGGTAAAGTGGAACTAGAGGCAGATGGTAAAACCTTTTTAATCCAAAATGATAGCAATGTGAATGTGAAAGATATCATCAAAGCAGATGGCGGCAATTCTGGAACAACAGTAGCAGCTGGTGTTAGAGGGTAATGATATCTATAGAATCGGTTTAGATGCAAGACCTTTATCTACCCGTGTGTCGGGCGTCGGTAGATTAATTGCAGAAACAATTCGTCATTTCCCCGATAAAAAAAACTTTCAGTTTGTTTTCTTTAGCCATTTACCCATACATGAATCTCATAAAAGTATATTAGATCTTCCTAATATTGAATTTCATCAAGGCAAGGGATTTCTTTCAAAAAAAGGCGCAACTTATTTTAATCTAGCTCTTCCTTTTTCCTTACACAAATACAATTTAGATTTGTTTTGGGGATCGCAACAAGTTATCCCCCCTCTTCCTTTTTTTAAAAAACCAATCGTTTTAACATATTGCGATTTAGTTTTATATAAATATCCTGAGACTATGAGAAAAATTGCAGCCTTGCAACAAAGGCTTGTGCAAAGTTATTCCGTTAAAAAAGCAAATTTTATTCTAGGAATATCTGAACAAACTAGAACAGATTTAGTGAAACATTTTAAGTATCCTCTTAATCAAACCGGTGTTGCGTATCCAGGGGTAGATGTAAAACAAGCTTTGGAGCTAGCAAAGCAAGAACCCTCCGATTCTATACGAAACCTAAAAAAACCATTTTTACTTTCCGTTTCTACAATAGAACCTAGAAAGAATTATCCTTTCCTACTCAAAGTCTACCAAGAATATAGACGGATAACAACAAATAACCGCTTGAACTGGGTCATTGCGGGAAAGATTGGCTGGGAAAAAGAATCTTTCTTAAATGAGTTAAAAAAGGAAATGGAAGAACAAAAAGATATTATATTATTAGATAATGTAAACGATGTCGATTTACATAATCTATACAAGAGTTCCCAGATATTTTTATTTGCCTCTGTCTATGAGGGCTTTGGAATTCCACTCCTCGAAGCACTCGCTCATAATAAAAAATGCATTGTATCCAACATTCCCACATTTAGAGAAATTGGAAAAGATAAGATCTCCTATTTAGAAACGGACAGCCCCAAAAGATGGGCAGAAGAAATTCAAAAACTAGAAAATACTGAAATGATCCCAAAAATAAACTTGGAAGAATTTAGTTGGGAAAATTCAGCACTTATTACACAAAATATCTTCAAAAAATTATTAAACAACAATGAAATTTGATGAGCTAACAACGATTAAGCTATGGGAAATAGCATCTCGTATTCCATTTGAATCCGAATATTTTATTCGAATTGGTAGAGATAAGAAACTCCATGTTCCTGATTATTTTGATCCCACAATTAAAAATTTTATATTAGAACTTGGTTCGGGTTGGGGGGAAGTAGGAATTGAACTTGCGAAAAAACATCCAAATACAGGGTTCATTCTAATGGAGAAAAATAAAGATCGATTAAATGTAACTGTCAGAGAAATTGAAAAAAATAAACTTAAAAATATAAAACTCATCTGTTGCAATTTTAATTGGTTTTTATCAGAGTTATTTTTAGAAAATCAATTTTCACAAATAATCCTAAACTTTCCTGATCCTTGGCCCAAAAAGAAACATTGGCACAATCGAACTGTAAATCTAGAATTTATTGAAACATTAGAAAAGCTCCTTGTAAGTAAAGGCAAATTCATATTTGCCACAGATCACGGAGGCTATGGTAGATATGCCATTCGAACCTTTAGAAAGACAAAGCTATTTACGCCTATCGGTTCCGAATATGTTTTCTTTCGAAAAGAATTTCCTATCTCTAAATTTGAAAAAGAAAAGAGATCAGAAGATAAAACAATCTACTATTTAGAAAGAGAAAGAGTAAATTGAAATTTAAAACACTCTTAATAGGTCTAGGTAGAATTGCCTCTCTTTTAGAAAAAGATAAATTCAGATACCATCCGTGCACGCATGCAGGCGTATTATTTTCTCCCTTTGGAAAAAAACATTTTGAATTATCTGGAATTTATGACACAGACAAGGAGCAAACTCAACAGTTTTTAAAACAATGGAATCTAAATCCTAAAAATCTTCCGTATCAGATTTCAGATTTGCAGAACCAATACTTTGACTTTGCAATCATTGCAAGTAGTTCAGAAGCACATTTTGAAAATACGCAACTAGCAATCGATCTAGGAATTCGAAACCTATTGATTGAAAAACCAATCTGTATCAGCAAGCAACAATTAAAAAAGCTAGTCCATCTCAAAGATAAATTTGCCCTTAATATTTGGGTAAACCATGAAAGAAGATACCATGCTTTTTACCGTTATGTGAAAGATCTTATTCAAACAAATCAATATGGTGAATTAAGAACTATCAAAGCATCTGTTCTTACATCTTTTAGAGATCCGGGGAATGCTTTTTCTGGAGGTGGAGGTCCACTTCTCCATGATGGAACCCATGCAGTTGATTATATAGATTATCTTCTTGAATGCGAACCGATCAAAGTAGAAAGTAAATTAATCAAAGCAAACTCGATGTCGAAAATCGAGGAACAAGCAATCGCCTTATTGACCTATCCCCAAAATGTTTTTGTATTTTTAGAAGCTGGGGGCAAAAGAAAATACTTTCAATTTGAAATAGATATACAAACCGAAGAGGCTAGGTTTTTACTCAGTAATGACGGTCATCATTTTTATATCAGTAAACCATCAAAATTATACAAAGGGTTCCGTAGCTTAACAGAAATACCTTTGCCCAAAATAAAAAAAACGGAAAGCAATCCATGGATCAATCTATATCAAGAAATAGTCCAAGTTCTGAGTGGTAAATCCTCTAAGATCATTGGATCTTTAGATGCAAATATTAGAATCTATCATACATTAGATACGATTTATAAAAAAGCAAAGCAATCTTAAGATCTGTTTTCCTTCATTTCTAAAAGACAGTTTTGACAAAATTACTAGAGACTAGGAATTTCTTTGAAAAAAAACCAATTGTTATGAAAAAAGATAATTTCTTGCATTTCTGTGAATATGCGAATGACTGGTAATACTTTCCAAAATGAACCAATTTATCGATACATCGAAAAACCGAACCGTATTTTCCTATAGGAACAAGGGGTATATTTCACGATTTTTACTGGTTTATACATTTACCCTAAAAAGATCCTTACTCTTTCTTTGGCATTATAAAATACGAAAGCGTTTTTCCTCAAAAGAACAAATAGAGAAAAAAGAATTAGAACTCTATACGAATTTAGGACGAGATGCTAAGACTCTTTTTTTAAATTTAGGGGGAGTCTATATTAAGCTAGGACAATTCTTATCTAATATGGGTCATATTTTACCGGATTGTTTTGTTTCGGAATTAAAAGACTTACAGGATAGAATTCCACCACATTCTTTTGAAGAGATTAAGCTTAGATTTTATAAAGAAACCAATCAAAATATAGAAACAGTTTTCCCTACCATCGATAAAACCCCTATAGCAGCGGCTTCCACCGCACAAGTCTACCAAGCAATGCTCGGTGAAGAAAAAGTTGTAGTAAAAATCCTTTATCCTGGAATCGAAAGTCTTGTCGAAAAAGATTTAAAAACAGTTTTGTTTGTAATGAAACGAATCAATCGTTATCTAGTTACTTTTGATTACAAACAAATCCACAGTGAAGTAAAAACAATCATCACTCGGGAGATGGATTTATTCGAAGAAGCAAAGTCCATCGAAAAAATGGCAGCTTATTTTTCTGCTGAACCAAGCTATGTTTTCCCCAAAGTATTTCACGACTATACAACAAAAGGCATTTTAGTAACTAAATTTATTGAAGGCGTAAAAATCTCAGAAACAAAATCCGTTACGCGAAAGAACTCTAAAAAATCTAGACCACTCGATTTATTGGTGCGTGCTTATATTTTAATGATCTTTCAATATAAGTTTTTTCATGCAGATCCCCATTCCGGCAATTTAATTTATACTACCGATGGAAAACTTTGCTTTATTGATTTTGGAGCTGTCAGTGAAGTCAATGATATAACAGCCATTTCCCTTAAAAAGATTATTTCTTCTGCTATGAGCAAAGACTATTATGGAGTCGTTGAAGGAATGGAGGAAATGGGATTCTTTGATCGAGATGTAGACAAAGAAAAAATGGAACAAATTGCAAAATTTGCAGTCGAAAAATTAGAAAGGTTTATTACAAATACTGATTTTTTTAGAAATATTTCCATTGAGCAATTAAACCCTGAAGAAGCTTATATCTTTTTAAAAGGAATTAACTCAAGCCTCTCGGAAATACTAAAAATTGCTAGAGTTCCATCCAATTATGTGATGCTTGAAAGAACTTTTGGTCTTATCATGGGAAACATTGCTATTCTTGATCCATATAGATCTGTATTTGATTATGCGGAAGAGTATTTTCAATCTATCGCAATAGGAGAAACAGGTGTCATTGAGAAAATGCTAAGTGAGGAAGGAAAAGAATTATTATCCACATCTCTCTTAATTCCGAAAGAATTGCACAAAGCTCTGCTTACATTGAATAGAGGGCGTCTTGTAATTCACAATAAAGATGTAGAAAAACAAAATGAGATGATTTATATTCTAGGAAACCAATTTATCTATACGTTAGTATCTATAGCTTGTGTTTTTTTTGGTAATCATTTCCTCGGATTTTATAATCTTATTCCTTCTTTATTTTTTTATTCCATTGCATCTGTCAGCGGGATATCTCTACTCTTCTCAATTATTAAAAATAGACCTAAAAATTAAATTAATACAAGGATTTACAATTGAATAAGTTTTTTGAAAAAAAATTTTTAGATGTAATTAAACCACATTACATCATTTTCATTTTATTGGGAGTTATGATAGATCTAGCTACAAAGTATTGGGTCATTCAAAATTACTCATATCACAACAGTGAATGTTACATGGGCGATTTTTTCTGCATGACTCTTACCTTTAATACTGGATTCGTTTTTGGTATCTACCAAAACAATTCCATTATCTCTCTCTTCTCTACTGCATTTGCGATCGTTTTTTTAATCTTCTATCGCTGGAAAAATTTTGAAATTGGAAACGCTTGGGGATGGAATCTGGTTATGGTAGGCGCTTTTGGCAATTTTATCGATAAATTCTTTATTAAAATGCCTAAAGGCGGTGGTGTAAAATTTGGATTCACACCAATTGAACATGGAGAATATATAGGAGTTGTAGATTTTCTAGATTTTGACTGGCCTGACTTTCTATTGTTTACACGCTGGCCTGCTTTTAACTTTGCAGACTCTTGTGTCTCTGTTGGTCTAGTGATTTTAATTTTAACAATGAAAGCGGATGAAGTTAAGAAAGTAGAAGAATCAAAATAAAGGAGTATATATGTCTGAACCTAAAATCGCACAGAAAGGACCCTATCAAGTTGATGTCAAAGAAGGAGAAAAAAAGGCTTGGTGTCTTTGTGGACATTCAGTCAAGCAACCCTTTTGTGATGGAGCTCATTCACGAAACAATACAGGTATGAAACCTGTTATGTGCCAAATTGCACAAACAGAGACTGTTTATTTTTGTGGATGCAAGCACACAAAAAATCCTCCCTTCTGTGATGGAACTCACAATTCGCTTTAAATTCATTTGACGCTAACCTATACATAAATATTCTGGCATTAGCGACGGCTTTGTAGCTCAGTTGGTAGAGCAGAGGACTGAAAATCCTTGTGTCGGGAGTTCGATTCTCCCCGAAGCCAGTTTGCACCTACCTTTTTACTCCCAATCCCAAATCTTCTCTCATCTCTAACTTCATTTATTACAAACACTTTCTACAAATTCTAGAAGTCGATAGTATCTAAAGAAGACTACCCTTTCCCTTTATGATTTTATATCAACGTAATAAGAGAGATTTCAATCTGTTTAGGTAAATCATACAAGGTGAATGAAAAGAATGAAAACGAAAGTCCCTAAGAAGGCTCTGTCAAGTTCAGGAGAACAATTTCTTATTTAGAGAAGGTATCGTATTCTTTAAAAAACACGAAAAGGATATCAAAAGGATTGTATTTGAATAAAATTTGCTAGATACAAAAAGCTCTTTTCCTTTCTCAAGTAGGAGTTTTCCTTTAGAACTTCGTTTAGAAAAGAAATACAGAGTAGATTTGCATCCGAATCCTTACAATCTCAGTTGAAAATGAAACTAGAATCGAATAGCAAATTATTCTGAAACAGTTTTATCCGTGAAAACATAAAATGGGGAAATAATCTTAGACCGTATTCGAGTAAAAAAGAGAGAAGAATAATTTCTTTTTCAAAGTAAAACATTCTAGGATGGAAACAGGCATTTCCATTTTACATTCATTTGATTTCAAAGTATCCAATCCGATCGATCGTTCTAACGGAATTGGTCAATTTCTATCAAAAACTCAATTTATGAATTTTTTTATTTACGAAAAACCGAAACCTAAACCATATACTATTAAAGTTATAATTTTTTAGGATGTAATATGGCTGTCGAAATCAAAGTGCCTGAAATGGGCGAATCAATCACAGAAGCAACTTTACTCAACTGGACTAAGAAACCAGGGGAAGCAGTGAAAGCAGATGAAATTTTAGCAGAATTAGAAACAGACAAAGTCACAATGGAAGTGAGATCTCCTGCATCGGGTGTCATAAAAGAACAAAAGAAAAAAGCAGGTGAGACAGTTTCTGTTCGAGAAGTTATTGGCTTAATTGAAGAGGGTGCGGTTGCAAGCACTTCAGCACCACAAGCTCAACCACAACCAACCTCAGAAGCAAAAGCTACTGCGCCTATCGCAAAACAAGAAACCGCTAAAAATGAAACGTTACCTCCTTCCGTCAAAAAGATGACAACGGAAAATGGAATCGATCCAAGCACAATCTCCGGAACCGGAAAACATGGGCAAGTTACAAAAGGAGACGTTATTGCACATATTGAGTCAAAGCCTGTAGCATCCCAAGCTCCTCAAGTAAAAGCAACTCCTCGAAATACAGGAGAAAGAGAAACTGTTGTTCCAATGTCTCGTCTTCGTCGTGCGGTAGCCGATAGATTAGTAACTGCTCAACACACAGCAGCAATTCTTACTACCTTTAACGAAATCGATATGTCAAATGTTATGAATCTTAGATCTCAATACAAAGACAAGTTCAAAGAACTTCATAATGTTGGCTTAGGATTTATGAGTTTCTTTACAAAAGCTGCTGTCGCTGCATTAAAAGCATATCCGGCTGTGAATGCAGAAATTAGAGAGAATGATATAGTTTATAAAAATTATTATGATATCGGAATTGCAGTGGGTGGACCAAAAGGACTTGTTGTTCCAATTGTAAGAGATGCAGATCAACTCTCCTTCGCAGGAATCGAGTCTGAAATCGTTAGACTTGCTGGTAGAGTGAAAGATGGAAAGATTGCACTAGAAGAAATGCAAGGTGGAACCTTTTCCATTTCAAATGGAGGAACTTATGGTTCTATGATGTCTACTCCAATTCTAAACTATCCTCAAGTGGGAATATTAGGACTTCATAATATAGTCAAAAGACCAGTTGTAGTAAATGACCAAATCGTCATTCGACCAATGATGTATGTTGCTCTCTCCTACGACCATAGAATCATCGATGGAAAGGAAGCTGTTCTATTCTTAGTGAAAATCAAAGAAATGATCGAAGATCCAACCAGACTTTTAATTGAGGTTTAAGAAGAGGATATATGAGTAAAGAATTTGATGTAGCAGTCATTGGAGCAGGTCCTGGAGGTTATGTTGCGGCTATACGCGCAGCACAACTCGGATTTAAAGTAGCGATCATTGAAAAAAGAAAAACGTTAGGAGGAACATGTTTAAATGTGGGATGTATCCCATCCAAAGCCCTCCTCGACTCTTCTGAAGAATATCATAAAACAAAGCATAAACTGGCAGATCATGGAATCAATGTAGGTGATGTAAAATTAGACCTAAAGAAACTTCTAGAAAGAAAAGATAAAGTAGTGAAAGAAGTTACAGAAGGCGTAGACTATCTCATGAAAAAAAATAAAATCGAAAGATTTTTAGGTCATGGGAAATTACTTTCTACTAATGAAATTGAAATTACATCAGAATCTGGAACAGAAAAAATCTCCTCTAAAAAAATTATTCTAGCGACTGGATCTAGTCCAATTGAAATTCCTGGATTTGAAATAGACGGTAAGCAAGTAGTCACCTCAGATCATGCAATCAATTTACCAAAAGTTCCTAAGCATTTAGTGATTATAGGAGCTGGTGTAATCGGCTTAGAATTAGGATCTGTTTGGTCTAGACTCGGCGCAAAGGTAACAGTAGTAGAATTACAATCTAGACTCTTTGGAACAGCAGACAAACAAATGTCAAACTATGCACAAAGACTCTTAGAAGGACAAGGCATCCAATTTTTATTCGAGCACAAAGTTTTAGGCACTGAAAAGAAGAAAGACACTGTGATTGTGAATATTCAAAATCCAGAAGGCAAAACAATCCAAATTGATGGAGACGTTGTTTTACTAGCTGTAGGTAGAAGACCGTTTGCAGACAATCTAGGTGCTAAAGAAATTGGAATTCAATTTACAAACAGAGGTCGTATTCAAGTAGATCCTCATACATTCCAAACTTCTATTCCAAATATTTATGCGATAGGCGATGTGATTGACGGACCAATGCTTGCTCACAAAGCAGAAGATGAAGGGATTGCAGTTGCTGAAATTATAGCGGGACAGGCTGGACATGTAAACTACTCCGCAATTCCTTGGATTGTTTACACTTGGCCAGAAGTTGCCTGGGTTGGTCTTGGTGAAGAAGAATTACAAGCGAAAGGCATAGAATACAAAGTTGGTAAATCTATGTTTAAACCAAACGGTAGAGCGAAAGCCATGGCAGAAGCAGAAGGACAAGTAAAAGTTTTATCTGATAAAAAAACAGATAAACTTTTAGGATTATATATCATTGGACCTCGTGCATCTGATATGATCGTAGAAGCGGCAGTAGCTTTCGAATTTGGCGCTTCCGCGGAAGATTTAGCAAGAACATGCCATGCTCATCCAACTCTCTCGGAAGTTGTAAGAGAAGCTGCAATGGCAGTGGACAAATGGTCTATTCATAGCTAATCATTTTAAAATTGAAAATTTCATAATTACAGGAGGAATCATATGATAAATATAAACACTATGGCGCTTTACGCAGACAATGCTGAATTGCTCGAAGAGATGTATCAAACTTATAAGACCAATCCAATGAGTCTAGATCGAGAATGGCAGGATTTTTTTCGCGAACTAGATTCTGGTATCAGTTTTTCCAATGGAACAAATGGAAAAAATGGTCACAAAGAATCCAAAACTTTTTTCAAAGATACAGATGCATCCAACTTACAAGACATGGGACTCATGAACTTGCTCAATGCCTATCGAAGACAGGGACATCTTGCAGCAAATTTAGATCCTCTTGGAATCTTAAAACCAGATAGAAAGTTTATTGACCAAAAACTTTCTAATTTAAAGCCTGAGGACTTAGAGACTATCGTTGATTCTGGAACACCTGGACTCGGAAAGACAAAATTAAAAAATGTAATAGAGTGGTATGAAAAAACCTACTGCGGTAGTATCGGTTCAGAACAATATTATATAGTAAATGATGAAGAAAGAGAATGGATCCAAAACAAAATGGAGTCCACTGCAAACTCTTATACTCTCGAAAAAAATGCAAAGCTTCGCTTATTTAAAAAATTATACAAAGCTGATTTTTTTGAACAATTCCTAGCAAAAAAATTCGTAGGTAAAAAAAGATTTTCTCTAGAAGGCGGGGAAGCGTTAATTCCAATGCTTGATCTAGTAGTAGAAGAAGCGGGACGATACAAGATGGAAAATTTAGTCATCGGTATGGCGCATAGAGGAAGACTAAACGTTTTAGTAAATACAATTCAAAAACCTGCTAGTTTAATCTTCGCTGAATTTGAAGAGAAGATTGGATCTGAATCAGAAAGCTATGCTGATGTTAAATATCATCTCGGATACTCCAATACAATCAAAACAGAATCCGGTAAAGAGGTAAAACTATCTTTAGCATTCAATCCGAGTCATCTAGAAGCAGTAAACCCAGTCGTTACAGGAAGCGTTAGAGCAAGACAAACTCTTTACAATGATAAAACCAGAGAAAAGTTCATGCCAATCTTAATCCATGGGGATGCAGCATTTGTTGGACAGGGGGTTGTAGCAGAAACACTGAACTTAATGAATCTAGAAGGATATACAACAGGTGGAACCTTTCACATTGTTATAAACAATCAAATTGGTTTTACTACCCTACCAAGTGAATCAAGATCTACCCTTTATGCGACCGATTTGGCAAAGGGATTTCAAATTCCAATTTTCCATGTCAATGGAGATGATCCAGAAGCAGCTTACCGTGTTGTAAAACTAGCGTTAGACTACAGACAGAAATTTAGAAAAGATGTGATCATTGATTTAATTTGTTATCGTAGGCTTGGTCATAATGAAATGGATGAACCAGCTTTCACACAACCTTATATGTACAATATAATCAAGAACCACCCTCCTACAGCCATTTTGTATGAACAATTCTTATTAAAAGAAGGAGTTGTTAAAAAAGAGGAATTAGAATCTATTAAACAAGAAGTAGCACAAGGATTAGAAGATTCTTTTAACGAAGCAAAAAACAAAGACATCAAAATCCAAGTTGATACAATGCAAGGAGTTTGGTCTAATCTTTCTAAAGATCCACTTGATTCAGAGCCAGCTACTAAACTATTAAAAAGCCAGCTTACAAACATTGCAAAAGCAATTTCAACCATTCCTTCTGGATTTACTGCAAATCCTAAACTTGTGAAACTTTTAGAAACTAGAAAGAAAATGTGTGAAGGTGAAATTCCAATGGATTGGGGTTGCGCTGAACTACTTTCTTTTGGCTCAATTTTAGAAAGTGGTCATAAAGTTCGTCTATCTGGACAAGATTCACAAAGAGGAACCTTTACACACCGTCATGCGATACTGGTAGATATCAACAACAACTCTAAATACTCCCCATTGAATCACATCTCAGATAAACAAGCTAGCTTTGAAGTGGTCAATGCATCTTTATCAGAATACTCTGTTTTAGGTTTTGAGTATGGCTATTCTCTTGCTGATCCAAATGCGTTAGTTATTTGGGAAGCGCAATTTGGGGATTTTGCCAATACAGCTCAGGTAATCTTTGATCAATTTATTTCTAGCTCAGAGATAAAATGGCAGAGAATGAGTGGATTAGTTGTTCTTCTCCCACATGGTTATGAAGGACAAGGACCTGAACATTCAAGTGGAAGATTAGAGAGAATGTTACAGCTTTGTGCTGGAAACAATATTCAAATCGCAAACTGCACAACACCTGCTCAATATTTCCATTTACTTAGAAGACAGATGCTTCGTAATTATAGAAAGCCTCTCATCATTATGACTCCAAAGAGCTTACTTAGATTACCAGCTGCAGTATCTACAGTAGATGATTTAACTGCTGGTGCATTTAAAGAAGTTCTTTTGGATAAGCCTGAGATTAAACCAGAAGGAGTAAAAAAGATTCTCTTCTGCAGCGGGAAAGTTTATTATGATTTACTAGATGCAAGAGACAAACAAGGATTAAACCATATTGCTCTTATTCGTGTAGAACAAATTTATCCGTTCCCAGAATCTGGAATTAAAGAAGCTGTGAATATGTATAAATCTGCTACTGAGTATGCATGGGTGCAAGAAGAACCTCATAACCAAGGAGCTTGGTTCTTTGTGAGAGATTTCTTCCAGCATATCTTAGGAAATAAAGAATTTAGATATTACGGAAGAAAGAAATCTCCAAGTCCAGCTGCTGGTCATGTGAAGGTTCATATGAAAGAGCAAGAAGCTATTGTAAGAGAAGCTCTTTCCTAAAAAACGTTAGTAGACTTTTCTTTTAGAGCAAAAACCATTTTCCAAGCTTTTGGAAAATGGTTTTTTTATTTTATTTTGGTAAAAGCACGCTATCTACAACATGCACAATACCATTTGATGCAGGAACCGAAGCAACAATCTGAGATTCTCCGTTAATTAAAACTTTTCCACCTTTGACCGATAGAGTAATATTTCCCCCATTTGCCATTCCAATCACCTGCCCATCTTGAAAACTTTCTTGTTTAAAGGTCCCAACGATCACATGGTATTCTAAAATATTTTTTAAATCTTCAATTTTGTCTGGTTTTAGCAAACCCTCTACAGTTCCTTTTGGCAATTTATCAAATGCTGCGTTGGTTGGTGCAAAGACTGTAAAAGGTCCTGGATTAGCCAAAGAATCCACAAGATCAGCTGCAGCGACAGCCGCTACGAGTGTCGTATGGTCTTTAGATCCTTTTGCAATCGAAACAACATTTTTTTGAGAGGTTGAATCATCCACGGATGCCATA
>DAORDH010000017.1:80666-109917 GCA_035345875.1 Leptospiraceae bacterium | reverse complement strand
AATCTTATTTAATTTCAGAAAGAACAGAAGTCTGGATGAAAACGACAGGCGGTAAGCTCTCCGATATGGTGAGAGAAGAAGAGTTTAGAAAAAAATCCGCTTTAGCAGTTTAGTTTATTTTAAATATGTTTCTTTATAGTATTTTACAATGGTTTCCTTTCCGCCTTTAACGTGAGCATAAACTAGACATGCACATTCTCTCCATTCAGAGAAAGGGAAATCAGGTATCGGAGTTGCTGTCGGTTTGCATTCTTTGAATCCCCTAGATTCAATTGGTATTGGTCTTCTTTCTTTTTTATTACCATTACTTGATTCTTCTTCTGTAGGGAATCCAACAAGAATAGATAAGTCAATGAATTCAAAATTTTCCCTGGATTTTGTTAATTGTTTTTTGAGTTGTATTGGGGGTAATAGAAAACCACTTGCTGGCGATCCAGCTTCAGCAATATCTCCAATCATTTTCCCGATTAAATCGCCAGACATGCCTAGCAATGCATTATCGGTACAAGTTGATTGCGCCATCGGTCCACTTTTTCTCTGAATAGATTTTGGCGATGCCTTTCCAGGACTTGTCATGTAATAATACTCAAATGGTTTTTTATTTGGATCATTCGGATGACCTGCCCAGCCATCTAACGTTCTTTCTGCAATTGGTTTTTCTGTTTTAGATGAGCAGAAAGAGAACGAAAGGAGTAATAAAAGTAAAATGATTATTTTCATAGCGAATTCATTGTTTATATTTTCTAGAAGAAGGAAAGAATATTTTATAAATCAAAAAAATTTAGAATCAAATAGAGTATAACTTGTCTCATTTATATTTTACAAAAATTTAGAAGCTAGAGATTTGAATATTGACTTTGAAAGTAACTACGAAGCTTGGAAAAATCTGAGAACTTAAAAAGCTTACAATAAACATTAAACTAAAGAAAGGCACGAGTTTGGGCGTTCGCCTAAGTTGCCGACAGGCTCCCTGTAACCTTAACATAACTAAGAAGTTGATAGGTTCTAGTAGTTATCTTTGAAAAGAAAATGGGCTTAAGTTGAAATCATTTCGATAAAAACTTCGGAATTTAGTCTTGACGTAGTCTTGTGATGACTACAATAGAAATTATGGAAACAATATCAATTTCAAATTTAAAAACCCATTTGAGTGCGACCTTGAAAGAGGTAGTGAATGGGATTCGTTATGTAGTGATGGATAGGGACCATCCAGTTGCAGAGCTGATTCCATATTCCAAAAAATCTCGGCTAGTAGTTCAGGCTCCAGTTAGTAAAACAAAAAAAGTAAAAAATACATTTAAGGGCAAGGTAAAATTAGACCCTGTAGAGTATGTCTTGCAGGATAGAAGAGGTGGTCGGTTTTGATAATCTATTTAGATACATCTGCTTTCCTTCGCTGGTTACTTAACAGTCCGAAGGTTTATTCGGAATTTCAAAATTGGCAGGCTTGCTATACAAGTGAGCTTCTTTATATTGAAGTGAGTCGTGTTCTAAATCGTCTGCGTTTAGAAAAAGAAATAGACGATAGCGAATACGCTGATCTTCATAAAACATTTTTAGAATTTTATAAAACAATTTATGTGATTGAGTTAAATCAAGCAGTGAAACAAAAGTCAGCAGAGCCATTTCCTACGGTAATAGGAACGTTAGATGCAATTCATTTGGCATCTGCCATACTTTTAAAGGAAGAAAATCCAAAATGGCAAATTCAATTCTTAACCCATGATAGTCAATTATCTACTGCCGCAACTGCAATGGGTTTTGAGGTGATAGGCATACATTAATTGTAGCTAATATTGATGATAAAAATAGTATCGAACTACATCAGGTTGGGAAACAAACAAAATGAACAGTATACAAATAAATTTTTATTTAACTCCAGAGGATTTTAAAGAGATTGAAAAATATCATTCAAGAATAACCACCACTAGCACCGCCACCGCCGAATGTTCCACCTCCACCCGAAGTAGACTGTGAATTAGAAGAATTCGTATTTTGGTTTGAAGAGGAAGAACGTTGTTTGCCTCCACCAGCTCCTGCAGCAAAGATGAGTAGGGGAGAAAAGAATAGAATAAGACCAATTGCCCAATCTGGTAAAACATCTTCTTCGGGATGAAAAACTCGATTTACAACAGATTTGATTCCTAAGAATCCAAGTCCAAAAAAAAGTCCTGAGATATAAAAATAAAATTTCCAAACACCCATTCCCCAAAAATTAAAGCGAAATGTTTCCCCGATATAAATTGATCCAAAGACCCATAAAAATCCGTAGATAAATGGAAAAAGGACTGTCATGAGTTTCTTTTTGTATTCTTCCTTTCTAAAATACTCTTTGAAAAAAGAATAGATAAATAAAAATAAAAGTAGGTGAGGCAGAGAAGATAGAAAGAGTAAAATATAAAGAAAAAATCCTAGTATAAAATCGAATGGATCTGTCCACTCAGGGATCCTTCCAAAGTAGCGATATACGGCATACTGAAAGCGATTTCCTTTTAAATAATCTCTAGTTTTATCCACATAGCATTCTTCAGTCAGTTTAGAATAATAGCTATAATCCGCTTCACTTCCTATTAGTTGTCTTCTATCAAAACATAAATCGTGCAGATATCGCCTTATTAATTTGATTTCATGCTTTGGAAATATGGATTCTGACTCCTTCACCCAAATTTTAGGCTCATACCCACTTGGTAGAAGTAAGAAAACTCTTTGTTTTTTTTCAGAAATTTTTTTTCCTATTACTTCTAAGTAAGAATCTTCTGTGCCCGATGATAAGTAGCCATTTGCAGTCACCTTTATAAAGACTGTTTTTTCTCCTGCAAAAGAAATCTCTTCTTCTGATAGAATTGCTTCTTGTGTAAAACCTTCTACTTGGATCGTTTCTTCTGTATAAATGGAATGAGTTAGAATCAATAGAAAGAATAGAGTTTTTAACATGGCCTTTCCTTATATTTGGGATTAGATCAGAAATTAGGTATATCTAAAAAGAAAAATCTGTCAATGGAAGAAAAAGAAAAGACCTACAAAATAGAAGACATTGATTCGGAGCTTGCAAGAATCTAGTCAGGATTCCTCTTTGTCTATTTTTTATAGCCTATCACTCTCTAGCTACTTGGTATACTGGTTGCTATAGTGGTTCGTATAGTCTAGATATAGTGAAAGTTGCTTTTAATTAAAGGAACTTGTAATGCAAGTCAGAAATGAATGTAAATCAAATGGACTACGAACTGATTCTAAGTTCTGAGGTAATAACTCTTTTCTACCAAATGTATGATTTGAAAGAGAATTTGCATTGATCGGAATACATTTGAATCAACAAAATTATTTTTTACTTTACACCCTAGCCTTGCTTTTTATTGTGAAATTTTAACCCGATTTGTTTTAGAATAGGTTAAAAGTTGTCTGGAGAAAAGGTTTATTATTGGCATTACAAGAATCTGAGATTAGGGAAGCATTAGCTACAATTATAGAACATCCAATTCAATTGTATTCCCTTATATTACAATTTGCCAATGGTCATTTTCTGATTGAGATTAATCTGGATAATCTCCAAGACCCAAGGGGTTCGGTTTCTATAACGGACTGCGAAAAAGTTTCAAGACGACTTACGGATTTTCTTGAAGCTACACATGGGCAAGAAAATTACACAATTCAGGTTTCATCAGCAGGGGCAGAAAGAGAACTGAAGCTACCAGAGGATCTGGGGCGTTTTCATAATGTTCCTGTGAAGATTTTTTATTTGGAAAAAGGTAAGAAAGTGAATAATGTTTTTCAAATCATGGGATTTGATGGAACGCAGGTAACTCTTGAACCTTTGACAGAGAAGAGTAAAAAGTCTTTGGGAAATAGAGTGGTTTTGGATAAAAATGATATTTTAAAAGGTAATTTATACATTAAGTTTTAATATGGCAACGAAACAAGTAAACAACGAATCAAATCTATTTGAAGCAATTCAACAGTTTTGCGCAGACAAAGGTCTGTCTAAAGACTCAGTTTTAAGTATCATCAAAGACTCGCTCTTAGGTGCATACAAAAAGAAGCTTGGTCTAGATTCTACCAAAGTCAACAATATCAATGTAGAATTTAGCGATAAGAATGAAGTAGTCATCGTCATTTCAAAAACAGTTGTAGAGGCTCCGAGTGACTCTCCTCTTGAGATTAGTCTTGATAAGGCAAAGCAAGTTGATCCAGATGCGACTATTGGCTCAACAATCGCATTCAAAGAAAAACCAGTCGAACTTTCTCGTATCGTTTCCAACCAGGCACGACAGATGGTCTTTCAGAAATTGAAAGAGATGGAAAGAGAACTACTCTACAACGAATACAAAGTCAAAGAAGGCGAACTTACACACGGCTATTTTCAACGATGGATCAACAAAGATACGATGAGTATTGATCTTGGAAAAGTAGAAGGGGTTATGCCTAAAAAAGAGCAAAATCCTGGTGAAAAATACAAAAGTGGGGATCGACTCAAAGCAATTATATCTAAAGTAGAACTTAAGAAAGATAAATTTAGAGACACAGGTCTTGTGATCACGCTTTCTCGCGCTTCTGGTGATTTCGTAAAGAAACTCTTTGAAATGGAAATTCCGGAAATCTATGATGGTTTGGTTCAAATTGTAGATATCGCTCGTCTCCCATCTGTTCGAACCAAAATAGTAGTTCGTGGAACTAGAAGCGATATTGATCCAGTGGGAGCTTGTGTTGGTATGAAGGGAGTTCGAATCCAATCTATCGTTCGAGAACTTGGAAATGAAAGAATTGATATCATCCAATACTCAGATGACCCATCTGAATTTATTACAAATGCAATTTCACCTGCAAAGCCAGTCGAAGTAAGAGTGGACCATGAAAATAGAGAGGCGCTTGTTGTTGTGCCTGATGATTCTCTCTCTCTCGCAATTGGGGCTAGCGGTTCTAACGTTAAATTAGCAGTTCAGCTCTGCCAATTTAAGATCGATATAAAGTCAGTTTCTCAATACAATGAAGACATGACGTCTCCAGAGGCAAGAGAAAGACTCGATCGATTATTTAACAATCACAAAGCAAATCATTCTAAAGCAACTGAATCAACAGAAGATTCAACAAGAGGAACACCTCTCAGTGAAATACCAGGATTAACTCCTCGTGTGATCACTCTTCTCGAAAGTGGTGGAGTAAGAGATATTGAAACTCTTGTAGAAATGCAACCAGATGATTTGGCTAAGATTCCAGGAGTCGGACCGACAACTTCCGAGCAAATTTTACGTCTATTATCAGAGTCAGTGGAATTTGTTGAAGAGGAGGGCTAGGCAACGTAGCTTAGTTTTTTGTGAGTATTATAGGTATTATGGAAGAAAAAAAAGACAATAAATCAATTAAAGATAAACTGCTGCAAGGACAAGACTCTTCTCACAAGAAAATTGTGATTAAGAGAAAATCTCCTATTGCAGAAACTCCTGCAACAAATGTCAATCCACCGAAGCCAAAGAAAGATTTAGATCTATTGGTAAAGGAAGAAACAGAAAGGCAACAAGCAGCTCCCAAACCTTTTATGAAAACGGTGGATGACTCTAAAATCATCGTGAATCGAAATGTTTCGGAGACATTTCAACAAAAAGAAAAAGAGAAAGAAAAAGACGTTTCTGAAACTCAAACACAGCAGCAATCGAAAGAAACGAATGTTCATCAGGAAACAAGAAAGCAAAATATAAATCAGCAGCAGTCTAATACAAGTCAACAATCTTCCAGACCACATCCTGCTTATCCAGTTCGCTCGGCAGATCGAAATCCGATAGTCTCCAGACCACAAAAGCCAGTTGGTGGTCAACAGTCGAATCGAGATAATTCCTCCCAGGGAAGTGGCAATCGACCAAATCGCCCTCAAGGAAATTATCAAGGGCAAGGTGGTGGAAATAGAAACTTTCATCAAAAACATCCGCGTCCAAACCAAGGCGGTGGAAACCAAGGCCAAGGAAATTATCAAAGACGACCATCTAACCAAGGACAAGGCGGTGGCTCATTCAATCCAATTGAAATACCAAAAGAAACAACTACTCCTGGTATAACTGTAAATCGAAAGAGAAACAACCAAGGCACTTTTGATAAAAACAAAGATAAGAATGCCGAAAGAGCACAGGAAAATAGTAAATTTTTCAAACAGATGTATAAAAAAACATCTGGTGTGCCAGTCTCTGGAACTACCGTTCCAAAAGAAATTTCCATTATGGAAAACGTTCAAGTAGGAGAGCTTGCAAAGAAATTAAATCTAAAGCCAAATGATGTGATCGCTAAGCTTATGAAAATGGGTATGATGGTTACAATCAATAACGTCATTGATAGTGATACTGCTATCCTTTTGGCAGATGAATATGGTTGTGCAGTTAAAATTGTTTCTCTCTATGAAGAAACTGTCATTCAAGAAGAAAAAGATTCTCCGGACGATTATATAAACCGACCACCTGTTGTGACTATCATGGGTCACGTGGACCATGGTAAAACAAAATTGCTCGATACAATTCGAAAGAGTGCTGTTATCGATACAGAATCGGGTGGTATTACACAGCACATTGGAGCATATCAAGTGCATACTCCAAGAGGTGTGATTACTTTCTTAGATACACCCGGTCATGAGGCATTTACATCTATGCGTGCTCGCGGTGCTTCTATTACAGACATCGTAGTATTAGTTGTTGCCGCAGACGATGGAGTTAAACCACAAACGATTGAAGCAGTTAACCATGCAAAAGCGGCTGAAGTTCCTATCATTGTAGCAATTAACAAAATTGACTTGCCATCTGCCAATGTGGAGAGAGTTCTACAAGACATTACAAATTTAGAATTACTCCCTGAAGAGTGGGGTGGTAAGACAATCGTATGTAAAATTTCTGCTCGAGAAAATATAGGAATCGATAAACTCTTAGAAATGATTTTGATTCAGGCAGAAATGTTAGATCTTAAAGCAAATCCAAATCGAGTTGCGAAAGGAACAATCATTGAAGCAAAACTAGATCCAGGTAGGGGAGCGGTTGCAACCGTTCTTATACAAAATGGAACTCTACGTATTGGTGATGCCTTCTTAGCGGGAGTTCACTCTGGTAGAGTGAGAGCCATGTACAACGACCATGGACACCATGTGCAAATGGCTGAACCATCTTTTCCTGTTTTAGTGACTGGTCTAGATGCAGTGCCGGATGCAGGAGATCCGTTTGACGTTATCCGCGACGAGAAGGAAGCTAGAAATATTTCTCAACATAGAAAAGAATACCAACGAATTGGTCAAGCTGCTACTGTTACTAAAGTAACCCTTGACAATATGAATGAAATCATATCTCAGGGAGAACTAAAAGAACTCAAGATCATTATCAAAACTGACGTTCGTGGTTCTGCTGAAGCAATTAAGGAATCCTTGGAAAAACTTTCTACAGGGGATGTAAAACTCAATGTAATTCATGCTGGAACTGGAGCTATTGTTGATACAGACGTTATGCTAGCATCTGCTTCGAATGCTCTCATTGTAGGTTTCCATGTTAGAGCGAACCCAAGAACCTTGGCACTCGCTGAGAAAGAAGGCGTGCAAATTAAATATTACAGCATCATCTATGACGTTGTAAATGAAATCAAAGCTGCCATGGAAGGTCTTCTTGAACCAGAACAAGTAGAGAAGAGCAATGGTAAGTTGGAAGTTAGAAATATATTCAAAATCTCTAAAGTTGGAAATATTGCTGGTTGTATGGTTACATCTGGTAAGATTCATAAGAATAATTTGATTCGTATTTGGAGAGACAATGTAGTTATCTTTGAAGGAAAACTCAAGTCGCTCAAACGTATGAAAGATGATGTTACGGAAGTTCTAACAGGATTTGAATGTGGTCTACTCGTTGATGGATTTAATGATTTCATCGAAGGGGATGAAATTGAATCCTATGAAATCAATTCGGTTGCAAGAAAACTTTAATCTTGCAACTGACTTTATTTTAATATGAACGAAACCAGAAAAAAGAAAATAGAATCAGAGATTATCAAATCTGTTGCAAATTTAATTGTTTCTGGCAAATTAAAGGATCCAAGAATTGGTATTGTATCTGTTCATAGAGCAGAACTTTCAAATGACATGACTAACGTCAAAATCTGGGTGACCTCTTATACAGATGATAAAGGCAAAAAAACCTTACTCAATGCACTTAGATCAGCAAGAGGTTACTTTCAACATATTCTTGCAGAGCAACTCAAGTTGCGATTAACGCCGAAAATCCTTTTTTTATGGGATGAGGATTATATAAAATCTCTAGAGATGAATCAATTTCTAGATAATCTTCCACCAATTCGAAACTACCAAGAAGAATCTGAAGCAAAAGAAGAGGATACAGAGAATTAAATCTGGTTTTTATCTAGTAAACAAACCAGCAGGAATTACTTCCTCAGACTTGGTTTTAAAAATCAAAAAAAATAAAAAACCAATTAAAATTGGTCATACAGGAACTTTAGACAAGGCAGCAGAAGGTCTTTTGATTTTGCCATTTGGAGATTATACTGCGTTTTCAAGTTATTTCCTAGAAGCGGATAAGGGATATTATGCGCAGGTAGGCTTTGGAAAAAGCACGGACTCGGGAGATAGAGATGGAGTAATTCAGAATGAATGGGACTTCGCTAGAACAAAAGAATTTTTCCTTTCAAATCAAGAGTCGATTCGGCAGGAAATAGAAAAAATCATTGATACGAATCTCCAAACTCCTCCTGTGATTTCTGCCATAAAAGTTGGTGGTATTCGTCAATCCTCTCTCTACCGAGAAGGTATCTCTTTTGAATCCGTTGCGCGTAAAATTAAAATTTATAAATTTAACTATGAGAATTTAGATGAAACAGGCTTTACCTTTCATACACTTGTTAGTTCAGGAACGTATATCCGAAAGATCGTGATTGATCTTTCAGAAAAATTAGATTTTCCAATGTATTTAAAAAAATTAGTCAGAACCTCTCTTGGAGAATTGACTTTGGAAAAAGCTTTATCGTCTGAGGAGATTCTCTCTCCTGATGCAAAACATTTTACTCTAGAAGAGATGATTCCTTATCCATGGATTGATCTCAATGAAAAAGAAACTCACTCTGTTAGGCATGGTGGGTATGTAAGACAAAATGTTAATGGAAATTTTTTGCTCAGAGACTTTCAAGGCAGATTACTTGCTTGGTGTAGCACAGAAGATAAAAAACCTCATTTACCCTATAAATATCTTAAAGTTTTTTACAATCCAGATGAAAATTAGTTTATCAAACACCCTCGTTAAATAATTTGGTCTAAAATAGAAGAAAACTAACACAATATGATTACAACAGAAACTAAAAAATCTATCATCACTGAATACCAGACTAAAGCAGGGGACACAGGTTCTCCAGAAGTGCAAATCGCGCTATTAAATAGCAGAATCAATGATTTAAACCTACATTTTGCAGCACATAAAAAAGACCACCATTCTAGAAGAGGTCTTTTTAAATTAGTCAGCCAGAGAAAAAAGATGCTGGACTACTTAAAATCTAAAAATCTTGAGAGATATAGAACATTGATCAAGAGACTTGGATTGAGAAAGTAATTCAGGATCTAAAACATGATACATAAACACACCTTAAATTTTGATAGGGAAGCTATATCCATTGAGACAGGCAATTGGGCGAAGCAAGCTGATGGTAGCGTAGTTTACCGTATTGGAAATCTAGTAATGCTCGCAACTGTTTGCGCTCTAGATGATTCCAAAGAAGGACAGGATTTCTTTCCACTTACTTGCGAATACACTGAAAAGATGTATTCTGTAGGAAAAATTCCTGGCGGATACGTTAAACGGGAAAGCAAACCTTCTGAATATGAAATTCTAATTTCTAGAATTATCGATAGACCGATACGTCCTATGTTTCCGGAAGGATATTTCTGCGAAGTTCAGTTAATTGTAACTGTTCTCTCTGCTGACAAAAATATATCCACAGCGGGACATGCTGTAAATGCAGCAAGTGCAGCTCTTATGGTTTCCGATATTCCATTTCATGGACCTCTAGCTGGAGTTAGGGTGGGAAGGATTGACGGTAAATTAGTCTATAATCCTGAAAATGATAGCATGAGCAAATCCGATATGGATATACTCGTTGCAGGGACAAGTGACTCCATTGTAATGATTGAGGGAGAGTGTAAAGAGCTGTCCAACCAAGAATTATTAGAAGCGCTAAAATTTGCACATGAATATATAAAAGCAAATGTATCCTTTCAGTCTGAATTCACAAAAATTGTAAACAAGCCTAAAAGAGAAATCAAAGTTAAAGTAAAGGATGAAGCTTTATTTAACAGAGTAAGAGACTTTGCTCTCGAAAAGATTTCTGTTGCAAACCGAAATTCTGATAAACAAGCACGTTCAAAGGGAATCTCCGATGCAAATGAAGAAACAATAAAATATTTTACTGAGCAAAATCTGACTGAACTAGAACTCAAAGATGTAAAAAACTTTTTACATGAAATAGAAGCAGAAGTAGTCAGAGATTTAATCTTCAAAGAAGGCTTAAGAGCGGATGGTAGAAAATTAGAAGAAGTAAGAGATATTTCCTGTGAATTAAATGTTCTTCCGGGTGCTCATGGTTCGGCGGTATTTACTCGCGGTCAAACTCAGTCTTTAGGTGTTGTAACACTTGGAACCGTTGCAGACAACCAACGTTATGAGACCATTGAAGGTCAAAAAGAAAAGAACTTTATGCTTCATTATAACTTTCCTGCTTATTCAGTGGGAGAGGTGAAGAGATCTGGTTCCCCAGGTAGAAGAGAAATTGGACATGGAAATTTAGCAGAACGTGCTTTAAAGGCAGTCCTTCCTAAATTTACTGATTTCCCGTATGTAATACGTCTTGTTTCTGAGATCTTAGAGTCTAACGGTTCCAGTTCTATGGCTTCTGTTTGCAGTGGATCTCTTGCAATGATGTCTGGTGGAGTTCCAATTAAAGCTGCCGTTTCTGGAGTAGCTATGGGATTGATTACTTCTCCAAACAAAGAGTTTGCTATTTTAACCGATATAGCTGGGATAGAAGATCATTTTGGAGATATGGATTTCAAATTGGCTGGAACTAGAAAAGGAATCACCGCTTTCCAAATGGATCTAAAAATTACTGGTGTAGGTCTAGATGTTCTAGAAAGAGCAATCGCACAAGCAGAGAGAGGAAGAAATCATATTTTAAATGAAATGGAAAAATCCATTTCTCAATCTGCATCCGAACTTTCTAAAACAGCTCCACGTATAACGATTCGAATGATTCCAAAAGATAGAATTGGAGAATTAATTGGTCCTGGCGGAAAAAATATCCGATCTATCATCGAACAATCCAAAGCGGATATCAATATAGATGATGATGGTAAAGTAACAATTTCTAGTCCAGATGCTGAGTCTGCGAAGAAAGCTGTTGATATCATAGAAGGTATGTTTGCAGAAGTAGAAGTTGGTAAGATATACGAAGGTAAAATCAAACGTATTACTGACTTTGGAGCTTTTGTAGAAATACTTCCTGGAAAAGAAGGACTTTGCCATATTTCTAAGTTAGATTTTAAGCGTGTCAATGCTGTGAAAGATGTAGTATCCGAAGGGGAAATCATTCGAGTCAAAGTTCTTGGCGTAGACAGACAAGGAAAAATTGACTTATCCCGTAAAGATGCTATGCAGCAGGAGCAGCACTCTGCTAAATGAATTTAAGGCTAATCAAGAGTAACCTCTCTAATGGTCTAACAGTTTTATTTCAACCAGTTCCCAATGCGACTAGTGTTTCGATTGGGCTCTGGGTAAAAATTGGTTCTAGGTATGAGTCTGACGACGAAAAAGGATACACTCACTTCCTAGAACATATGCTTTTTAAAGGAACTGAAAAGCGTTCTTCCAAAAAACAAGCAGAAGATATTGAAAGGGTAGGCGGTTTTTTTAACGCTGTTACTTCTCGTGAGTATACGTATTATTATGTGACTGTCGCTTCTCCGGAATTGGAACTAGGACTCGATATCCTTTCTGATATGGTTTTTTCACCTCTTCTTAGGGAGCAGGATATCCGAAATGAATCCAGTGTAATTTTAGAAGAATTAAAAAGTTATGAAGACAGCCCTGATGATTATGTATACGATGAATACTTTAAAAATATCTTTAATAACCATCCACTTGGTCGCGATATCATTGGAACAAGAGAGTCTGTTGCAGGAGTAACTGAAAATTCAATTCAATCTTATTATAAAAAACACTATGTGCCAGGAAGAATGGTTTTATCTATTGCGGGTGACTTTCCTGAGGACGAGATTAAGCGCCTGACTGAAAAATATTTTAGTATAAAAAAAGAAAGCCCTTTAGTTCCATTAGAAAACAGTCCAGTTACAAAATCATTTTCCATTCATTTTATAAAGAGAAAATTAGAACAAGTGAATTTCCTTTTAGGTGCAGAAGGCTTTCCGCGTGACTTCACAACTGCCGTTCGATTGGGAGTGATTGCTAATATTTTAGGTGGGGGAATGGCTTCTCGTCTTTTTCAAAAGATTAGAGAAGAGAAAGGACTGTGTTATAGTATTAGCTGTTTTCCTTCTTCCTATTTAGATACAGGTATTATGAATATAAATTGTGCAACCTCTAAAGATAAATTTTTAAATGCAGTAGAATCAATCTTAGAGGAAATTCGTTTATTAAAAAAAGATGGTTTTAGTCAGGAAGAATTGGATTTTGCTAAGAGCAATCAAAGAGGCGGTTTGGCAATTGGATATGAAATTCCTGAAAATAGAATGACTGATATTGCAATGCAAGAGCTTTATTTCGGAAGATTTTATAATTACGAAAATAGATTAGAGGAACTTGCATCTGTGACGTTAGATGAAATTAATGATCTAGTTGGAAAAGTTTTTTCAGTTGATCAAATGCATTTTACTGGTATTGGAAATATTCCTAAGGTAGATATCAAAAAAATTCATACAAAGATCTAAAGGTTTTTAGTATAGGGTTGAGTTATCAATGGATGCAGTAAATATTAAAATTCAAAAATTTTTTCCTGATGTAAAACTTCCCGAAAAAAAAACATCTGGAGCAGCAGCATTGGATGTATCTGCTTATTGTCCTAAAGCAAATATACAAATTGATGTTGGACAAACTGTTTTAATTCCAACAGGTTTTTGTTTAGAAATTCCGGAAGGTTATTTTGTAGAAATACGTCCTCGATCTGGATTTTCTACAAAGGAAAACATCATCATACCAAATTCTCCTGGAACCATTGACTCCGATTATAGAGGACAAGTATTTATCCCTCTTTTGAATTTGAGCCAGAAACCTTTTCAAATTACAAATGGACTTAGAATTGCCCAAATGCTAGTGGCAAAGTCGATTTCGATTGAATGGAATTTGGTAGATGAAATATCACTCGATACAGAAAGAGGAACGGGTGGATTTGGCTCTACCGGTAGACATTAAAATAACGTGAGTTCGATGTAAAAACATTGAAAGATTACCACCTATTGCCGCGAACAAGCGGCAATGGATTTTGGGTGGAAAGACGATAAGCACCGATAAAAAGATACGATAGTTCAAAAGCATCAATCGTTTCCATATCGTTTTGTTATCGGTGTCCTCGGCGATGATTCTTAAGTCGACAACATTGAGTGGAGTCGAAGTTATCTATTCTTTTAAAGACTCTAAAACTTTTCTCATTTGTTTTTTGTTTTCAGTGAGAGCTTGTTTTGTTTTTTCAATTTTTGTTTGATAGCCCTTCAATTTCTCTTCTCTTTTGACACGAATGTCCTCAAGAAAATGATAAATCGCTTTCCTGTCTCTTTGATTTAAGTTTTCTCCTTTTTTGAAAAAACGCCTGTGAAGAGATAAAATATCTTGTCTTTTTTCTCTTTTTTCTAATTTTAATTTCTCTGCGATTTCAAGATTTTGGAGAGATTTCTTTTCTGTAATCAATTCTATGGCTTCTGTTAATAAACCAATGGATTTTGCAGAAGAGGTAATGAGTGTGTTCCAGTTTTTATGAATTTTCATATAATACTGGGCTGTTCTAATTTTAAATGGGAGGTTTGCTTCTACCCATGCTTCCCACTCTCCATGCTTTACAGTGGTTTTCTTTTCTTCGAGACGCTCTCCTATCTGTTTTGCTAGGAGCAAATGGTTTCTTGCATTTTCTAGAAACTTAAAGTGTAATACTTCAATTTCTTTAATTGTTTCGTCTCTATCCTTGGATAATTTTCCTGATGTAACTAACTCGACTGAATTGCTTGTTTTTTTTTTACTCATACTTTTATCACTCTTGATTCATAATTACAGGAATGCAAATCTTTTCTTTATTACGCAAGCACTTGCGACTTTTAAGAGTCTGACTCCTTATAATTAATTACTATAGAGACTATCGGCATAATTTTAGACTTTGTTAAAATTCTATAAGTCTTTTTATTGCTTTAATCTATTTTTCAGGCTAATAATTTTCATCTCATGTTTTATTTTCTGTGATTAATTGAAGTCTTTTTTAGGTGATTTTTAAAAGAATGTTTGAATCATAGTTTGTAAATTACGTATTCATTTCGGACTCAAGGGATTTTTAGGTTAAATATAGAGAACTAAGAGTTCGAGAGTAAGTTTAAAAAATCTTATTATCAATTCAGCTTAAATTATCATTTCTTAACAAGTCAAGGATTGAGTTCTAGGAGTCAAAGGTCAAAGAAGGTTTGCTCCGATTGCCGCTGAACAATAAGTTGAGCAGAGTGAAAGAGTGAGTATTGTTGGCATTTTGCATCAATCGCTTTACAAGTTCTCCATCTGCGAGTAATTGCAGGCTATCGATTTCATTAGCATTCTCTAAAATTTTTAAATTTGCTTATCATCTTTATTAAATTAAAAATCTTTAGACTTTTAAATATCTTTAATTGCTGTATCGTATGTCGTTCTTGAAATATTTGATTTTTTAGATTAATTGCATTCAAGGACTGACATCGGTTGATTCTGAAAGAAAAACATACATTCATTTGTTTCAGTAAAATTTGCACAAGATGCTTTTTGATTCTCTATGCCTTCTAAAGAAAGAGTAATACACTCATTGCAACATTCATTTTTATAATTTCTATTTAAGGAAAAACCCTTGAAAATTTCTTTCATGGATAGAAAGTTTTTAGGGAAAAGGTTGGCTTGCGTGTAAGAATGAATAATAAATAAATTCACTCCATCTGTTGCATAGACTAGATACCCGAAAATCTTTCTTTTTTGTTTGTATCCCATTGTTTTCGCCCAATACCCTTTTAGGTGGTAAAGAGGAAATTCGGCTTCTTGGTCAAGGCTTGTATAATTTTCAGCCCAGAGCTGTAAATTCTTCAGTGTTAGGATGAATCCTTCTTGCATATCTCTTTTTTGGTAATTTGTAGTGTAGACCTCTAGGTGGATTCTGTCTTCTTTGCTGTAAGCAGTGAATAATGGCTTCTTTAAGGAGGATGTCTTCGCTTTTCTCAGTTCCCAGTGAGTAGGTAAGTCGATACGAAAATTATGAGCTTTAAATGTATATGTCATCTGTTCTTTACTAAGAGCCCAAAAGGGAAAGGTGATGTAGAAGATGAGTGCCACTATTTTCTTCATAAGCTAAATTGTATCAGGGTGCTAAAAATTAGATAGAATAATTTTTAATTTTTGTAATTTTACTTTTTGACTCATATAAATAGTAATTTTACCTTGCTATCAGATAGAAATAAATCTCTAACCACAAGAGAGATTTTATTACAGGAGCATTTAGATGACAAAAATTGCAATTAATGGTTTTGGTAGAATCGGTAGACTCGTTCTGAGAGTAGGATTAGAAGATCCAAATTTAGAATTTGTAGCAATCAATGACCTTGTCCCACCTGATAATTTAGCTTATTTATTCAAATATGACTCTACACATGGAAAATACAAAGGCACTGTTGAACATGATGCAGAAAACCTCATAATCAATGGAAAAAAAATTAAGTGTTTAGCCGAGAAAGAGCCAGAAAAATTACCATGGAAAAATCTTGGAGTTGACTATGTAATTGAATCCACTGGTAGATTTACAGATAAAGAAGGTGCTGGAAAGCACTTAACAGCTGGCGCAAAAAAAGTAATCATCTCTGCTCCTGCAAAAGATAAGGACATTCCAACTTACGTTTTAGGTGTCAATGAATCTAAATACAATCCTGCTACAGATCATATTGTATCCAATGCATCTTGTACAACAAATTGTCTTGCTCCGTTAGTAAAAGTTGTTTTAGATAATTTTGGTTTTGCAGAAGGTCTCATGACTACAGTACATGCTATGACCGCAACACAACCAACTGTAGATGGTCCTTCAAAGAAAGACTTCAGAGGAGGAAGAGGTGCTGCTCAAAATATCATTCCATCTTCTACAGGAGCTGCAAAAGCAGTTGGGCTTTGTATTCCTGAAGTTGCAGGCAAACTCACTGGTATGTCTTTTAGAGTTCCAACTCCAGATGTATCTGTTGTAGATTTAACCTGTAAAACTGTTAAACCAACTTCACTCAAAGAAATTAAACAAAAAATGAAAGAAGCAGCTGAAGGGAATCTAAAAGGAATTTTAGGTTATACAGAAGAAGCAGTTGTTTCCAATGACTTTACTAGTTCAACTCTTTCCTCTGTATTTGATGCAGATGCGAGTATTGAACTCAATGCAAACTTCTTCAAATTAGTATCATGGTATGACAATGAAATGGGATATTCCAATCGAGTTGTCGACCTAATTAGATATATGGTAAAAAAAGGATAAGATGAATTTACCCCGAATTGAGAATGTTGACGTTAAAGGAAAACGTGTATTTCTACGTGTCGACTTTAACGTTCCTTTAGAAAATGGAAAAGTTTCCGACAAGACTCGTATCGAGAAAACTCTTCCTACAATTGAGCTCCTCCTAAACAGAGGAGCCAAGTTGATTGTTGCGAGTCATTTAGGTAGACCAGATGGAAAAGTAGATTCTAGATATTCCATGAAGCCTGTGCAAGAAGCATTTGAGGCTATTCTTGGTAAGCCGGTAAAATTCTCTGAACAAATTGTTGGTAGTGAAGTAGAGAAACTATCGCAAGACCTAAAAGATGGAGAAGTTCTATTACTAGAAAATCTCAGATTTCACAAAGAAGAAGAAGAAAATGATCCAGCTTTTTCAAAAAAGTTAGCTCAATTAGCAGAGATATACATAAACGATGCATTTGGTGCTGCACATAGAGCCCATGCCTCTACAGAAGGAATTGCACACCACCTTCCTTCCTATGCTGGAACTCTCATGTATAGGGAAATAGAAGTATTAACGAGTCTCATCACAAAACCAGAAAAGCCTTTTGTTGCAATTATTGGTGGAGCAAAAGTTTCTAGTAAAATTAAAATCCTAAAAAATCTGTTTAACAAAGTAGATACAATGTTGATCGGTGGAGGAATGGCTTATACATTCCTAAAGTCAAGAGCCGTTCCTATTGGATCTTCCTTAGCAGAAAAAGAATTTGAGCCACAGGCATTTCAAATTATTGATAAAGCAGCCTATGAAAATGTAGATTTTCAACTTCCAATCGATCATGTGATCGCAGATTCATTTAGCGAAAAAGCGAAGACCAAGACAGTCGATAAAATGGGAATTATTGATGGTTGGATGGGAATGGATATAGGTCCAAAAACAATTTCTGCCTATGAAAAAATAATTAAATCAGCTGGGACGATTCTCTGGAATGGTCCAATGGGTGTTTTCGAAATGGAAAAATTTTCCAATGGAACTATCCAAATAGCTAAGGCAATCGCAAAATCCAATGCCAAGTCAGTTGTAGGCGGAGGGGATTCCATTGCAGCAATCAATAAAGCGGGTGTGGAAGATAAGATTACTCATATCTCCACTGGAGGTGGCGCTTCTCTAGAATTTTTGGAAGGTAAAACTTTACCTGGAGTAGCTGCTCTTTTAAAAAATAAGGACTAATTATGCGCAAGAAAATCATGTCAGGCAACTGGAAAATGAATTTAAACCTAGCGCAAGCAACTGAGCTTGCAACAGGAATCAAAAAGGGGTTAGAATCTAAGAAAACCTCCCTAGATCTTTTGGTATTTCCTTCCTCGATTCATTTAGAAAAGGTTTCAGAAATACTAAAAGGAACATCTGTTAAAGTAGGAGCGCAGAATATCTATCCGTCTGGACTGGCTGCATTTACTGGAGAAATTTCTACAGACCAATTAAAAGATCTTGGAATCTCGCATGCGTTAGTTGGACACTCCGAACGTAGACAATTTTTAGGAGAAACAGATTCTTTCTTAAATCAAAAAATATTATTTCTTCTAAAAGCAGGGTTTACTCCTGTCTTTTGTATTGGGGAAACTCTCCAAGAAAGAGAAGCAAATAAAACGTTCGATGTTGTAAAAAGACAAGTAGTAGAAGGACTTAAATCAGTTTCTGCATCTGATATGAAAAATATTATCATTGCTTATGAGCCTGTCTGGGCAATTGGAACTGGTAAAGTCGCAACTCCAGAGCAAGCAGAAGAAGTACATGCATTTATTCGTAAAGAACTCGCTGCTTTGTATGATACAACAGTGAGTGATTCTGTATCTATTTTATATGGTGGATCAGTAAAGCCTGATAATGTTAAAGCTCTTCTTGAAAAACCTAATATTGATGGTGGACTTGTGGGTGGAGCAAGTCAAAAATGGGATTCTTACCTTGCATTACTCTAATGAGTTGACGTAGGACTATTCTCTAAGAAATTGGTAACACTATGGGATTTTTAATCGGAACAGTATTAGTATTTTTTGTTATTTCTTGTGTATTCCTTATCTTATTGGTATTGGTGCAAGCAGGAAAAGGTGGCGGTTTAGGTGGTATGGTTGGAGGAGCAAGTCAGACTGCATTTGGCTCTTCTAGCGCAGATGTTCTTACGAAAGCAACTCGATTCATTGCTATATCGTTTATCGTGGTTTCTCTTTTGCTCTCTTTTTTATTCGCAAAGAAAGAAGAAGCAATTATTGAACAACTTCCAACGTCTGAAATTGTTCCTGCAAAAGAGGATGCAAAGCAACCAGCAGATGGCACAAACCAAGCACCTGCTTCTCAAACTGCACCGACAAACGCAACACAACCAGCAAATCCAACTCCAGCAGCACCAGCAAAGCAATAATTTTTAGGTTTCAACCCTTGTGGCATTTTGTAAAAGGAAAGAATCAATTCCAAAATGCCATATACCTTTCCATTTTTTGAAGCTTGCATCGACGAAATACTTCATTGAATTTTCTAATTTTGCAGTGAAAATAGTTTTTCTTTGTAAATAGGATTAAAGATTTCGAGAAGAATTTGTAGTATGCAACTAATTGAAAAAATTGCTCCTTTCTATATTGCTTTCATTCTAATTGAAGTTACTTATTCTTATTTTACTCAGAAAAAAGTTTATTCCTTATTTGATTCCATAGCTAATATTTCCACCGGAGCCATGAGTCGTTTAGGCGATGTATTGGTTTTAAGTGCTTCCTTCCTTATTTTTGAAGCAATCCGAGACTATGTCGGAATACGGAACCTAAGTTATGATTTTTCCAATCCATTTACAATTGATAATTCTTTTCCATTTGTAGGAATTCATGCCTTTGCATTCTGTTCTTGGTTTCTTGTTTTTATTCTGATCGATTTAGTTTATTATACGTTTCATAGATTTTCTCATGAGATAAATTTTTTATGGGCTGCCCACGTTGTGCATCATTCTTCAGAAGAGTTTAACTTAAGTGTTGCTCTTAGGCAGACAATGTTGAGAAATGTTTTTTATTTCTTTTTTGTATTCCCCCTTGTTTTTCTGAATATTTCCTACGAGGTGATTCTAATTTGCGATGCCCTGAATCGAACCTACTAATTTGGAACTCATACCCGATTGATTCAAAAATTTCCAAGATGGATTGAGTTTGTTTTTGTAACGCCTTCCCATCACAGAATTCATCATGCAGTAAACCCAGATTATATTGATAAAAACTATGCTGGTGTATTTATTGTTTGGGATCGAATTTTGGGAACTTTTCAGGAGGAAGTAGAGGAACCTGTTTATGGGATAACAAAACCGATTAATAGTTATAATCCCCTTTGGGCAAACTTTCATTTGTATAAAGAAGTTTTTTCCAATCTGATTCATGCAAATTCAATCAAGGAAGCTTTGCTATATTTATTTTCCTATCCTGGCTACAATCCTGAAACGAAAACAAGAGATTTATCCATTCATTCTAGAAATCAGTTTAAACAAAATATGAACCCAAAGAATAAGATATTCATTTTTCTCTTCTTTGGGCTAATTGTGATTAGCTCCTTAGTTTTGATTCGATTGAGTCCTTCTATTCCTATTTCTATTTTAATATTTTGTATTTTTTTTCTAATCCTTGCTTTTGGCGTTTTGGGAAAATATATAGATAATCTTAGTTCTATATAACATTCTGCAGGTTTCTTGTAAGCCTTGCTTGCATTGTTTCGTCTAAACTATGTCCTGCTTCTGACTTGATTTCAAATGTATCATCTACTTCATCACCACGAGTCTTTGCTTGAAGTGATAATATATCCATACATTCTAGAAAAAGCATTCTAGATATATCACAAAGGAGTCCTGACCGATCTTTTGTCTGAATTCTTAGTTTAGTTAAATCCTTGTTAGCCACAGTTTCAAAACTTATTTTAGCAGGCTCATTTCCTTTTTGATTATTGATTTTTTTTCCTTTTTTAATCATGTAGGAGGTAATTGAGATTTTATCTCTAAACAATTGCTCCATTTCAGATTTCAGTTTATTTAATTCTTCATCATCTAAATTAATTCCATTGGAATGATGGATTAAGAATTCATCCTCAATCTGTCCATTTTCTAAACTTCTAATATTGGCACCTAAGATATTCCATTCATTTGCATATAATACGGATGTAACCCTATATATAATACCAATTTCATCAGTCGCTAGGAGTAATTTTAATCGGTAATTGCCAAATTCTTTTTGATACTCTAGATTTAAAAAACCTTGTTCCATAACTTTTGCACTCATAACAAAAGACTAAATAGGTTTTCAAAACGACGTTTTATGTCAAGTGCAATTTATCCCGGGTTTTATACGAGAGCTACCTTGTAAGAATTTGCCTGCTAACTAAATAAAGATAATTAAATACAAATTAAAAAAAAATCTAGGAGAACAATTTTTTCTAAAAAGAAATCTTTCTGGTTTATAAAATAGGATAATAAAATATTTATTTAGTGTTATGATGAAACTATCGTATCATTATAACAGAAATGCTTTCTAGATATTTTTACATCTAAGTATTTGCATAGAATCGAATTAAGAGTTTTTACCTAACTCGACTTACAAAATAATTCTATTTGAATCGAATTTGTTTTTAATGAATAAAATAACATATAAATAATAAACAATTCAATTTTCTATTGACATTCAAAATAGACCAAACACTTTATGGAATTCATTTCTCAATTTTTTTTATCAAGCTAAGTATTCATAAAAAACTTATTTCTACAAATATTATCTAAATTAAAAGGGGTTTCTCATTTTATGACTAATATAAAAATTCCTAGATATCCTGTTTTAATTGTTGAAGACAAAAAAGAAAATCAAGTATTGATACAAAGTATTTGTCACCAACTAGGAATTTCTACGGTGATTGCGGATAATGGTCGTATGGCTCTAGACTTATCTAAATCAAGAAAATTTTCTTTGTTTATAGTTGACTTGATGCTGCCAATCCTAGATGGAAAATCCTTTATTGAAGAATTAAAAATCATTGAGCCACAGGCAGTAATTATAATTCAGTCTGCCCTTGATGCGTCGGAAACAATTATTAATGTGATGAGATTAGGTGTTTTCGATTATATTATTAAACCGATAGATATAGAGTTTTTTCAACATACTTTAACAAAAGCACTCGAATATAAATATCTAAAAGACATTGAGGCAGAATTAAGTTTAAATGAAAGTTTAAAATTAAGAGGTCAATTAGAATGGCTAAATTATAAAGAAACACTTCGAGTGAGCGGGAAAGATTCATATCAAAAAAACTCAATTGTAAATTTATCAACCTCTCTTTCTCAAGGAGGAGGGGTTGGAGTAAATATATCTCTATTAGATATGTTAAAATTGGATATGATTGAGCAAGGTGATACGTATGTTGTGAATAAAGAAATTCTAGATACTGTTTTTGAAAATAATGAATACAGTCGCCGAGTATTATTTGGTTTAGGACAAGTTGTAGACTTAATGGAACAGCCATTTGATTTCAAAGAAATGGAAGCTTTTAAACTCGCAGGAGAATTACCAACTTATTTGAGTCATATCCTTCCTTATTTAAAAAATAAAAACACGAGGGTAGCTTTTCCGAATATAACCAGCAAAAGCAAATTAGAAATTGATATAGAAAAGATAAAGTTAGTTTTTGAGGAATTGCTGATTAACTCATATAAATATTCGACACCTTCCAGTCGTGTAGATATATTTGCTCATGTTGCAGGTTCGTATTTTTGCATAACGTTTAAAAATGAGATAGATGAAAAATCGTATGGCGGAATTCCGCCGGAAAAGGAAAAATTAGTTTTAGAGCCATTTTTTCGATTGCATCCACCTGTGGAAGATATCCTAGAAGTAGAAAAATTTAGTTTAGGTCTAGGATTGACCGTTGTAGACTTCATTGTAAATAAACACAATGGAATGTTTTTTATTCATAATGCAATTGACCATACCGGAAAACGAAAAACTAATTGCGTTCTTGCAGAAGTATTTCTACCGATCAAGATGGAAAAGATTTAAGATTGTAATAAAATCTTAAATCTGAAAAGAAAAATCGTTTCAGATTACACAATTTTCTTTTCGGATGATATTTGACAACGGTAGGCTAGAAAACGTTTTCTAATCTACCGTTTTATTCTCTAATCTACAGTTTCTCGAATTGCTTCGATTTCTGAAACTTCTTTCGGAATCGATGCTGTGAGGTTAATCGGTGTTTTCCCCTGCACTAAAATATCATCTTCGATGCGAATGCCAATTCCTCTGAAATGTTTTGGAATCGTTTTATCGGTTGGATCGAAGTAAAGTCCAGGTTCAACGGTAGTCACCATTCCATTGACTAATTTACGGCTTTCTCCTTTTTCGAAGTAACGCCCAACATCATGGACATCCATTCCAAGAAAGTGTCCAGTCTTATGCATATAAAATCTTCTATATTCACCAGTTTCGAATATTTTATCAACGGAGCCTCTTAATAGTTTTAAGGATTTTAGACCTACGATTAGATCTCTGACCGTTTCATTATGAATGGCTAAAAACTGTTTGCCAGCGACTGTATTCCGAATGGCTTTTTTTTGTGCGTCTAAAACAATTTCATACACATCTTTTTGAGGAGAGGTAAATTTCTTATCTGCCGGGTAGACTCTTGTGACATCCGCCGTATAACAGTTCTTTTCCGCACCACTGTCTACTAAGATTAAATCTCCCTTTTTAATTTTTGCACTATTGAAAGTGTAGTGGAGGATGGTAGCATTTCCACCGGCAGCAACGATATGTCCATAGCCGCCCCCCCAAGCTCCATGTCTGAGATATTCCCTTTCTAAAATTGCTTCTAGTTCATACTCATACATATTGGGTTTCGTTTCCTGCATGAGTGCAATATGACCTTTTTCGGTGATCTTTGCAGATTCAAGGATTGCATCCATTTCTTCTTTTGATTTGATCATTCTCATCTCATGTAAGAATTCTGGAATTTGAATTTTAGAAGGACCATATTGTCCGATCCTAGATCTTTTATTTAAATGATCACATAAAGCAATCAGTCCAGAATCTCTGTCTTTGTCTTTTCCAAAGAAATAAAAGAGAGTATCTGAATTTGTGAGTAGTTCTATCGATTTATCATTCCACTCGGTTGTATCAAATGTTTCATCTAGGGATAAAAGTTTCTTTGCTTCTTTTTTCCCTAAGCGAATTCCTGTCCAGATTTCTTTTTCTTTGTCTTTGGGTAATACAAATAAGCCGCTATAGTTTTTTTTAAGAACTAGAATTCCATCGGGTTCGTTAATTCCAGTTAAATAATAATAGTCAGAGTCTTGTCTAAATTTATACTCTACATCTCTATTTCGAATTAGATGATTTGCCGCAAATAGGAGTAAGGTCTCTCCCTCTTTTAAAATGGATTGAACTTTTTTGATTCGTTTTTTATAGATTTCATTCGCCATAAATCCAATTTATACGTAGACTATAGAAGTAAATATTTATTCTTAACTGCTATATTCATCGGACAGTATTTTAACTTGAATTCGGAGTAAAATTTTTTTCACCACCGATGAACACCGATAACTGAACGATGAAGATATGATTGAAAATTTCGAATTATCGTCTCTTTTATCGGTGGTAATCTTCTTTTCGGGCTGAGTAGTTACAATTTATTCTTGTATGAACTTCTTCCACCATGTTTCGAAAATTGTATCTTCTTCTAGTTTTACAATCTGTCCGAATTTTGGAGTCAGTAGTTTTATGTTTTTTTCTTTGGATGCTTTTTCAATTCTTTCAATCGGATCATACCAATTGTGCAATGAAAGATCAAACATTCCCCAATGAACGGGGACAAGATGTTTTCCTTTTAGATCCAAAAAGGCTTGGGCTGTTTCTTCGGGTAGAACGTGAACTGCTCGCCATCTTTCGTTGTATTGTCCATTCTCAATGAATGTAATATCAAACGGCCCATACTTATCGCCTATTGCTTTGAAGTGAGTATCATAACCGGAATCTCCACTAAAATAAAGACTTTGTTTTTTATTTCTGACAATCCAAGATCCCCAGAGAGTCTTATTTTGATTGTTTCCTTTTCTTCCGGAAAAATGCTGAGCGGGAGTTAGAATAATTTCTAGATCGTCTCGATTGATTGAACTCCACCAATCGAGTTCTGTGAGTCTGTCTTCTGTAATTCCCCATTCTTTTAGATGGGACGTTACTCCTAAAGGTGTTATAAATTTGACTGATTTGGATTTAAAAAATTCAATCGTCTCCATGTCTAGATGATCATAATGATCATGCGATATAATGATATAGTCGATATTAGGTAATTCTTCTAATTTTAAAACAGGAGGTTGAAATCTTTTCACAAAAAGGCTAATCGGGGAAGCGTTATTCGAAAAAACTGGATCAAAAAGAATGATCTTTCCATCGAAATTCACTAAGAATGTAGAATG
The DNA here is from genome assembly GCA_035345875.1 of Leptospiraceae bacterium. Lineage (GTDB taxonomy): Bacteria > Spirochaetota > Leptospiria > Leptospirales > Leptospiraceae > UBA2033. The sequence goes on along the minus strand of DAORDH010000017.1, from coordinate 84,742 downwards.
ACCAAACCAAATAAATTTTATTTTGTCTGACTTTTCTAAAAATTCTTTTACATCTGGTTTTAGCTCAGGAAGTTTTTCGGGTGGTCTTTGATGCTTTTCTCCGCCAAAAAAAAATAAAAGAGTTAATTTGAAAAAGTTTTGATTCTCTCTCATTTTCTCTAGAATGTCCGCTCTTCTATTTACAAATTGATCTCTCTCTTTATCAAATTGGGGAGATTGTTTTATTTTTTCGAGGTGAGTTCCTTCTGGGTCTTTACCAAAGGCAGAGCAGTAGACTAGTGAGAATATGATTAGAACCGATAAATATTTCATAGTTTGAGTTCCTTTTATTTTTTAAGTCGAGCGGATAATCCTTGTTTACCCTCTGGATAGGAAACATATAGGACACATTTACAACTATCCCATCTTCCATTTGGATCTGTTGGCTTGCATTCATAATAGAAACTTCTACCTTTTTCAGCATTATTGTATTCGATAGATTCTTGTAATACTTGTGCCTTTAACTCTTTGGAAATAGAAATAGATTCTTCTTTCGCTGTCTTATCAACCATTAAATTATAGAGCTGTGATTTCCCTGAAAAAAGAACGTTATTGATACAGCTACTTTGTTTTGTTGCTGGAACTTGTTTTTCTGCTACATAGCTTTCTGTATTTGCAAATTGCTTATAAAAGGTTTCTTTTAAATCTCCTTTGCATATATTTTTATTTTTTATTTTATCTGGAGCATAATGCCAATTACCTTCAACGGATAAAGCCCAAATATCTTCGCTTGTAGGCGGAACTTCTTTGATACAGTCTTTTTCTTTTTTTTCTGCTACTACAACTTCTGCAGTGCCGTTGCAAGTATTACAAGGGCTACAACATCCACAGGATTTAATTTTTTCCCTTTCAAACTGTAATTTCTTTTTCTCAAATTCTAATTTATCTTTTTCAAATGCCAATCGCTCTTGTTCGAGAGAAGAACATTGAATGAGTAGGAATAAGAATGATAGGATATGGAGTAAATGATTTTTGAAAAACAAATTTATCACCTCTTTTAATTTAACGTCATTTCGATGTAACAAACGATTTAAAAAATTACCACTGACTTGCACTGAGACTGTCGAATTTGTGAACACAGAAGGCACCGATAGAATAGGAATAAATTTAAAATCATCAGTCTGAGTGAAGCGATTTGTGTTCATAAGTGGTGAAAAATTCTTACATCGAATTCACATTATTTAGGATAACTTTTAAAATTCAACCTTATATAAAAATAGGTCAAGAAGATTATTTATTTTCAATGCTATCGAATCTTTGCATGACTTGACTCTAAGATAAGACTCTATAGGGCACTGTATAAGTGATTAAATTGTTAAATATTTTCATTACACTTAGGCTAAGAGTGATTATCCGATCAAAAAGATTAATGAAACCTAAAAGAGTTTCTACGACGAGTGCAAATTTGAATGGTCTCATTCGTATTTTTTTTCAAATGCAATTTTAAAAAATTGTTTTATCATTTATTTGATCAATTGAATCAATTGTTTGAACATAATATCTATATTTTGTTCTTCCATACATTTGAAGTGTTTTTCGGGACAGACTTTACCTCCGTGAATGCCACACGGTCTGCAGGAAAGTCCATCTACTTGAGATAAATACTGTTTATCCACAAGTGTAGAATAACCAAAGGCTGGAACGGTTGCTCCATAGATCATAATTGTTGGAATATTATGAGCAGAGGCAAAGTGAATAGGAGAAGAGTCGTTTGATACAATGGCGAGTGCTTGGCTGATTACATAAGATAGTTCTACTAAATCAGTCTTTCCTGCTAAGTTAAAAATTCTCTCTACCTTATTTACTTGGTTCTCAGGAAGCCGTCTATCGATTATGTTTTCACATAGAATTTGATCTTTAGGTGAACCAATCAAGACTATAGAATAATCAGTGTCTGCAACAATTCTTTGAAAAAGCTCCTGAAATTTAGAGGTAGGCATTCTTTTTGTTTCCCAGATAGAAGAAGGTGCTAATATGATAAAATTTTTGTTTAGATGATATGTTTCTAATATAGTTTTTATTTTTATCAAACGAGCTTCTGAGAAAAACAATTCTGGTCTTTTTTGTTTAAGAGAAAAGCTATCTGTATTCTCATGAATTAAGGAGAAAAGTTTATCAACTTCATGTTTTCCTTCTAAAGGACGAGATATTTTTTTTGTATGAAGAAAAGAAAATCCTGATTCTTTGTAACCGATTCTCACCTTTGCCCCTGAGAAAAAAGAAATCAGAGTAGAGCGATAGGAGAAATGAGGACAAATACAGATTTCATATTTTTCTTTTCTGAGACATTGGATAAATGAGAAGAAATAAAAAATAGATTTTCTAACTTTTGCTTTATCGAAGGAGATTACCTTTGTTATATTGGGGTTTCCAAATAAAATATCTTCTGTGCCTTTGTTTACTATGACATGAATTTCTGCCTCTTTGTATTTTTGTTTTACCTCTCTAAAAAACGAAGTAGTGAGGATTAAATCTCCTAAAAATGCAGTTTGTATAATTAGTATCTTCATATTCTTTCCAGTATTGTCGCAAAATTATTCGTAGCAAGCCCACCAATAGAATGAGCCAGTCCGAGTGATTTATTTTGGATTCGCATAAATCGAATGAGCTCTGCAATTTGTGCAAGACCAGATGCTCCAATGGGATGTCCCCTTGACTTAAGTCCACCTGACGGATTGATTGGCAAATCGCCGTTAATCGAACTGACTCCTTCTTTAACTTTGTTTAATGCATGACCTTTTGGAAAAAGTCCAGCATCTTCTGCTCCAATGACTTCAAAAGTAGTAAATGCATCATGTAATTCTGCTATTTTTATATCTTCTGGTTTTATCTTTGCCATTGAATAAGCTTTTGAAAAGGCAGCTAGGGAAGCGGGAAAACTTGTTGTCAGTTCCATGGTTTTAAATCCCGACAGTCCATGTCCTATACCGCGAATTCTAATATCAGACTTTATTTCCGTTGATAGAATGAGAGAGGCAGATCCATCCGATAGGGGTGATATATCATAGAGTCCAAGTGGGCTCGCAAATAAAGGAGCTTTTTCGTAATCTTCTCTTGTTATTTTTTTTCGAATATGAGCGTTTGGATTTTCTGATCCGTTTGCATGTAGCTTTTCTGCGATATAAAATAAGTCAGACTCAGTATAGTCGTAATCTTTTAAATATCTTCTTGTAATCATGGCCGCACCTTGTGCCATCGACATTGAGAAATTTCTCATTCGATCAGAAAGAACAGAACCCAAAACTAAATTACTTTCTTCTCTTCCAAGTCTACTCATAATCTCTGTTCCGACAATAAGTGCATTTTTAAATAATCCAGAGGATAACATAGAGTAGCCTACCTGCAGAGCAGAAGCTCCACTAGAAGAGGCAGTCTCTGTGCGTATGGTAAATGCGGTTTTTATATTCAGTGAATCTGCTAGCTTTGCCGCCAAATGAAACTCGTTATTGTATTTTTCCGGAGTGAAGGAGGTAAATAAAATCAAGTCAATGCGATTTCGATCAAATTGGGATAGAGAAGAATTTCCCGTTTGTCTAGAAAGTTCTAAAACCGATAAGTCTTGTTTTCCGAATTTACTCAGATTAGGGGAATGAATGTAAATATTACTCATACAACGCTCTTTAACTCACTGAATGAAAAAACCTTTTCTTTGTAAATTATATAAAACTGAATTTATTCAAAAATTGAAAATAGGAATCAAAATTACTAAATTTGAAATTATTCTAATAAATAAAAATAAAAAAATTGAATTATGCACTAAGAAATATTTTCATTCAAATAAATAGTTTCTCTCATTTTTGAAGAAATGGAAATGCTTGATTGGAGCATTGAATTCAAAGATTCAAAGCGAGATGCTGTTTTAAAAATACAAATATAAGACTAGGAGTAGAAATTATGAAAGGGAATGCAGAAGTCATAGAGATTTTAGGAGAAGTATTAGCCGCAGAACTAACGGCAATTAATCAATATTTTATCCACGCAAAAATTAATAAAAACAAGGGTTACACAAAACTAGCCAAATACATGCAGCATGAGTC
>DAORDH010000017.1:0-80566 GCA_035345875.1 Leptospiraceae bacterium | reverse complement strand
GTTACACAAAACTAGCCAAATACATGCAGCATGAGTCTATTGATGAAATGAAACATGCAGATGCTGTCATCGAAAGAATTCTTTTTTTAGATGGAACGCCTGACGTTCAAAGATATATGAAAATCATGGTTGGTTCTAATATTGAAGAAATTCTAAAACATGATCTTGCTTTGGAATATGCTGCTGTAGAAAGACTCAATCGAGGAATCGAGATTGCAACTCGTCTCAAGGACAACGGATCTCGTGAACTCATGGAAAAGATTTTAGTCGCCGAAGAAGAACATATTGACTGGATCGAAGCACAACAATCCATTATTGCAGAGATCGGAGTCGCAAACTACTTAGCACAACAAATCGAAACTGAGTAGTATAAAAGATTACCGCCGATTCGCATCGATCGCTTCGCTTGCGCTGCTAACACCGATAAAAAATACGATAGTTCTTTATGAACCATCTTTTCTGCATCGGTCTGTTATCGGTGCTCTCGGTGGTGATTTTAAATCCATCCGTGTTCAGCCGTGGTAAAATTTTATTTACATTTAACTAACGTTTACTCTTCACTTTCTTCTTTTGCAGTGCTCACCGGAAAGTTGTATTCTAGATTCGATAAACTAGCGATTTCTTTCATTTTTTCATGTAAGAAAAGCTCTGGTGAGTCTTCCTTTGTAAAATAACTTACTTTGCCAATTCGAATCGTAACACTCGTTCTTCCCCATTTCTCTTTTCCATATTCAAAGCCTACACAGATGACTTGAAGTGGATGAGCTGGTTTTCCTGCAAGCACTCGAAAGCCCGGAACTTTTCCGCGACCCATTTTCCACGGGAAAAAAGTTTGTTCTGGAAAAAGTGTTAGAACTTGGTTGTGGTGTAATACATGTTTGGCGAAGGTAAAACTTTCCTTTGTCTTTTCTGGATTCTTTCGGTCAATTGGGATTCCTCCACATTTTAAAAGATATCCACCTAGAAAAGGATTGCTAAGGCTATCTTTCATGATACACCAAAGCCTTCTTCTTGCCTTTACATAAAAAGCAGCACAACCGAGTGGTATGTCATTTAATCGTTGGTGTTTGGCTAATACAATTAAAGCTCCCTCTTTTGGAATATTTTCTCCGCCTTCAATTTTGATTTTATAAAAGAGACGAAGGATTACACTTCCAAAGAAATATATACTGAGTGTGGCAAACCATGTTTGCCCTGGGTGTTTTTTTGATCTTAGTTTCAATTGTTTATACTCATCCTATAGATTTGTCCCTGATAAATAACCATTAATTCAGGAGTAAATTTACTATTTCCTTTTGCGAATAAATCTGTTAGATTTTTCTTTTGGATTTTATGAAAGAATGTATCACATGTTTTCGTTTTCTTGATTTCTTTTTCTTCAATTAAAAGAGGAAAAAATTCTGTATTCTTAGGAAGAATTTTTTTTGGGTTTAGTTCAAACTTCTTTTGAAGACATTCTTCTTTTTCTTCTGTAGTGAGTGTAAAAATAACTTGCATCTCCGATTTAGGAAATGACGTTTCTTTTTGAGATTGATTTTTTAAAAAAAAGAAAAAGCTGGTCTCTTCCTGCGTGCTTTCATTGGACCTAACAAAATACGCTTCTAGTTCTTCTAGTTGGATTTTATTAGATGGTTTGAAGCTTGTATTCAAGAAGCCATTTTCTTTAGAATAAACAAATAATACAAAGAGTAGGGCAAAAATATTTCCTACGACTACGTATTGAAACAATGTTCTCTTCCTTGGTTTCGGATTCAAACTGTCTAGATACTCTCTTAGTTCTTGTGGTGATCTCGAATGATATTTATTTCCCATAATTTACCTTAATACCATGAATATAATTCCAAATATCCACCGCTTGTCTTAACTGAATAGAGATTATCATTTTCATCCACATACGTTTCTCTCCAATTTAATCGTGGTGCGGGAAACTGCAATCGTTTATTGTTAATATGGTTTCCGTCTTTATCATGGACTTGGAGCTTAACGCTTTCACCTTTGTTTTCTGTTTCCCAAATATAAAATTCTTTATTTGTATTTACGGAGAAAAGAATTTCTGAAGGATATTGAAATTCTTTTAAAAGGATTTCAGGTTCAACGGAACCAAATGCATATTTATAGATTCGTCTAAATTTAAATCGCAAGTCCTTTTTACCAATAAAACTAAATGAGACAAGGGCAAATTCCCCACTTCTATGTGGTATCATAGAATCTAATTTAATTTTGTATTCATTTGAATCCGGTCCAGTAAAAATATTTAGATTTCCTTCTTTGATGGTTCCAACTAAATTATCCTCAACATAATAATTGAGATGCATTTGTTCTGCAAATTTATGATACACAGCAAATCTTTTTTTATCGTATGCATACATACTTTCGATATACCGAAATGGTTCAGAGTTTTTTCCTGATATCCCAATGATGGAAACCATTTTACCCTTACTATCTAAATGTAGAATATAAGAAGCTGTATTTTCTTTTTCTTTTGTATCAAAATATCCGGAATTTTTTGCAAAACTATTTTCTGCTTTTATTTCCTCAGCTCCACTGTCTGTAGAAATTCTATTTTGAATAAAAAGGTCATCTTCACTACTTACTGCGACTAAACCTATTTTTCCTAATTTTTGATTTAATACCTTAACTTTTAAATTGTTCTTGCTGGGAACATTTCCAATGATAAAGTCTAAGTCTCCATCATTTCCATATACCTTGATATAAGAATGGTTGTAGTCTGTAATATAGAGTCGATTCGCATTAATAGGAATTCGAAAAGGAATATTGATAAGTGCATTATTTACTACCATACCTTCTACTTCTGTTAGGTCAGTTCCGATTTTAATCTTGCTGATTAGATTTGGTTTTAGGTTGTCTATTTTAAATCGAACACAATTAGAAAAATGGACAAAAGTAAGTATTAAAGGAATAAAAAAGAGACTTCTTTTTAGGGAGAAAAAAAAGGAATTTACCCAAATGAATTTATTTATATTTTGCATACACCTGAATTCATAACAACAAGCCAAAGTCTATTGTCAAATCAATCCTTATATATTAAATTAAAAAAAACGTCTAAAAACTTGAATAATTCAGAGTTAAATCTAAACTTTTACAGAAAAGTTAGTTTGCTTAATTTTTAATATAGCAAATAACGTTCTGTTATGTTTTTAAACTGATTGCTTTATTCTTTATACTAGAGAAAAAATAGACATCTTTCCTATTGAAAGCTAATTTGAATTTTATTTACAAATCATTCCAATTTATATCTTTATCAAGATTGAGAATTATATTTGGATACATCAATCCAAGAGATCGAAATAATTATTTTTCTATATTTGTGTCTAATATGCAAGTGTATTTAATTTTTATCAAATCAAGAACATTCTAGTATAAGGGGATAGTTATGAATGTTGATTATAGATCAGCAGAAGAAAAATATAAAGAGGAATGTTATAAGTTAGATTTATTTTTTATATTGTTTATAGGGATGCATGTCCCAGTTTCTTTACTAGTTTCTATAGGATATGGAACTATTTATATTACTTTAGTTTGTTCCTTAATTGTATTTTTTATAAGCTTAGTTGCATTTTTCTTTTTTAGAGGAACTACGATATCTCGTAACGTATTTGCTCTGAGTGTAATGTTGTTTTCAGGGATTTTGATTGAAGCACAACTTGGCAGGATAGAAATGCACTTTCATGTATTTGCAGCCCTTGCTTTCTTTAAGATGTATATGGATTATACGACGATTATAACGGCTGCTTTAACCATTGCTTTGCACCATATAGGTTTTAATCTACTGCAAGAGAATAATGTTACAATCGGAGGAATTCCTCTCATAGCATATAATTACGGTCATGGTTGGGGAATTGTATTTTTACATGCTTGCTTCGTCTTGCTCCAATCTTCTTTGCTGATTTATTTTTCCATTACTAGAAAAAAACGTTTTATGGAAATCGAAAACTTAGCTGATCTAGGTAGAATCTTAGAACAAAATAAAATAACTACTCGGAATCTAGATGATATTTCGATTCGTATTAAAGAAATAGTCTCTTCTTTAAATAATAATTCAAGCACCATTCAAACTGCTTCCAATGAACAGTCTAGTTCAATCCATGATATTAGCGATGCAATGAGAGAAATTGTTTCTACGATGGAATCGATTTTAGATAATGTTAAAAAACAAAGCCAGAAAATTACGAGTTTTACTGATTTAATGAATAGTCTTTCTGATTTAAACAGATCTGTTTTAAACCAGCTAGATCATTCAAATTCGATTGTAGAGAAAACTCAAATGGAGTCAGAAAAGGAAAAAGCTACCTTGAGCGAAATGCTAAACTCTCTTTCCAAAATGGATAAAGCCTATGAGAAAATGCAAACAATTATATCTGGGATCTATGAAATTGCAGACCAAGTCAATTTGTTATCGCTTAACGCATCTATAGAAGCAGCTCGTGCGGGAGAGCATGGAAAGGGATTTGCCATCGTCGCAAGAGAAGTATCAAAACTTGCAGAACAGACATCTAACAGCATTCGTGAGAGTGATTCTTTAATGAAAATAGTAAAAATGGAGTTAAAAAATTCCAACCAGACAATAAAGACTGGTGCAGATAGTTTTGGAAAAATTATCTCAAGGTTTGGTGAAATTCAAAAAGTAGTAAATCAATTTTCTGGAACAGTTACTGATCAAATTAAAAGTTTTTCTCAGTTGAATTCAGAAATTCAATTTCTTAGAGAGAGTGGGGATCAGATTTCGAATACTGTCTATGAGCAAAAAAACTCTATGCAGGAAATCTTAATGGCTGTTGAAATGATCAATGAAAATACACTAGGCTTTAACAAATTATCAGCGGAAATATTAAATTCGGCGAATGAGGCGGAATCAACAGTTGAAAAGTTAAAACAGGAAATTAAAAATTTGGAGCATTGATATTTCTAAAATACATTTAAAGACTTTCATTTTATTTCAATTTTTTATTCTTATTTGTTTATTGGCGTATCTGTTTTGGAATGAGCGAAGCCAGACGTATGGGTATTCTGTTTCAAGAGAGGCAAAAGATTTTTTTTTAGAGGATCAGACCAATACTAAAAGGTCTTTAAAAGATTTTTTGGGAAATAAAATCTTTTTATTTTTTGGATATATTCAATGTAAAACTGCCTGCCCTCCCTCTATAGGAGCATTTTTATCTCTTTCAAAAAGATTAAAAGAGGAAAATGTCATTTTTATTTTTATATCTATTGATCCTAAAAGAGATAAACAAAATTCCTATGAATTTTCTAAATACTTCGGTGATAAATTTTTTCTACTGACTGGAAATCAAAAGCAAATAGAAGATGTGACAAACAGTTATGAAATTTTTCCATATAAAGAAATTGGCTCAGATGAAATCAATCATGCTGGACATATTTTTTTAATTGATACATCTTTGCGGATAAGATATATTTACCCCTCTAATTTTAGGGATATAAGTAGAATAATGGAAGATTTTTATAAATTAGATATTTAGTGTATTTATTTTTTGATTCTAACAGATTGATATTAAATTTATATATATCATTTGCGTATTTAAAATCATTCATCTTATATTCTTGGTAATTATTTTCAACAAGTGGAAAATAGCGAGAAGTCTTATTTTGTTTTAAAAAGTTTTGATAGCTTTATTACACTTCAGGGTCTAGTATCTGAAGGAAGGTTTTCTAAGTATTCTAAGTAATTTGATAGTAAATCATTCTTTTCTGTTTTTTTTGATATAAGCATCAAATATCCATCGTTCTCTATTTAGCAATTTTACTTTTGCCTATCGTCCTTGTTGCTCGTCAATCGTTGAATATTCTAATAATTGAATGCGCATACCGTCTAGCAATAACAGTAGGGAAGAATTGGATTTCCCTTGGCTCTCTTAGATTTAATCCATTTTTTGCATTCACTTGGAAACAAGGATTAGTAGCGAATGTGTTATTAGCCACTAGAAGAAAGGATATAAAAATAAATCTAAAGTATTTTTGTTTTGTTAAAATCTTCATGGAAGTATCCTAATATCTTTACAACTATCGATTGAGATTCCTGTAGGCGAGCTCGTAGGCTTTTGAATTAAAGGATATTAGAATTCTCTAATATCCTTTAATTCTTTCTTCTTCATTAACAAATTTTAAATTTGTATCATCTCAGTGATTAGTATTTAAATTGCTCTATCATTTTATTTAAATCCCCACTGACAGCATTTGTCTGCTTTGCAACTTCTAATAAGGATGCTGAGTTCTCTGATGATTTTACTGTATTATTGGAAATCATTTCTAATACATCTGCTATCGCTTGTGATGCAGACTTTTGCTCATTTGCAGAGGATACAATTTCCTTAGAAGTTTCTTCTATTTCATGTAAACTTTTAACAATGAGTTCAGAACTTTCTTTTTGTTTTTTCTGCGAACTAGTAAGCTCAAAAGATTTAACATGTATGTCTGCAATATTTACTAGTAGGGATTTTAAGTTTTCATTTGTCTTGCTTGTTTGGTCTACACTCTTTCGTATAGATTCCTTTGTGCCTTGTGTTATTTCTCGAATACTCTTTGTGTTTTTGGCAGTTTGTTCTGCAAGAGTAGAAATTTCTTGTGCTACTACAGAGAATCCTTTTCCCATTTCACCAGCTCTAGCAGCTTCTATAGAGGCATTGAGTGCTAGTAGACTTGTTTTATTTGATATTTGCATGATCACATCTACAATTCTATCGATTGAAGCTGATTTTTCGTTAACTTGATTGATTGAAAGGTTTGTTTCTTCAATCAAATCTGAACTTAATTTTGCCATTTCGGATAACTTCTGAGCTACTTTTTGTAGATGCTCTATTGAAAACTGTGTATTTCGAATTTGAGCATGGAATTCATCCATGAAGCCATTTATTTCTTCTATATGTTTTGCTTCTTCTTTTACATTCTCAAAAATATTACTAATTGCATTGCGCATCAGTGATGCTGAGGAGGAGGCTTCTTCTGCAAAATTAGCCTGTTCACTTACAGCCTTGGAAAAGTTATCCGCTATATTAAAAGCAGTTTTAGTTTGGCTTTCAAGATTTGAAGATTCTCTACGAATTTGATAGATAATCTCTGTTATACGGAGAACAAAAATATTGAGCCATCCCGCAAGTTCTCCTATTTCATCCTCTACATTCATATCAAATTTGGTTGTAAAATCGCCACCGCCTCGAACCATGAGCTTTACTTTTTTTACTATATTCTGCAATGGTTTATTTATGCTTTGAGATATAATCACTGTTAGAGAAATAGAAATAATAAGTAGAATAAATAAACTTAGAATTGTAAAGTAAATATCATGAACTTGGGAATCAATTCTTGAATTTAACTTGTTTTGTAGATCGGTATTTAGTTCTCGATTTAGATCATGAATAGATTCTAGTGCGCTAGTTGCAATATTATAATATTCTTGTGGAGTATAAGTCAGATATTCTTTATTGATGATTTCCTCTTTTACAACTTGAAATAAATTAGTAATACTGGAATCGCTTTTATCTCTTAGTCGAGTGTATTTGTCGGTTAAGCTAGGATTGTATTTAAAAATATACTGAATATCGCCCTCGATCCCATTGAGAAATGTTTGGGATTCAGTCATTCTCATTTCAAGAATAGTAAGGGATTCCTTTGTTTTGTTTTTTGAATTTAATACAAGAACTCCTTCATTTCTAATTTTACCAAGTATCTCTGCTATTTGAATTATTTTGGTATTGGAAAGATTAATAAAGTGAAATGTATCCTGATAGGGATCATACAATAACTCATATCCTTCTGTAATCTTTTGCATTATGGTTAGTGTTTGGTTAATTAAACTAACGTGTTCTTCATAATTTTGAGTAACATCTAGTTGAGCATTTTTTATTTTCAGTTCTTGCCACTTTTTAGTAATAGATTGAATATCTTCTCTAGTTGTCCCATTGGATTTTTCAGTCTCTAGTAAGCTTAAAAGATCTTTGCTTATTCCGTCTAACTCTTTCTCTTTTAATTCGATATCGTTTAAAAGCGATTCATCTTTAGATGATAAAAAGCGATTGTAAAGCCCTCTGTGATTACTTAGAGTTCTAATAAATTCAGAGATAGATACATTAATTTTAGAACCCACTAATTCTTTTTTGCTGAGATCAATGTCATCCATTTTTAATTTAATTAATACTGCGGATGGAGCAATGAGTGAAAATGTTATAATTACTAGTAGTAGGGAGAGTCGAGTTCCTATTCGCAATCTACGAATAAAAGAAAATTGGCTCGCTAAACTCTTTCGAAAACTAGTGTTCCCTGAATTTAAATCTCGATATAAGATTTCTGCAGCTTCAATTTGTTCTCTTGTAGGTTTTCGCCTAACGGAAATATAACCAACTATTTCGCCATTTTTATCAAACTCCGGGGATACGAGAGCGTCTACCCAATAGTATTTTCCTGTTTTTGTTCTATTTTTTATAATACCATTCCAGGCAATTCCAGCTTTAAGTTTATTCCATAAATCTTTGAAAAGTATTGCAGGAGTGTCTGGGTGTCTGACTATGTTGTGCGGTTGTCCAATGAGTTCCTCAAGTGGAAATTCACTTACATTAGAAAAATTTTGATTCGCGCTTGTGATTACACCTTTTAAGTTTGTTTTGCTGATCAGAGTGCAATCTGCTGCAAAGGTTTTTTCTTCATTGAGAATTGAATCTAATTTTCCCATAGGTTACCTGCTTATAGAAATATGCTATTTCTTGTCGTTTTAGAGAAAGATTTTAAAAATACAAATGTTTAAATAAAATCTAGGTTATTTTTTCAAGTTTTGTGTAGGCAAGTAAAAAGTTTTTATGCACGTATCCAAAGGCAATTTTAACTTTCAAGTTATCACCTGATCCGGAGATATCCATAATCTTTCCAACTCCATAATCTTTGTGTTTAACTCTATCCCCAACTCTAAAAGAATTACCGTTAGTAGATATACTTCTCTGTTTAGTATCTAAATCTTGATTTGATTTTCTATCGCCCGCTCTTGGTGAATAATCAGGACTGTATTTGAATTCCTCTGTAGTTTTACTATTTTCAAACAACTCAACAGGTATCTCTTTTAAGAACCTAGATGGGATTCTATCTTCAACCATTCCAAATTTACGAGTAAAACTGGCATGACTGATAAATAATTTTACTTTAGCTCGAGTAATTGCAACATAACAAAGTCTTCTTTCTTCTTCTATTTCACTTTCTGACTCCATTGACATTCGGTGCGGGAAGGTTCCTTCCTCCATCCCTGTTAAAAAAACATAATCAAATTCAAGTCCTTTTGAGTTATGGACTGTCATAAGTGTTACATAATCAGATAGATCTTTTTTTTCTTCTTCACTTGTAAGTAAAACTATATCGTTTAAGTATTCGGAAAGACTTGGATTCTCTACGTTTTCTTCATATTCCTTGATTGCGTTTACAAATTGCTCAATGTTTTCTAGGCGATCACTTGATTCCAAAGAATCCTCATTTTGGTAGTGTTCGTGAATACCCATAGATTCAAGCATATGTATTAAAATTTTAGAAGGGCTCTCCCCATTTTTATATAAATCAATCAAATCATGAAATCTATTGTAAAGTTCTTTCATTTTTTTATAAGTTGCTTTTCTTATATCAGGGATATCATCATTCAGAGAGTCTAACAATGATTTGCCTTTACTTAATCCATAGTCTTTTATTCTTTCTAAGGAAGTATCTCCAATTCCCCTTGGAGGTGAGTTAATGATTCTAAGAAGTGATACATCATCGCCAGGATTTACAATGACTGATAGATAGGCAATAACGTCTTTAATTTCCATACGATCAAAGAATCGAAATCCGCCAAAAATTTTATAGGGAATAGAAGCTGATCTAAGAGATTCCTCAAAATATCTAGATTGAGCATTTGTTCTATAGAAGATAACAAATTTTGTATAGGACTTTTCTTCTTTATACATTTTCTGAATTTGTTTTACAATTGCATTAGCTTCCTCATGTTCACTATAAAATTGTGTTAGTCTTATTTTATCCCCAGGAGGCTTATTTGAAAAAATTTTTTTATCTTTTCTTTCTGAATTATTTTGAATTACGCTACTAGCAGCTTGTATGATGTTTGAGAAAGATCTATAATTTTCTTCTAACTTAACAGTAAATGTGTCAGGGAAGTCCTTTTCAAAAAATAGAATATTTCTAATGTCAGCACCTCTCCAAGAATAAATCGATTGATCATCATCACCCACAACGCATATGTTTTTATGATCTCCAGCTAAGAGTTTAGTCAATTCATACTGGATTTTATTTGTATCTTGATACTCATCTATCATTATATATTTCCAGATGAGATTATATTTGCGAATAACGCTCGGTTCGTTTTTAAATAAAAGAACTGTTTTTAGTATAAGATCTCCAAAATCCACTGCATTGTTTATTTTTTTTCGATCTTCATATTTCTTATATATTTCTTTTACATGATCCATATAAAAATCTTTTCTATGATCAATACCAAACTCATCTGGAAGAATCATCGAGTCCTTTGCATGACTGATACGATTTGCAATCTGCGAGGGAATAAAAACCTTAGTATCCAGATTCATCGATTTGATAATATCTTTTAAAAGAGATTCTTGAAGAGATGTATCATAGACTGTAAATCCAGGTTTTAAATCAGCAAGATCTGCATTGGATCTCAGGAGCGTTAAGCATAAGGAGTGAAATGTTTTAACAGATATACCATGATAGGAGTTGGGGATAAGTTGTATTACCCTCTCTTTCATTTCTGCAGCTGCTTTATTCGTAAATGTTAATGCGCATATGCTATAAGGAGAAACTCCTTTATCTAAAATTAGATGTGCAATTCGATGTGTGATTACTCTTGTTTTTCCAGATCCAGCCCCTGCTAAAATTAACACAGGTCCCTCGGTCTGTAGAACTGCTTTTTTTTGTTCTTCGTTTAACTTTTCAAGTAATGGATACTCCATAATTAGAAACGAATATCTCCAATCCCAAACACAAATTGAAAATTCTTACTATCATTATAGGTTGTAAAAGGATGCTCAGGAACTCCCGTATAACGCAATCTTTGTGCCATATACAGTCGGAGTGGTAGAACTGGAATTTGAATTCTAAGACCAAATCCCCATGAATATACAAATTTATCCAATGCAATATTATTTCCGGATAAAACAAGTCTGGATGGATTGTTTAAATCCAATGGACTAATTGGTAGGGGCTTTAAACTATAAGGATCATAGTTTTCTCTAAAATAAATATTGAGTGCTTGGTCTATATTTGTATTCCATCTTTGATTTTGAACTAACTGGTCATATGCTTCTCTATCTATTTTTCTTTGTCCAGTCCAACGGTTAACGTCTTCAAACATGGCTCCTGAGTCAAAAAACATAACTAACCAAAGTAATGTAGGTTCAATTGGAAATCTCAATTCAGAGCTGGCTAGGACACGATGGTTAGCTCCATTTTGCCATTCTCTTGGATAGTGATTGTCTTGGAAAAACCAACCACGCAAGGATTCATATCCACCCATAAATTGTAAATCCTGCTGCAAAATATAAGGATTTCTTTGGCGTTCTGATTCTCTTAATATTGGATCTGGTCGATTGTATTTTGGAACCCGTTCATAAGTAAATACACTCGAGGTTCTAAATTCTTGCACAACTTTCCATCTTCTGAGTGCATTGGATCGGATGAGTCCACCTAACGTATAATCAAACCAGTTATGATAAAATTCAATAACTGGATTGAACTGATCAAAATGACTTTGTCCTCCAAGAAATTGTCCAGTGTTGGAAATGGAGAAATAAGTATTGATTCCACTGGTTGGATTGAATACATTATCTCTAGAATCATACCCAATTCCATTTGTAATCTGAGATCTAAACTGCCAACCTCTATCCTGCTGTGCTCGAATTGTATCCGCAACAAGTGATGTTGCATTGCTTGATCTAAAAAAGCTAGGTGAGTATCTATGAAAATGTGTCCAGTTCGATAGCAATCCATTGAAGGAAAGTCTATGCCCAACCCCTACTGAAAAACCAACTCCAGATGTTTCGTATGACGCTCTCTCTTTAATCGATTGCGTTTGGGTATCTGTAATAGAGGCCGCTCCCACGTTGATAATTCGAGAAGAATAAAACATACTTAAAGTAAGAGACCATGGTTTATCATAAATCCAAGGTTCTGTCCAAGACAGTTGGAAAAATTTTCTTAGAGGTCCAAACTCAATACGACCAGATACTTTCTGCCCCGTTCCATTTAAGTTGTTTTCTCCTAATTCAGTAAAAATTGAGAATCCAGAAATTGTTCCATAACCACCTCCCATAGAGATAGTTCCAGTAGGTTGTTCTACCACATCAATGATTAGATTCATTTTTGTTTCACTCGAACCAGGGCGGGTGTTAAAGTTTACTTCTTTGAAATAGCCTAAGTTAAAAATTCTTTCTCTAGATCTATTTACAAGCGCTGAATTGAAAAGATCTCCAGGCTTAATTAAAAGTTCACGACGAATTACTTTGTCTAAAGTTTTTTTATTTCCTTTGATTACGATGTTTTCAATGTAAGCTAGGAAGTTTTCCCTAATTGTAAAATCTACGTGTTCAAATTTACGTCCTGCATAGGTTGGATTCTTTGTTAATATCTTTCTGAGCTTTGGGATGTTTAAACGTTTCTTTTCTTCTTCGCAGGAATTTTTATCTGGAAATCCGACGCAGTTTTCATAGTTTAATAAATTTTCATGCGTTAGTTCTATGTTTTTTCTTTTAGGCATAACTTGAACATATAAATAACCTTTGCTGCTATAGAGTTCATTTATAGTTTGCTTGTCTCTCTGAAATTTTCCTTCATCAAAAACATCACCTATGTCATCATTGGAGAATTCAAATAGCTTTTCTAATTCTTTGATCGAATAGATTGGCTTTAAGTCTTCTTTTTTCGTTCCTTCTGGATTGTTTTCTTTATTTAAAAAGATCGGATTCCCTCTTTCATCTAGGGTGTAATCATGTTTTGCCTCATAACCATTGAAATAATAAATATCGCCTTCTTTAATTTTATAATTAACAATGATTACCCGCTTATCTTTTAATTTTGCATTTTCCCATCTGATCTCCCAATTGGTTCCCTCTGGGACAATGTCTGCATCTAAGTAACCTTTTGATTTTAAATAGGCTACTATCTTTTGTTTGTCAGATTCAAAAGAAGCTTCTTTAAAATGCCCACTCTCGATTAGACCCGCTTCTTTTAAATCTAGAAAGCCTACGATTTCTCCCGGATCAATTGCCTTCGCTCCAATAATATTTATCTTAGAGACAGGAATTTCGTCTCCTTCATCAATGATAAACTTTACCTTAACTAAATTTGTTTTAGGATTAATCTTACCCATTTCAAATTTGACATAGGCATGAAAGAAACCTTCGTCTCTATACTTCTTTAAAATTACTTCTCTTGTTGTGTTTACTTTCTCGGGAGTAATCACCTCATTTTCTTTGATAGGCATTTTATCCCTTAAGTCAGATGGGAATACCTCATCTGCTCCAACGAATTCAATTTCCTCGACTCGGGGTCTTTCTTTAATTTCAAAAATTACGATTACTCCCCCGTTTGCTGCTGTATCAGCTTTAATATCTATATTATAGAAGTAACCCGTTGCAAATAACGCTTTTAAATCATGATCTAATAATTTTTCGGTGAGAACCATGCCTTTTCGCATTTCGATAAAGTTAAGAATATCATCTTTGCTTGTATTTTGGTTTCCAATAAATTTGATCTCGGAAATTACTTTTCCTAGATGTATCGAACGTTCAGAGTATAGGTTATTGTATATCTGCCCCCAAAAAATAATTAGAAGCAAAATAAAAATAGTTAGAAATTTAGAGAGGATTCGAATATTCAAAGGCAAGTATTTTACTACTGATCTTCAGCTGGTTCGGAATTTCCTGAATTTTTTCCCTTAACCATCGCGAGGTTAAATCTTGTTACCCCCGCAGCATTAATCTCATCAATTACTTTTACGACAGTTTGATAGTTTGCTCCACTATCGCCACGGATGATAACTCTATTTTTTTTAGGATCTCTATCTTTTTTGGGACCAAGAAAAGAAATGATTTTATCTTTTAATTGTTCGAGAGGAACAGGAGTTGGATCTTTATCAAGTGTAATCTTTCCCGCTTTATCAACTGTGATAATAAGCTCATCCTGTGCTTTCTCTTTTGTTACACTGCTTGAAGATCTTGGTAGTTCTACTTTTATAGACGTTCCTTTTTCTAAAGTCGCGTTAATTAAAAAATAAATCACGATGAAGGATACTACATCTATCAGGGATGTAATATCAATTCGATCGAATGTTTTCATGGTTCTTCTAAATTTCATACTTTCTCTTTATGGAATACTTGTAAAAATTGATCTGATAGATTTTCCATTTCTGCAATTTTTTCTTCTTTTTTACGAACTAAATAATTATAGAAAATATAAGCAGGAATAGAAACAGAAAGACCCATTGCAGTGGTAATCAATGCTTCACTGATTCCAACCTCTGCCCCTTTTGTTCCGGCACCTTCTGCAAAAGATCGAATCATACCAACAACTGTTCCAAGAACTCCAAGGAGTGGACCAATTGTAGCTATGGTTCCAAGTCCAGTTAGGTATTTTTCCATTTTAAAAATCTGTCTATACCCTTCTGATTTCATTTCGTCTTCAAAATATTTAGACTCTCTTCTTTTGTATTCGATACCTGTGACAAGGATTGCCGTTGTTGGACCAGTGCTACAGCTAACTAAATAGTCTTTGGCTTCATCCCATTTTTTTTCAATGAGAAGATCTTTTACTTTTCTAAAATCTTCTGGGTTAATTGGTCTTAGCCGCCAAAAATATACAGTTCTTTCAATAATAATCGTGAAAGCGATTATGGAGACAATGATGATTATGATCGGAACTGTCTCCGGTGGAATAGATGCTATGATTGAGTTTGATTTACCTAAATGGAACATTTGTAACTGCTCTTATTTGTGATTTAAAAGTAAAGTATTCAGAGCTTGTTTTACTGCCAAACACTTTATTGATTTTTTAGCTTCTCATAAATTTCATTCGCTAGGTCTGGTCTATCTGTGATTAGACCGTCGACTCCGAGTTTGATTAATTTTTCCATTTTTACTGGATCATTGACAGTCCAAGGAAAAATTTTGTATCCTAAGCCATGGTACTTCTCTATATAATCGGAATTTACCATATCTTCTCTTGGAGCAAGTATATCTGGTTCTGCCTTCCCATTTAAAAGTAGATTTCTTAATACAACTTTCACAATCCAGCTCAATTCTTTGACATCATCAAAGTTAGAATAGAGTTGTCCTCTTAGAATTTCTGGATTGGTATGTTTGATGGTTTCTAGAACATAGGGGTTAAAGCTTGTTACAAACACTTGTTTCTCTAATTTCTTACTTCCAACTAATTTTGCCACCGCAGCCCCGATTCTTTGAGCTTCCTCTTTTGGTGCTTGTGCTTTGATTTCAATGTCTACCAAGGTTTTTCCACCAAACTCATTTAAAACTTCTTCCAAGGTCGGAATTTTTTCTCCTTTGAACTTTGGATTTGAGAGTTTGGATGCATCTAGTTGTTTTAGTTCTGTCAATGTAAGAGAGTCTACCATTCCCTTTCCATTTGTGGTTCTATCTACATCAGAATCATGAATGACTACTAATTCTCCAGACTTTGCAAACATTGTATCTAATTCAAAGGCAGATTTATTTTTTGCTGCAAATCTAAATGAGGAGAGTGTATTTTCTGGTGCAATTGAGTTATCACCAGTTCCTCTATGTCCAATCACTAAAAACTTTTGTGGAATCACTTCTTCCACTTTTTTAGTTCTTGGATTATGAGAAGCGCAAGCGGTATAGCTTACGAAAAGAATTGGAATCAGTAGGGAGTGAAAGTATTTCATAAAAACCTCGTTCTAAACGTTTATTTCTTTAAATCAATCTATCTAATATTTGTCTTTCCTAATTTCTTTTAGATCAAATTATTGTAGTTAGTTTCTAACAAGAATTTGAGTTGTATAAAATGAAAAAAGATTATTTACTTATCATCGGTGGCTTGGTCCCTCTTTTATTTTCCCTATTTGTTTTGAATTATTTCTTAAAAGATGATCGTAAAGATTTATTTGAGTCAGCAAAACTATTAGATTCGAAATCTTACCCAAATATAAAAGAAGGTGATTTTGTTAAGTTTTCTGGAATCCTGTCGCAGAAGAATTCTTTTGTGAAAGATAAATATGTTTTGGCAGTAAAAGAAAAATTTGTAAAAGGTCAAAATGGAAAACGATCTGATTGGTTCAGAGAAGAGTTTTATTTTCAGACATTATTTGTAGAATCATCTGGAGTTCCTACATTTGAAATCAATGTGGCTAATGATTATTTGCCTTGTGGAAATGAGGTTCAGATTTCGGATTCAATTCCTAAGAAAAGTAGGGTGCTTGGAATCATTTCCGGTGTGAATGTATCGGCTGTTGGTAGGGTGACTTCTATTAATCCTCTTAGATTAGATACAGGGCATAGTCTTTGTACGGGAAGTATTGAGGACTATGATAGTTATCTTAGGAAAAAAAACCTGGGCTATTTATTTATTTTAATCTGTATTGCTCTTCCTAGCTTGGGACTCATTTATTTTGGATTCTTTAAGGAAAGAAAAATTAAACCAGAGTGATTGGGATTATATGAAAGAAGAAATCATAAGCAAAGACGAATTAAGAAAACGACTACAGGAAGAGAACTTTAAGAGAGTCACTCTCTCTTTTTATCGCTATACAAAAATTGAAAATCCAAATGAATTGAGATTACAACTTCTTTCCGAATGGGGAAATCTAAATGTTTTTGGACGAATCTATCTGGCAAAGGAAGGAGTGAATGCACAGCTTTCTGTTCCCGAATTTAACTTTGAAAAATTCAAAGCTCAGCTTAATTCTCTAGAATATTCCAAGAATATGCCTTTAAAAATAGCAATCGAAGATGATGGAAAATCTTTTTTTAAACTCACTATAAAAGTAAAAGAGAAGATTGTCGCCGATGGTTTGGATGATTCTAGCTTCGATCCTTCTAATGTAGGGAAGCATTTAACGGCACAAGAGTTTAATAAAGCATTAGAAGATCCAAATACAGTTGTAGTCGATGTGAGAAATCATTATGAAAGTGAGATCGGGCATTTTGAAAAAGCGATTTGCCCTGATGCGGATACATTCAGAGAAGAACTTCCTATGATTGTTGATTTGCTTCAAGATAAAAAAGACAAGAAAATATTACTCTATTGCACAGGCGGAATTCGTTGTGAGAAAGCGAGTGCTTATCTGAAGCACAAAGGGTTTTTAGATGTAAATCAACTCCTTGGTGGAATTATATCCTATGCTAGAGAAGTAAAAGAATTGGGTCTTGAGTCTAAGTTCAAAGGTAAAAATTTTGTATTTGATGAAAGATTAGGCGAGAGAATTAGCGAAGAAGTGATTAGTCATTGCCATCAATGCGGAAAAAAATCAGACCGTCATGTGAATTGTAAAAATGATGCGTGTCATTTACTGTTTATACAATGTGAAGAATGTTCTAAAGAATATGAAGGTTGTTGTTCTATAGAGTGTAGAGACGTTAGTCGACTTCCAGAGGAAGAGCAGATTCGCTTACGAAAAGAAAAGGCAAAATCAGGAGAGCTATTAGAGCACAAATCTAGGCTAAGACCGCGCTTAAAGATTCATAAATAAAAAAGCCCGATAAATCGGGCTTTCCTACTAAGATAGTATCTTATATATAAAGATTATCTGTGTTCTCTTTTCTTTCCAATCTCTTGAATGCTTCTATAAACAAGTGCATTCTTCGCATCGAAAATAAGAACTGCAACACGATTGAAGAAAAAGAAATTTGCTCTGTGCTCAGAATAGTGGTGAGTTGTAATTGTTGTTTTATACTTTGAATTGAACACAGTGTATGTATGAGAAGTAGCGGCTGTGTTATTCATATCTCTTTTTAATTCTTCGTCTGACTTTTTGTAGTTTGATTCAGTTAATTTTTCTTTTGGAACTTCTTCATAGTAGAGTTTGAATTTTAGAGCTTTACCAGTATTTTTAGAAAGATAAAGTAAGTATTCATTTAAGCTAGGTTCTCCAACTACAAATGTATAACCTTTGCTTTTTTTAACTTCAGCTTTGTCTTGTCTTGCTTTGAGTCCGTCTTTTCCCCAAACATCTTCTGGAGTTATTTTCTCAGGTGCTAAAACGGAGAAATCAATTCGTGTATCTAATTTGTTTGGATCGTTTTCTCTCCAAACTGGAGGTGGAGCGAGTGGATTGGTTACAGGAATTTTTGATTCATGATAAGCTAAAACATAAATTGAGTAATCTCTGAGAGATGGTTCATTGTTAGAGATATTGATTTGAACATCTAAAACATCTCCTTTTCCGTTGTGTGCTGATCGGCGAAGATAAGATATATCATTTACTGTAAAAGATGGATCTAATGCAGGCACTGCTACATAGTCCTTAAGCATTGCAAGTGTAACATCTTTTGCTTCTGATTTTGCTCCTTCTTTTGCAGGCGCATTGTTCGCTGGAGTTTTACTGTCCTGAGCGAATAAAGTGAGAGTCATTGCAATCGTTATAGATAAAAAAAGATACTTAATTAGTTTATTCATAGATTTGATTCATCCGTTGGTGTAATATTCATTATTATCGTATTTTTTTAGGAATATAATTAGATGTAAAGGCAAATATTGAAATCTATTTAGAAAGTTTTTATGGTTGGATGATTTGGTTTTTGCTGTCTACGTGAACTACTAATGGTTCATAGTCCTTAGGATGGTCTTTTTCCTCCACAAGTCCGTATGTCATGATGATAATTTTATCGCCTGGTTCACCAAGTCTTGCGGCTGCCCCATTTAAACAGATTTCTCCCGAGCCTCTTTTCCCATCGATTAGATAGGTTTCAAGTCTTGCTCCATTGTTTATATTTACAACGGCCACTTGCTGGTATTCAATCATTCCAGCCGCATCCATAAGGTCTTTGTCTACTGTCAGACTCCCAATGTAATTTAAATTGGCATCTGTGATTGTGGCTCGGTGGATTTTACTTTTTAGAACTGTGATTAGCATTAGGATTCGAATAATACTCTAAATATTTTTCCAGATAGGTTTAAAAGACTTTTTTTCTTAAAGACATGAATTTTTGTATTAATTGTTTTTTCTGAAAAAATAATCTCACTGAAAATAGGGGTAATTACATAGTTTTCATACAGATTTGGATATTGTTTATCTTCGTTTTTGACTCCTTCCTTGAAGGCTTTCAAAACTTTGTTTAAAATTCGGATTTCTTCTTTTTCCAAATTAAGATTCATTGTAGAAATAGATCTTAAGAAAAAACGATCGATTCTATCGGAGATAGCCGTAATGTCAGGTTCTACAGAAAGAATTCCATTTCCAAGTAGGTGTATAATGGCAAGATTCAGATTGATAAGTTCAGGTCCATCTTCGAGTCGAATGTATCTTTCTTTTGTAATCATTTCCTTATGTCTTTGAAAATACACTCCATCTGAATAATAGAGAAGCTTAGACAAATTTTTCCTATCCAATTTTTGGGGAAAATTTTGAATAATATAATAAACTGAACTCAGAAGTTTTTCCATAGCCAATGAAATTTACAAATAAATTAAATTCTGTCCCCTATAATCGATACATTCAATTACAATCTCTCCTCAGAAAAAAAAGAAGAGAAATAATTATCTTTTTAGAGCATACCTCAACAATAACGGCTGGTATCAACTACAATATTCAAAATCTACTCGTGAGTGAAGAATATTTAACCAAAAAAGAAATTGAGTTTTGCAGGATTGAGCGGGGAGGTGATTTAACCGCACATGAAACAGGGCAATTAGTGATTTATCCTCATATTGATTTGAAAAAGAGAAGTAAAAACATTGGTGAATACTTAAGTATTCTAACGAACTCTATGATCGAATCAGTTTACTCTGTTTGGCAATTAAAGCTTGTCTCGGATGCGATGAGACCTGGTCTTTATTTGGAAAAAGACCCAATAAAAAAAATTGTTTCTATGGGAGTTTATTTTAAATCTTTTTTCACAAGCTATGGAGTTGCTCTCAATTTGCGAAATGATTTAAATGTATTTCAGTTGATTCATCCCTGTGGGCAGGATGCGGCGAATATGGTGTCTCTGAAAAAGCTTGGATTCGACATCAGCGAAGAAAAGGAATTAGAATTTATAAAAACATTCCAAAAGCTTTTCTTAGAAAAAATAAATCTTTAATCCCCTTGCCATTTGCAGAAAGGAGATTGAAAAGTCTAATTCTACAAATTAGGGACAGCTTGCACCCGAACCAGTTGCAGGACTACCAGATTGAAGTGCTATGTTTTTAATAGCAATCGTTCTTCCCGAAGATCCAACTTGCGTTGAACAGTCATTTACCGTTGCAAGTGGAATAGGGGACACAACTGAGTTTGTGTAAGTTAGGTTTGAAGAAGATTGATAGAGTGGATCTTGAATTGTAGAGTTAAAGCAAGTAATATTATCAGAGGTAGAATCAGTTGTATTCTTATTTGGAAATTCAAAATTAGATCCTTTGTTTACAATTTGATTTCCTGCACAATTTTGACCCTTCTTCCAAGAATTACCATTATTATAAGCCGTATTATAAGCTATAATAGATTTCGAGGCACTGTTTGAGCTACCGCATATCGCTCCACTCATAAATCCTGCATGATTATTGACAATAGTAAGATTTGTCATATCAAAAGAGGAACTCCCTGCATTATTGATTGCTCCACATATTCCACCAGTATTATTTCTATTTGAAAGAGAGGCAGCTGTCGTTGAGCCTGTCTCAACAGCATAATTATTTACAAAAGTAGAATTGCTAATAGAAAGCAAACTAGACTCGCCTTTCCAAAAGCCTCCTCCCTGTGATAAAGCAACGTTATCCGTAAAAGACGAGTTAGAAATATAGGTGTCCGCATTTCCTGATCGAAGTCCTCCTCCTAAAGCATCGCCTGCACCGTTTTTAATAACAGAATTTTTATCGTAAACAATTCTATCTAAAGTGATTACATCCGGAGCATAGCCATATAAGAAGGTCCCACCTCCTTGCCCTTTCCCAGTATTGTTTGAGAATACAGTGCGGCAAATCGTTATATTCCCCAATCCAGAGGGAGGATTTAGAGATGCTTGATTGTTTGCTCCATTGACTCCTCCAAGTCCAGCTCCATCCGTATAAATAGCTCCCCCATATCCTCCTGCAGAATAATTGTCTACTAAAGAACTATTCGAAGTAAAATTACTATCAATGATTGTTAGTTTGCTCAATAGATTATTGATCGCTCCACCTAGACCTCCAGTATTTCCAGAAAAGTAGCTATTTACGATCGTTAGTTTACCAAATGACTTTGTGTAAATTGCACCTCCTCCTTCTTCTTTATTTCCACTTGCATTTGTGCCACCGACATTATTTAAAAAATCACAATCAATTACAGTCATTTCGCCTTTATAACCATTGAATAAAGCGCCCCCTGCATTTTTATTTAAAGCTCCCGTTGAATCTGCAGTCTCTTTTGATTTTCCATTTTGAAATTGAAGGTTTTTTACAATAATCTTAGAACTACTATTTCCATAGATAATCCTAGAAATACCACCTCCATCTAATATTACTTTACCGTTAGTTCCTGAGCCATTTACTCCTGTTATAAAAACAGTTCCATTCGATGGAACCGTTAATTCACTAGAAATTGAAATTGTTCCACTGCAATTTAAAGTAATGTTACCTCCATTTGTAATCGTAGACTGGATTGCAGAGTTTGTGCATTGTGCACCTGTCAAAGTAATGCTAGAGCCGTTCACTGGGCTTGGATTGCTCAGTGAACCAGAAACAGGACAAGTGGCAGCAGTGGAAATACTTGCAGTGGAACTTCTTGATCCAATTGCAATCAATCCAAGCAGCAATGAATTGTCTTCTTTCTGACAATCTATTGCTTTTTCAATGAATGGAACTTTATCGATTATCGTTTGGGCTGAGTTGCAATCCTTGGATTTGCAGTTTATTTGCAAATACAAAAGAATAAAGCCTAGTAATAGAAAAATTTTTAGTATAAATGAATTAGATTTCAAAGAAAATCTCCGGATGAAAGGATTAAATCTTACAAAATAGACTATAATTACATCGATATAAAAAAAGCAAGAACATTGAAACTGAAAGCATATATTCTCAATTTATAAGCAATAAATTCAAAATATATTTGATAGGTTTGTTAGAAATAGATATTAGGTAGAATAGCGCAATCCTTCTATTAAAATGACTAAAAAGAAAATTTTTTACGGATCCATTTTCTCAATCATTACTTTGTCTTATCTCTTCTTTTAAGAATCGATATCTTAGCAGTTATCGTTTTAGTTTTGAGAAATAGAGTTCTAATATATCTTGATAACGAAGATATCCAAGGAAACGGCTAGAATTACTGATTACAGCGACTTTGTCAAGATTGTGTTTAAGAAGAAGTTCTAGTGCATCACCAAGACTTTGACTGATTGAAATAGCAGGAATTTTCTCAATATAAGGATATACTGGGGATTTTGGATTAATATCCTGTCGCATAAATTCTAGGGATGAGATTATCCCAACATATTCGCTTGATTCATTTAAAATAATAAAGTCTTTTTCATCTCTTTTAAGAGCGCGTCTTTTGATAAATTGAATCGGTTGAGTTTCTTTTGCGATAGCAGATCGATGTAAATAGGTCTGGTAGTGGTAAATAGGCATTTTCCGCAAAATATCTGTTTGAATATCCCAATGATGTGCAGGAGAATGAAATCGATCTTGCACTTGTCCTGAATATAAATTGAGCTTTTTTGATAGAAGAAATACAATAATGGAGCATACCATGAGAGGAGGGAGTAAAACATAACTTCCTACCATTTCACATATCATAATCATTGCGGCTATCGGTGCACTAGCTATTCCTGCATAAAAGGAACCCATCCCTACTAATATAAAACTGCGATAGTGATCGGGGTCTAAAGTATAGAATAATCCTGCAACTTCCGCAACAAACATTCCAATTGTTCCTCCCAGAAAAAGGGAAGGACCAAAGATACCGCCTGATCCACCAGATGCAATCGTGATTGTTGTTGCAAAGATTTTGAAGGTAACAACAAATAAAACAAATTGAATCAATTCGAGTTTGGGAATCCCTGTATAGGTTTCAGGCTTGAAAAGAAAGTTCTCAATATAGGATTCTCCTGTTCCCGAAACAACAGGAAAAAAAAGATAAATGACTCCGCAGATCAAACCTCCAATCATTGGTTTAAAGGGAGGGAAAATTTTCCATTTCAGGAAAAAGGCTTTTAGTCGTTGGATTATTTTGACTAAAACAAATCCTATTCCAAAAGAAATCAATCCTAGTATTGGGTAAATAGTTAGATATTTAGGAGCTAATTCTTGCAAAGCAAAGTATTCTCTATGCACGAGACCAAAAGAGCTAAGTAAAAAATAAGCAGAAACAGAAGAAATAATAGAGGGTATGAGAGCGTCACTTTCAATATCTTCTCTATATACCATTTCAATTGCTGTTATCGCGCCGCCTAACGGTGCTTGAAAAATTGTTCCGAGAGATGCAGCAGCCCCTGCGAGCAAAAGAGTTCTTCTTGCTCTTGCACCTCCTGCAAAAACATTATTGATTTTTGAGCCTATGCTAGCTCCGATTTGTGCGGAAGGACCTTCTTTTCCAGCACTTCCTCCCGTCGATAGAGTTATGATTGTTACGATTGCTTTGTAATACGAAACACGACCGCGCATTTCCCCGTTCTGATTATGAAATGCATCGAGTAGGTGATCAATTCCATTTCCTCTTGCCTCACTGCAGAGATAATGTGTTATTAAACCAACAAGTAAGCCTCCGATTGCTGGTAATAAAAGGTAAAGAAAATTAAATTCGAAGGAAAATGTTTTATAAAAGGAACTGTGGTTAAATGAGAGTAGCCGCTCAAAATATTCCAATAGCTTTGAAAAAAGAATTACAAAACTACCAGTCACAATTCCTGTCAGGAAGGACAAAAAATATATGTGTATACTTGTCTTTATTTTTATCAAAGAGTAAAAGCTGCCTCTATGACTGATTTTAACTCTTTTTCAATATTCTTTTTCGGAGTTTTTCCGCTCATGCACTCATCCATATGGTTGGAAACGTATGCTTCTCCAAATTTTTTCAGAGCATTGTTCGCTGCTTTAATCAGATGCATAGTTTTAATACATTCTATATCTGTTTCAGATTCAAGGCTTTTTTTTATACTTTCCAATTGTCCTTGAATTCGGCTGAGTCTGGAAATTAAATCTGTTCTTTGTTTTGTCATAAACACCTACCTTATTCTGTATTAAAATCAGAATTGTTAAGAGGATTCTATTTAAAATTTATATTATTGATTCAAAATAACCATTCTGCAATAAAGGTCAAATAAAAAAAAATAATGCTTGCTATTTTTATATAATACCCCGTATGGTATATATATGAAAATGAATTTCATCAATTTAATGTATCTGGCGGTAGGAGTCTTTGGAGTTTTACTTGCCTTGAGATTTTTGAATAAAGGAGTTGGAGCCGTGGATAAGAAAGATGTTATCGATTACATCAAGGGTGGAGCCCTTATTGTAGATGTGAGAAGTGGAGAAGAATATGCTTCTGGTCACTATGCAAATGCAAAAAATATTCCTGTTGACCAAGTAGAATCTAGGTTATCCGAATTTGGAGATAAAGAGCGCAAAATCGTTGTTTATTGTAGATCAGGTGGAAGATCTGGAAGAGCAAAAGGAATTCTAGATGCCAATGGATTTAAGAATGTAGTCAACGGTGGTGGTCTATCAGATATGCCAGAAGTTAAATAACTTATAGAAGATGATTATGTTAGTAAATGTTGGAAGCTTGGATAGGATCATACGAGTAGTTCTCGGTCTAGGGATCATTGCTGCTGGTTTATATTTTTCTTCCTGGTTTGGTTTGATTGGAGTTGTATTACTAGCAACTGCAGCTATTAAGTTTTGTCCGCTTTACTGGACAGTAAAAGTCTCCACTGTAGAAAAAAAATAATCTTCCCTGAACAATTTTACATCGTAGGGGAAACCCTACGAATTTTTCCTATTTTTTAATCTGTAAATTTTTTAGTGAACTTATTTGATTTAACAAAGAATACCTTGAATAAAATTCTTAAAAGTATTTCTATTCAAGGTATTTTTATATTTAGGTTGAACTAACGTTTGAAAGTTTCTTTCGAATCAATAATCCGAATATAATCCCTAAAAATGCAAGTGACATTGCAAGATAAACACTTATGTTACTATCTACACCTTTTAAGTAAGCAAGTAGATTGCTAGGCGTTGTTGGAATAGAATAAACTTTGCCATTTGTAATAGTTGTATACCAATCTTTATCATTCAAGCCATTCGATGTTGCCCAAGAATTAAATCTAGGATATCCTGTATTGTCTATGTTTCGAATGTCTTTTCTTTCTAGTGGCCATTGCCATACACCCGGAACATGTATTGCCCAAGGAAAGCCATTTGAATCCATATAAAGATCTTTTCCATTTGCATCAAAATACTTTCCTGGAAAGAAAATATTTTTTCCAGTATCAATTACTTGCAGGTAAACGTTATACGGTGAAGACCCGATCACATTTCTAGCTACAGGAGTATTAAATACAATTTTAAATTTTGAGATATGCCCTGGCGCATAAGTTTGAGATGACTCTGAGTTCGGTGAAGAAATGGTAGTTCCACTGTTTCCAAGAATAATCAAACCAGCCTCTAATTGGGATGAGGTCGGAGTAAATTTTGCTATACTAGTATTCTGTGCTACTCCTGATGCGTCTGTGACTGTGCTTTCATAAGATAAATCTAAATTATTTGGTAATAAGATTTTCAGCTGATGACGATATCCGGCACCTCTTGCAACATGTTGAAAAGCTCCTCTAATTTCAACAATCTTTCCTTCTGCATTTAAATCTTCTTCTGTGAAAAACTGAACAACATAATCATTCAAGTCTGCATCACCCGCATTTGGATATAGGTCTTCAAAGGCAATTGTATTTACACTAGAAGATGGAAAACGAATTTTGGTTGCCTTTTTGGAATCATCTGGATAAAAATCTAGATCGTCATTTATTCCATCCTTATCTCGGTCAGCTACAGTTTGGTTCCCACCAACGTTCGCAATTGGAATTGCAATATTGCCAATAGAAGATACTTGGGAAATTGTCGTATTCCCATTCTGAGTTGTAACTACTTGTAGAGGAATTTGAACTGGCTGACAAGTTGTTCCACCTGATGTAACTGTTAAACTAACTGATGTTGTTGTGCTTGGAACTGTAATAGAACCTGTAACTTTTCCATCACTGTTTGTTACTTGTTGCAGTAAAACATCATTAGCCTCTGGGTTTGTGATTGTAACTATCGCTCCAGCAACTGGAGTTCCTTCACTATTCGTCACAGTTGAGTCAACAGGAATTGTTGTATTATTTGAATAAGTAAAAGGGGTATTTCCAGCAGGAGTGGTGGTTAGAGTTGTTCCAGGTGTAACTCCAGATAAATCTGTATTACTGCCACCTGCGCTTGGTAGACTTACTGTAGGTCCCGAACTTCCATTTGTGGAGGTATTTGGAACATTTTGTTGCACGACGGATTGTATTGGTATATATTGCTTCTTCTTTTCATCGCAGGAAATAAGAGCAAAGAATAGGATTAATAGAGATATTGGTATTTTTCTTTTCATTTTTTTCTCCTAAAGGAACAATGTTCCTTTAGGAATAGACTTGCAAAATTCAAGATTAATTTCAAGACTTTATCAATTAAGTTTTACGACGCTTTCTAAATTTTGAATGCTGAGAAATTTTTAAATCAACAGGTTTTGGAATCATTTCGGATACTTTAGTTTCCAGTTTATGATTTTTTTCTTTCTCATGATTGAGTGCATCTTCCAATTCTTGAATTCTACTTTTTAAGAGTTTTTCAGAATAACTGATTCTGGTAGCGAGAGTCTGTATCAATTTCAGAGAAAAGTCAGGATTTCCCTTTATTAAAGCCTCTAAATTGTCTCCGTCAGCCGTTGCGACAACACAGTTTGTCATACAGACTGCAGATGCAGATCTAGGCTGATTTCCAAGAATTGCCATTTCTCCAAAAATTTCTCCAGACTCCACAAAGCTCAGAGTAATTTTCTCACCTGCACTTGTATGCTTACAGATTTCTATGCTTCCTTTTTTGAGTAGATAAAATTTCTTTCCTGATTCTCCTTCCTTGAATAGAATCGTTCCAGCGGTATAATAATTATTGTGTTCCATAACCGTGGATTCTTTTACAAAAAGTTTTCGAATCTTCTTGAATCCTGGAAATTTTAAATTATATAAAATTCCTTTTCCTAATTTATAAAGGTTATATTGAACTAAAAAACGGATAAATCCTTTTGGAGTTTCTTCAAATCGAATAATACTTCCCATTGGTTTTTCAAAATCTTCGTGATTATCCCAAATGATTTTCCCTTTGATCGGAGGAGATTTAAAATCTGAATAAAGATAAGAAATTTCTAGTTCATGTCCAATAGGAAGTGTATCAAATGTTCTAAGAAAACTGTTGTATGCTGTTATTTCTGAACCAACCATTGACTTTGAATCAAGACCACCAATAACGTTAACTTCCATAATAATTGGAATGCTTATGATACTATTTTTAAAATACTCAGGATTGATTGCCCCAAGTAAAAACAAATTAAATGCAAGAACTAAGGGATAAATTGCGAAGAGCGTTGTTAGCTCATATTCACTTAATTTTAAATCAAAGAATAATACCATCTGAGTTTGGAAAAAGTAGAATACAATAGAGATTAACGTTAGTAATACAATTATTGATCCTTTCTCTGGTCTAATAGTGATAGAAAAAAAAGGAACAAATTCAGCATTTTTTTTGCCCATAGATCGGATGATCCATCGTTCATATTGTGGTTGTAATTGTATCGACTCCCAGTCCTCTAAAGAAATTTTCTTTTCATGCAGTTCTTCTGTGTTGGGAAGAGACAAAGCACGTGCCATCATATATTCTAAAGCTAAAATGAGAAATACAAGTTCCGGACCAATTATATATGTAATTTCATTTCCAATTAGAAGACATGAATCATAGAGTCCGTGAAAAATGAGTGGCAGGATATAAGCATACGTTGTGTAAATAGATTTATTTAAAGATGTATTATAAGCTTGCTTCAGAGCTAAATAATAAGCAATCATTCCACAGGTTGTTATATGGAGTAATACAGAGGTAAAGGTTCTGAGAAAAATAGTGGAAGAAGTAACTTGGATTGCATAGAAAACATTTTCTAGGGCTGCAAAGCCAATTCCTAAAAACATTCCAAAACAAACGCTTTCGTTTACATTTAATCTTGAATATTGTTTTTTTAATAGATAGTATAAAAATAAGAATGCTGTTGTTTTCTCTATAAATGCAGCACTGAAAAAGCCGGTAAAAATTTTAGCATCAATATTTACAAATTCATCTAGAAAAGGAAATAAAAAGAGTAAACTCGCCGCTTGTAAAACACCGTATAAAAATGCATCAAGGTAAATGCCATATCTTTTCCCACGAAAAAAGTATCTCTGATATAATAGAATAGAAAAAGGGATAGGTAGTAGGGAAAGGAATATTTTTTCAAATGTTAACAACTACGAATCCTTATTTCTTCCTCATGGGACGTTTTACTTCTTCTTTTAAATCCCTTTCTCTAATTTCACGTATTGGCTCTGCTTCTGCTCTAAGCTCTTCTTCTAAAATATCATCTGGTTGTTCTTCTTTTACTTCTTGAGAACTGCAAGATGTTAGTTGGATAAATAGGAAAATTGTAAGTATTGTATAAAATATATGTTTCATAAAGACTCTCTAAATATGCAATAAGACTAATAAAATGTGTAAAAATATGCAAGTGAAATTTTTTGACAACAATTTCTTACTGGATTTATGCTTTTTCTAAACAGCTAGATCAGCATCTTTGATTCTATCATGTTCCAGTGGGTTGTATAGGATCGCGAGCCCAATTGTTAAAGGACCAACACGTCCTAAAAACATTAATAATGTCAGAATGAGTTTTCCTAAGTTAGATAAATCTCCTGTGATTCCCATGCTAAGTCCCACAGTCCCCAATGCAGATGCAGATTCAAATACGAGTTTTAAAAAATCTTGTTGATCAGTAAGAGTTAAAGCAAATAGACCTAAGGTAAGAACAAATAAATAAATCGTTACTGAAGACACGGCTGTAAATAGGCGAACCAATGGCACTCTATTTTTAAAAAATGAAATATAAGTCTGACCTTTTAACATACTTATTGTGACGGCAAGTAGTGCTGTGAATGTTGTCGTTTTTATTCCACCACCTGTTCCACTTGGGGATGCTCCAATAATCATTGCAAATAGGATGAGTGTTAGAGACGCAGAATGGAGTCCTCCAATAGATACAGTGTTAAATCCTGCTGTTGTGGATGAAGTCATAATTTGAAAAAGAGATATTTGTATTTTTTCCCAAAGTGTATAGGATGCGATAGATGGTTCTATTAAAAGAAATAATGGAGCTTCAATGAAGAGGATAACAAATGTTACCCACAGAATAATTTTTGAAGTGAAAGTAATTTTATAATCTTTACTTCTGACTGCAAACCAAAAGTCTGCGATTACAATGAATCCAAGGGCACCTAAATAGCAAAGAATACTGATTGTAAAATTTACTAATGGACTTGTTTTAAAATTTTCTAAACTATTATTATTTAAACTGAAACCGGCAGTTGCAAACGCAGAAATACAATGAAAAATGGATGACCAAAGAGGATTGTTTACACCTGCTGATCGGAACTCTAAGTAGAGCATAAAACTTCCCATTGTTTCAATAATTACTGTGAAAATAAAGATTTTAAAAACGAAGTCTCGAATTGTAAATCCTTTTGGTAAAGTATATTCAGAAGTTAAAATTTGTTCTCTTGTATGCGATAAACGCTTCCCACTTGCGATAATGATAAAAGAGGATATAGTCATATAACCGATTCCACCGAGTTGAAATAGAATCATAAGTATAAATTCTCCAAGGCGGGAGTAGGAGTCGCTTACACTTATAGTAGTAAGGCCTGTTGTGGATACGGCTGAAACTACATTAAATAAATTATCTATAAATTTTATCTCTGTCTTTTGGGAAAAGGGAAGTGACAAAAAAAAGGTTCCAAGAAAAACATAGGATAAAAAACCAAGAGTTAATAATTGTGTTGGTTTTAAGAGTCTTAGTTTTGATTTTATAAGAATATAATAAGCTATAAATTGTTTCATGTTTATCTGATACATCCATGGAAAAATTTAAAAATATCTAGGAAAGAAAAAAAGAAAAATGGAGGAATATTATAAGACTTTATGGTGTTTGAAAAATGGATTACTTTTATTCCTATTTATAAAATGATTGTAGTTTCATTCATTTTTTATAAAATAAATTTAACATAAAAAATTGGGAGTAGTTATGATTAGAAGAATATCCTTGTTAGTCGCTGTATCTTGTATTTCTATTAGTGCGGAGGTTCCCATAGATATACATATAAAGAATTTATCCTCTG
Organism: Leptospiraceae bacterium; assembly: GCA_035345875.1. Taxonomy (GTDB): domain Bacteria; phylum Spirochaetota; class Leptospiria; order Leptospirales; family Leptospiraceae; genus UBA2033. Next base: position 49,919 of record DAORDH010000017.1, on the reverse strand, counting down.
GAACCGAATCAGACAAAATTGCAGCTTGTAATTATTTAGGCAAAGAAAAAGAAACAAAATATATTTCAGAAGTGCAAGAGGCTTTGAAGACGACTGATAGTCCTAAGGTTGCTGTATCCTGTGCAAATGCCTTGGGGTATTTCCAAGAGAAGGGAAGTCCTACTACAACGCTTAAGAATAAGATCATATCTGTTTCCAATTCAGATGTAGTATATGCTTGTCTTGTTTCTATTTTAAATATCGCCCTAAAAAATGGATATGAGGCAGACGCAAAAGCTGCAATTCAATATTCAGATATAAATCATAGACAGGACGAATTCGTAGCAGACATCATTGACAGAATCAAGAAAAGATTTAAAGAATAATCTATGTTATCCGCTCCAGAAATCACACGTTATTCTAGAAATATTCTACTCTCCGAAGTAGGACGGAAAGGACAAGAAAAACTAAAAGCCTCTGTTGTCACAGTCGTTGGCGCAGGTGGTCTAGGGAGTCCAGTCTTGTTTTATTTGGCTGCCGCTGGAATTGGAGAAATTCGAATTATAGATTCAGATAAAGTGGATCTTACCAATTTACAAAGACAAATTTTGTATGGAACAGAGTCTATCAATAAATCAAAAGCAGAAGAGGCAAGTCAAGTTATCACAAATTTAAACTCTAATATAAAAATAGTTACCTACAATGAAAGATTGAATGCTTCCAATATTGAAAAAATTTTTGCTGGATCCAGTCTAGTCATTGAAGGTTCCGATAATTTTGAAACAAAATTTCTAGTAAATGATGCTTGTTATTTTTATAAAATTCCTCTGATGATCGCAGGAATTCTTCGTTTCGAAGGACAGGTAATTGGTGTTAAACCAGAAGAAACTGCTTGCTATCGGTGTATTTTCCATTCCCCACCGGATGCGGATAGTGTGCCAAATTGCGCAGAAGCAGGAGTGATTGGAAGTGTAGCTGGTCTCGTAGGTTCAATACAAGCAACTGAATCTATAAAGTTTCTGCTCGGAGTAGAAGAGGGGCTATTCGGGAGTATCCTTTCAATTGATGCAAAATCAATGGAGTTTAGAAAGATTCCGGTTCATAAAAATAAAAATTGTCCGTTATGCGGAACAAGTCCTAGTATCACAGAGATAAAGGACATTGTTCTTCCGCAGTGTAATTGGGATTAAGCTTGAAGTAAATTCACATAGTCCTCTACTGCTTCTTCAAGACTTGTGAATCCATCTGAATACCCAGTTTTTAAAAGTTTTTCTGTGTCTGCTTTGGTGTAATACTGATACTTTGGTCTTAGACTTTCAGGCATATCAGTATAATGAATATTCGTAGGAAGATTGAGTGCTTTAAACAAAGCTTTACCTAAGTCGTTCCATGTTTCTGCCACTCCACGCCCCACATTGTAGAGACCATATTTTCTCTCGAGTAATAGATAAAGCGTTATACGCGCTGCATCTTTTACGTAGAGAAAATCTCTTTTTTGTTCTCCATCTTTATAATCGGGACGATAGGATTTGAATAAATTCAAAACACCCATCGACTTGATTTGTTCGTAGCCTTTTAGAACTACACTTCTCATGTCACCCTTGTGCGCTTCGCCAAATCCAAATACATTGAAATATTTTAACCCAGTGATTTTATCTGAGATTCCTTTTTGTTTTGCGTATAGATCAAACATATGCTTAGAGTAACCATACATATTGAGAGGACGTAGAGTGGATAATTCTGAAGAATCACTGTAGCCATTTGCTCCATCCCCATAGGTTGCAGCACTTGATGCATAGATAAATTCTGTTTCATTTGATAGACAATAATCAGCAAAGATTTTGGTATATTCAAAATTATTTTGAATTAAATAAGATGCGTTAGTTTCTGTAGTGCTTGAACAAGCACCCATGTGAATTGCATGTGTATATTTTTTAAATGGATTCCCATTTTGAATGCGAGATAGAAAGTCTTCTTTTTCTAGATAATCTTTGTATTTTAAATCGAGTAAATTTTTCCACTTTTCTGAATTTCCAAGATGATCCACGATTAAAATATCTGTTTCATCCATTTGATTTAATTCTCTTACGATATTAGAACCAATTAAACCAGCACCACCAGTAACTATAAATTTCTTTTTCATACTTCCATTGGAAGAAATTCTAGATAGGTGTAAATTCTAATTTTAACTCACCTTACATTATCATTGCTGAATAAAAGCAATGATTGAGTTTGGATGAACCAAACGTTCAAATGAGGTTTGCTCTTAGCGGAGGGCTTGCTGTCGTAGGCTGTTGATTTTATTATTTAAAAAACACCTTCTTGCATTTTTAAAATTACCATTACTTTTGAAATTATTAAATTTTTGTAATAGAAATTTTTAAATCCAGTCGGGAACAGGTATGTTGTTTTTTTTAAACCATTGGATTTTATCAAATCTTGTTTCAAAGATAGAATTTTTATATTCAATAGATTTAATTGGAAGTAGACCTTCTATTTTAACGACGGTAAATCCAATAGTTAGATGATAAATGATTTGTCCATCATCCACAAGGTGCAAGTATTTTTCTGCATCGTCACTACTTGGACCATAAGATATAATTGTAAAAGAATGAAAATAACAAAACCTATTGGTGCCCATCGTCTTTCCACCCAAAATCCATTGCCGCTCGTTCGCGGCAATAGGTGGTAATCCTTTAAATTATCTGTTACATCGAACTGACGTTAAAATAAAACTACAAATCTGTTATATCTTCTAAAACGATAGTAGATAAACCTTCTTCATTTAAATCGGTGAGTGTGACTAAGCGATTGGCTTGGTTTCCATAAATTTTTTCAAAAAGGTTTCGAGCAAATCTTCCATTCCCAAATTTCTTATCTCTTTTATCGTAATGAGATTGTAGAATTTCTTTTACTTTCACTGAAGCATCTTCTGTCAGTTTGAGTTTAGATTTATTTGTAAGAGAAGAGAATATAGAAAAAAGTTCTTCAGGGCTATAATCTGGAAATAGAATGTATTTATTAAATCTAGATTGAAGCCCTGGATTTTTATTGATGAAGTCTTGCATGTTATCCGTATAACCGGCAACGATGACAATAAAATTAGCTCGATTGTCTTCCATGAATTTTAAAAGAGTGTTAATTGCTTCTCGTCCAAAATCATTTTCTCCGCCTTCTGCGAGGGCATAGGCTTCGTCTATAAACAATACTCCACCAAGAGCCTTTTGACAGATTTCAATGGTTTTGTTAGCTGTCTGTCCTACATATCCGGCTACAAGTCCTGACCTATCCGTTTCAATCAAATGACCTTTTTCTAAAACGCCTAACGCTTTAAAAATCTTTGCTATGAGTCGTCCGATTGTTGTTTTACCAGTGCCCGGATTTCCAGTAAAAACCATATGTAGACTTCTTACAGGAACAGGAAGATTTTTTTCTTTTCTTAGTTTTTCTACTTTTAGAACATTGACAAGATTTGAGACTTCACTTTTCACAGAGCTAAGACCAATCAGTTCATTTAACTCTTTCATGAGAGTGTCTAGGTCATATACTTCTTCTTTTCCCGCTTCTTGGATATTTCCTTGCGGTTTATCTTCTTTAGCCGCTTCTTTATTTTCCTTTTTGTCTTTGGAATCTTTTTGAATTGTAGTAGAAACACTTCCAAAGAAATCATTGAAGATAGAGTTTAGATTTAGATAATCTTTGCTAGAAGACTTGCTATCCGCATAAATATCTTCATTGGATTCATGTAAAATGGTTTGATAACGAGTTAAAAGTCTTTTCTCTACTTCTGTTACAACTCCATCTTGTTTTACAATCAGATTTAAAATCTGAAAGAGATAGTTTGCAACAATATACATATTGTTCGTAAGAAATACAGAATCATAGAATTTTACAACACGAAGTAGCATAGGCGGATCGAGCTCTTCTATAACTAAATCCTTTTTCCCCTGTGGTTGGTTTTTTACGTAGAGTTCAATTTCAGAAAGAAGCTTTGTTTTGTTATAGAGAGTAGATTTATCAATTTCTTTTAAAATTTCTACGATAGCAGGCAGAGTCTTTTCTGATTCAGTCGAATCATTTGCATATAAATAGCTAGCAATTCGAATCATCTCAGAGGCTAATAGATGTTCTGCGAAAATAACTCTTTTTTCAAAATCAGTTATATCTTTATAATTGGCTCTGTAGTAATCTGCGAGAGGCACAATGAGTTGTAAAATTTCTTTTGTTTGAGCTTTGATTAAGACTAAATCCAAGGATTACATTCCTTCCATTTTCATGGTTTTTTCCATGACTGTGATTTCTGCATCTAAATCCATGATATCATTTTGAATCAGTTTATCATGGTGTTTTGCGAATGCTTCTATGATTTGAGATAGAATATTGTCTACTCTTTGCAAAGATTCTTTCAGTTCCACTGATATTACTTTTTGAGAAGAGAGATCGATGTATTTACGAATGATTTTTATTGTTGTATCTAGATAGTAAGATAAAAATTGTCTCGAGATTTTTATATCTTCTGGATCGTTTTTGAAATTTTCAAAAATCTTGACTACATATTCTCTAATCTCTAAAACTTTTTCTCGAACCGATGGATCTTTTATTTTTTCTAGTAGTCTATCGATTTCAGCGATGCGATCTTTTCCAATTGCCATGGTTTCTTTTAGCATACTTGCTGTAACTTTATCTAAGTTCTCAAGAGCTCTAAGTTCTGCCATCTTTTGCTCAAAATCATCTTTCTCTTTTTCAATATTCGGAGTTGAAAAAAAGCTAAGCGGATAACGTATGAGAGTTTTGTAAGAGGATTTAATGGATCCAGCAATCACTGCTCCGAAATGATAAAGACCCGATGCAGTATAACTACCAATTTGCATCAAGCGGTTAACGGTTGAGCTTTCCGATCCCCAGAGTAGGTGAATTCCTAGTCCAAGAATTGCCATAAAGCCTTGCAAAAAAGCAGCTTCTTTTGCATGAGTTGCAATGAATCTAGACTGATTCCCTTTTGTGAAAAGTATATACAAGGGAACTAACATTGTCGCAATCATTGCAATTGGAAACGCAAAGGATACACCTTTGGAGAGAAGAATGATGAGAAGAGGGTAGGCTAAAAGAAGAGAAAGATGGGATCTACGACCCCATTTTGCTTCTTCATCCGTAATTTTACTTTCGTTCATGGATTAAAATTGTTTTGTGTTTTTGAGTTTGTCTTTGATTTCTTCTTCCATCTTAGCGAGTTCAACTTCAACCGCCTGACGTTTCTGTCTTCCCTCTGTCTGAATCTTAAGAGTTTCATCTAGAGTGAAGATAAGATCTGTATTGATTTTTTTCAAAGTCTCTATTTCTAAAATTCCTTTTTCTGCTTCTTTTGCTACTTCGATCGTTCCCTGTTTTAGCATCTCAGAGTTCTTAGAAAGTAGTTCATTTGTAACAGAGGTAACTTCTTTTTGCACTCCAAGTGCTTTTTTTTGTCTGAGAAGTCCGATTGCAATTACAAGTTGATTTTTCCAAAGAGGAATTGTATTTATGATAGAGCTTTGGATTTTTTCCACAAGAACCTGATTGCTATTTTGGATCAGGCGAATCTGAGGTCCTGTTTGGAGTGACAGCATTTTAGTGAGTTTTAAATCGTGTAGTTTCTTCTCAAAACGATTTAGGAGTTGCATGTAGTCTTGGTATTTTTGCGCATCAACTGGATCGTTAGACTTCTCTGCTTTCTCTTTGTATTTAGGAAGTTCTTTTTCCTTTAGTTCGGCTAATTTCATTTCGCCGGCGAGGATGTATTGATTGAGTTCTTTGAAATAATCCAAATTCTTTGCATACATTGTATCAAAGAGAGTGATGTCTTTGAGTAGAATCATTCTTGACTTATGAAGTTCATCTATAATTTTCTCTATTTGTTCGCTTAACGTATCATATTGAGCTATAAACTTTTGTGATGATTTTACTAAAGAACCAATGAGTGGAATTTTAGAAATAAAACTATCTTCGTCAGAAAGACTTTCTACATCCATCTCTTTGACTTTCAGCATTAGATCTGTAAGAATTTTTCCTGTTTCCCCTGCATCCTTTGCTCGAATCTGGTTTAGAATTTGATCAGAAAATTCAGAAATCTTTTTTTGAGATTGAGATCCATACTGTAGAACAGACTGAGTGTCTTCAATATTGATTTGTTTTGCTAGATCGATGATTTTTTGTTGGTCTTCTTTCGGTAGATTTTCAATGCTCTCTACCTGTTTCATTTCTGTTTGGACCTGTGCTTGTGTTTGTGCTTCTGTGGAAGAATTCTCTGCCATTGGTTACTCCTTCTGATACGAACTTACACTTCTAAATCAAATAGGCAAGGATTTTTTTTCTTGTCAAAGAGTTCTATATTGCTACAATTGTGCTACAGGTGCTTAAATATGCAATTTTTAACAGTTAGGGATTTACGAAATAATTCTGCTCAAATTTTAAACCATTTGGATCCTACTGAGGATTTGGTTCTTACATCCAATGGTAAACCAATTGCTATACTTTCCTCCGTCACAGAAAAAACTCTAGAACCTACATGGAAGGCATTGAAACAAGCAAAAGCGTTAGCTGCACTAGGTCGCATTCAAAATACTTCGCTTTTAAATGAAACTTCTGAAATCTCCGAGTCCGAAATCAGAAAAGAAATCAAAGCAGTCCGAAAATCTAGAAAGAAAAATTGAGAATTGTTTTAGATACAAATGTTCTAGTAAGCGGGATTCTAAAACCATTTAGCATCCCAGGAGAAATTGTTCGTAGAATTGGCTCAGGCAATTTAACTCTCTGTTTTGATGCGAGGATCCTTGCCGAATACCGAGAAGTCTTACATCGTCCTAAATTCAAAATAGACAAAGATGATATATCTATTGTTTTAGATTTTATCCAAGAGAGCGGAGAATGGGGGTTAGCCACTCCTTTATTGCAAAAATTACCTGACAGAGACGATGAAGCATTTTTAGAAATCGCAATCGGTTCAAAAGTAAAATATCTAATCACAGGAAATAAGAAAGATTTTCCGATCCGAAAGGAATATAAAATTTCAATTTTAACGCCGCGCGAATTTATAGAAATAATTTCTAGTTAGTCCTGTATTTTATATGAAATAGTTTCAGTTCGATGGAGCTAAAAATTTAAAACATTGCCACCGACTTGCACTGAGCCATGTTGAATGTGTAAACACTAAGGGCACCGATAAAATAGAGAAATTGCATTGGCTGTGAAAAATTCTTATATCGAACTCATTTTAAATTATTTGAAACCCTTCTTTTGAATGCGAATATCCCAGTTATCAATGGAATTGGAATTGGAAACATTACTTGCAGGGAAATATACAAAGTGGAAAGCCAAATGAGTGAAGTTCCCCTTTCGTCAAACTGTAAATCATTTTCAATTTCAAATCGAAAGGTTGTTTGTATGTTTTCTTTTAAAATTAACTTTGGACAATAATAATCTTCTGAATACGAAAGAATTGTAACAGATTGGCAACTTGTTATTTTAGTTTCCTCAAAATGAGTCCTATAGAAAAAAGAATCGGTAACTTCCGTTTTAAAGCCAAAATGAATTTTCTGACCAGTCGTTTCTGAATACAAAATAGGTATAATTCTTTTGTCAGAAATTTGAATGACTGCAAAGTATTCACCAGGAGGTAAATCAAAATTAACCGCATCGCTTTTGTTTCGAAAAGAGTGTATCATTTTAAATTCACATTCACTAAGCATTTTTATTTCGGATTGATTTAAATTTTGACATAAATATAAATGGAGTTTTGCTTCGTTCTCTTCGCTATTATTGAGAACAACCTTAAGATTAGCGCTTCTATTCTCAGATGGTAAATTGTCCTTCTTATTCACACTCGTGCAATAAACAAAGAAAAAAAGTATCAATGGTAGAATTCGAATCATTGTATTTTACCTGACTGAATAAACGCTTTATCACTCTCTAGATACTTCAAATCATTTTTTTATTGGATACTTGGTATTTCATTTTTTATAATTCGATCGAAGTAAAGAAGTAGAAAAAGTTCTAAGTAGGGAGTGTATTGAATCTTTTTTTATTTGTAAAAAGATACCAAAAGTGGATATTATTTGCATGAAGAACGAAAATACAAAAGAACAAAAAAGTAAATTCTTTCAAATAGTCTTTTTTGCATTTATTCTAATCTATCTGATTAGTTTAGAATTTCTTACCCTTAAATTATTAAATAAAAATATTACCAATATAGTTGGTAAATGGATTGAAGTGGGAGACAATTGGGGAGTTCTGCTTTTTGTATGGTTTTTAGTAACATTGATTTGGGTTGCAATGAAAACTTCCTACATACATACCTTATTTGTTGCGATCACTGGAGTTATAACAAATTATATTTTTATTGGTGATAAACTCTCAAAAGGAGAATTTATCTTTAAAGAAGAGGATCTAGAAAAAAAAGAAATTTTTCTTCCTTGGTTTATTTATTCGATAGAAAATCCCAATTGCACTTTCAAAAAAATTTATACAAGAAGATACATTATAAAAGATAAAGAGGGAAATTTAATGGATATTGAAAACTTACTTTTTTTCAAGAATGTAATGTTAGCAATATTTCAAATATTTCTTTTGATATTAAGTCTTGGATGTTATTATTATATGGTCAATGAAACCCAAGAAAAAGAACTCAATCTACCTGATTCTATTTTTTCTCTATTTTATTTATATCTAATTATTTTTTATTTCTTTGGATTGTTACTGTTAGCGATTAAAACTAGAAAAATAAAAATTACAGATAATCAGATTTATCCATTACCTGATACGATAGTTGCTGGAAATAAAATTCTAGGAGAGGTAATAGATTCAGATTATCATAGCATAGCAAAGTCAAATACGGATGATGATTCAGGAGAGCGTATTGGTTACAAACGATATACAATACGCTTCTCTGATAAAGCAGGATTTGAAACGCCAGTGTATTTAAATTGGTATGCAAGGCGAAATAGTTCTGCAAAAAAATTTAGAATGTTAGATGAGGCTTTGCACTCCGGAGAAATGTTAGAATTTAAAATTGATAAATATCTTTGTCCAGTTCCCTTATTCTTGGAGAATCAAGAAAAATGAAATGGAATAGAAGAAATACAAAGAAAGTAAAATTGAAGTGATAAAGAGAATTTTAATGATTACAGCGTTATTAAATATATTTTCCTGCACCAATTTTCAAAGGAAAGGGGATTCTGATTTAAAAAGGTGGTATGATTATCATTTAGATAAATGGAATCATCATAATAGTTTAGAATACAATCAATGGATTCAAAAAGTTGAGACAGGTTCAAATGATTTAAAGGGCTTTAGCAACAATCTAGAACAATATATGACTTGGGAAGAGGCAAATTCTTTTTGTAAAAAATACGATATGCGATTACCGTCAACCCAGGAATTAATTTCCGTTATGTTTTCAGGAGTTGGAGATTCATGGAATGGTGGAAATTACTGGACCTCTGATTCAGAAGGCAGTTCACATGCAGTGGTTGATAAGTCGATAGTCGTAAACTACTACGAGTATGGCAAAATGAGGGTTCGCTGTCTTCCCAATCTTCCTGACAAATCTTTGATCGATTTGGAACCGAAAGCCATCGATAAGAAGAATTGGGCTGATCTAGGTGATAGGAATAGAATAAGCTGGTATGGAGCCAAGCTAAAATGTTTTGGCTCTGAGTTTAGATTGCCAACAAGAACAGAGTTATTGGCTGCTCACTTAGCTGGATTGACTCGAATCTGGTTTTTGGAAACCAAGCAAAAAACTTCGAGTCATTATTGGACTTCTGAAGAATATTCTTTAGGAAGAGCGCATTTAATGCACCACCAATTTCATGTCAATGCACAGAAATGGTCACCTATCAAAGATCCATTTAAAATTATTCATTGGGATGGTGTTACAACTTTTCATGCAAAATTTATTAGAAAATAAACTAAGCATTGTTGAGCATCATAGTAATCTATGAGAACTAGATACGATAGGTGAAATTGGAAAGGAATACTTTCAAATCATTTATTCTTTTACAGGAGGCATTTCATTTTTTTGTTTAAAAATAATTTCTAAGTCTTTGCATTCATAGTTTTTGGCTGAATCATTATATGTGCAAAGTTCAATTCCCGCTTCTTGGTAAAAATAGAATTTAAAAAAAGCTTCTCCGGTGGAGGAATCATTTCCCTGGTAGACTCTTTCTACTCCGAAAATATTGTTTTTAGTAGCACTTTTTTCTTCTAAGTCAATATAGAAACGATAGATGACACCTGGCTTGTTGCTTGGAATTTGCGAAAGAACTCTGCGTGTGGGAACTTTCATTTCACCACTTACACAATTGAATCCGAAAACAGATAAGAAGAGAATGAGTAGAATTCTTATTTGCATTCTAGGGCTTCCTCCTCATTGATAATACAAAGCATTTTGGTTACCATGACGTATTTATCCGGAGCTGGTTTAAAAAGGACTACTTTGCTATTTTCTTCTGCTTCTGGATCTTCTAGAAAAACGATTCCCGATTCACCAGTCGATAGAGCGAATCGAACCAGTTTTAAAATAGGAGGTAGAGTGTAGTAATAAATATTTTTAATCCTAGCCTTGTTGATAGTTTCCGCGGTTCGAATCGTTGTGACTCGAGTGATTTCGTAGGTATTGGTGGGTTGATTCGGAGGACTTCCTATTTTTTTAAAGTCAGTATAGACATGCTTAACGTATATTTCATTGTTACAATTCACAAATCCGAAAACGAAAAAGAGGAAAAGGAATATTTTATTTAGATAGATTTTCATCTGCAATATCCTTAATTTTCAATTCTTCAGTGCATTCTAATGTTGAGTTTAAGATTACTTTACATTTCCAATAGGTTCTTTTGATTTTATTTTCAGAATGTAAATTTTGAAATTCTTCGAAGGCTTCTTTTATTTTATCTTTTTCGATATAAGCAGATCGAACGGAAAGATAGAGAGTATTATCCTTACCTAACGTAATATCCCTAAGCGCAAAGTAGTTGTCTGGAGTATTTTCTTTGACGGGTGGTTCAGAAGCACAGAATAGATGGAATAGAATTAGAATAGATAGAAAAAACGTTTTCATGCAGGCATGACTATATTTTAGTCAATTTATTTTGTAAATAAAAATTTAAAGTAAATTACGTGAGTTCAAAAAAGTAAGAAAGAAGAAAATCCTCCGGCTAGGTGTTTCAATAAGATTATTTTTTATTTACCAGAACCAATGTTCATAACTTTCTTTTTTTTGAGAGGTTTTGAGTTCGTAATAATTCTATAATTTCTTTGTGACCTCTTCGATTTGCGAGATCCAATGGAGTTTCACCTTTATTGTTTTCCAACTCTGAATTGGCGCCATTTTCAATTAAGAGTTTTACTGTTTCTATTTTTAGAATAGGAATAGCAGAAGGTTCTGGATTTGGTTTTACTTTTTCAATTTGCGATAATCTTCCTTGTCGTGCCGCATAATGAAGGGGAGTATTACCATAATTATCCGTTAGATGACAATCAGCACCATTACTGAGAAGAAATTTTACCGTTTCCGTGAGTCCGTTATAACCTGCATGATGAAGTGGAGTAAATCCAAAATCGTCTTTTTGATTTATATCAAATCCTTTTTGTAAAAGAAATGCAAGAGAATTCAAACAAGAATGATTTGCCGCATAGTGAAGTGCAGTGTATCCAAACTTTCCTTTTTCATTTATGTCTGCGCCGTGATCTAAAATCAATTGAAATATATGAGGTATATCAGTATTAACTGCATAATGAAGAGGACTGCTGTGATTTTTTTTTCTTCTCTTAACGTCTGCTCCATTTTTTAAAAGAATCCTTATAGGCTCTAACCGATCCTCAAGCTCAGAATGTGCCATATATTTGACGTTGATATGATCATGGTAAAATTTCCTAAGTGCAGTATGTAAAGGAGTCAATCCATTTTCATCTAAGGAGTTGACGTCTAAGCCCTTTTTAATTAAGAACTGAAGAATTACCTTATTTCCGTAAGATAGAGCAGTATGAATCAGATTTTTACTTCGCGGGTCTTTTAGAATATCAGACTTCCTACCTCTAAACATATACATGAGTATACCAAGATTGTCAGAGGCTATTGCCGATGTGATTGGATTTCTCCCATATTTATATTTAGCTAAGATATCGGCTCCAGCTTGAATTAGAAGGAGGCAGATCTTTGTATACCTTATCTGTAATTTTTCTCCTTTCCGCTTATGTTCGTGTATCTTATATATCACAGTATTGAGCAACGAGCTACCGAACTTTGAATCGGTCTTTGGATTTGGATTAGCTCCTCGTTCAATCAAGAGTTTTATAATTCCTAAATTAACCTTTTCGCTTAAACAAGCCTTTTCCAATGAACTGTGAAAGTCTTCTAGAAAATCACTATTTGATTTTTTGCTATCCACAGGAATACCACTGTCTAAAAGAAATTTAATTTGTTCTGTGCTAAATTGTTCTTCGCTATAGCTATAGCGTAATAAATCAATGTCAGTTGTATCAGCTTTATTTTCGATCAAGAATTTAATAATACTTTTACGCTCTTCTGAATACTCCGGAACCTTACCAAACCCTGAACCAAAGATGGCATAGGATAACGGAGAGTTTCTGTATCTATCTTTAAAATTGATTGCAGCACCCTTTTCTACTAGAAATTTAACAAGCTCAAAGTCACCGAGTTGAGCAGCTTCTCTTAACGCTGAAGTACCGTTAGCGACAAGATTCACATCTGCTCCTTTATCCAGTATAAGTTTTACAACTTCCATTTGTTTATTTTGAAAAGCTGCAATTAAAGGAGAATATTTCTTATTATTTATTTCCGCCCCATTCTCTATTAAAGTTTCCACAATTTCCGTTTTCCCATCTCGTGCTGCTTCTTCTAAAATTCTTTGGATGTATTCTTTGTCTTTGTAAATTTTTTTGTTTGGCATTGGTTTTGATTCTCCTGTATGATGTCGTTGGCTAATTCGTATTAACCGCGTTTCTTTTGTGATGTTGTGGGTGAATTTTATGCTGCATCCGCATAAAATTCATCTTCTTCCCAATTGATTGGGTTATTCTCTATATAGTTTTTTACATTGTATAATTCTATTTCATCGCGAATGATCCGGTCGTGGAATCGCGATTGCCATACCGGTATTTTGGGTGTATTTCGAATTTGATTGATCCGCATTGTTGCAACCGATTTGAATCCAGCCACAAAAGATGAAATTGATTTTGGAGAACGATATGGGATAACCATTTTGTGTTGTAACGATGCATCATCATGTAGAGACGCACGGCCGTGCGTCTCTACGGGTATAACGTTATCCAATACAATAATTCCATGTATATGATTTGGCATAATAATATATGTATTACACGACAATTCCCTTCTAATTACAAATGATTTCTCCCATTCTTCTTGAACAACGATTCCAAATTCATTGAATCTCATTTTTCCATTTTGAATTTCACCAAATAAACATTCGCTATCTTTTGTGCAAATCGTGATGAAATAATATCCATTTTCTGAATAATCCCAACCTAGTCTGCGACTGGATTCGACTCTGTATTGTTTTTTGAATAAGGTCAATTCTGTGTTCCTTGTTACGGCTAATTTAGATTAACCCCAACTCTTCTGCTATGTCATGGGTGAGTTTGGAGATTAAAATTATCGGCAAATATGAGCGCAAAAGAATTTCCAACTCTTCTGCTATGTCATGGGTGAGTTTGGAGAGGGGGCGTTTGGATTGTTTATTTAAAATGATTTATTCACTCGATTCTTCATTCATTTGTTCTCTTCGCTTCTTTTCTCTCAATTCTTTTAATTTTCTATCCAAATCATTAGCGTCTTTAATGATAGAAGCATTTAAATCTTTAAGAGACTTAATAACCCATTCTCTATTTTTTTCTGATTCTTCTGGGGATAATGTTTTTATTTCTTCTTCTGTTAAAGGTTTAAATTTAACCGGCGATTCTCTATCCACTTCTTTAAAATTTTCACCCTTTAAATTTTCGTTATTATTCATATAGCTCTTTCCACTTCGCTGATTCCATAATCAGCTTTTATAATACTGAAATTATATCTGATTCTACTTTCATTATCCGGAAATATTTTTTCCGATTTAAAAAAAGTTAATCTATATTAACCCCAACTCTTCTGCTATGTCATGGGTGAGTTTTACATTATTTTTTAATCAATGGTAGTTTTATAGAATATTTAAAAAAATTCATAAACCGACTAATTTTCTTAGTTTTTAAACACTCAATCTTTATATCTTCTTGTCCATTATTTTGATCTGGAAAAATAATTAGACAATCGATAATAGGAGGCTGCCTATTTGATTTGGGAGCAATATCTAATTCCTTATAGACACTCTTTAGTCTTGCGTAACCACTGATTTGTCTCATATCTTCAATTATAGATGAATTGTTATAAGCCAATTTATATTTTGCATCTATAACTATTTTTAATTCATCTGTATTAAGTAAATAATCTAATTCATTTCGGTTTGTCGTAAAATGATAAGTAACCGCTCTTCCAAATCTATCTTTTAGCAATCCCAAAACATATAACTCAAACAGCTTACTCATATCAATCCAAAAGGGAGGAACTTTTATTTTTTCACTTTGCGTATTAACGATATTATACCCAAATCTTTTTAGTATCAGTTTAGCAAGTCGAATCCCTTCACTGTATTCTTTAAAGAAGGCATTTGCTTTCGAATGTTTTATTGTATTAATCTCAACATCTTCTGAAACATCATTAAATGCTGGTAGAATATAATTAAAAGTATTTTCTATAAATTGTCCGGCATTTAGATTTTTAATTTTCGGTAAATAACTTCTGATAAATACAAGAGCCTTCTTTAATAAGCGGTTTTCTAAACAGTTTACGCCAAATTCATCGTAGCTACAATAGGAATGAAGAGTTTTATTCTTAAAAGTATTTTGCTTAATGGTTTTTGAAACTAAAAGCTTTCCTTTTACTTTTGAGTATAAATTATTTTCAACTTTGTAGTAAGATTTTTTTAATCCTTTCCTTACTATTTGTTTAACAATCTGTAAAAACTGAACAATTAACAAAGGGGTAAGTAAGTCTTGTTGCGAATCTATTTCTATATAAGGCTTATCAAATTTAATTTCAAATAAATCTTCAGTATGGCTCGAAACCTCTGGATGCTTTAAAGCAGAAAAAAGCATTTGCAAATAGTTTGTTTGTTCTTTATTATCCTTATTTAGTTTAGGTTCGACGTAAACCGCCTGAACATTTTCTTCAATCCAATCAACGCCAATGAAATAACTTGTGAGAATTGATCGTTCGGAATTCATTCCTTTAGAAATAGAGAAGCAAGGTTTCTTTTCTCGATTGAATTTTTCATTTTCTTGAAATATTCTTTCGTGACCATCGGCAAATAAGTTAAGGTTAATATTAATTATCTGCCCAATCCAGTCATTTCCTTTTTTACTTCCATTATTCTCCCTAAGAACTTTGAGTTCAGACATTTAAACCCTCTATTACTTTTTTTGCTTCTTCTTTGAGGATTCCGTCTTTTACGTATTCTCTTAGAATTGGTTTTATTTCATAATCTAACTTCAACTTTAATTCATCTTCAGTCTTTGCTAAAAAATAGCTATGACCGAGTTGAACATCTTTCTCACTAAAATCAGATGCTAAATATTTTTTTTCAGAATTTGAATCAGATGTACTCTCAATAAATAGTTTTTCAACATTTTCATATAATGTAATTGCCTTGCTAAGAAGATTTGGGTCTGATATTACTTGCTTAATTATATCTCCTGACGGTATTACATCCATAAACGCAAATCTTCTTCTTATCGCATAATCAATATGACCCACTGAACGATCTGCAGTATTCATTGTTCCAATGATATAAAGATTTTCCGGTAATGTAATTTTTCTATCCTCATCAATTTCATACATGCTCTCCACTGATTCTCCTCTGTATTCGAGTGCATAAATTAATTCGCCGAGCACAGCAGGAAGATTGGCCCGATTGATTTCATCAATGATGAGAACGAAATTTTGTTTGTCGATTTTTCCAAACGAATCCATTTTAGGATCTTGGTTTTTGTTTTTATTTACATGATCTTTAAATTTTAGAAGAAAATTAAAAAAATAAGTTGCGTGTTGTTTTGTTCGTCCACTTAAATTACTTTGTTTTTTAATCTCTTTTCGCTCTGCTATTCCGAAATTGTAAAGTTTAATAATTTCGGAAAATGGCATGCGGAAAACGGTTGCCCAATTGTCGCCTTTATAACGAAAAGCATCTTCATCTATTTCAAAAATATATGCTGATTTGCTAATAGGAAATTTACCTTTCTCATCTAGGGTTTCTTGAATTTCGTCGACTAACTCTTCTAAGTATTTTTCGAGTTGCTTTTCTTCGGAAAGTTTAGTTACATCCTTTTTGCTATCTTCAAGATTTTTATATGCTTTTTCTGCAAACTCTCCCAAAACCTTATTTTCGGTCTTGTATTCAATGTTGTTTCCGTTACTTTTTGCCGTTATTCCCCGAACAAAATCTTCATACGAGTAAGCAGGATGAAATTGAATTAATTTAAAATTTCCAGAATCTTCCAGTTCTTTTATTTTTTTCTTTCTCTCACCTTCGTTCTCTGGTAAGATATCATCTTTGATTAATTTGTATGCAATTTCTTTTGCAACTCTAGTCTTTCCTGTTCCTGGAGGTCCTTGGAGGATAATTTGATGTTTGTGTTCGAGGAGTTTAGTGTACGCATTCATAGGCCACCTTTTAAAAAAAATTTCCTGAATTGCTTCACCATCAGTTACTTCAATTAGTGTATCCGGCCATCTTCCTGTTCTAGGTCGACCTGATAATTCAAATTTTTCAATTCCCCATGATTTAAAACTGATACTTTTTTTATAATCATCTTTGGAAATTACTTCACCTATGTAATGAATTTTTATTTTCTGTGGACTAAATCCTTTAATCGCAAACCAATCTCCTTTTTTAATCTTGTCAAAGTTCTCAAAAGCACTTTTTGCTGTTGAAGACTGATCAGGGGAGTCATATTTCAATGCAGCCCAATAGTTGTTTAAAATAAAATCATTTAATACCTCCGGTTCACCGAAACCGCCTGCCCAATATTTTTTTTCTGCCATAAAAACTCCTTCTTAAAATAAAAATAAATACACTAGCTTCTACATTTTGTTTTACAGTAACATTCTACAAGAACTTTTCAAACCTATATCTCGGGCTAAAGTTAAAACCCTGATTGTGTATGTTTTTATAATCTTCAATCCAAACGTAAATTAGTTCCATAATATACATGCAAGAGTTGTAAGGACAAAAAAGAGAGAACTATTTCCTAGACTTGCAAACTTTTATTGTCCTTCCAATTTTAAAAAATAAGTGAGACGTTATTCGTATCCTAAAATAGAAATCTCTTACTTAATACTATCTACCAATTTTTGATTGATGAAGTCGAGTCTTGGCATGTAGCCCATTTCTTTGCAACTGAGTTGGTCAAAGATTTCGGAAACAACGTATTCATATCCAGTTGGATTCAATTGCGTTCCTGAACGATAGCCGCTCAAGATGAGTTTATCATTGAATATTTTAAAGTAGAATTCTTGCATTTCTCTTGCTCCTGGGGGTTGCAGAAGAATTTTAACGTTTTTATCTTTCTTATTTCGTTTCATGTCTAGATTTTGTTTTTCTATTTTACTTCCTGTATTTGGATTTTGACCAAGGTATAGCATAAACAAATCTTTTAATTCTAATCCAGAATAGTTTTCCTCACCTGTTGGATTGTAAATCTTATATGCAAGCACATCCTTTGTGTCTGGAAATTCTTTTCCTAGATACACAAGTAATTTTCTATCTAAAACAGTTTGAATTGCTTCTCTGCTTGCCTTTCTTTCATAATTTGTAGATGCTTTTCCTACATTTTCGATTAATTTTTTAATCGGTTCTGTCTTTAATTTTTCTAGCTTTTGGTCTATCGCATCTATTTCCTCTTGCGTGTGTTCTGGTTTTGTTTCTTTCTTCGGAGTTTCTGTTTCTTCTGCAGGAGCGGGTGCTCTCTCTAATGTGCTCGAACATCCAAT
Source organism: Leptospiraceae bacterium (assembly GCA_035345875.1). GTDB lineage: Bacteria > Spirochaetota > Leptospiria > Leptospirales > Leptospiraceae > UBA2033. The sequence continues at coordinate 31,849 of DAORDH010000017.1, read as the reverse complement.
TATAAATAATAAGCTAATTATCAGTAAATACTTCATTCTTTCTTCCTTTGTTAATCCATTTCGCTCATCATACAACATTGCCTTCTTAGGATTCGGAAACTTTTTTTCCGATTCTTCTTTTTTTAAAAAATTTTATAAAATGATAGAATAACTTATTTTCAAAAAAAGAAGTTGCATTCGAGATAGAGATTCCTATGAAAGAACAATGAAGAACAAAAAAAATCTTACAGCGAGTGAGCAATTGATTTTGGCGATTGAGTTTTTAAGTCTTTCGGAAGAATATATTATTCGAAATAAAAAATTAAATTCGATTCATTTAGCAGAATTTTTAGATGAACTCCAAGATCCAGAGCGAGAACGAAATGATACAGAATGGAGTCCGGATCGAAAATTTAGATTGTATCTAACTAAGTTACGGAATATCGGCATTAGCCTCAATTTAAAAACGAAAACAATTCAATTTGATAAGAATGTAAATCTTTTTAAAATTCTTTCTATTTATGTAAAATATTTTTGTGAAGACTATACCGAACAACATCTTCGTTTATTTTATAAATCTAAAAAAGAAAATTTCTTTGAGTCTTTGCGGCTATTCGTTTTTATTCGCTATGCCATTCAATATTCTCTTCCGATTGAGTTATCGTTTTTAAAGACTATGGACTGGAAACCTTCTTTCAGGCGAGTAATTCCAAGATACCTTGCTTCCAAAAATCAATTGCTAGATGTAGTTGTAACTGATTTGAAGGACAATGTTAATAAATGGTTTTCTCTTGTAAATATTCTCTCGATTGAAAATGATTTGTATTCTGCTTTTAGAAAAAGGAACAAAAGAAATCTTCCCTTTGATCGCGCTTCTTTTGAATCTTCTCCAGAAGGAAGATTTCATTGGGCGAATATCGTTTATACAGTTCAGTTTAATAGTTATACTTTTAATCATTGCATAAACACAAACGAACTCGATTATAAAATAATTAAAAACGAAAGTCCTTTGCAAATGATCGTAGAAATTACCTGCAATGATTCTTACTTAATCCAAAGAATTCTTTTTAATTACGGAGTCTATGTAAAACTTCTCGCACCTAGCGAAGCTGTTTCACAATTCAAAAATAAACTTTCAGCCCTTGAGAAGCACTATCGGTAAATTTCATTTTCATAAACTAAAACAGGTCATTTGGAGATTTCTTCTAAAGCCGAATTCATTATCACAAATTATTAGAATTCAACTTTGGAACATTCCTATTCGTAACTAAGTGCCTTCTAAAAAATAAGCTTTGATTTTTTAACTCTAGGCAGATAATTATCATGGGATCAGTTATTCTGTATAGAGAAGAGCAATATAAAAAAGTCTTGCTTTATGAATTTAGTAAATTAAATTATGAGGTAAGAGTTTACCATGCCGTCTCAGATAAAAAATTTTTATACCATCGAGGAGATTAAAAAAAATCTCTCTGAATATTTTTATGATAAACCTGTTCGCAAAGCCTATATTTTTGGTTCTTATGCTAGGGGAGAAGCGAATGAATTAAGTGACATGGATATTCTTGTAGAATTAGATTTTACTGAACCAATAGGTCTTTATTTTTTTACTATGGAATATGAATTGAAAAAAATCTTTAATCAAAAAATTGATTTAATAACGATAGAAGAAATCTCACCCTTTATAAAACCCTACATAGATAAAGATAAAATTTTAGTTTATGAAAGAAAAGAATAAAATAACAGATCGTGTTCGAATTTCAATTGTGCTAGAAGCGATACAAGATATTGAATCATTTATGCATTCTATTTCACAAGAAAATTTTCTTTCAAATCGATTGGTGCAAAGTGCTTGTGCAAAGAAACTACAAGATTTATGTAATGCATCTGAAGATATTTCAGATGAAATTAAAATCAAAAATCCAGATATTCCTTGGTCTCAGATGGATGGAATTCGAAATAGAATCGCTCACGAATATTTTGGAATAAACTATAAAATTATTTGGACAGTAATTCAAAAAGATCTTCCGGAAATAAAAATAAATTTTGAAAAGATTCTGCCTTCTTTAGAAGATTGATTCGAGAACATTTCTATTGATTTAAATAAATTGAACCAATAGAAAACAATATTTCACGACCTATCAAACGTTAAATTCATACTCGCATAGAACTGTATTTTCAATTGGAAAAAAGAGTAGGCTAGGGGCTTTGATTTTAAATTGATCGAGTAGGATTTTGAGTTGTCCTTTGATTTGGACTTTGCCTTCTTTTTCGACGGTAGTTGCAATGCTTTCTAGGGATTGTGTGACTCCATTGATTTTTGCATCTAGGTAGATTTTGTATTCTTCTTTTGGTTTTATTTCTTCTACTTTTGTGATTTGAAGTTCGATTGATTCTTGTTCGGGATAACCTAAAACTTCTAGCATGTGTGAGTCGCGATTTGGATCACCTGTTCTCATATCTAGTAATTTGAATTGAATCGAGAAAGGTTGCGCCGAATATCTGTTAGCCTCTTTTTTGAGAGAAAGATTGTTGATTGAAAATTTTTGAACCTTGCCATTTACAGTTTTAAATTTATGCTTCACTGTAAAACCGATTTTATCCTGTGTAGTTTCACTTGATAAAATTCCAAAACTAAGTAAAAAAAGAATGATTAGTCTAATCATGATTATCCTCTGTTTAAAAATAAAATGTTGCAATCGAAAGACTTAAAGCACCGAATCCCACCCATCCAATAGTTTGCATTTCATTGATTACATGTGGTCCTCCTTTTTGCACTTGGCTACCAAGAGAAGCAAGTGCCAGCATAGAAGGCAAATGCACGAAGATCGCTGCTTTGTGTGTAAAAATGGTAGACCAACCTTCTTCTCTATCTGCTTGCATTTTAGAAGGTGAGAAAAAGGCGAGTCCAGCCGTTATGCTATACATTAAAAATGTAGCTCCTGCTAAACTTCCATGTGTAGCACCACCTTTTGAATCATAGGGGGAAACTTGCATGATTCCATAATAAAAAAGTGCGTTCTGACTTGGATTTGCAAGGAGCACAACGTTTGCAATGGGTTCATATTCTTTTTTATAAGTATTTGCTGCTTTTTCCCCAGCAATGTTTGTTGCAAGCCAAAGTCCCCAAGTTGCAAATCCAGTGATCTGGTGCCATTCTAGAAAAGATCTTCTACGCTCGATTTGTTTTTTATTTAAGACAGGACTGGATTCTGGTTTTGGATTCATAGCATTTGATTCTACCAAAAAAGAATTCTGTTGCGGAAAATTAAAGTTAATTGAACCACCATCCCAATAGCTAACAGGGCGAATGTTTCCAAAAAGATTTGTATAATTGGGATTCAAATTGTCATAAAAGGATTCTGCAGGTAGAGTAAGGAAGGAAAAAAGAAAAAGGATAAATAAGATTAATTTCGAATACATAATTGCCCTTTAAATAAAATTCTACTTCAATCCTTTTTTACATACTTATTCTGTATATTGAATTTTTTTGCTTCTTTGAATGATTTGTATGATTCATTATAAAAATATTTATATTTTTCTTTCTGGAATTTTTTTTTGGAATGGAATTTCTTTTGTTTAGTTTTTCAATCTATCAATTTCGACTAACGATAAATGGTGTTAGATGGAATGGATTCTAGAACTTTTTTTTATTGAATTTTTAGAAATCTGCAAATATTTACAATGCAAGTTGTTGTATTCGCTTGAGTTGGTTCTGAAAATATTGACAAGATAAGTTGTTGTATTTACTTGAATTGATTTTGAAAATATTGACTTAAATATTCATTATAGGAAAAGATTCTTTTATGCTCACAAAAAGAGAAAGACAGTACCTAGAACATAAACTAAAATACAATAAAGCTCTGTTGTTTATGCTTCTTTCTATCTTCCCACTAGTATTTCTTCCTATGATCTTAGATTTGCAAATATTTCGGAATCTATTAAGCTTTAAAACAATTTCTTTTTTTCTCATTCTTTTCTTTTTAGTGGGAGCATTTTATGATGTTTTCACTGCAAAGATTCATTGGAATGATAGAAATATAATTGAAGAGATTGGAAAAATAAAAGTAATAGAAGGGGAGCAGGTTTCTATATTTTGGAGCGATCATGTTTTGACTTTTCCCAAGACTTGGGATATAAATCATATCAAGACTCTATTTGCAAAGGATGTAAAAATTAAATACTATCACTTGAAAGTATTTCCTTCTTTTAAAAAATTCAAATTCGCAATCAACTGTGTTTTAAGTCTAGATGAGTTTTCAGTTGAAGAAGACATTAAAAAAGAAAAAGATTGGAGAGATTCATTCTCTCAGCTCTTTCACCTACCGTTCCTTATTTTGTTTATTGGATTTGGGATTATGAGTTCTGAAGTGAAAGAAGATTTGGATGCTAGATTTTCTAAAGAACAAAATATTGAGATCGAAAAAGTTACTCAACTTTCTATGGTATCTGCAAGTATCCAAGAAATATTAAATGAAAAATATCCATTTCCAGTATTTGTAAAATTAGAAAAAATTCTATTTATCGAGGAAAATTTTATCCATTGGATTATCCCCATCAGCGAAGACGATCTTATTCAATTGAGAAAAGACTTTACCGAACTAGAAGAAAGACAAAATCTAATTCAGTCTATTTTAGATAAAAATTTAAATGATATTAAAAAAATAAAAAAACAGGATTTGAAGGTCCTTGAAAATAATCCATTTCTGAGTGATTTTTTGGAAACTCTTAGAAAATACGATAGTAGAACTATAAAACTATTATTTGAAATAGATTTAAATCAAAAAGACTTAAGAAGTTTTCCATTGTTATCTGAAACACAAAAGGAAAATATGATTGAGATACAAAAAAAGGGAATTTTATCATTTTCTAATTTTGAAGTTGATTTTTTTAAAACTAAGATGCAAACATCTTATGATTTTATAATCTCCAAAAAACAAAAAATTGCAAATGATTATTTTCTTTCTCAGTCTACTTGGTCAGTTCCACAAATAAATCGCTCTGATCTATTTGCGATGGATCAAACAAAATCTTCACTCTGGAAAAAATTCTACACAGAAAGTTTAGAAAATAAAAATTCAATCCAATGCTATATTTTTAAGAAAGAAGGAAGATATATTCTCATTCCGAAAGACTTCTCTCAAAATGATTTAGGCGATTTTTTATATCTGAAACGAGAATATGCATTTTTCCTAAATTCTAGTTTTTTATTTTTAATTTTAGAATCTATTCCAGTTTTCCTATTTCTATTGGATCACTTTAAACGGAGGATAGCGCCTTCTTTAAAAATCAAAAACTACTGAAATTTACTCATTTTCGATATATCTTTAGAATGCTTGGAAATGTAGTTTTTATAAAAGCAGAGAAAGGGTTTTCATTACACTGATCCCCTTTTTTGGTAACTTTCGTACTACTCATTCAGTTTATTATCAAAATTGTATTTTCTATTTTCGAAACTTGCTTTCTTTCCCTCATCAACTCGGCTATTAGAAAAAAGATTCAATCTTTATAGCGATCCCCTAATCAAACGATGGAAGGATCTGAATCCATTCAATCGTCTTTGGTGCAAAAATTTGGAAAAATAGTGTCATTCCTGTAACGATTCAGGAGAGTAATTTATGAAACACACTCATTTCTCATTGCGAGAAACAATCTTTACTATTGAACTCACGTTTTTTAATCAACTTGCTAAATTTTATTGACATGAAAGTCTTTTATCAAAACCATTCAGTTAGACGGAGGTTTAGCAGTGGGTAGTGCACCAGAAAATTTAGGACCAATTATCATTCAACTTTTGTTAGGAATAGGCTTTGCCGCCTTGATTCTCTCTCTCGCTTTTCTTCTCAATCCCAAAAAACGTAGTAAACCACATGACACATTCGAATGCGGTGTTCCTTATTACGGAGATGCGCGCGGTGTTTTTAATATTAAGTTTTATTTAGTAGCCGTTTTATTTATCTTATTTGATATCGAGGCTGTCTTTTTGTATCCTTGGGCTGTGAATCTTGGTAAATTCACAGAAGCCGGTCTAGGCGGATTCATTTTAATTGAGATGCTTTTATTTATTTTTATCTTGGTAGTCGGTCTATACTATATCTGGAAAAAAGGAGCTTTAGAATGGGATTAAATGAAATTCTAAGTAAGCCCGGGCAAATGCTCGGCGATATGGCACAGGTTGCAAATTTAGATGCGGTAGTTAATTGGGGCAAGAGTTATTCGCTTTGGCCGTATCCATTTGCTACTGCTTGTTGCGGTATTGAATTTATGGGAACTGCTTGTTCCGATAATGACATTGCTCGTTTTGGAGCAGAAAGACCTTCTTTCTCCCCACGTCAATCCGATATGATTTTAGTTCTTGGAACGATTACCTATAAAATGGCTCCTGTTCTGCGTGAAATCTATGATCAACTTTGTGAACCAAAGTATGTAATTAGTGTAGGTGCCTGTGCTTCCTCTGGCGGTATGTTTGATACCTATGGAGTAGTGCAAGGTGTTGATCGATTTCTTCCAGTAGACATTTATGTTCCAGGATGTCCTCCTCGTCCGGAAGCTATTATGGATGCGTTAGTAAAACTCCAAAAGAAAGTCCAAACACAAGGTCTCGAAGCTAGACGCCAAGAGGTCATGAGAAAGATCGATGAGATCAATGAAAAAAATAAACCAATGATTGTAAGATGAAAGAAAAAGTAGAATCGTTTTTAAAATCCAAATTAGCTTCTTTTATTTTCAAAGAAGAAGCAGTGAACAGCAATATCCCCACATTCTTTATTAAGTCTGAGGGGATTTTTCCTGTTATTAAGGCACTCAAAGAAGACAAAGAGTTAAAGTTTGATTATCTAAATGACTTAACTGCTGTCGATTGGTTAGGCAAGAAGACTCCTCGTTTTGAGGTTTGCTATTTGCTCAGATCTCTTTCGAATAAACATACCCGTATTATGTTAAAAGTTCCCATAGAAGAAGGAGAGACGATTCCATCTATCGTTCCTATTTTTAAAGGTGCGAATTGGCCAGAAAGAGAAGTGTTCGATATGTTTGGTATTGAATTTACTGGACACCCTCAAATGGAGAGAATCTTACTACCTGATAATTTTCAAGGTCATCCCCTTCGTAAAGACTATCCACTCGAAGGTTTTGGTCAAGATTATCTAATCGCAGACTTATTACAAATCCACCAAGAAGACAAGGAGGCTAATTAACTATGGCAATGTATGATAAAACAGCCCAGAAATTTAAAGGAAAGTTTGATAACTTACCAGAAGGGCATCTCCTTGTAAATTTAGGACCTTCTCACCCTGCAACACATGGGATTTTGCAAAACGTGATTCAAATCGATGGAGAGCGTATTGTAGAAGCGGAAGCAATTATAGGCTACGTTCACAGATGCTTTGAAAAATTAGGAGAACGTTATGACTATAACCAATTCCTAGTTTGCACAGATCGAATGAATTATATTTCTACTCCACTCAACAACATTGGTTGGATTTTAACTGTAGAAAAACTTTTACAAATTGAAGTTCCTGAAAGAGTAACTTATGTTCGAATGATTATTTCTGAACTTTCTCGTATCATGGATCATATCATCTGTAATGGAATTTTGGGAGTCGATTTAGGAGCTTTCTCTGGAATGCTTCATCTTTTTCATCATAGAGAAAATATCCACAGTATCTTAGAAAAACTTACAGGTGCGCGCCTAACGACTACCTTCTGTAGAGTAGGTGGAATGGAAAGAGATATCTATCCTGCCTTTGTAAAAGAAGTAAAAGAAGTAATCAATGGTTTAAAGCCTGCGATGGATGAGTTTAATACACTTCTGATTCGAAATAAAATTTTCAACGAAAGAACTGCTGGGGTCGGTGGAATTTCTGCAGAAGATGCACTCGCATTTGGTTTTTCAGGACCAAATTTAAGAGCTGCTGGTGTAGATATGGATGTTCGAAAAGACACTCCATACATGCTATACGACAAAGTAGATTTTGATATCCCAATTGGAGAAGATGGATCTGTTCTTCATAGAACCCTCGTTCGTATGGAAGAGATGCGTCAGTCGATTCGTATTATAGAGCAATTAATCGATGGTATTCCGGAAGGTCCTTATCATGCAAATCTTCCTCATGTGTTTCTTCCTGAAAAACACAGAGTATACAACAATATGGAAGAATTGATTTATCACTTTAAATTAATCATGCATGGAATCAAAGTTCCTCCAGGGGAATATTACATGGCAACAGAAGGAGGAAACGGAGAACTTGGGTTCTATGTTGTTTCCGAAGGAGATAAATCTCCATGGCGTGTGCATGTAAGACGTCCATGTTTTTGGTATTACCAAGCATTCTCACATATGGTAAAGGGACAGTTAATTGCTGACTCCATTGCTACTATGAGTTCACTAAATGTAATTGCCGGGGAGTTAGACTGTTAATTATGGCTTATCAATTTTCAGAAGCGTCCGAAAAACGTTTTCAAAAACTAGTTACAATGTTTCCCGATAAAAGATCTCTTATTTTACCAGCTCTTTATCTTCTACAAAGAGACAAGGGCTTTGTAGATACGGAAGGTATGGAATATATTGCGGAAAAAATCGGTAAACCGATTGCGGTATCTCATGTATATGGAGTAGCTACTTTCTATACTCTCTATAACAAAAAACCGGTCGGAAAATATCACATTCAAATCTGTGCCAATATTTCCTGCTATGTGATGGGATCAGATAAAATCACAGATCATATTTGCAAGAAATTAGGGATTGAAAAAGGCGAAACTACAAAAGATAAAAAGTTCACTGTCGATGAAGTACAGTGTCTAGGTGCTTGTGGGTATGGTCCTATGGCACAGATCAATGAAAATTATCATGAGTTTCTCACTCCTGAAAAAGTAGACGAAATTTTAAAAACATTGGAGTAACGATGGCAGAATTAAAGCTCTTAACAAAACACCGTGGCGAGAAAGACACTCACACACTTGCTCATTACAAATCAGTGGGTGGATATGCTGCTTTGAAAAAAGCACTCTCTATGAAACCTGAAGACATCATTACAGAAGTTAAAAATTCTGGACTCAGAGGAAGAGGGGGAGCTGGTTTTCCGACAGGAATGAAATGGTCTTTTATTCCTAAGGTGGATAAACCTAAATATTTACTTTGCAATGCAGATGAGGGTGAACCAGGAACTTTTAAAGATAGAGTTTTACTCGAAGAATTTGCACATCAAATGATTGAGGGAATGATCATTGCTGCAAAGGCAATTGATTCACACCAAGGTTATATTTATATTCGAGGCGAATATCACCTCAGTTACGATAGAGTGCAAGCGGCTGTAGATGAAGCATATGCGGCTGGACTTCTTGGAAAAAATATTCTAGGAAGTGGTTTTGATTTTGAACTTGGCCTTTATGCAGGAGCAGGTGCCTACATCTGTGGGGAAGAGACAGCTCTCATCAACTCCTTGGAAGGAAGAAGAGGGCATCCAAGATTGAAACCCCCTTTCCCTGCAGTTGCGGGACTCTATGGTTGCCCGACTGTAGTGAATAACGTTGAAACATTTAGCGCGGTGCCCCATATCATTCAAAATGGTGCTGCTTGGTATGCTAAAATGGGAACACCTAAATCAACAGGCACGAGACTTTTTAGTGTAAGTGGTCCTGTGAAAAATCCAGGAGTCTATGAAATCGAACTTGGGACTCCACTCATGTCCTTGATCAACGATTTATGTGGTGGAATGGCAGATGGCAAGAAGCTAAGAGGGATTATCCCTGGTGGGTCTTCTGTTCCAATTCTTACAGCTAAGGAATGTGAAACTGCCAATATGGATTTTGAGTCCATGGCGGAACATAAAACAATGCTTGGCAGTGGAGCGGTTATCGTTCTTGCGGAAGATACTGATATTGTAGAATCTACTTACCGACTCGCAGAATTTTATGCACATGAATCTTGTGGACAATGCACTCCTTGTAGAGAGGGCACGCATTGGGTAGCAGATCTTCTTCATAAGATCAAAGAAGGTCATGGAACCAAAAAAGATTTAGAATTGATTTTATCTCTGACTGTAAATATGGAAGGGGGGACAACGATTTGCCCGCTTGCTGATGCTTGTGTAGGAGCAGTTCGACCTACCATTCAAAAATACCGTCCAGAGTTTGAAGCCAGACTGAAAAAGGAAGACGCGGCATAGTTATGGATTGGACATTAATATTAATCTGGGCTCTTAAAAGCGGCCTATTATTTTTCATAATCATCACCGGCTGCGCGTATTATACGTTAGCAGAACGAGTGGTGTCGGCATTTATCCAAGATAGAAGAGGTCCAAACCGTGCGGGTCCCGCTGGACTTTTACAGCCTCTTGCAGATGGAATTAAATTTCTTACAAAAGAGGAAGTTTTTCCTGTAAATGTAAACAAAGTCATGTATTTAATTGCACCGGCGATCTCAATTGTATGTGCGATTCTTGCATGGTCGATCATTCCTTTTGGAGGAACAATTCCTCTTCCACCACTCTTAGCAAATGCGGTTGGATTTCCCTCCATTGATTTGCAAGTAGCAAATCCAAATACTGGAATTTTATTCATGTTTGCAATCTCCTCTTTGTCCGTTTATGGAATCATCCTCGCTGGATGGAGTAGCAATAATAAGTATTCACTTTTAGGTGGGATTCGCTCTACTGCTCAAATGATCAGCTACGAATTGCCGCTTGGGCTTTCTGTCGTGATTGTAATTTTACTTTCAGGATCCTTAAAGCTTACCGACATCAATGATGCACAAAAAGGACTTTGGTTTATTTTTACATTGCCAGGACTCATTGCTTTCTTCATTTTTTGTGTAGCGATGTTCGCGGAAACAAATCGTTTGCCTTTCGACTTAGCAGAAGCAGAATCTGAGCTTGTGGTAGGTTTTCATACAGAGTATGGAGCATTCAAGTTTGCTCTCTTTTTTATTGCAGAGTATATGAACATGATCACTATGAGTTGTGTAGTGACTCTTTTATTTTTCGGTGGATATAACGTTCCATTTGGAATTTTAGAAGGAAGTGAGCTCCAACCTCTCGTTGGTCTTCTATTCTTTACTGCAAAGGTCTTATTCTTTGCATTCTTGTTTATGTGGGTGCGCTGGACTGTTCCTAGATTTCGCTATGACCAACTTATGGTTCTTGGTTGGAAAAAGTTGATTCCTTGGTGTCTATTCAATATCGTTCTTGCATCTACCTATGTTGTTTATTGGGGAAAATACTGGAAGGGGATTTTTAATTAATTATGTTAAATCTAACTGAAGTTCAACCTATTTTATTTATCATTTTATCTACTGTGACTGTAGGTTCTGCAATATTAGTTGTAATTAATAAAAACCCTGTTGCGTCTGCCGTCTTTTTAGTATTAACATTTTTTGCACTAGCAGGGATTTATGCACTTATGAATGCAATCTTTATTGCAACCATGCAAGTGCTTGTTTATGCAGGTGCGATTATGGTTTTAGTAGTGTTTGTATTAATGCTTTTATCTTTAAGAGAAGAAACGCACCAAGAGATTTGGAGCAATCCTCCTAAGAAGACTTTGATACTTCTGATTGTTTTTTCTTTTGCATTTTTATTACTTGCATCTCTAAGAACAACAAAAGAAGCAGAGCCGACTGTGATTACAAACATCACTTCTCCAAATTATGAATATAAATTAAAAGATACAGAAGAATCAAAAGTAATTGTGAGTGGAAATACTGCCAGTGTAGGAGCTTCTACTTTCATAGATTACTTACTTCCATTTGAAATCATTTCTATCTTACTTTTAGTTGCAGTCATTGGGGCTGTTATCATTGCAAAAAAAGATAGTGTAGCGAAGAGTTAGGGGGAGAATTTGCAAACATATATATCAGGAATTCCACTCAATTATTATCTGTCTTTGGCAGGTATATTATTTTCCATCGGAGTGCTCGGAGTACTTACGAGACGAAATGCAGTTATAATTTTTATGGCGGTAGAACTGATGTTAAATTCTGTGAATCTTGTGTTCATAGCATTTTCAAAAGTTTTATCCATTGTCAATGGAGAGGTTATTGTTTTTTTTGTAATGGCAATCGCTGCTGCGGAAGCAGGTGTAGGTCTTGCGATTGTTATTGCAATTCATAGACAAAAGAAGACTTCTAATGTTGATGAAATCAATCTATTAAAATGGTAGCACTATGTTAGAATATTTTCCACTTGTAGTTTTATTACCTCTCATTGGCTTTTTAGTCAATGGAATTCATTATCGTAAAATGCCGAATACGGCAGCCGCAATGATTGGGACGAGTGCTGTTTTAATCCCGTTTTTTATTACTCTTGGTTCTGTAATTGCTTATCAACCAATGACTAATAAAACTCCGCACTTATTTACTCTTCTGCCTTGGATTCATGCAGGAGCTTTTCAAGTTGACTTCGCATACCAAGTAGACCAGCTTTCGCTTTATATGACTCTTATAATAACCGGTATCGGTTCTTTGATTCATATCTACAGTGCAGGTTATATGCATGGGGAAGATGGCTTCAATCGATTCTTTGCTTATTTAAATCTATTTATCTTCTCTATGTTAAACCTAGTTCTAGGTGACAACCTTGTATTAATGTTTCTAGGTTGGGAAGGAGTAGGGGTTTGTTCTTATTTACTTATCGGATTTGACTATCATAAATCTTCTGCGGCTAACGCTGGTATGAAGGCGTTTATTACAAACCGTATCGGGGATGTGGGCTTTGCAGTTGGGATTATTTTAACTTATTGGTATTTAGGATCTGTGAAATATGTGGACATTATGGCTGCAATGCCAGCTGCCCTTCCATTCAAAGAAATTATCAACTATGTAGCACTTGCATTTTTTATTGGAGCGATTGGTAAGTCAGCGCAAATACCTTTATATGTTTGGCTTCCTGATGCGATGGCAGGTCCTACTCCTGTATCAGCACTGATTCACGCTGCCACCATGGTTACAGCCGGTGTATTTATGATCGCAAGATTAAATCCAATCTTTCTCGCGGCTGACGTTACAAGTAATTATATTGCAATTACAGGTGCAGTAACTGCATTCTTTGCTGCAACGATTGGTTTATTTCAAACAGATATCAAAAAAGTTTTAGCTTATTCCACTGTTTCCCAACTTGGATATATGTTTCTCGCTATGGGAGTTGGTGCTTATGAAGCGGGAATGTTTCATTTGATGACACACGCGTTTTTTAAGGCACTCATGTTCCTTGGTTCTGGTTCTGTGATTCATGCAATGCATCATGAACAAGATATGAGAAATATGGGAAATTTAAAAAGTTACATGAAAGTAACTTGGATCACATTTATGATAGGAACACTTGCGATAAGCGGTATACCTCCTTTCAGTGGATTTTTCTCAAAGGATTTAATTTTAGAAAAAGCATTTGGACATCATGGAATTGGTCATGTAATTTGGGCGATTGGACTTGCGGGTGCTTTCTGCACTGCTTTTTATATGTTCCGTTTAGTATTCTTAACATTCTATGGAAAAGAAAGAATTGATCATCATGTCAAAGAGCATTTGCATGAGTCACCTTGGACAATTACACTGCCTCTCGTGATTTTATCTATTGGAGCGGCAGGTGCTGGGCTCATTCAAATGCCACATTTATTCTTTGGTGGAACTCATTTTCTTACGGATTATTTCCAACCGATCTTTGCACCTGGAAAAGAAATTGTAGAGGGTGCGTGGAAGATTACTGCAGAGCCACATCATATGTCCGAGTCAACTGAGTTAATCTTACTCGTTGTTTCTATCTGTGTTGCGTTAAGCGGTATTATTTTATCCTATTTTGTATTTCAGGTGAAAAACTCTGTACCTCCTGCTGATTCTGGATTTGCAGGTTTTCCAAAAGTTGTTTATAATAAATACTATGTAGATGAAATCTATGAGGCTACTATTATTAAGCCGCTCATTCGAATGTCGAATTGGCTATCTGTATCCGTTGATAAGGCTCTCATTGATGGAATGGTAGTTGGGGTTGGAAAGTTTTTTGTTCATATTTCTGATATCTTCCGCAAGATTCAAACTGGAATTGTGGGAGACTATGCTCTATCGATTGTGATTGGAACAATCGCAATACTAGTTGTATTACTTTACGGAGGATTTTAACCATGCCAGAATCAATTTTATCACTGGTTATATTTTCACCTCTTCTTGGAATTGCGATTCTTTCCTTCTTAAAAGAAGAAGAACAAATCAAGTGGACGAGTGCGATTGTTACATTTATTACTTTTGTGATTAGTGCTCCACTTTTATGGCACTTTAATACGGCTAATGCTGGACTTCAATTTGTGCATAGAATTCCTAATTGGATGAGTTCTGGAAAATTAGTAATCGATTATCACTTTGGACTAGATGGGGTTGCACTTCTCTTATTTGTTTTAACCTCTTTCTTGTTCTTTATTTCAAGTGTTGCATCTTGGACCTATATTCATAAAAGGTTAAAAGAATTTTATATCTCCCTTCTTCTTTTAGAGATTGGAGTTCTTGGAGTATTTGCAGCGGCTAACTTAGTGTTATTCTATGTGTTCTGGGAACTCATGTTAATTCCAATGGCACTCCTAATTGGTATTTGGGGTGGAGAAAATCGACTCTATGCTGCTGTTAAGTTTTTCATTTATACAATGGCAGGGTCTGTTCTCATGCTTGCTGCCATTCTCATAATATACTTTAAAACGGGAGATATTACAATTGAAACGCTATCAACAAAAGCGCTTAACGATTTTTCTCCCTCTTTACAAGCATTTTTATTTTTCGCTTTTGCTTTAAGCTTTGCAATTAAGATTCCGGTTTTTCCTGTTCATACATGGTTACCTGACGCACATACAGAAGCTCCAACGGCTGGTTCTGTAATCCTTGCAGGGGTATTATTAAAGATGGGAACCTATGGATTTATTCGTTTTTGCATTCCATTTTTTCCGGCTGTCTCTTTAGAATACCAAGGACTAATCATGCTCTTTTGTGTGATTGGCATTGTGTATGGAGCTCTTGTTGCAATGGTGCAAGCAGATGGAAAGAAACTCATCGCTTACTCTTCTGTTTCTCACTTAGGATTTTGTTTACTTGGTCTTATGACATTTACAGAAGAAGGTGTTCTAGGTGGAATGATCCAGATGATCAATCATGGAGTTTCTACTGGAATGCTCTTCCTCATGATTGGTATGATCTATGAAAGAACTCATACTCGTATGATTGCGGATTACGGTGGAATCGCGAAAGTAGTTCCTCTCTTTGCGATTTTCTTTATGATCGCAATGCTTTCGTCTGTCGGTCTTCCAGGTATGAATGGCTTTGTTGGAGAGTTTTTAGTTCTACTTGGAACTTTAAAGGTAAATTATATTCTTGGAATCATTGCAGGAACGGGAGTAGTTTGGGCTGCTTGCTACCTACTTTGGTTTACAAAACGCTTTTTATTTGGTGACATTACCAATAAAGAAAATGAGCTTCTATCTGATCTAAATGCGAGAGAAATTTTTGTTTTAATTCCGATGGTAATACTTATTTTCTGGTTTGGTGTTTATCCACAGACATTTATGAAATATTTAGAACCGAGTGCAAGAGTTTATTTAAATTCTGCGTCGGTTCAAGCGATAGCTGAAAGAAATAATCAAGAACAGGGTAAAAAGCTAGTTTTAACTGAAAATTACAATTCACTTGGGAAAGCTCCTGCTACTTTTGAAGAAAGATTATCTGGGTTTACAGGGCATTATGCGTTACTCAATGTAAATCCAAAATTGATTCCGATTCCACCCACGAGTCAAGAACCGGAACCAACCCCAAAGCCAAGTGAGCCATTAAAAGAAGAGGAGAAGAAGTAATATGGTTTTTACTCCGAGTGCAAATGATTTATTATCCATTCTACCAACGCTACTCTTGAGTGGTGTAGGTCTATTTTTCCTACTGATTCAGTTTATCTATCATAGCAATGATCATAGAGTCATACGATATCTAACAGGAATTAGTTTATTGGTAGCTTTGTATTTTGTTAGTTTTAACTATCATACTAAGCCAGGGCAAGGTTTGTTTTTTAATAATCAAATCGCTGTAAATGATATTACTCTTTGGTTAAATGTTATCTATATGATAACTGCATTTTTAACTGTAGTTGCCTCACCTAGAATTTTGAATCAACATGGAATCACATTTCCTGAATTCTATCCATTGATTCTTTTTGCCGTAACTGGAATGTATTTTATGACAAGTGGTGCTGATCTAATCGTAATCTTTGTTGGACTTGAATTACTATCGATTAGTCTTTACGTATTAATAGGAATGGCACACAATGAAATGAGTAGTCTAGAGGCTACTTTGAAATACTTCCTTTTAGGTGCATTTTCTTCTGGCTTTATGCTTATGGGAATTGCATTCTTATATGGAGCAAGTGGAAGCACTCAACTAGCTGTCGCTATGGCTTCTCTTTCCCAGGCAGGCGATGCAGGTCTTTTTGCAAAGATTGGTCTTGGTTTATTTCTCGTAGGTGTATGCTTTAAGGTGGCTCTGGCTCCGTTTCATTCTTGGACTCCAGATGTATACGAAGGAGCTCTTACAACAATTACTGGTTTTATGGCGTCAGGTCCAAAGGCAGCCGCAATGGGTTTAATGCTTATTATTTTTCAATATTTACCTAGTAGTGAAACACCAAGTGTTTGGGTTTATACAATCGGTGGAATTGCTGCTTTATCCATGACTCTTGGAAATGTGTTTGCTCTCAAACAAGAAAATCTAAAGAGAGTTCTAGCATACTCTTCCATATCTCATGCTGGTTATGTAGTTGCTGGTATTGTGTGTGGGGCAAAGATGGAAGTCGTTTACTACCTAATGATGTATTCCTTTATGAACATTGCAGGGTTTGCAATGATCGCTTATCTGGAAAATGGAAAGTATATCATTACCTACAACTCAATCAAGTTTTTGGTATCTAAAAAACCTCTTACATCAGTAGGGCTTTTGGCTATTTTCTTTTCGTTAGGTGGTATTCCACCATTAGGTGGATTTTGGACTAAGTTGTTTTTATTTCAAAAAATGGCTGAATCAGATCAGTTTATCAATCGATTCTTGCTCATTGTGGGAGTGATCAACTCTGCAATTGCAATCTATTATTACTTAAGAGTGACTGTTTCTGCATTTATGACAGAAGAAAAAGGAGATGCTGCAAGCGAACCACTCTCACCAAGTTTTGGTTTATCTTTTGCTACCGTCGTTTCGCTACTTTTTGTTCTCTTTAGTTGGATTCTATTTCAACCAAATAGTTTATAATAAAAGAAACAGGAAAGAATCTTGAGGATTCAATGATAATTAGCAGTTTTTATTGAATTCTCAAATGATTTCAAATGGATTTAATAATCCGATACCACATTTTTCAAAGTCACTTACATTTCTAGTCACTAGTATTCTATTGTGTTGAAGGGCGGTTGCTGCAATCATTGAGTCGGCAAGAGTCATTTTGACTCCTTCACTCTCAGATTTAGAGCGGATTAAACTGGCAATATTTGAAATATTAAGGTCTATTGGGAGGAATTCTGGAGAGAAAGCGAGAAATTCATTCCACCAAGCTTCCAATTTTTTCTTTTGCTCCTGTTTTAACCTGTTTATACCATATCTCAATTCATGATAGGAAATTATACTTAAAGAGAGTTGCTCCTGTAAAGAAATCCATTTCTTAACTCCTTCGTTTACTTTTGGCTTAGAAAGCTCTGAAACAATATTTGTATCAATTAAATACATCAATCTCTCTATCGTCTCTGGTTGGCAATTCTAGTCCATCCGACAAATCCGTCTCCTGAATCAATTTCTCAGAATACGATACAAAATTTGCCCACTTTGGTGGTTTGTGGTAGAGTATATCTAGGTTTCGAAGTCGATTGTATTCCTCGAAACTTATAACAACTGCTGAAGGTTTTTCTCTATTATAGATGAACTGTGGCTCAACACAGGCTTGATGGATTAATTCAGAGAATTGGGATTTTGCATTTGCGATTTTCCAAACCATTTAAGGCCTCCTCTCTATTGATTGAAAATGAATCACTATAATGTTTCTATATCTTGAATTGAATTTTTACTTATGGATCTTAAGATCATAAATAGATGACTATAATAGTTTGTTGAAATGATTTTACATGGTCAACTATTTTTTAAAGATTGCTAAGCAATTCTATGATATTTTTTATCTATATAGGATTGCTTACTCTATCTTCCTCTCAAATAGAATGATTTGATTGTGTTCTGATTTACAGCAATATTCACTCATTCGCTACATGAGTTGCTAAATACTAAATCTTATAAAGGATGTAAGCCGTTATCTCAAAAAATTAGGTAAAAATCTAGATGAAGATATTTACTTTCTCGGGGGACATTGATTTTAATTTCAGTTCGAGTGAAAAGGTTTTTCGCAATAGAAAGGAGCAAGGTTTCAATTTTACTTCTAAGTCTCGGTCAATTGTTGTTGAGACAATGCTTTACTTGAGTCTACAATCATTTAACACTATTTTTACTTAAACTATTTACTAAATACGAATAAGTGGCATAAAATTTGCTTTAAAATTAAGATAGAATACCATTATTTCGGCTTTCTATTTTTAAAATATCATTTTCAAAAATAGAACATCGAAAAATAGTGAAAACAGTATCACAATACAAGGTTAAGGAAAAATTATGAATATCAGAACTGCTAGACAAGAAGCAATTTCTAGAATTACAGACTATATACCAGAGGATTCTGGTTACGATTTTGCAGATACTCCGGTCCCAGAACTCTTTGGAAGCAAAGTATTTAGCATTAAGGTAATGCAAGATAGATTACCTAAAAATGTTTTTAAATCTCTCAAAAAGACAATTTTTGAAGGTAAGCCTTTAGATCCGCAAATTGCTGACATTGTTGCCAATGCTATGAAAGATTGGGCATTGGAAAATGGTGCAACTCACTATACTCACTGGTTTCACCCATTAACTGGCTTAACAGCAGAAAAGCATGACTCCTTTATCAGCCCACAAGAAGTAGGCGAAGTAATTATGGAGTTCAGTGGAAAGGAATTGATCAAAGGCGAACCAGATGCTTCCTCATTCCCTTCTGGTGGAATTAGAGCAACATTCGAGGCAAGAGGTTATACAGCATGGGATGCTACTTCTCCAGCTTTTATTCGTGAAACTACCCTTGTAATTCCGACTGCCTTCTGTTCTTATACAGGAGAAGCTTTAGATAAGAAAACTCCTCTTTTACGTTCTATGGATGCTTTATCTGAGCAAGCTCTTAGAGTATTAAGACTCTTTGGAAATAAAACTGCTACTCGTGTTACTACAACTGTAGGTCCTGAGCAAGAGTATTTCTGTATTGATAGAAATTTCTACAACATGAGACAGGACTTAATCCTTACTGGTAGAACTTTATTCGGAGCGAAACCGGCAAAAGGGCAAGAATCGGAAGATCATTATTTTGGTTCAATCAAACCTAGAATTTTCGAATTCATGAAAGAATTAGAAGCAGAACTTTGGCTTCTTGGTGTGAACGCAAAAACACGTCACAATGAAGTTGCTCCAGCTCAATATGAAATGGCTCCAATTTTTAGCACAACTAACATAGCAATGGACCATAACCAAATCGTAATGGATACACTCCGTAAAGTTGCAGGTAAACATGGACTCGCTTGTCTTCTCCATGAAAAACCATTCAAAGGTGTAAACGGTTCTGGAAAACACAACAACTGGTCAATGTCATCTAACGATGGACAAAACCTACTTGAGCCAGGCGATAATCCACACGACAATGCACAATTCTTATTCTTCTTAGTTGCTACAATCAAAGCGGTTGATAAGCATGGCGACCTCTTAAGAGTTGCGATTTCCAATGCAGGAAATGACCACCGTCTTGGCGCGAACGAAGCTCCTCCAGCGATTATCTCAATCTTTCTTGGAAGCCAGTTGACAGACATCATCGAGCAAATCGAAAAAGGTCCTGCAACTACATCTTCTAAAGGTGGATTTATGGAAATTGGTGTTTCTACTCTTCCATCTTTACCAAAGGATACAACAGATAGAAATAGAACTTCTCCGTTTGCTTTTACTGGAAATAAGTTTGAATTCCGTGCTGTTCCTTCTTCTCTTTCTCTTGGTTATCCAAATGCATTCCTCAATACATTTGTTGCTGAGGCGTTAGATGAAATGGCTACCGAGTTAGAAAATGAAATCAAAGCTGGTTCAACACTCGAGCAAGGTGTTCAAAAAGTTTTAACTGCGAATATCAAAAAGCATAAACGTATTATATTCAATGGTGATAACTACACTGATGAATGGAAAAACGAAGCTGCTAAACGCGGTTTACCAAATTTCAAAACATTGGTAGATGCTCTACCTTCTATGATTAAGCCTGAGAACATTGCCGTATTTGAAAAATACAAAGTTCTAAGTGCAAGAGAAGTAGAAAGCCGTTATGCGATTATTCTAGAAGGTTACAATAAAGTAATCAACCAAGAAGGTCAGTGTACTTTAAGTATGGGTAGAACACAAATTCTTCCAGCTACTCTCAAATACCAAGGTGATTTAGCAAGAGCTATTGCTGATACTAAGTCTGTTCTAGGTGATGGTGCTGTGAAAGGACAAATTGAAACATTAAAGACAATTGCTAGTCTCAATGAAACTCTAAAAGCTAAATTAGATGATTTAGAAAAAGCGTTAGATCATGAAGATGCAGATGTATTAAAACATGCGCAACACTTCAGAGATTCAGTGATTCCAAAGATGAATTTAGTGAGAGAAGCAGCTGATAAATTAGAATTGATCGTTGATTCTACTTATTGGCCAATTCCAACTTACGGTGAGATGTTGTTTATCGTTTAAGATTTACAAAACAATCTGTAAGAATTTCAGAATGCCACTCTTTGTTAAGGGTGGCATTTTTTATTTTAATTTATTCTTTTATTTCTCTTTCCATTTTTTATCTGCAATTTCTAAAACTTTTCGGTGAGCTTCTGAATCTAGATTAGCTTTTTTACCAAGTGGACTATTCTCTAGACTACTGTGTTGGTGATTGTCATCACTACCTTGGTAACCCATTTTTTGAAAATCTTCCGGAGTAATCACGATTGTCTTACCAGCCTTTGTTAAAACTAAAAAATCACTATCATGACTGCCTGTATAATTGGATGAGTTCTCTTTGAATTCAACCGCACCTTGACAGTGGCAAACTCCTGTTATCCCCAATTCTTTATTTTCAAACGAGTAAAGCTTTGTTCCTCTAATTCCAGCTACTGATGTAGGCATAATCACGTTGAAATTTGTATCTTTTTTTAGTTTTTTAGCATTCAACCAGAAACTTCCACTTTTAGATACAAGTTCTTGGTTTTTCTCATTGAATTCTTTAACTGTAAATTCAGAGTTTTCTTGAATTTCAATTGTTCCAGCATTGTCTGAAAATTCTACTATTACCGTAGACTTAGAATCTGTTAGAATTGTATCTCCTTCTGAAATAGGAGTTCCCTTTTTTGCAGAATTTTTATTACCGTTAGATACTACTGTTACATTTCCTACAGCAAAAAGAATAGATCCCTTAGTTTGTAAGTTTTGTTCTTCCTTTTTTCCGCAAGTAGCTAACGCAAATATCATTAAAATTAAATGTTTCATTATTTTCCCTCTAATAGATATTGCAAGTGTTAGTTTAAAAGTTACAATTCATTTTTTGAAAACTATTTGATCTCCTAGAGGAATTGAACTTTCTGTCGGTAACTCACCTTAAGCAAAGTGAACCAAGCAGTGAAACGAGGTTTGCTCCTATTGTCATTAAAAAATGACAATAGGTTTGGGCATTGCGAGAGAGAAGGAGCGGAGGGTTGTCCTCCCATCGCTTCATAAGCTTTCCAACAGCCGAGCTATCGCAGGCTATAGATTTTGTTAGATCATTAGTATTCTCTAATATTATAAAACTCATCGTTTATTCCTAGATTTATAAATTTTGCGTAAAGTGGCTCAGTTAGAAAGAAAAAAAATTTAAAGTTAATTTTTTAAAATTCTTTTGAAGCGTAAGTCATTTCCAATTTGATCGATGAAATTCTTTATATATTTGAATTTCTAATTTTCTTTTCATTATGCATTGACTGAATTGTATCAGTAGTAACTATAACTATTTTCAATAAATAGGAAACTAATTTAAAAATCTTTCAGCTTTCTCGGCAGGAAGAAAAAATTTTAGAAATATAGTATTGAAAAAAAATTTGAGAAAGTTTTTGATTTAAAGGTTGAGGTTGTAATGAGTTTTTTGCAAAAAGTGTTCGCATTCGTTTATAAGGATAAAATGACTAAGTTCGAAATATTTCCGGGACCTACACCTAGTTTCCCACTTGGAAATTTAAATCTATTATTAGGACAAAATCCATGGGAAGTTACTTCTGGCTTGGCGCAGAACTATGGAAAAATTTACGTCCTTTGGTTTTTATCCAATCCTCAGTTGGTGATCAATTCCCCTGATTTTTTTAGAGAAGTTTTGGATTCGAATTGGGAAAATTTTCACAAAGACTCTCCCCTCAAACAATTAAATCCTGTTATTACAAAATACACTCCCTTTCTGGCGAACCAGCCTCAATGGCAAAATATGCGAGCAAAGAATCCTTTCAGTTCCGACTGGTTTCAGGATTGGTTAACAAAACAACCAGAAATTTTGAGTTCAGGAATGTCTACTACAATTCTTGCGTTAGCTGCAAAGTCTAGAAGCAAGAGTCTTGATTTGACAGAAACTTTCCAGAAAGTTTCTTTTGATTCTTTTTCTTTGGCTATTGCAGGAAAATATTTTCCTGACTGTATTTATAAGCTTTTTGTTTCGCTTGGAAAGACAGGCTCGAAGCGTCTTGTAAATCCTTTTATACTTTCATTTGTTTTAAATCCCTTCTTTTATTTAAAAAGAAAAAAATGGTTGGGTTACTTTGAAAAATTAATTTCTACATCAGAGAATGAACTAAATCCAAATGCTTTAGATCTCATTCAATGGACTTCTGGAAAGGGAGCGAATTTATCAGATGTAGCACTCACTGCAAATACTGCCGACATTTTTTATGGTGGTGTATATTCTGTTACTAGTAACTTTGCAACTGTCGTATGGCTTTTGAGCCAGCCTGAAAATAAAAAGTATGAAGAAAAATTAAAGCAGGAAATTAAATCAATCTGCAAAAACAAAGAAATTCGTTTCGCTGATTTAGATAAAATGGAATTTTTAGAAAAAGTAATACGAGAAACAATGCGTCTTCTTCCCCCAGTTCCTTTTTACAGTCGAAATAGTTCGACTACGCAAGTATTATTTTTAAAAGATAAACAAAAAGATAGAGAATATAAAATTCCAACAAATACTCCAATCATTCTTTCCAATTATTTCTTACATAGAACCGAAGAGCACTGGGAAGATGCGCTTGCATTTAAACCAGAACGTTGGACGTCAGATGTTATAAAATGTAATCCCTATGGAAGTGATTATTTTTTCCCTTTTGGTCGTGGACCTAGAAGTTGCATGGGCATGCCTTTTGCACTTATGTATCTTCGCACTGCGATTGCTTCTTTTTATGCAAGAGCTAGATTTGAACCGGAGAAAGATGCGAAATACAAACAGTCATTTTTCTTTGGTGTTATGATGCCTTCTGGTCTAAAAGGCAAAATCGTGTTAGATCAAGACTAGTTTATAAAGGAATCGATTATGTGGATAACAAAGATTTGCCTTCCTCAAAATGAGAAAGATTTAAAATGTAGAAATAAAGATTTAGAAAAAAAGAGAAGCGAGTATAGATACAACTATAATATTATTCCGCCTCTCGCCATTGTAGATGGTTTACCTAAATCGGAATATCCTTCTGTCATTTGGGTCTTTAAACTATTGCAAGTAGGTGTTGCACTTGTAAAAAATGCAATAGCCGCTAGGGAAAAGACAGCTTGGAATTTTAAGAAATTTTTTATTCCAGAAATTTTTAGAATCAAAATGCTCTTTCGATTATTAGGTCTGCTTTTTTCGGGAGATCCGACCAATTTTTTTGTAGCTGGAGGAACTTATATTGTAAAGTTCCTGAAACCCGGTGAGGGAATTGATTTGGGAGAATACAATGATTTGTTTGGAACTATTCCTATTCCCAAACAAGATATTGATTTTCAATCAGATGAAAACTTTGCGATTATGCGCGTGGCAGGTTGGAATCCTACTGTAATCGAGGGTTTAGATAAAATTCCAAAAAATTTTCCTTTTACTGATTCACTATTTAAAAGTTTACCTTTATTTAAAAACGATTCCATTCAATCGGCAATTCGAGAAAAAAGACTTTTTATAACAAACTATAAAGCGCTTGAACATTTGGAAAACGGTTACCAGCCTAATGGGGAAAAGTTTTGTTATGCGCCAATGGCGTTATTTGCTATAGATAAAACTGAGAAGAAGCTAAGACCGATTGCAATTCAATGTGGGCAAGATCCAAAGAAATATCCGATATTTACACCTAAATCCTCTGAGTGGGCTTGGAAAATGGCAAAGGCTGTAATAAATTCAGCAGATGGAAATCATCATGAGTTAGTAACGCATCTAGCAAGGACACATTTGTTTTTAGAGCCTATTGTTGTCGCAACCTATAGACAATTATCAAATAGACATCCTCTCTATCGACTTATAGTTCCTCATTTTCAAGGGACTATTTTTATTAATTACCTCGCTAAAGCAAAGTTAATTGCACCCGGTGGTGGAGTAGACTATCTACTCTCTGGAACTATCGCATCAGATGCGGGAGTAGCGGTCGAGTCAGTATTAGATTTAAAATTCAATGATTCTTTCTTTCCGGTTTCTCTTAGAAAAAGAAATGTAGAGAATAGTGCGGTTTTAGAATACTATCCATACCGAGACGATGGTTTAATGGTTTGGGGAGCAATTGAAAAATGGGTCAGATCTTATTTGGAGAAATTTTACTTGAGCCCTATTGATATAAAGAAAGATTATGAGCTTCAACTTTGGGCGGGTGAAATTTCTTCTTTATCAGGTGGAAGAGTGAAAGGATTTGGAGAAGATGGAAATGGTAAATTAGAGACTTTAGATTATTTGGTATTAGCTACCACGCAAATCATTTTTACTGCTAGTGCTGGTCACTCATCCGTTAACTTCCCACAGAAAGATTTAATGATTTATGCGCCGCAAGTGCCGCTAGCGCTTTATGAAGAAGCTCCCAAGGCAAATCAAAGTTATACAGAAAAAGACTGGATTAAAATGTTACCTACCCTAGACATCGCATCTCTACAATTGAATTTAGGCTATACACTTGGTGCTATTTATTTTACGAAATTGGGAGAGTATCCTTTCTATTGGTTTAAAGACTCTCTAAAAGAAAAACCTTTAAAGAATTTCCAAAAGGAATTAGCTGAGATTGAAAAAGAGATCCTGTCTAAAAACAAAGCTAGACATCCATATACATTTTTAATTCCATCGCGGCTAACGCAATCTATCAACGTATGATAAAGCGAATATTTGTGATTCTAAGTCTTTTGTTCTTAGCGAGTATTTCTGCCTATGTCATTTATGTAGAGGATACACGCTATTCACTTCCAACTCCTATTCCTACAAATTATGAAAATATTCCAATTGGATCTACTATTGTTCCGCCGAATCCAATTCTTTCAGTAAGAGACAAACCGCTTTTAATTCATTTTTTTAATCCGCATTGCCCTTGTTCTCGTTTTAATTTAGAACATTTTAAAGCCTTGGTTTTGAATTATTCTGATAAAGTGGACTTTGCCATTGTTTTGCAGATAGAAAAAGAAAATGCTCTGGAAAAATTTAAAAGGATGGATTTAAACTTACCTTATGTCGAAGATAAAACAGGAGAAATTGCGGATCGTTATGGGGTTTATTCAACGCCACAGGCAGTCATTTTAGACAAGAAAGGGAATTTATATTATCGTGGAAATTATAACAAATCAAGATACTGTTCCCTTAAATCATCTGAATACGCGAGACTTGCTCTTCAGTCCTTGTTACGCGAAGAGAAATTAGAGGATCTTCCTGTATATGCTAAAATAGCATACGGATGTCAATTGCCATCAGAGGGTTTGAATCAAATTAGAATTGAATTTTTAGACGATCTATTTTCCATTTTTTAAAGTATGCTTAAACTTGATATTGAGAAAATTAAACAGACTGTAACCAAAGAAGAGTTGAATGAAGCTATGCTTCCTGTTTACAGGAAAGCAGAGAAGATCATGCAAGCCATGATTTTATTTCATCTACTCTTATCTTTTATACTCGTTTTTTATTCTGATACATGGCTTGTAACGATAGGCGTAGCTGTTCCTGCAGTTCTAGCCTATTATCTTGTTGTGAAGCTTTATCCAGATACACGCTTTGCAAGATCTAATGCGGGCATCGTGATTCAAACCTTTATGATGCTTCATATCTATCAGATGCATGGATTGGCGGAAATGCATTTTTTCTTTTTTACGTCCACTGCAATTATGATTATATACATGGACTGGTTGAGTATTGTTCCAATGGCAATCTATGTATCTGCACAACATCTAACTTTTATCTTGCTACATAACGCTGGATGGCAAATGTATTTTTTTGAGGATTCCTATATCAGCTTCACTAAAGCTTTTTTTCATTATGCTGTTGCAATTTTTCAAGTTGTGATTTCTTGTTTTTGGGCATATACTTTTAGGCAGAGAGTCCTAGAAAATTTTTATCAGAATAGGGCGCTTGCAAAATACAGTGAAGAACAATTAGAAGGAAAAGACAAAGTAATTCGAAATATGATTCAAGATTTAAGTCAAGTTACTTCCTCTGTAAGAGAATCTTACAATGATATAGTCAACAGCACAAATGAAGTATCTAACTCTCTGGAATACATCGCAGAGGGTGCAAGTAAACAGACAGAGCTTGCGGATAATACAGTGGATTCTTCTTTGAAGTTAGGAGATCGGATCAATGCTACGCTTCAAACTGCAAATATTTTAATAGAGAAATCCAAAGAAATGAAAAAGGAAAATCTTTTAGGATTAAAACAAATTCAAAATCTAAAGGATACTTTTAATAGAAATCAAGAAGCAACGAAGCATGTAAATGATGCTATCAATGATTTATCTGCTAGATCGAGAGATGTTGCTTCTATTATAGAAAAAATTAAATCGATTGCAGATCAAACTCATCTTTTATCGCTTAACGCTTCGATTGAGGCAGCTAGAGCGGGAGATAGTGGTAAAGGCTTTGCCGTTGTTGCTTCTGAAGTAGGAAAATTAGCAGATGAATCTTCCAGATCAACGAAAGAAATTTCTACTATTGTCACAGAAATCAATCGATTTATTCATTCAGCCAAACAGCAGATGTTAGAGGCTGAATCTTTACTCAAGTCTTCTGAAGCTGATATGAATCAAACAGTCCAGACATTCAATGAAATTGAAAAAACAGTATCAGAAGTTGCAAGGAATAATGAAACGCTACTTTCCGAAATCGAGTCTATGGAAGAATTGAAAGTAAATTCAATTGAGAACTCAAGAAAGATTCTTACTGTGATTCAAGATTCTGCATCCTCTACAGAAGAAATTAGCGCAACTACTAAAGAGCAATCAAATTCTGTTCAAAGTATTCTATCAAAGATAAATGAACTTGAACAGAAAGTAAAAATCATTGCTGAAACATTAGAGAATAAAGACTAAATTTAGAAAGCAGCATATAATTTAACGTTAGTTGGATGTAAAAATATTTTCACCACCGATGCACTGTTCGACAACGCTTGGTTGATGAGCTTGTCGAATCCACACCGCATCGCACCGATAACTGATCGATGACGACACGATGGATAATTTTGAATTATCGTATCTTTTATCGGTGGAAAACTTTTAATTTTTCTTTTACGTCGGACTTGCGTTCATTTATCTAAAAATTTGGCTTTCTTTTCTCTAGAAATGCACTTAAGCCTTCATGCGTTTCTTTATCGTTGAAGATATTTCCAAAAGCCTTTTGTTCTAATTTCATTCCTTCGTCTTGTGTAGTTTCTAAACCTTCCCAAATTACTCTTTTTGCTTCTCGAATAGCATGCGATCCTCTAGAGCAAATAGAGTTTGCCATTGTGTTTGCAGTTGTGAGTAAGTCTGTCGGTTCAACTAGTTTATTTACAAGTCCAATACGATAGGCCTCTTCTGCTGGAATCATGTCAGCGGTGAATATAATTTCTTTAGCAAGACCAGTACCAATTAATCTTGGTAATCTCTGTGTTCCTCCAAACCCAGGAATAAGTCCTAGTCCAACTTCAGGTAAACCCAGCTTTGCATTTTTGGAAGCAATACGAATATCACAAGCAATTGCTAGTTCTAATCCTCCACCAAGTGCAAATCCATTGATCGCTGCTATAGAAACGATAGGCGATCTTTCGATATGAGTAAATACAACTTGTCCTGTTCCGCCAAATTCGTAAGCTTTTTCATAATCATATTCTTTCATTGCCGCAATGTCAGCACCAGCAACAAATGCCTTTCCTGCACCAGTAATGATTGCTACTCTAGTTGTTTTGTCTTCTTCTAAATGGGCAATCGAAGATTCTAATTCTAATAGGAGGTCTCTATTTAATGCGTTTAACGCTTCTGGTCGAGAGATTTCTATTGTTGCAATTCTGTTTTGCTTGTTAATTTTAAGATATTTAAATTCCATAATTTCCTCTTATGTTTTTCATGTTTTGTAGAATAGTAGAATTTGTAAATTAGATTCATTGTAGAAGTCGATCCTCCGAGGCTCAGATTTAAAATTAAACTCGGATTTTGAATTTAAATCATTTAAATTGGTTTATCAATTTTTTCATTCAATTTCAAAAGCAAGTAGCATGGCATCATCATTGAATTCTGTTTTTCCATAAAATGAGTGGATATCAGAAATAACAAAGTCTTTAAATTCATTTAGGCTTTTCTGAGATTTGTGTTTATTTAATATTCTCAAAAGACCAGAGGATTCAAGCAACTCATCTTTAGAGTTAACACCTTCAATTAATCCATCTGTATAAATCAAAAAACGATCCCCGGATTCATAATTAAACTCTTGCGTGGCTGCAACTGGATCCTGCAGACCAAATCCGAGTAAAGTTCCAAAGGTTTCGATCTCTTTGAAATCCTCTCCTTTTTTTGCGTAGATGAAATAGGGATGACCAGCATTCGCGAGTAGAAACTTTTTATTTTGAAAATCTATAAAAAGATAGAGTGCTGTCGCATGATGACTATTAAATTCACCTGAGATTTTTTTATCTAAAAAACTGAGTAAACCGCTTGGATCTAATTTTAAAAAGTAGGGTAGAGTAGAGACCATGACTTTAATCATTGCGGCTACCATTGCAGAGGAATACCCATGTCCAGCCACATCGGTTATAAAGATTCCAATGTTGCCTTCGCGAAGTTGCACAAAGTCATAAAAGTCTCCCCCTATTTGATTGTGCGACTTTCGAAATACAGTAAACTTCAATCCTTTGATCGTTGTAATCTTAGGAAATAACGATTCATGAACATTTCTCGCAAGAGCCATGTCTTTCGTCATTGCGATTTTTTCTTGGAGTAAATCTACATAATAACGTATTGCCTCTCTTCTGGAACGATTGATAAAAAAACCAAGCGAGGCACAGTATGTTATAAATAAATATGGAATTATTAATTTATAAGTGATATCTAAATTAGCTAATTCTGGAACGGAAAAAACAATACCAGTGTAGATTAATAGAGATATACCGCTCAAGAAAAGATAGGAATATCTATGCACTCTCATTGATTCGTGTATGACTGTGAAAGATAGAGCAATATAGTAAAGCTGCCAATCTAGAAAGACGTTAGATTCATTTTTAATAGCGGCGCTAAAAAAAAATGTGAAAAAACAAATTAGGGAGAGGCTAGCTAAATGATTTAGTAAATAGATTCGTTTAGAATTTTTTTGACTTGGTAGAATTGCTAAAAAACGGAAAGCAGTAAAAGATAAACTAGATAGAATAACAAAAATGTTGAGATCAAATTTATAAATTAAGAATAAACAAAAAACTGCCCATTGTGTATAAAATGAAAATAAACTAAATCTTCTCTCAGATTCTAATTCTTCTTGTGTGCGGATTGGAGACTGGCTGACCATAAAATAGTTTAATGATCAATGTTTCATTTCCTTTGTTTCTTGCAAGCATTTGCCTATAAAAAAACTTTTTAAATACTCATTGAGAATCATTTCCAAGCAGTTTGTAGGAGACGATTTCAGAGCCTTTCAAAAAAATCCTCATTTCATAGCCTTTTTCTAAATGTTCATCTATTGATTTTGCAACCTCTCTTGCTTTAGCTGCCTCTTTAAATCGAATAAAAAATGGATAGGAAACAGATTTGTAATTATAAGGAAATCGATCGGATGTTATTAATGTTACTCTAAAGTGATCGGGTCTAGATTCCATAACGATATGGCTTATATGCTTTCTGTTTAAGATCCTTTCAAAAAGGGAGAGCCCCCAAGGGTTCTGCTCTGCATAAACAGTAAAAGAAAGAAGTAAACAAAAAAGAACTCTCACATTCTAACTATCGACAAAAAAAACTTTATGAATGAGAAAGGAAAGTCGATTCTCGATTTGAAAGCATGGATTCCCTAGTCATTACAAAGCCGGAACAAATCGGTATATATTCTCTGAAATTAGTTGGGAATATAACTCTAGATGCGCACATTAAGCAATTTAACCTTTGGGCACAGGAAAATAATGTGGATAGCCAAGGTAATTCTCTTGTAGTATCGACAAGTACTATAAAGGATTTTTTTGATCATTTACTAAAAGATAAAAATAAGTATGGTAGGAAAAATAGAGCTTCCACTCTGCATGGTTATAAATCTGCTATAAAAAAGTCTGTTTCTAAAACTTTCAAAATGACGATGGAAGAGAAAGTTGCCTTTGAATTATTTTTTAGAAAAATAAAACTTCCAAAAACCACTCGACAAATTAAGGCAATGACAATTGAAGAATTGCAAGCGTTAGTCGATGAATCAGACATTCGCACTAGCTTGATGATTCGCTTCTTGGTTATATCAGGTCTTAGAATTTCTGAGATGATTAATATTCGTCAATCGGATGTAATGCTATCTGCTGATAAATCGGATTATAATATTTATGTAGTAGGAAAGGGAAATAAAGAAGGACTTGTAAAAGGAATTCCGAAAGATTTGATTCAGGAAATTCAAACTGTTTTCAAAGGAAAAGAATATTTATTCGAGAGAAATAAAAAACCTAAGCGCTTAAATGAAAACAAAGAGGAAATCATGAAATTTACTCGAAGACAGATGTATGTTTTAATTGAAAAAGCAGGTCTTTCTATTTTAGGAAAAAGAATTAATCCACATA
The DNA here is from genome assembly GCA_035345875.1 of Leptospiraceae bacterium. GTDB lineage: Bacteria > Spirochaetota > Leptospiria > Leptospirales > Leptospiraceae > UBA2033. Next base: position 547 of record DAORDH010000017.1, on the reverse strand, counting down.
TGACTCGTCATACTTGTGGTAGAATTTTAATGGATCGATTGAAAGATGTAAACAAAGTGCAAGATAGACTCAGACATTCTTCCGTTCGAACTACGATTGAAAATTATCTCACAACTAAAATTACAAATAAGGATGTCAAAGAAGCCTTTGAAGGAATTATCTAACGATAGTTGAAATTTCTTTTGACATTAAACAGATAGTATTATTTTAAAATCATCCTAGTAGAATTGAATTCATACAATTTGATTCAAAACTATTTTCAATAGAAATAAAGAAGAGAGTTTTTTGCATCCGACTTTGCTTGATTCTAGCCATTTAATATGGAATCTTATAAAAGGATTTGCCTTGTTGTATCAATGAGAAGATTGTTTTGATCTAGAGAATGATTTTAAGGTTTGAGTTGACTTATTTTAAATCCTAGAGAGAGTCCATTTTCAAAAATCCATTTGTATCCAACTTCAAAGCCTTAGCTAGGCTTGGTTCGATCGATAGACAGTCTGTTGCGAAATAAGAAAAAGGGTTTACAGAATAGATTTTAATAAAAAAT
>DAORDH010000016.1:0-114996 GCA_035345875.1 Leptospiraceae bacterium | reverse complement strand
CATTTATTTTTAAAGGCTGACTTTTAATTCTTTAACATTTCGCAACAGACTGATTCTAGAAAATCATTTCTAAAAAAAGCAGTTCTTGGAATTTTAGCGATAGGAATTCCGACAGGTTTAATAAAGTATTTTAATCTTTCAAAATTATTTGGTAAGGAGAATTGGAACATGGCTCAAAATCCGATCAAAGGTATATCAAAAATGGGATTTCAATGGGAGACGAGGGATCCATTTTTATTTTGTGTGCATCATGAAGATTACTATCCGAAAGGAAATTCTTCTATGGGACCTGCGAATCAATACTTGCAAGGCAGAAATATTGGAATGGATTTTGAGGTAAAAGATGGATTTAGAATGTATCATGGAGAAAAAATTCCAGGTTTTCCCAATCACCCGCATAGAGGATTTGAAACAGTTACTGTTGTAAGATCTGGATTTGTAGATCATTCTGATTCTATGGGTGCCTCTGGACGTTATTCGGCAGGCGATGTGCAATGGATGACAGCCGGTGCTGGAGTTCAACATTCTGAAATGTTTCCACTGATAAAAGAAGACGAAGAAAATAAACTAGAACTCTTTCAGATTTGGTTAAATCTCCCTCGTGTGAATAAGTTTGTAAAACCACATTTTACCATGCTTTGGAATGAATCGATTCCTAGATACACAGCAAAAGATACAGATGGAAAAAAGATCGAAGTGGAAATCATTGCAGGCTCACTCGGTGGAATGAAAGCTCCGAGTCCTCCGCCTGATTCTTGGGCAGCTGATCCTAAAAACCAAGTTGCGATTTGGATCATTCGATTAGAAAGTGGAGCCAAATGGACATTACCCGCTTCTAATTCCTCGGTGAATCGAATGCTTTATTTTTTCCGTGGGAAAAGTTTATCCGTTGCGGCTAATACTGTTATGCCGTATAATAATATTGATTTAATTTCAGATCAAGATGTATTGTTGGAAAACGGTGAAGGGGAAGCACAACTACTTCTCTTGCAAGCAAAACCAATTGGAGAACCAGTTGTTCAATATGGACCGTTTGTGATGAATACAAGACAAGAAATCCAAGATGCTTTTAATGATTTTCAAGCAACTCATTTTGGAGGTTGGTCTTGGACTAGTTCAGAGCCTGTGCACGATCGAAAGAAGGGACGGTTTGCAAAACATGCAGATGGGAAAGAAGAATTCCCGAATGCTTAGAAGCTTTGTCTATCAAACTCCATTTTATATTTTTGTCTTTCGCTGATATAACTGGAAGTAAATGGGACTTCGATTCTAGTTCGTGTAACGCCATTTTTGCAACCAATTCTAAAGTCACTGATTGGAATCCCAGCTTCTTTTAGCATTAGGATACTAACGACTAGTCCAAGACCTTCTCCTTCGGTTTTATCGGAATTATCTTTGTGGTATTCTACAATGTTAACGTATTTTTGACCGAGAGCCAGTTTGGTTCGAATTCGATTTTCTTCTTCTTTGAAAAGATGTCCGTTATTTAAGATTTCTACTTTTAAGCCTTTGACTGAATGTATAAAGTTAATTGTAATTGTAAGTCCAAGTTTTTTGGCAAGGCTACAATAATAGGGAAGATTATTATCATTCACCTGTTTTTTGAATAGTTTGGTTCCGCTTCTAAAATCAAATTCATCGTAAACTTTTAGATCTTTTTCTTGGAAAAAAGCTTTCTTTGCATTTGCTTTCACGCAGTTCATCGTAGATTCAAATAAAGCGGTATAGATGGCAGTAAATAAATCCTCTTTGTTGTAAAAATTTAAAATTTCTAGGAGTGTAGAATAGATAAATTTCTGAGTATCTGGATCTAGCGAATGAAGCTCTATTGTTATCGGTTCACTTGACTTTAATTTATATGTTAAATTTTCAATATTCACTAATGCATGAATTAATAGAAGAAAAGAAACAATCAATTAAAAAAAAAGAAAACTTAAAAAAATGTAATTCATTTCTAGAGTGAGATCAACAGTATTTCGAATACTGTATCGAAATAGTAAGTGCGAATAAGAGGGAAAAAAGAAAAGATTCCCACTGATAATAGAATTCGATTTGAATTGGTTTAGAGCATTTTCGGAAAGAAATAGCATCCGCTTGTAAGAGATACGATAATTTCTCAGGAGTCCTTAGGCTCGTTTTTTATTTGCATGAAATAAATTTACTAAAAGAAAAATTATTTATTGAGTTCTGTATAATTCGATATAAATAATAAATATGCCTATGAGTCCTATTGAGTTTCGAATTCGTTTTTTAAAAAAATTAAAACTTTTTGAAGGCGTGCAATCTAAGACATTGCGTAAGATTGCACTCAGCCTCTCTGAAAAAAAATTTCACAATAAAGACATTATTTATTTCCAAGGGGAGATCTCAGAAAGTCTTTTTATCATTCGCTATGGTGAAGTTTTAGTTCGGGTGAATAATCAAAAATCCATTTACCTAGGACCGCAAGAAATTTTGGGAGAAGTGAGTGTGATTACAAAAATGCAACACTCAAGCACAGCTTCCGCCTCTATGGATTGTCTTTTATATGAATTAAAAGGAGATTTATTTTTAGATTTAGCTGAAACAGATCGAAACCTTTCTAGAAATTTGATTTCCTTTGTCTCTGAGCGATTTCGTGATAACCTAATTGTATCGAAATCTTCATCTATGCCTAGAAGACTCATAGCTCATGTGCAAATGGGGATCGGCGAAAAATTTTCAGAAGAAGTTAGAAAGGTTGCGAGTGTATGTGAAGAGGTGATTGTCGGGAAAACACGAATGATCTCCACTGAGGAATTTATTGGACTTTCTCGGGAGAAAATGATTATCAAGTTGAGTGATCTCAGATCTAAATCTCCTGTGATACATGTTTTATTTAAGACTCCTGATAAGATCTATGAATTTGAAAACATACTAATTCAAGCGGATTATATTTTATTTTATGAGCAATCCATCGAATCAGGTTGGACTGAGAAAATAAATACATTTCAATATCTAAGAAACTCACTGCGCAATTATGAGGGGAGAGCAATTCGTTATTTTCAGGAAAAATCAATATCTTATAGAGCGGATGTAGAAAAAGAAAAAGTCTATACAAATCGAGAATTTATGGCTCGTTCTATTATGGCTAGGACTCGTGGGCTTACGTTAGGCGGCGGAGGAGCTAGAGCACTTGCGCATGTAGGACTTCTAAAAGTTTTAGAACGAAATAAAATTCAATTTGATTATGTATCTGGCTCTTCCATGGGAGCAGTCATTGGAGCACTCTATGCAAGAGGGGAGAGCGCAGAAAATATAGAGAATTTTGTAAAAAAATATTTTGGTGGTTTAGATACTCCCTTTGATCCAACCATTCCACTCATTTCCTTTTACAAAGGTCGTAAAATGAAAGCAATGCTCAAAGAAATATTTGGAGATGAGAGATTAGAAGATTCTAAGATCCCCTTTGTAACGTCGGCCATCGATTTACATGCAGGGGAAGAGTATGTATTTGACAAAGGACCCTTTTGGGAGGCTCTTCTTTGCACAATGAGTCTACCGGTTGTATTCCCACCTGTTAGCATTGGGGAAAGAGTTCTCATTGATGGAGGAGTTTTAAACAATGTGCCAGATGATTTGATTCGAAGAAAAGGAGCAGATAAAATTTTAAGTGTGAATGTTTCTCCTTTAAAAGATAAAACTTTTTATCAACTCTTCGATGATAAATCCATTTCGAATAAATCTTTACTTAGAAGTTTATGGGAATATATCAAGTATCCGCCAATCTTAAAAATCATGGGTAGAGCAAGTATGTTAGAGGGTCGTGAGATTACAAAAGCGAAAGTGTCTCGTATGGATTTATTTTTGCACTTTCATTTAGAGGATTTTAACTTATTTGATTTTAGCCTTTATAAAGACATTATTGATAAAGGCGAATCTGAAGCGGAGAAAAATTTTCCTGAGATTAAGAAGCTGTTTTTACCGGAGTAGGGGATTTTTAAAAGATTAACCACGGATGAACACCGATAAGCGATATGTGGAGAGTTGATACAGAAAATAGATGAGGTAGAAAAGCTTTTAGGTTATGGAAAAAATAGGAGACAATTTTGAAAGAATTGAATGAAAATTAGCGATATCCGCTAGATTTAAAAAATTTATCTTTTACTTGTATTAGAATTTATTTTGGATTGTGGTCGAATGAGTTAAAATCAGAGGTTACCTTCCAAAGAAAAATTTATATGACTTGGCTGATTGGCTCTATTGCCAATGACTTAGTATCCTCCTTTTGCTTTTTTATGAATTCTGATAGGTTTGTTGATTATTCTATTCCCTTATCCGTTCTTTTTTATTGAATTACTCCACCGAATTATTGGATAAAAACTTGTAATAATTGTCTTATACTTTAACCTATTATTGTTAAATCTCTTGCCTCTATTTTGTAAATAGGAGCAAGAGTTATAAAATTATTAGTATATTTGAACAATATACACAAAAAAAATTTTAGTCTATTTTTAATCTCCTTAATTTTATCCTTTCAGCCAATTCCTTGCTTCGTCTAAATTTTCAAAATATTGCTGCTCTAAAACATCTGTCTTGATTGTTTTATCTATACTCATTTTTGTAATCATACTTTCTGGGACTATAATTGCCATTTTAATTTTCTTTACAGTTTTTAAAACATTGGGGAACCATTCTTTTTCTACCCATTCAGCAGTTCTCTGGGGGATAACACCGAGTAGACTCGTATTCGCTAACCATTTATTTGTTGTGTTTTCTAATAGTTCTTTTAATCCATTGTTTAAAACTTCTTGAAATTTAAATTCATCTACGGTCGATTTTTTCCAATGCACTTCAACAATTTTTAAATCTTTATTATATTTTACTTGTGCCATACTATTCTCAAATTTAATTTCTTCCATTTTTGAAAAATCCTTTGTATATTATTGTTTTCAATATAAAAATTATTTTTTTCTTCGCAATTCATTTTAATTCTTTTTGATTTTCTTTTTATTTTAGCGGATAATACTTGTTAATTCCATGGTATTATGCTAGTGATGTTTTTGTTTTATAGAAAAAAATTCCCTGTTTAGTTATAAACATCAATGTCTGAAAGATTCGCAATCTATCTTTGCTCTTTCGTCATCAACTTTTAAGATGGAATAGGGAAGATTAGTGAGAAAGTTGGAGGTTAGTCGCTAGAAAGGAAATGGGAATATGATTTAGTGGTTCTTTGTCGAGTAAGATCTACCACAATCACAATCTAAATTTCATAACTCTCCAACAAAAGCAAGTCCATCCATCATTTTACTCTCTTCTAAATTTTGGATGGATACAGTATTTAGATATTTATTGTATTTTTCATCTCGAACCAAACAAAAATCGTTGGTATTTGTGATTTCAGATTCATTCATCTCTGTATAAAATTGTATAAATTCTTCTTCTGACCAACAGACATCTAAGTTTAAAAAAAATGAGAGTTTATCCAAATCATCAGGATAGGTTTTTACCAAAAGCTTTCTGAATATTTTCTGAAATTTCTCAATATCTCCCGTAAGTTTTTCTTTGTAATCAATCCGGTTTAATTCCTCTTGGTAAATTTCTTCTGATTCAAAAAAATCATCCATTGGAGGCAGTGTATCATAGCTTTCATAATCTATGCTGATTTTAAATTCAAAATAGAGACTATATAAAGCAAGAATCCAAAGAAAAGCTTCCTTTGGAATTTCTGATGAATCATTGTCGAGAGCTTCAAACATTTTTCCGTTTTTGGTTGCTTTTAAATTTTCTTCTAAATATCCTCAAGTTTTTTTTATCCAGAATATTTCAAATTCGTAATTTTTAAAAACATACATTGCAATTTCTTTTACTGCATACCAGCTATAAGATACTCTTTGGTTTTTCATGTCTACGTCTCCCTTTCAGCTTGAAACTGTTCTAGCACCTGCTATAAATTTACCCTGTATGTTTCCTCTATCGCATCTACAATCTCTAACAGTTTTTGAACTATTTCTTTTTGTTCGACTACGAGTTAAATGGATTTAAAATGAAATATACTCATTCTATTAAATGTAAAAAATTTTGAATCTTTAGAATAGAAAGTTTATGGAAAGGATGCATGGAGAGTAAATCCGAATCACCGGTTATGATATAGTTTAGATTGTGTTGTATACCAATATCTAAAATATAATTATCTTCAGGATCATTACACTCTTGCACAATTCTTTGAATGGCAACTAATGTGCATTTTTCTGAAAAAAAAAGTAATAAATCTGCGATTACATCTTCAGGGAAATAATTCTTTAGTTTGGGGTATCTTAATACTCTTTCCAGTTCATCCATTTGCTCAATACAAGTAAATATCTCAATATCTTTCTTAGCGAAAATTGAATCTAGATTCCCAAAGGATCTAGATAGGAAATAACTAATCCAAATATTTGTATCAATGAAAATTTTCATTTTGCTTTTTTTCTTTTTACTTCTTTCACCACACTCATAATTTCTTGTTCAGATATTTTTACTTTCTTATTAGAGGCACGTAGCTTTTTAATTCTAGTTGATAGGGTAAGATTATTTAGGTATTTAGAAAGTTCATTCTTCTCTTCTATGTTTAATTGATCGATTAATGTTTTTAACTGTTTAAAGTCTAATTCTAATGCTACTGGCATAAAATTTCTCCCGATTGTCAATTTTAGATTTATTATTAATTATCGTAAAAAGCAATCGTTATTTTTCTCAGTTTATCCATTCCAGTACAATCATCGTTTTGATCTTGTGGCACGAGTTCTTATCACTTATATTTACGAATATCGAATGATTGAATGGATTTGTTTTCTTTGAGTAAGCATTCTTTTTCTTTTAACGCATCCACATTTAGAAATGGAAAAAAGTTTATCTAAACAACTTTGAAATACTTTGGAGAAAACCTACTCTCAATGATTCAGAGTTAAAGATTGACTATGATTTTTAGATTTGCTTAGGCTAGACTCTGAGTGATTGTATCGTGAGGAATGGTATAGTATTTTTGATAAGAGAAATTATATGTGATAATAATTTCAACAGAATGTTAAGAGTGGAGTGGAGGATAAAAATTGAAATTCCAGAATATTTAATTGCATCTACTCAATCAGGAGAATCATTTTTTTAGTGGTATAAAAATATCAGCTATTTCTTTTTCAAATCCATAAATATAAACTTCAAAAAGAGGATCACTTGTTATTTTATATTTATACTTTGGACAATATTCATATAATAGAAAATTATATATTTCAGTTAAGCCTTTGTATTCTCCTCTATATCTACACACTAGATAATTTCCGCCTTTTAAAGTTTGAATTCCCATTTCTGGCAGTAATTTGCATTTTTTTGTAATACTAAAACCAATATCAAAACGAACAAAATTGGATTTAGTGATCTCTGGATCGTCTTGACAAACTCCAATCATCAAATGATTTTTTGGATTCATTTGGTTTAGTTTTACAAATTCAAGTAGCATTTTGAATTCTTTTGAATTTAAATCTGGTCCGGGTAAATCTTCGTAAGGTCCTAATTTTCTTAGAAAGGCAAGTTTTACAGAATCAATTTTACGAATATGAATTTCGTTGAGTTTAATTCCTTTTGGCAAATTACTAAAGTGATGAATTTGTTTTTGAGAGATTGCATTTCTTTTTCTAAACTCTTGTGGGCTTAATAAAAAGAATTTTTTGAATGCTCTACTAAATGCTTCATAAGAATCAAATCCAGCTTGAATCGAAATTTCTTTTAACGGAATTTCTGATATCTTTAATTCAAACGCCGCTTTTTCTAATCTCAATCTTTTTAGGTGAGTAGCAATTGGTTCACCCTGAAGTTCTTTAAATATTCTGTGAAAATGGAAATTGGAAAATCCAGAAAGAAAAGCCAATTGATTTAAAGAAATTTTTCTATCTAGATTTTCTAAAATGTATTCATGCACTGGAAAAATTTTCGAACTATACTTTTTTTCATAAGACTGAAACATAGAATCAATGAGTCTCTTTTTTTCTTGTATCGTAAATTAAGTCCAGTGAATATTTTCAATCGCTTCTTCAAAAGAATACAAATAGTATGAGTAGAGTAGCTTACTTTTTGATTCTTTTTACAGATTTCAAGATAAAGAAGACAGAACCTTTTTGTTTTAATTGATCCAAGATAAAAATACCAATATGATTTAAATCTTTAATGATTTTCTTACCTAAATAGATTCTGCCTTCTAAATCGGTCTTTATGATTTTCTTTCTTCTACTATATCTATACCAATTCCATTCGGATCAAGAATCGTGAAATGAATATCTCCCCATTCTTCCTCCGTTAACTCTAAATCAATTTTTACTTTTTTAGTTTTTATTTTTTCATAATAGTTTTTTATGCTCTCTACTTCTAAGATAAACCAAATTCCTTTTTGGTATTCTTCTTGGAAATAGGTTTTTCTAGTTTGGGTTTGGTTTGGTAGCATTAGAGCTAATTCATTGTTTGGTTTATTTTTTACATTTAAAAGTATAAACCATTCAGATTCGAATTTGATTTCAAAATCTAAAACCTCTGTATAGAATTTTTTGGATTCTTGAATTTGTTTTGTAATGATCCCTGTATGTAGTTTCATTTTATTCACTCCTTTACAAATATTGTCTTCTATTTTGGAGTTGGCTACTTGACCGTTTTTGCTTTTTTATTCTTTATCTATTGGCTTATCTTAATTTTACAATTTTGCAGTTTCAGTCTAGGCAGTGTAAATCATACTTTTTAATTTCAACAAATCTCATTCTAAAAATTATAATCATTCACTCATGAAACAAATGGGAATTGATGAGAGAAGAATTTAGATGCAAATGAGCGAGGCTGCTAAAAAAAAATTACCATACTCATCTATGTTCATTCTACCCATCACTCCAAATACTCGCGACCTGCACCTTCGCCTGTTTATCTGTGGATTTTAAAGGCTTTATAAAGCAATGACTCACTGGAATCATTAAAAATTTGTCTTAACAATTTACTTAGGTTTTAAAGTATTGTTTTATTGATAGGTAATCTATGCACTTTTTGATTCACAAAACTACAAAGAATGAGCAAGTTCTAAAAAATCAGACTCTTTTTATAAAAAGATTTCTGTTTCTAATCTCTATTTTCCTTTTTTTGTTTAGCAATTCTATTTTTGCGCAGGCTCATAACTGGAATTCTCCTTCGGAAGTTGTGAAGAATATCAAAAAGAAGTTTGCGGATTTAAAATCCTACACGGCTGAATTTAAAATTCAAACTGTGAATAATAAAAAAACGACCAATATGCGTGGGAAGACAACCTACAAAGCTCCCGGTAAGATTCGCTACGAATTTGCTGAACCAGATGGAGATTTAATCGTATCCGATGGGAAGACTCTTTGGATTTACATTAAAAAAATCAATGCGGTAGGAAAACAAGACTTAGAAATCAATAAACAGAATACTTCTGGTGAGCCTATTTTCCAATCTGCTTCTCCTGCTGGACTCAATCGACTCTTTCGAAAATACCATTATAAATTTGATACAATCTCACAACCCCGCAATGCAAATAACGATGGAAAATCTTACTTTGTATTATCTTTAGAACAAAGAGAAAAGATCGGTGGTTTTGAGAATATGCTATTATTCGTAGATGCAGAAACCTATTTAATTAAAAAAACCATTGCCACTGATTCCAGAGGCAAACAAACCACTATTGAATTTGCAAACATGGTTCTAGATCCAGAAGTAGAGGATGGAACTTTCAATTATCATATTAGTGGAAATTCTAAAATCGTAAATAATCCTTTAGTAAGCGATAATCAATAAAAATATCTGATTGGAGATTTCAGTGAATACTAACAAAAGAGTTGGACAAATTTTGAGAGAGGTCAGAGAAGAAAAAAAACTCTCTGTAAAAGACGTTTCTCGTGATACTAACATAGCAATTAAATTTATTATAGCATTGGAAAATGAAGATTATGCACAATTTCCAGCTGAGACCTTTACGGTTGGTTTTCTAAAAAATTATTCTGATTATTTAAAGTTGGATACAGCCGGTATGATTAATCTCTACCGAGGAGAACAATTAGTTGAGTCACAACAACCCTTAGAAGAATTAACAAAGCCAACAGTAAAAATGATTGCCCTAGAGTTAAAAACAAATAAGTTTTTACCTCTTGGTATTATTTTGGGAATCTGCCTTGCTGTTTTTCTTGTGATCTTCTTTTCTGAATCAGGAGATACTGCAACTAACGACGAAAAGCCAGCAGAGGTAACGACTGATACTCCAAATCCTACAAGTCCATTGATTCCGGAAATATCCTATATTTCTCAATCTGTTCCTGAAAATTCAAGTGTTCCTTTTACATTAACACCAGAGCAGGGATTTACTTTCAGTGTCAATAATCAACAATGCAAAATTTTTATCAAAGGTGTTAAGAAAATTGATGGAGAAAACTTTGCTTCCATTGGTTTTAATATTTTCCCTGAGAAAAAAGTTTATACCTTTGATTCAAAAGTAGGAAGTGAAACGGTTTTAAGTTATAACAATCCAGAATTAACTTCGCTTCGTAGAGAAATTAAAATCGTTACCCAAGCAGTAACGGATAATTCCGCAAAGATTTTAGTAAGACTATTGGGGGATTCTAAACCAGATAGTAATAACAAACCGATAGGCGATGTTCCTATCCAAGTGACTCTATATTTTATTCGCTCTAGCTATGTAGAATTTATTATTGATGGGCAAACAGGCGAGAGAGGACTTATTTCCAGTGGTGAAACAAAGCAATTAGAAGCTAGAGATCGCCTAGAAATTAAAGTAGGGGATGGGGGAGCTGTTGAGATGATTCAAAATGGAAAAGATAGAGTAAAACTTGGTAAGCCAGGAAGACTTGCAAAGAAAATCTTCTTAAAAGTTCCAAACCCATACGATAACACTCAATTTATTATCAAAGAACTCGGAGAGTAAAATTGAAATCTTCGGTGCACGAAAAATCTGCTCTTAAATCTTTCTACATCACAACTCTTGGATGTCCAAAGAACACAGCAGATTCTTTGCATATGGAAAAATCTCTTCTAGATGAAGGTCTAGTTCCTGCGAAGTCTCCAGAAGAAAGTGATTATCATTTAATTAATACTTGCACATTTATTCAATCTGCAACGGAAGAGACGATAGACACTATACTGTCTGCTGGAAAAATAAAGAAACAAGATGAACAAAGACTAGTTGTTGTTGGTTGTTTTGCAGAAAGATACCCAAAAGAAATTCGAAGTGATATACCAGAAGTGGATTTAGTTTTTGGAACAGGGCGTTATAGCCAAGCTGGTAAAATTATTAAAGAGCAATTTCCACAAGACTTTATTCATTTTAAAGATGTGAATGATTCTCTTATAGATAGAGATGTTTTATCTACAATGCAGGGTTTCAAACCATATGCCTATGTAAAGGTATCTGATGGTTGCAACCGTGGATGTCATTTCTGTATTATTCCTTCCCTTCGTGGAGAATTCAGAGATCAAAGCGAAGATAGAATTTATGATGATAGCAGACTTGCTATTCGTAGAGGCGCAAAGGAAATTTGTATTGTTTCTCAGGACACAGTTTTTTATGGAAGAGACACAGATAAATTAAAAGATGTATTAACTAAGATAACCGAAATAAAAGGTTTAGAACTTTTACGGTTACTCTATCTTTACCCGGATAAGAAAACAGAAAAGCTTTTAGATCTTTTTATTTCAAATCCAAAGATTGCACCTTACCTAGAATCGCCGATTCAGCATGTTTCGGAAAGAGTTTTAAAATCAATGAATCGAACTGGTTCTTTTTCTTTTTTTAGAGATTTATTTACGAAAGCACGTCAGGTGAAAGATCTTGAAATTAGAACTTCTATTATTTTGGGTTATCCTGGAGAGACTGCAGACGATGTAGATGAAGTTTTACGTTTTGTCGAAGAAGTGAGACCAGAAAAGTTAGCTCTCTTTGCCTTTTCTCCACAAGAAGGAACTAAGGCAGCCAAGTTAAAGCTAGATGTAAGTAAAAAAGAAGCAGCTCGTAGAGTAAATTTAGTTAGAGAAACACATCTAAACATACTCAAAGAAATTCATTTAGCAAGAGTAGGAAAAACCTATCATGCTATCGTTGACAGTGTAGAAGATGGGATTGCCGAAGCGAGACGATTTCAGGATGCACCTGAAATTGATGAGACTGTCTATATTCAAAATGCAAGACTTGAACCAGGTCAGATTGGAAGAGTTAAGATCAATTCTTTCTCCGAATATGATATGGATGGAACTTGGGAGAATTAGAATGGAAAAATCAGATTTTAATCTCCCGAATTTTTTAACCGTTCTTAGAGTTTTACTTGTTCCATTTTTTATTTATTTTTTAATACAAGACGATTTTTTTTTTAGATTATACGCTCTCGTAATTTTCCTTCTTGCCTCTTTCACAGACTTAATTGATGGATATTTAGCTCGAAAGTGGAAGCAAGAGACTGAGTTTGGAAAATTCCTAGACCCTTTGGCTGATAAAATATTAGTCATTGGATCTTTTATGACTTTCATATTATTAGATAAACAAATTGAACTATGGATGGTTCTATTAATCATTTTACGAGATATGCTAATTACTTCTCTTAGATGGTTAGCAATTCAATCTGGAACATCTCTTCATACTACCATGATGGGTAAAATTAAAACTGCATTTCAAATGGGTGCAATCTTTGTTATTCTCGTTTTGTTTATGGCTGTTTCTACCAAACAAAGAAACGTTATTAACTCTATGTATGAACAAGGTGAAGCTTCGGGAAAATCAGGATATCAAATTGCATATGAAAATTATTCAACTTTTATGAATAGTCCTCAAGAGTTTACTATGAATAATTTTAATTGGGTAGATTCAGCAGCAACTTTTCTTCCTTATTATGTTATGCTCATTACTACTATCGTTACTGTCTTTTCTGGTCTTCGTTATATCTTTACTAATTATGAACTATTAAATCCATTTACCATTATAAAACTTATCAGGAGAAAAAATTGAATCTAAATTCTCTTTTGCAAAAATCCGTAGCTGGGAACTCTCTCTCAGAAGAAGAAGCATATTTTTTGATGATTTCAATTATGAAAGGAGAAGTATCCGATATTCTTCTCTCCTCTTTTTTGACATCAATTCGAATGAGAGTAGAAACTGCTGATGAATTAGTGGGATTTGTAAGAGCTATGAGAGATTCTTGTGTTAAGCCATCTTCTGGATTTAATTTTGATTATTTAGATACTTGTGGAACAGGCGGAGATGAAAAAAAATCTATCAATATTTCGACGTTATCCGCTTTAACACTTGGATCTATGGGAGTTAAAATTGCAAAGCATGGAAACAGATCCGTATCTTCTCTCTGTGGCTCTAGTGATCTACTTTCGGCACTAGAATATAATGTAACTGTCTCCCATTCAGAAGCAGAGAGCCGTTTGAGAGAAAAAGGGTTTACTTTCTTATTTGCACCCCATTGGCATCCATCTATGAAATTTGCTGTAGAGACTAGAAAGCAATTAGGATTTAGGACAGTATTTAATATTCTAGGACCTATGAGTAATCCATTCTCTCCGCCTTATCAGGTTTTAGGTGTATATACAAAAGAATTACTTCCTAAGGTCATGCATGTCCTAACAAAGCTTGGAACTAAGGCGGCTATCGTATGTAATTCTGTAGATGGTTTTGATGAGTTTTCAATTTTTGCGGATACAAATTATTTGCTTTATCAAAATGGCGAAGTCTCCACTCATCTTTTTAGTCCAGATTCCTTGGGTCTTTCATCGATTCAAGAAAATGAGATTTTTTGTAATTCCAAGGAAGAGGCTGTTAGCTTATCCCAAAGAATTCTTTCTGGAGAGAAGCTTTCTGGATCTCATGCTGTCGCTTTAAACGCAGGGGCTGCTCTTTATTTAATGGAAAAAGCTCCCAATATCAAAGAAGGCTACCACATGGCATTTGATCAGCTTGGATCGGGTAAAGTAATGGAATTCTTTCAGAATTTAAAAAATTAATGACTGACATTCTGCAATTTTCAAACTGACATTACAAATGTTTTTATTTATAGAAGGATTCTAATATGTATTTACTTGCAACGTTTCAATACTTGATTTATCTTGCACAGGATGCTGGAGGTCAAAGTTCTTCACTCTCTGCACTGATTTTATTTCCAATTATGTTAGTGATCATGTATTTTCTAGTGATTCAGCCACAAAGAAAAGAAGAAAAGAAAAAACAAGAAATGATCCAAGGATTGGTAAAAGGAGATTCGGTTGTCACTACAAGTGGTATTCATGGCAAAGTAGTCGAATTCAAAGATAATAATGAGTCTGTAGTGCTGAATGTTGCGAAAGAAACAAATATTACATTTTCAACGAGTGCCATTTTAAAGAAAAAATCTTAATATGAAAAATTTCCTGAGACATACAAAGACGAACCAAGTTCTATTCAATTTCTCAAATGCAGTGACAAGTGTTCTACGCATATTTTTAACTTTTCTTCTTAGTCTGTCTATTACCTTTGTTGTTTATGCTCAGGACGATGATTCCGACTTTTTAGATAAAGTCCTAGAAGATAAAACTAAAAAGACAGATACAAAAAAAGTAACACAACAGACGAATCCTGCTGCCGCTAAAAAAAAGAAACCAACGAAAAACGGTAAAAAAGTTCCTCCAGCGAAAACAGCAGCTAAGACAGATCCACGTAAAACAAAGCCCGTTCCACCAGTTGCGAATACCGGAGAAGGAAACACGGTAGCGCATACTCCGAATTTACCTCAAATTCAAAATAATAAGCTAAATTTAGAATATTGGGTTCATGAAGACTTAGCGATGAATCCAGAAAATATTCCAGGACTAGAGCCAGCCAAAACGGAAGTAAATCCGCCTCCAGCTAAAACGACAGCATCTAACGTTTCTGAGAAACCAGCTGAGAAGAAAAATCCTGAGAAAACTATTGTTGATACTAAGTCAAATGCTATCTTTAATTTCATAAATGAATATAAGAAAGTTATATTTATATTTGCTGCTATTATAATTTTTGCAATCTACCGACTAAGGTATGTAGGTCCGCGGGATTATAATAATAGTGGCAGAATTTTTAGCAAATTCCGAAACAAATAAATCAATAAAAACGTAGGAGAGTTAGAGTTGAAATCTTCATCTTGGGTACTTCTACCCATAACTATATTAGTTTTATCTCTTGTGATTTTATTTCCAAACTTTGCAGTGAGGGAATTAGAATTACATATTAGTCCATCTGTGGCAAGTATGACAGATCAGGAAAAACAGGAACTTTTAAATCGTTTTCAAGAACGATGGAAGGCTGAATACAATACACAGAACGCCTTAAAAATTGAGCCGGATCCAGCACTTGGTATTCCTGCTCAAAATTATTTTTTAGTAACAGGGAGATTTATTACATCTGCCAAAATCAATCAGATTTCGCAGGAAAATATTAATCTATTTCTTGAATCTAAAAATAATTTAAGACCAACACCTATCGAGAAATTTTTTAAAAATGGTAAATCGATGACTATTAAATTAGGATTAGATTTACAGGGTGGTATGCGAGTTGTAATGAAAGGAGATTTTGAAAATTATGTTTCTAAGTTGAGAGACATTTATTCTAAAGAAATTTCCGACCTAAAAGCAACGATAGCAGCTAACGACAAATCGAAAGAAGAAAAAGATAAAGCAACAGCTCGTCTTAAAGACATTGAAGATAGTTTTATTTTAACAGAATCAAGAAAGATTATCGAATTGGAAAAAGCAAAGCTGATTATCGACAATCGTTTAACGAATCAAAATTTGACAGAGCCTCAGGTTCGTATTCAAAAAGATCAGGATTCGATTGAAGTGTCACTTCCAGGAGTTGCAAACTCTTCCCAAATCCTAGAAATTCTTCAGAACACAGAAACAGTTGAATACAGATTAGAAGAACCAGATGGACCCAACAGCTATTCTCAACTCATTGAAAAAGCAGAACAGGAGTTAATGTCTCAAAACAAAAGAGAAGAAACTGAGATCGTTCAATTCCAAAAAGTTGTAGCGAGTCGTCCTGGGAAAAAAGTAAAAGATGAATTTTTATTTATGCTAGAAGAAAAATACAAAATTCCAAGAGATAAATACAAACTCTATGCTTATTATGCTAGAGGGAATAAGCCAAACTCTCCTTTACTTCCAAGAAGATTTATCGTGCTCGAAAAAGCAATTGCCTTATCGGGTAACGATCTAACAGATGCTAGACCTTCTTTTAATTCAAATAATTATGGATGGACTGTATCTTTTTCACTTACACCTGCAGGGACAGATAAATTTTTAGAAGTTACTAAAAACAACAAAGGAAGAAATTTAGCTATTATTTGGGGAGATCAAGTCATCTCCAATCCTAGAATCAATGAACCTATTGCTGGTGGACATGCAGAAATTTCTGGTAGTTTCAATCAGGAGGATGCAATCCAACTCTCTAATATTATTAGCGAGGGAGCGCTCCCAATTCCACTTTCTGTTCTAGAGATGAGATTTATTGGACCAACACTCGGTATTGAATCGATTGAAGTAGGTTTAAAATCTGTGATGTATGGGTTTATACTCGTTATCCTCTATATGATTTTTTATTATAAATTAGCGGGTATAGTTGCAAACATATCTCTTATTGCAAATTTAATTATCCTAATGGGATTATTATCTTTGATGGACTTTACCTTGACCTTACCTGGTTTTGCAGGGATCATTCTTACAGTAGGTATGGCGGTTGACGCGAATGTGATCATCTATGAGAGAATTAAAGAGGAATTAATTGCTGGAAAGTCACTTCCTATCGCAGTAACACAAGGTTTTGAAAATGCATTCTGGACAATCTTTGATAGTAATATTACCACATTGATTTCAGGAATTCTTATGATTCGTCTTGGTAACGGACCGATCAAAGGATTTGCGATTACACTTTGTTGGGGGATTATTACTTCTATGTTTACCTCCCTTTTACTTAGCAGAATTCTTTTGAACCTGTTAGTAAATGATATTGGAATTAGGAAACTGAAACTAGGTTTTAGAAATTACGAGGTGAAAAATGTTTAACATTAATTTTTCAAAATATAAATATGTATCTATCACATTCTCAATCCTTTGTATTATAGCAGGATTTGCCTATACGTTTATCGTGCATAAAGGATTCGCTCACTCTCTTGATTTCAATGGAGGACTTAGAGCAGTTGTTGTTTTGGAGAAAGGTCAGGGTAGACCTGAGATTGAAAAATTCTTTAAAGAAAAAGAAATCGAAGCGATTGTGATTCCGCTTGATAAGGAAAAAAATCACTACCAAATCGATATAGGTCTTGGAGCAGTTCCAAAGATTGAAGAGTATAATAATCTTAACAAACCAAAGACTTCAGAATCAGGACAAACTAAGTCTAGAGTTACAATTGATGAATTGATTTTCATGTTAAAGCATGGATTTAAGTTGCAGGAAGATAGAATTTTAAGTGCAGATCAAGTAGGTGCTGTAGTTGGCGGGGAATTAACGACTACAGGTATCACCTTACTTTTTTCTACTCTTGCAATCATGACTATTTATCTCAGCTTCCGTTTTCAGTTTAAGTTTGCACTTGCAGCATCGATTGCACTCTTACATGATTTAATTTTTGCGTTAGCTGTTATTGGGGCTTTTCAAATAAAACCAAGTGTGCCAATTATTGCAGCACTCTTGACTCTTTTTGGATACTCAATCAATGATACAATCGTGATTTTCGATAGAATCAGAGAAAATTCAAATTCTAAAGTGAAAGTTTCTACTCCAACTATGATTAATATGTCAATCAATCAAACTTTGGGTAGAACCATTAACACTTCTTTTACAACTTTGATATCTATCGTTGCATTGATTATTGGAGGAGCAGTAGAACTTTATGATTTTGCCTTTGTTTTAACATTTGGAATTATTATTGGAACTTACTCTTCTATCTTTATTGCGGCACCGGTTATTGAAATTTACAATAAGATATTTCATAAAGAGACGATCTAGATGAAATTGTTTCCATACTTTAAGTAAAGTAAAAAAAATTACCACCGATCATCATCGATAAAAGAGATGGCTCGAACGGTGGTAATTAACGTTAGTTCGATATAAGAACTTTTTAACCCACAGATGAAAAGATGGATTGAAAAATCTTCCTATTTATCCCTGATCCTATAACCTTTTAAAATATCTTTTTTTGAAATGCGATCTAGTTGTCTTACTCTTTATATTTGATGAATCTACCCGAAAACTTTCCAGAAATTTTAGATAAACTAAGACGCCTATCGTTTCAGGCGATGGGTTATTCTTCTCCTAATCCTCCTGTCGCGTGTGTAATCACTGATTTAAAAGGTATGATTTTAGCGGAGGCTCATACGCAAAGAGTGGGAGAAAATCATGCAGAGAGAGAAGCCTATAAACTTTTCAAAGAAAAATACAAAAATATTTCTGAAATAAAGCATCTTGTTTTTGTAACTCTAGAACCTTGCACTCATTTCGGTAGAACTCCTCCTTGTTTAGATCTAATCCTTGAGTATAAACCCTCTTGCGTTTACTATGGATTAGCCGATCCAAATCCACTTGTAAGAAAAAGAGATGGTTTTTTAGAATGCAGTCAAAGAGGAATCAGGATAGAGCAGAATCTAGAAATCAAAAAGATTGCCTCGGAATTCTTAACTGGTTTTATTTCTAGACTAGAAAAAAACAGACCGCAATTTTTTATTAAGTCTGCTATTTCCAGAGAAGGTTTTTATTCTAATTCGGAAAGAACAAGATTGAGCCTGTCGAATATCTATTCAAATCAGATCACTCAAATGCTTAGAGCAAAATTAGATGCGGTGATTGTTGGTCCAAAAACAGTTTATCGAGATTTACCACGACTAGATTTTAGAGGATTCATTTCGAATCGATTGGAACCAAGTTTAGAGAATAATATAACAAATTTTATGGATTGTTTATTTTATTTTAGTTTTGAGAAAGATAGTTTAGATTATCATAACTTGCATATAAACGAGTATCAGCCTTATAGAATTTTTATTCTGAGTTTAAACCAAATTCCAGAAAAAGAATTTTTTGATGCACAATCTGAAATCTCAATGAGAGCCAAAAAATCAATTTTTGTTTTATTAGACTTTGATGAAAAATCAGACAAACATGCTTCTCTATTTCAGAAACTTTCTGAAATTTCTTTAGAGTCACCGGAAATCCTCCTGAACTCTCAAGACCTATATCCTAGGCTAATAGAATTATTTCAGAAATATTCTTTGAATACTGTTTTAATTGAAGGTGGGAATTTACTCTATTCACTCTTTTCAAAGAATTTTCAGGAAAGAGATTCCATCTATCTCATTAAAACAAATAAAGAAATTGAAAATGGATTAAGACCAGAGATAGGTTTAATTTCAAAAAAAAAGAAATATGAAAAAAATATTGATACAGATACTTGGGAAGTATACGGAGAATAAAAATGTTTACAGGATTAATTGAAACGACAGGAATCATTTTAGAAAAGATTCCAACAAACGATGGAATGATCTTTCAAGTAGAAGCCATTTTAGAAAATAATGATTTGAAATTAGGAGATTCTATTTCAATCAATGGAGCCTGTCAGACCGTAACCGAATTAAATTCTGATAAAACTAAGTTTAAATACTATTCTTCCTATAAAACTCTTGAACTGACCAATTTTAGAAATTTAGAAGTTGGAACAAAAGTAAATTTAGAAAGATCTGTTACATACGGAGCTAGAATGGGCGGGCATCTGGTTCAAGGACATGTGGATGGAGTAGGTGTTGTAAGAGATCGTTATGCGAAAGATGATGGAGCAGTGGAAGTATTTCTCATTGATCTCCCTAGAAATTTATGTAAGTATGTCATTGAGCGAGGTAGTATTGCGATAGACGGTATATCACTTACTGTCGTATCTATACAAGAAAATACTTTAGAACTAGTTCTTATACCTGAAACTATAAAAAAAACCAACGCCAATCTATGGAATAAAGGCGTAATCGTAAATATTGAAACTGATTTAGTAGCTCGTTATGTGGAGAATATGTTATTAAGAAAGGATTAAGCGGGTAATACCCGCTTTTTGTTTATCTTTTGCCTAAGAGTTCATCAATATCAGAATCATCTTTGTCTTCGTATTTGTTTCTGAACTCATCATTTGTCATAATTTGAAAAAATAAATCTAGTTTTGCTAATTTAAAAACATTTAAAATCATAGGTTTTAAACCCACGAGAATTAAAACTCCTTTTTGATTTTTTATGCTATTGAGAGATTTAATCAAACATCCAATCCCAGAAGAATCAATATAATCCAATTTGTTCATATCAATAGCTAGAATGCCTGGCTTTGACTCTAATTGTTTATTATAAAGTGCTTCAAATTCTTCCGTATTTTCGATGTCAAATTTTCCGTATATTTCAATTACTTTGACATTGCCTATATTATTTAACTTTAGCTCCATTCCTGTATCCTTTCAGACAATCAGCTTTAAAAACCAACCTGTTTGACTAATCATAATTATTACATATATAAAATCAATAGTATTTTTTTATAGTTTAAAACTCTTTCCTAAATGAAATGGTTATAGAATGACACAACCTATTGAGCAAGCAATCGAAGAAATTAGAAGTGGTAAAATGATTATTCTCGTCGACTCTGAGGACAGAGAAAACGAAGGGGATCTAGTGATAGCAGCTGAGTTTGCAGATAAAGATGCAATTAATTTTATGGCAACCCATGGCAGGGGACTCATCTGTATACCAATGACGGAAGATAGACTAAGTAAATTAGAATTAGCTAGAATGGTGCCTACCGGCGGCGATCACCATGGAACAGCATTCACAGTATCTGTAGATGCAAGACATGGAGTTACAACTGGAATTTCTGCAGCAGATCGAGCGAAGACAATCTCTACCTTAATTGATGAGAAAACAAAACCAGAAGATTTAATGAGACCTGGACATTTATTTCCTCTTCAGGCAGTTAAAGGTGGGGTATTGCGAAGAGCTGGGCATACGGAAGCGTCTGTTGATTTATGTTTACTCGCAAATTTAAAACCAGCAGGTGTAATCTGTGAGATTATGAACGAAGACGGTAGTATGGCTCGAATGAAAGACTTGGAAAGCTTTGCGAAGACCCATGGTTTAAATATCTACACCATTGAAGATTTAATCCGCTACCGTAGAACAAAAGATAAATTGATTCACTTAGAGGCAGAAGCTAGACTTCCAACTGATTATGGTGACTTCTTAATCAAAGCTTACACTACTGAGATAGACGATAAAACTCATGTGGCACTTGTGAAGGGAGAAATATCGAAAGAGGATGATGTTTTAGTTCGTGTTCATTCTGAGTGTTTGACTGGTGATATCTTCATGAGCAATCGATGTGATTGTGGACCACAGCTTCATGCAGCACTGATGCAAATTCAAAAAGAAGGTAAAGGTGTTTTAGTTTATATGAGACAAGAGGGGCGTGGGATTGGTCTAGTGAATAAATTAAAAGCCTATGCAATCCAAGATACAGGTTTGGATACAGTAGAAGCAAATGAAAAATTAGGCTTTGCTCCTGATCTACGCGACTATGGAATCGGTGCACAGATACTGCGTGATATAGGTGTCGAAAAAATGCGGATAATGACGAATAACCCCCGAAAGTTAGTTGGACTAGAGGGATACGGATTGGAAATTACAGGGAGAGTTCCTCTTGAAATTCAGTCTGTGGAAGAGAATCACAATTATCTTTTAACTAAGAAACATAAATTAGGTCATATTTTAGGGATACATTAAGGCTCTAGATGACTCTTTGCTTTCTTCTATCTGACGCATAGCTTCTTTCATCTTTTCTTGTGTGTGCACTAAATCTAAAAGGAAAGTAGCTAAGCTCTGTTGGTCTATATAGTCCATCTTAGCTATTTCGATGAGTATTTGGTCGAGGGTCATATCCATAGAAGAAAATTTGTGAAATGAAAATTAAAAGTCAACTTGTTTTTAAAAAATTGGACTTTTCCATAGACCAGATTCAATTGTGCTGTAGAGATAATAGGTGCTCCCGATTAACATAAAATGATAAATGTCATTGTGATATTTGTGTTTATGTAAATAAGGAATTTTTGAAAAAACAATCCAGAGCAAGTTAGACATTAATAAAAAAAACCAAGCAAGACTTAACTTTTCTCTGGTCACAATTGCACATGCGCCATGCACCAAGGTAAAAGCGGAAGCGATCAGATAAAATTTTCCTCCAGAATTAAAAAGGGATCGGATATATAAAAAGGCAAGAATTGCTACGATTCCTGTTCCAGTGGAAACTAAAAATAGATTTGTATTGATTGATTTCAATGTAGCAAAGTTTAAAACAATACATAGAATCGAAATAATGATCCAAAAGAAGTTATGTTTATTTCGATCATTTTCAATGGAAGGTATATGGACTATGATTCCAAAAATTTTGATTACGAATAAAAGGGCAAAACAGGTTAGTATGTATATATCGTAATGGGGTCTTTTTTCAATGAGCCCGTTATATACAAGCCATGTGTAAGATGCAAGCGCTACTGCATGTAGAAAATTTGTAAATGAATTCAGAGAAATCTTCATGCTTCTAGAAAATTTCTCTTTTGATTCTTGTAAATAGAAAATCGATTACAATGTTTTGAATTGAATTCCTGCTTTTTGTAATCTTGGAATGATTTTATCTCGCATTGCAATCGCTGGAGTGATAACTCCATATTTTTCAGGAATTTCTTTTCGATCCAAAACTAAACAAAGAGCGGATTCACCTAAAATTTTAGAAGTATCACCATATCCAGGATCGCCTCCGCTTACTACTGTCTTTACAAGTTTGGATCTCGATTTTCCTACAAAAGACAATTGAAACGAATTGCTTTCTCTTTGCTCTTTGTCAGGTCCTTCCCCGGGTTTTCTTAAATTCAAAAGAAAATTTCGAGTTGGTTCAAATTGAGCAAGAGAGAATAAAAGACCCATTCCTAAAATCCCTCCAATTAAAAGTGGGGTAGAATGAATTCCTGCATAATGTCCATAAGAAAAGTTAGGTCCATAGGATTCTATATCGGCTGCAGAGCGAAGAACAACTTCAATGTCTACAACTGGGAGTGGCGCTCCATAGGTTTTTGTTTCTTCTCTCAATCTAAATTGTAATGGCAATGGATTTACCTTTCTACCGTTAGTTGCACTAGCTGCAATCTGAGTGTAAGAGTTTTTTTGTCTGTCTAACTCAGCTAAACTCATAAATCCAATTGCAGAATGCCAAGTTCCTCCAGAAATAGAATTAAACTGACCAAAAGTTGAGGTATTTGTGCTCGCAAAACTTGCGAAACATTCTACTTCTATTGGTTCATTAGACGGTAATTGCGATACAGTATAGTAGGTTCCAAGATCTGCTGGAATGGAATCAAAACCACAACAGTTTAGAATTTTTACATTGTTTTCTTTTGCTTTTTTGTCATATGTGTTTATTACATGGTTTACAAACCCACCCTCGCCAGTTAAATCTAAATAGTCAGCTCCGCCTTCGATACAGGCTTTAACTACAGAGTCTCCATACTTTAAGTAAGGTCCTACCGTTGTAATGACTGTCTTTGTCTCTTTTGCCATTGAAAGTAAACTTGGATAATTTTTTACATCTGCTATCACTAAACCAACTTCACTGCATTTGGGGTTAATCGCGATTAGTTCCTTCTTTAGTCGATTTAATTTAATCTCATCTCGCCCAGCAATTCCTAAACGAAAGGATTCATCCTTCATTTTCTTCGCGAGATATTTTGCAGTTAAATCGCCTGTAAATCCTGTAGCTCCAAAGACTACTATATCATACTTTGTTTCTTTATCCATGATCACCTTCTTTTCTTCATTGCGGATTTTTAAATTCAGACGGTCAATTTTTTTAAATGAAATGAAAAGAGATTTTGTATTAAAAAAGAATAAAACTTTAAAATCAGATTTGAAAAATAAATTTCAATTTCTACTTGACAACATTTCTCAAATTTCCGATGAAGAAAGTATGAATCAAATTTTATTCACACTTCTTCCGCTCCTCCTTCTCCTACTTATGTAGGTTGGCGTGAGCAATAAGTTGTGAAATGAAAAGCCCACTCCAACCGAGCGGGCTTTTTTTGTTTGTGGATACTATCTGTAAACTCCTAGCCCGATCGAAATGAGTGGAAAAAAAGGAGAATAACAATGAGTAACCAAACAACCCGAAAACCTTTCTTTTATGATGTGACTTTACGAGATGGAAATCAGGCTTTGCGAAAGCCTTGGAACTTACTCGAAAAGGAAATTATCTTCAAACAATTAGTTAAGCTAGGAGTCAATGCAATTGAAGTTGGATTTGCTTCTGCTAGTGAAAGTGATTTTAATGCCTGTGAGCATTTAGCAAAAATTGCTCCCGAAAATACTGTAATATCAAGTCTTTCTCGTGCTAAGAATCATGAAATCGATTTGTCTTGGGCGGCAATTCGCCATGCAAATCAACCTAGAATACACATTGTGTATCCTGTGAGTTCTTTTGCGATTCAGAATATGTTAAAGATTTCGAATGAGGAAGTAATTCAAAATGTAACCAAAGCAGTCAGCTATGCAAGAACGTTAGCTGGAACTAAGGGAAGTGTGCAATTTAGCGGGGAACATTTCGGAGATTGTATCGATACAGTAGAATTTGCTATTGAAGTTTTTAAATCGGCTGTAAAAGCAGGAGCTGATGTAATTAATTTAGCAAATACAGTGGAGAGATATCGTCCTATGATATTTATTCAGATGATAGAAGAAGTTGTAAAAGAATTAAAAGATAAGGCGATTATTTCTGTCCATACTCACAATGATTTAGGTATGGCAACAGCAACAACTGTAGAAAGCTTTTTTACAGGAGTTACGCAAATTGAAACATCTTTAAATGGGTTAGGGGAGAGAGCTGGAAATACAAATTTATTCGAAGTTGCTTGTGCTTTGTATAATTGTGGGGAAAGTATTGATTTAAATTTAAATGAAATCTATCCTACTGCACAATTGGTTGCTAAAATGTCCGGAATTCCAATCCATGAAAAAGCTCCCCTGATTGGAAGTGATGTCTTTTCTCATAGAAGCGGAATTCATCAAGACGGAGTCAATAAAACGAAGCATTTGAAAAAGTCTGCATATGGTGCTATTGATCCAACATTGATAGGAAGAACCGACGGACATCGTATAACGTTTACAAGTCAATCCGGTGGTGGTGCGATTAAATCGATTTTATCTGCCAATGGAATTCATTTTTCAGATGAGGATATTTCTTCCTTGCAACCAATTTTGAAAAAACATTCAGATGAAATTGGGCGCGAGTTAGTAGAGGAAGAGGTCGTTCAGTTTGCAAAGAAAATTCAAAAGATAGTAGCCTAAGATATTAAAAAAACCACTGATAGATGCTGAAACTCCAGTTTCCTCTTCAGTGGATTTTTTATTCTATTAGATTTATTTTTGGGATATAAATTTCAACGAGTAAATCTCTTTAATAGGTAAACAGAATTCCCTTTTCCATTGAATTCAATTTTATCAAAGAACTCTCTTGCCATCATAATACCCCTTCCATGACCTACTTGAGAAAGAGTTGAATCATTTCTAGGGCGAGTTAACATTTTTTCATGATCAAATCCATCTCCCATATCTGTGATTCTAAATTCTACTTGGTCGGCTAATAATGAGTATTCTACAATTACTTTCTTCGTAATATTTTTTGGATCTTTTTGTCTGTTGATTAAAACTTGAAAGTATTCATCGTTCGCGAGAGATTCGGATTTTTCTTCAAAGGTGATTCCAAGATTTCCATGCTCAACTGAATTAACTAAAAGTTCTTTTAAACAAAGTCGTAATTCTCCAGCTATATCATGGTCTAAATATTTGGAACATGCTTTGGAGACTCTTTTACAAATAAAATCGACTTGTGTGAGGTAATTTCCAATTTTATAAATTTGATTTTCTGTTTCACAAAGCCTTAGTAAAATATCATCTTCTATGTTAAATGCTGAACCAAAGATTACAAAGCTATCGTCAGACGGGATGTATTTTAATTTTAAATGCATTTCGATCGGTTCCCCATAATCGGTTACCATATCACAGTTGAAGGCGACTTGGTCTCTAGACTCAATCAGTGCATGAAAATTTTCCTGAAATACTTTTTCATTTAAACTTACTTGATTTTGTATAGAAGTTTTATAGATAAGATCACTAAACTTTCTTCCTGGAAGTCGTTTAACGTTGTATTTTAAAATATTGGATGCAGCTTTGTTTATAGATTGAATTGTTCCATCTGCATCTAGAGAAAAGATAATATCGAGTGAGTTTTCTACTAAATCCTTGTATTTTTTCTTGGATTTTTCTAATTCCTGATTCATCTTTTGAAGTTGTTTGATTAGAAGCACATTTTTATTGATTTGTAAATAATAGACTACTGCAACTGCAATCGTATCTAAGAGTGCTCTATTGTCTCCTTCCTTTACCACATAAGCAAAAGGTTGGTATTCATTTAAAAGATCATAGGGAGTTTTAATATGTTGAAGTGAGGAATAAAAAATAACAGGTAAATTTAAGAAACGCTTTTTAATTTCAAAAAAAGTATTAAATCCATCTTTACTTTTCTTTATATCTAAAATTACACAGAAGGTAGAAGAGGTTAATGCTTGTAATCCGCTCTGTCCATTCTCGCAAAGAATTACATTGTATTTTTTTTCTAAAATTGTTTGTAATGAGTCACGAATTTTTTTATCATCATCAATGACTAGTATTGTAGCTTTTAAACCTCCATCTGTGTGTGTATCAATTTCTTTTAGATATTTTTCTATGCTTTCAATGCTAAGTGAGGGGATACTATCTACTATTTCTAAAGACTTTTTAAAGATTTCTAATTCGTCTGCCATACAACCATCCAATAAAACCAGTCTTACCTAATTCTATGGTTTTTTACAATTAGATTTTCTGTAATTGAAATATTTCTTTAAAACGGAATGGTAGTCAACAGTTTGAATTTCTATCTATTCAATGAATCCAGTCAGTAGGAAAAACTGACTCCATTACACATTTACTTTGATTTGGAAATTTCTATTCATCTTTCTTTCCGATCTATTTTTAAATCATTGGATTCTATTTTTGATTTTCAATTAGTCATGGTGCAAATGAATCATCTCATCTCCAAGGTAACGTTCGATGAGAGTATGGGATATATATATAACAGGTGTAAGAAGAATCGCAATTAGCAATTTGTATACAAAATTAGTAGTAGAAATACTAACTAAGCTAGGTATATTTACCAGGGAGTAAAATGGAAATCCTAAAACTTCACTTGGTTCATATTTACCGAAAGCAATAAATATAACTACATAAGAATCAATCAATTGAGAGATGATGGTAGAGCCAGTTGCTCTTAACCAAATAAACCTTCCATTTGTTTTGGTTCTGATGAAATGAAAAACTTGAATGTCAATTAATTGCCCGATGAGATAAGCAGTGATCGATCCTACGATCACAAGACCTGAGTTTGCAAACACCTTTTGAAATGAGATATCATCTACAGGAGAAATTTGATTCGCAGGAATTTGTAGATCAATTACGATTAGAAAATAAGCAAGTAGGATCATTGCCATTCCTAGAAAGGTTGTGAATCGGACTCCTTTCTTTCCATAAAATTCATTTAGAATATCTGTCACAATAAAAGTGATAGGAAATGGAATCACACCCATTGTCATAACGAATCCAAAGGCTGTGATGAGTTTACTGCCTGTCAATTCCGCCATTAGAAGAAAGGTTAAAAATATACTCGATAGGACAATATATAACTTTGTGATTCTATTGAAATGCATCTTAAATTCCTTACCTAAAAATTAGGCTTTTTATAATATATTAATCAATGTCAAAATTGGAAACTATATTTGTTTCTAAGTCAAGGAAACGAATTGAGTGATTATTCGTATCTGCGATAAAGATTTTGTTTTTGAAAACAGCAATTCCTTCCGGACTTGAAAATCTTGCTTCTAAAGAAGAACCGTTATCTGCTCCTTCTTTTCCACTTCCTGCTAAAGTTGTTATTTCTTCTTTTAGAAGATCAACCTGTTTTATTTTATGGTTTAACGTATCGGCTAGATATAAAAAACCATTCGAATAAGTAATAGCCATTGGGTATTGCAGTTTTGCTTTCTCCCATTTCCCGTTTATATCCCCAAACTCTAAGAGCCCTCGACCGATTAAGGTTTTCACTTTCTCTTTTGACTTATAATTTATTTTACGTATTGAGCTTGTTTCTGCATCTGTGATATAAAAGGAAACATTGTCTCTTGTGATAGAGATTGGTTGTGCGAAAGATGCTTCTTGCAAACTTCCGTCAAATAGGTTTTCATTTCCTTGTCCAGCATAGATATCTGCTTCTCCATTTGAAATGTCAACAGTCCAGATTTGATGTGCCCCTTGCATCGTTACGTATAACTTGTTTTTATAAAGGATTAGTTCGCTAGGTGAAATAAGAGAAACTCCTTTTCCTGTTACATTGATCCCTTTTGCCTGTTCCCCATTTCCGATCAATGTAGAGACATTTTTCGTTTTTAAATTGGCAATACGAATGGAGTGATTTTTAGAATCTGCTATGTAGAGTAAATTGTCATTCAATACCATACCTTGTGGAGAATAGAAATTAGCCGCTGAAAATAAACCGTCCTTAAATCCTTTTTCTCCTGAACCAATTCGATCTAGGATTTTTTTAGTTTCTACATCCACTCGTAAAACCTGGTTGTGATGTGAATCTGAAATAAAAATTTCCGTTCCCTTTTGGTTAAAAATTATTTTTGTAGGAAAACTTAATTTGGATTTAGAAGTAAAGGAGATCGTTTGTAGTTTTTGAATTGGATTAAAATTGATTAGGCTTTTTTCCTGAAATTCTAAAACCATTCCTTCAATGATTTTATCAAAACCTTCTAAGAAACCTTCTCCTATGTGAATTCCCAAAACATTGCCTGTTGGATCTATTAAAACAAAATAGGGCCAAGAATTTACATTGTATTTACTAGAATAGAAAAAGTCTTTATCATTTAATACTGGATGTTTTATATCGAGTTTATAGATTGCATTTAGAATAGAATTTTTCTTTTTTTCTTCTGTAAATTTAGCCGCATGAATTCCAATTGGAATCAGTTCTTTCTTCCATTTTTTTTCCAATTTTTTTACTTCTTCTAAACTTTGCAGGCAATGAATAGATGTAAATTTCCAAAAATAGAGTAGGGTTATTTTTCCTTTTAAATCTTCAATAGAAATGGATTCTTTTAGATTAACCCATTCTGCATTGACAGGAAACTCGAAGGCCGGTTCTGTTCCTCCGTATTTAAATTTTGGAGGTAAATCTTTGTTATCTACTGTTATTTTGCAAAAGGTCAAAGCAAGTAGTATAACAAAGACTTTCATTTTTAAGTTTAAACGAACTCTCCAATAACATTCATCGTGTGCGTGAGAGAGGTTAGAACATGTGAAATTTTATTTACATCTTTGATAGCTGTTTCAATGTCTTTATTTGTTTTGTCTAAGCTTGCGATTGCTTGCGCATACTTCTCATTATCCGCTTGTATATCAAGAGCAATGATTTTTTTGACTTGTTTAATAAAATCTTTTTGTTTTGCTCTCAGTTCTGCTTTCTCTTTTCCTTCTGCTTTTTCTACAAGTAATTTGAGACCTTCTAGCATATCTAAATAATTGATTTCTTTTTTACTCATATATCCTACTTTAAAATATTTTTATAATCTTGAACTGATTTGACAGTGTTAACAAATTTAATTATATCTTTCTCTGTATAGACCTCAGAGCGAAATGTTTCATACAACTCTGCATTTGCTTGCTTCAGAATAAGAATAGATTTTGCAATTTCAGGAAGAATTGTATCTTTTTTTTGTATATTCTTTTGAGCTAAATTGTAAGCAAGAAGTGCTTTTGCTTTTGTCCGCTCAGGCTTACCTTCGGCGGGATCTAAAGTTTCTTCTGCGGCGAGTAATAAATCTTCTCCTGTTAAAATAAAGGAGGTTGCTAATTTACCGCTTTTGGGGTCAAAATCCTTTGCAAGCAAATCGCATAGAATTTCAATTTGTTCTCTTGAGTTTAAAATAATTTCTTTAATTGAGTCTTTCTTTTTGTATTCAGTAAAGATTCCTCCAAAGAGTCGAATTGCCTCTCCGATTGAGTTGAGTTTTTTCTCATCCATTTTCTTATATTCAGTGGAAAGATTTTCCAGACTAAATAAAAAATTAGTAGTAGCCTTATCCAATTCTTTTTGGGAAGAATCAGATGAAAGGGATAATAATAATTTTGCGTAATATCGAATGGAAGCAATTGCCTTCAAACGAAGAGAAACGGTAGTAAGATCAAACGATCCATCTAAGTCTTTCAGTTCAGACATATCTTTAGGTGACTCTGATTTTGGCTTGGATAGACTATCGATGCGAATACGATTGAGATTCATTTGGATAGTTGCGTTTCGCATGGCGATCATTTCGTTGCTGCTTAATGTTGACATAGCGAGTGCTGTGTCTCCGAAGTTTTGTAATGCTCTATGCTGTGTTTGTGTAATGGAACAGTGATAGAATTGGGTTCCAATCCAGAATAAAATTATAAAATTCAAATTGTATAATAATTTACGAGCCATAATCTCTCCTGAAGGAACATTTATTTCTTTGCAAACTAAATACAAACGAAAATAGACTTATTTTGAAAAAAATTGCTTTTAACTTTCTGAATAGTGTTGGAAGATGTTTTAATGACTTGCCTTATACAAGGGAATGTGTCATGCAATCTGGTTTCCATCACAAGCTCTAGATTGCAGATTCCTTCAAAAGCTTTAAGATTCGATTTTCATAGGCTTCCAAAATTATTAGCTTTACCTTTCACTTCTTTTTGTATAATGCCTGTTTGTAGTAATGAATTTACATATATTGCGAGGAAATCTTTTTTATGAATCAGATCTCTATTGTTTTTCTACTTTGTATCACTACCTTCTTTTCTCAGTGCAAAAAACCTGTTGATAGAATTGAAAACAAACAAGAAAAAAAAGATAATACACCTACAGCATTGGTTCTTTTTAGTGTTGGAGAATCTAGAATCGTTCATTTTGATTTAACAGAAGAAAGAGCTGCTTTAGGCTCATCTTTTAAAACAGGCGATAAAATTACAACAGGACCAAAAGCTAGAGTGGACATTCAAATTAATGAGAATGCAGTGATCCGACTAGGTGCAAATACAAAGCTAGATTTTGTTTCGATTGCTCAAAATTCTTCTGGAAGTTCCGACACAAAATTACAACTTACAAATGGGAAAATCTTTGCGAATGTGAAAAAAGAGAATAAAAATGAAGACTTTGTTGTCTCTACACCTACAGTCATTGCGGGTGTTCGGGGAACTTCTTTTATTTTGGAAGTAAATCGGGAAGAAAGTGCAGTTTTGAAAGTAGTGGATGGGTCGGTAGCTGTCTCTCCACGAGTTCCAATATTTGAAAAAATTCCATTAGAAGAAATTGATAAAAATACAGGACTCAAGAAGATCAACCAAACTTTACAAGGCGCTCAAGTGATTATTGAAAAAGACCAAGCAATCGAGCTTCCTGCAAACGATAGAGTCTTAGCTTCCGAAAAATTAGATAATAAGACTATTAAAGAGATAATTTCGCGACTAACGGATGCTGCAAACACAAAACCGGAATCTGCAGAATTTACAAAAAATGAACAACAAGAACTCAAAACGATTGTTTCTGTGGATCCAAAACTTGCCAGTGAAATGATTCGACTCAATGAGGATTTAAGTAGCGGA
Organism: Leptospiraceae bacterium; assembly: GCA_035345875.1. GTDB lineage: Bacteria > Spirochaetota > Leptospiria > Leptospirales > Leptospiraceae > UBA2033. The sequence goes on along the minus strand of DAORDH010000016.1, from coordinate 83,174 downwards.
AGAATTGACGAAGCAAAAGCAGATGAGTTAGAGAAAAGAAGAACTGCTCTCGAAAATCAAATTTCCAATAAGCAAGAAGTAGAAAAAACAAAGTTTAACGAATCGATAGTCGTTGAACCTAAGAAACTGCAATCCAATAGAGATATTATTAAATACTATGAACGGATTGAAAAAATAATTTTAATAAATGGTAAAACAGAAGTTGGGGCAATTATTAATCAAGAAGACTCCATTATGGTTGTCCATACGGAAAATGGAATCGTTCGGATCAATACAAATGAAATCATTGAAGTGATCTACGATTATCAAACAAAGTATCGCTTTTAGATTTGTGGTTCTAGATAATCTTGATGTAATACACGAATTGATTCAATAAGTTCTGTAGCATCTACCTGCAGAACTTTATTTTTATGAAAGATTAGCATTTTATTTTTTCCGAATTTTTCTGCATCAGCCCATTCTATTTCATAAGGAATGATTTTTTTTGCCATATCTAGAATAATTTGCTTTATATCATAATTGCAAATTTCTCCTTCTATCTTAGGCAATTCAGTTGCAAGCGAATCATAAATAGATTTGCGGATACTTTCTTCATCAAAAAAAACATTTACCTTTAGCATAGCCTTACCTCAGAAAGAAACCTTTCTTATGAATATTAAAAACTCTTTTTTATGCATTTTTTAGACTCTTTAGAAAATCTGCCTGTTCATCCGCATGGTAAGAACTTCTAACAAGTGCTCCTGATTCTACATGCTTATAACCAAGTGAATAGGAAAATTTTTTTAATTCTGTAAAAATATCGGGGTGTATAAATTCTTTTACTGGGTAATGTGTGTTAGTCGGCTGCATATATTGACCGATTGTAAGCATTGAAACACCATTTTGTCGCAAGTCTTGGATGCATTCCTTTACTTCTTCTAGTGTTTCGCCAAGTCCTAAAATGATACCACTCTTTGTAATAAATCCATGTTCAGAAATATCCTTTAAGACGCTTAGGGATGTTTCATAGTTTTTAGCAGGAGCCACTTCTTTAAAAAGACTTTTTACTGTTTCAATATTGTGATTGATAATATCCGGATTTGCAGAGTAAATAAGATCTAAAGATTCTCTTTTTCCTTTTAAATCTGGAATTAATAGTTCAATTCTACATTCTGGGCTTTGTTTTCTAATTTCCTGAACAGTCTGATGAAAATGCATTGCACCTCCATCTTTTAAATCATCGCGGTTAACGGCTGTAATCACAACATAACGAAGTCCTAATTCTCTTACTGAATTGGCAATGCGGATTGGCTCCTCTTTGTCAAGTGGAAGAGGTTTCCCGGAGGCTACATCACAGTAGGAGCATTTTCTTGTGCAAATATCTCCTGCGAGCATATAGGTTGCCGTTTTTCTAGACCAGCAATTATTCAAGTTAGGGCAAGAAGCACTTTCGCAAACAGTGTTTAATCTTGTATTTGTGAGATTCTTACGGACGCTAGAGACAGGATCTTGTTCTGTTGGAAATTTTACTTTGACCCTTAGCCACTCTGGTTTTTCTCCCATTGGACTGGTATTTTTAGTTCTAGGCTTTTTTTTTAGTGGATTCATAGTCGGTTATACCATAGTCATTCGTTTATTTTTGAAATCAATAGAATAAATCTCTTTGCATGAGAATCTAATTTCAGAAACTGGATAGGAGTTTAAACTATGAATGAGAACAAGAATATAAAAGAGTCCAAGAAGAAATTCCATGATTCTAGTAAAAAAAAGAATTATAAGCCAGTCAATAATAAATTTACCAGAGACGTAAATCAAGAAGAAAGACGTTTTAAAAAGAATACAGAAGAGAAGAATTTCTTTGGATTTCAAAAAAATAAGGACTCTGAGTCTAATTTTTCCAAAAATAGAAAATTTTCGAGAGATTTTGAAGACAATTCGTTTGGAAGTAAAAGAAATACATTCAAAAAAAATGACAGAAGACCCAAATCCAACCAATTTAAAACAAATGGCGAGAGCGAGAGTTTTTCTGAAAACCGTTTCAAATCAAATACAAGACCAAATAGTGGAAAAAAGTTTTCTTTCAGGGACAGAAATCAATCGGAGGGAGGGGGCGATAAGGAGAGGGGTAGATATTGGAGTAAAGGGGCAAACAACCGTAATCCTATGTCTGGAAATCGGTTTCAACCAGAGAGAGAAATACAAGACGATATAGGAAATCGCAAGCCTAGATTTGAGAGACAAGAAAGAGACGATATAGGCAATCGAAAGTTCGAAAATCGAAAGTTTCAAGATAAAAAATTCGGAGACCGCAAATTCGGGGACAAGAAGTTCGAAGATAAAAAATTCGGAGACCGCAAATTCGGGGACAAGAAGTTCGAAGATAGAAAATTCGGAGACCGCAAATTCGACGATAAGAAGTTCGAAGATAGAAAATTTGGAGAGCGCAAATTCGACGATAAGAAGTTCGAGGATAGAAAATTCGGAGAGCGCAAATTCGGCGATAAGAAGTTCGAAGATAGAAAATTCGGAGAGCGCAAATTCGGCGATAAGAAGTTCGAAGATAGAAAATTCGGAGACCGCAAATTCGACGATAAGAAGTTTGAAGATAGAAAATTTGGAGACCGTAAATTTGGCGACAATCGATTCAAAGAGGATCGTTATGAGGACAGAAAATTTAGTAGAAGTCGCTTTGAAGATAGAGATTTTGAGGAAGAGGAAGAAGCTCCAGAGCTTCCCCCTGAAAAAAGAGAAGTAAGAAGATCCAAGTTAGATCCGAGTGAATGGAAGCAAAAATCTCTACCAAAGACATCTAAAAAGTTAAAAGTCAAAAAAGAAAAAACAGAAACAATTTTAGAGCAAACAGAAGAAGAAAAATTAGAGTTACTTTCTGAATTAAGAGAGGAATCTTTTGGCGGGGATGCAAGAAATTTTTCGGATGGAGAGCCTGAGAAGATATTTCGGATTAACCGCTTCTTAGCAAAATCAGGACTTGGAGCTAGAAGAGATGTGGAAGCACTCATTAAAGATGGAAAGATAAAAGTAAATGGTGAAGTAGAAACATCGCTATCTAGAAAAATCGATACAGAAAAAGACATCGTTGAATATGAGAACGAGAAAGTTGAACTGATCTCAGATAAAACAATTTTAGCCTTTAATAAGCCTGAAGGATATCTTTGTTCTCATCATGATGTGCATCACGAAAAAACTGTTTTTAACCTTCTACCACTCAAATATAGAAAATTTAATATGGCTGGTAGACTCGATTTAACTTCTAGGGGACTAATGATATTTTCCGCCGATGGAGAAACTTTAAATCAAATCTCTCACCCTTCCTATGCGATTAAGAAAAGATACATTGTGAAATTAGACAAGGTCATTCAAGAATCCGAATTTGTAGCAGCGTTTCTTAAAGGAGTAGAAGACGAAGGGGAACTACTGAGAGCGAAAGAAGTAAGCGTGATCGATTCTGAAAACGCAATGATTTCTATCTCCCTGCAAGAAGGAAAGAAAAGACAAATTCACAGAATGTTTAAAGCAATTGGTTACAAAGTTTTAGATTTACAAAGAGTTCAGATTGGTAAATTACTTTTAGAAGATTTGAATTTACCAGAAGGTAAGTTTATAGAAATAACTAGAGAAGATATTTTTGGATAATTCAAATGAGTTTTTTAACGATCAAGTTTTTTACACTCTTTCTGATTGTATTTTATATCTATTGGAATGTAGGAGCTAGGGCAAAAAGAGCATTAATTCTAATTGCCTCCTGCATCTTTTACAGTTTCTTTAGTTTTAATTTTCTTTTACATTTTTTATTTATCATTTTTGTAAACTATTTGTTTATACGATATTTACGAGAAAAAGATTCTTTTCTTAAAATCTCAATTGGTTTTAATCTAGCCAATTTATTTCTTTTTAAATATTTTTATTTCTTTTTAGAAACGATAGGGTATATAAGTGGGATTGAAATACTTACCCATAAAACCCTTCTAAACCAATACTTCAGTAATCTCACACATTTTGCAAATTTTGAAGTCGTTTTACCGGCGACGATCAGTTACTATACTTTCCAGCTTATTTCTCTTTCTGTAGATTTAAAAAAAGGAGAAATTCACGAATTAATATCTTTCTATGATGTCGCTTCCTATGTGTTATTTTTTCCGGTGATGATTGCAGGTCCCATCACTCGTTTTAAAGATATCGTTCCCAAAATGGAAGAGCCAATACTTTCTAGAGAGGATATGCGCGAAGGGATTTGGAAAATACTCTTAGGAATTACAAAGAAGGTAGCTCTTTCTGATTCTATTACAACTATCATCTATCCTGTTTTTAAAGAGCCAGAAAACTATTCAGGTCTTTCGATTTTACTCACCAGCTATTTTTTTGCAATCCATCTCTATTTAGATTTTTCGGGGCTAACAGACATTGCCCGCGGATTGGGAAGGTTACTTGGATATAACCTACCAGAAAACTTTAAAGCTCCTTTTTTATTAAATAGCTTTTCCGATTTTTGGAGGAGATGGCATTTAAGTTTTTCATTTTGGATCAGAGATTATATTTATATTCCGCTAGGCGGGTCTAGAGTGAGTGAATGGAGAGGATATTTTAATTTACTGATTACATTTATACTAGGTGGGCTTTGGCATGGGGCTAGTATGAATTTTATGATGTGGGGTTTTTTAACTGGACTTTTTCTTTCCCTCGAAAGATTTTTTGAGTTAAAACAAATCAAGATTCTACCTGAAAATAAATTCAAACCATTTATCAAATATCTATTTGTATTACATGTTTATATGATTTCTTGGATATTATTTTTTACTACCTCTTTAAAAGCTGGGTTTACTGTGATTTGGCGTGTTCTGACTATGAAAGATGGATTTCCAATTGGGAATCTAGAATTAGGTATCTATGTTACTATATTTGGAATGCTCTTTCAACTATCGGAAGAGTATCCAGAGAAGTTTCAATGGATTCAAAAAATAAAACCAGCTCTACTTCCAATATTTTCTTTTATCATAGTTCTACTTATTTTAAATAACAGTGGAAATAAGGACTTTTTCTATGAGAAATTCTAAGTTTTATCTCTATTATCCGCTTCTTTTTTTTCTAGTTTTAATTGGTCTTGATAAAATATTTACAATCGATTTTTTTAAAGATAATTTTCTACAGACGGGAAATATAGTATATTATAAACATAGACCACTTCTATTTGAGAAGTTAAAATCAGATAATTCAAATAAGGATTTATTTCTTGCCTTTGGGGATTCTCGTGCTTATGCCTATTCGGATATTGCATTTGAGACAGACAAAGAAAGAAAAGAGAAATATTCTATTTATAATTTTTCAGGACCGCAAGCAGTTCCCGCTTATACCCTGTATTGGATGGAGAAAATAGTAAAAGCAGGAATCAAACCTAAATTAATATTTTTTATAGTTAGTCCAGAAGGCTTTGATGATTCAAAAGGTTTAATGCACAGTCCTTTTCTCAGAATGGGAGCCGATGATGACTTTGTGATTAGATATTGGAAACATATACCGTCAGACGACAGACAAGAATACATCCTAGATAAATTAGTTGCCTTTCGAAAATTGGAAGTGAATTATAAACTTTTTTTAGAAAGAGTTAGAAAAGGACAACTAAAAGAGTATGATATTCGATACAACACTGAATTACCCCTTTTAAATATATCTAAAGGTGCACAACTTGCTTATATGAGTTTTGCAAATGATATAAAGCGATTAGAAGAAGATACACTTCGAATTAAAAGTATTTATCTTGGAAGCAACTTCAAGCAAAATGAAACACAGTATTTTTTTACTGAGAAAGTATTGGAAATAGCCAAAGAAAATAAAATAAAAGTATTTCTTGTTTGGCCTAGGGTTTATAAAACCTACCGACTTGAGTATGATAAATTAAAATTAAAAGAAAGTTTTGGGAAGAGAATGGAAACATTAGCTTCAAAATACGATATGCGTTTCTTCGATTTAAATGAAGTTTCTGATTGTGATGAATTTTATGATGCTTCCCATCAGTCTGTTTCCTGCTACCGAAAAATTGTAAATTATTTTGTAGATGAATACGAAAAAGCTAAATAGTAGATGAGTGCAGTTCTTTTAATTCTCGATCCATTTTTAAGAGAACCAGCTTTTGAAGCGATTAATCAAATTTCAAAAATTCACTCAGAGGTTGTGAGAGATTTAAAAATAGATTCCAGAATAGAATTCTTTTTCCCATCCCATTCCAGCAGTAGTTTAAAAGATTACTTAGATAAATTCGACGCGAATGATAAGCTAATTGGTGTTATCTCCCTAGGAAGCTATGCAAATGTAGGAGATAATTTAGATTGGGTAAAACAATACGGGAAAGATCTAAAAGAAAATATTATAGAGAAAGGTGTTCCCTTTTTTGGAATTTGTTTTTCTCATCAACTGCTTGCTTGGATCTATGGAGCAAATGTTAGCTTTATAGAAAATAGAGAGAGCCTACCTGAAAAAAAATACAATGAATTTAGAGAAATTACAATCACGCATCCCAAAATTAAGAAAATATACAATCACAAAGAAACATTTATTTCTCGTGCTAAGCATGAACAGGAAGTAAAGGATTTGCCAATTGAATTAGAACTTGGTGGATTTAGTTCCCATTGCAAAATCGAAATATTAGTTCACAAATATTTACCTGCATTTTCCGTTCAGTCTCATCCGGAAGAATTTCATGAAACAGGAGAAGGTATTTTATTAGTCAAAAATATCATAGTTTTCTTTTATACCTGGCTTGGAAATTGGGAGAGAATCTCTTGAGTACTTTCTTGATTGGATTTATCTTTCTACTAACGCTTGGATTCTTATACATTCTATACAGTTATGCACGAGGTTTAAAAGATTCTCCCAGAGAGATTTGGATACTATTTACAGCAAAACTTTTGGAGTATGCAGCCTACGGTGGATCCAATATGGCTTTTGTGCTTTATCTTTCAAAAGATTGTGGATTGAATGATGTTAGCGCTGGGACTTATATTGGGATTTGGTCTACAGTTATGACTTGTTTTTCCATGCTTGGTGGATCCATTGTAGATGCGATAGGTGTTAAAAGAACACTCATCGTTGGTATGCTTGCTATGCTTCTTGGTAGACTTGTAATGCCTTTCTCGAATCATCTTCTCTTTGTAACTGTGTTTGCGTTTATACCAGTAGCGATCGGAAATGCGATTTTGGTTCCCGTTTTATCTGTGGGTATTAAAAAATTTACAACAAAAGAAAGCACAGCACTCGGTTTTGGTCTATTCTACACTCTGATGAATGTTGGTTTTGCTATCGGTGGTTATGTGTTTGATAAGACAAGAGAGGTTTATGGAGAACATTCTCAAATTGATTTAGGTTTCATTTATATATCTACCTACCAGATGATTTTTCTCATTAGTTTTTTACTAACGCTTCCTTCCTTTTTATTTATTTTATTGATGCGAAAAGATATTCGAGTCAATTTAAATCAGGAAAAGACTTTTAAATCTAAAAATGTTTTGAATTCGATTTGGTTTGAGATTAAAAAGTCTAGCAAAGATACACTTGCGATTATGAAAACTGTCTTTGTTGAAAAAGCTTTTTGGACTTATCTTTTTATGCTTGGGATTTTAGTCTTTGTGAAATTGACTTTTTATCATTTTAATTATACATTTCCTAAGTATGGGATACGAGTTTTGGGGGAGGGGAGTAAGGTTGGTGCGATATACGGAATTCTAAATCCAGTATTGATTATTTTTTTAGTTCCGCTCATCAGTCATCTTACAAAAAAAATAAAATCGTATACTATGCTGCTATTAGGAACTAGTCTTTCTACAGTTTCGATTTTTATTGCAGCATTGCCACTCTCTTTTTTCGAAAAATTGAACTCTAGTTTTTATTCCAAACTTATTTTTGAAGACTGGCTTTCTCTCCCAGTTGAGAGGCAAAATCCGATTATCCTCGGAATTGTTCTCTTTATTATTCTTTTTACAATTGGAGAAGCAATCTGGTCACCTAGGCTTATGCAATTTTCTGCTGAATTTGCACCAGAAGGAAAAGAAGGAACCTACATTGCACTCTCTTATCTTCCTTATTTTCTAGCAAAGATGATTGCTGGTCCCATGTCGGGGTTTTTAATCGCACGCTATGTTCCTGAAGGTGCGAGTGAATACCCAGAACATTTTATGGTTTGGGTTTGGATTGGTAGCGTAACGTTGTTATCTCCAGTGGGGCTTTTTGTTTTTAGAAAGATGTTTGAAAGGAATAGGAAAAATGAATAAGAGTTAACCACGGATGAACACCGATAGGCACCGATGGGATTGTGGTTTTGGTTATGATTATATATATAAATTGTAGAGGCAGATCACGATCTGGCTCCGTTATGTTTGCAGATTGAAAAATTCGATTCAATAAGAAAAGATTTTAAAAGATTACCACGGATGAACACGGATAAACAACGATGGGTTTTGTGATTGTAATTGTGTTTTTTTTCAGAATGGATGTATGATTTGAAATTCGCGCTGGTATTGAAATAGATTGGAATGAAAAATAAACCCCTTAGCGCCTTTGCGTCAAAACTCAGTGCTGTTTTCCCGGCATAAAATGACAAAAATATCTTGCACACCAGAAACAAGTTTAAGAAATTACGATAGTAGATAGATAACAAGGTCATGTTCGATACACTCAATATTTCTCTCTTTGAGTCAAAACATATGCTTACTGCCAGATTTTTTTCTGTACACTAAATTAAAGGAAAACACAATGAATCAAAAAAAATATCGGCATAACGGCGTTATGTGCAGTGTTTGTAGCACTGGAATTACTCGCCCAATCTGGATTCGGGGATAAAGTCACTCTCAAGAACGGAAAAGTCCTAGAGAATGTAAGAACAATAGTCACTACGGATTCACTCGTTGTAACCGGAACCGATGGGATTACGACTGTGTATAATAAAAGAGAAGTAGCGGAAGTTAAGAAGAGTGATAAGAAATAGAGTAAGTTTACAAGTAAAACAATCAAAAACTCAATCGGTATGGAGTTTGTAGAAATTTCTGCGGGAGAATTTATGATGAGCTGTTCTCCGAATGACAGTCAATGCGGCGAATCAGAAAAGCCAGCGCATAAAGTGAAAATCACAAAATCATTTTATATGGGCAAATACGGAGTAACCCAGGGACAATGGGAAGCGGTAATGGGCTCATTCTTTTTCTCAAACAATCCCAGTTATTTTAAAGATTGTGGGAAAGACTATCCGTTAGAGCAAGTAAGGTGGAAGGATGTAATGGAGTGAGTGGAAGGTGGGAGCTGTCAAAGTTAGAGAAATGAAGAATAATTAACCACGAAGAGCACAGAGAACACGAAGAAAAGAGAAGGTTTATTATTTATTCCCTTCGTGACTCTTCGTGCATTCCCCCCATCGCTTGACGTTCACCATAAGCCAAGCTATGTGCTTAAAAATCCTTACGTTTGCAGTATTAGTGGAGGGATGGAATCTTCTACGAAGCGGAATGAAAATATCTCGTGGGAATTAATGGAACTATGCAAAAATCAAAGCATCAAATTCTAAAATTCAAGATTTATATTAAACGTCAAAAGAAAAGTCCCATTCTAAAAATAAAAAAGTGGGTTTGGTCTAAACACTTCTTAGTGTTCCCGCACGTCTTTATGTGCGGTATTCCAAATACTAGTGGATCAAAATTCTTCTGGAAAATTACTTTTGTCATTTAGTATATAAAGCCTATTCAATTGTAATTCTAGTTCGCCAATATTCAGGATTTCGACTTGTGTGAATAACAGCAAGAATATCTAATTTTATTTTCATTAATAGAATAAAAGATTGCATAGGGAAAACTCTGCATAATAACTTTTCTAATTTCTAACTCGATGACAGGATACAATTTCGGATGACGTTCTAAAAATTCAAATACTTTGCTTAATCTCAAAACGAATCTTTCCCCTAATCCATCGGCAAGGTTATCATAATATTCTTGAATTTCTTTTATATCAATTTCAGCAGGCGGAGATACGATAATTGAATACATTACTTCCTATATTTGTCTAATAGTTCTACTTTTAACTCATTCCAATTTTTTCCAGCTTGCGGATTCGCTCTATGCTGAGCGAGACGTTCTCTGAGAAGATTTTTTAACTTTTCAGAAGGAATTATATTTACATCATTTTCTGGAACAGTGAGCGGCTGATTCGATTTAGACAAAGACTGTTTTGCATATAGGAACTCAACAAAATCAAGCACTTCTTGTTGTTTTTCTTCTGAGAGTGGTAAAAATAAATCCGACAATCGAAATAAAGTTTCCATCCTTATATTGGAGCATTGAATTCATGCATTTGTCAGCTGAAAAAAATTCCTTCTCTAGTTCAAGACACCAAGTTATAAAAGACTCAGAATCCATTTTTCCTTTCAACTTTTAATTTGCTGGATAATATGGGATACGGTTGTGAAAAAAATGGAATGCAAATTTCTAGAAAGTAAACCAAGAAAGCTTTCATTTAAAAAGCAAAAAGAATTCTATATAGAGTAATACAAACGTATCACCAAACATCCCTTAAACTTAGGAGTAAAGATCTATTAAACTTATCCTAAATTTATCTTGGAAACTAACTTTAAGTTAGATTTAGTGTTTAGTGAATAAGAGTTTCACTCAGGGCCGCAAAGATTTTTATGTAATTCAAAAAAGATTCAAGAATTTTAAAAAGAATAATTATGAGTTTATTTTATAAATTAATTTAGGAGATTTGTTTTTATGAAAAATTTTCTTTTAATTTTTATAATGCTCTGGATTTTACTGAAATGCTCTCATCACCATCATCATGGTGATGCCAATGAGCACATGAATCAGACATCTTTCGAAGATTTAACTTCTTCTTTTGAAAATCCAGAGCGTGATAAATGGCAAAAGCCAAAGGAAGTTTTAGCATTTCTAGAAAAAGAAAGCTCTAAGAAAAGTTTGAAAGGTTTGAGTGTTGCCGATCTAGGCGCTGGCACAGGATATTTTTCTATCCGACTTCTAGATGCAGGAGCTAAAGTCATTGCTTTGGATGCCGACGAGCGTTTTCTAAATTACATTCAGAAAAAAGCAGAATCGAATCCTAGAAAAACTTCTTTGAGTCTTAGAAAAATCCCATATACAAGTGCGGAATTAAAAAAAGAAGAAGTAGATATACTTCTTTCGGTTAACGTATACCATCATATTGAAAATAGAGTTTCGTATTTTTCGGAAATTAAGAAAAGTTTAAAAAAAGATGGATTTATTTGTATTATTGATTTTAAGGAAGGAAAGCTTCCTGTTCATAGCCCTCCTGAATCGATGCGAATTTCAAAAGAACAAACAATAGACGAACTGCAAAAGGCTGGATTCAAAGTTTCTGTGGAAGAAAAAACACTAGACTATCAATATATCTATGTTGCAAAATAGATATATTAGGGACTGAGTAAAAGCTTAAAAAATCTAACCACGAAGAGCAAGAAGATCGCAAAAGTCAAAATTTACTAGGAAATTTACAATTTTTCTTCGTGGTGAAAATCTTGCTTTTATGAAGCAATGATAATATATGATGAGTTAAAGATTAGAAAAACACTAGAGAGGAAGGAACAAAATGAAAAAAATAATATTAGTAATTCTATCGATTTTCATATTTCAAGTTTGTAAAAAAAATACAAATGAGAAAGTATTTTTGGAGGAAGCAAAGGAAACTGCTCTGCAAGCAAAATCAGAACTTGGAAAAAACTTATCTAATGCAATCAAGAGCAAAGGAACTGCAGAAGCAATTGTATTTTGTAATCAAAAAGCAATTCCACTCACAATAGAAATGTCTGAAAAAGCTGGAATGCTATTAAAAAGAGTATCTGATAAACCAAGAAATATAGTAAATACAGCAAATGAAGAAGAAAAAAATATCATTGATGAATTTAAAACACAACTTTCAAAGGGAGAAAAATTAAAACCCGTTTTGAAAGAGACTAACGTTGAAAAAATTGCTTATTTACCAATTGAAACAAATGCTATGTGCCTACAATGCCATGGCAGTTTAGAGAAAGACATTTCAAAAGAAGTGCAGCAAAAACTAAAAGAACTTTATCCAAATGATAAAGCAGTAGGATACAGTGAAAATCAAATGAGAGGGATGTGGGTTGTTTCTAAGAAATTAGAATCGAATTAATAAAGTTATTTCTCAAAAAGATTCCATTTGAATGGTATTTGGAGTAAATCATTGATACATCTCTGATCTTTCTGAATCCAAAAACTGGAATCAATCCTCTTCATCTGAGTAAAAATTTAGTTTGAGTGAATTAGTAATAGAAATGAAAGCCAAAATCAAATCCATGACTTTTAGTTGAAAGATTAGGAGAAATAGAAAAATAAAAATTTCGATTAGAGTTGGATGTGGCTAATGGGTCTTTTCCGCTAAACAGATAGGTAATCCCTACATCCAATAGAATCGCAAATAAAAAGCCTCTAAATGCCTGCCTTCTTTCTAGTAGGTAATGTTCATTGGATACTATTTCTCCGGATGGTAAGATTGTATGATTATTGTTGTAGTAATTTAAAAAAAGGTAGGTTCGAATGTCTTGCCTTTCTTCTGGTCTGATTCCTCTGTCTCTTTGGATTTCATTTAGATAAAACAGAAAGGCAAAATCAGGTATAGGTTCTTTCGGTTGTCTTGGAAATTGTGTAAAATTGTAAAAGGTATAAAGCTCAAGTGCAGAGAGAGAAATTCCTAAATACCATAGATTGGTCCTGTTTAATCCAGACCAAAATGGTATAAATGATTCTAATACAAAATCCTCATTCGTATTTTTTTTAGAATCATTTGTAATAGGTAAATCAGTATTATCCTCAGATTTTGTTTCTATCTCTTTTGTTTCAATTGTTTTTACATTTGTATCCGTATCTGTTTCAATCTTTGGATTCCATTTTACTTCTTGAGGTTTTATTTTTTTGATAGATGAGATTGGAACTTGAATTGATTTTCCATCTTCGAATGTAATTTTTAATTTATCCTTTTGTAGATTGGTTTTTACATTGGAATATGTTTTCCCATTTTTTAGTTCAACATCATCTCCTTGTAAAAAAACAAGAAAAGAAAAATACAAAAGTAGAGGAATTAATTTATTCGAATTCAATGCTTTCCACTTCTACCGATTCTAATTGTATTACTTCTTTTTCAGTAAAGATCAGGTAAGTTGTGTCTTTTTGAAAAATAGAGATAGCGACTATTGATTTACCTGATTTTAGTAAGACTTTTTTCCCTGCTATTTTAGAAAGAAAAACACTTTCTTTTTTATGCAGAATTTCTTCGACTAAAACTGGATCTATTTGATTTGAAGATGCCTTTTGTTTTTTTAAAATCTCCGAAATTGTTGTCATAGTTTTGAGATCATTTTTAGAAATAGGGACTACAGGTGTGATTTGATTCCAGTTTGTTTCCTCACCTCTCGAAACGATTGTTTCTTTATTTGTAGGATCATTTTGAATACCTATTTTTCCTTCTAAAACACTAATTTTTTTTTCTTTATGACTTTCTAGTTTAATTTTTGTTCCGTAAAAATGAATGTAGGTTGAATTGAGTTTGATTTGAAGAGTTTCCTCTTTTGAGATTTGATGGGAATCTAAAATCATAATTCCAGAAAACTGATTGATTGTTAAATGAGAATTGTCTAGGGTAGCTGTTAGATTTGATTCAGGATAGAGTAGAATTTGGTATAAGTTTTTTGTTTTAAATACTACTTCACAAATAGAATACTTATCACTTTGATAAGATACCGTATCCACTTTGGTTTTAAGATTGCATTTTCCGTATTCTTTTTTTTCTAAAATTCCAATTTCAATTTTTTCTTTTGTAAAATCTTTTTGAAGAAAAAGACCAAATAAAAGTACAGCGGCGATTGTAAGAGGAATATAGAACTTCTTCTTAAAAATAAATATTTTATTGGATGGATTTTTTTCCAATTGAGTTAAATCTTTTTCTTTTACCAATTGATCGTTGAGTGCTTTTAGTTCTGAAAATTCCGCTTTGTAGATTGGAGAAGAATTTAAAATTGAAAAGAGACGATTTTTCTCTTCTGAGTTTATTTCTTCAAAAAGATAGAGAGACGTTAAATGCTCTAACTCCTCTTTTATGTTATTTTCTTCTTCCACATTTACCCCTAAAGTTCTAAGTTCTTCTTAATCGCTTCTTCTTTAATTTTTGTCATAGCCGTAATATATTTACGACTTACTGTTCTTCTTGAAATAGCAAGCTTTGCTGCAATTTCATCGAGTGTTAAATTATTTTGGTATTTGAATATAACTATACTTTTTTCAGGTTCAGAAAGACAGGAAATTAGATTTTTTATTTCTTCCCTAATATTTTTTTTCTGAAAGGTAAACTCTGGATTTAAGGAATTGTCTCCTATTTGGGAAATGATTTCTTCCGAATAAACAGTATTTGCATTTTTCTTAGAGTTTTCTACATACCTAAAAAAAATATTTCGAGCTATCGTGGAAGCCCATGCGGAAAAACTTCCTTTCTCAGGATCAAAGGAATCAAAAGATTGAAAAATTCGTAAAAAGGATTCTTGCTTTAAATCCTCAGTCGTATCTATATCTCGTGTAAATTTGAAAAGTAGATTGTGAATATATCTCTCATACTTCTGATACAATTCCTCAAATTGACTTTTAGAATTTTCTTTCATCGAATCGTTTTAAAAGCAGGTTGTTCTAAATCTATTTCTTGTCGAGTGGAAATATCAGTCTGTCACGGCTTATATATTTTATGATGAAATTTTAGTGGAAGTAGTTTTAAAATATATCTAAGTTACTGCACATTTCGAACTAGAAATAAGGCATTATTAGGAGCTGCAGGGTTAGTTATACCGTTAACTGTTCCATTGGTATGCCCAAATGAATACATGGTTTTGCTTTGATCGAATACTATTGATGTACCATCGCCCACTCCCAAACCAATACTATCATTATTTATCCCTTGCATTTTAATCCATATTTGATTTCCAGATGGGTCATATTTGGCAACAAACATATCACGTGTTCCCGTAACTGTTCCGGCTAGATTTCCATTTGTTAACCCTGTTATGTATATCATATTTACATTTGGTTCATATACCACGGAATTGATTGTAGTAATTGCCCCTGGAACACCCAGTCGCTTTGTCCATAATTTATTCCCTAGATTGTCAAATTTTGTAAAATACCCATCTGTTGTTCCAATGGGTCCAATTGAATCAATTGTGCCACTTCCATATCCGGAGATATAAGATTCTCCATTCGGGGAAGCTGTAGCTCCAAATGCGAAAGCAGTTGATGATACGGTTATAAATGTGCAACCAATATATGACATACTTGAATTGAATCTAAATAGAACTGGTCTCCAATATGCCGTTGAGCCTATCCCACAGTTTGGTGATGGTGCTCTACTAGCTCCAGCAACATAAATATTTCCGGAACTATCGCTTCCTACACCATAACCGTCAGTTCCAAGCGAACTACTTCCACCAACGATAGCTCCATTTATACGTGCACCAGTCGTTTTATCAAATTTTTGAGCAATAACAGCTTGATCTGCCCATCCAGTGTTTGTCATTCCATCAATGCTACTTGCATATACAGCTCCCGCAACGACTATATCAGAATTGATATCAATAACTATTCCACTATAATAATGCCTTACGTTAGGTGCAGAACTGGCAGTCCATACAACATTTCCAGCAGGATCATATTTTATTATATAACCAGCTACATTTGGTGATGCACCAACAGAAATAGTGAGACCATTAAAATTTCCAGACTCGACCCCACCAGTTATATAAATATTCCCGGAAGAGTCGACTGTTATGCCATTTGTATTTATACTTGAAGAACCTGAAACTCCAAAAACTTTTGTCCATAATTTATTTCCATTCAGATCATACTTACTTAAAAACCCTGAACGAGCTCCGCCTGTAGTTGGAATTGTTTGACCGTCTAAATTCCCAGTTGTAGTGCCAGCTATATAAAGGCAATTGCAGTTGGAGTCATATTTCATACTATTTACTCCAGCATATGTATTTCCGCCGGTTACTCCATTTATTACTTGCCAAACAGGATCCCCACTCCCAAGTAATTGTAATGGAACATTGAAGGATACCTTTCCCCCTGCGTTAGTCGCCGTAACTGTAAAAGAATAACTTGCCGCAGGAAGTCCCGCGGGAGGGTTGCAAGTGATAACACCTGTCTTTGTATCGAAAGTCATCCAACTTGGAGGCTGCGGAGTAATTTCCCAAGAATCCACAGTTCCTGTAATTGTTGGAGTGATAGTGATTGGGTTGCCAGGAATCAGTTTCGATTGGAGTGGAGAGAGGGAGTAGGTCAGGTTGCTTGGTGCAGAGGATGTTGAATTTGAAGCACCAGAAGAAATAGAGCCTGGTTTTATATTGAGAACATTGATTGCAAACACAGGATTTGAAGTATTGGATGCATCAAATGGCGATTTCTTTGCTTTCAAGCATCCATTGAAAAGTGAAACAAATAATATAGGAAATAAAATTAGTCTCAGGCTCATAATCCTAGTAACATATTAACTTGTTCCTTTTTGCAATAATTTTTTGAGTAAATGATTTCTTTTAGAAAAAAGACGATTAATAGCTATTAACCGCTTTTTCTTTTATTGAACAAAGCGAACGAGTAAATGTGCATTGTTGGGTTTTACTGGATTTGTAGTTCCCCCTATGTCACCAGTAGAGTGTCCTGTGGCATACATGGTGTTATTCGTGTCAAAGGCAATTCCTGTGCCCACTGTTGTAGAACCAGATGAGCCTAAAAGTTTTACCCATGGTTGAGCCCCATTTGTTTGTAAATTTCCATTGGTATCATATTTAGCTACAAATAAATCTATAGCTCCGTTTAGAGTCTGCCCTCCTAAATTACCATTGGTCTCTCCAATGATATAATAAAAATTATCTACTGATTTTGTAATTGCGTATGCTTTGGTTGTAGTATTTCCCGTTACACCGAGTAGACGAGTCCAAAGCTTTGTTCCAGAAGAATTAAACTTAGCAATAAATGCATCATAATACGAATCCCCAGCAGTAGAAGTTTTAGTGATACCATCCAAGTTTCTATTAGTATAACCTGTAACGTAAAGATTGTCTGAGGAGTCACGTGTAATTCCAAATATATATACTTCGCCTGCCGTTCCTCCAGTTCCTGAGACTAGGCTGTAACAAGCTTGATAGACAACACTTGAATTGTATTTAAAAATCGTTGCAGTTCTTTTTAAGTCAGGATTGGCACATTTGTCCCCTGCTTGTGAATAACCACCAGTCCACAAATTTCCTGCGGAATCTGTTACACCCGCATACACTCCTACGTGTCTTCCTGTGCTAGCGGAAGATGTGCCAACTAACGTAGTAGATTGCCAAGTTCCAGCGCTGTTATACTTCATAACAGAATTTGCTGCATCTGATCCTGCCGTATTCGCAGAAAAATCAAGACCTCCTTTAGCCTGACCAAGCAAAAAAACAGATCCACTTGCATCTGCATAGATAGCATTTCCAAAAGATTCGGATGAATTTTGATACCGTAAGCTGCTCCATTGTCTTGTTCCATCCGGAGCAAATTTTGAAATCGCAGCGTTATACGAATTGGGAGTAGTAATCCCATCAAAAGTTGTTGGACCATAGACGGAACCACCAATGTATATATTCTCAGCACTATCTACACTCAAACCATTTTGTCCAAATCCGCCCGAAGTTGCAATAGATAGTTTTGTCCAGATTCGATTTCCATTTAAATCATATTTTGTGACAAATCCTGATGCAACACCGGGACTTGGATTGGATTCTCCATCTAGAGCTCCGAGAGTGGCACCTGCTGAATAGAGACTATTTGAGTTTGAATTAAAGAAAAGACTACCGTAACCGGCTGTCGTTGCGTATCCAGTAACTCCATGGATTACTGTCCAGACATTTTCACCAGTTCCTAAAATTTGAAGATCGATTTTAAATTCAGTAGAACCAAATGCGTTCACTGCTTGAATTGTGAATGTTGTAAGAGCAAAACCTCCACTTAGGTAGGATGCAGAGGGAGTTCCTGATATGGATCCTGTTTTGGAATCGAAGGTCAGACCAGTCGGAAGGGTAGGGTTGATATTCCAACTATCGACTGTGCCTGTTACTGTAGGAGTAAAATTCACAGCAACTCCTGGAATCATTTTAAAAGAACTCAAACTTCCGTAGCTAACACTACTTGGCGGTGTGATTGCGTTAGGCGTTGTTCCTCCTCCTAGTATTGTAGGTTTTATGTTAAATACACTAACTGCGAATACTGGATTCGAGGTATTGGATGCATCAAAGGGTGATTTCTCTGCTTTCAAACAACCTAAAAGAGAGATACAAAAAAATATTTGCGAGATTGCTATTCTTTTCATTTCAACAAATCACTTTAATTTTCTTTCTATACTTTTCTGAAACCAAATCTAGTATAAACTGGCTATAACTAGACTTTAAATATATGACTATTCTTTAAAAAATGAAATAACCAAAAAAATCAACTCTTTTTAAAGTCTGCCCTTTATTGCACTAGAGGAAACAAGTTAACGTTAATGGAAACGAGATCAAAAGATAAATTGATTTGTAAAAAAATGAAAAGAGTGTCGCTTGAAGATTCTATCTAATTGTTATTCTCAATAGGAGACACCAAAAGCGAGATTTTAAGTTAAAAAGAGTGGGCTTGTTTTAAACGCATCCTTCTCCTCTGGAACGTTAGTTTCGGTCGTAGTGTAATTTTTACCTAGAGGAGAGATTTGTGAGAAATTACTAAAGTATTGTTTTTAATTATTTTTTTATAGATTGCCCATTATTATTTTCTTATACTCAATTTTTAAATCTTTTAAGGAGTAGACTTTTTTGGCTGGAGGCAATGCATCTAATATCTGTTTGCCGTAATTCTTTGTCTGCATTCTAGGATCTAAGATAGATACAATTCCTGTATCTGTTTTAGAACGAATGAGTCGACCAAATCCTTGTTTGAGTGTAAGGATAGCCTGAGGCAATTGCATTTCCCCAAATGGATTTCCATTTTTCTTTTTAATTTCATCCATTCTTGCCTCAAGAACCGGTTCGTTTGGAGGCTGGAAAGGAAGTTTTGTGATAATCACTGATTTTAACTTATCTCCTTTTATATCAATACCTTGCCAAAAAGTAGAAACTCCAAATAAAACTGAATTTTCTGTATTTAGATATTCTGCTTTTGCTTTGTCAGCCCCAAGTTCTTTTTGAGAAAAGATAGGATATTTACATGTATCTACTATCGCATCATAAACTGTTTGCAATGATTTAAAAGAAGTAAATAGCACAAAAGCGTTTCCCTCTGTTAAGTCTAGTAACATTGGAATCAGTTTTGAAATATCATCATGGTATTCATCTGGCTCAGTTGCTGGATCTCTTACATTTTTAGGTAAATAAATCAAGCAATGCTTTTCGTAATCAAAAGGGGAGGCTAATAAAATTTCTCCTGCTTCAATTTTTCCGATTTTATTTTTAAAGAATTTAAAATCTTTTTTTCCACTAGATAAAGTTGCAGAAGTAAGAATCATATTTTCTAAACGAGGAATTAATTTTTCTTCAATGATTTTTTCTGGATACATTGGTTGCATGGATATCTTTAAAAACTTTTCGTTTTTACGCTCTTCAGGTGGTTCTACCCAAACCACCATTTCTTTATCTTTGTTATTTCTGAATTGTTCTATAACTTCTCCTGTTTCGTTTAACTTCTTGATAGACATTTCTAAATCTAGAATCATTTCTTTGTCTTGCAAATCATCGGAATCTTTGTTATAGGATTTTTTAGCCGCCTCTAGCTTATCTGCTAATATAAATAAGAGTCCCTCTAAGACTCCATCATCTAAAGCAAATTTTTTTTGAATTCTCTGTGCGTTAAATGACATAGGGACTTCTGAATATAGCTTGTTAAAAAAAAGAATAATCGATTTATTAATATTGGATATTACTTCTAAGCACTTATCTCTAATTGTGGAATCTTGTAATTTATGAATCAGTCCTTGTCTTCTTTCGGTTCCGCCTACAAATTGTATGATTTTATTTATATCTTCATAACTAGTTTTGAGTCCGAAGGATCGTCCTAAAATATCCGGAAAGCTATGAGCTTCATCTATAATCAAATTTTTAAATTCGGGAAGTATCTTAAATTCGCCTGCAATATTTGCAGCAAGTAAATAATGATTCACGATTAGAATATTTGCTTTATTCCATTTATCTTTTTCTAAAAAATAATAAGATTCTGAGAAATTAGGACATCTTCTTCCTAGACAATTATCTGCGTCCCTTGTGATTTGATTCCAAAATTCGTTCGTTGCAAACCCAGTATATTCTGATTTGATTCCTGTTTCTGTTTCACTTTCCCATTCATAAAAAGGTTTCAGATGATTTCCCATTTCGATAGGGAAACTTCCATTCGAGATTACAGATTGTAATTTCCTTTTGCAAACATAATTATTTGCGCCTAACGCTATTTCCGCGGTGATTTTTTTCCCGAGAATTTTTGCTACGATTGGAATGTCTTTTGCGATTAATTGATTTTGTAGAGCGATTGTCTCAGTGGATATAACTACTGGCACTTGGTTTTCAAGAGAGTAGACCGCTGCAGGAAGTAGGTAGGCAAGACTTTTTCCGACTCCAGTTCCAGCTTCTACTAAAAGATGTTCACCAGATTGAAAGGCATCCTCTACTGCCTTTGACATTTTGATTTGTTCTTCTCGAAGTTCGAATTCTGACCATTTCCTTCCAATTTTTTTGGAAAAAATGGATTGGATGTCGTGGTCTTCTGTTAGGCTCATGATGTCATCTCAAGGATTTCCCTTTGGTTTACAATGAGAAATTTTAACAATTGAAAATTCTAATCCTATAGATATTGGATATTTTTTTAAAATCCACTTTCTAAATGGAATTTAAACTTAAATCTTTTTCAAAAAACATTTTATTTCTTCTATTATCCGATACCAAAAGGAAAATCCCATTTTTAAAAATCAAAAGGTCTGTTTGATCGAAAGAGTCCTGATTGCCAAACTTCAGTAGATGCAGTGTCCCGAATACTAATCAAATAAATTCCATGTGAATTCCTTTTATGATTAGGTATAGAAATAGAATTTATATTCTTAAACTTTTATGTTTGAACGCTTTTAAGTGATTTGCAATTGATTCTATTATTAATTTAGAGACTTGTTGATTTAGTGAGATTGACTCGAAGACTATCTCCATCGAGTTCCTGGGTTTTTACTCCGCGTTTAATCGTTCTTACCTTGTCGCCTTTAATGTTAATCCGAATTGGATTTCTTAATCTACTGTTCTTCCCATCAGTTAGTAATTGAACAATTATATCTGCACCGTCAGGATTTGTTTTGTAATGAATAATTTGTGCTAATTCATTTGTAGAAAGTAAGACGAGTGATCCTTTTGTGAGTTGTGTTTTTGCAGCAAGTGAGTTTTGTATATCAGCAATAAATTTTTCTGCGATCCTAGGAGCAAAATGCGTTCCCGTATAAGTTTCTATTACTTGAATTGATTCTTCGGGGGAGAAGGCTGGTTTGTATGATCTAACTGTAGTTAACGCATCGTAAACATCTGCAAGTGCTACAATCACTGAATAATCATCCAGTTTGTCTCCTGAGATTCCAAGTGGATAACCTTTACCGTCATAACGTTCGTGGTGCTCGTATGCCATATTCACAATCCTACGATTTAGATTTTTATCCAATTTCATAATACGATAGGAGTGAGAAGGGTGGGATTTCATGATTCTTTTCTCTTCTTCAGACAAGACAGTAGTCTTGTTGATTAGGCTTGCGGGTATTGCAATTTTGCCTATGTCATGCAAAAAACCTCCTAATCCAATCATTTGGACTTCCGATTCGGGATAACCCATTTTCTGAGCAAGTGCTAGGGAGATAATTCCTACATTGATGGAGTGGCAAAAGGTATAGTCATCATGGTTTTTAATATCTAGAAGGTTGATAATAGCGGAAGGATTGGTTTTAATTTGATCGTAAACAGCGTTGATCGAGTTCTTGCAGGATGTAAAATCGATAGAATCATTTCCATTTAATAGATTGAAGGTAATGCTTCTAAAACTGGAAATAGATTCTTTGATTACCTCTTTTGTGATTCCTCCATAGTGAAATCCATCTAGAATTTTTTCGATTTTCTCTTCTTCTTTTTTGTCTTGGTCATTTTTTTTAGTTTTTTCTTGGAGGGGGTAAAACTCTACCCATTCTACCTTTTCAGATTCTAATTTTTTTAAAATGTCCTTTGTGAATACAGTTCTGTTTGCAAAAAGAGTCTTGCCATCCTCGTAACAAATTTTACCATCTAGGATGGTTCCTGCCTTGATTTGGTTGATTCGTAGTTTCATAGGTATTTCAATTGTATTTACTGTTTCCGTTTCTCTTTTTTTTACACAAAATCAGATTTTTCGCCTAGAATCAATACTCTATCGAATCATTTCTAAAAAACAAGGATTTTTTATTTCTTATCATTATGAATCAGTTGACTTTAAACCTACTTCAAAAAAAGTGATATTTCGGGCTATTATTAGTCATTTGATAAGGCTAGTTTTGCCCTCTTAGCTCAGCGGTAGAGCACTTCCATGGTAAGGAAGGGGTCGCCAGTTCAAGCCTGGCAGAGGGCTTATTAGTTCTGATTCAGGCCTGTAGTTTAATGGTAGAACTAGGATCTCCAAAGTCCTTGGTGGGAGTTCGATTCTCTCCGGGCCTGCCAAGAGACAATATAGTTTAGAGTTATTATTATGAAAACATTAACATTTTTACAAGAGTGTAGAGCAGAGTTACAAAAGGTTCAATGGCCATCTAGAGAAGAAGTTATCAACTCAACAATGGTAGTATTAGGCACAGTAATCGTTTTTTCTCTCTTTTTGTTTATCTCTGACTCATTATTTGTAAGACTCTTAAAGTGGTTTTGGAGTCTTTCAGGTTAGGTTAAAATTATGGCAATTAAGTGGTATGCATTACAGGTCTATTCTGGTCATGAGAATAAAGTGAAGACCAACATTGAAAAGATGGTCGCACAACATTCTCTAGAGAATAAGATTACCCAAATCAAAATTCCTACCATGGAAGTAGCTGAAATGCGCAATGGTAAGAAGACAATCACAAAGAAGAAATTGATGCCTGGATATGTATTGATCGAAATGGAAATGGATCCAGATACTCAATTTATGGTTCAAAACCTCCCTTCTGTTTCTACCTTTGTTGGGAATAAAGCACCTGAACCACTTACTTTAGAGGAAATTAAAAACCTCTTTAATGAAATGGGTGATGTTAAATCAGAGGAAACTGCAAAACCAAGACTACTTTTCAATGTGGGCGAAACCCTCAAGATAGTAGATGGACCTTTTGCAAATTTCAGTGGAGTAGTTGATGAAATCTTCCCAGATAAAGGAAGACTTAGAGTGAAAGTCGAAATTTTCGGACGCTCTACTCCAGTTGAATTGGATTTTTTACAAGTAGGAAAAAGTTAAAATTATTTTTATAAATAAGGGTTTTTAGAAATGGCAGCTAAAAAATTTGTGAAACAAATTAAATTACAAGTGGAAGCAGGGAAGGCAAATCCTGCCCCTCCAGTAGGACCAGCACTTGGTCAAGCTGGGTTAAATATCATGGAATTTTGTAAACAATTCAATGAAAGAACAAAGGGACAAATCGGAATGAAACTTCCGGTTGTTATCAGTGTTTTCAGTGATAAGAGTTTTACATTTGTAACAAAATCACCTCCAGCTGCTCTACTCGTTAAAAAAGCATTAGGGATTGAATCTGGATCTGGAACACCGCACGTTACGAAAGTGGGAACAATTACCAGAAAACAGTTAGAAGAAATTGCAAAAACAAAACAAGCTGATCTAAATGCCAATGATTTGAATGCTGCTGTAAACATTATAGCAGGAACTTGCAGATCTATGGGCGTTACTGTAGCAGGTTAAAAGGGTTAAATATGAAACGAGGAAAAAAATACAAAGCACTCAAAGATAAAGTTAACAGAGAAAAATTATACAACCTTGCAGATGCAGTTGGTCTCGCAAAAGAAACATCTTATACAAAGTTTGATGGTTCTATTGAAATCGCTACACAAGTGAACTATAAAAGCTTACAAAACATTCGTGGCACAGTATCTCTTCCGCATGGAACTGGTAAAACAGTTCGTGTTTTGGTTTTCTGCAAAGGAGACAAACAAACAGAAGCTAAGAATGCTGGTGCTGAGTTTGTAGGGGATATGGATTTAATTGCAAAAGTTGCAGAAGGTTGGACAGATTTCGATGCTTGCGTTGCTACTCCTGACATGATGAAAGAAGTAGGAAAGCTAGGACCTGTTCTCGGTCGTAAAGGTCTTATGCCAAAACCAAAAGCTGGAACTGTTACAACTGACGTTGCAAAAGCAGTCAATGAACTCAAAAGTGGTAAAGTAGAATATCGTCCTGATAAAGGTGGAGTGATTCACTTAGGAGTTGGAAAGGTATCTTTCGACAAACAAAAGCTAGTAGAAA
This sequence comes from Leptospiraceae bacterium, assembly GCA_035345875.1. Classification (GTDB taxonomy): domain Bacteria; phylum Spirochaetota; class Leptospiria; order Leptospirales; family Leptospiraceae; genus UBA2033. Next base: position 58,632 of record DAORDH010000016.1, on the reverse strand, counting down.
ATATCCAAGCGGTAGTTGCTACACTTTTCAAAGATAGACCTTCAGATGCTAAGGGTGATTATCTTAAAAATTTTGCTGTTAGTGCAACTATGGGCATTGGTGTAAAAGTAGATGCTAAAGAACTAGCAAATTCAGTGAACTAAAAGAGAGACTAAATCATGGCGAATCAAAAAAATATTGAAACAGTTGCGGAATTAAAAACAAAACTAGAAGCAAAACCTAATTTTATATTAGCTGCATACAGCGGTTTGACTGTAAAAAACATGACAGACCTAAGAGTAAGCTTATTAAAAGAAGGATCAGAAATGAAAGTTCTAAAGAACAATTTATTTCTAAGAGCTTTAAAAGAATCTAAAAGCCATTCTGATAAGCAAATCGATTTTGGTGCTGAATATAAAGGACCAATCGCTGCTATCTTTTCAAAAGAAAATCTACCGACAGTAGCAAAGATCTGTAAAGACTTTGCTAAGACAAATGAAAACCTAGTAATGAAAGGTGGATTTTTTGACGGAACCGTTTTAGATGTAAAAGGTGTAGAAGGAATCGCAGGACTCCCATCGAGAGAAGAACTCTTAACACAAATCGCATTTGGAATGAACAATGTAATGTCTACTCTTGCAAGAGCAATCAATGCAGTTGCAGAAAAGAATGCAGGTGGAGCAGCTGCGCCAGCAGCCGAGTAAATGGTTGGAACCGTTTATATAAACGGTTCCACAGAATTAAACAAATAGTAATAATTTTTTAAAAGGACAATAAGGAGAAAACATGTCAACAGAAAGTTTATTAGAGCAGATAGGAAATCTTACTTTAGTTCAGGCAGCTGAACTAGTAAAAGCGATGGAAGCTAAGTTTGGTATCTCTGCTGCAGCCCCAGTAATGGTTGCAGGCGGGGGCGGTGGAGCAGCAGCGGCAGCAGCTGAAGAACCAACTGAAGTTAGTGTTATTCTAAAAGCGCATGGTGATAAAAAAATCGATGTAATCAAAGCAGTTCGTGAGATTACAGGTCTTGGTCTAAAAGAAGCTAAAGACCTAGTTGAAGCTGGTGGCAAACCAGTGAAAGAAGGCATTTCACCAGATGAAGCAAATACTATCAAAAAGAAATTAGAAGAAGTTGGCGCACAAGTAGAAATCAAGAAATAATTTCTATTTTGCATTTTACTTTTGTTAAACTATATAATTTTCTACCTCACCTGCAAAAGAGGGGGTAGATTTTTATATTGTTTTTGTATTTTTTAAAGCAGTTTTTAAAAAAATTTAAAATCTGTTTTTTTATCAAATTTCTTAAAGCCGAAAGGCTCACACTCCAGGAGTTTAAATTTTAATGATTACTCAAACTGAACGCAAACGGGTAAACTTTGGCAAGATTACGAATCTAGATTTTCTTCCTAACCTAATACAGATTCAAAAAAAATCCTTCGACTGGTTTCTACAAGCAGACGTTAAAGATCCAACTAAACGAAAAAACCAAGGCTTAGAAGCAGTTTTCCAAGAAACCTTCCCGATCGAAAGTCCGAATGGGGATGTAATCATGGAATACAGCCATTATATTCTTGGAGAAAAAAGAAGAGATCAGCAAGAATGTAAAGATACAGATTCTAGCTATGCAATCCCATTAAAAGCAGTCATTCGTTTGATTATCAAAGAAACTGGTGAGATTCGGGAGCAAGTTGTTTACATGGGCGACTTACCGATTATGACTGACCAAGGAACTTTTATCATCAATGGGGCTGAGCGGGTGGTAGTAAGTCAGTTGCATAGGTCTCCAGGTATTTTCTTTGCCTATGATCAAATTAAGTCTGCTTATTCTGCAAGAGTGATTCCTTATCGTGGATCTTGGTTGGAATTTGAAATTGATAATAAAGGTATACTGGTTGCGAAAATTGATCGTAAGAAAAAATTTCCAGCAACACTTCTGTTAAAGGCACTAAAAGTTGGCTTAAACGAAGATGTATTGAAATTATTTTATACCTCCTCTAAAGTTAAAATCTATGGAGCCTCTCCAAAAGAATTAAAGAAAGTAATCGGAAGAAGAACGATATCCGATATCATTAACTTTGAAACCGGTGAAGTAATGCTCGAGGCTGGAGCTAAGATCAATGAGGATAATATTGATATTCTCAAAGAAATGAAAGTCAAAGAAGTGAATGTAATTGATTATCCAAATGGAAAAGACAATTCAATCATTATTAACTGTCTTGAGAAAGACGGTGTAAACGACTACGAAGAAGCAATTAAAAAGCTACATATGATTATGCGTCCAGGTGAGCCTTCGACGATTGAAAATGCAGAGGCAGAACTAAAACGTTTATTCTTTTCTCCAAAAACCTTTGATTTAGGAAAAGTGGGTCGTTACAAAATCAATAGCAAATTTGAATTCCATAAACCGAAAGAATTCACAAATTGCGATAACAGAACTTTAAGACCTGAAGATATTATAGAGACAGTGCGTTATTTAGTAATGCTCATGTCAGAAGTTGAAAATTATTACCATGATGATATAGATCACCTTGGGAATAGACGTGTTCGTTCTGTTGGAGAACTTTTATCTAACCAATTAAAACTTGGTTTTTCTCGCGTAGAAAGAGTTATCAAAGAAAGAATGACTGTTCAAGAAATTGAACAACAAACACCACAATTATTAATTTCCATTAAACCTGTAACGGCAGTTGTGAATGAATTCTTTGGATCTTCTCAGCTTTCTCAATTTATGGATCAAACCAATCCATTAGCAGAGTTAACACATAAGAGAAGATTAAATGCCCTCGGACCAGGTGGTCTTTCAAGAGATAGAGCTGGTTTCGAAGTGCGTGACGTTCATTATAGTCACTATGGAAGAATGTGTCCAATTGAAACCCCAGAAGGTCCAAACATTGGTTTGATTCTTTCTATGTCTTCCTTTGCGAGAGTAAATGATTACGGGTTTTTAGAAACTCCTTATAGAACTGTAAAAAGTGGAAAGGTTCAAAAACAAATAGAATTTTTAACAGCTGATAAAGAAGAATATAGATACATTGCACAAGCGTCAGCTGCTATTGACGAAAAGGGAGATTTTAAAAATAAATTAATCTCTACACGTCATAGATCAGATTTCCCTTTTAGAAATCCAAATGAAATTCAATACATGGATTTGGCTCCAATGCAAGTAGTTTCTGTTTCTACTGCACTCATTCCATTCCTAGAACATGATGATGCGAACCGCGCACTCATGGGTTCTAACATGCAACGTCAAGCTGTTCCTCTAATGGTAGAGCAGGCTCCTTATGTTGGAACTGGTATGGAAGGAAGAGCTGCTTATGATTCTCGTATTTGTATTATTGCAAAGAAATCTGGTATCGTAGTAAAAGTAGATTCAAAAGCAATCAGTGTAAGAGAGGAGGGGGCAAAAGAATTAACAGTTTATCCTCTCATCAAATACAAAAAGACAAACCAGGGAACTTGTTTCAACCAAAAGCCAGTTGTATCAGTAATTATGGCTGAGAAAGATGGAAAGGTTGTAAAAATTTCCAAAGATAAAATGGAAGTTCAGTATGGGGAAGAAAATGCAACATACTCTCTTCTCTATGGAACAAAAGAATTTGCACCACTGGTGAGAGAAGGTGCTTCTGTTTCCAAAGGTGAAACGTTAGCTGGACAAGTGGTAACTGGTGAAAAGATTGATGACCAAGGAAATATTTTAGTAAAAGGAACTATCTTAGCAGATGGTCCTGCGATTGACAATGGATACTTGGCTCTTGGTAAAAACGTTTTAGTTGGGTTTATGCCATGGGAAGGATACAACTTCGAGGATGCTATTATCATCAGCGAAAAGATTGTAAAAGATGATATCTTTACTTCTATACACATCGAAGAATTTGAAATCCAAGCAAGAGAAACAAAACTAGGTCAAGAGCAAATCACACGAGATATTCCAAATCTCTCTGACAAAGCATTTAGAGATTTAGATGAAACAGGCGTTATCCGCATTGGTGCGGAAGTAAAAGCTGGGGATATCTTAGTTGGTATGGTTACTCCAAAGGGAGAAACTGACTTAACTCCTGAATATAAATTGCTCCATTCTATCTTTGGAGAAAAAGCAAAAGAAGTAAGAGATTCTTCTTTGAGACTTCCAAATGGAAACGAGGGAACTGTAATTGATATTAAACGTTATTACAGAGAGCGTGGAGATGATTTAGCTGCAGGTGTAGAAGAATTAGTAAAAGTATATGTAGCAAGAAAGAGAAAACTACTCGTTGGGGATAAAATGGCAGGTCGTCATGGTAACAAAGGGGTAGTCGCTCGCGTCGTGGCAGAAGAAGATATGCCATATATGAAAGATGGAACACCACTCGATATCGTTTTAAACCCACTCGGTGTTCCTTCTCGTATGAACTTGGGTCAGATTTTTGAAACTCAATTAGGTTTTATTGCAGATAAGCTAGGTATTAATTTTGAAACTCCTGTTTTTGATGGAGCAAATGAAACTGATATCGAAGAATATGCAAAAGAAGCTTCTGCTCCTAATAACTCTAAATTCCAACTCTTTGATGGAAGAACAGGGGAGCCATTCTTAAACGAAGTCTTCTGTGGACATATTTATATGCTGAAATTGGCTCACTTGGTCGATGACAAGATACATGCAAGGTCTACAGGTCCTTACTCTCTTGTTACACAACAACCACTCGGAGGGAAAGCTCAGTTTGGGGGACAACGTCTTGGGGAAATGGAAGTATGGGCACTCGAAGCATATGGAGCATCTCATACATTGCAAGAACTACTGACTATCAAATCTGATGACATGCTCGGAAGAGCTCGTATCTATGAAGCGATTGTAAAAGGTATCAACTCGATTCGTCCTGGTATACCTGAGTCGTTTAACGTTCTTGTGCAAGAACTAAGAGGTTTAGCACTTGATATTATTATTACGGATACAGAAGGTTCAACTGTAGACATTGCCGACTACGAAGATGAATATTCTAGAAACAAAAAGAAAATTAAAATTGAATCTATTGAGAACATATAGAGGCGACTAATGAAAAATTATACTAGTTTTGACTCGATCACAATTAAAATAGCATCTCCTGAGAGAATCAAAGAATGGTCTTACGGGGAAGTAAAAAAACCGGAGACTATTAATTATAGAACTCTCAAACCAGAAAGAGAAGGTTTATTCTGCGAGAAAATCTTTGGAACAACAAAAGATTGGGAATGCTATTGTGGTAAGTTCAAATCAATCCGTTACAAAGGTGTGATTTGTGATAAATGTGGTGTGGAAGTAACGCACTCTAAAGTTCGAAGAGAGAGAATGGGGCATATAGAACTTGCAGCTCCTGTTTCTCATATCTGGTATTATAGATCCGTTCCATCTAGAATGGGATTACTTCTGGATATGACAATGAATGCTCTCAAAACAATTCTTTATTTTGAGAAATATGTAATCATTGATCCAGCTGATTCAGGTCGCCTTAAAGGTGAACTTTTAGATGAAGATGAATACCATTCTTATCTAGATGAATACGGTGATAAATTTATCGCTGGTATTGGGGGAGATGCGATTAAAGAATTACTCGCTCGCATTGATGTTGATGCGGAAGCGCGCGTTATCCGCCAAAAAATCCAAGAGAAAAAAGTTACCGACAAACGTTTAATCAAACGTCTCGAAGTTCTAGAAGCTTTCCGTGATTCAGGAAATCGTCCTGAATGGATGGTTCTAGATAACGTTCCTGTTATCCCGCCAGAACTCAGACCAATGGTTCAATTAGATGGAGGTAGATTTGCTACTTCTGATTTAAATGATTTATACAGAAGAGTGATCAACCGAAACAATCGTTTAAAAAGACTTCTAACACTCAAAGCTCCAGAAATCATTGTTCGAAATGAAAAGAGAATGTTACAAGAAGCAGTTGATGCGTTATTTGATAACTCTCGTCGTAAAAGAACTGTAAAAGGAAAAGGAAATAGGCCACTCAAATCTATTTCTGATATGTTAAAAGGAAAGCAAGGTCGTTTCCGTCAAAATTTACTTGGTAAACGGGTAGATTATTCGGGTCGTTCTGTTATCGTTGTAGGACCTGAGTTGAAATTCCACCAAATGGGTCTTCCAAAGAAAATGGCTCTCGAATTGTTCAAGCCATTTATCATGAAAAGACTTGTGGATTTAGAACTTGCTCCAAATATCAAGTCTGCTAAGAAAAAAGTAGAAGCAGAAGATAAAGATGTATTTGAAGCATTGGAAACCGTTGTAAGAGAACATCCTGTTTTATTAAACCGTGCTCCAACCTTACATAGACTTGGGATTCAAGCCTTCCTTCCTGTTCTTGTTGAAGGAAAAGCAATTAAACTTCATCCACTTGTATGTCATGCGTTTAACGCTGACTTCGACGGAGACCAAATGGCAATTCACGTTCCATTGTCTCCAAAAGCACAATTGGAAGTTTGGATGCTTATGCTTTCGCCTCACAATATTTTGAATCCAGCGAATGGACATCCAATTTGCGGACCAACTCAAGATATCGTATTAGGTATATATTACCTCACAAGTGAAGTGCCAAATGCAAAAGGTCATGGTAAGTTTTTTACAAACCTAGATGAAATCCAATATGCGTTAGATGGCGGATGGTTAGATCTAAGAGCAAAAATCAGCGTTCTCTATAACGAGAAAATCATTGAGACAACCCCAGGTAGAATGATCTTTAATACCGCAATGCCAAAAGGTTACAACTTTGTAAACAGAGTTCTCGGTGATAAAGAAACAAACAAAATTATTTCGGAAGTATACGATACATTTGGACCTGCAGCAACTGTAGTGATGTTAGATGACATTAAGAAATTAGGTTATCGATATGCTACTATTTTTGCTCCAACTATTTCAATTGAAGATATTAGAGTTTCTCCACAAAAGCAAATTCTAGTATCAGAAGCAAACAAAGAAGTAGAAAAAGCGGATATGGAATACCGAAAAGGTATTATCACAAATGAAGAGCGTAAGAAAAAAGTAATCGAGATTTGGACAAAAGCGAATGATCGTATTACAGATAGTATGTTCAAAGAGCTCGAAAAAGATAGAGGTGGATTTAACCCTGTATACGTCATGGCTGCGTCAGGTGCTAGAGGTTCTAAACAACAGATTCGTCAGTTGGCTGGAATGCGTGGACTTATGGCTAAACCATCTGGAGAAATTATCGAACTCGCGATTCGTTCTAACTTCCGCGAAGGTCTTGGTATATTAGAGTTCTTTATCTCTACTCACGGTGCTCGTAAGGGTCTCTCTGATACTGCTCTTAAAACGGCGGATGCTGGTTATTTAACTAGAAGATTAGTAGATATTTCGCAAGATGTTATTATCAATGAAGTAGATTGTGGAACAGATCAATCTGTAGAGTTGAGTATTGTAAAAGAAGGGGAAAATGTAATCGTTTCTCTTGCAGATCGAGTATTCGGACGTTATACGGCGGAAGAAGTGATCGATCCGGTTACAGATAAAGTTGTATATCCAAAGAATACTTTGATTGTTCGATCTGTTGGACAAAAAATTGAAAATCTAGGTTATACAAAAATTAAGGTTAGATCTCCGCTCACTTGTGATGCAAAACATGGTATTTGCGTAAAATGCTATGGTATGGATATGGCAAGACTTGTTCCGGTTGAAATTGGAGAGGCTGTAGGAACGATCGCAGCACAATCAATTGGACAACCTGGAACTCAGTTAACGATGCGGACTTTCCACATCGGGGGTGCTGCTTCTGCAAAAGTGAAAGAAAAGGAACACAAAGTATCTTTCCAATCTGTTGTGAAATTAATCAATGGTAGACTGATTCAAAATCAAAAGGGGCAAACAGTATTTAGCCGCCGTGGTTCAATCGTAGTTCAACATTTGATCCAAGATTTACAATTATCAGATCTTCAAAACATTCGTGTGAATAATGGACAGAATGTATTAAAAGGGGAAATGATTTCTACTAACTCTAAAGGGGAAATGATCCATGCAGAAATGCCTGGTAGAATTGAAATCTCTGGAGATAGATTTAGAATCATAGGAGAGGACATTGTTATTCCAGTTAAAATTGGAACTATTCTTCTAGTAAAAGAAAATGATATTGTAAAAGCAAATAGCCCGATTGCAGAGTTTGATCCTTTCAACGATTTAGTGATTTCGGAAGTAGAAGGAACAGTTACTTGGGTTGACATGGAAGTTGGTAAAAACATCAGAAGAGATGAAGATGTGAAAACTTCTAACGTTATTTATAAAGTAATTGAGCAAAAGAGAGAAAAGCTAAATCCTAGAATGGTTGTTTCAAATGGTGATACAACAGAAGAATATGCAGTTCCAGTGGATGCGATTATTACAATTGTAACTGACGATAAAGTGAAAATAGGGGATATCTTATTTAAGATTCCGTCTATCGCTGAGAAAACAAGGGATATTACAGGTGGTTTGCCACGCGTAGATGAATTGTTCGAAGCTCGCCGTCCAAAAGATGCAGCAACTTTAGCGGAAACTAGTGGACGTATCGAAGATAGAGGAGAAATTGTAAAAGAAAAACGAGTATTCTATATCATCCCTGATAATCCAGATATGGAGAGAATTAAAGTTACGATTCCACTCGCAAAGCAATTACGTGTTCAAGATGGGGATTATGTGAAGCAAGGAGACCAGTTAGATGATGGAAACTTTGACCCACATGATATTCTAAGAGTTAGGGGAACTAACGCACTTCATGCTTATTTAGTGAAAGAGGTGCAAGAGGTGTATAGACTCCAAGGGGTGCATATCAATGATAAGCATATTGAAGTCGTTGTGCGCCAGATGCTACGTAAAGTGATGATTACTGATAGTGGAGATACTTCCTTTGTATCTCAACAACAAGTAGACCGTTTTACATTCCGAGAAGAAAATAAACGAGTGGATGCAGAAGGGGGAAGCCCTTCTCAAGCAACACCAATTCTACTTGGACTTACAAAAGCATCTTTGAATACCGAATCCTTTTTCTCAGCAGCATCTTTTCAAGAAACTACGAAAGTGTTAACAGATGCAGCTATCAAAGGAAAGACAGATCAATTGATCGGTCTCAAAGAAAATGTGATTATTGGTCATATGATTCCTGCAGGAACCGGTATGAGAAAATACCAAGAAATCGATGTTTTCAAGGATTTCTACGGTGATTTAGATAAAATGACCGCAGAAGAGGAAGAAGAAAAGTTTCCACAAATGCAAACGAATTCATTAGCAGTGCAAATCACTGATAAAAATGATTTAGAATCAGATGTGGATGATGAAGAGGATGATGAGTGAAAACAAAATTTGTTTTCACTTTACAAAAAGGAATAATTAAAAAATCTGACAGTAGAGAGAACTGTTATTGTAAATTTAGAGGAATGAATGCCAACAATTAATCAATTAATTCGACACGGAAGAAATAAACAAAAAAAGAAAACTAAGTCCCCAGCTTTAAAAAGTTGTCCACAGAGACGTGGAGTTTGCACAAGGGTAATGACATTTACACCGAAGAAACCTAACTCAGCTTTAAGAAAAGTAGCAAGGGTTCGACTCACAACTGGTATTGAAGTAACTGCTTATATCCCAGGGGAAGGTCACAATTTACAAGAACACAACGTGGTTCTCATTAGAGGTGGTAGGGTAAAAGATTTACCAGGGGTTCGTTATCACATTATCAGAGGAACGATTGATACGCTAGGTGTTGATAAGAGAAGAAATGGTCGTTCTAAATACGGTGCAAAGAGACCTAAGGCGTAGGAGAGAGCAATGTCTAGAAGAAGAACAAAAGCAGAAGCAAAAAATATCGTACCAGATATTAAATACAATGATAAAGTCATAGGCAAGTTTATTAACTGCCTTATGTTTGATGGAAAGAAGAGCGTAGCAGAAAGAATTTTTTATGATGCTATGGACAATATCCAATCTAAACTCAGTTCAGATCCTTATAAAGTGTTTCATGAAGCACTAAACAATGTAAAACCAGAAGTAGAAGTAAAATCTAGACGTGTTGGTGGGGTTACTTATCAAGTTCCTATCGAAGTTCGTCCAGAAAGAAGACTTGCACTCGGAATCAAATGGATCATTCGTTATTCTAGAGAGAGAAACGAAAAATCTATGAGCTCTAAATTAGCAGCAGAGATTTTGGATGCCCACAAAGGAACTGGTTCTTCTATCAAGAAGAAAGAAGATATCAGAAAAATGGCAGAAGCAAACAAGGCATTCAGTCACTATCGATGGTAGTCTGATTTTAATTAGTAGGAAATGTAAATTTCCGATACTGCAAAGAGCCGGTAAAAAACCGGCTTTTTTTTTGTCTTGAGTAGGATAGAATCAATTTCAGGATAAAATGAAAAAGCTTGACAGTGGTTTGTAAGCTATCAGGAGTAATGTATGGCCTCCCATATATTAGAAAGAGAATTCCTTCGAGAAAATTTTATTCCTATTAGTGTTGAGGCATATCATTACCTAGCTGAAAAAAATTTAATTTCTGAGAAAGCGGAATTAATTGAGGGAGTAATCGTAAAGAAACTGCCTAAGTCACCAATTCATGCAGCGTTAGTTCGCAAACTTATCCATTTTTTCCAAAAATCAATCTCTAATCAATTTACCATTTCGAGTGAAAATCCACTGATTTTTAGCCATTCTGTTCCAGAACCGGATTTAGCAATTGTGGAATTCAGAGAAGATTTTTATGCGAAAGAACATCCTAGCTTTGCGCACCTAGTAATCGAAATAGCACTTTCAACCAATGCATTTGATAGAGATAAAGCAGATATCTATGCATCTGCAAAAATTCCAGAATATTGGATTTTCAATCTGCAAAATAAAACTCTAGAAGTTTTTCAAAACCCAGATCAAGACAAATACCAAACGACCTCTGTTCTTTCCGCTTCCGATTCTATACATCCACTCTTTCAAAATGAGATTCTTTTAGATTTAAAAGAATTCTTATCCTTTTAATAAAAAGATTTAAAGATTACTGATAGAGACAGATAAAAATACGATAGTCTCTATTAAGTTAAGATATTTTTTGATGATAGAACTATCTTAATAAGCAATGCTGCTATATTTTATGTATTTTGATTAAAGGGAAAGAAATGAAATGAAAAAAAATTTTATGTATAACTTTGGTAGTGCTTAGTTTAAATCTTTTCTTGGTTTTTTGTCACTATGAAAGTAATGATTTTTACTTATATAAAAAACTTGTATTTGTAAATTAAGCGAAAAACAATACAAAACGCCTTTGAAAAATACTAGTAGACATTCATTGCAAACAAGAATGGATCCTATGATTGTGCATGATAAAACCTTTGGAGCAGGAATACAAGTTTACAGCAAAGATAAAAGAATGGAAGCACTGTTTAGTCCTGAAGATGAAATTATAAAAATTAATTCTTGTGAAATAAAAATTGCAGATAAGATATCTTATGAGGAATCCAATAATGCGGTAATTGGTGATGATTTTTTGGTAGATGAGTTACTGCATTTTCAATCTATGTTCAGTGATTTAGAACCTGACGAAAAAATATTTTTAACAACGATTCGAAATAAAGATACAATAGTTATTGAATTTTCTGAGAAGCTGTTGCAAGCTACAGCTAACTCATTAAAGAAATAAAAATAGTAATAGTTCAGCCTCCCTTGGAAATACTAAGTTAATCATCCTTACAACCTTCGGCTTAGCTTTTATTATTCTATTTTAAATTAATTAAAATTAAATAAAGGCTAACACTCTTTATCCGTAATGAATCTAAAAGGAAAAAGATTGCTGGATATTCTTCAAATTTATTAAACTATAAGTTTGAAAGCATTGCTTCTGAGGAAGAAAAGTAGGATTCAATTTTAAAGTGCAAAGAGGTCAATATCTCAACTTTCTAAGGGTTTTGCTTTACTAGTGAGAAACTTCACTTAATTTTTAGAAAGAATAGAATCGTATCATTCTGGAAAGAAGCAGAAAGAAAGCAAAAAAGCCTCTTTCGAAAAAATTTCTTGACTAATTGTTTTTAAAATATCAACTCAGTGAATAAATAAAAAATCCATTGAAGGCAATAGGAAAAATATGGCTAAAAATCAAAGAGTAGTGATCACAGGTATCGGAACAGTATTACCAAATGCTTCTACAGTAGACAGTTTTTGGGAAAATTTAAGAGATGGAAAGTCTCAAATTGGATATTTAACACGCTTTCCCACCGATAACTTTTCTATTAAAGTTGGTGCTGAACTAAATGATTTCGATTACAAAAAGTATTTGCCTGACTTAGATCCTAAACTCGCGAAAAATTACAATCATGAGACACTCGTTCTAATGGCAGCAATGGATTTAGCACAAAAAAATGCAAAGCTCGCAAAAGATAGCTTAGATCCTACAAGAGTTGGTTTTATTGATTCCTCCTCTCGCTCTTCTCTTGCTTGGTGGGAACATGCTTGGAAGAGATACACGGAATTAAAAGATGAGTCTGTATTTGATCGTTATGCGGTATTGACTTCTATGGCATCTAATCCAACGAGTTTAACTGCCATTAATAGTAATATTCAAGGTTTTGTTACAACTATTTCCTCTGCTTGTGTAGGAGGACATCATGCAATTGCACTTTGTTTTCAAGCCATTCGTAAAGGACGCGCTGATGTTATGTATGCAGGAGGACATGAATTTCCTTTGATCAAACCACTCATGCAAATGTATTCTGATCCACAAAGTCGTGTAATGTCTCTAGAAAAAGAGGATCCAAAGAATGCAATTCGCCCTTATGATATCAAACGGGATGGATTTGCTCTAGGAGAAGGAGCGGCGGTATTATGTTTGGAAAGCTATGATCATGCCATGGAAAGAGGTGCAAAAATTTATGCTGAAATCTTAGGAACTCTTAGCTATAACGAAGCAGATCATGCTATGAGAATGGATATTACAGGAAAAAAAGCATGTTCAGGCATAAAAAAACTCATTCAGATTAGTAAACGCTCTTTAGAGGATGTAGATTATTTCTGTGGTCATGGAACTGCTACCTATACAAATGATTTAGCAGAAGGTAGATCTATGAAGCTTTTGTATGATGGTGTTCCAAAGAACAAGTGGGCGCCTCTTGGTTCAATTAAACCAATCTATGGGCACACATTTGGTGCAGCTGGTATTTTAAATGTAGCAGCAACCGCTATGATGATTGAGCATCAGACACTTTGCCCAACCATCAATTTAAAAAATGTAGATCCCGAATGCGATCAAGATCATATTAGCGAAGGACCTAGAAAAACAAAACTAGACTTTGCAATTTCTCTTGCTTTTGCTATTGGAAGTCAATCTTCCTTTGTGTCGCTTGGTGTGCCAGATTAATTTTAGGAAAACAATTTGCTTTTAATTTGAGTCATTGACCTTTCTTTGTATGAGTTGAGTGAGGCAAATGGAATACACGCCAATTTAGGATACTGATAAATATTAGGTTTTTCTAATAGATAAAAAAGCTGAATGAAATTTACTAAAAAAGATTAAATGCAAAGCATGTTCAAAGAACTTTATTTTCTAGTTAGGAATGAATAGGAGGAATCATGAAACTTAAATCAAATGGAATTCAAATCACAGGCTATGGAGACTATTATCCAGAGAAGATTTTAACTGATGAGGAGATTAGAGGTAGATTAAAATATCCAGATATGCACCCGGCAGAGAAGGCTGTGATCGGGGATATTGGTGTTACCCAAAGACATCGATCCAGTGAAAAAGAAACTTCGGTCTATATGGCATCCAAAGCTTGTGAAATGGCTATGAAAAATGCAGGTGTTTCTCCTGAATCGATTGATCTATATTTGTTCTGCAATTGGACGGAAAGATACTATCTACCTGATTTGGCTCCCCAGGCTTCCCTTTTAAATGGAACTAAGAATGCACTTGCTTTTGATTTAGGGACTGCTTGCACTGGATTTGTGCATGGAGTGCAAACCGCATCTTGTTATCTCCAAACGGGAAAATGGAAGAAGGCTCTCGTTGTAGGTTCAGAACGTTTTTCAGAACGAACAAAGAAGGGGGGATATGGCGAATTTACTGCTGGGGATGCAGCGGCTGCTGTAGTTATGGAATATACTGGAAATACAGAGACAGGATTAGTAGATACATGTTTGTATGATGTCGGAACTCTTGTGGATGTGATTACTTGCACCGCTCCAGCTGGACTCATTCGAAGTTATCCAGACTTAGTCACAAATGCAGCAGACTATTCTTTAAAAGCCATTGATTTACTCATGGAGAGAAATGGGCTCAAAGAAAGTGATATAACATGGGTTGTTCCTCATCCTGGAACAGACATTGTTGTGAAAGATATTTTAAAAAGAACTAAAATCCCAAAGGAAAAGTATTTAATGAACTATCCTAAAATGGGAAATGTTTCCGCAGCATCGATTCCAACTGTTCTTGCAGAGAATTACAATAAAGGTATCATCAAGAAAGGTGATGTGGTTTTAACTCCTGCTGTTGGCGGTGGCTTTTACTGGGGAGGAATTCTCTACATCGCATAATTGCATTTGGTCTGATTTTGCTTCTCGAAAGGAAGCGAAATCAGCTTATCTAATAACTTCTCTCTTCTCATTCTTTTTGGCCAAGGATCCTGTGATTCTTTTTTTGACATTAGGATTAAATCCCATTTGAATATTGGGTTCACCTTACCCTGATTTTTATTAAGTAGTGAAAATAGAAGTTGAGTTCGTAAATACGTTGCAATTGTTAGGAATCGTTTTCGGGGTAAAACGTTTAGCGTCTTTGCTGTTTTGAATTTGGAATACCCAAACAAAAAAATCCCCAAGTTGTCAGCAGGCACTCTTCTAAAAAAAACACTATATTTATTACACGGCTTACTAATTTCATTTTTCCTAAGGAAAATTTTTACCTTAAAAAAATAAATTGCATGACAAAATTAAATAAAAGCAAACAGTTCTGTAATCTACTTACAGAACCGCTGTTGCGAGGTCTTATTTTTTTATGCAGTTAATTGAAGGCTATGAAATCAAGGAAAGGATCAATACAAATTCAGATATAGAAGTTTATAGAGCCGTTGACAAAGCAGATAACAAGCCCATAATTTTAAAAAGTATTCCAATTCATAATGAATTTCATGCATCTATCATAAATTTAAAAAACGAATTTGATGTAATGAAATACCTGTCATCTGACTTGATGTTAAAGGTCTATGCATTTCAAAGATATTCAAATGGTTTTTTCCTAGCCTATGAAGATACAGGTGGAATTTCTCTGAAAGAGTATACACAGGGGAAAAAAATTCCTGTTGATAAGTTCTATGATATTGCAATTCGTTTGGCCGAAATTCTATCTGAAATTCATAGAAAAAAAGTAATTCATAAAGACATAAAGCCTGAAAATATCATCATCAATCCTAATAATATGGATGTTAAGCTCATTGACTTTGGAATTTCAACTCGCCTGTCTAAAGAAGAAACCAAATGGACAGCAGCTAACGTCTTAGAAGGTAGCATTCAATATATTTCCCCTGAACAAACCGGTCGTATGAATCGATCTGTTGACTATCGTAGTGACTTCTATTCTTTAGGTGTTACATTCTATCAACTTTTAACTGGTAAACTCCCATTTGAAAATACGGATCTTCTAGAACTTGTTCATGCTCATTTAGCAAAAACTCCCCTAACAGCACATGAACTCGATTCTTCTATTCCTGTCTCTCTGTCGAATATCGTAGATAAACTGATGGCAAAGACTGCCGAGAATCGTTATCAGACAGCTCTTGGATTAAAATATGATTTAGAATTAGCAAAAGAAGCTAAACCTGACCAAAGTATTGTAATTGGCTCTAAAGATTTATCAGATGAATTTAAAATTCCACAGAAGTTATACGGTAGATCGGATGATATTTTAAAACTAATTGAAACGTTTGCAGAGATTCATGAAAATGGAGCTTCTAAACTCATGCTCATTTCTGGATATTCTGGTGTAGGTAAATCTTCATTAGTCAAAGAAATTAATAAACCGATTACTGCTTCCAGGGGATATTTTTTAACTGGTAAATATGATCAATACAATCGTAATTTACCATTCAGCGCTATCATTCAGGTTTTTACTAACTTAATTCGATTGTTTTTGACGGAAAGTCCTGAAAGTATTGATACATGGAAAAGTAAGATTTTAACAGCACTCGGATCGAATGGTAAAGTAATTACAGACGTTATTCCAGAGCTAGAGTTTATCATTGGGGAACAGCCGCCTGTTGCAGAATTAGGGGCTCAGGAAAACTCAAATCGTTTCTATTTAGTATTTCAAAATTTTATAAAAGTATTTGCGAACTATGAGCATCCACTTGCTATATTTTTAGATGATTTACAGTGGGCAGATTCTGCTTCTTTAGGTCTTATCAAAAACTTAATGTTAGATTCCTCTGTTCGATATCTCTTTTTAATGCTTGCTTATAGAGACAACGAAACGGACAACAGTCATCCATTTGTCATAATGTTAGATGCGATAAAAAAAGAGGGTGGGGTAGTTGACTCTATTTATTTAAAGCCTCTCGAAGAACAACATGTAAATGAATTACTATGCGATAGTCTCTTTACAAAGCCAGAAGATGTAAAACTTTTATCCGAACTAGTATTTCAAAAAACTGGCGGGAATCCTTTTTTTATTACAGAGTTGTTAAAGCAATTAACCAAAGATGATTCAATTTCATTCGATTATGAAAATGGAAAATGGAAATGGGATATTGAAAAAATTAGATCTACACGTATTTCCGAAAACGTAGTTGAATTACTCATCGGGCGTATTCAAAAACTCTCAGAAAAAACTCAGCATATTTTAAAATTGGCTTCTTGTATTGGAAATAATTTTGAATTAGCCACTCTCTCTTTAATTAACAATGCGTGGCCACAAGATACTAAAAGAGATTTGAGCGAAACGATCAAAGAAGAATTAATCTATCCGGTTGGAGACAATTATCGATTAGTAGATTCGATGGGAACAGATATCAAGGACATGCGAAGAAACTATGAAACCGCGAAAAAAATCGCCTATCGTTTCCAGCATGATAGAGTTCAGCAAGCAAGCTATGAATTAATTGGTCAAGAGGAGAAGAAATCTCTACGATTAAAAATTGGAAGAATTCTCCTAAAAAATGAAGGATGGGAAGAAAATTTATTTGATGTAGTGAACCATTTGAATATTGGTTCTGATTTAATTACAGATGAGTCTGAAAAGAAAAATCTAATCGAACTTAATTTACAAGCTGGAAAAAAAGCAAAAATATCTACCGCTTATAAACCTGCACTTGAGTATCTAAGTCAGGCTCATAGAATCTTAAATCAATTTTCAAAACCTTGGGAAAAATACTATGAGCTTTCCATTATTGTTTATAAAGAACTCGGAGAGGTTGAATATCTAAATGGTAATTTTGAAAATTCTGAGAAGCTAATCGGTATTATCCTTGATCATGCTAAAACAGATATTGAAAAAGGGGAAGCATACAATATGCTTATGATTCAATATACTGTTGAAGGAAAATTTGATAAAGCTCTTCCTACTGTTATAAAAGCTTTGAAACCACTCGGTCTATCTTTGCCAAGTGAAAATTTTCAAGATATTATTGCAGAAGAATCAAAAGAAGTTACTAAAAATTTAGGAAATAGAAAAGTTCCTGATCTTATCAATGAAGCAAAAATGCAGAATCCAACAATGGAAATGGCTGTGAAGCTTTTGATGAATACAATTACAACAGCTTATAATATTGCCATTGAGCTATTTCCTGTAATTTGTTTGAAAATGGTAAACATATTCTTAAAATATGGAAATCTTCCAGAGTCGTATGGATATTCAGCTTATGGTATCATGCTTGCTTCTTCAGGTGAATATAGAAATGCATATTCCTATAGTTTGCTTTCTTTACAGATTAGTCAAAAGTTTGAAAGTAAAGCTGGTATTGCCAAGGCTGCAAACATTCTAGCTAATTATGCGAATCCATGGAATCACCATCTGATACTTTCTGATAAAATCAACCGTGATGGAATACAAGCTGCACTTGATTCTGGGGAGTTTATGCACGGTGGTTATAGTGCACTCCATATTATGGTAAATTCCTTTTACACTGGAAAAACATTTTCTAGTATGATGGAGGATTTACCTAAGCAGTTGGACTTTTCGGTTCATGCAAAAAACGTGATGGCAATCGATACAATCTTAGGTGTAGAGATTATCGTTTCCAATGCAAGTGGAAAGACATCAGGTAAAGATGTTTTTCAATCCAATTCTTATAATGAAAAAAGCTATTTAGATTTATGTAATTTGCATCAAAGTATGTATCCTATCACGATCTATAAGATCATGAAATGTCAGATGCTGTTTTTGTATGAAATGCATGATGAAATGTTAAGCTTAATTTTAGAAACAGAGAAGATGATTCCATTTATAAATGGAATTAATTCTGTTGCAGAGCATAACTTCTATTATTCTCTTATTCTAGCAGCTGTTTATAAAGATGCTTCTAAAGAAGATAGAATAAAATATATCAATCAAATTAAAACCAATCAAAAGCAAATGAAAATCTGGGCAGAGAGTTGTCCTGAAAATTACTTACATAAGTATTTACTGGTCGAAGCAGAGATTGCTAGACTAGAATATAAAAACTGGAAAGCTGCGAAATATTATGATGAGTCCATTTTAGAAGCTAGGAAAAATGAGTTTGTTCAGAATGAAGCCTTAGCAAATGAACTCGCTGCAAAGTTTTGGCTCAAGAAAAAGAATTATAGATTTGCTCAAAATTATTTTCTAGAAGCATATACATGTTATGAAGGTTGGGGTGCAATTCGAAAATGTGAAGATCTAAAGGAAAGATATTCAAATCTAATCACAGATCAGAAAATACCATACGATTTCTCCAAGACATTATCCGGAACAATGAGTATTTCTACTCAGACAGGTAGTGGTTCTGCAACACAGCTACATACGACGAATACACTTGATTTACAATCTGTTTTGAAAAGTTCATCTGCTATCTCTGGTGAAATCAAAATTGAGAATTTGTTAAATAAAATCATGAGTATTGTGGTTGAAAATGCTGGCGCGCAAAGAGGAGTTTTACTTTTAAAGAAAGATAAAAAACTTTATATTGAAGCTGAAGGATCTATTTCGTCTGACGATGTGAAAGTATTAACAAATATTCCAGTAGATGAGTATCCGGATATTGCTAGTTCTGTAGTTTATTACGTAGAGAGAACGAAAGAAAGTAAAGTTTTAATCAATGCAACAACCGATGATAAATTTAATAAAGATACCTATATTTCTAGAAATCAAATCAAATCTATTCTTTGCTCTCCTATTATTAAACAGGGAGAATTAACTGGAGTATTATATTTAGAAAATAATCTGTCGAGTGGAGCATTTACAGCCGATAGGCTCCAAGTAGTTAACGTTCTATCTTCCCAAGCTGCTATCTCTATTGATAATGCTTTGCTTTATGCGAATATGGAACAGAAAGTTAGAGATAGAACGAAAGAATTGGCTGAAACAAATGAACAATTAGCAGAAAAGAATCAACACATTACTGATAGTATTAATTATGCAAAAACAATTCAAGAGGCGATTCTACCTTCTAAATCTGGAATAGGAACAGTTTTAAAAGATTTCTTTATCCTATTTAGACCGAAGGATATTGTATCTGGAGATTTTTACTGGTTCACTCATTTCGAAGGTTATACCTTTATTGCGGCTGTCGATTGCACAGGACATGGAGTCCCGGGAGCCTTCATGTCAATGATTGGTAGTTCTATTTTAAACCAAGTAGTAAAAGAGCAACATATCTTAGATCCTGCTTTGATACTGGAACATTTAAATAATAATGTGCGTCATGCGCTTAGACAGGATGTAAAGGAAGATGCATCGCGTGACGGTATGGAGATATGTTTCTGTCGAATAGATTCCACTGGCAAAGAAGTTGTATTTGCGGGTGGACATAGAACATTGTATATGATGAAAGGGGATGAATTTGTTTCCATTAAGGGAGATAAAGAGTCAATTGGTGGTAAACAAAAAGAAGCTCGCAAATATACAAATCATATCATTCGAATTGAGTCAGGTGTGCGAAACGCTTTATACTTAACAACGGATGGATTTCAAGATCAACCAAATCCTGATGGTAAGAAGATTGGATCAAAGGGACTACAAGAGATGATTCAATTGCATTATAATAAATCAGGTTTAGATCAAAAGAAACTCTTTGAAGATGGTTTAGATGCTCATACACAAAATAATAAAGAGCCACAAAGAGATGATATCACTGTGATTGGTATAATTTTATAATGGAATAGATTTTTGCTTAATTGGGTTGACTCAAAAAAGGTTTATGTGATACTGCTATTTGTTCTTAGGTTATCTAGGGACATTTTTTTGCGGATTGAGTCGTTTAAACGGTTTCTATTCTGTTCGAAATCAATAATAAAGATATTATTGACAATATTATAAATTTTAGGTTAGTGTAAAAACTTATGAATCAGATGGGTGGATTATATAGCCAGTATCTTGATATAAAAGACCACAAGATACTTGTTTCTTTTAAAGGTGCAATATCTCAGGAAGTATTGACTGAGTTTGGCACTATGATCAGATCATCTTTGAGTGCAGAAACAAATACAAAGAAAATCTTTGCTGTATTTGTAGAGCTTGCACAAAATATAGTCCACTATTCTGCAGAATACAAAGAACATGCAAATGGAAGAGCTGGCATTGGAATTATAATTCTCCGAGAAAGGCATGATTTATTTTTTCTAAGTTCGGGAAACATGGTATTAAATGACCGAGTAGAAAAGATAAAAGCAAAATGTGAGAAAGTAAATTCTATGAATAAGGATGAACTTAAGGCTTATTACCAGGAACTTATACGAGGTCAAAGACCAACTGCTGACGGCAGTAAGGGAGCTGGATTAGGCATAGTTGATATTGCTCGCAAATGTGACAGCCCCATAGAATATGTATTTGATCGCGTAGATGATACAATGTCGTTTATGACTCTATCTGTTTATTTCAAAAAGGACAATCAATAATGGATAAAATTCTTATACAAAAAACTAAAACCTCTCCGGAAATTATTATGGATTTTGAGAAGGGTATACTAGATATAATTGGTGAGTCTTATCCTGAAAATGCTGTAGGATTTTATAAGCCAGTCTTTGATTGGTTAAATTCAGTTATTAATGCGAATAAAGCGCTCACAGTCAATTTTAGATTAGATTATTTTAATACAAGTTCCTCCAAGTGTGTAATTGATATACTAGATATGTTAGATAAATATCACGAAAATTCTGGAACAGTATCTGTTAAATGGTATTATAAAGAAGACGATGATGACATGCTAGAAACAGGAGAAGAATTTTCTAGCGATATAAAAGTTCCCTTTGAACTATTATCTTATTCCTAGAAAAAAATGTCGGTTGAAAAATCTGGAGAAAAACCTGAAGACATTTTTGAACATGAGTTTGAAATACTCAAACAGATAAAAGAAAAATTTGAAATAACGAAAGATGGAAATTCGAACCTAGTCGAGTATAAAATACTTGGTGAGAATTATGAGCAACTCCTAAAGCAAAGCGTCAAACTAATGAAAATCGGCGACTCTACGCAGAGACGCCTCATTAAAACACAAAAACAGCTCCAAGATGCAAACGAACAGATTGAAAAGTCCTACAATAATCTGAAAGCATTAAGTCAATTTGGGCAATCTATTACTGCAAGCCTTGATACAAAAGAGATTATTCTTTCTCTTCTACATCACATTCAACCTATGATGCCTACCGATATCCTATCCATTGGTATGTATGAAGAGGATAAAAATATAATTAAATATAAATTTTGTGTGAAAAATGGAGCCTATGTTCCATCCCTTGCATCGGAACGCTTAGAGGATAAGAATTTTTCAAGCCTTTGCTATCAAAAAAAACAGGAAATCATTGTTCACAATTTAGAAAAAGAACATCCAGATTTAGTTTCCACTATAAAGGAACTGTGGGATGAAGTGACTCAATCTCTCTCCTTTTTTCCTCTCAAAGTAGAAGATCGATTTATTGGAATTCTAACTGTCCAGAGCTATCAGCCAGAAGCCTATTCAGAAAATCAGCTCAATGTTCTTAGAACGTTAGCCTCCTATATAGGTATAGCCATTGATAATGCTGATGCATATAAAAACCTTTCTAAAAAAAACAAACAGCTGAATGATAATATTGAGAAAATCAACTCTCTCAATGAAGGTTTAGAGAAAGAAAGACAAAAGTCGGAAAAGTTATTACTAAATATTCTTCCAGCATCAATTGCGGAACGCCTAAAGGCAGGCGAGAGTGTTATTTCAGATTATTTTCCTGAAGCAACTGTGATGTTTGCTGATTTGGCTGGTTTTACAAAGATGAGTGCTAAGCTTGCATCACCTGAAAAGTTAGTAATTATATTAAATGAAATTTTTACCGAGTTTGATCAGGTTGCCAATAAATACGGTTTAGAGAAAATAAAAACGATCGGCGATTGTTATATGGTAGCCGGTGGTATACCTGTTTCAAGTAAAGATCATAGTGAACGATGTGGATATGCATCTCTAGAAATGCTTAAAGTTTTTACTCAAATAAGAGATAACTGGAAAATGGATTTTGGAATACGAATTGGAATTCATGTAGGATCCATTGTAGCTGGAGTCATCGGACAAAACAAATTCGTATATGATCTATGGGGTGATACAGTTAATACTGCCTCTAGGATGGAGTCTCATGGAGTTCCTGGAAGAATTAACTGTTCTCAAGATTTATTTGAAAAACTAAAAGATAAATTTATTTTTGAAGATCGCGGAGAAATGGAAGTAAAAGGAAAAGGTGTGATGCACATGTATTTCCTAAATGATAAAAAGTAGGGCAAACTATGATTTGCCTTAAATGTAATTCTTTCAAACCAGGCTTCGTTGGTCGCCTCTGCCCTGTCTGTTCAGAACCCTTACAATTAGAAACAAACTCAAATCGGGACAAATTAGTTCTTGGAAGAATTCGAGACTACATCACCAAATGGCAGAAAACTGGAAAAATTAGTAAAAAATCATTAACAGAATTTGAGTTAGCATTGGAAGCGGAATCAAATCCAGAGCCTAAAGAGATTTCTGTTGGATTTATTGAAATGGTTCTGAAATATTTACAAGGCTTACTATTTTCTTTCTTTTCTGGATTTAGTAAAATTTTTGAACCTATTTTAATTAAAAATGATGAGACAAGTTTTACAAAAAAATCCGGTAAAAGAGATATAGATGCTAGCTTTGAGAGTGCGACAGACGCTTTATTTAATCAAGATAACTCAAATCTAACTGGAATTGAAGCCCTCACGGAATTGGATGAATCAAAAAAGACTACTGGGAAATACAGAAATGCCAATTATCCGAAATATAAATCGGAAGAAAACTTTGAAATTTGGAAAGGATTGCAGATTTTCTTCAATGAGTATATATGGTGGTTCATTGGTTCTCTTTTAGTTTTATCTGGATCTATCATGGGGATCAGAGAAGCATGGAATGTGCTCTCTGGAGTGAATCGGCATCTAACGGTTTTATTAGCCGTTGTGATTTATCAATATCTATTTGTAAGCCTTGGTATCTTCTTAGGTAAAAGACTAAATGTAACTGGGAAACTATTATCTTCCATATCCTTATTGCTATTGCCTATTTCTTATTCCGTTTCATCCGATCTGATTATAGCTAATTTTGAGATTGGTTTAGTTGCAGTTTTCTGCTTGATTGGGATAACGGCGATTTTACTCAATCTTGTTCAAAAACAATTCATTAGCGAACAAAAGAAATATTTATATTTTGTAATCCCTTCTTTACTAGTGCAAGGTTTTATTCCTTGGCTTGGTGCTGGATTTTTTACAAATCTATTTATATTTTTACCTCTAATCCTACTATTTCAAATGAGTCGAATTTGGGCAAAAAGTGAATCAGGAAATAATTTATCCTTTCTACTCTCAATCTATGGATCGATAGGAGGCGGAGTAGTTTATTTTTTACAACTAATGAACGCTACTCTTTTATCCATTGGATCATTTGAGTTTACAGTTCTTTTACTCTGGCTGCTTATTTTTAATATTATACTTTCAACAGCTTTTGGTAGTATTGCTATTCAATTTCACTCAAAAAAAGGATTCCATATTCTAGAAGTTATTTTTCTAGCGATTGTGATTGTATTGGCTTCTACCTCTGGATTGAGTTTAAATTTATTAACTAATTCAGATTCGTTTACTGTCAGAATTCTTTTATTAATCATTCCTTATTTAGCAACTCATGTTTTTTTTATTACCATAAAAAGACATACTGCTTCTATTCATCCCTTTATGCTTTTATCCATTTTTAGTTCATTTTTAACAGGATTAGTATTCTTTCCGCTCACAGATTGGAGTTTTGCATTCGTAACGTTTATACCCGTCCTAGGAATTTATTTTACTAAAACTAGTAACAGAGATTTGAAAATCTCTCTACTGGCTTGGGGATACTCGACAGGGGTTTCTATTCTTTTTTATCTCTATTACAAAAGTTTTTTTGTAGCGGATAATCAATCTTATTCGCTCTTACTTCCATTACTTTTTGTCGGGACATTTTTAAGCGTGGTATCTCATATAGTCGGCGGATATTCTAGGTCTATTTTTCATATCATAGGTGGAGGGAGTCTTTATTTTACATTCTACGGAGTGATTACAATTTTATTGCCATTTGCTGAAATGTTTTCCCGTATTGGAATTAGTTTTGTACTATTAGCAAGTCTTTACAGTATTCTGGCAATTCTCTTCGATGAAAAGTTGCGATCTAAGGAGGATGGTTCCCTTTTTCCTTTTGATGATGTATCTCTTCTTGCTTGTTTAGTTGGTTTGCTTTTTTCGTTTTTTTCGATTCGATCAACTACATTTGAAAATTCAATTTTACTTTTTAGCGGATTTATTTCTATTTTGCGTTCTAATCGAGATAAAAGTTCCTTATCAAGTTTTATTGGAGCCATGATTTTTTCTCTAGGGATTTTTAGAATCTGTATTGATTTATTTGGTGACCCTAGAATTTCTTCTTTGGTTCTGTCTTCTAGTATAATCGCATCTACATTAGGTCTTTTATGTATTTTATTTCCCAATATAAATCCAGAACCAATTGTTTCTAGAAAGGCATTTTATTTTATTCGATTGCCCTTTCCCGCGCAATCACCAGTATTAATTAGAAATGCATTGTCTGCAACATCCTTGCTCTATGTAATAACGTCTTCTTTTTTGTTTTTTAATTGGCTTTCTCTAAATGAATTACCTGAGAGAAATTATGTAATTACTTCAATGGGAATTATTGTTATTTTATTTCTAATTGGATTTTTTACAAGAGCACTCAATTCCTTTCAATTGCGTGGATCTAGTCTTGCTTTAGCATTAATATTTGTCTTTATTGGTTTTGCAGCTATTGCAAATCGAATCGGGCGTCCTCTTCCTCCAAAGATTGTAGGAATTAATTTAACGTTAGGCATCATTGCTTTATGGGTTTTAGTTCAGTTTTTTATTTATAAAGGTGATAGAATTGCAAATTGGTTAGATAATCTCGCACAGGGTAAATACTATCCATATATTCCTTTGGCTGCTATGTGTATTATAGGATTTGTTCTACTAGTAGACGTTTTTCTTTTAAACCCGAATAGCCTAGAGCGTTTTTTATATATAACTCCACCAACTTTTTTTATTGGCTCAGGTCTTTCAGCATTTTTATTTTTTCTGTCTACTCGATTGTTTGTTTCTCTCTCCATTTCACTCCTATTATTTAGCATTGCATTTGGTCTGGCATTTACGCAAGAGAGTATTACAGGTATAGAATTAGTTCGGCTTTCTCAGTCAGCAGTTAATTGGGTTCCGTTTAGTACCTCTGAAATGACTAGGATAGCAGATTGGTCTGATCCTATTTATTTTCTTCCTAGAGATCTATCGCGGGTAATATTAATTTACCGCTTTACTTTGGGGATTTTAGTTGCTGGCTTGATTTATTCTTCTCTATCTTTTTTACTTAATTTAAAGTTAATTTCAGATTTATTTAAGCGTTTTCAAAATTCTTTAGAGCATTCCATTTACATTCAATTTACTTTTGCAAATTGGTCCTTTCTCATTTTCTGCTTTCTTTGTTTAGTTTCCTATAAATATGCATTTGATACAACAGGATATCTTTCTTTAGCTTCCGGTGGGTTGTTAGTATTCTCTGGTTTATCGAGACAGGGAACTTTTATGGTAGCTATGAGTGTTCTACTTTTGATACACGGTTATTCTCATAATGATTCAATCTATCCTTCTTGGTCAGGTCCTCTTTTAGCATTTATTGGATTCCTGCTAATCATTCTTGTGAGACCTGTTAGTTCTATTACAAAAAAACAATTTAGTAGAATTCTAGAAAGCTATCATGCAGGATCTTTTATTTATTCGAGTATTGGAATTGTATATGCGTTAGCTGCTTTTTCTCCTACCTTTAGAGAAAACGCGGTTCCTAGATTAGTTTCTGGGGCTTTGAGTGGATTTTTAGGAGGATGGACCAATTCGTATGTTCTAGGTCTTACTCTCTTTATTATAGCAATTTCTCTTTGGATTGGGGCACGCCATTGGACACATGGCATGACTTCTGTGGGAGTCTATACTAGTAGTTTATTTTTTGGTTTTGCAGGAATCACTATTTTCCCCTTTTTTACTCGATTTCTTTTTATTGGATTAGTAAATCTTAACCTTTTAGAAATGATCCCTTTCTTTGCTTTTATTGTTACAATTGTTTCTATTTTTTATTTTTATTCCTCAATAGTATTGAATCAAGGTAGAGCTGATATTACAATTGGTGCTAGCTATGGATCGGACACTTTAATACTTTTGGTTGGGTTATTCTTAGCTATTTTTATTCGTTTTCAAATTTCTTCTTCAATCCCATATGCTTCCTTGATTCTTGTCATTACAATTCTATTGATCATAACCTTAACTCTTACAGAATCTTTTATTCTTCGCAGATCGCATCATTTTTATTTTTCCCAAGTTAGTATAGCATCTTTCTATTTAGTTTTAAAACCTTCTTTTCCTGAATTGCTTACTCCCGAAGTAGATGCACTCTTTGCTTTAATCTTTGGATTTATTCTGACTGGAATTACAGCAATAGCGAGGAGTGCTGGAATTCCACCTTTAGAGCAAAGCACTAGAAGATTTGCGGCATTTATGCCTGTGATTGCTGGAATTGTATTACCAACAGATCTAAACTATACAAATGCAGGTTTTGCTACCTTTACTGCGGCTCTTTATGCTGCTCTTGCCTCAACTTCCTCTAATAAAATTTATTCAGTTTTAGCAGCACTTGCGGCAAGTTTGGCAATATTTACAGGTATTATGGCATCGAATACCCAAGGATTTGAAATCTATCTAGCACCTATCGGATTGTTTTCTATATTTTTAGCACATATATTTAGAGAGAATCTAATTGACACTGCTAAAAAAACAATAAGACTATTTGGCGGGCTTATGATCTACTTACCCGCGGCAGTGAATATAAGTTTTGAATTAGGACAAGCGAGTGATCCAATGTATGCCATATCCTTTGGTATTTTATCATTACTTGGGGTTATAGCAGGAATGATTTTTCAGATTAGATCTTATCTATTTATGGGGATCTTATTTTTCACATTAGACATTGCAGTCAATCTTCTTCAAACTGGGCTTAGAGATCAGAGAATGGGTTTTATGCTACTTTCCCTGACTGGACTATCCATCATCTCTGGGTTAATACTTTATAGTCTCAAGAAGGAGAAGATTATTGTCTTCCTAAATAGAATGAAAAAGAAATTATCCGATTGGGAATAATTTACTTTGAATACAGGAAAAAAAAATCATAAATTATTTTTTTTTAATTATATAACGTCCCAATCCAACTTAAGAATTGTCTAACATAAGTGAGTTTGGTGAAGTGCAAACTCATAAACAATCACACATTTAGAGGATATAGAATGAAAAAGATTATTTCTTTGTTGGTTATTTCGTTATCGGTAGTAGGGGTAGATTTATTTGCACAGGCAAAGGATTTTACAACTACAGGTTCAGCAGTTCGAGTTAAAAAAATTGCTTTTGTCAATGTAAATGTATATGCTATTACACATCAAATGAAGGATGTACCTGCTACTCGTTCTGCACAGGAAATGATAAACGCAGAAACAGATAAAAGGTTTATTTTGAAAATGAAAAGAAATGTGGATTCTGCAAAAATTGTAACTGCAATCAATGATGCGTATGCTTTAAATGGCTATTCCAATAAGGCAAATCAAGATACTTTCAGCAGTGTATTAACTGGAGATCTCAAAGAGAACGATACTATTACCATTTCGTATAACGCAGCAACTAAATCAGTTACTTGCAATTACAGTGGAAAAACATCAACTGTAACTGGTTCTGATTTTATGAAGGCGACTTGGTCTATTTGGTTTGGAAAAATCGATCAACCATCTTTAACACAAGCTTTAGTTGGAAATTAATCCAATCTGATTCGGCACGGTCTTATCCGTGTCGAATTTACAAATCCTATCTAGATAATTTTTTAAAACTGCTTTCATAATCTATTCAATATTATTGTATGGAAAGAAATCATTCTTGTTTAGAATGATTATTAATTTTCATAGGTAATATATGCATCGTTTAATTATTTCTATACTTATTAGTTTTGTTTTCTTTTGTAGACCCTCTACTCATGACACACTCATTCGACTTCATCCATCTAAGTCCGAAATTATTCCATCTAGTGTAAAGTTTTTTAGGGATGTCTTACCCTCATTATCTGGAAAGCGAGTATTGCTCGTAACCAATCCTTCTGGAATAGGTGTAAATCCTGAGAAGTTAATGCAAAAGTTTTCTGAGTTAGATATACGTTTGCAATATCTGATTGGTCTTGAACATGGTTTTCTTGGATTAGATGAAGATTTTAGTTCTACTCCAGTAACGATTGATACAACTTTTAATGTTCCTATTTATCATATCTACAAATTGAAGCCAAGCGAAATTCAATTGCTTGTTAGTGGGGTAGATGCAATTATTTTTGATGTTCAAGATATGGGAATGCGTTGCTATACATACTTAACGGTATTAAAACGAATTATGGATCAAGTATCCGATAAAAGAATTCCATTTATATTATTGGATCATGTAAGTCCCGGAATGGAAGTAGCTACTAGTGGAGATGAGTTAAGAAATGGCTATGAAAATTTTGCAGCTGATTTCCCTCTTTTATTTTTTACTGGACTCACTTTGGGGGAATCTGCTCTTTATTATAATTCTGAATTTCTTCAAAATAGAATCGATTTAAAAATTATACCTGTGGAGAATTATTCAAGGGGAATGCGATATGAAAAACTGGGAATCCCATGGAGCACTCCCTCTCCGAATTTACCTAATTTAGATTCTGCTAGAAACTATTTATCTCTTGTGTTTTTGGAAGGAATTAATGTTTCCGTAGGAAGAGGCACACAAGCTCCCTTTGTCTATTTCGGTGCTCCTTGGTTTAAAGATCAGGAGGAAATTGCAACTCAATTAAATTCAGAATCGAATCAAGAATATTACTTTCAACCTGTTTTTTTTAAGCCAACCTTTGGTCCTCACAAGGATAAAATATGCAGAGGCCTTCGAATGACTGTTGTGAATTTGAATTATAATCCGATAAGATTAGCATACAACTTAGTAAAGTTATTGAAGGAAAAATATAAGAAAGATTTTAAATGGAATGGATCTGAAAAATTTTTTATTGATAGTCTTTGGGGAGGAGATGGTTTTAGAAAGGCGATTGATACAGGTATTTCTTATGAAGAGTTTCATTCTACTTTTTCTATGAAAGAAGAAGAGTATGCAAAAAAAATTCAAAAATATTATATTTACTAAAAGGAGATAAAATGTTTAAAAAAATCCGATTCTCGGAAGTATTTAAAAATAAAGTAGTAGGTAATCCTAATTATCCGCTGATTCTGATTAGTTTGTTTCTAGTCAGCAATGTATCCGTTTTTGCAGAAACAAAATGGGTTACGATAGGCAAAGCACAGACAGATAAAGTCTTGAAGGAATTCAATTACGATAAAATTGAAAAATCTGTTAAAGATAAGTATAAATTTGGAAAAGAGTCGGTTGTAAACTACTCAATGTGTCAGGAAAATTTTCCGGAGCTTCCGGGTCAGTTTCCTTGTAATTTTTTAACAGATGAATATTCTATTAAAAAAAATGCAGAAGATGTAAGTAGTGAAAATGCTGCTGGTGGGAAGATAGGAATTAGAATCTCAAAGGAAAAAAACATATTAGGTGGAAAGGTGTTTTTAGTAGGAGAGGATAAGGCATCCGATGGAACTGTGAATGAAGATATGCTACAGGTTTACTATCTAAAAAATAATTATATCTCTCATTATATTTTCAAAAATCAGTGGATTTTATTTCAGTGGAAAGGTAAGAAAGGGGAGGAAACATTGGTTTCCATTTTGGTTTTACAATTTAAAAATAAAGAAATCGATTCATTAAAAAGGATAAAATTTCAGTGAAGGGCTTTCTTAGAATGATGAAACATGAGGGGCTAACACCTGTTAGCTACTCTTTTGTTTTGGCAGAATATCCTGCCGGAATAAAGAAAACTCAAAAAGCAGAAGCAAAGGAAATAGTAAGCGATTTTACTGTAAATTCTCTTTTAGGCAAAAGACTCAAGCTTTCATTTACTGGAGAAATTCGATGTGTAGATTGTGGTAGAACGACTACTAAAAGTTTTAATCAAGGATCTTGTTATAGCTGCTTTATGAATTTGGCAAGTAATGATATGTGTATTTTAAAACCAGAAACTTGCCATCATCACTTGGGAACATGTAGAGAGCCAGAATGGGGACTTAGTAATTGTTTTAAAAAACATACGCTTTATCTTGCCAATACCAGCGGAATTAAAGTGGGAATTACAAAAGAAAATCCTGTTAGTAAAAGATGGGTGGACCAAGGAGCCATGTATGCAATTCCCGTTTTAGAGTTTGTATCTAGAAGAGATTCAGGAATTGTAGAAAATACTTTGGCTAAGTATGTTGCAGATAAAACATCTTGGCAAAAACTAATTAGCAGTGATTCTTTAGAAGTAGATTTATTTAAAAAAAGAGATGAATTACTTTCAAAAATAAAATTAGAAGAATTAGTCAAAGAATATACAATAATAAAAAAAGCAAAATTAACTGAAATAAAATATCCCATTTTAAAATACCCTGATAAGAAAGTTTCCTATAAACCAGACAAAGATAAGCCGATAGACGATATTTTGATCGGAATTAAAGGACAGTATTTGTTATTTGAAAAAGGAGTAATCAATTTGAGATCCTATGGCGGATATCATTTAGAAATTGAGGTTATATAGTTAGCGATGAATTGGGGAATATTATCAATATTCATAGTTTCATTTATATCTGTAAATCTCTGGTCAGATAGTTTAGATTCTGTTCGAAAGCTTAGAGAAGCAGGAAGATTTGATGAGGCAATTGAAACACTTTTAAAATCAAATTATACCAGTGATATCGATGCAGAGATGTTACTCGCTAAATTATATTTAGATAAAAATGCCTACGAAGAGGCTGTAAAAATTTATACTCGCATTTGTAATGTTGTTAGCACACACGATTGTTTTAATGAGTTAGCTATTACCTATTTATCAATGGGATCTTACCAGCAAGCGATTGATGAATTTGAAAAATCAATTTCACTCAGTAGTAAATCGGCAATCGTTTATTCCAATCTTGCGCAAGCATATCTGATTGTAAAAAAATATGATAAAGCAGAAGAAGCTCACAAGATAGCGATGAAACTTTCTGCAGAGAATCCAATTGTGAAAGTAAATTATGCAGTATTCTTAACAAAAACAAAAAAATATGCAGAAGCAAAAGCTATTCTAAAAGATGTTTTAAGAGAAAATAGTTCTATGTTTGTTGCAGAACTTTATTTAGGGATTGCACATTATATGAAAGAGGAGTATCATTCTGCTCTCATTCATTTAAATAGAGGAATACTTATCAATCCAGAATCCTTTGATTTATACTATCATAGAGCGATTGTATATTATAAAAAAGGGGACTATATTAACTCGTTTTTAGATTTGAAAATGGCAGAAAAATTATCTCCTGAGAATCCAAAAATAGATGAACTAAAAAAATTAGTAAGGCAAGATTCAAAATTATGAAAAATTCAATTTACTGGATAATCCTTGTTATCCTAACATCTAATTTACAAGCACAGGTTGGCAGGAACTTTAAAGTAACAGAATTTGGAATCTTGAACTATGTAGATAGCAAGAATGTTGTAACAGAGAGTGTTATTAAAGATAAAGTGAGAATGGACAAAATTGAGTCCTCTCCTATGCTTAAGATATTTGCACCCAAAGAGCAAAAATTCGATATAGATACAACTAAGAAAAACGAAGTTGTTGGCACAAGAGGAACTCGATTTACTTTTCCTGAAAATGCATTTGTGGATAACAGCGGTAAGCCTATTGAAGGGAATGTGAATATATTCGTAACTGAAGTTATTGATGAATTAGATTTTTTAACAGCTGGTATTGGTTTAGTTTATTACAATAAGTATGGTAAAGAAATATTTTTAGTTTCGGGGGGAATGTTTAGAATTGAATTCAAGCAAGGAGAGAATAAAGTTCTGCTTGCGCCGGATAAAACGATAGAAGTTCAGTTTCCAGATCTAGCTCCAAAAGAAAATTTTAGTCTATACCATATGGATGAAACAGGAATTTGGAATTTAAGATCATCTCTCTCTAATAATGATAAAATCGAAGCGGGAACAATTGAAAAGAATAACTTAGAAGGAAGAAAAATCGTAGGAGTCCGAATTGCAATTATCGATAAAGCTGGATATTGGAACTTTGCTTATCCCGAATTGCAGCATACTTGTTTAAAAGGCACAGTTGACGATAGTAAAAATCCTGCAGTTGGAAACATGCAAATATCTCTCATCGTATTAGATGTGAGAGCTTTTTTCTCAAAAACAATAAAGGAAAAAGAGTTTTCAATCAATGCATATAAGAAAAGAGCCGTGAAGATTTTATTAACAGATGAAAAAGGCAGCATCGGAATTTCTAATCAAATCAGCACATCAGATAAAACTGGAACAGATAAAGCGCCAGAGGGAAATAACAACTTTAGACAGGCAATCGGAAATATCGAATTAAAAAAGTTTCCAGAGGAAACTTGGAAAGACGAAAAGCAAATTAGGCAAATTCTTGGATTCCCACAAGAAAGATACTACGTGAAATATCGAAAATAGAAAAGTTGAAATTTTCTATTTCCTATTTTTATAACTGGAAAACCAATCACTTAGGTATTAAAATCAAATGTCTTTTGGGAAAACTTGCAGGTTTGTGTTTTCAATTTTAAGCAAATCGATCCAATATACACTCAAACAGCTTTATCAATCTAGGATTATGCAAAAAGATTGAATCAATGTCTGGATACAAAAGAGAGAATTTGAAAAATAGGGTAACTGAAAGTAACATTTTTATTAGATCAATAAAAAGATCGCTTGAGGCAAAGTGCAAACTATGCTCTAAGCGCTAGAGAAAGTATAAGAGACACTTGTAGTGTGCAAAATCCAAATAGTATCTCAGTTTCTCAAAATTAAGATCTTTCTCTCAGAATGAGTTGATATAGAAAATTTTTAAAAATTACATAGAACACATATATTTTTAAATTAAGAAAAAATATTTTTAGTAAAAAAATTTCCTGCTAAAACTTAAATTTGTCAATTTATTATTGACCCTTTGTCAATAAATTTACTAAATAAGGTAAGACAAAACAAAAGGTTCTTTTCTGCTGCTAATTTGGATAAATTCTTAAAATAGTAGGATTGGGACTGGTTAGTTTAGAAATAAAAAAGGCAAAGGAGTTTTAGACCTAAAACAAGACTATGCAATACATTGATAAGAAGTCGAGAGACATTGACGTGATTACTTCCCTAGAACAAAAGCATCATATCTTATCCAAGTATCTTTTAGATAAGGAATTACTATTAAGAATGGATCCATTTGATCAAAAAGTGATTCTTAAGAAAATATTAGAGGGAGGAGAAAAGATTTTAGTCTATCTTCCGCCTGAAACAGATTTTTTCTTTCCGATGAATGTTCAACTTTTTAAAATCCTAGCCAATTATATTCATATTGATTGTGACTTTATAAGCCAAGTGGAAGATGGTTTGTTTTTATTGCAAGTAAACAAACTAGAAATTGCGAGAAGAAATAGAGAGAATGAAAGAATTCCTCTTCCTTCTGGAACCGCTTTTGCTACAAATATCATTTCAAATAAATTTCTAATTCAATCCAATATGTTTAACGTTCCAAATTTAGTTAAGGTTCATTTTGATGACTATGAAAGTAGGTTATCACAGAGATTTGATTGTAATATTTCAGTGAATGTTTTTAAGTCTGACTTGCCTTTATCGTATGACGTTGTCCGAAAGACACAGAAATTTCTATGGCTTCCAGATACTCAGAACCCTAGATCCTACGTAGCCTATTTTGCAGATCAAATCAATTATAGAGATGAGATAGACGATGATATTTCGCATGCGATTGCACAATATAAAGAGCAAAAAATTGTATCTGAATTAATTCTTCCAATTTTATATACAAATCAAGGAGATGAGAAAATAAGTCTTGGTTATATCTCAATTCAAAGTAAAGATAAAAAGATTTCTCAAACTATGCTCGAAGATTTAAAGAAAGTAAGAGTTGAAATTGCTAGACGAATTCAAGAGTCAAATACAGTGAAGACACAAGAAAGATTTCCTATTTTGGAAGTATCTAGACATGGGCTTCGAATGAGCATTACAAATCCCTATCTAATTGAAAGTTTACAAAAACATGATCGTTTTGTTTTCGATATATATTTTAGAATGCAAGCTCCTTTAACCGTCTCAGGAATTATTCGGTGGATATCGAAAAATGAAGAAGGAACTCGGCTTGATTTAGGAGTTGAGATTGTTGGAAAATCTGCATTGGCAGGAGAAAGGGAACGTTATCACAAAAATATAGACTTAGCAAGACAAGGAAAGCTTCAATTATCTAGTTCCTCAAAATCTTGATAGATTCAAACTTGTGGTGGCGAATTTAAAATAGACATACATACAAATCTAATTTTATAAGGATAGTATGTATTTACCTAGAAAGTTACTCACTCGATCTTTATTTGTCTTACTTTTTTCCTTACTCATTTCTACTCACCTATTTAGTTTTGGGAGAAATGAAGCTAAAAAGGCTTTTGATGCAGTGAGGGATGCAATTAAACTTTATGTATATTGTAAAGATTGTGGAGATTTAAAGGCTCGTGTTTTATTCATCAATGAGAGAGGGGTTGAGCCTATCATTAAAGATAAGCAGGTTGATTATCAATTTTTTGTAAATAAAAAGCAATATCTTAACATTCACGATATATATTTTCAAAAAAACAATCAATGGATTAATTTAGGAATCTATTCTGGAATACAAAACTCTACTATTCCTTATGAATTGCCAGCTGATAAGATGCCTTTTGATTTAGAGGCAGAGTCAGAAAAAAATTTTAAAACACCCTCCGACATTTTCCCGCTTACAATTTTTGAAAAACAGATTCTAGAAGAGTTAAATAAAGTGAGAACTTCACCAAAAGAATATGCAAAGAGTCTTCGGGAACGAATTCCGTTTTATGAGAATAATATTTATTATCCGCTAGATAGAAGACCATATCAAACAAAAGAAGGAATAAAAGGATTAGAAGAGGCAATTGCAAATTTAGAATTAGCACAACCAAGGAGTCCATTAAGGATTTCAGCGGAAATATCAAGTGCTTTGCAAAATTATTTTAAATCTAATTTCTCCTATTCTAGTCACTGGCGAGAGTTGAGAGATAGATATGGAAAATACATACAGGATCCCGAACTAATTAATATTGTAGAATCACAAGTATTTGGTTTTAATAATCCTTCTGACTTGGTTGCTTATTTACTTTCTATGAATACAAGAAAAAAGGGAGAATTTAAAAATTCAATATTTGATACAGATATAAATTACTTAGGTCTTGCCTGCAGGAATGATTCAACATATACATATATGTGTCATTTAACGCTTGCTGAAGATATAATTCCAAATGTTGAAATGCAGGAATATCAGAAAGATAGAAATAAAAAGTCCAACTACAACTATCTCTCCGAGTTCGAATATAAAGTAATTGAAGAAACAAATCTATTAAGAACAAAACCTAGAGAGTATGCTGAAATAATAAAGCGAAGAAGAGTAAATTACTTTGATAAAATATATAAAGAAATAAGTCGATCCCCGATAACTGTAGAGGAGGGAATTTCAGCCTTAGAAGAAGCGATACGATTTTTAGAAAAGGTAACGCCTCTGAGCGAATTAACTCCAAACGAAGAATTAACGTTATCCGCAAAAGATCATGTATTGGATACAGGATCAAAAGGGATCACTGGGCATTACGGTAGTAGTGGATCTTCTCCGGTGAATAGAATTCAAAAATACAAAAAAGAATATAAGATTGTAGGAGAGAATATTTATTATGGAACAGTTGATCCAAGAGATGTTGTGATTTCCCTACTAGTGGATGATGGTGTTTCTAATAGGGGGCATCGAGCCAATTTATTTCACAAAGATTTTAATTACATTGGTGTATCATGTGGATATCACAGGGATTTTCCTTTAATGTGTGTTCAAAATTTTGGAAACTGGTAATCGTTTGAATGGTTTAAGAATCAACTTTTTTTCCATCCTCGATTAATCTTTTTAGTTCTTCAACTTTGGGATTTTCCAATTCAACAGATTTGAGTTGATCTAAAATTTTCTCTGCTCGCGTGAAAGCTTTTAAATCACAGTATATTTCTACTAGTAATACTAAGTTAGAGGAATTTTTAGGCTCTCTTAACTTCAATCGTTCCGAATAATCTGCTGCTAGTTCATATAGTTTTGCTAATTTAAAACTTTTGGCACATGCAAATAAAAACTGATTTTCATCTGGAAATAATTCTAAATATTTTGCATAAAATTCAGCTGCTTTTGAATATAATTTTCGCTGGTATGCAATGTTTGCTTGTAATTTTAAAATCGTTTTATTTATTTTATTTTGTTGAATGGCTGTATCTACTAAGACTTCCACTCTACCTAAATTTCCAGAATTATACGCTTCCAAAGCTTCTATGCTTTCCTTTGTTTCTTCGATTAAAATCCCATCTGGAGTTTTCTTAAAAGAAATTCTAAGTAAACTAAAATCATCAATCAATTCGCCTTTTTTTTCTGTTAAAGAAAAAATATTTTCGAGATTTCCTTTTGCTTCTTCGACTGTTCTTAGAAAGAGACTTTCATCTTCGTTTATTTGCCTTCCCGATTCGTTCTCACTAAGCTTAATATCATCTCGACCGTCAGACCCTATAATTACTATATCATTTGGTTCTAATTTAAAAGTATTTACTTGAAAATTTCCAGAGTGCTCTAGAGTCATCATTCCAATTTTACGGATACTTGATTCCTTTTCTATAAAGCTTGCTTTATTATCTCTCAGAAGAACACAGAATGGATGTTCTGCATTTATATAATACAAGAGACCTTTTTCATTGTCTATTAAACCCATAACGACCGATATCATCATAGATCCATCAAAGGATTCAAAGACACTTTGCAATTCTTGAAAAGCTAATTTTAGCCAACGCTCTGGAAAAACTTGTTCTTTCGTAGAATATAATTTCGCCCTTGAGAGAATAGATTTAAAAACAACGCCTAAAACTAACGCACCACCTGCACCTTGGATTGATTTTCCCATAGCATCTCCATTTACAAAGGCTGTGAACTTTCTTCCTTTTAAATAAATGGTTTCAGATATACAAATATCTCCACCAATTTCATGAATTTTATTTTTAAATTCAAATCGTTTTTTCTGATGTATTAATATTTGAATATCAACAGTGTCATCTCCTTGAACATTTGACGCTAATGGGCTTATGATTAGAGTTGTTAGGAAATAGTCTCCATCTTGTTGTTCCTTTAGAAGTTTTACTTCTTTTAATGTGTCCTGCAATTCTTTTGTTCTTTGCTCTACCTTGTCCTCAAGAGTTTTGTTTAGGTCTTCTACTGTTTCGTGTAGATTAATAAAACGATTCGCGAGTAGCCCTACGATACCAACTATAAAACCGAATACAGCATACCTAGTTAGTCCTAAATTTAATTTAAATATAATAGAATCTAAAACATCAAAAATTGTAGCCAATATTAAAATAGTGACTCCAATGAGTAATCTTTTCGCAGAATTTGATTTAGCCTTAATTGCCTTATAAAATATAAAAAAGAAATAGAATAAGCAGCATAGAGCCGTTATTTGCCATGCTCTGAGTACGTAGAGTATAAGATGTTGCGGTAAAAAAATAGTTATAAAAGAAAGAAGAATGCAGTAAAGGGAGTAAATATTTAGGGGTTTGCCAATCTTATTAAAAAATAATAACTCAAAAAAGATCCCAAGGCAAGGTAGGATATAATAAACAGATAATAATTCAATTTTATAACCAATTGTTGAGTCAAGACCATATTCAAATAAAATTCCACTTCTACTCATTAGATAAATAAAAATAAAGAGAGAAGCTAGTGAAAAGAAAAGGTTATATTTTTCATTATTTCTTTTGATATATAGAAATAGATGATAAGCTCCTACAAATAAATAGAGAAAAAATAGAATGATTCCTGTTCTATCTCTGCTTTCTACAGATACCTTTTCAAAACTGTCTAGATAATATCCGTTAGCCGAAAAGAGTCCTAATAAATTGAACTTTGGTTCTCCCTGAATATGTATAGTTAAATCATTTTTTCCAAGTTTAAAAAAGTTAGTGCTAAGTGGGTAAGCCAATTTCTTTCCATATCGACTGTAGACTACTTTGCCATTTTCAAATTTTCCTTCTTTTTTAATCAGTTTACCATTTAAATAAATTGCATATACATCAGCAATCGCTTCTAGATATAGACCTTTGATTTCAGTTTCTTTTAAATAATCCTCTGAAATGGAAAAGCTAGTCTTTAAAGTAAAATCATTGCTCTTAGTATCTGGATAAATAGTTTTTATAGTAATAGGAAATTTTTCGATTATTTTAGCGTTATCTGGTAACTTGTTTAAGGAAATATATTCTTCTTGAAAGGAATCAATGATTTGCCATTCATGTTGTTTGCAAAGCTTGGATGAATCGCAGTCTTTTACTAGATTGATGGTTTCCACTGCAAATAAATTTAGATGAAAGAAAAAAAGAGCGAAAATAATCTTAATATTCATATGAATCCTTTTGAAAAAATATAACAAATCACAACAATTGATAACAAATGGGTCAAGACAGTTTTTCTAAATGTATAAATTATTCAACACATTGAATGAATAGAGAACGATAATCCATTAGGAAATAATTTCAATTACTAAACTGTAGTGATAGAATATTGCATTCTTTCAATTTATCTTTTGTTTTTTCTTTTAGACCATCGACTTGTATAGAAATACAATTCATAATCAAAAAAATTAGAGTGAATCTAATTCTAGATAAGAATTATGGCGGTTATCGTATATTGAAGTATTCTATTTGTATTGCATATTATAATGAATTGCTAAGATAATGTAATTTGGAACGATTCCATATTCTGACTCTAGAAAGCAGTCTTTGGTTGTTCTACAAACAAGAATCTTTGCGTATCATCATAGGAATGAGTTTTTAGACAGGTTTTAAATAATTGATAGAAACCATTTCTTTTGGAAAATCTGCTCTTCCAAAAAATCATAAATTTGTAAGAAAACGCTCTATAATGATATTTAAGAAGCTATTCGCATTTATGCTAAATAATTTTAAATCTAGAATAGAGGAAACCTATGATAAAAATCAGGTTCGTTAAAACTTGCAATTATGAATGAAAATGTTATAATAAAAGGATGGAAAATAAGTATGTAGTTTTAGATGCAAATGAAGCGGTTGCTGATATTGCCTATCGTTTAAGTGAAGTAATTGCCATTTATCCAATCACTCCATCTTCTCCAATGGGGGAATGGGCGGATGCTTGGATGAGTCAGAGCAGAAAAAACCTCTGGAATACGGTTCCCTCTGTAATTGAAATGCAAAGTGAAGGAGGGGCGGCAGGAGCTTTACACGGAGCACTTCAGACGGGATCTCTCGCAACAACCTTCACTGCCTCTCAGGGACTTATGCTTATGATTCCAAATATGTATAAGATTGCAGGTGAACTGACTGCATGCGTTATACATGTAGCTGCTAGGTCTCTTGCTGCGCAGGGTCTTTCCATATTTGGAGATCATTCCGATGTGATGGCTGTGCGACAAACTGGCTTTGCCATGTTATGCTCAGATTCTGTTCAGATGGCTCATGACTTTGCACTTATTTCGCATATTGCAACTTTAGAAAGTAGAATCCCATTCTTACATTTCTTTGATGGATTTAGAACATCTCATGAGATTGCAAAAATCGAGATGATTGAGGATAGTATAATTCGAAAATTGATCAAAGAAGATTCCGTTCACGCGCATAGAAAGCGCGCTCTCAATCCGAATCAACCTGTGCTTCGAGGAACAGCTCAAAACCCGGATGTATATTTTCAAGCTAGAGAAACGGTTAACCAATATTATCCGCAATGTGGAGAGATCCTAGAAAGAGTCCTTAAAGAATTTGGAGAAATGACAGGTAGGAAGTATGAAGCGTTTGAATACTTTGGAGATGAGAATCCGGATAGAGTAATTGTGATCATGGGATCGGGGACTGAGGCAGTGCATGAAACTGTGGAATTTTTAAATTCAAAAGGGGAAAAAGTAGGGGTAATCAAAGTTAGACTTTATCGTCCTTTTCAGGTGGAAAAGCTTATTGCTAAAATTCCATCCTCAGTCAAATCCATTGCTGTTTTAGATAGAACCAAAGAGCCAGGTAGTGCAGGAGAACCTTTATATTTAGACGTAGTCAATGCTCTTTTTCAGGATCAAATTAGTAATAATAAAAAATTTAAAAATCTACCGAAAGTCATTGGAGGTAGATATGGATTATCCTCTAAAGAATTTACACCTGCAATGGTAAAGTCCATTTATGAAGAGCTTAAAAAAGAGAATCCTAAAAATAGTTTTACCGTTGGTATTCTAGATGATGTTACGAACTTAAGTCTTTCTTATGACAGTGGATTTAGCTTAGAGAAGAAAGACACAATTCGTTCTGTTTTCTATGGACTCGGTTCGGATGGAACGGTAGGCGCAAATAAAAACTCAATAAAAATCATCGGTGAGAATACTTCGAATTATGTGCAAGGGTATTTCGTTTACGATTCCAAAAAATCTGGTTCTATGACAATTTCACACTTGCGGTTTGGCAAGAGTCCAATCCGTTCCACTTATCTAATTGATCATCCTAATTTTGTAGCGTGTCATCAGCCAATCTTTTTGGATCGATTTGATATGCTTTCTGGGATCGAGGAGGAGGGAACATTTTTATTAAATACAAGCCAACCTAAAGAAACAGTTTTTGCATCTCTTCCAGGAAAAATTCAAAAAGATATTTTAGAGAAAAAATTAAATTTCTACATTATCGATGCCTATAAAGTAGCAAGTCATGCGGGAATGAAAAATCAAATCAACACGATTATGCAGGTTTGCTTTTTTCACATTGCAAATATCATCCCAAAAGAAGAAGCAATTGCAGCAATCAAAGAATCTATCGAAGACACATACG
The DNA here is from genome assembly GCA_035345875.1 of Leptospiraceae bacterium. Classification (GTDB taxonomy): domain Bacteria; phylum Spirochaetota; class Leptospiria; order Leptospirales; family Leptospiraceae; genus UBA2033. The sequence goes on along the minus strand of DAORDH010000016.1, from coordinate 16,897 downwards.
GAAAGAAAGGGGGAGAAATCGTTCTAAGAAATATGAGAGCAGTGGAAGATGCTCTTGCTCATTTGTATAAGATAGATTATAGTGAATTTAAGAAACCGACTAAAGAAATGATTCCGTCTGGCGTTTCTATTTCTGATAAAGCTCCTGAGTTTGTAAAAACAGTGCTTGGTAAAATGCTTTCAGCAAAAGGAGATCTTTTACCAGTCAGTGCAATGCCGATAGACGGAACCTATCCAACAGGAACCTCTCAATGGGAAAAAAGAAGGATCGCCCAAGAAGTTCCTGTTTGGGATAAGAATGTTTGTATTCAGTGCGGCAAATGTTCCTATGTGTGTCCACACGGAGTGATTCGAGTGAATGCATTTACAGAGGATAAGCTAAAAAATTCACCTTCATCTTTTGAAGTTGGGGACTCAAGAGTTCCTGAATTAAAGGAAAAAGGTTTTAAATTTACTTTGCAAGTCTCTGTTGATGATTGCACAGGTTGTGGAATTTGTGTAGATATTTGTCCTGCTAAAAATAAATCGGAGGTAAGATTGAAAGCAATCAATATGACTCCGATAGAAAAAATTCCTGATACTCATAAAGAAGATTGGGATTTTTTCAAAACAATTCCGCCTATCGATCGAAGTTTACTCAATATTCATCAAATCAGACAACAACAAATGCAAGAGCCACTCTTTGAATTTTCGGGAGCCTGTGCAGGTTGTGGAGAAACTCCTTATGTGAAATTGGTTTCTCAATTATTTGGAGATAGAATGGTCGTCGCAAATGCAACTGGTTGCTCCTCTATTTATGGAGGAAATCTTCCTACAACTCCTTGGGCAAAAAATAATGAAGGAAGAGGTCCTGCTTGGTCAAATTCTTTATTTGAAGATAATGCCGAATTTGGATATGGATTTAGAGTATCAATCGATAAACAAAGAGATGCAGCGATCGAACTTGTAGGTGAACTCAAAGAGAAAATCGGTGTTAGCCTCTCAGAAGAAATACTAAATGCAAAGCAATCAGAGGAATCTGAAATTTATGAACAAAGAGAAAGAGTTGCAAAATTAAATCAAATTTTAAAAGGCTTTGCAAAGGAAGATGAAAAAGCAAGGCATCTATTAGAACTTTCAGATTCTCTTGTGAAGAAAAGTGTCTGGATCATTGGAGGAGATGGTTGGGGATACGATATTGGATATGGTGGACTCGATCATGTGCTTGCGAGTGGTAGAAATATAAATATACTTCTACTCGATACAGAAGTTTATTCGAATACAGGTGGGCAAATGTCTAAATCTACGCCTAAGGGTGCAGTTGCTAAATTTGCCACAGGTGGAAAGCCTGTTCGGAAAAAAGACTTAGGTCTTATTGCAATGAGTTATGGCAATGTATATGTGGCAACAGTTGCGATGGGAGCAAAGGATGAACAGACGTTACGCGCTCTAATGGAAGCAGAGAAGTATGACGGACCTTCGATTGTAATTGCCTATAGCCATTGTATAGCTCATGGAATTAATATGACTGAGGGCATGAAGCATCAAAAGGCAGCTGTAGATTCTGGACAGTGGATTCTTTATCGATACAATCCAGATCGAGCTGAGAATGGATTAAACCCACTCGAAATAGATTCAGCTGCCCCACATGCACCTGTTCGAAGTTATTTTGAAAGTGAAAACAGATTTAAAATGCTCACTAAAAGTAAACCAGATATCGCTAAGAATCTATTTGAGCAAGCACAGAAAGATATCAATAATCGATATAAGCACTTTGAATTTTTAGCTGAGAAGAAAAAAGAAGAGGATAAACATGATTAATCTCTCCACAAAGTATATGGGGCTCTCGCTTCGAACTCCACTCGTTGCATCTGCAGGACCAACTTCTTATCATTTAGATGATATAAAAAAAATGGAAGATGCTGGAATCTCTGCTGTCGTCTTATATTCCTTATTTGAAGAACAAATAGAAAAAGAGCACCAAGAGCTACACCATCATTTAAATTATGGAACTCATAGTTTTGCAGAGGCAATTACATATTTTCCTCAATCAGGGGATTTTGAAGTTGGACCGGATGAATATCTAGAATACATTCGAAAAGTAAAAGAATCAGTTTCTGTACCAATCATTGCGAGCTTAAACGGTTATACTTCTGGTGGTTGGACCTATTTTGCAAAATTAATTGAAGAAGCGGGAGCAGATGGATTAGAACTAAACTTATATAATGTTCCGACTGACGCAAATGTAACCGGTAAAGAATTGGAAGAAGATTTTGCAGAAACTTTATGGCAGGTTAGAAAGACAGTTTCTATTCCACTTGCATTGAAACTCAGTCCTTATTTTAGCAATTTAATGAACTGTGCAAAGAAATTTGCAAACATGGGAGCTAACGCACTCGTTCTATTCAATCGTTTTTATCAGCCAGACTTTGATTTAGAACATCTAGAAGTTAAGTCGCATGTACACCTATCCACCCCGCATGATTTAAGACTCTCTCTTCGTTGGATTGCACTTTTGTATTCTAGAATTCATTCTGATCTTGCAGGAACAGGTGGAGTGCATAGAGCGGAGGATGTTTTAAAACTACTTATGGCAGGAGCTAACGTCACAATGCTTTGCTCCGTTCTGATAAGAGAAGGGATTAAGAAAATCTCTGTGATCGAAAAAGATTTAGTTTCTTGGATGGAAAAGCATGAATACGAATCTGTTTCGCAAATGATTGGAAGTATGAGTGCTGCTAAATACCATACTCCTTTTGAATATGAGAGAGCCCAATACATAAAAGCATTACACAGTGTGCATGTGCACCACGATTAAAACTATCGCTAGTTTGATATAATAAAATATTTAAAAGATTATCAGCGATACGCACCGAGGAGACCGATAAAAGATACGATAATTCAAAATACATCGTTTCTTCATCGCTCAGTTATCGGTGTGCACACGTTCGATAGGCTCAGTGCAATGCTATTTTAAGAAAAACTCTTAAAGATTACCTTATTATGTTGCGACCCTTAGGAAGCAATATTGAGTTTGAACACGGATGGACACCGATAAAATATTAGGAATCATTAAAACCATCCGTGTCTATCTGTGTTCACCCGTGGTGAAAAATTCTTAACTTGATAGCATTGGGCTCATTGCAGGTCGGTGGTGAAAAAAATTACATCAAATCCATGTTAAGACTACTTTCTTTCCATTGCAAAAAGAGACTCCCTGCTTTTTAACGCCATATTCGAAAAGCGTATTGAGTTATTGATTTCTGAAAGTAGGTTTACTGGATAAATCAAACGATTGTCTTTTTTTGTAATGATAGGATAGAATCTTTTTTGATCATGGTATGAATAAGTTGTGAGGATAACAATATTTTGCCCAAAGACTTCATCTATATGGCGAATCATAGTTTGCATTCTTGAAGAAATATTTTCATTAAAATCGTCCCAAGTCATTAGTTCGCCGCTGATTTCTATGTTCAAATGAATCATTGGGTCTATCTCACTATGTTTTCTCATTCTATTTTTTTCTAATACTTTTTTAGCAACGAGTAAAGCATTTTCATCATCTCCACGACCGGTCTTTACAAGAATCGCTTTATTTCTTGGGAGGAGTTCAAATCCATCCCCATAACAAATTAACTCTTCATCATGATCTAAATGTTTTTCTTTTTCGAGCTTCTCCATATTGTTTAGTTTCTTTCTTTGATAGAGAGAGTAGCCTATATTCCAAAAGCATTGGTAGAGAAAAGGAGCAAAGAGTGAATTTGGAAGAGATTTAATTTTATTTAAAATCGATAGGATTGCATTTAATACATCTGGCTGAATTAATTTCTGAGAGGAAAAATCTTTTTCATAGATTATTTTAGAAATTTCTAAAAGTAAAAAAGACTTCATAGCAAGAGAGGTTTGAAAATCAAAATGAAACTGAGGCAAATCCCCTTGCATCAATTCTTCAGGAGTTTTAAAGTTCACATAACGAGAAGTTGCCGGATCTTTGATTGGATATTTTAAAAATCCCTTATGGAAAACATCTGTTAAATTTTTTAGATCAAAATTTTTAATGATTTCTTCGGAACTCAATTGGATTGAATTTTCAAAAATCAAAGTCTCAGCCATCGTATCCGTATTTGTAATTCCTTCCAATACGAATAGTTCTTCTCTTTTGAAAATAGTTTTTACTGCATTTGTTTGACTTTCAATGGCTTGAAAAGCTGTCTCTTCGTTATTATTGTGAGCGGCACAACCAAGACCGAGATCTGATTTATGCATATAAGCGATAAATAGAGCAGGCATGTCAGGTGTGTTACAAAGAGCGTTATTTACTATATTATCAATTCGATTCCAAAACCAGTAATTATTTTTGTCTGTAGAAACAATATTTCCATCTGTCCTACCAAAACGGATCGTTGTTGCAGGATAGCCTTTGTGTTTACTTCCATGCACTCTACCATCGATGCATTTTGTAACTAGGATCTTAGGAGCTCTAGCTACAAATTCAGAAATCACATTTCGCATATTGTGCAATGTTTCTGATTCTAATATGTTTTCCTGTAAGTAAAGATCTAAATATTCTTTTGTATTCATTGACGTCGTAATAACTATCATGAAGTGAGCGTAAGGATTTAGCAAGTCATTTAGACTATCATTTCATTTATGTTTTGTTTTTAATTAGAAACATAGATTTTCGTTTGGAAACAGAAAACTTTATTTCAGTTATTGATTTTAAAGAATCCTTCCTGTTGTCATTTTTCTAATCGATTTCAAAATCATTCATTTAGAATCAGTTGTTATAGGTTTTGGGTTGGATGTTTTTCACAAAACATCTATAACAATTAACGCAATGTCATCCTGCAAATTGTGCTCTCCACCAGACCAGAGAGTGACTTCATTCATAAGACTCAGTCCAAAATCCTTTGGTGATTTTGTAATGTTTTCTTTTAAAAGACGAAAGATTCTATCTTCTCCAAAAGCCTCCTCTTTTTCATTAAAGGCTTCAAAAAGTCCATCCGTATAAATGATAATTCTATCTCCTGTTTGAATAGAGATGTCCTCGGATAAAAATTTAGGATTATCAAAAATGGCAAGTGCTCCTCCGCTGGGGCGAATGGTGAGTAACTCCTCCGTCGACTTTCGATAGAGAATGAGTGGATTATGACCTGCATTTCCTGTTTTTAAAATTTTATTTTGAATGTCAATAAAGAGATAGCAAGCGGTTATAAATTCACCGCCACTTTTATCGATTAAAATTCGATTCATATTGTGGAGTAGGCTGGTTGGAGAATTGATATGCTCTTCTTGAAACCAGAAAGCTGTTTTCACTGTCGATACAACTAACGCAGCGGGAAGCCCATGACCGGATACATCTGCTATGATACAACTTAGATTTCCATCTACAGTTCTAAAATCATAGAAGTCTCCTCCTAAAATTTCCATTGGTCGATACCATGAAGCAATCTCAAGTCCCTTTAAATTCGGAGTTCTTTTGGGGATGATGGATTGTTGAATTCGCTTTGCCAGTTCTAGTTCTGACTTCAATCGTTCCGTCTGACGCACTGCTACTAACATTTCCGCCTGTGCTTTTTCTTTTTCTAGTTCTATGATTTTAATGCGGTCTGCTAAAGCGAAAGAAATAAAAATAGCTTCAATCGCAACTCCAATTTGAGAGATATGGTTGGTAAATGCATTTACTGAAATAAAACCGAATCGAGAGAAGGCGTAAATCACTGCTCCAAATAGAAAAACCCCCCAGGCAAGTAGATAAATTTTGGCAGGTCTATAGCCTTTCAGTGCAATTCTTACCGCAACATAAATCGAAAAACTGACATTAATCACAGCGGTAAATACAATCAATCGACTAATGGAAATGTAGGATAGAAGAAAGGAAAAAAGAAAGAACAGAAAAGAAATTCCAATTAGAAATCTAAAAATTTTCTCATAAGTTGTGTTTTGATTTTTTAAATTTAGAAAAGATTTTGCAAATAAAACATTTCCTAGATTGTTTAAACTTAGTAGCACAGGAAGAGAGTATTTGTCTAAGTTTGGTGAGTCGCGAAATAGTAATTGCGCATTTAGACCATTGATGCCTGTTAAAAATAGACTAACAGAGCTAAGATATAAAATATAATACAAATACAATTTATCTTTTAGAGAAATTCCTAAAAGACTATTGTATAAAAACATAGCTCCTACAATTCCGATAAATAGAATTTGGAAAAGAAATGAATATTGATCCTTCTCAAAAAAAGTTTTTTTCTCCCAAAGAAGAACGGGAAGTTGCAGTGAACTTTCAGTATCAACTTTGAAATAGATTCTTCCAACAGGAATTGGATCTAGGCTGATTAAAAAATTCCTGTTTTCATATTCTCGGCTTCTAAAAGAAATAAGTCTTCCTACTTTTTTTGTTTGGATTTCTCCTGTCTTAGTTCTGTAGAAGATTTCGACTGAGTCTAGAATAGGATTTGGAATTTCTAAAAGAAAATTTTCTAAATTTATCGGAAGCGGATAATCAGTGTAATACCAATAGATTGAATGTGTGTAACCAAACGATTTTAGCTTTTCCCCAATTGGTTTAAATTCTCCTTGATATACTGTGTTTTCTATTTCTTCTAAATTCAAAGTTCTAGATTTATCTTCTAGATAATGAAGGGTAGAGTGAATTAGAATACTATCACTCTTTGGTATTCCTTCTTCCGCACTCAAAGAAAAAACATAGAGAATTAGAAATAAATATTTAAAATGAAAAACACATTTAGATATCATCTTTAAACTATACATAAACTTTTTTCAAGAAACCTATGATACGATCTTCTTGTGTGTCAATGCGAATCATCCAATCTATTTAAGGATTTTTCACCACATTGAGTTCTGGCACAGAAGAGGGCATGTCGAACAGGAATGAAAACTCTTAACTTCGTGCTCTTCGTGATGAAAACTTCTTAATTTTAATCCATCGAACGATGCATCAATCTGTATTTAAAACTTTATTTTACCTTGTGCTTCTTTATAGAGATTATAAAAAGAAAGCTGTCCTTCAAAACTGGAATCATCTCCACTGAGAGTAGATGCTTTCTTCAATGTATCAATTGCTCTATCTAGAAGACCTATCGTATATAAAAACCGAGCACAAAGGGAGAGTATGTATGGATTTTCCTCTTTGCTAGAAAGAAAATTCAGCCAATCAATCGAATAATTTAAAGCAATCGAGGAGCTTCCCACATATTCTAGTAATGCGTTATCTAAATAGCTTGCTAGATTTTGGGTTGAGAACTTTGTTTTATCCACTCCTTTGCAAATGGATTCAAATAAATCGGGTCTTCCGATTGCAGTTGTCATATAAAACAAAGTTCTTAAAATATCAGAATTGTCAGGAGTGAGATAGAGTAAACTTAATCCAACATCTATCATTTTTTCTACAATTGGATTCGGGTTTTCAAACTGACCGGATTGTAGAATTTCGAGAGAAGCATTGTATTCTTCTTTCTTGACTGCGATTTGTTTTAGATTTTCTTCTGTGATTTTTCCTTTAATGTAGCCATCTAGAATCGCATCAATTTCCATAGGGTGTGAATGCCAAATGAGTTCTTTCTTTGTATTGATCAAAAAGGAGTGGGGTATCCCAGGAATACCTTCCATATAAGCGTTATAGACTTCGTCTGGGGCAACTGCTACTCGGTAAGACATCTGGTCTCCCATATTTTCTACGAATGGGGAAACAGTTTCTTCATCCTCTTGGCTAATGCCGATTATCTGCAACTCGTTTGAATATTTTTTTTGTAGTTCTGTTAAATGAGGAATGGTTCTTAGACATGGTCCGCACCAAGTAGCCCAGCATTCTACTAACGTTAATTTCCCACCTATATTCGTTGGATTTCCTTTGACCCATTTTAAATTCAGTAGGTCTGGGGCTGTATCTCCAATTGCTAATGGCTTTTCTTCTTGTGACATACATTCCTCCGATTTTTTAGAAATGTCGTTTCTACAATGCTATTTTGTAGAGAGAAGGCAATCAAATATTTTAGGTGTGAAGTTTTAGAGGAATTAGCTCTTTAATAAAGGGAAGCTTAAAAGAATACCACCGATGGGCACCGATAAGAAAACGATTTAAATTTATCGTATCTTTAATCAGTGCGATGTGGTGAGCAGAGTCGAACCATTAATCGTCTTTATCGGTGGTAATCTTTTGAGAGCCTCCTGATCAATAACATTGAGTTATTTAGGAGGCTTCTTTTATTTGTTACTCTACGACGCTGTCTTTTACTAGTTCGTCGAGTGGTAATTTTTCTTTTGGAAGTTTTGCTAAATCTGGAAATTCATATCCATCTTTGTAGTGTTTTTTGTCTTTAGGATCGAAAAACTTTTTATATTTTTCTGAATAGCCCCAAACAAAAACTGACTTTGCTGGATTTTGTCCAATCACAACATGCTTAGGAGAAATATATCCTTCTTTTCCATCGATATTCATGTGAATGGATTGTTTCGCAACCCATTTGTGATTGCGATAGCCGGTTGCAATTCCAACAGTTCCTTTTTTAACATCTGTTATTTTTTGTGTTAACTCTGGATCAGAGTAGAGAGCAGAGTCCCAAGTGACCTCTGCTTTTTTCCCACAGGAGATAAATGCTAAAACAATGAGTATATAAGTTAATTTTTTCATCTTCTTCTCCTTATTGATGATGTCCTAAAGATTGTTCTAATCTAGGATCGCCGACAGGAACTAACTTAGCTGACTCCATTCCTTTTAGAACTATAAAACCGAACAATCCAACCATACCGATTGTGACTCCCGCTGTTACACCGAGTCCTGCAATATTGAAATGCTCAAAATTACTTGGGAAAACGATCCAATAGAGTTCAATCATATGGGATACTAAGATCCAAACTGCTACTTTATATAAGAAATTGATATCTCTTTTATTTGGTCTATTTAGAAGAAGACCAAATGGAACGATGAATTTGATGAATGGAATTGCAATTGTAATTCCTGTCCATCCACCCATTAATCTTTGCTCATACCAAAAAGTTTCTTCCGGTAAGTTTGCATACCACTGTAACATAAACTGGCTGAAACCTACGTATGCCCAGAATACACAAAAGGATAACATGAATTTACCCACATCATGAATGTGGTTTTCGTTTAACGCATCTCCAAAGTATCCATTCTTTTTTAAGTAAAAGATCATGACTGCAAGAGATGAGAGACCAGTTTGGTAGGCTCCCGCAAAGCAATAAACTCCCCACATAGTAGAAAACCAATGTGGTGTAAGAGACATGAGTAAGTCAAAAGAAACTACAGAGAAAGAAATCGCAAAGAAAAGTAGGAATCCACCCGCTAATTTTGCATTCGCGCTAGTGTGCGAAACGTCTTTATCTGAATCTTGTGCTACAGAATGTTTGTAGAATAAAAATCCAAAGAGTGCCCAAATCGCTCCAATGAAAATCAATCTTCCAATAAAAAATGGAGTATTGAGCCATCCACTTTTATGTTGAATCAATTTGTCGCTCATAACGGCTGCATTATCAGTATGCGACCATTCATACAAATCATGTGTTCCAAAAAGAACTAGGATTGCAAGCAACACAACTCCAATTGGCAAGAATTTTGAATAACTTTCTGTTATTCTTCTCATTGTAACAAGCCAGTGTGCACCAGTGATATGTCCTATCGCTGTGAAGAAAATCCCAGTGATGGAAATTCCTAAAATAAAGAAGGTTGCAACTAGAAGCGCAGACCATGCTGGGTTGGAATGTCCGCCCGCATGTCTTGACTCAAAGTGTAGACCAAAAAAACCGCCAACAAAACTTACGATCCCAATTAGAATCATAAGAAAGAGTGTATTACGTGTTGCGCCACTTAATTTAAAATTAATCAGATTATCTTGAATTTCTGCTTTCATAATTTACCTATTTATTGGCAGGAGCTTTTGCTTTTTGCTCAGCTTCTTGCAATTTTCTAATGTATAAAATAATCTTCCATCTGTCATCCGGCTCAATTTGTGCCGCATAACTTGCCATTAAACCTCTACCCATAGTGATGATATGATAGATTTGCCCATCAGTCCAGCCTTGGATTTTTGCACCAACTAGACTTGGAGGACGAACAGAAAATCTAGGATATGGACCTACAACGTTCCCATTTCCTGATCCTGCAACACCATGACAAGGAGAGCAAAAGATTTGGTATCTACTTTCGCCTCTCTGGTAGTTAGCAAGAGTAGTTTTGGTAGGATATGGATTTTTCAATCCTTGGTCTTTTGTCATCTCATCTGGAGTTGCTATATCTGCAAACTCATATGGATAGTATCCAACTGGAATCGTTCCTTCCGGTGGAAGTCTTCTTCCGTATGAATTGTGGAAATTATCCAGCTCTTGTGATTCTCTTGCAGGAGAGTCATACATATCTGGAAAAAATTCATGCACCGGTTTACTATATTCACAGTTGCTGATTGCAACTGCTAAGAAAATGAAAATAATAAATTTCTTTAGATTCATGTTTAACCTTTTTTAACTACGGTCACGTCAGTCGCGCCTAGAGATTTTATGAAATTAACTGTATCCGCTTCTTTGTAACCAGGTGCTGTAGCAGGAATCCAAAGAGCAAATTTATGACTAGTAATGTCCCTATGTAATATTTTTCTACCTACAACTGGAATTCTAGATAAGAAAAATAAAGCAAGAGCGGAGCTAATACCAGCCATAAAGATTGTCATCTCGAAAGTAACTGGAACAAATGCTGGCCAAGCATTGTATGCTTTTCCAGAAAAGTTAATCGGCCAGTCTACTGCATGAGTGAGATATTGGTATCCGAAACCAAATGTTCCTCCAACCAAACCCATAGCCAATGTAATCCAAGGGATTCCAGATCTAGGAAGACCCATTGCATCATCTAAACCATGGACAGGGAAAGGAGTCAGGCAATCAAAACCAACATAGTATTTTTTGTCTCTAGTCTGTCTTGCTGCTTCTAAAATTTGCTCTGGCTCATCAAATAAACCAAAAACACCTTCAGAAGTTTCTGTATAAGAATGAAATTGTTCTAACTTAGGTAAATACATTTTAATGGTGACCTCCCTTTGTAGGCATTATGCTCTTAACCTCAGCCGCAGCAATCACAGGTAGGATTCGGCAAAAGAGTAAAAAGAGTGTAAAGAATATTCCAAATGTTCCTATGAGCATAGCATAATCAAAAATAGTTGGGGTATACAATGCCCAGCTAGATGGTAAAAAGTCTCTATGTAGAGTCATAACGATTACAAAACGCTCAAACCACATCCCAATATTTACAAAAATGGAAACTACAAACATTACAGGAATGCTTGTTCGCATGCTTTTAAACCAGAACACTTGCGGAGAAAGAACGTTACAAGAAACCATGATCCAGTATGCCCACCAATAAGGACCAAGAACACGGTTTACAAAAGTAAAACCTTCATATTCGTTTCCTGAATACCAAGCAATGAAGAATTCTGTTGCATACGCGTAACCAACCATAAGACCAGTTACCATGATGACTTTATTCATATTTTCCATATGCTTCATTGTGATGTATTCTTTTAGATTAAACATCTCACGAGCAATTACCATGAGTGTTACCACCATAGCAAATCCAGAGAAGATAGCACCCGCAACGAAATAAGGCGGTAAAATCGTAGTATGCCAACCAGGGAGTAGGGAAGCTGCGAAGTCAAAACTTACGATTGTATGCACCGAGAGAACTAGAGGTGTAGAAAGTGCCGCTAAAATCATAGAAACCATTTCTAAATGGGACCAAGCTTTGTTTGATCCGACCCATCCAAAAGACATTGCATCATAAATGAGATATTTGAACTTATTTGTAGTTCTATCCCTTACCGACGCGATATCAGGAATAAGTCCTATATACCAGAATACGAGTGAAATACTAAAATACGTTGATACCGCAAATGTATCCCAAATGAGCGGAGATCGGAAGTTAACCCAAAGAGGTCCTCTTTCGTTTGGATAAGGAAAGAGCCAGAAACCTAACCAAGGTCGTCCTACGTGAACAATCAAGGAGGAAGCTGCTACCATTACGGCAAAAATTGTCATAGCTTCCGCCGCACGGTTAATACCAGTTCTCCATTCTTGACGGAAGAGGTGTAAAACCGCTGAAATCAAAGTTCCAGCGTGACCGATCCCAATCCAAAATACGAAGTTAACGATGAAAAACCCCCAACCAACAGGATTGTTAATCCCAAGGATATAAAGCCCTTCATACATTAAATATCCGATAATTCCTAAATCTACCAGAGTAACGGTTAAAGCTAAACCAAAAGCAGTCCACCAAACTTTCGTTGGGAAAGACTCTGTTGGCTTTAAAATATCTTCCGTAACTTGCTTGTAGCTTTTATTTCCCTCTACTAGAGGAACAATACCCAGTTTTTCTTTTATTGCTACTGTCATCGACATATTATCTTCTACCTTGCCTTATACATTCACTTTGTTTCTAACTCTAGTTAAATAACTAACTTGTGGAAGAACATTTAAAAATTCTAATATTCTATAAGCTCTGTGGTCATGAGCATTCTTAGTAACTTGTGCTTCTGGATCATTTGTATTTCCAAATGTAATCGCATCTGCTGGACAAGTTTCTTGACATGCAGTCTTGAGCTCTCCGTCTTTTAAAGTTCTACCTTCATTTTTTGCTTTGATTTTTTTCTCAGCAATTCTAGAAGAACAGAACGTGCATTTCTCCATAACCCCTCTGCTACGAACGGTCACTTCAGGATTTAAACCTAAGTGTCTTGGTTCTCTTTGGTAGTCAGAGTCTTTCCAATGCTGCATCCAGTTAAAACGACGAACTTTGTAAGGGCAGTTGTTTGAACAATAACGTGTTCCCACACAACGGTTGTAAACCATATCGTTTAATCCTTCTGAACTATGTGTAGTTGCAGCAACTGGACAAACTGTTTCACAAGGTGCATTCTCACAATGTTGACACATTACAGGCTGGTGTGCAATTTCTAAGGATTCTGGTTTTAATGGATCCCCAATGTAGTATCGATCAATTCGAATCCAATGCATTTCACGACCAACTAGAACTTCGCTCTTTCCTACAACAGGAATATTATTCTCAACTTGGCAAGCTGTGACACAAGCAGAACAACCAGTGCAAAGACTTAAATCGATCGATAGTCCCCATCTATATCCTTTGTATTCAAACTGTGGGTTCAATCCGCGGGACATTTCTTTTTCGTTTAATTTTGGAATTTCTGATTCTGCTTTACCAGATTCTGGATTTTTTACATAATCTTCAAAAGAGGTTGTTTGAATCAATGGACGGTCATGTTCATATGGTTTATACAAACCACCTTTTGGACCCTTACCAGGTGTTGCGGTAGGATTCATCATATGGTGATCTTGTGTGGTCGCAACCTTTGAAACCTTACCGGTTTTTTCTAGGGTGACTGTGATTCCTGCATATTGAACTTTACCATCTACTATGTTTGCTAGATTATAGGAATTTTTACCTACATTTCCAACTTTACCAGCTTTTTCTCTTCCATAACCGAGAGCGATACTAACTGTTTCATTGTGAAGACCTGGAACAATGAGGGCAGGAAGAGTTATCTCTCTGGAACCTGCTTTCACTTTAACTACATCATTGGATTTAATTCCAAGAGCATCCGCTTGTCCTGGAGAAATTCCTAAGAAGTTTTCCCAAGTAGCTTTTGTTATTGGATCCGGTAGTTCTTGTAGAGTAGGATTATTTGCGTGTGTTCCATCTCCGATTGCAACGGTTGTATATAGGGAGAGAGTAAGAGATTTTCCAGATTCTTTTGCTGGAAGTTTTGCAACTGCACTCGCTTTAAAACTTCTACCTGCTTTGTTTGACTTGATATCAGCTTCTTTGAAAAGGCTTCCATTTCTTAAGAAGTCTTCCCAATTAAACTTGCTACCTAATTTCTTAGTGTAAGCAGATTTTAGATACTCATAATAAGAAGGAGATGCTCCTAATTTGCCACCTGCCCAAACAATCAAAGAGTCTTCTAAAGATCTTGTATTGTAAATTGGTCGGATTGCTGGTTGAGTGATCGAAACAACTCCTTTCACAGCTTCTCTATCTCCCCAAGATTCTAGGTAGTGAGTAGTTGGTGCTAGGTATTTCGCAAAACTAGCTGTTTCATCTAGTCTATCTGCCAAAGAAACATAAAGACCTGCTTTTGCAAATGCATCTTTTAAGTTGAGAGATGGCAATTGGTAAACTGGATTTGTTCCATAAACAAATAGAACTCCTACTTCCCCAGCGTTTAATTCTTTTTGTAAGCTTGCTAAATTTGCAGAGTAGAGATGAGCTGATTCACTTCTATTGTTTACAGGATCAATTGTCTTTCCATCGTTATCTAGGAAAGAGTTAATTAAATTCACAGCAATTTGTAAATCTACAGCGTCTGTAGTTTGAGAAGATGTTCCACCAGCTACTACTAAGGATTCTCCTTTCGCAGCTAAAAGATCTTTTGCAATTTGTTGGATTAGTTTTGCATCTACTCCAATTTCAGAGGAAAGACTTTCTAGAGTGTAACCAGTAGTCGCGCCGAGTGCAACTGCGATTGCCATTGCAAATCTTCTAGCATCCCCTGATTTAATCGCTATTCTTTTGTCTGCGTTAGAACCGGTTACAGATGGAACAGATTCTACTGCATAGAATTTATTGATTTTAGAGTTAACATCTTTAATTTTTCTTCTAGATGCGAATTGTTTAGAATATTCAACTTGAGAAATCCATGTTCCGAGGAAATCAGCATCGATCGAAAGAATTACCTTTGCTTTATCAAAGTGATAGTTTGGAACTACTGGTTTTCCATAAGACTCGTTTGCAGCAATTGCAATGGATTCTTCAACGGAGGTTACATCGATTTCATAGTGCTTTCCACCACCAACGGCGGTTAAAAACTCTGCAATCACAGCTTTGGTAGAAGGAGAGTCAATAGGACCTGTTACGATTCTAGTTTTTCCTTTGAGAGCTGCAAGTTGGGTTTTCACTTGTGTATCTAGATCAGCCCATTTGATTGTAACGGCTGCTCCATTTTTTACTTCAGCTGGTTCTTGTGCTCTATCTGGATCGTATAAATCTAAGATAGAAGACTGACCAACAGCACAAAGTGCCCCTTTAGAAATTGGGTTTGCAGGATTTCCTTCTAGTTTTAATGGTCTTGCATCTCTTGTTTTAACCAAAATACCGCAACCAGCAGAACATCCACCACATGTAGAAGCGTAGTAGGTTGATTGACCTGGCTTCACATAGTCAGGAGCCTTTACATAAGGAACGATTTTCTCTTGTGGTTTTTGGATACAATTGAGTGTAAGCATGGCAGAGGAAGCACCCATCAATTTTAGGAAGGTTCTTCTGTCATAATCCCCTGTCTTGATTCTTGAAATGATTGGATCAGGAGAAGTATAAAATTCTTGATTTTGGATTTGTTTTAGATCGCTTTTATCTTTTGTTTCGTAAGATTGCCAATGTGATTTTCTTTCTTCTTGGAAGCTGTTGTTAGACATTTACTAATAACTCCTTTTAAATTATCGGTGGCAAGTGGAGCAGTCATTTGGAGCGTTGTTCTCTCTATGACAATTCACACAGTATCCCATGTTCAATGATTCAACTTGTTTTACTTTTACCATTTCGGCAACATTGCCATGGCATTTAGAACAATCTACACCGCGGGAAATATGGCGGGAGTGATTGAAGTAAACAAAATCTGGTTGGTCATGAACCTTAATCCATTGGATAGGTTTACCTTTTCCTTCGATGGAATTTCCAGTTGATTTTTCACCCTCAAACTGCTTAGTGAGCCATTTTACGTCGTTTGTTTTGTTTGCCACGTTAGAGTGACAATTCATACAAGTCGCCGTAGGCGGAACACTTGCGTGTGCGGAAGTTTCAACACTGGTATGACAATAACGACAATCGATCTTATTGTCTCCAGCGTGAATCTTGTGGTTAAAGGGAAGAGGTTGGTCCGGCGCATATCCCACATAACGAGAAGGGGAAAAAATCAAATACGCTACGGCAGCAACCGTGATAAGTGGCATTGTGATCTTAATAGCTTGTATATTCATTCTAAAGAGAATCCTTTCATGTCCCAAAGAGTAACTTTTTAATATGATTCGGTAACATTATATCTACCATTCTACACTCTTTTTTTTACTATGAAAAATTTCAAACGGTTTTAGTAAATTGTAAGAATAAATAAATTTCCAAGATGGGTAGAGGAAAAGATTACCACCGATTTACGCCGAAGAACACGGATAAATAGATTCGATATTTGATCTTACTGATTGGGTTTTTGATTTTGTTTTGGTTTCATTGATAAAAAAATCTGAAGGCGAGTCTACTGAGGTTTATGCAGTCGGTCATCGAGTGGTGTCGAGATGAGCCTACTCCAAAGAGTTGTTATTTCTATAAACTCAATGTTTTAATCTTACCTTATATCGACAGCTAAGTATAAACTCCAAACAGGAAAGGATGCAAAGTAGTGGAAAATCATAAACCATTCGCGCTCTTCGTGCCCTTCGTGGTTTTAAAAAAACTGATAGCAAAAGATATTCTACCACGAAGGACACGAAGGAACACGAAGTTGGGTTAGTAGTAAAAAACAAAACCCTTCGCGCTCTTCGTGCCCTTCGTGGTTTTAAAAAAGCTAATAGTAAAAGATATTCTACCACGAAGCACACGAAGGAACACGAAGTTGGGTTAGTAGTAAAAAAGCAAAACCCTTCGCGCTCTTCGTGCCCTTCGTGGTTTTAAAAAAGCTAATAGTAAAAGATATTCTACCACGAAGGACACGAAGGAACACGAAGTTAGGTGGGAAGTAAGAAGGAAAACCCTTCGCGCTCTTCGTGCCCTTCGTGGTTTAAAAAAACTGATAGTAAAAGATATTCTACCACGAAGCACACGAAGAATCACG
>DAORDH010000015.1:0-121997 GCA_035345875.1 Leptospiraceae bacterium | reverse complement strand
ACCTAACACCTAACACCTAACACCTAACACCTAACACCTAACACCTAACACCTAAGCGGTGGTCGGTGAGTTGTATGTAAGTATTAGAGCACGTAAAAATAAAATTTAAAAGGTATGTCTATGATTCTATATTCAAAAAGAATATTTCTAATTATTTGTATTTCCATAATGAGTCAATTCTGTATTGGCTCAAAGAGTTCTGATTCTTCTTCCTATCTCTCCTTGGCGGGATTACTAACTAGTAGCCCACAGAGTCAAACATCGTCAGCCTCTGGTTCTCCTCCGTATGGTAGCCTTCCGACAGGATCTACTCCAACCATAGTAGGAGTTCCTGTGAGTGTAATGGAGCAACCAACTATAATGAATGGATACCAAACCAATTTGAATTTATTGGATTTACTCGGAATTTTTTATCATAGAAATCCAAACTTCCCAGAAGTGCGCCAAATCACAGATGTCTCTGTAGTTAAGTTAAATAAAGATTTAGAAAAATCGGAACAGTTAGATTGGGACTTTAATCAATTTATCTTAGATGGGAAAATGGGTCTTATCCTCTTCACTAGAGGCTTACAGCAATTAGATTATACGCAAAATCCAGAATTAAAAGGAGCGACACAAATTTCTGTTCAAGTGAACGGAAAGATTGCAATACTAAATGCAAATGGAAATATCAATCTCTGCTATTCGTTTGATGGAAATTCCGTTATTAGAAATCCTTCTTGTAATACAACCGCACTCTCCTCTGTTAAAATAGCTCCTCATTTAAAAGATAGTTTTATTAGCTTTGATGCAAATGGAAATTTTTCAAGCATCCACTCAGTAACTGGAGATATTAAAGCGTTAGATTTTAGAAAACCACTTCCGAATCCAATATCTGTCTCAACAGGAGAGGACGTAATCTTGATTATCTACAACGGAGGCACTTCCATTATTGCGTTTTTAGATACTGGAGCAGATTCTAATTCGCGTTTTGAAGAAAAAGCGAATACGAACTTGATTCAAATAGCCATAGATGGAGACCTGAATAATCTTACTGCACCCTTGCAGGTAACGTCCATTGTCCGCTCTTTTGAAGGTAGATACTATGCGTATACCCCCACGCTCAACGCATTAATTTCCTTTGACCCAACTTTAAAAGTGCACAGCGGGATTTGGGAATTTCCTTCTGTTCCGATTCCATTTTATCGTTTAAAAAATGTAGTAGGTTTGCAAATGCATCCTAATAGCAGGCTAATTCATGCTTATAATCTCTATGCCATTCATACTTTTAGTGAGACAAGTATATTTGATAGGGAGGATTTAGGGCGATATATACCACCAAGTTTTGATGCTGTTCTAAATTTCATGAGTGAGTCAATTAATCCAGATAATTATGATCCATCCAAGGATCTTTTCAAATATCCTGGAGTAGAACAATTTTTAAATGTACAAAAGCAAAATTATCTTTAAAGCAAAGGATACAGAAATGAAATTAAAGAAATTTTTATTTATTTTATTTTTAACAATTTTTTTTGTTACTTTCAGTAACGCTGGTTGTTCAGGTTGCTCAAAAGAGAAAAAAGATAAGCTAATCGAATTTGTTGTTGGGATTCTAAAACAATGGGCTGATGATTGTTCCGATGGAATACAGCATAATCCACTTTGTCCTAAACCACCCGCCTCTTCAGTGCCGTGCTTATGCGAAGCTAAACCTTGCACAACAGTTCTCATAGGTGCTAAATTTACCGATTTAAATTGCACTCCTGGGAAAATTAGAGGGTATCGACAATATGATTCAGCAGGCAATGAAATTCCAGGTGGAACAACGTACGATTGGATAACATTAGATAAGTTCGATGGAGAAGCAAATAAATGTGGCGTTGCATACGGTGAGCCAAAACAAGTATTTCAGTCGGCTTGCACGAATGGTCGTAAAAGTATTCAGGAAAATCAATACCTCCAGGGATATGATTTACTTTCAGGCTCACCACCCGTAGGAGTTAAATCAACTGATCCCCAAAATGCTCAAGTTATTTTTGAATCTCAGCAAATGCTAACAATATATTTTCAGAATACAGTTAAATCTGATAACTTGCAATTTTCCGGGGATTTGAGTTTGCTAATAGATCCAAATTACAAATTTACTAGAACAACCGACTTTAACGATACTTTGCAAATCAAATCGAGTTCAAAGTGGAGTTTAGGTTCTTTTCGTTCTTTGAATTTGAGTCTATTCGATATCGATGATAAACCAGTTTCTATCAGTCTCTTTTATCATATTATTAAAGATGGGACATCGAAGCTTCCTTCCTTTTATACCTGTGTCTCGCCAGAGTGTAAACTTTCTTGGCAGAGTGCGTATGCAATTCAACTGGAGGCAAACGGTGGTGTGCCACCTTATAAATGGTATACAATTAATGATATCCCTACAGCATTAACTGTATCTCTTCCGCCAGGCTTCGGTCCGGGTCTACCGCCAGGGGCATCAGTGAGCAGGGAAGGTTTATTATCCGGTCCTGCTACAAATAATTTTTACGCGACATATTACTTTGGTATTTTGGTTGTTGATTCAATAGGGCAAACTTACCCGGCCGTTGTAGTTATTGACACTACAGATTTAGTTGCTCAGTATGCTGCATGCTTACTGACAGGCTTTTGCCCATAAACATAAAGCTGCCCGTATAAGGAAAAACAATGAAAAAGTTAATTATACTCACAATTTTATTTTGCTCTCAAGTTATTTTTTCAGAAGAGCAGAATAAAGAATTGAATACGCAAAAGAAATATTCTCTAACTATTAAGAGTGCGCATTTTAGCTATTTACCTACAGAATATTTAGATTACCGCGAAAGAAATACTCTCGGATCCAATTCAGCAAGCTTTCTTCATAACAATAGAACAAAGACCAACCCTTTATCATTTTCTTATTATTCAAAGGATTTGAATTTATTCTTTGAATACAGTTATTACAAAATTAGTCTCAATAATTTGTTCTATACTAAAACGGAATTTTTAGAAAGTTCACCCGGACAATTGAGACCATTTTTTTTGGGATATACACTACCAACTATTACGAGAAGGGAAAACAAATTAAATGCATATAAAAAATATTCAGTCAATGACC
Organism: Leptospiraceae bacterium; assembly: GCA_035345875.1. Taxonomy (GTDB): domain Bacteria; phylum Spirochaetota; class Leptospiria; order Leptospirales; family Leptospiraceae; genus UBA2033. The sequence continues at coordinate 118,894 of DAORDH010000015.1, read as the reverse complement.
GTAATCATTTTTTCTTTGGTCTAGGTATTAGAAATATCTTCAAAGAAGTGTCGAGTAATCTTTACTCAAATGAAAGATATATCCGCACTGATACATACGGAATGGAAATATTTTTAAAGTATAGATTGGATTTTTTGTCTTCGTTCGCTTTCAACCTTACTTTTGAGCCTTTTTATACTGCGGGCAAATACATTACCAAAGATTTTCCATATAATAATTCGATTAATAAAAAAGTTTATTTATTTCCAATAGTTAATGACTCGTTCGTTTATTTTTGGGGTTATGATGCTGATATAAATCTATCGTATAGAATAGACGACAACTTGTCTTTCTTTTTTGGATATAATTATATAAGAACTGCAACAAGAGTCCAGAATAGATACCAAGATAATGTTTCAAATTCATACTATATCTTTGATAGTAATGGTCTCCGCTATTTTAACCAACGAGATAGTTATGAAAAGACAGATGATAACATACAAAACTATTACGTTGGTATTAAAGCAGAATTTTAAAGCAAGAGTGAAATTATGAAATCAGTATTAATTCTATTGTTCTTTATTCAAACATTATCTGCATCCGATAGTATCACGTTCTCTGGCTCTATGAATTCAGAACTCAACCCTAACTTTAGATTCGGACGGACGATTGATTATAATGATACGTTGCCATTAGCCGCTAGTTCCAAATGGAGTCTTGGAGCAGCAAAGACATTAACAATCAGTGTATTAGATATAAATGATAATCCAGTCGCCGTTCCTTTGATGTATCATGTAATAAAAAATGGAACATCTAAAACTCCAAGCTTTACTACCTGTAGCGGGGGATGTAAAATTTCTTGGCAGAACGCATACTCTATTCAATTTGCGGTTAACGGCGGTGTGCCTCCCTATAAATGGTATACAGCCACAAATGCGCCTCCGGAGGCTAATCTTCCGAGTGGTAGCCTTCCGCCTGGCGCTTCTATGAATGCAGATGGACTTTTAACTGGTCCGGGTACGAATAACTTTATGCCGAATGCAGTTTGGGGATTCGCAGTGCTAGTAGTCGATTCAGTTGGGCAAATGGATGTGAAAGTAATTGTTCTAGATAGTACGGATCAGGCTGCACAGTATGCTGCTTGCTTATTACTTGGGATGTGAGGTTAACAGGAGATGACATTGAAAAAAGATATTCAGAAAAAAACAGATTTCAAAAAACATCTTACTCGCGGTTTTTTTCTCATATTGGTTCTAATTGTAATTAATACAAACATTTTTTCTCAAGAAGAAAAAAATATAGATAATAATAAGGAAAATAAGCTGAGTGAAAAAATACACCAATTCGGATTTACAATCAAAAGAGCGAATTATGCGTATTATCCAGTAGAATATGAGAACGACTCAATAGGAAAAACTCTTTTGGGGTTATGGGATAGACCTGGGCTACGTTCACAAAGTGAACTATTTAGTGCCGCGAATCCTAAGAAGTTAAGCCCTATGAGAAATAATGAACAGGTAATAAATCCTTTTTCCTTATTATATTATAACAAGAATCTGAATTTGAACTTTGAATTCTCTCGTTATAGCTTAGTTTTAGATAGTCCTTATTACGTTGCAGATCTTTTCGGTAGCTCAATTACACCGCATGACATTGGGAATATAAGGAGAAGTGAAAATAAATTGAATGTATATTCAAATATAAAACTAAATGAGAGTAATTCTTTTTTTTATGGGCTTGGTGCTCGAAATATAAAAAAGGAAAACTATCGGAGAACATATATTACACAAGATTCAATTCTAGACAATACATATGGAATAAATTTATTTTTGAAATATCAATACAAAATAATTTCGAATCTATCTATTAATTTTTCAATTGAACCTTTTTACACTTATGGAGCAAGAAATATTAAGCGCGATATTATCCAACCTTACGGAAGTCCCATACCAAGTGCAAATGATTTCCGAGCTACGTATAACGATCCACATGCAAAAATATATTTCTATGGAGCGGAATTCGATATCAATTTATCTTTTAATATCTATGAAAATTTAAACCTTCTTGTGGGGTATGGATTTATTTATACAAAAATTCGATACGAGAATGATCGACGGATAAATTATACCAAATACTATGATATCATCAATTACCCTTCTTACGGTAGCTATATTCACAGCACCGACCACATCAACAATTGGTATATCGGTCTAAACGCAAAATTTTAAAAAGGAGAATAAATTTATGAACAAACTAATTCTAATGAGCCTTTTCACCATTGCAACAATAAGCATTTCCGCAGAGCAGGAAGTCTTTAAATCCTGCGTGAGCGGAGAACGAGAGCCATCCGCTAAGGAAGCAAATAGCTTTGCCTGTATTGAGTCGGATAATCCTAATTTGTCGAAGTGGTGCGCGAAGATGGCAGAGGGAAATAGCCTGACTAAAAAATACAAAAGTAGCGGGAAGTCTTGTCTGGATTTGGGCTTTACTAGCAAGCCAGTGAAAATGCCATTAGGAAATTCCTATACCTGTAATTTTGCGCTACCCAAATTTAATGAGTGTAAGGATAGCACGAAGCAAATCTTACTCCAAACAATTCAATTTTAAAAAGGACTAAATTCATGAATCAAAAACGCAAGCGTCTTTCAAGACCGAAAACATTGGTCATCTTCGGAATCATATTTCTAATATTGCCTTTTTTAAATTACTATTTGCTCAGCAGGCAACTTGGAGTATCCCCACAGAATTTTAGAATTATCCTTTTTCATTCTGATTTATTCGCTCTTTTTTTAATGCTTCTTCCGATTCCCGTTGGAATAGGGATAATCAATGTTAAGCGCTGGGGTTGGCAGTTGTTTTTAGTTTACGCTAGTCTTTTAATTCTTTATAACCTACAAGTCTTTGTTTTTAATTTTAAACTCTATAACTTTGCTGCCTTATTTAATAGCATCCTTGGATTTGCTTCGATTGCCTATTTCGTAAGAAAAGATATTTCTGCTCCTTACTTCAAGATGTATCCTAGAGGCTGGCGTTTACAAAAGAGAAAACCAATTGAGATGAAAATTTCAGTAAATGGAAAAGAGTTGAAAACAACAGACGTAAGCTCTACCGGAGTATACGCTCTCTGGTCTGATTGCCCTTATGAGTTAAATCAGGCGGTTAATGTGAAGTTTGCTTTAGAAAATAACGTTTATGATTTGCAGGCAGGCGTTGTGCGAGTTGATGAAAACGGTATGGGACTTGCCTTTAGAGGATTGCCAAAGTTAGTCTCTAAAGAATTATCAAGTTTTGTGAAAGAGTTATAGTAACTGTCAGTTCGAGCAGCGGCATCCAAGTGTGCGTTAGTCGAGAACAACTAATAAAATAAAGGCATTTAGCACTTGTAGTTCTCGATTACACTCGAACTGACACAGGTTTGCAATAAGGACATTTAAACATCAAAATGAAATTGTCAGCTAGAATAAAAATAATTTCTTTCTTACTCCTATCCTCCATTTCTCTTTCAGCAGCAGAAATTGTTTTAAAAAACGGTGATGCATTCATTGCAGATATTTTAGAGAATGATGCAAACAAAGTCAGAATTCGTTGGAAAGAAAAAACATTTGATATTCCGAAATCGGAAATACAGAATATCGACACGGAAAAGAAAGGAGAACATATTTCTTATCATTATGATACAATCATTCTAAAAGATGGAACTCAAATCAAAGGCGTTATCGTTCGGCAAAATACAAATGACCTAATTGTAAAAACGGAACTTGGTTTACTTACGATTGAAAAATCAAAATTGGAAAATGCAAAAAGTTTAATTCCAGATAAGTATAATGTCGATTTGCCGCCTGAGAAGAATTCGAATATAGGACTTACTGGTTCTTATTCTGCATTTGCTCAATCTTCTAATAATGTGAACCAAGCTTCCGGTGGAGGGCTTTTCATCGAGCCTTCTTTTGTGCATTTTAATTCTAGATGGCGGCTAGGTTATAAATTAGAATACTTGGAAAGTATAAATTCGAGATTCCGTTTCTATAATAATTTTCTTTATTTGCAATACAATTGGAAAAAGTCGAACTGGATTGATTTTTACGCAAACTTAGGTATTGGAGGATCGATTGTTAATTATAAATATACAGATAAAACAGTTACGGGCTCTGATCCGGCTGGTTATTTAGAAGTAGGCTGGGGAGGTTTAAGTTTTGGAAAAGTAATTATTCGTTTGGGGATAATAGGAATTTATCTCTATGAGAATGGAGGCGGTCCTGGATTTGGTGGCGGAACAATTTCTATTGGAGCACAATTATGACTTTGGAAAAAATTGTCAGTTCGAGTAGCGGCATCCAAGTGTGCGTTAGTCGAGAACTACAAGTAAAACAGGGCTTTTCTTTTCTAGCAGTTCTCGACGACGCACGAAAAAGCTGTGCTGCTCGAACTGACATTTCTTTTCTCCAGTGGCTTTCTATCTGCATAGCTTTCTTATTTTATTTGCATTGCAGCAACAGTCCCGTCAATAAAGGTAACGAGACCGAAACTTTGAAGCTCGAAATTACCTATGTCAATGAAATCACGACTACCTCTGCTATTATTTCTTGGACTTGTTCACAAGAAGCGGAGGGGAGATTACTCTACGGAAAAAATATTGCGAATAATACTCTTTATACTCCGTTTAAATCTAAACTCCACAGATTTAATCTATCCAATCTTACACAAGATACAACATATAAATATTTAGCATTTTGTGGAAATACTTTACAAACCTTTTTACCATTAAATTTTTTATTAACGTTCAAAACATTAAAACAAGAAACGCCTCCACCATCACCCCCATCAATGGATGAAATTTATAATCGCGGTATTTGGATTCTAGGCGGACTAACAACAAGTAACTCCTTTATATCACAAGTAGATGTTTATGATCCTGTGGATGATCTATGGTATCCTCAAATAACAAATATTCCTACTCCTAGAAGTCATGCAGGAATTGTGTCTTATGGAGGCAAAATTTATGTAATAGGTGGATTGTTTTTACATTCATCGAATCAAATTGCAGCCACTAATCTAGTAGAAGAATTTAATCCATCTACAAAAACATGGCGAACCATGTCGAATATGCCAACATCTCTACAAGGCTTTGTTATTGGAGTAGGAGGTAACAGTATTTATACGATAGCCGGAACAACTACAATTAATATGGCTTCTGGAACATTACTAAATACAGTTTATAAATTTAATCCCGATATTGGAGCAACTGGAACTTGGTCAACTTTAGTTTCATCAAGTGCTATTTCTCAGAAGGTAGATATGGGAGGGTGTTCTATCAATGGAGTTCTATATTTTAATTCAGGAAGACTTTTTTCTGATGGATCAGTTCAGTCGACTAACGATGGCTATATTTTTTCTTCCAACTCAACTACAGGTATAACAGAAACTGCTCTGAATGTAGGAAGGCATGGAGCAGGTTCGGCTTGTTACATTCCAAAATCCACTGACTCTTTTCCATCAGATTCACCAGCTGTGTTAATAGTTGGAGGAAGCACTTTGCTCAATACTGCACAACCTGTTACCAGTTATATCGTTTCAGCGGCTTATGATTATTATCTACCAAATAGTTCTGGTGTGAATCCGAACACAACAACATCTGGTCCTGCTCTACCCGTTGGCTTATATTATCCAGCAGTTGAATTTTCTTATTCCAAAAGAAGGGCTTATACATTTGGAGGATTACTATCTTCTGGAGTAGCCAATGATTCCTTTTACTATTTGGATATGGCAAATCCAGTTGGTGGACAATGGACTATAGCTACAACGAAAATGCCAATAGCACGATATGCACATAAAGCGGTAATTTTAAATAGATGAAAGAAAGGATTATTCTATATTCTGTCATTAAATGAGGTCAAGATGCCAACTAATAAAACCAGTAGGAGTATCGTCAGTTCGACTCCGCTCAATGACCGTCCTATGATTTACGCTAAATTTGTGTTATTTGCGATATTGCTGTTTCAACAATCTCTTATTTCGAAAGAAAGAACTGAGTATTCAGAAATAAAATCTTTTCTAGAAAGAAAAGATTTTATTTCATCACAAAGAAAAATTAATTCTCTTCTTTCCGATAATCCATCAGATCCTGAGTTACTATATCTACAGGCGGACACATGGTTTCAGCAAGCGGAATCTCATTATAAAAAAGAAAATTATAAAACCGCAAATGATTTATACAAACAAGTTCTTGGGATTTGGCCTAACCATCCAATACTGAATGAAAGAATTTCTTTCCTAAGCAAAAAGAATTTAACAGATAATAATCAAAAAAAAGAAGAAAGTGTAATTCAAAATCCTCTAGCGAATCACTCTAACATCAATGAAACATACATTGTAGTTAATGAAGATATTTCTTTGTTTAAAATTGTTTCATACAATCAAGAGCAGGATTTGTGGAAGTCAGAATTATCTTTCCCGATGAAAAATCCAGGTTATAGTATTATAACGCTTAAAGCTTCAGAAAAAGAAAAACTCATTTTATTAAAGCCAATAGCATTTGGGATATTAATCCTTAGTGTAATTCTTACGACTTTATCAGTAAACCTGATTTTACTTGCTATGAAAACCAAGAAAAGTTCAAAAGGGATTTGGAGTAAAAAAAAAGGAAATACTTGAATGAATCAAGTATTTCCAAATTAGGTCTATTAGTTAAATTTTTCTTTACGGAGAACTTTAGCTTCTTGTGCGAAAGCGATCATTTTATATTTAGGGAAATACTCTTTTTGAAGGAGTCCAAAGATTTTTTCTGTCAATTCGGAATTCGCTAATATCTCAATTCTAATATTTCTGCCTTCCCAATTGTCATCTCTTCTCATGCTAAGACCTTCGCCATGAGCTTCACTTACAGTGTAACCTTTGACTCCAAGTTGTTTTAAATCATTGATTATTTTATCTTCTAAGACATCTAGAGATATGATTGTTATAAGTTGTATAGGATGTAGATTCATTAGTTCACTCCGAAAACATTCTTTGCAATTGTGAGATAAAGAGGCAACCCAAATACTATATTAAATGGAAACGTTATAGCAAGAGATGCAGTTAGATAATACGTTGGGCTTGCTTCTGGAAGTGCAATTCTAATTGCAGCAGGAGCCGCGATATAGGAAGCACTTGCACATAAGACTCCAAAGATTGTTGCTCCACCCATAGATAAACCAACATATTTACCAAACAAGATTCCAAGTGTAGCATGAATCACTGGCATGATTAAACCAAATCCGATTAAGAATGGACCAGCTTTTACTAAGTCGCCTAACCTCTTTCCTGTTACCAATCCAACTTCAAGTAAGAAGAGAGCGAGTATTCCTCGGAAGGGAGTATCAAATAATGGTGCCACTTGCTCATATCCTTTTTTTCCGGTTAGCAAGCCTATTATGAGACCACCAATGAGTAATACAGTTCCTTTTCCTGCAAATAACTCATGAAAGAGCTTGCCCCATGAGGAATCATTATTACCTTCTTTGGTTCTAGCTATAAAGATTGCGATTAAAATTGCAGGGACTTCCATAATTGCAAGCATTGTAGGCATAAACCCTTCATAACTAACGTTCATTACTTCCATAAAAGCAAGACTTTCACTAAATGTTACAGCCGATACAGATCCATAATGTGCAGCAATTGCCGCTGCATTGGAAATATTGAACTTACCAAGTTTATTAAGAATGAAATACGACCATACTGGAATAAGGCAACACATAACGATTGCAGCCAAAGCTGGTTTATAAAAATCAGCTAGAGAGGTAGCAGACAACTTCATTCCACCTTTTAAACCAATGGCGAAGAGTAGATAGATCGTTAGACCTATATACAAACCTTCTGGAAATTTGAGATCACTCTTAATCAGAGTTGCAAATATTCCTAAAACGAACGCTAACACCATAGGTGTTAGCAAACTAGCAAATAAAGAACTAAATATCTCCATTACTTCTTCTCCTTAGAAATTTTCTTTAGAAAATTGTCAGGAACTAACTCAACTTTTCCTGTTTCAAGCTGATATACTGCACCTACAATTTTGATTTCACCACTTTTGACTTTCTTTGCAAGAACAGGCTCTAAAGCTCTTAACTGTTCCACTTGCTTTGCAACATTTACTTTTACTGCATTGTCTAGTAAGTCACCTTCCATTTCCTTTGCAATCTCAGCTGCAGGTTTAATTGCATTGATTAAGGTAACAATATGCCCTGGCACATCAGGAACAGCACATGCTGCATTTACCGCTCCACATTTTGTATGACCCAATACAAGGATTAATTTAGCGCCTAACGATGTAACAGCAAATTCCATACTGCCCCAAGATGCATAGGTTGATACTTGACCTGCAGTTCGAACTATAAATATATCTCCCAGACCTTGATCAAAGATGATTTCATTAGGAACACGAGAATCAGAACAGCCAACGATAACTGCGAAAGGATTTTGACCAGCAGCAAGCTCTTTAACTTTTTCAGGTGTTTGATTTGGACGAATCGATTTTCCTGCTATAAAACGTTTATTTCCTTCTAACAATCTTTTAAGAGCCTCATCTGGGCTTACAGTTGCCTGCGCAAGCAAGCTATTTACAATACTAAAAATCATCATAAAAAATATTGACTTTTTCATTCTTTTCTCCTTAAAGTTACTTTTTTACAACGATAATTTACATAATTATTTTTTCAAGTATTTTAATACATGAATTATTATTCATGTATTAAATATTACCTATTATTATAAATTAAACTAAATTATTTCACCTCTTAAACTATACAAACTGCTTGTTTATAAGATAAAAAATCTATAAAACTAGTGCATAACCTTATTTTTTAAAACAAAAAAGGTAACTCTTTTTGTAAAAAAAATTTTGCCAAATCCAAATCCTATAAAACGATAGGCAGACGATAGATTAAGGTGAATTCGACACAAGAAGATGTTTCATTTTGTCACCCCGAAATTTTCTATCAGGGGTCTCTAGAACTATAGATATCGCTTGTCGGTTGTAGCGATTCCGCCCATTTGCTGGGTCGCAAATCCAGCACCAACGTAGGGTGGAATTTAGGGAATGATGGTATGAACATTTTGTCAATTCCTCATACCGAACTCACGTTAGATTAACCAAAACTCTATCATTGCTTTTTCGAAAGTATGATAGTATATAGTGAGAAATTAAGATTAAACTTTATTGATATTGGATTGGATTTTGAAATTAAGACATTAATAAAAATCTAGTTTGTTGAGAAAAGAAAGACGGGAGGGATTACTTCAATAATTTCAGTAAGTCTCCGACGTTTTTGTGGGCTTCGAGGGGATGTCTTAGAGAGATTGTCTCTTGGATTTTATATTTATTGCGCCTTCCGTCCTTGGATCTTGCAACGATTTTAACTGACTCTAAATCCTCAATAATACTAATGACTGCTCTTTCTGTAATTCCTACATTAAAGGCAATGTCTCTTAATCGTGCAGTCGGATCCCTGTATAAACAAATCAAAACATGTGCATGATTACTGAGAAAAGTCCAGTCTTGTTTAGATGAACTAACCTGGGTGATAGATTTTGCTTTTTTAACAGCCATCCGTTTATACCTAGGGTCAAGTCTCACAGAATATTTATTTCTGTCAATTGTATTACAATTCCTGAATTATTTTTCTTGTATTATTTGACAGTTTTTACCTAATAATTGGTATATAATTCAGAAAAGTCGATAAATAAACCAACGCCCATTCACCTTCACTAAGTATGGATTATTCATATCTTTTTCTAATTTGGTATTATTCTTAAAAATTAATTTAACTTCACAAGCATTTTCACTATCAAAAAATAGATCGATCTCAATTCCATCTGATTTTAATAAGAGTTCTCTTACTGTGAAAACGTCTTCTGATTCTTTTTGTTTCACTAATTTCTGACGATCAAAGAAATATACCTCGAAGTAGGAATCCTCTTTTTTAGCTTCCTCTAGAATACGATCATATTCCCATAGACCTTTTACATCTAAATAAGCGCCTTTTTCTTTGGAGATGTATCGAAGAATTTTATCTGCATCCTTTTCTAAAACTGCATCTCTGAGTCCTCGCAAAACACTTAGTATTCTCTTAGAATCCATTGGACTCAGTTTAGTGCCATTGGAATAAACATTTCTTATATGAATAGAGACGAAATCAGGTTCAGCATGAAGGCTAAGACTAAAAATTATATAAAAGATTAAAATTATTTTTTTTAACATAGAAAACCTACTATTTAAAAAGATATTCATTTTTAGAAAAAATACCCTGACAGGATTACAAAACTGTTAGAGATTGGATTTTATTAAAGAATCATCTGAGAGTGATTTGGCTTAAACTAGTTTGGAAAATTGTGAAAATTTTTTATTTAGATACTTCCATTCAATTACTTAATTACTCTTTCTAGAAGGCTCTCTAAGTCTTTTCCATTTACAACCATAATTTTTCCCTCATTTGCTCTAATTACTTTTTTAGCGCCTGGGGTTAATTCTGCTGAACCTACAACATAACCCTTCTCTGCTTGTTGCTCATGCATTGAATTCAAAAGTTCAGTCAGGAAGACATCCGATATTGTCATATTTTTCCATTTACGAATTCTAAAAACAGCACGATCACTTTCATCATCCCTTTTAATTGTAACAAAGTTGGCTCCTTCTGCTTCGAGGGCTGGCAACTCACGTTTCACTTTATAACCATATTCAGCCAAAATTTTTATACACGTATTTTTAAAAACATTTCCTTTTTGTGAATTAAATTTAGAGATTTTATCGGGACTTAACTGACTTAACTTAGAAATGATCTTTTGACCGTCTTGATTGATTATTCCACGAATATTAATCACTTCTGCCGCTTTCAATCCAGAGATTTCAAAATATCTTTCTTTCGGAAATAATTTTTCTGGCAAATCTTTTAAGGCATTTTTTAAATTATACCCTCTAGCGGATGTTTTTCCAGGAGTTGCAGATCCATCTTCCAAATCGGATCTATACTGAGCCAAACTAATAATATCATAATCATCCACTCTTTCCGCTTCTGCCTCAATTAAATATTCATGCGCTTCTTCTAAATTATTTAATATGATACAAAGCATCGCATAATAAGAATTACACTCAGCGGTTTCTAGATGCCAATTGTTTCTCTTTGCAATTTCTATACAGGTCTTTGCACTCGCTTGTGCAGATACATAATCACTCATAGAAGAATTAAGAGTCATTATGAATTGTGCGATTGTAAAACGAACTAAATCATCTCCGCCCATGTCTTGCATTGGAAGCATAATATCTAACGCATCTTTAAACTTTCTAATTTTAGATAATGATAATGCGTATAAAAAGGCAGCAACAGGAGAATTTGAATCTATCTTATATGCTTTTTCAAAGTATTCAAAATCATTATCTCGATTGAGCATTGCTGTAACAACACCCTTTGCAATAAAGTAAGATTGAATTTTAACTTCATCGTCTGGGATTTGACGCATAAATTTATCAGCAATATCAAAATCCTTTTGTCCTACAGCCATAAAAGACAGTCGAATCAGAGCTTCTAGATTCACAGGATCATAATTCAATGAGTCTAGATAATAAAAGAATGCTTCATCAAACATATCTTGTTGATAGTAGATGCTTGCAATCCGATTATTCACCACCAATGGAGGAAATTCTTTCTCGTATTTACCAATGCTTTTCACTTTTTCTAAATAGCTAACTTCATTTAATAAATCATTTTCCATTGCATATATTTTAGAGAATGTATAAAGGAGTTTATGGTCGTTAGGCTCTAAATCTAATTGATCTCGAAGGGTTGCCTTGGCATCTATAAAATTGCCCATTGCAGCAAGCGCTAACGCTTTTTCTACAATATTCGCTTTCGTTCCGAAGAATATAAAATAAATCACCCCTAGAATACCGAGAGCTAGAACAACGGCTACAAATAGATAAACGTTCATTTATTACACTCTCTAGTAACATTCATTGAGATACAGACTATGTCTTTTAAAGATCTTCTAGGTGTTACCATTTCAAATTGTATGGGATTAGTCACTATATTCATTATCGGATAAAATCGAGTGGTTTTACAATGCATTTATCTGTTTTCCCCTACGTCGCGAAATCTATCCGTTGATATAAATTTAATCAACTAAATAATTTCGAATTCTAAGAAAAGCGGCTAACAGTTGATTTCCTTAATTTGGAACATAAAAAATATTATGTAATATAAAATAAATTAGCCAATAAAATTGTAAGTTTCGCCGAACTTTAATAAAGGACATCTGTGGAGAAATTATAAATGCAAAACGTTGATTATTCTAGAAAATTACGAAGAGACGATAAGAGATCACATTCAACTGAACCTAGGATCCCTCTTAAAACATCCAAGAGTTCCAATAATGGCTCCATTTTAAATCTTTTAAATTCAAGCCACCAACCTCTTTCCTTTTTATATTTATTTATTGGGGCAATTTTATTTTTTACCTCTGGACTAGTCATTGGTATGAAAATAGACCAAAAAGAGTCTTATTTCATGGGAAATGAAAGCAATACTTTTAGAAATGTGAACTCGTCTGAATCAAATTCTTCCATGGAAGCAGTTGAATCTTCCAACACTAAAGAAATAAAAGCTGAAAACCAGGACAATGATGGATTTACAGGCGAAGTTAGCACAAATAAAGTAACAAAGACAGCGCTTCCTACTATCCATAAAGATCTAAAGTTCCCACCAAAATTAAACCAAGTCAATTATATCATCCAAATTGGGACTTTCAGCAGAGAAGAAGCAAACAAATGGGGAGCTAGTTTAATTAAAGATCAACAAGACTTCCAAGGAAGACTTTTTAGAACCTCAACAGGCAAACTTTATTTAGGATATTATTACAACATTAAAGATGCTAAATTAGTTTTAAAGCAAGTGAAGAAATTTAGAGGCGGTGTATTCGAAGAAGCTTCTATTAAGAATATTCAGTTCTAAGTATCTGAAAAATTATAAGATTACTACCGATAAAAGATACGATCACTCAAAACTATCCATCGCGTCTTTATCGGTCAATCATCTGTGGTGAAAAAATTTTTACATCGAATTTAAATTCATAAACTAATCACTCTCTAAGCTTTAGAGATTCTGAATTGAATCTCTAAAGTATTTCTCCATCTCATCAGATCTTTCCAAAATTTTAAAGTGCTTGAGTGCAAGTGCTCTTTGATGAGGACTATGGCGAGCCTTATTTCCTTTAAATAAATCATAGACAATAGTTTCACCAAAATCTGAAAATTTTTGGAGAGTAGTGATAAACACTTTCTCTGGATTCTCTGGTCTTCCTCCATGACCAATGATGATAAAAGTCTCGGGAGCACGATTCTCTGAGTAGTTTTGATATTTAAAAAGAGGAATACCTGTATGGGTTTTCTTTTTCAGAAAATAACCAATGCTTCTCCAGCTACATTCAAAATATAAATTCTTTATCTCAGTAACCTTTGCTTGAATGTCCAATGCTTTGGCTAACTGGATTTGAATGGATGCATAATTTTGAATATAAGCTTCTGATTCAGCATTTACCTCTGAATTTGGATATTCTACTCGGTAAGACATTTTCTCTAGAATGGAACCAATATATCTTTCAAATGCCGAACCAGCAGTGAGATCTTTTTGCACGTAGGTCTGTCTCTTGATCGCAAAATCACTTGGAATCATCTTTTTGCTTTGCATGGTATTTGTTTAGACAATGGATTTTATGAATCATCTAAATTGTTTTCATTTTTAGGTCCCATTCTTTCCCTATTTTAGAAAGGATTGAAAGAGATCAACATTGCTTTGAACAACTGGCTACTTGGTATAGTGGTTGGTATAGTCCTTGTTATAGTGGTAGATATAGTAAATGACAAAATTTATCATTGTGGATACTATCCGAAAGACAATCCTTCTCGATTCTATTCGTTTCTTCTTCACATGTTGATAGATGGGTAATCTATAAAAATTCTTCTTATGGTTCTTTACATCACTCGTTTTATTTTTACAGTCTGCACTATAAAAAAAATTGCAAAATATAATTTATTTTCCAATTTATATACCAAAGTAGAAATTTTACTTGACTCTAAGCATCGAAAAGTATACGGTTCTCAGTGAGTTTAAACGGAATTTATTTAGATATTTCATAAGGAGTCAGAATATTTCTGATATAGAATTTAAAGTCGGCGATTATGTTGTGTATCCAATGCACGGCGTTGGTGCAATAACCGAGGTCAGTAAAAAAACTATTTTAGGCAAAAAGCGAGATTGCTACAGCCTAGAAATTCAATCCTCGAAAATGAAAGTTATGATACCTGTTGATAAAGCAAAACAGGTTGGAATTCGAGGCATAATACCTAAGAGAGAAATCAAAAAAGTTCTCAATCTATTAATGAAAGACGAAGTCGACACAGAGGAAGACTGGAAGATTAGATACCAGAATAATATGAATAAGATTAAATCCGGTTCTATCTATGAAGTAGCTGATGTTTGTAGAAACCTATTCAGACGGGCAAATGGTAAAGAATTGTCCATCATGGAGAGGAAGCTATACGAAAATGCTTATAATTTAGTAAAAACGGAAATAGCTTTAAGTAAAGGCGTTCCCCAAGAAGAAGCTGGAAACATTGTCTCTGATATATTAGCAAGTTCAGTTCAACCGCAAATGATACAGCAAGCTGAACCAACTGAAGATGTAGAATAAATCCGATCGAACTCAAATTTTTAAGAAAAGGATTTGAGTATGACTCATCTCTATAAGGTTTTATTCGCGCTCTCATTCTCTGTCGTATCTTTTGGTTTTTTGTATCCCATGTATGGCGATATACTCCAACCAGCCATATACACAGTAGTAATATTGATTGCAACATTAGGTGTCCTCTATTTTGAGGACAAGGTATTTCCTATCATAAATGCAGAAGCTGCTTTTTGTGTAGGAATTGGTCTTCTCGTTGGTTTTGGGATCGGGCGTTTATTGCTGACTCTCATTGCTGAGTCAAAGAATCCTGGAATGGGATTTCTTGTATATCTTGGATTTGGCTATGCAGGTATAAAAGTTGGCTATGCCTTCTCAAAAAAGCCTGGATTATCAATTTTTGGTGGTGGTGGTGCTCCCATTCGTCCCTTTATCCTAGGTGGGGAAAAGCCAGAAGAAATTAGAGATAAAATTCTAGATACATCCGTCGTAATCGATGGAAGAATTTTAGATATTGCAGATACCCATTTTATTGATGGACCACTCATTCTTCCTAACTTTGTATTACGAGAGATCCAATTGATCAGTGACTCCTCTGATCCAATCAAAAGAGCTCGCGGAAGACGTGGTTTAGATATGCTCAATAAGCTCCAGAGAAAAGGAACGATTGAAGTTAAAATCACATACACAGATTATACCGATACTCGAGAAGTAGATGCAAAGTTAATCAAACTTGCTCGTGATACAGGTGCCAAACTGGTTACAAACGATTTTAATCTAAACAAAGTTGCGGAACTGCAAGGTGTAAAAGTTCTCAATCTAAATAATCTTGCAAATGCCCTAAAACCAGTTGTTCTACCTGGAGAGGAAATTGCAATCCAAGTCATCAAAGAAGGGAAAGATGAAAACCAAGGAATCGGTTACCTAGAAGATGGCACAATGGTTGTAATTGAAAATGGTGGACATCTAGTAGGCAAAGACGTTCGAGTAAACGTTACTTCCATCATCCAAACTGCTGCTGGTAAAATGATCTTTACCAAAGCAATTAAATAACCTACCCTAACTCACTCACTTTGCACTTGCGAAGATGAGTGAGTCTTCGATTCCTCTCTCTCTACAATCATTACTAACTCTATTCCACTCATCTTAATAGAGAATCAAAAGCAACTCCCTATGATAAAAAACAGTCTTTCTTTCAAATGCTTTTTGAATTTTAAGATTGCCTTTCTAACAATTTCTAAGAATCCTAGAAATCTACCTATGAAATCTTTACTTCGATTGTTTCTGTTTGCGTTTTTGCTACTCTTTAGCTCTCAGCGCATAATAGATAACGAATGTATTTGCGGTGGAATAGGAGTGAGTGAGGATAATTGTGTGTTTGCCTCCATTCCGCACTCCAATCAGGACGACCATCACGACGATAAACATGTCTGCACCAATTGTCCCTGTAATTACATCTTAATCTCTTATTCGAATCTTTATCTTAATACTATTTTTACTCATAATACAATGTCTTATATCGTTTCACCGTTATTTACTGCGGTTAATTTCGATTATCTTGTTAATCTAATCAGACCTCCTAGATCTAGTTTAATATAATTTAAATTATATTTACCACCGATAAAAACAATTTGTTAATTCTACTTTGTTCAGAAACGTATAATTCAATTTCAATTTATATCTGACGTATCGACGGTAATATTTCCAAATCTTCAAGGAGGAATTTATGAAATCAATTTATATAATATTTTTTTTAGTTCTATCATTCTATCCAATTTATAGAATCCATTCAAATTCAGACTCTCATGAATCAAATGATCATTGTGCAGGAAATGCCAAACTACTCACAATAGTAGAATGTGTTTTAACTCATAGTCCTGAATTTAGAAAAACCAGAATCGAACTAACAGCCATTAAAGGGAAAAAAATTGCAGCAGCTTATTTATTTCCATCAAATCCAAGCATTCAAGTAATGAATGCTTACAGAAAACAAGCCCAATCAGAAGTAAGTTTTCTAAATCCAGTTCCACAGACTGCTATCAACGGAGAAGTCCAAGCATCGCAAGAATTTTATCTAGCTGGACAAAGAGGCAAAAGAATAGAAGTCGCCGACACAGAATACGCAGCTCAAATAAAGAAAGTAGCATCGATGGAAAGAGATACAACAGCACAAGCGTTAGCCGCTGCACTTTTCTATAAGAATTCATTAGAGGAATTTAAAATTACAGAATTTCTTTACCAAAATTCCCAAGAAATGGCAAAGGCAGTCCAAGCCCGAGCAGACAAAGGACTCGCTGCCGCTATAGATGCAGACATCGCGAATGCGGAAGTCTCCAAAACAGCAAGACTTCTAAACTCAGCTATCCGAAAAAGAGATGGAGCAAAAGGAAACCTAATGGTGATGATGGGGGTTAATTTCGATTTGGCGCTCTCGATTATAGACACCATCCCAGATATTCAGTTGAATACAAAGAATATCCAAGAATTAATCACTCTTGCCCTAAAACAAAGAACAGAAGTAGACAGTGGAGTTCTTGATGTGCAAACAGCACAGAGAAGAATTGAATTACTAAAAAGAGAGTCTATTCCAAACCTAACTGTTTCCGCTTATCTCCAAAGAGATGGTTTTAATGAAAATGTGGTTGGTGCTAGAGCATCGATGCCACTTCGAGTTTGGAGAGATAATAGTGGAGAGGTAGTCGAATCGGAAGCTAGAAAAGAACAAGCAATTACAAATCTAGAAATCAACCAACATACTATTAAGTATGAGGTAATTCGAGCGATTACAAATTTTAATTCACTGAAAGAGGAAAATAAGAATTATCCGCCAGAATTAATGAAAAAAGTAGATGAAGATTTAATTTCAATCAAGAAAGCACTTTCTACAGGACAAATGAATATAAGAGATGCTTTGATTGCACAAAATTCACTCGTGAGTTTAAAACTATCTTACATTCAAACTCAATCAGATTATGATTTATCTAAAATAGAATTACTTAGATCGATTGGGTTTCCACTTTTACAATATATAGTCAAATGAGGAAATTATGAAATATAATAAAATATATACGTTACTTGCAATACTAGCAATTTCTTTCACATCCTATCGAGCTTACAAATATTTTTCAAAGAAAAAGAACACAGAGGCAACTGAAACAAATTCAATCAAAGAAGATACTTCGATTAAAATTGATTCAGAAGTATCTAAAGATGTAAATTTACATTCGAGCCAAGTAGGAACAGTTGAATTTCAAGAAACAATCAGTCTCATTGGAGAAGTTATGGCAGATCCAGATCGAGTAACTAAGGTCAGTGCAAGAATCTCCGGTAGAGTGACAGAGGTTCGCTTCATTGAGGGAGTGAGAGTTCGAAAGGGTCAAATTCTTGCAGTGATTGAATCCCCGGAAGCAGCCAGATCTAGATCAAAATATATCAGCACTTTCTCAAGAGTCAATGCAGTGCAAAAAAATGCAAAGAGAATTCGAGAATTGGTAAATCTAAAATTAGCCGCTGAGCAAGAAGCAATTAATGCAGAATCCGAGTTAAAAATTCAAGAAGCAGAATTAAAAGCGGATAAAGGAAATTTACATGCACTCGGAATTCCGATTCCAGATATAAATTCGATGGAAGGATCTGGAAATGAAAATTCAGGTCGAATTGAAATTCTATCTCCTATTGATGGAGTGGTATTAACAAGAGAAGTGGTAAAAGGTTCCCAAGTAGATGCAATCTCTAATCTTGCGACTATCGGTAATTTAGATTCTGTTTGGTTCATGGTAAAACTCTTTGAAAAAGATTTAGGGAAAGTTTCAGAAGGCGACACTGCAAGAGTAAAGCTAAATCCTTATCCAGAGGAAGAATTTGAAGGAAGACTCACCTATATCGGAAATCAAATCGATCCAGGTTCTAGAACAGTGAGTGGAAGAATTGTAATCACAAATAAAAACCACATGGCAAAGATAGGACTCTTTGGAAAAGCTGAGCTTTATATTTCTGATTATGATGTAATTGCTATTTCTGTTGATGCTATTGCAAACATAGATGGAAAAGATTTTGTATTTATTGAGGAAAAGCCAGGAGAGTATAAACCTAGAGAAGTAAAGTTAGGTCGTAGAAACAAGTCGATAGTAGAAATTGTATCGGGCGTTCAGACAGGAGAATATGTAGTAGACAGAGGCATTTTTACACTTAAATCTACATTTCTCAAATCTACATTTGGAGAGTAAAAATGAAATTTTTAACACTCATTGTAGAATGGTCTCTCGAAAATAGAGTGATAGTTTTAGCGGCAACTATCATTTTCTTTTTCTTTGGCTTAGATTCCGCGCGCAAATTAAAAATGGACGCGATTCCAGACGTGACAACCATTCAAGTCCAAGTAATTACATCTGCTCCTGCCCTTTCTCCTTTGGAAATAGAACAATATGTAACATTTCCAGTCGAAAGATCTATGTCCGGAATTCCGCATGTAGAAGAAGTCAGATCTATTTCTCGTTATGGATTATCTGTAGTGACTATCGTATTTAAAGATAGCATGAATATTTTTCTAGCAAGACAGCTTGTGAGCGAAAGACTTTCTGATGCAGTCAATAATATTCCAAAAGGGTATGGGACTCCTATGATGGGTCCAATTTCAACTGGACTCGGAGAAATCTATCAATTCACACTCAGCAGTCGAAATCATAGCCTAATGGAACTAACGACTTATTTGAATTGGTATATCAATCCAATTCTAAAAACAATACCGGGTGTTGTAGAAGTGAATACATTTGGTGGAAATGTAAAACAATACCAGATTGTGCTGAACATGGAAAGAATGCAATCCTTAGAAATCGTAATGTCGGATGTAATTGAAGCTTTGCAAAAGAACAATGCTTCGATGGGAGGCGGATACATAGAACACAACAAAGAGCATTTTGTAATTGTAGCAAGTGGTCTAGTTGGCTCCCTAGATGATTTGGGAAAGATTTTTATTGGAAAGACTAAAGAAGGAACACCAATTTCACTTTCGATGATTGCAGATTTAAGTTATGGCGCAAAACTACGATTAGGCGCAACTACAAAAGATGGAGGCGGAGAAGTAGTTGGAGCGATTACTCTTATGTTAATGAAAGAGAATTCTCTCCATGTGAGTGAAGCCGTTCATACAAAGCTAGAGGATCTAAAGAAAAATTTACCCGAAGGCATTGTTGTAGAGACCTACTATGATAGATCAGTAATGGTAAACACAACCATCAAAACAGTTTTAAAGAATCTAGCAGAAGGTGCTTTATTTGTCATACTCGTTTTATTTCTATTATTGGGAAGTATTCGAGCAGGGCTTGTGATTGCAGTTACAATTCCACTCGGAATGTTATTTGCTATTGTAATTATGCGAATTAGAGATGTTCCGGGAAACTTAATGTCGATGGGAGCGATTGATTTTGGTCTGATTGTAGATGGAGCTGTGATTATTGTAGAAAATGCCGTTAGGCGACTTTCAATGGCAATCAAAGAAAAAGGCTCCCTTTTAACAGATGCGGAAAAAGTGAATACAATTAAAGAAGCAACCATTGAAGTAAGAAAAGCTACTATCTTTGGAGAAACAATCATTGCGATCGTATATCTTCCAGTCTTATCTCTCTCTGGAGTGGAAGGTAAAATGTTTATACCAATGGCAGAAACTGTGCTTTATGCTTTATTTGGAGCATTCATATTATCACTAACGGTTGTTCCCGTTCTTGCGACTTATATTTTGAAAGTGGAAGAACCAGAGGAACATGAGACATGGCTTTTTCATAAATTCAAAACTTATTATATTCCATTTCTAGATAAAATCATGAATGCAAAAAACAAAGTTCTTACGGTTGCGCTTATTTCTATTGTAATGAGTTTTATATTATTCGCAAATCTTGGAGCAGAGTTTATGCCTGAATTAGATGAAGGCTCAATGCTCTTAGAGGTAGCGCGACTACCGTCCGTTTCCCTCTCTGAGTCAATGGAAACAGGGAGAAGAATTGAAAAAGCCTTGAAGGAAAAATTTCCTGAACTTGTGCATGCAGTTTCTAGAACAGGATCTCCAGATATAGCGACAGACCCAATGGGAATAGATAGAACAGATATATATCTACAGCTGAAACCCAAAGAGGAGTGGAGATTTGAAAGAGAAAAATTAATGCAAGCACTTGTGGAAAATGTAGAAGAGTCAGTTCCTGAAGTAGCGGTATCTGTTTCACAACCAATTAAAATGAGAACGAATGAGCTAATAGCAGGTATCCGCTCCGACATTGGAGTTAAAATTTTTGGAGAGGATATTAAAACTCTGAGAGAGATTGGTGAGAAAACCGCGGCAGAACTCAGAAAGATCCAAGGTGTTGTAGATTTAAAAATTGAACAACTAGGTGGACTTAATTACCTGCGAATTAAACCAAAGAGAGATAGCCTAGTTCGGTATGGTGTAAGCATTACAGATGTAAACCAAGTCACCGAGATTCTATCTTCAGGATATATAGTTGGGAGTGTTTTCGAAGGAAATAAAAGATTCGATATAGCAATAAAAACAAATAAAAAGGTGCTCTTCAACCTAGAAGAAATTCGATCTCTTCCCGTTCGTTCGAGTGCAGGAAATGCGATTCCTCTGGGAGATTTAGCCGATGTATATATAGAGAGCGGTCCTGTTCAGGTAAGTCATCAAAATCAATATAGAAGAATGATTGTAGAGTTCAATGTAAGAGGAAGAGATATGATGAGTGTTGTCCAAGAAGCAAATGATATCTTGCATAAGAATATTCCTCTCCCTGTCGGGTATCGTTTTGAATTTGGCGGGAAATATGAAAACTATATTTCCGCAAAGAATACTTTACTGATTGTTGTGCCAGTCACTCTTGCATTGATTTTATTTTTGCTCTGGCTTGCTTTCGGTGAGGTTACTCCGGCACTTATGATTTTCTTAAATGTTCCTTTTGCAATTACAGGGGGAGTGTTATTTTTATTTTTAAGAAATATTCCCTTTAGTATTTCTGCAGGAGTTGGTTTTATTGCTTTATTCGGAGTAGCTGTTTTAAATGGACTAGTGCTTATCTCGTTTACAAAGGAACAAGAGCATCTAGGCTTAAGTCATCTGGATGCGGTTGTGAGTGCAGCTCATATTAGACTCCGACCCGTTTTAATGACTGCAATTGTTGCAGCAACTGGGTTTATTCCAATGGCTGTATCTACTAGCATGGGAGCAGAGGTGCAAAGACCCCTAGCGACTGTCGTCATTGGTGGTCTTATAACTGCGAGTGCTCTAACCTTACTTGTTCTACCTGTTGTTTATGCAAAATACTATGAGTTAAAGAAGTAAACTATGTTACAGAGGAAATTATTACTATTATTCGCTGCAATCTATCCTTGTTTCTGGGCTTTATTTAAATATACAAAAGCTCCAATCGATGATCCCAAGCAGCGAATCATAGTATCAATTCTTTGTCTCATTGCATTCAAAATTTACGAATCACCGAATCCCAAAATTCGAAATAGGCAAAGCCTCGTTAGCTATCTTGCCTACTATACCGTCACTCTCCACAGCTTATATCTTTCATATGTAAATCAATTTTCTGTAGAGTTTCAAATTCAAAATTTTACGATTATTATTTTTGCTTCTCTCGGTTTTATTCGAAAGTATCATTTATTCTATTATTTATTTTTTACTTTCTTTTGCTTCGTTCCTATTACTGTAGCTGGATTTAATAAACTAGATATTTATTACATCCTCTGCAATTTACTGATTGTATGTGCGGGAGCATTTACAGTGCAAATGTTACAGATTAATTTTCTGAAACAACTTCTAGTAAATGATAGAATTTTATTAAAAACGATGGATAAGATTCGTGACGGTGTGATAATAACTGATATTTCTAGTCACGTGCTTTTTGTGAATGAAAATGCACAAAAATTATTGAATTTCAACTCTGAGTTTCTGATTGGTTCAAAAGTAAATCTGCCTATTCCCTCTGAAAACAGACTAACGGGGAATACAACCGTTATCCACACTGTAGAAGATAGGTTAGTAGAAATCAGAATGCTAAAAGTAGAAAGACTCGGAAAACCTGCATTCTTTATTATCATCAAAGATATAACGAAAGAAACTAGAGAAAAGGATGAAATAGAAAGAAAGAGAATTCTATTTCAAAATGTATTAACAAATACAAAAGAAGGAATTATTGGTTTAGATAAAGAAGGAAAAATTACATTTGTAAATCCTTATACTTTAGAATTAACAGGATATACAGAAGAAGAATTACTGAATCAAAACTTTCATGAAACATTTCACCATAGCTGGATGGATGGAATTCCCCACGAAGAAGAGCATAGCCCTATTAAAGAAACGTTAATCGAAGGAACAACCAATCGAATTACAAATGAAATTTTCTGGAAGAAAATAGATCAATTTTTTTATGTAGAATATACTTGCTCTCCGATCCGAAAAGAAAACGAAATCATCGGCGCAACCATTGTATTTAAAGACATAACAGAAAAGAGAAAGCAAGATGAAATAGATAAAAAATACAATGCAGAATTGGAATTTCTCTCTGAGTCTGCGATGAATTATTTACAGCTGAATTCAAAAAAGGAAATCTATCACTTTATAGCTGAGTCTATATTTAAATTTACAAAACCGAGAGCTGTAATTGTAAATTCTTTCTATCTAGAAAATTCTCAATTTCAAGTAGAAGTAACCAGCGGTTTCAAACAATTTGCCGCACCAATTCAAAAACTAATAAATTGCGACCTTTCAGATTTAAGATTTGAATTTGACAAAGAGAGATTCTTACATTCTCAAACTTACAACAAACTTATTTTTCTACCAGATGGTTTGTTTACTGTAAACTTTGGAGATTTGAATCGAAAAGAGTGTATGATGATTGAATCCATGTTAAACGCAAATAGAATCTATCATTTCACAATCGCCGACTCGAATCGCGTTCTAGGCTCAGTTATTATTTTTAATTCAGAAGAAAAATTTCAATTTGAAACGACTCTTGAAATATTCTTACACCAAGCTTGTATTGCATTGGCTAGAGTATAAACCAAATGACAAAAGTATTTTCCACACGGATTTTATTTGAGGGGCATTCGGTATATCGCGCAGGGGAATTGCGAGATATATAAGAAGTGTTTCAATAAAACCAAGATTTTTATTTTTAAAAAGGAAATTCCTTTCGGCTTTGGATATAAATAAAACAAAACTAATATTTCCATTAGGAATGCCTTTTTATCATTAAAAATTCTATTCTGATATTTTTATCTATCTATCTCGAAAAAAACTTGCTTTTTAAATGTTTCTAACCATAGTTACCGATCTATTTTGTATTCCGAATTCTTTTAAATGGAAAAGGTAACTTTTTTTTCGAGATTGTATATCAGGATAAAGGCTTAATGTTTTTTTTGAAAAACTCAAAACTAAAAATATTTCTATTTTTAAGTTTATTAATTTGCATCCCAGCGTTTGGAAATCCAAATCCAAAATACCAAAGAGTTATGATTTTTAACGGTCTTGGTTTTGCTCCTATGTTTTTTCTTGGACTCTATCACGAAGCAATTGCACAAAATAAAAAGCCAGATTTATTGATTGCTACTTGCGGTGGTGCGATCACTGGAAGTGTAATCAATTATACAAATGATCTAGAAAAACAAAAAGAAATTATTTTATCACAAGATTTTTATGATTCCTTTTCCAATTCGATCAAACCAGGAGAAGATTCAAATATTTTTAAAACGATCTTGCTTATTGGAAGAATCATAATAAATCTACCTTTTTCTAAACCTGAGTTAGTGAATGTGTATGAGAGAAATTTAATCCATGTAGAGGATACTCTTGATTATCTCCCTCAAAGAAGTTTCCCCTTTCAAAAACAAACCATTCCTCTTTTGATAGTCGCAGGACGCGTCAATTTTAATAAGAAAGAGGTTGGATTGAATGTGGATGAATGGGTAAATAAAAATAAAATGAAACCATTTTCTGAAGTTTATATAAGTGATGAAGAAACACTTAAAACAATACAGAATCTGCAAGTTTACTCGTTTATCTCAAAACTCTATCCAGAAAGCAATGTAGATACAGAAATTTTATTTCGCAACAATATTCCAATCGTGACAGCAATGAGAGCTAGCACTAGTGATGCATATCTATACAATCCTACTTATTTCAAAGATGAATATTATCTGGGAGGACAAATAAACTTATACCCAATTGAATTGGCACAAATACTATCAGAAGAAGTATTTGTGATGCATAGTCGCCCTTTTGCTCCACCAATCGAAACAAATGCAATCAAGAAAGTGTATAATTATGATCCAAACTTACGACTTAAATATACGGACTCATTAATTCGCGAATCAGACTACTGGATTGATGCCTCTGACTTTAGCAGTGAGTTAGCCCAAGAGGAAGTTTCCTCTTGGAAGGTAAGAGTCAAAATGCTTAGCTATGAAGATTATGTTTCTACAAGCTTAAAACATTATTCACAAGGCAAGGAACGCTTTCTAGAAGCTCTTAAGAACAAGGGAAGTTTGACACATGTCAGAAACTTACAAAAATAAAAATATACTCATTGTTGGAGGAAGCAACGGATTAGGTCTTGCTTTGGCGAAAGCCTATTTAAACAAGGGAGCAAAAGTTGGAGTAATTGCAAGAACGTTAGGTTCTGAGGGTATGGAATCCTTACTCACAAATATTAATTTTAAATTCTACAAAGCAGACGTGCAAAATATAAACGAAATCCAAACAGCTATGAAGGATTTCTCTGATAGAATTGAAATGATCTTTGCAGTTGCAGGATTCTATGCATCTCGTAGAGATCAAATCATCAACCTGGATGAAATCAATCAAATGATTCAAGTGAATTTCTTTGGGACTTATAATACATTTTTATCTGGTAGAGACGTTATGCTTGCAGCTCGCGGTGGACATCTTGTTGCAATTTCATCTATGACGGCTCTCTTATATTATCCCAAGGCGACTGTCTATAGCGCAACGAAGAGAGGCGTTTTAAATATTTGTGAAATTTTTCGAAATGGATATCGAGATCATAACATTCGCGTAACAGAAGTAATCCCAGGCTATATTGATACGAAGAGATTACAATTTCTAAATTCACAAAACCCATCTCCAAGACCCTTCATTCTTTCCGTTGAGGAAGCTGCTACAAAAATTATAAATGAATTAGAAACTGGAAAAGAAAGAATTATTTTTCCATGGCAAATGTATTTACTTGTTAGGTTGATATCAATCCTACCTCTCTTTTTACAAAAAACGATTCTAGGAATAAAAAATTGATTCAATCTAATTCTAAACAAGAAAATAAGAGACCTTGGTTATTATCTTTTATATGGCTGGCAGTTTTAGTTCCCATTTTCTTTGGAAGTTATAACTTTGCAAACTCCTATACTGCAACTAGAAGTGATGTTGGCAGTTTAGTTTTTTCTTGGGAGTATAAAATTCCATTTATACCTTGGACAATCATTCCTTATTGGAGCATTGATTTACTATATCCAATCTCTCTTTTTATTTGCGTTAGTAGAAAAGAATTAAATATTCATGCACTGCGAATTTTAACTTTCACTGTTTTATCTGTAATTGGATTTCTCCTATGGCCACTTCGATTTACATTTGATAGACCGGTAACAGATGGATTTTTCGGAGAACTTTTTACTCTTTTGTTTAGTTTTGATCTACCTTATAATCAGGCTCCCTCTATGCATATCGCATTGCTTTGGATTTTGTGGATGCGATTTAGAATACACCTAAAAGGAATTCTCTTGCTTCTTCTAAATATTTGGTGCCTATTAATTGGAATTTCTGTTTTGACTACTTACCAACATCATTTTATTGATGTAATCACAGGTTTTTTTCTGGGTGTTGCTGTAACTTATTTCATTCCTGATATTGGAATCAAATGGTTGAGATGGAACCTAGATAAAAGAGAGCCTGCTCTTAAACTAGCATCCTTCTTTTTTACATTATCACTCTTTCTTTTTATTCTATCCTTTGTATTAAAAGGTCAGTTTTTCTGGCTATTATGGCCTGCTTCAAGTTTTTTTCTAATTTCTCTTGGATATATTTCTTTCGGTCCGAATATCCTTCAAAAATACGATAACTGCAATACCTTATCTGCTTGTATAGTTTTCTTACCATATATCGTTTGTGCTTATCTCTTATACTTTTATCATAGACAGAAATTAAAACCTTTTGATCAAATTTTACCGAATCTTTCTATTGGTTATTTACCAACTCAATTGCCAAATGATTCGATTGTCGTTTTTGATTTAACCGCTGAATTTTGCACAAAAGAATTTAAAAATCAAAAGTATTCCTTTCCACTTCTTGACTTAGTTCCTCCAAGCGAAGATCAAATCAGCCATATTGTAAATACACTCGAAAAAGAAATAAAAGAAAGACCTGTTTTTATACATTGTGCGTTAGGACTATCCCGAAGTTCTATCATTGTAGCAGCTTATTTATTAAAAGCAGGCATCGCGAAAGACATAGATGAATCAATCCAAATAATCCAAGCAAAAAGAAATATCAAGTTAGGAAAGTATCATATAAACTCCTTGCTTGAATTTCAAAAAAGGATTCAAAAATGAGTATCTATCAATTAAAAAGTCAATTTCAAAAACTATTAAGACCTGTCGCTCGACTCTTAGTAAATTTAAACATAACAGCGAATATGGTAACTATTTTTGCCTGCATTCTTTCTATAGTTATGGGAGGTCTACTTTATAATTTTCCTGAATTAAAAGTCCTTTGGTTGTCCCTTCCAGTTTTCCTTTTTCTCAGAATGGCTTTAAATGCGATAGACGGGATCATGGCAAAGGAGCATAATATGATTACACCTTTGGGAACTATGCTCAACGAAATAACGGACGTTATTTCTGATACTGCAATCTATTTATCCTTTCTATCTTTACCGCAAATCAATCCATATACTATCATTGGAATTTCAATCCTTGCAATAATCTCTGAAATGACTGGAGTTGTTGCAATTCAAATTAACTCAAATCGACGTTATGACGGTCCAATGGGTAAAAGCGATAGAGCATTCTTCTTTTCTATCCTTGCCTTTGTTCCTGGTTTTGGTCTTACGATTCCTTACTTAAATCTATACCTATCTCTAATTCTCATGCTTTTAATTATAACTATTATAAACAGATTTAAAAAAGCATTAGAGCAAAGTAAATTGTATCAAATGAAAAAATGATAAGAAGGAAAAAATGTTAAGTGTATTAGAAAATCCAATATTTATTTCTTATCTCAAAATTGTTTCCTTTGTATTAACGGTAGCATTTCTGATTCTTTTTACAATTGATAAAGTATTTAAGAAAGACATTCAGAAAATATGGAAGATTTATTATGGCTGGCTCATAATGGTTCCAATTATATTCCTATTTATATTAATCGGAAGAACCGGAACGATAGTTGGAATAAACATATTATCTCTTTTGGCCTATCTAGAATTTGCTAGGGCTACTAAATTAAATAAAAACAAATCTCTCCATACACTCGTAATCTTAGGAATTTTATCCTTAGGAATTTTATGCTATATTCCAGACCCATTACTCCCTGGAGTATCTGGCTGGTATGGTCTTTTTATGGCTTTACCCGTTTATATGATTGGTGCCATCATGACAGTTCCTACTCTACTCAATCGAAGTGAGGGAATGACTCATAATTGCGCGTTAGCGATTTTAGGATTTATATATTTCGGTTGGATGTTTAGCCATTTGAACTTTCTTACAAATTCAAAATTTGCAATTGGATATTTATTTTATTTATTATTTGCTGTTGAGATTGGAGATGTCTCCGCTTTTGTATTTGGAAAAATTTTTGGTAAACATAAATTACGATCAGAAATAAGTCCAAATAAAACGTTAGAGGGATCGATCGGATCCTTTTTCGTTTCAATGCTTTTACCTTGGCTTCTATCTTTTTCTTTTCCTTTGTTTACAACTCTTCAATTTATTCTAACAGGATTGATTGTTGGAATTGGTGGTCAATTAGGAGACTTAACGATCAGTTTTATAAAACGAGATATTGGGATCAAAGATATGGGAACAGCCATTCCAGGGCACGGTGGAATTTTGGATCGTGTTGATAGCCTTATCTTCACCGCGCCTATTTTTTTTCATATGACACGCTATTTTGAAATGCAATAAAGAGGAGATACAATGTCAGATTACATTCAAAAAGAATCTTATTTCACAAGTTTTGATGGAACAAAATTATTTTTTCGCAATTGGAAAAATAGTAAAAAGCAAAAAGTAAACAAAGCTATGATCCTAATTCATAGAGGTCATGAACATTCAGGAAGATTGGAAGAACTTGTAAATGGTTTAAACTTAGAAGAATTTTCTATGTATTCTTTTGATGCAAGAGGTCATGGAAAATCTCCTGGTCCACGCGGATATGCAGAAGGGTTTCATTTTATGGTAAAAGATTTGGATAGCTTTGCTCGATTTGTGTGCTCAGAAGAAAAATTAGAAATGAGTAATATTGTAGTCGTTGCAAATAGTGTTGGTGCCGTTATATGCAGCACCTGGGTTCATGATTATGCGCCCGGTATCCGAGCAATGATTTTAGCGGCACCTGCATTTCGTATCAAGTTGTATGTGCCCTTTGCAATTCCCGGTTTAAGACTTTTAAATGCAATAAAAAACCCTGCCTTCATCACAAGTTATGTGAAATCAAAAATGCTAACACATGATCCTAATAGCTCAAGGTCTTATGATAATGATCCAATGATCACAAAAGAAATTGCTGTAAATATCTTACTAGAGCTACATGACACCGCAACTAGAATATTAGAAGATGCGAATGCAATTGATACCCCAACTCTTATACTGAGTGCTGGAAAAGATTGGGTCGTCAAAACAAAACCGCAAAGAGTTTTTTTTGAAAGGATCAATACACCAATCAAAAAAATTGTTTATTATCCAGATTTTTACCATGGTATTTTTTACGAAAAAAATAAAAGTCTACCAATCGAAGAAACTAGAAAATTCATTCAGGATTGTTTTAATACTAATATTACAAATATGGATTATGCAGCGACTAACGGACAAGTTTTTATTCAAAATGAATATGAACGACTTAAAAGTGGTCCAAATATTTTCATGAAATTCTACTATTCTCTATTAAGATTAGGAATTAAAACGTTAGGTAGATTAAGTAAGGGAATTGATATAGGTGTCGAGAATGGTTTTGACTCTGGGCTTTCGCTCGATCATGTTTACAAAAATAAAAGTGAAGGTAATTTACTGATAGGAAAATTAATTGATCGCGGATACTTAGATGCAATTGGTTGGAGAGGAATTCGGCAAAGAAAAATACATTTAAAAGAATGTTTAAAACAAACTATAATAGAAATTCTAAAACAAAAAAAACAAATAAAAATTTTAGATATTGCTTCCGGTCCAGGAAGATATTTACAAGAAATTGCATTAGAATTTCCACAGGTAGAAATTTTAGCTTGTGATAACACAGATTCGAATATTCAAGAAGGAAAAGAAACAGCAGAAAATCAAAATATAAAAAATATTCGGTATTTAAAAAAAGACGCATTTGATACAAATAGTTACAAGAATTTAAAATTTGAACCGGATATAGTTGTTGTTTCCGGATTATTTGAATTATTCTCTGAAAATAGAATCGTTAGCAAAGCACTCGAAGGTTTAAGCCAAATAGTAAAAAGCAACGGTTATTGTATTTACACTGGGCAACCTTATCACCCACAACTTGAAATGATTGCAAATACTCTCGGCAATAGAGACGGCATTTCTTGGATTATGCGAAGAAGAACCCAATTGGAACTAGATCAAATTTTTGCGAAACATGGTTTTAAAAAGATAAATATGATTATAGATAGATGGGGAATTTTTACAGTATCAATAGCTAAATTTAATAAACGTAAAGTGAAAGCGAATTAATTCTACTAGACAATGTTTGGCTTTTCACAAAAAAGTAGAAGTATGAAATATTCACTACTTCTACTTTTAGCTCTTTTTTTGAATTGTTATGCAAACGTTAAAACCATTTCGATAGATGGATGTAAAAAAATAGTTGGATTGCCTGGTCCGGAAGATTTAGCTATTGATAGAGAAACTGGTATACTTTATATTTCCAGTCATGAAAGAAGAGGGACATTGGTAGAAGGAAAATTATTTCAAATAAATTTAAACTCACCTACAGAATCAGTTCCGACATTGATCGAAACAAATTACCCAAATAATTTTCATCCGCATGGGATGAGCCTTGTGAAAATTAACGGCAAATTAATGTTATATGTTATATCTCATCCAAGCTTTGAACCATTTACCAATACGATTGAAGTGTTTCAAATCGAGAAAAATAAAGTAAAACATGTTGAGACGATACAGAGTGATACTTTTATAAGTCTTAATGACTTGTATGTCATGCCAGATGGTAGAATATTTGCTTCAAATGATAGAGGAACTGGATCTATGTTTCGATCTTACTTTGATGCTTTCTTTGGAATTAAACGTTCTCAAATTACCTATTTTAACTTAAAAAATTGGACGTTACTCGACAACAAAGTAACATACGGAAATGGAATACTTTACAAAAAAATCAAAGACAAAGAATATCTTTATCGAGCTGCTACAACTGCCGAAAAAATTTATAAATATGAACTAAGCCAGAATGGGGATACTGTAACTTTAAAAGAAGTTAAAGTAATAAACCTAGATTCAGGACCTGATAATCTAGAAGAAGATGAGAAAGGTGATATTTATATCGCAGCTCATAAGTCTATGTTTCGTTTTTTAAAGCATGTAGATAAACCAGATTATCCATCACCGAGTCAAATTTTTGTTCTAGATAATAATGATAACCTAAAAGAAATCTATGCGAATGATGGAACTGAAATTCCAGCATCTAGCACAGGACTTAGATATAAAAATCGGCTTTATATAAGTCAAGTTTTTAATCCTTATTTACTTTCCTGCCCATTGAATTAATGGAATCAATATTCAAAGATAGACATTTAGCGGTTATCGTAGCAAACTGCACAGAAGAGGAAAAGAGATTTTTAAAATCCTGTATTGATTTACAGAAAGGCAAAGTTATTAATTGGTCTAAAGATTTTTCTTTTCCAACATTAAACAAAAATGAAATTCTATGGATAGATGGTTTTGATAGAACAAGTTTGAGTGAATGCGTCAACTGGTCTATTCAAATTCAAATCATAGGAAGACTAACGTATGAAGAAAAAAGAGCAAGTTCTATTTCTGGAGTCACAAGTTTTTGGAATCTAGATCAATACTCAATAGAATCGATGGCTAGCGGATACTTTAAAAAGACAGAAGAAATCTATCCAATCCATGCTCTTATCTGGACAGACAATAAAAATTTTAATCATAAACTAAAATCGATTTTTCATTCCTTCTCCGTTAACGAAATTACAACGAATAACAGTGATTATGCTTTCAGTGCTCTTCGAGAAAAATATTTTGATTTATTAGTATTGGATTGGGACACAACTGGAATCGAAATTATAAGACTTTTACGAGAATTTAAAAATATTAGAACCTCAACCAATCATTTTCCTCGGGTCTTAGGAATTAAAGATTTTACTAAAATGAATATTTTTCAAGATTTATCAATGGGCATAAAAGATTTCTGTCCAGTTCTTTTCTCGCAAGCTGAGGTTTTAGATATACTTGTAGATTCACTGCCTATCGGGAGGGATGAATTGACTGGAACGTCAGTCACGATAGATAAGCCCTATTTAAAATTGCATAAAGGAAAAAATATAAATCAATTGATCTTTATCTATCCAGAGGATAAGGATTTTAAACGAGAGAAATATATTCTTTCCGAAGAAGAGATGAATCTACATATTTTCAAAAGACAATACGAGTGGCTAAAAGATTTAGTTATCCATGAATAAAATAATAGAAAATGGATTAGATTCTATTGGTATTAGCCGCACTGGAATTAAAATTCAATTTCTAACACAAAGTTGTTTTCCGATCTATCTAATTCATACAAATAATCACAAGCCGTTAGTCGCAAAAATTTTAGATCAAGAAGAAATGGCAATATCAGAAGTATCCAGTCTTCGCTTTTTGCAAAGTAAAAACTGTTTCGTTCCTACCGTCCATGGTCTTTATACAGAAAAAAATAATTCTCTTTTATTTATGGATTACATTTCAGATAACAATACAAGAAACAAAAAAGATAAATTAATAGATTCTCTCAAAACTCTTTACTCCAATCAAAGTGAAAAATGGGGGTTTGGTGAGGATAACTTTATTGGACCCTTACCACAACACAATCAATACTATAATAGCTTTGATTCCTTTTTTTTAGAATCAAGAATTCTTCCTCAATTAAAGCTTTGCCTAGACAAAAAGATTTTTGATTTAGAGTTTGTGAAAAAAATTGAAAAACAAATTCTGAAATTGGTTCATAAATGGGAGCTAGGAAAAAAAGATGCGAGGCTAATCCACGGAGATCTTTGGAGCGGCAACATAGTATTTGCCGACAAGGCATATTTTATAGACCCAAGTATTTCTTATTCCCATCCAGAACAAGATCTTGCAATGTTAGAATTATTTGGAAGTCCACTGAATACATCTGATCTGAATCAATTTTTAAACGAATTAGGATATGATTTCGGCTTCGATGAAAGGGTTTTATTTTGGCAACTTTACCCCTTATTAGTTCATGTTAATTTATTTGGTGGTTCATATATAAACCAATTTTACAAAGCAATAGATTATTATAACTGACCTTATGCAAGATGAACAAACGGGCAAGCGAGGTTTGCTCCTAGCAGAGAGTTTTTTTCCACCCATCACTTTATAAGCTCTATAGCAACCGAGCTATCGCAGGCTATAGATTTTGTTAGATCATTAGCATTCTCTAATATTATAAAAATCATTGTTTATTCCTAGATTTATAAATTTTGAGTAAGGTGAGTTATAATTAAAAAGCATTAATAGAATTTCCTACTTATTTCCTCCTGATCCCAAAAATCTATTTATTCTGAAAACTAAATTTCAATAATCAGAGAAAGCATGATAATAGATAATAAATAGTTTGTTATTGTATAAGAATATATACAAGGATAGGGTATGAATTTAAAATTAAATCAATTAGTCCAAGTCACAGTAAGTATCATTCTTTTGTCTTTCAGTTCGGTTTTAGCACAGGAAAATGATTCAATAGCTAAGGTAGCAAGTCTTTTGGGTAAAGTTTCAATAAAGTCTAAAGAATCTAGCGAATGGAAAAAATTAAAAGTAAATGATACAGTTCAGAAGGGTGATTCTATCATGACTGGAAATGGATCTATGGCAACGATTCTATATAAAGAATCTGAAATTAAATTAACGCAAAATTCAACTATTATCGTAAACCAACTTTTTTCTAAAAACGAAGATGGTATAGTAGAAGTAAAACAAGGTCTTGCGTGGTTCAAATTAATCAATCTAGGAGATAGAAAATTTAATTCTGTAACACCCACTTCGAGTGCAGGTGTAAGAGGAACTGCCTTTGCATCTGTTTATGATTCAACGGCTAACATGGATTTAACCTGTGTGTGCGAAGGTAAAGTAGAAGTAAACCCTGTAAAGCAAGGAAAGCCAGGTATCGTTCTAAAAGGAAATGGTGTTAGCGTAAAGTCAGGCGACTCAAACTTAATTCCAATATCTTATAAAGGTGAGATGGCTAAAGGAGAATCCTTTCCTGGTTTTGAGAAAAAAGTAAAAGCATATCCAATATTAAAAAATTGTTTGTCCTGTCATACTCCAAACGGATGGAAAGCAGAAGGATTTACACGAGACGAAAAATATGGAAAATAAAAAAATATTTTCCAAAGAATTGATTGTTTTATAGATTAGACAAACAAAACAAAAAAGAATAGAAAGGATGAATCTATGAACTTAATTAGTATCGTGTTGGTATTAGCAAGTGTAATCTCTCTATCTGCACAAGAAAGTGAAACTGCAGTGATTAGCTTTTTAGTTGGGAAAGTAAACATCAAAACCCAAGCGGATAACAAGTGGAAGCCCCTCAAGAAAGAAGACAAAGTAAGTAGTGGTGATTCCATTATGACTGGGAATGGATCTATAGCTACACTTACATATAAAGGCTCTGAATTTAAAATTGCAGCAAATTCGAGTATCGTTGTAAACAGCCTTTATACAAAAGAAAATGACGGAAGTATTGCAGTGCAAAATGGAAGTGCTTGGTTTAAAGTAAAAGACTTAGGTGGAAAAAAGTTCATTGCCACAACTCCAACTTCAACGGCTGGAGTTAGAGGAACTGCATTCGGAGCAATTTATGATGCAAAAACAAACTCGTCTATGCACTGTGTATGTGAAGGCAAAATTGAAGTTACGACAGCAACCACCGGAGCAAAACCAAAATTAGTTGAAAAAGGAAATGGTAGTAGCTTTCAAAAAGACAATGCAGATATCGCAATGAGTTCCTATAAAAATTTAATTGTAAAAAATGAAGCTATGCCTGAGTTTGAGTCTAAAGTTAAAGAATCTCCCATGCTTAAAACATGTCTTTCCTGTCATACTCCTAAAGGTTGGACTACATCTGGAATCATGAAAGATGATAAGTATGGTAAATAACGCTTTCTAAAAAGGATATCGAATGAAAAAATTATATACAGCAGTAATGACAGCAAGTGGTGGAAGATCAGGAAATGTAAAATCTCCTGATGGGAAATATGAATTTTCTCTATCAATGCCAAAGGAATTGAGGGGAGAAGGGGGAGATGGAGTCAATCCAGAAATTCTTTTTGCGGCAGGCTATTCTGCTTGTTTTCACAGCGCCATGAAGGTTGTTGCAACAAAAAAGAAACTAGAAATAGAGAACTCTTCTGTAACAGCGTCAGTAGATATAGGTATGATTAGCGGTGGCGGATTTGGTCTAGCAGTCACCTTAACAGTTAGAATTCCTGGGATGGAAAAGTCGATTGCAGAAGAATTGGTCTCTGCTGCACATCAAGTATGTCCTTACTCGAATGCGACACGAAATAACATCGAAGTCACACTCATAGTTGAACAATAAATTTTAGCCCGAAGTTTTTGAATTCGGGCTTATCTCTTCTAAATTAAAACGAACCAAACAATTTTTACAAATGCAGTCTTGATAAAGATTCGCTATTTTTTCTCTTTGAAGAGCAGTTAACACTACTTTGCCACATTGGCATTCTTCTATCGATTCCATATTACAAATAAATTCAGTTTTACAAGCTGGACAAGTTTTTACTTTCATTTTTGTTTTATGCTTTTATTTCTTATGACCAAAGTCAAATGTTAAAATATGATTCTTGTATTTGAT
Organism: Leptospiraceae bacterium; assembly: GCA_035345875.1. Classification (GTDB taxonomy): domain Bacteria; phylum Spirochaetota; class Leptospiria; order Leptospirales; family Leptospiraceae; genus UBA2033. The sequence goes on along the minus strand of DAORDH010000015.1, from coordinate 82,872 downwards.
ATGGATAATACATTGGTTGATGAGCTTGGAAGCAGTGTCCGACCTGGAATCATTCACTTACTCAAGAAACTCAAGTCAGAAGGACATGAGTTAAAACTTTGGACAAATTCTAAAAAAGACAGAGCCAAAACCATCTTGTCGGAACTACACTTAAAAGAATATTTCAGGGATTGTATTTTTAGGGAAGACTACGATCCGGACGATAAGGGAATAAAAAAGGATATTCGTAAAATAAATGGTGATTTGCTCATAGATGATGACCCTTTAGAAATTCAATTTACTGAATCCATTGGTAGGTTTGGATTTCATATCACTCCCTTTAGAAAAGGCATGAAAGAAAATCAAAAAGAATTGGATGATTTGTATTTACTTATTCGGAAAAGAAATAGCTTCTTTGGTAAATTATTTTAGAATTTATAAATCAAAGTAAAACTAAAAATCAATTCTATCAGAAATTTAATATTTCCGCAAAAACATATTCCTTGTTTCTAGAGATTCTATTTAGAAATTGGATTTAATGTATTTTAATTTGAGGCGCTATCTTCTAATTGGATTTTTATCGATAGGGCAACTGATTGCACAAGATATTAAACGATCCGAGACAGTTGAAGTAGTAGGAACATCAACACAGAATGATTCTAGTAAAACTAAATCTGTAAAAGCTGATCCTACTGGATTCACAGAAATCATTGATGCTGAAAAATTTAAAAACAAATATACATCGTTAACCGATATACTTGAGCGAGAAGCCGGTGTTCGAATCAGGCGCTTTGGTGGTCTCGGATCTTACTCTACTTTATCCATTAGAGGATCAAATGCAAATCAAGTAAGAATTTATATTGATGGTGTTCCCTTAAACAATTCGCAAGGTGGGGAGATTAATTTAGCGGATTTATCATTCGACAACCTAGAGAAAATTGAAATCTATAAATCCGGCGCATCTCCTGGTTTCAGCGGTTCGGCTATTGGGGGGACTGTTAACTTAGTAACTAGTAAATCAGCAAAGAAACCTTCTTCTCGATTCATTGTATCAGGTGGAAGCTTGAATACATTTAAACTAAGTGCGAGTCACAATGCAACGATACATAACGTCCGATATTCTCTTTTCGCCCAACAAGAAAAATCTGATCAAAACTTTACATTTAGAAACAATAATGGAACTTTTCTAAATTCATTTGATGATTTTGATGATAAACGTAAAAATGCTCAATTCAATCGCTACAACTTCACTGGAAATGCTTCTTTCGATATAAAACAGACGACTGTAACCATCTTAAATGATTTTAATTATAGAAAAAACGGAATTCCAGGACCGGGAAGCAATCAAACAAAGAAAGTAGAAAGAGAATATTTAAGAAATACCACTTCACTCGGATCTATGTCTAAATCATTTTTATTTTCCAATTTGAATTTAGATACAAGACTATTTTACACGGGGGCAAGGGATCATTTATTTGATCCACTCTCTGAATTTTCATCTGGCACACCAAACTCAAAAGCGGAGATTCAACAATACGGATTACACTTATTACCCACTCTTTATTTATTGAATTCAAATCAAATTCTTCGTTTTTTATTCGCTTTCGAAAGAGAAACTTTTTTAAGAGATAGACGAAATAAGTTAGATCAAGTCCTAGATAAATCTACCAGAAAGTTTCGTCATCATACTACTTGGCAAATTCAAGATGAAATCCGTCTCTTAGATAAAAGGCTTACAATCACACCGGCAATACAGCAAGAACTTTATATTGATAGATTCAACTCCCAAGATTCTCTAATTTTAAATACGAATACAGAGCCCAACAAGAAGACAACACAATACACCAACTATCGTTTAGGATTACTTGGTATTATCCACAAAAGCAAAGAAAATACTTTTAGCTTCAAATCTAATATTGCACGTGAAAGAAGAATTCCTGATTTTTTAGAATTATTCGGCGAGAGAGGATCTGTAATAGGAAATCTATCTTTAAAACCAGAGAGAAGTATTAATACGGATGCGGGGTTCGTATTTGATACCCAAAGAAAAAATTTAAAATATACAGGTTCAATCGTTTATTTCCAAAAAGCAATTACAGACATGATTCTATTTATTCCAAATTCTCAATTCACACTTAGACCAGAAAACATTGACTCTGCAAGTATTAAAGGAATAGAATTTACTCAAAATGTAACGTTATTCGACAAATGGAAGTTGGAATCTAACTACACATATCAAAAAGCAATTAATACATCTGACACAAGTTATTTAAAGGGAAAATATCTTCCTCTTAGACCAGTCAACGAATGGCATGGAAGTATAAGTCGTAGATTTAATAGAGCTGAAATCGGATTTGAAACAAATTTTATTGGAGCAGTTTTCAAAGACAGAGCGAATGAATATCAAAACTATCAAAGTGCAAGATGGATTTACAATACTTTCTTTACCTATTATTTCAAGCGCTCAACAGAAGAGGACAATCGGGAGTTGCTACTCACCTTCGAAGTAAAAAACATCACCGACAAACGAGCAGAGGATATTGTTGGTTATCCTCTCCCTGGACGTATCTGGTATGGGACGCTGAGTGGAAGGTTTTAGAAAGAGATGGTTTGAATCAGATGCGGGAAATTTTTTGTAATTAAATTCTGAAACTAAAGAATTAATAAAATCATTTGTCTCCGGTTGACGCTCGCATCTCCTTTAGTAAATTGAGTAGCAAAATTTATTTTTCTATAAATTAAATATAACTGCTTGACAGATATATCTGATAAACGAATATATCTTTGTGATAAAGTCATTTGGAGATAAGGAAACAGAAAAAATATTTAGCCAAGAATTCTCTAAAAAATTTCCACCTGAAATTCAAAGCAGAGCTTTAGTTAAGCTATTGCTTTTGGAAAATGCGCAAACAGAGAATGATTTAATGGTCCCACCTTCAAATAACTTTGAGCATTTAAAAGGCAATAGGAAAAATTTTTGTTCTATTAGGATTAATAAACAATGGAGAATTACTTTTCAATTTCAAGAAGGGCACTGCTATAACGTTTCCATTGCTGATTATCACTAAGAGGTTTTACTAATGAAAAATAAACGAATTCCAACACCGAGGGTATCAGACATATTAAGAGTAGAGTTTTTGGAGCCTCTGAAGATTACTCCGTATAGGTTAGCAAAGGATTTGCATGTTTCTACTTCTACCATTTTAGAAATTCTTCATAATAAAAGGAGGATTACTATTGATATGTCCCTACGATTAGCTAAGTATTTCGGTATGTCTGATAAATTTTGGATTAATTTGCAAAATGATTTAGAGATTCGGCAGCAAAAAGAAAAGTTAAGAGACAAATTAGAAAACATTCAAACTTTAAAAAAAACTGCTTAGTAGTTTTCTTTAAAGCAATTTGCATCGAACTTCTTCCATAATCGTCTCCTCTTACAAGTGAAAGGATTAAAGCAAAAAAGGATTGCGAGACTTTTAAAAAAATGCGCATTGAAGTAGATAGGTGAATTTTTTGAGCGCCGATTTGATTCAATATCATTTCCCAATTGGTTCACTTTATAAAGTATAAAGCATTGGATGATTGAAATCATCAATAATTAAATCAGCTTTGGATAAATCCTGATTTCCTGAATTAGGATTAAAATAACCTATGCAAAACATATCAGCCGCTTTTGCCGCGGTAACACCATTCATACTATCTTCAATAACAATACATTGATTTACATTCGCCTGAAAAAAATCTTTTACTCGTAAAAATATTTCTGGATTCGGTTTACCAGAAGTAACTTCCTCTCCACTTATCACAAAATCAAAATGATTTAATAAATTCAGTTTTGTTAAAATAAGATTAATATTCATTTTTAAGGATGAGGAAGCTAACGCACATTTATATTTTTTTGATTTAATGTATGAGATAAAGTTCATTAAATTATTTGTTGGAGTTAAATGTAAATTTGATAGAGTATTGAATTTTAATTCCTTTTCTTTTTGAATGTAATATTCAATTGGCTCTTTCAGCTTGAATTCATTTTTCAAAAAAGTCCAAAATATTTTTGCAGAAATTCCTATATACTTTTGATGAACTTCAATTGGTAATTTAAATCCTAGTTCAGTAAACCATTTTTGATTCATATCTGTATAAATTTTTTCACTATCGACAATCACTCCATCCATATCAAAAATTATTATTTTATCCATTTCCTACCTCAAACTTTTCTTCTACTAATTTCCATACAACTTTTTCCAAAAACATTTTCCATTCTATTTTACATGCGAATCCATTTTAACAAAAAAAAGATTATGGTTTTTTTTATAGGAGATGCTCTGAGTAGTTTAGCATTTTTCTATTACAAAAATGTGTCCAGTATTTATCTTTCTAGCGGCTGTCGCCTAATTTGCATCCAACTTCTCCCATTCTATCTTACAAGTGAATGGCTTAAAGCAAAAAAGGATTGCGAGTCTTTTAGAAAGAGATATTTTGAACTAATTTCTATTCTAATCGTTAGATACTATAGAGGGTTAGTTCCCATATAATTAAAAATTCCAATAATACTATAATATTAATTTTGTTTACATAAAAATGTGGCTATCCATTCTATTCTAAGGTGTTCAATGGAAGAAAAAATTAAAAAACAAATCATCAGCCTAAGTATTCGTATGGAGCTTACAAATTATGTGGGCGGCGTCCCACTTGCTGTTTTCTTTTTAGTTTTATCTCAAAAGATGTATTATGAAAAATTTTATTACATCGCACTAAGTTTTCTAGCTGCTGTTTCGATTACACTAATTATTTTCCCTTATTGGAGAGCAAAAATTTTTCATAGTTTGTTTGATCCTTTGCTAGTAGGCACAAAGGATTCAGAGCTAAGCTTCCATAAAGAGAATCTTCTCAAATTTCCAACCTAATGTGTGATTGTAGTTCAATTACAATGGATTTTGGGAGCGATTACTACAGCCACTGTGTATTATTCCTTTGTTCCTGTGAGTTTGTATGGTGTAATTACGTTTGTATTGTTGATAGTTATTTTAGCACCAGTTATGTATATGATTCATTCTACGCAAGCGGATTTATTTATTTCTGATATCTTAACACTACCGACTATTCGCAATATACCGGTAGATACGAAAAATATTCGTGCGATAACTATTTTACATAGAGTGAGCATCGCAAGTTTTTCAATTCTCTTTCTTCCTGTCGGAATTCTGATATCGCTCTATTACTTTGGAAGTTTATCTGATTTAGACGATCCTTTTCGGAATTATCTAGTTGGGCTCATTGGATTTCAGTCTTTGGTTTTGAGTTTTATCTGTGCAAATCTTCTTTCTAAAATTTTAAGTAAAAATACAGAAAATGTAAAGGAAGCATTGGCAGAATTAAAAAATGGAAATCTCGCCTATCGCATGCCTCTCGTTGATAGTGAGGAGTTGGGTTTTGTTTTAGCTCTTAATTTCAACTCTCTGAGTGAGAATATTTTTGAAGTGATACATCATCTAAAAGCTACTTCTAATAAATTAAATCTTCTCTCCCAGAACTTAGAACTAAATGCTACTCATGTATCTACCGAAGCAGAAAACCAATCTAACTATGTCAGGGAACTTCTGCTAGTATGGAAGAATTTCAAGCAGCAATCACCCAAACAGAACAAAACTCAGAAGTCCAGAAGCGGCTATCCGAAAATTGCTCCTTGGCACTAAATGATTTAGGTAAAGAAATGCAAGGTAGTCTAACGCAAGCAGAAAATTCAGCAGAGCTTTCTCGCAGGGCAAATCAATATGCAGAAGTAGGGGCTAATTTGGGATTGAATACTGAAAATTCCATTTCCGAAATCCAAGAAGAATCTAAGGCTATTATTGATTATGCGCAATTGATTTCCGAAATATCCGATCAAGTTGGATTGCTTTCATTAAATGCATCGATTGAGTCCGCGCGCGCGGGGGAATTGGGTAAAGGATTTCAAATAGTTGCCAAAGAAATTTCCAAGCTTGGTGAGCATACAAATGAAAATTCTGAATTGATCTCAAAAAAGATAAGGCAGTTGAGTCATAAAATAAAACAAGGATACGATCAAATCAAAGAAGTTTCAGAACAGTTCAAAGAAATTCAAAATTCATCTTTAAAATCAAAGGAGTCCGTTTTTCAGATTACAGAAAATTTAGGAAGACAATTCAAACTCCAAGGTTCAGTAAAAGAATTGCTATCGGATTTAAAAGAGCAAGCCATTGCGATTCGAGAATCTACCAAAGAACAAAAACTCACAATCGAAGAATCAAACCTTGGATTAGAAAAAATATCCACTGGCTCCATTCAACTCGCTGATTCTGCAAAAGATTTAAAGCAACTATCTTTCGAATTAAAAGAGGATGCTGCTCTTTTATTAAAACAAATAGAGTTTTTCCGCATAGAGAATAAGGTTATTGAATAACTCACCTTACGCGAAAAGATGCAATGTGGGTTTACAGGGAGCATGTCGGCAACTTGGGCTGCTGCCCAAACCCGCCTATATATTAATCCATTATATAAACGTAATATACTGATATCATTTACTTTATTCATACATACCATCTCATGCGTAATGTCATTTAATAATCCATTTTCAAGAGCAACGCGATGCGCAATGCTTTCAAGTTAATGATTACCACAAATTAACAGGCGAAGGCGTAGTTTGCGAATACTTAGAGCGAAGGCTGGAATTAACACTGATAAAAGATACGATAACTCATAAGTATCCATTGATTTTTAATCGTTCCGTTATCGGTGTCATCGGTGAGAATCCTTAACTTGACAGCTTTATCTGAAAGCCGGGTTGGTATCTCGAGAGAAAACGTTATTTGCTGTATGCACGGGAATAGAGATTCCCGATTAAAAAGAAAACTTAAAGTTTCAGCCTCCATTTTCTTTCTAGCGGCTAATGCCTAATTTGCACCCAACTTCTCCCATTTCTATCTTACAATTGAATGGCTTAAAGTAAAAAAGGATTGCGAGTCTTTAATAAAGAGATGTTTTGAATTAAACGGGGTAAAATTTTTTAGTGTACGACAATTTTCTAGAAGTTTTCTTGAGTGGTAAAGTTCGGACATCGAGTGAATCCGAATTTCTAAAAGGTCACATTCGATACAAAATTTTTTTCATTCGAAAAAAATTTCACTCAGTGACCGGATTTTTTCGTAACTACTCAAACAAGAAAGTCCGGTCATCGCTTGGCGGTTGGTGAGCGTCTAGCGAAAGGGAGGATGATTCCGAATAGGAAAAAATCCGGTTACTGAGCGCTGGGTGAGCTTGTCGAATTCATGAAATTTATTGCAGTAGCACCGCAATAAATTTTGTATCGAACAATGAAGCTTGGATTGGCTATCAGTTTTAGTTGGATACAAATAGAATCTGAGTTTTGATTCTACTTTGTATAAATCTCATGCACCGATTTACCTATGTTAGCCCGCTTTGCATATAAAAATTTAATATGATGATCAAAATGAGAATTTGCTTTTTCAATAATAGTTTTAAGAGTCATTGCTCCCGCTTGAGAGTGCATCCCAGTTCTTTCTAAATCCTCTTCTTTAATCGTTTGCAATATTTGAGAAATGTATTCACGATTTGCGGCAAATAAACGAACAGCAGCAGAAATATTTTCTGGTTTATAAGAAAGATTTTCTTTCCATTTATTCTCATCAAATGCCATTAGATTTGGATTTTCCTCAGCGATAACACGTTTAATTCGATCACTGAAAACAAGGTCACAATCTACAATATGTAGAATTACTTCCGTTATACTCCAAAGCCCAGGGCCAGGTGCCGCAAGCAAATCTTCTCTCCTTAAATTTGAGCTTGCATAACTTAGGATATGAGTTGCTCTTTCATAAGCATGTGTAAGTTCTTCTTTCATATAGACCTTCCTGATAATATTTCAGATTTATAAAATGCTGATCGATCTCTAACATCTTCTAACTGCTTTAGAGGCAAACTTGTATTAGCCACAAGATTATACTCTCTTGGAAGTGTAGTATCAAAAATACCCGAATCGTCAGTTCCGATTGTTACTTTCATATTTCTAGCTACAAATCTACGGATTGGGTGATCTATTAAATCAGGAAGCATTCCAATATATAGATTTGAAGTAGGACAGCATTCAATAACAGATTTTGTTTTCTCACGAATCAAGTAAATCATAAATTCCTGAAATGTATAGAGCTCATCGATAGAATTTTTATTCATTGCAAATGACAATTTTATATTTGTATCCTTTGATTTTAAACGATCTAATTCTTTCAATATTTCATTCCGATCAGAGATTCTTCCGAAAGTTCGAATTTCTTCATAGTGTTTTAATTCAAACTCGAGTTGATGCATTCTTTCTGAAACCGACTCCTCAATCACTCTGTCTTTAAAAATTTCTGGATTAATACCAAGTGCTATGGCATGCCCGAGACGATGTGCGCCATAAAGTGCAGATTCTCCAATCCAACGAACTGCCGATTTAGGTGTTTTATCTGAAAAACTCTCTCCTACATGATATAAAATTGAAAGTGCCATTTTAGGGTTCTTTTGATTGTCTTCTAATACTTTCTCGAAAAATGTTTTTTTATGAATGGGAGGGAATCCTTCTTCAATATAACAAAAATCCAATCCAACCAAATACTTCTGAACAAGCTCATTTTGTCTCATTAAATCTTTAAGCCATTCATACTGAGTAAGAAAATTTCCATCTCGATGAAGAGAAACAACAAGCCTACCCTGTGTTTTATTTTGAGTAATCTTTTCCCCTTCTTGCAATCCCCTACAAGCAGCGATAGTTTTAGACTGATAAACAGACTGATCTGCATTTGGTGGATACATAATTCTAAATTCTACAAAGCAAACTCCTTGTTCTTGGTTTTCAATCACCAGTGACTTGGATACATCAAATATTTCCTCTTCATCAAATCTAGATAGAGCAATAATTAAATTAAACTTAGATTGAAATTCGATAAAAGGTGCTCTTTTATTAAATAGAAATAATTCTTTAAACTGAGTCAAATCACTGTAATCCTCAAAGAACGTTTCAGTTGAAATATTTTTGTTATATATTTTTGAATAAAGTTCCGTAAAAATCTGCCAGCGTGGATTTGGATTTCTTTTGCCAATTTCAAATAGTTTTTCTGCGGATATTGATCCATAAAGATGGTTATGTAAATCTACAAATTGCATACTAAAAGGAACTGTAAAATAAAGTCTTTTGTAAATAATAATTTATTCACAAAAAGAATGAAAATAGAATAATGACAAGTCGGTGCCTAACTATGAAAAAGGAAAAATTATATACAGTCTCTGCGTTATTTCTACTAATAACACTATTCAATTGTGAGAATAAAAGTTCTGATGAGGAAGAGAAAAAGCGGCTAATCACAGGAATCCTCATCAATACAGCTACCGGGTCAACCTCTTCCGCATCTTCTTCTAGTTCTACAGCTTGTTCGGTTTCTACGCCTGCATTCTCTTCTTTAGCCTCCGCTGGGACTACTACAAACTGTGCTCGCTCAGGATGCCATGTTGGTTCTAGTCCACAAAGCGGTCTAGATATGACAAATTATAGCTCAGTCTTATCAAGAGTAAGCTCTAAAAATCCATCGGGTAGCATTCTTTATCAAAAAATAAACGGAGGTAGCATGCAGCAATATACGACAAGTCAGATTACTACAGCAATCTTTTGTTGGATACAAGGAGGTGCTTTACCATGATGCGGCTAATACTCTTTATCTGCTTATTTTATTCTTATGTAAATGCAGTTGAAATCAAAGAATCACAATTAACAGTTACTTCAGGAAAGATTACATTTTTAAGTGAAGCTCCTCAAGAAACAATTAAAGGCATTGGAAAGCAAATTTCCGGAGAGATTTTATTTAAAGAAAAAAAAGTAAAAATCATTATTGATCTAACAGACTGGAAAACAAACAACAAACTGCAAACTTCTCATTTACATGAAAACTATTTGGAGACAGAAAAATTTCCTAAGGCAGAGTTTGACGGAATCATTCAATCATACGATTCTAAAACGGGTGATGTTTCTGTTATTGGATCCATCCAACTCCACGGTGTAACTAAAAAAGATGTGAGCATAAAGGGAAAAGTTACGTCAGGCGAAGGAGGATACTCATTAGTATCGTCTTTCTCGATTAATTTAAAAGATTATTCGATTGAAGTCCCAAAACTTCTTATTTTAAAAGTAAGCGAAACTGTAAACCTAGAAGTAAAACTAGAATTAAAACCAATTAAAAACTAGTAAGCGATTCGGACTCCATTAGAACGGGATTCTCGTAAGGTTAAGAGCTTCATAAATTTCTTAACTTCGACTCAATCCTTATCGCAAGTAAATAAAAATATAAAAGGTGTATAATGAAATCAATTCAAACTATATTTTACATTTCACTCTGTCTATTTTTCACCCAAGAGATTCTAGCACAAGCCCAGACAAAATCTACATTTATGGGATCAAGTCTAATCAATATGCCTACAACAGAAGATGTAGGAAAAGATAATTTAGATTTTAGATTTAATCATAGATTCGGTAATGCAAGTCAAACACTCCGAACATTTGGAGGATTAGATCAAGGGGCTAACACGCAATTATCCCTAGACTATGGGTTAAGCGATAAGTGGAGCATAGGAATTGCGAGAACATCTGCTTATCAAACTTATGAGGCTAGAACTAAATATAAAATTTTAAATCAAAATGATTCTATGCCAATAAGCCTGAGTTTCTTCGGAGTTGCAGGACAAGAAACAGCCAAGGAGACAATCAAATACGATACTTATATCAACCCACCTTCTGTAGCAAATTATATTAATTTACCGTCACAAGTTTCTTCTCAGATTGATACCTATATAAAACAAGAAGCGAATGAATATGAATTGAGTGATGCGGATAAGCGTAGTTACTTGGCATCTATCTTAATATCGAAACGCTTTACTGATAGATTTTCCTTGCAGATTTCTCCTATGTATGTGCATAGAAATTTTGTAAAGAGTCAGTTAGGAAATGATAGAACAGGATTAGACATTGGGGGAAGAATTAAATTAACGAAAAGGATTGATCTTACTTTCGAAGCAATCTTTACACCTAAAAGAGATTATCAAGGAAATAATTATTATACGGAAGATCGTTACACGAAATATCCAGGTTTAAATACACTGACTGGATTTGAAATCAATCAACAATATAACAATCCACAAGGTCTGGCATACGCAGCCCTCAGAAATATTTACCTAGATAAATCAGTAAAATATTATTACATCCCAATCAGTTTGGGTGTTGATATAGAAACCGGTGGACATGTATTTCAGTTCTTTGTAACAAACTCTAGAACCATTGCACACACTCAATTGCTACGTGGTGCAGACTATGATTACAAAAAAGGCGAATGGGCTCTTGGCTTTAATATTCATCGCTATTTTTCATTTGCGGCGGATGTTGAATAAAATATCTTTTGATTGATTTAAAATAGATCCAATTTCAAAAAATAGGAAAGACTTCTGAGTGGATTATAGAAAATAGTAAATAAGTTTAAAATGTTCAAATCAAAATTAAATCAACATATTATAAAACTATCCCTACCTGTATTTTTTGGAATGTTGAGTCACACACTGATTCAAATCAGTGATACTCTTATGGTTGGTAAACTTGGATCTGAGGCAATTGCAGCAACTGGAATAGGAGCTAACGCATACTTTACAGTTCTTTCATTTCTAATGAATGGGTCTGTTGGCATACAAATATTAACCGCAAGAAGATACGGAGAAAAGAATGATACGGAAGTTGGAAAAATTGGAATTAGTATCATATATTTTTCATTTATAGCTGGTTTAATTATCTCTCTTTTAGGTTTTATCACAGCAAATAAGACAATCGAATTTATTTCTAAAGATCCAGATGTAATTAAAGATGCGTCTTCTTATTTGGCTTACAGGTATTTAGGAACAGTATTTTTTTTCCCAGCTTTTGCAGTTCGAGGTTTTCTAGATGGATTAGGTTATACCTATCTAGGAATGCTCTCTGCTTTTAGTGCAACGTTTGCAAATATTTTTCTGAATTGGGTTTTGATTTATGGAAATCTAGGATTTCCTGCACTTGGCGTAGATGGAGCGGCTATCGCTTCTGCCCTTTCAGGACTGCCTGCATTATTCATATTACTGGTATTCCTCTTCAAAAAAGAAATACTCTATTTCCTAAAAAAGTCTCATTATCAGTTCGATCTTTCCGTCTTAAAAAATTCCATTGAAATAGGTCTTCCTTCTGCCATTGATGGTTCTCTTACAAATATTGCCTTTGTCATTTTTAATAAATTTGCTGGTCTGATTGGAATCCATTCCGTGGCAGCGAGCCAAATCATTCTAAGTATTATTAGTTTATCCTTCATGCCAGGGTTTGCATTCGGGGTTGCTGCTACAACTATTTTAGGTCAGGCAGTGGGCGCAGGCAAATACCTGTTAGCCCAAGCAGGCACTTTTAGATCTGCTAAATTCTCTGCTTTTTTAATGGGCATCATGGGATTCTTATTCATCGTATTAGGTAAAAATATTATCGGACTCTTTACACAAGAAGAATTAGTAATACAAGAAACATATCCAGCTTTAGTAGTAATTTCTTTGATACAAATTGGGGATGCATATCATATGGTTTTTGCTTCGGCACTCAGAAGTGCAGGCTTAGTTGTTTGGGTGCTGATTGTTTATGTTCTAATATCGTATATTGTTATGCTACCTTTTGCCTATATGCTTGGAATCTACTTTCAATTTGGGACCGTTGGTTTGTGGTCAGGAATTTCCATTTGGCTCCTTTGTCTTTCTTCTATCTTTGTCTGGAAGTTCAACAAAGGAGACTGGAAAAAGGTTAAAATTTAATTCTTGTTCTGTTTGTCTTTTTCTAGTATTTTTTCCATTTCTTCCTCGCTGACAGGAACTTTTACTACATCATTGCCCTCTTTACGAATTTGCTCCATATCTACGACAGCGCCTGTTAATAACGCTTTCGCCTTACCTGTTTTATCTTTTACAGCATAGACAACCCATTTCTCGCCCTCCAAAGATAAAACTAAATAGGAAAAATCACTAACTGCCAATATCGTATGAGCGGAGAGTTGTGCTATCATTTCATAGTTCATGACAACACCAGTTTGTAAGGTAATGCCCATCGGTATACCGATCGCCTTTCCAATACGATATACGCCATTTCCTACGGCTACTCCAAGAGATGCAGTAGTTCCTGTTACAGCAACAGTCCCAGCCGCTACTTTGCTTGTGCCATAAGATACAACCTGTGCTGCGCCAGATGCTGTAGAAACTGTCGTTCCCGCAGTAGTCCCTGCGACAGCTACTCCGCCACCTAAAACAGTTTGAGCTGAAGTTACTCCAATTAAACTTAGATTGGCTAACACATATTTACCTGCACCCTCTGTAACAATTCCTGTTCCCTTTATTGCCTTAGATGTTGTATACAGACTCGCATTTGCAGTTGCACGTGTAGACGCATCCGCAGCAGTGTATGATTCTTGTGCTAAAAATCTACCACTTCCAATCAAACCGGCTAATGCCAATTTTGCGCTCGGTGCAACTAAGTAGATTACACCCTTTGTTCCAACAGATATTACTTCGACCATTACATGACCAACACTATATCCAGACACACTCACAAACATAACTGGATAAATCACAGCATTTACTGCTACATATCCGACAGAAAGGACTCCAATTTTTGCTAGAGGTTTGATAATAGCATCATAGAAAACTCCTTTTGTAACTCTTGCAAAGGATTTCAAAATAGCAAAAGATAAGCCAGCTCCGTCCACTACATCAGCATAATCCTTTCCTGATGCGGAAAATTCTTTTGCTGTATCACTTCCCCACTCAATAAATACTTCTTTAAACTCTTTGGTAAGACCCTCATTACTATCCGTTAAAAATCGATTTATTTTATCAAAGCCTTTCTTAAAGGTGCTCGTGGATACATCTGCATCGGAGACTGTCTTGGCTAAATAATCATCTAGATTTGTATAACCTATGACAAACGAATTTACTCCATCTCTGAAATCCCTCTTATACTCCTTTGCTCTCTCCGAAAACTCCGGAGAGGATGAATTTGGAAAATCAGACTCGACTAACTCATCTGCCCATTTGTCCATTTTTGCTCGTAACTCCTTCGATGATTTTACAACTTCTTCATGAGTCTTCATTCCTTTATCAAAAGAGTTCCCAACAATTCCATAAGAAGCAGCAAGGGAGACTGCAATTATATATATTCCGCCTACCGTTCCTGAATCGTAAATATATTTATTAACTGCCTCTCCTTTTTCTGAAACCTTCCCAGCAGTTTTTAAAGATATTTCAGTTCCTTCTTTTAAAATATATACTGACTCTGCTGCTTTTTTCATATTTTCAGAAAATGCTTGCTCGGCTAATCCAACCCTGTGACCTAAAATAAATATTTCTCCTTCTGCAAATGATGGTATTAATTTAATCGATGTTCCTTTTACTTCAAAAGCACCGTTAGTGTATAGAGACTTATGACCCTCTTTAATAAGTTTTCTTGAATTCTTAATTGGATCATCTGGATCATTTGTTGTTGCACATCCGAGTAGTATTATTGCAATCAAAAATCTTTGAATCTGTTTCACTTTTTACTCTCCTCTTTCTGCTTATTTAATTCATCTTGCCTTAAATCGATTTCCTTCTCCAAAACTTTTTTCACAATAGTTTGATCATCTGTTAACACTTCTACTTTTCCAGCTTTCCTAGCTTCTTCTAAATCTACAACGGATCCAACTGGAAGACTATCAAATCCTTTATAATTTCCTCTAACGCTTGCAATGACTAATCTCGGTCCGTCCCATGCCAAGAAAATAGTTGCATCCGGGACTGTTAATAATAAATGAGTAGGGATTACAGTTAACGCTGTATAACTCAACACAACACCTGACTTAAGACCATAGTAAACACTTTCAGTAGAGCCTTTCCCGAAATCATAAATCATCCCAGTTGCAGTCGCTCCCGTTTCATAAGCCGCACCTGCAACAGATGCAGTCGCCCGAGTAGATTCAACTCCAGTAAAAGTTGCAACTTGATTAAATGCTCCAACAGCGGTTCCCCCTACAATCGTTGGCGCTGTCGCACTTGCTGACAAGATTCCCAAGGAACTCAAAAATCCTGCCTCTAATGTAGGACTAACGACTCTATACCCTAACTTCGTCGGATAATAGACTACCATTCCTGTAGTAACTACTGTTTGCCTTAAAAAAGTAGCTACATAGGCAACCGGAACAGCAACCCCATTTACTGCAATCATTTGACCACTTTCCACAGCCGTAGTTCCGACAGGTGCAAGAGCTAATTCTTTTAAGGCTACAGTGTAACCCTGAAAAATATTCCATAATGCTACTAATGTGTTTTGTTTTGTTCCGGACTCTTCATATTCCTTTGAGTATTTTAGAACTGCCCTGCTGTAAGCCCCCGACCAAGCCTTGGCAATGTTATTACTATTTTTCGTCGCAATCTCCCCAAAGAGTTCTGATATACTAGAATAATCCTTTACTCTATCCTTATTATATGCTTTTATATATCCAAATATTTCTTCTCTATCCTTCTTTTCTAAATCACCTAACGTTATATATCCTGTAACAAAATCTACTCCCGATTGCTTAAACAAATCTCCCGACATTTCCAATTCCCATTTCGCAAGATTGAATGTTCCAGCATAAACCTCCTTGCTAAATTCCTGCAAAGCTTTCTCCTCATCTTTACCCAAACTACGAATCATTTTCATTGTTTCCCCAACATTACCCGGATACTTTTCCGCTCTCTCTTTGATGGAAATAAATAACATTGACTTAGCTGTCCGAAAAGACATAGAACCATTTTCAATAACTGTTTTAACAGATTTTTTTGAGGAAGGAATAACAAACCACCCCTTTTCATGTATATTCTTTCTTTCTCCTAATGCGTTTGCAGTCAAAGGGGCAATCTTCTTGAAATTCTCCGGCTTTGCATTCTCACCAACAACATCCTCACCCACAACTTTCTTGTTTATATTACATGTATACAATGCCGGTATCAAAAAAAATATTTTTAAATACAAATGTAATCTGCGCAACATACTAAACTCCTTATTCTTCCCAAAGACCATCTCTGAATCATTAACATTTGTATTCATCCATTCTTTTCGAAAAAGTCAATCGTTAATGATTTGTCCAACGCGAAAGCTGATAAACTCATTCTCTTATCTTTGAAAAATACACCCAAATTGATCCTTCTCTGCTCGATTCAAAACAATTATTCTATCCTCTACATTCCAAGATAAGATTTATTAGATAAATACTTTTGAATTTTCTTATAAAAAAGACTGGAATTCCTCTCCTTTTCACAATTCAATACATTTATGATCTCAGAAATTGAATCTGAAATACTTATTACAGCAATGAAATTTGTCCAAATGGATGATGAATTCGTCTTGGATACTTCTGCAAATATTTCAAGCAAACCAAATAAAATTCTGTCTTGGTTTGATGTTTATTCAAAAAACTCTATGATATCAGAACAAATTCACCAAGACTGGGTTCAAAAAAACTTGGAACCGATCTCTCTTACTCCACTCCTCAATCGTATAAATGTTAAATTTTTACCCTATGACAAATTCTCAATCAATATGAATATGAAAGACCAAGCATGGTCTGTTTTTTTTACTATCACTCGTCCAGGTATTTCATCCGATAGACGAAATGCTCTTCTAAAAGTTACCGCAAACTGTCTTTCCGGTCCACCAAATTACGCAAGTCTTCTTTACCTAGAACGCTCTGTTCATTTCTGGAACGTTAAGTCTACCCATGGTCTCTATAATCAATAGTCTTTATCTCTAATTCTGTCTTAGATGTTAGGGTCTTTTTTTATTTAATAATATTTTCCCCTATGAAACTGAAATATTGTAGTATAATAGGTCGCATTGTCAAATAGGTAGACTTTCGCGATTAAGTCAAACTTAGGGATCGACAAAATTCCGACACCCTCTAAGTAATCCGAAAAAGTCTCTGCAAGATCTACTGAGTCTGCTATTAGTAAGTATACGATAAAAGCAGAGATAGACATACCAAAGCTAATACGATAAAGTTTCAGTTCAGCCCAATTTTCCGGTTTAGGACGAAAGGAAATCTTATGAAGATTTTGCCCTTTCTCTTGATACTTTGTGGTTATATTAGAATAACCAGGAATCAAACCATTTGTAATATAAATTTGATACTTGTTCAAGAGATAATGAATATAACTACGAACTCCTTTATGCAGAATGATTTTCTCATTAAAAATAGAGAAATACTTCTCAGGAATTAGAATCGTTGAGCTAAAATCTGCCAATTCCATATTTCGGCGTGGAAATGAAAACCTACTACTTGAAATTATCTTCGTCATAGAAAAGAACTCCTTTTTATAAACCTATCCTATTTAATATAGGGTCAAAAATCTTTCCTTATGTGCGGGACTTTTTAAATAAAATTATGTAAATATAGAATTATTTTTTATGTTTACATATTATATGTATACTTATAATATGTATTTTATACAATCAAGTAAAGAGGCGAATATGATCACAAACACCTATTCTCATACAACAAAAGAAATCACGCAGGAACAAATTTGGAAACTCATCTCAAATGTGAACAACTGGAAGAACTGGGATAAAACCATTGAAAATGCAGAACTTCATGGTGAATTTAAGAATGGAACTTTTTTCACTCTAAGACCTAAAGGTGGACCAAATGTAAAAATTCAATTGGTAGATGTTAAACCAAATAGTTATTTCAAAGATTTAACTCGTTTCCCTCTCGCAAAAATGTATGGAGAGCATTTTTACGAAAATACTCCAGAGGGTCTTAAAATGACTATTACAATGACAATCAGTGGATTCCTAGCTTTTCTCTGGAATAAAATCGTAATGCAAGATATTGTGAATCATCTAGCGGAAGATATTAAAACACAAATTCATGAAGCAAAAAAGCTATAATTTTTTCTTCTGTATTAGAATATGGAACAAGAATGAGCAGTAAAAAAACATTCAGTGTTGAAAAAGCCGAAGATAGTTCTGGTTTTTTATTATGGCAAGTCACCAGCATATGGCAAAGAGAAATTCGAAAAGCGTTAGACCCCTTGGGTCTAACACACTCACAATTTGTTTTACTAGCTAGTATCTTTTGGCTCATACTTCATAATGAGGAAGTAACACAGATCAAACTTTCCGATCATACCAAAATAGATCCTATGACAACATCCACTGTTCTAAGAACACTCCAAGCTAAAGGTTATTTAAAAAGAAAAGAACATACCACAGATACTAGAGCCAAAACGGTAATTCTAACAAAAGAAGGAGAGGAGATAACAAAACAAGCAGTGAAAATCGTAGAGAAGTTCGATAAACAATTCTTTGCATCCCTTGGAGATAAGACAAATGATTTCAATAAAAAACTAATCCTTCTTTTAGAATCTTCTGAAAAAGAATAATTCCAATTCTTTCTTGCAACATTCTTCTAGTTTTATACTTTTGCTACAAACATGCAGACTTTATTTTTCTTCTTTTTAGTTTCTTTACTAATTCAAAATTCCATTACCGCAGATGATTCTATTTTAAATTTACTTTACCATCATCCGAAGATCAAAATTTTACATAAAAAAAAGACTATCCCTAAAAAAACATCACCTAACACTTATATATCCAAAACAAATTCTTATGACTCAAGATTTCTAAACTCTCAAGAAAAAATTAAAGGTGTAGATATTGTAAAAAAAACGATTCAAATAACAGGTGGTTCCAGTCTCGAATTTAAAATTTCATTACCACTCAATCACCATCTAATTTTCAATTTACATAATCAAAAAACAAAAGAAGTTAAAGATGGAATAAAATTTTTTCTAAACAATAATCCCGTTTATACAGAATTAAAATCTACTGCACCTGTAAATCATTTACGAATTGAATCTAATGAGGATATCCTCCTAGAAAATATCCATTTATTACCAATTGAGGCTAATCACAATAAGCCTGATATTCTTTTTATTGTAATTGATTCTTTGCGTGCAGATGTATGCGGATTCAATGGTGCAAACTTTAATGCAACTCCATTTCTAGATAAACTGGCGAAATCTAGTTCCGTTTTTAAGCAACATCTAGTAAACGCTAGTTGGACTCGTCCTTCTACACTTGCTTTTTTAACAAGTTTATATCCATCCAAAAGTTTTATTAATCTTTGGGACTATACAGTTTTTCCGGAAGAAAAAGCATCATTCTATCGAGCGAAAATTCCTACACTTCCTTCTACTCTTTCTACTAACGGTTATAAATCAATTATGATAGGAAATAATCCATTCCTAACCGACCATAGAGCAATTGGTGTCGATGTAGGATTTGAAGAAGTAATCGATTATTCCTATTATGAAAATGATACAATCCCAATTACAGAAAATATAATTGCTCATATCAAATCTCTTCCTCCAAAAGAAAAAAGAAGACCAGAATTTATTTTTCTGAATTATAATGATCCACATAAACCTTATAATCCTCCCACAAAATACAAATCCCAAATTAAAAATGCAGACCAATTCGATCCTCGAAAGAAAGACTACCTAGGTGAAGTCGCCTTTGTAGATTCTGAGTTAGAAAAAGTTTTTGCCACACTAAAAGATAAAAACTTTCTAGATAATACGCTAGTTCTAATTACTTCCGATCATGGAGAAGTAATGAATCCTGCTCATGGCAAATCAAAATTTACCGGTGTTTACACTCTCTTTGGACATGGACAAGGCTTGTATGAAGAAGACATTCATACGCCACTCCTAATCAAATTTCCTCATCAGAAAGATCATAAAACAGTTACAACCGTTAGTCGTTCTATCGATCTAATGCCAACGATATTACAAGAAATTGGATATTCTCTTCCAAGTAATATAGATGGCTTAAGTCTTCAACCAATCCTAGAAGGCAAAGAAAAAGAGGAGAGACTTTATTATGGTGAATCAAGAGGAGTGATCGGTATCCGAAAAGATGGCTGGAAGTGGATGCAAAAAGTATTCTTCTTTCATAGACCAGGCGCTCATTGGGACGGTCAGGTAAATCAAGAACCAATGTATTTGTATAATTACAAAAAAGACCCAGAAGAGATTACACCAATAGCAGACGAGTCAAAAAAAAATGAATTTAAAAATCTAGCGAATCTCTTTTTAAAGAAAACATCCATCTATGGAATTAGGATTTCAAATCCCAAAGGAAGTGATTCTAAACTAATCGATCTATCTATAGAAACTAACGTTGGGAAAGTCTTGTTAACAGATGATAAAGGAAACTCTTCTCATTCAGAAAATTTTCAAATAACTCAAAAAGGAATTCGTCTATCTAAAAACTTTACCGAAAGTGAAAGTCTTGAATTTTACTGCATTCCCTATCCAGATATATCGTTTCCAAAATTTACCATTGCCATAAACGGAAACCAAATCACCAAAGGAGAATTAGGCGTCGGAGAAAAAGATATTTTCCCGGGGAAATGCCACAACCGAGCCGAATGTTCGGAGATGTATCTCATTAAACATAAAAAACCTGATATTCCGAATAAATTCAGAGTTCAAATTTGGCTCGAAACAAAATCGATACAAGTTACCAATGAAAAAATAAAATTAGAAAACGATGCAATTGATATTTTAAAAAAACAGGGGTATATAAAATGAGTGGTCCATTAAATGGTGTCAAAGTCATTGATCTAAGTTTACTTTTACCAGGTCCTCTTTGCTCTATGTATTTAGGTGATATGGGCGCAGAAGTCATCAAAATCGAAAACCCTAGAGCGTATGACGGCACAAGAGCCATGGTAAAATCAGAATCAGGAATGCCTGGTTTATTTTTTATGACAAATCGTAATAAAAAGGCAATCACTCTAAATCTAAAGAAATCAGAATCAAAAGAAATATTATTCAAACTTCTCGAAAAAGCAGATATCCTATTAGAAGGTTTTAGACCTGATGCGCTAGACGAAATGGGAATAGGTTACGATGTTCTAAAAGAGAAATTTCCACGGCTCATCTATTGTGGAATTTCTGGATATGGGACAAGTGGACCTTATAAAGATTGGGCAGGGCATGACGGAAATTACCTAGCACTTGCAGGCGTTTTAGATCAATTAGGTGAAAAAGACAAACCATCGTTAGCCGGATTTCAATTAGCAGACATTGGAGGAGGAACACTCGTTGCTCTAGCCTCAATCTTAGCCGCACTTTATTCCAGAGAAAAAACAGGCAAAGGTCAAAAGATAGATGTATCCATGATGGAATCTAGCTTACAGTTTATTTCCCTCTATGCAGGAATTTATTTATCTAATGGAAAACTGCCAGAGAGAGGCAACGAATTGTTATCCGGTAAACTTTCCAATTATCATATTTATAAAACAAAAGAAAACCGATTTGTTTTTCTAGGAGCCTTAGAAGAAAGATTTTTTAGAACCTTCCTAAGACAAATAGGAAAAGAACACTTATTAGAAGAAGGAAAAAATTTAGAAGAAATTTCAAGTGAAATGAAAGAAACGTTAACCGAATACTTTGAAGAGAAAACGTTTAGTGATCTCGATTTTCTATTTCAAAATCCAGATTGCTGCCTCACTCCAATTAAAAACCTAGACGAAGTTTTAAAAGACCCGCACCTAATGGAGAGAAGCTCTATCTTCAAAAAAAATCATCCAACTTTTGGAGAGTATTTTCAGTTTGCAGCACCTTTTCGATTTTCGAATACTCCATGCGAATACACTTTACATCCACCAGAACATGGGGAACACAATTTTGAAATATTCACAGGATTAGGATATTCCAAAGAGGAAATAGAAAAATTCAAAAAAGGTCGTATTATATGAAAGGATTATTACTCTCAGCCTCCATTTCCGGATTTCTGGCTGTTGCGATAGGTGCATTTGGAGCCCATGCTCTCAAAAATATTTTTGATGATAAAATTACTACATTTGAAACAGGGAATAGATATCATTTCTATCATACCTTTGCTAGTTTTCTTTCTGCTTTTTTGTTTTTATTTTTTAAAGAGAAAAAGTTTTTATGGTCTGGTTGGCTTTTTCAAATTGGGATTTTATTTTTTTCATTCAGTTTATATACATTGAGTATAACCAAGATTAGCCTCTTTGGAGCAATTACACCTATTGGTGGAATTCTCTTTTTGGCTGGATGGACAACTCTTTGTTATACGATTCTAAAAATAAAATAATCTAGAATCGACACAGGATTAGTGGCTGAGTTCGGCTAAGATCAGCAACTTAGCCCTATCGAATTCATCCTATCCTCACTCCTCATTTTTTTCGGATTATTTTCCTCTATATTTTGCTTTCCTTTTTTCTAAGAAGGACTGAACCCCTTCCTTTCCATCCTCGGTTCGCATTAATTCAATGACTCTATTCTGAATGTCTTGTCCTACTTTCTTTTCCAATTCTTCAAGATATTTAAATCCACTTTCTAAGGTAGCCTTTATTCCGAGTGGAGCATTAGATGCAATTGTCTCTGCAATTTGCAAAGCCCTATCCAGTAAATTTTTTGCTTCTACAATTTCTTGCACAAGTCCTAACCTATATGCTTCTTCTGCTCCAAATACATCTCCAGTTAGCAAATAACGCATTGCATTTCCCCAGCCGAATTGTTCAACCATTCTAAATGTAGCTCCCCCAAATGGAGCAATTCCACGCTGCACTTCTGCTTGTGTAAACCTTGCACTTTTTGCTGCAAGTCGTATATCACTCGCTAGAGCTAATTCGATTCCCAATGTAAAACAAAATCCCTGTATTGCAGTAACTAACGGTTTCTTTCTCTTTCTTGAATTTAATCCAAACGGATCTAACTGGCCTTCTGGATAATGAATCTTGCCTTCTTTTAAAATCCATTCACTCACTTCTTCTAATTGTAACCCTACAGTAAAATGTTTTCCGTGTGCAAATAAAATAGCACATCTAAGTTCTTCATTCGCTTCATAATCTGTTATTGCCTTACTCAACTCATGAAGCATTTGAATATTAAATGCATTGCTAGCATCCACTCTATTGAGTCCAATTAACACAATTTGATTTCTAATTTCTGTTGTTATAAAATCCATAATGACCTCTAATGTTTTTTAACTAGGCTCTACTAGATTTAAAAAACTCCTATTTATTTTAAGATAACATCCTTTTTAGATCTATAAAAGCCAACTCTAAAAACTCTAGATCCAAGGATTGTTGATTGCTCTTTGCAGTTTTTTTTAATTATTTTTTAATCTCTATCAATTGACAGAGTCTACTCTCTTTTCAAAATAAAAATTCAAAAAAACTTTTTTTAGGCATTATTATGACTCAATTTCTAATTCATTCAGTAAAAACCATTTTTAAACTTGTATTCATAATTTCATACTGCGGTTTACAAGGATTAATCGCAGATGAACCTCCATCCTGGAGCGGTTTCACTAGAATCTCTGCAAATAAACTTTTTACTGCAAAAGTTTCCCAAAAACCGAAAGCCAAAAATTATCAGTCTGATTGGATTCTTACAGTTTCTAGGAAAGGAAAAGTTCTATGGTCATGTCCTTTTGAATATAGATTTGGTTATCCAGGAGGAATTTTAACTGATGATGGAAATTATTTTATCACAGTTGAAGTATGGTATTACAAAGATTTGCCGCTTGTTGATATTTACAAAGATGGCAGGAAAATAAATACAAACCATTTAACTGGTGAATCCTTTTCCAGTGACTCAAAATTTCTACATTCCACTACATCACATTTTCTTTGGTTCAATCAAAGTGATTATTACAGAATTAATCTAAAGGAAAATACGATTACTCTAATCACTTTAGATAAAAAAGAACATAAAATAAAATTAAACACAGGTGAAATTCAAAAATAAAGTAGAGAAATATTAAACACCATAAAATCATGATATCACTCGACTATGAATACAATCGGTAATAAAACAAAAGACAGTGAAATCTATAAAATCTTTCAAAGAGAAATTGAAACAGAAATAGTCAAAGGGGAAATTGTTCGAGCTAAATTTTTAGCTGGTATCTTTTTTCTTTTTGGATTGAATTTTATTTTTTTTCCCATTTTCGGACCTAAAGTATTCATAGAAGCATTTGGAGAAAATTTTAATCCGCTCTATCCGCCGATATATTTCTTTTCGATCGCTACATACTTTTTTCTCAATAGTCGACTTTTTAAAATTTGGTTCAATAAAAATAGACCAATACCAACAATTCCTCGATATATAAATGCTTTTATTGAGACGAGTATACCATCTATTTCACTTTTATACATCGGTCATCTTCGTGAACCAGCGGTATATGTGATGTTAACTCCTCCATCCTTTGTATATTTTATTTTCATAATCGCTTCAGCCTTACAATTAAATTTTAGAATTTGTGTTTTTACAGGATTTGTTGCTGCATTTGAATATATAACTATTACCTTATACCTTTTTGATCGATCACAAGGCCAAACACTTATCCCTTTTATCAGCACAATCCAATCTCACATGGGTAAAACAGTTTTTATATTTCTTGCTGGTGTCTTAGTTGGATACGTTACTTCCCAGATAGAAAGAAGACTTTTGCATTCTTTTGCATTATTAGAGGAAAGAAATAGAGTCACAAATTTGTTTGGACAACATGTTTCTCCTGCTGTCGTTGAAAAATTACTTACACAATCAGAATTTACAAGCGAAATCAGACATGTCTGTATGATGTTTTTTGATATTCGCAACTTCACAAGTTTTTCAGAATCGAAACATCCTGAAGAAGTAGTAAATTATCTGAATCTAATCTTTGATTTCTCTATTGATATCATCAATCGTCATGGCGGAATTATTAATAAATTCTTAGGGGATGGTTTCATGGCAGTCTTTGGAGCACCTATTTCAAGTGGTGATGACATTCAAAATGCAGTGAAGGCTTCACTAGAAATCATAGATAAAGTTAAAACAGAAATAGAGAAGCATAATATTCCACAAACAAAAATAGGAATAGGATTACACGCTGGTGATGCTGTAACGGGTAACGTTGGATCATCTAAAAGAAAAGAGTATACTATTATCGGTGATGTTGTAAATCTAGCCTCAAGAATTGAACAATTAAATAAAAGTTACTCCTCTCAGCTTTTGGTATCTGAAGAAGTATGGAGTAAACTAACAGATTATTCTGCCGAATCGTTAGGTGAAATAGTAGTGAAGGGAAGAGAAAAACCAGTCAGAATTTATAGATTAGCCTAATAATCGGAGATTAAGATGAAACCTCAAAGAGAAATCTATCTATTCAGACATGGCTATTCAAGAGCAAATGCATTAAGACACAAGAAGCTTAGTTTCCAACCATTTCTTTTACTCATTAGAAAGGTTTTTGGTTTTTCGTTCACCCTTTTTCTGATTCAACTATTGGAACTATTTAAAACAGGAACTATCTTAAAACGTTTAGCAGATAAAGATATACCCTTAGAACAGATAGGAATTTTGCAATCGGAACTTACCGGAAAATTTTTAGCAAATAGAAAAATTCACCCCGATCTAATTCTTTGCTCGGATTTTCTAAGAACCCGAGAAACAACACAAGGAATTCTAAAAGGGATACAATCTATTACTGAAATAGATCATAAAGATAAGATTATCTATTCAAGCCTAATCGTTGAGAGAGATGGAGGAATAGAATTTGGTTATCCACTCTCCTATTACCCTGTCTTATATCCCAAAACAAATGAGATTTATAAAACAACACATCGTCTAGATTTCAAACCTCCAATGGGAGAAAGTATAAAGGACGTTAGATTCAAACGTATTCCAAATTTAATTTATCTATTAAATCAATTTAATTCAAAAACTATATTCATTGTTGGACATGGAATCACAAACTCAGCAATCCTATCTCTACTAACGGATACAGAACTGGAAAAAGTGAAAATCGGTATGGAAAACTTAGGAGTCTATCACTTAATAGAGGATATCAGCGGTAAATGGTTATTAGATCCAAATTTTTCATCAGGTCAGAGGATCGACCCAAGTATTCCAGTTACTGAGTAAGTAGATTTTTCGAGTATAGTATAGAAATTGTAGTTAATTTTATCATTCCCAAAATCAATCTAATTTTCCTTGCTTGCATTTAATAAATCCTATTCAAATCCTCCTAATAATTTTCAAAACCTCTTCAGATTCTTTTTTTCAAAAGTCCATTCAGGCGTGATTAGTTTATCTACTATTTTACTGGAATACCAAGGGCTTAGTTTTTCATCATTTGGATTCTTTAGAATTTGAATGTCTTGTGCTGGCATATAACTTTGTGCAATTAAAAAAACCTTTTCACCAGATGTTTTGGACACTGCCATGTCCACCACAATAACGGCATGACCCGGAAATCCGCCCTGAATAAAAATATCTCCGATCTCAATATTTGAAATATTTTTTACAACATTCAATTCTTTACTTAAAGAAGCAGAGCCAGCATAATTAAAAACAACTTCTAAATACTTTCTAAACAATTCATAAGAATAATCAGGACTTGATTTTTTTTTCCAACTAACTGAATTTTGTGTTATTTGAAATCTATATCCTTCTGCATATTTACTATAACTTGCATTAAACCCATTTGTAAAATTAAAATGTATATCTTCATACATTTTATTCTGATACAAATACTCTGCCCTTAGACGCATAACAGCATCCGCACATTGCTGAAGATCTTTTTTTCCTACATCCATATCAACTACCGCATCATACACATCATCCGGATACTTGAGTTTCTTATTAAATAAATAAACTTGGCTTCCATGCTTTTTTAATTTTAAGTTTTGTAAATACTCGGCAAAAGAATCTTTAGGAGCGGTTACTCTTGAATAACCCTCAGGAGGCTGAAATCTTGTTTTAACAGTCTTACCTGAAGGTATTATCCAACTAGATTCAGGGTAAATAGGAACACAGTAAAGATTAAGTAAAAAACTAAGAAAAACAATTATAGATATAAAACTACTTTTTTGCTTCAATTCGAAGATTCCTTTAATAAAGATTCGCAAGTAGGGAATTTTTTATTTATAGTTACTTTTTCGAAGTGAGTTGTGTATTCAGAGGTAATAGCCTCTACTGGAGTAGTTAAATATTTATCCTTGCAGATTGTCGTTATTTCCCCACCCGATTCTGTCTTTTTTAATTCATAGATTCCAAATAGAGAACGACCTGCTGCGTGGTGAACAAAAATAGCTTTCTGATTTTGAGTTAGAGCGTTAGCCGTTTCCTTTATCATGAAATCAAATTGTTTTCGATTTGTATATATGTCGTCGATAGCATTGCTAAGATAAATTATTTTTGTATTACTCGTATTCATTTTAAAGTTTGTATCATGTAAAGCAGACAATCTTAGATATACTGCATTCAGATTTAGAAAGTTTTTCTGAAAATCTAAAAGTATATTTGTGCACATTTTATGATGTTCAGCAAAACATAGACTATTTAGATCAGTTTTGGTTTCTGCTTCCATGGGTCGACTATCAAATCGAGCAATCCAACCAAGTTTTAATTGAGAGAGAGAATTTGCGATTTTGGTTTCTGAATCAAATGATTTAGAATGATACAAATCTAACATTTGTTTGTGACCTTCTAGAATTTTCCAATCCAAATCTACCATAGTCAAATTTTTACACCCAAGAGTATTGTGCATAAGGTAGGCTTGCATAAAACCAACTGTAAAACAATCCTTTGGTTCTGTAGGATAGAGCTTTGCGAGTAACGCAAAATCTCGATTCGGATGAACATCATTTAGTTTAAAAAAATTCCAACAGCCTGCAATTAATTTTGGAACAGGATGTCCCCATGTTTTAAATGGCTCCTTCGTAAAACTCTCTGCTGAAATCAACTGAGTCACCACGTCTTTTGAATATTTCTTTTGACCGTAGATCATCTCACAAACAGTGCGAGCAAGATCTTTTCTATTTTGAAAAATAGTCGTTATCTCTGCTTCCGAATAATCGTTTTTAACTAAATCAACAAAGAATTCTTTGTGTTCGTTTGAGACTTGGAAAAAAATAGGAACTCTATCCTTTGGCAGATTTTCTTTTGTTGTTTGGCATTGATTACAAAAAAGAGAAAAACAAAAAATTACAAAAAAAAGAAATCGATTCATAATTTATAGGAGGAATCAGATATCCATCAGTCAAGCATAAATCTATTCTTTATTCCTGTATTTAAAAAGTAGCTTCTCGACTTGAATAAATTCTCCTGTTACTGATTCAGGGTAAACTTCTGTATAATCATTGCTGACTCCTTTTTTAGAAACTAAAAAAAGACTAAACTTTGATAAATGGTAATCAGGAACTAGAGGAATTTTCTTTTCTAATTTTTCTTTTTCTTGAAAATATTCTTTGACTCTTTGTTTATCTCTCTTCGTTTTTGGAGAATAAAAAATTTTTCCTCTCTTACTCAAATCTTCATCTATTAGGTGTGTAATTTTGTATTTTTCAGGAAGGCTTTTTATTTTGTTTTCGATTTCGGTTTTTATTATATCTGATTGAATCGTATCATTAACAGTCCATCTTTTTTCAAAACGATAGACGAGATTCGGCTTCATCTTCATTCCATACTTTTTCATACGAGCTATTTTGTCTTCGTCCGCTTCAGATTTTAACTGAGGTATATTGGTCTTACCCTCTGGCATAACTAGAACTGGCTCTCTTCTTTCTAGATATAAAAAATTCTTTTTAGTGTAAACTTTCCAAGCTGGATCTAACTTTGTTTTAATTTCAATAAATTCTAAATCTTTCTCTAACTCCGTGTTTGAGTAGATGGGATAAAGATTACCAAATAAAATTAGGATTAAGTAAATATATTTCATTAATGGAAAAGAATAATTGACTTGGATTAATCTGCTACAAAAAAAATTATTTATTAAAAAGTCTGAAAAATAAAATAAGAAGCAAAGTCATTTTTGAAAGTCTAAAAAATATGAATTACAAAGTTCCAAAGGATGAAATCAAACTTAGGCTAGATGAATTTCACAATTTATTTAGGGAAAGCGGTTTTAAAATAACCCCTCAAAGAGAAGAAATTTATAAAGTCCTTTTGGAATCCTCCTCACATCCTTCCGTTGATTTAATTTTTGAAAAAGTAAAATCTAAATTTCCAAATATCTCACTAGATACTGTGTATCGAAATGTTGAATCGCTAGAACAAGCCAATTTAGTGAATAGGATTGTAGGTATTGGAGGCAAAAACCATTATGAAGTAAACATTGAACCCCACCACCATTTTATTTGCAGTAAATGTCACACAATCTACGATTTCACTTACGCAAAAGCAAATACGGAACAGATCAACCTACCTCAAAATGCAATTCAATTGGGAAAAATTGAATCCACACATTTGATTATAAAAGGCATTTGTAAAAAATGTAACTCTAAATAAGAATTATTCTTATTTACAAATTTTTATTATTTATATAAGTCTAATAAAAAAGGAGATTAAAAGTATGAAGAAATATTTAATATTTTCAGTATTGATCTTGGCTCTCGTAAACTGCGGTCCATCAAAAGAATCAATCGAATTACAAAAAAAAGCAAAATCAGCATTTGGAATTCTTCCAGATAAAATGCCAGGTAGCGAAAAAGATACTCCAGAGCTAGTAAGCCTTGGTGAAAAACTATACTTTGATACAAGACTTTCTGCAAATGATACACAATCATGCAATAGCTGTCATGTTGTAAAAGATAAAAAAGGCGGAGTTGATAATAAACCTACTTCAACAGGTGCGTTTGGTAAAAACGGCGGAAGAAATTCTCCAACTGTTTTAAACGCTGGTTTTCATCTTGCACAATTTTGGGATGGACGTGCTGCAACGTTAGTTGATCAAGCTAAGGGTCCAATTTTAAATCCGATTGAAATGGCTATGCCTTCAGAAAAAGCTGTAATTGAAAAACTTTCTAAAACTGAGTATCCTGATCTTTTTGCAAAAGCATTTCCAGCTGATAAAGAAAAACTTACTTATGACAATTTAGCAAAAGCAATCGCTGCCTTTGAAAGAACCCTTAAGACTTCTGATCGTTTTGATGATTATTTAAAAGGTGATTTAAAAGCATTAAACGCAGCTGAAGAAAAAGGATTAGCAACATTTATCGAAGTTGGTTGTGCTGGTTGCCATTATGGAGCAACTCTCGGGGGAAATAGCTATCGCAAACTAGGAGAAAGAAATCCATACAAAACAGAAGACTTAGGAAGATATGAAGTCACAAAGAATGAAGCTGATAAATATTTCTTCAAAGTTCCTTCCTTACGAAATATTCTGTTAACAGGTCCATACTTCCATGATGGAAGCATTGCTACAATTGAAGATGCTGTAAAGAAAATGGGTTATCATCAATTAAACAAAGAATTAACTGATGCAGAAGTAAAATCTATTGTAACTTTTTTTGACGCATTGACAGACAAATCTAGAAAATAAAACCATTCTTCACCTCACCTGACATATTTCTGTTAGGTGAGCTCTTATCTAAATCTCTACTAAACTCTACAAACTTTATTGAAAATAAATAATTTACTTTCTAATTTTTGATTGAAAACTTTTGTAATTCGCATATAAAGGGCGCCAAATCTTTTATTGGAAAAAAAAATGCCAACAGAAACTCATATCTCAGTAGGAACAAATCCAGACACGCTTAAACCATACACTGTTATGCTAGTAGATGATAGCATGATTGATAGAAGTTTGTTAAAACGTTTTCTTCAATCTGAAAATTTTGATATCTTACATGAATCTACAGAAGGTGATGACCTGCTCTACCACTTAAAGCACACAAGCAAAAAGCCTGACTTGATCTGTGTGGATTTACATATGCCCAAAAAGAACGGCTTGGAAGTAATCAAAGAGATTAATCAAAGTTATCCAACAGTGAAGATTTTAGTTATATCAGGAACCGAGGACAAGAGTATGATTCAATCTTTACTCCAATTAAAAATCCACGGTTTTTTAAAGAAACCTTACAATCGAAATGCAATCATAGATAAAATGGGACAAGTGCTTGGTAGAGCAGGAATTATAAATGCGACAGACGCCACCTCTAAAACAATACATCTTTCCGATTTATCAATACCTCCCCTTCCGACTGTAGCTATAAAAGTGATGAGTTTTGACACAGAAAACCCTGCTGGCGGGAGTGAAGAATTAGAAAAAATCATAAGCCCTGATAAAGGAATCACTACCGATATAATGAAAATTGCCAACTCAGCTTTTTATGGTAGATCAGGTAAAGTTCATACTCTTAGAGATGCAATTACACTCCTTGGAATGAAAACAGTTAAGAATTTAGTAATGTTAAAGTCGAATAAGCAATTTACTAAAAATCTAGATAGCCCAATCTATAAAAAAGTATTACAAGAATTGCCTGTTCTTACTGCTCTCATCGGTTTTGACTTAACAAATCCTCTTGGTCTAAAACGTATCCGCGAAGAAGTATTCTTAGCAGGACTTTTACAAAAAATTGGTATGACAATTTTAGGTTTAAATTTTCCAACCAGATACTCGGAGTTATTAGAACTAGCTATTACTGGAGTAAGAGATTTATTACATGTGGAAAGAGAAAATTTTAAAATGGATCATATTGAAGCAGGTGCAAAGGTATTTAAACTTTGGAATATGCCAGTCAGCCTACAACAATCAGTTGGACACCAGAACTTCGAACCAAATGCTATTGACATGATGACTGACGTCGTGAAATTAACTCGACTTGCTCATATACTCGCATCTAGAATGTTGAATTTTACAATTCCTGACTATGACTTGAAAATAGAGCAAGTGATTTATGAATCCTATAACTTCAGTCCAGAATTAAAAGAAGCGTTTGGAGAGGACTATCACGATATGATTAAAGACCATCCGTTCTTTGAAATGATGGCATGATCAACATGCGTCCCCACCTCCCATAAATACAGATTCGATTTTGTCGTTTCCGATTTTGAATAATTCATAAATTCCAGAATCGAATCCAATATGAAAAAATAACAGAGCAGGAACTCCTGTATCATCAATATCAACGATTCCAGAAAAATGATAACTGCCTCCATAGTTTCCTCTTTCTTCTTCTAAAGTTTCAAATTTGCTATGAATAAATTTAAGAGAATTATTCTTACCTAATTCTGCAACCAAGGATAAATAGTGTCTTTCCGCGAAACCGTTTTTAATAGCATAACGAGCGACTAAGTATGATTTGCCGCTTCCACTAGAGAGCATTTTTATTTTCTTTTCAGTGATATTCTCTAGCTCTTTGGTAGTTACTTTATTTTTCTTAAAAACAGAAATTGCTTCTTTTAATACATTGGATGTAATATCTGCTGATACATCTTCCTTGATTGTATAATCTAGTTTCGAATCAGAAAAATTATAGGTAGCAATATAGCTCTTTTCAAAAGTGTCAGATACGGGAGTCTTTACGCGCCCTTCTAATCCCCTAAATTCCTGGCATCCATATTTTCCAAGTGTATCTGTTTGAAATGAGTTTACTTTTTTTGCAGCATATTGTATATCTAAACTCTTTTTCCCTTTTGCAATTAAGTTAAGTAAATAAACAAAATCAGCGGAATCATCAAAGCCATACCATTGTCCGGAAAAATGTGCGGCTAACACACGTATACCCATTTTATTTGTTTTATCCCCGGCTCCTCCTAAAACCCCAATGAGTTTTGCTTTTTGAATTTCTTCCGGAGGAAAATATCCAAGAAATTCATTAGAAGCAAATCCCACTAGACCAGATTTAGTTTTAATTTTTTTCCAAGTAATATCGTCTTTCGCATCTTCCAAAATTGTAACAATTTCTCCTGCTTGCAAACTTCCAATCACTTTTCCATCTTTTGGTTTTTCTCTCAAGTTCAAAGTTCCAGTTTGGATAAGAACATAACGGTTTTTCGAATTTGGGAAATCAGCATTCAAAAAACAAAATAGAATCAAAATCAATAAAATTTTTCTCAACATAGTGATTGCATAGTTTTCCTTTTTCAAGATCACGTCAAGTTTTCTGTTCTAGAAACTGATTCATTTTTATGATTTTAGATTCATATGGTCTTATTCACTTCCATTGCTTTTTGGATTTTATTAAAAAACAACCACTTGATTAGTTCAAAGCATGACTGTTTTTTCATGAATCTAGTTTAAGAGATTAATTTTACTGAATAGATTCATTTTTTAGTTTCATTTTACTGTTACGGCGGAAACAATGAACATTCAAATTATGAGAGCTAGACAAAAGTTAGCAGATATACTAGTGAAGCATTTTGTATATCATTTGAAATCAGAACTAGAAAAATCAGATACTTTATTAAATTTCATTACATTAGAAGGAATCAGTTTTAAAGATTTAACAAATCAAATGATAGAAGATGTTTATAAAGAGTTTCCGCAAACTAAAGATCAAGCGGATCCTGATTATAATTTCTTCAAAAAATGGCATGAATCTAGATCAGATGAAGGTGTTAAACCTTACAATGAGACTACATTTAAAATGTATAACCAATTGTATTTTTCTAGAATCCTAGATATAAGAGATAATTCCGTTGAGTCAGTTGCTTCCCTCAAAGCTAAAGTTGAAAGAGTATTAGGTGTTGGAAAATCCTACGGAAGGGATTTTGACTTTGGTTTATTCTTTAGTGTTGAAAACAGCATGAAAGAAAACGTTAGAGAAATGCTTGTGGATGAATGCAAAGAAGATTACAAAGATCTTTGGATTATTTTTTATAAACAGAGTGAATTCTACACTGGTTTAGGATATAATTATTATCAAAGCCTACTTGCAAATGCACTAAAGAGAAGTGATGAATTATTGCTCAGTATATTCCCTAAGAATATTGCAGAAGAACTAAAGCAGAAAGGTAAATCAGAGCCAGTCTTTATCAAACAAGCGTCAGTTCTATTTACTGACTTTACTGGTTTTACTCGTATTTCAGAAAAACTTGCTCCTTCCGTTTTGATCCAAGAACTAGATTATTGTTTCAGCAATTTTGACCTGATAACAGAAAAATACAATTTAGAAAAAATAAAAACGATTGGGGATGCCTATCTCTGTGTGGGAGGCGCACCTTATCCAAATGAAACACATGCAGTTGATGCTTGTCTTGCGGCTATCGATTTTTTAAATTTCATAAAAGAAAGAAAATCGGAGAAGGAAAAATCATCTATAGAATATTGGGACATCAAAATAGGAATTCATGTCGGACCTATAGTAGCTGGAGTTATAGGAGAGAAGAAACTTGCCTATGATGTTTGGGGCGATACTGTCAATACAGCCAGTCGAATGGAATCCATGTGTGAGCCAAATAAAATCAATGTATCTAAAGAAGTCTACGAACTCACCAAAGATATTTTTACTTTTGAATATAGAGGAAAATTCACTCCCAAAAACAAATCAGAAGTAGATATGTATTTCTTAACTGGAATAAAATAGTATTACCTTACACAGGAGTGTAAACTTTTGTGTAAGGTTTGAATTTGACTAATACTTAAGTGCAGCCCTTAAATAATTTCTAGTATGTGATCCGAAAGACTTCATGAGTATGATTAGAAATTCTTGAATTTCCTGTTTTGCAGGGGAATCATCTTTGACATCTTCATATTTTATATTGTGATCCATAAACTTCAATATTGCTTCCCAATTTTCAATCCTACTATCTAATTCACTTGCCCTTTCATTTGACTCTTTGGTTAGAACATTACGAATATAATCATGATCAAATTCTCCGTATGAACTATCTTGACTCATATCTGAAAATGCGATCAACATCTTATTGTCAGTCTCTTTATTTCTAAAAATACTTTCAAACCACTCAAATTGATAATGCTCAATGGCGGTATGTCTATCAGCAACTCTTTTTGCCAGTCCATTTTTTGCTCCACTCAAACCAATCATCGAAATAGCATTTGCAAAGAAAAGCTTACTAGGACCTACGCCTGGAACTAACGTTGAGTGATAAGGCTGGGTTAAATCTTGAACGAAATGAAGTCCCCATCCAGTAAAACGATATCCCCAATAAGGATGTCCTGTTTTGAATGCAAATCTTGCCAATGTCAAAAATTGATGTAGTCTATACTCTGGCAGTGTTCTTTTTATAAAACCACCAAACTTATAAATTATACCAGCTTCATGATAAAAGCCCATATGAAAAGGTGCTTGTGACCCATATTCAAATCTTTTATCGCCAAATGGCTGTTTACCAAAACCATATATTTTCCCATGCTCGGTCATGATTCCTTTTCCTGGTTCCACTTCATTGTCTTCATACAATCCAATATCATGACCATAATCAGGTTCATCTGCTGCTGTAGCTAATACTGCTAAAGCGGAAACAGTTGATTTTACTTTAAGATTTTTAAAATTCAGTCTTTTAAGAAATTCAATGTTTTTATATACACTAACGTTCTCTGGGGGAAATTTATCTGAAACATTTGTTCCTGGTAATTCTTGGATAAAGTAAGCTAGGCGAACTTCAGGATTTAATCTCATCGCCATTAAAAAATTCTTTCGAATATTTTTTTTATCATTTGGATCAAATACTATTGAATCTGGTTTAGGGGGATAATTTTGAATATTTGCTCTTGCGAATTCTTCTTGTTCTTTAATTAATTGAGCAAGTCCTTGACTTTCTTTCGTTAAAAAATCTTCGAATGCTTCCACCTGAACAGGCTTAGCATTTTTTACTTCAGGCATACTTGCGAGTGCGGGATATGTTCCTAGTGTATGATCTGTCCAAGCTTGAAGCCCAAACATAGACATTAATAGTGCTAGACTAGGTAACATAAATATTTTGTAAATTTTCATCATAGTTTCTCCTACAAAATACTTGTTCTAGTATAGATAAAAAATAGAGTCAATTAAGAATAATTGATAGCTCAAAAATTTAATTAGACAATCGTTTCCGTTTTTCAAAATATGTACTGAATTTTTCGAATCTTTAAAGTTTAATTTCTTTTTATGCAACCAACTGATATAAGCAAAATCCCAAGAAAGCTACTCATCAACGCAATCCTGCTGTATTCCATAACTCCAATCGTTTTTTTTCTCTTAGCTGCTATTAACCATGGTTTAGAAAAAGCGATTTCCTATTTCTTTTCCATGGAATTTATTATTGTTCAATCTATAATAGCGATTGGTTCTATTTCTTTGTTTGTTATATATAACAGAAAACTAGAATTTCATTTAGAACAAATTAAATCAAGCCATGGAATCAATACCAATTCTTCCATAAGTTTTGCAAACGCCTATCCAATTAAAATGACCTTATTAATGGGATCGTTTAATCTATTCACTATCTTACTTACTGAATCGATTGCTTATTATGTTGGGATTTTATTTTCATTTGCCGATTTTTTTTATTTTTTCACAACAGGTCTTGGATTAATCACAATAACGTGTAATTTATTTTTCTATTTTAGTAAAATTGACTTATATCCAATTATCCGTTATGCTCCTTATAAACCAATTAGCATTTTTAACAGGATTAGAATTCCTATCGTAAGTATAATAATTTCTGTTTTATTACTTACAAACATTGGATTGTATAAATTACAAATTACCAATGCATTTGAAACAAAAAAAGAATTCATGAACTTAAAAATAAAATCTACGAGCGAAAGATTAAATTTTATTTTAGAAAAAATGATAACTAAGATGGAATCTTCGGCGAAAAATGAAGTTTTAAGAGATACTAATTCGTTAGCCGCTAAACAATATATGTCTAGTCTTCATGGGATCAAAGAAGATTTTGTCCAATTGTATTACATGTCCGATATGGAAGGAATATCCTTTTCTAGTGACAAAGTATCTTTTGATATTAAAGATAGAATTTATTTTAAAGAATTTATTCAAAGCGGTAAACTTACTTTTTCAAAACCTGTAAAAAGCAAGGTAGACGGAAAAAATATAATGGTGATCGTAATTCCAATTCTATTTGATAAGCAAATAAAAGGATTACTTGGTATGGCATTTACTCTAAGTAAATTGGGCGAAACATTAAACGAAAATGATTCCAAATATGAGTATATCCTATTTTCTAAAGACAATACAATTTTATATGATAATAAAACCGAAAATATAAACAAAGTAATTGGCAAAGATATACTATCAGAAGATGAAAATTTTTCAGGCTTAGAAAATCTTTTAAAAACAGAATCCCAAAATCGAGAACGATACACACAGATTCACTATAACGGTAAACAAAAAATAGCCTTTACCTATAACATTCCAATCAATGAAAGTAAATTAGTCATGCTCCAAAATAAAGATGATTTCTTCTCAGAGACTAACACTCTATTGATTCAGATGTCTCTCTTTATTTTCTTTATCGCAATAAGTATTTCGTTTATTATTCAAATCATAACAAGTAAATTTTCAAAACCTATCTTAAATACAATTCACATTTTCAATAAAATATCAAATGGAGATTTAACAGAAAAACCAAAAGACTATGTTCCGGATGAATTCGGAGAAATTCTAAGATATTTAAATAAATTAATTAATATTTTAAGTGATACAGTATCGTTAATCAAAATTTCTGCTAAAGAATTAGAAAATAATTCTTTAACACTTTCAACAGGGACATCAAAACTAGCAATCAGTGCAAAGAATCAGTCTGTTTCAATTGAAGAGTCTAACGTTTCGCTAGAACAATTATCAAAATCAGTTCAGAAAGTTTCCGAAAATGCTTTATCTCAATCAGAATCTTCCAAAGAAACTTTCCATGCAATGGAAGAATTAAAATGGAAGGCGGAGGAAGTGAAGGAGTATGCGGTATCTGCTACCCAACTAGCAACTAAAACAACTGTAGAAGCAAAAAGAGGAAACGATTTAATGCAAAGTGCGATTGGCGGTATGAATCAAATCGATTCAAGCACTAAAAAAATTGCTGAGATAATTGGTTTGATTGGGGATATATCTGGACAGGTTAATCTTCTCGCTTTAAATGCAGCTATCGAAGCGGCAAGAGCTGGCGAGTATGGAAAAGGATTTTCTGTTGTTGCAGAAGAAATTGGAAAGCTAGCTGATAAAACTGCCCAAAGTGCGAGAAGTATAAAAGTTTATATTGCCGAAGGATTAGAAGAAGTATCGAAAGGTAAGGAATATGTGGATAAAACAGCAAAAGCCCTAGAAACTATCGTAGAGAATATCAAAAAGAATGGAATCATTATAGAAGGGATTTCAAAATCAACTACCTTCCAGTTCGATTCAAACCAAAAAGTTCTTTCCCATATAGAAAAAGTAATGAAAATGGCATTTGATATATCTGATTCAACAAAGGAACAAACAATTACCAATAAGCAAATCAATGCAACCGTGAGAGAAATCAATCATCAAACACAAGATGTTGCAAAAGAAGCTGAAGACATTGCTTTGATTAGTCAAAAAATATCCGAACAAGCAAAGTCTTTAAATAAACAAATAGACTTTTTTAAAATATGATGACGAACAAGATACTAGCAGTCGACGATGATGAAATTATAATTGAAATTCTAAAAGGAACTCTTTCAAAAAAATATGAAATCATCTCTACAACCAGCTCGAAAGAAGCCCTAAAACTATTCAAAGAAGATCCTGCGTTAATCGTAATCCTCGACTTAAATATGCCGGAAATTTCTGGAAAAGATTTAATGGCGCAAATTTTTGATGCTGGATACAAACCTGTGGTAATTATCCTAACGGCTCAGACAGATGTAAATATCGCAGTCGAACTCTTTAAACTAGGCGCCTACGATTATCTTGTAAAACCATTCAACCCAACAGAAATGATGAACCGAGTTGATAAAGCCTTTGAGATTGCTGAGTTACGAATTTTAAACGAAAACATTCAGAAGGAAAGAGAAATTAGAATTGAGCATCAACTCAATTGGAACTTATTCAAAGAAAATTTAATTAAAAAAGATTCAGATAGAACAGATAGTGGATTAATGACTAGTATCAATAGTAGCTTGATACAAGGAGCAGGTCTTGGAACGTTAGCTCCTTTAGTTCAAATGATTCAAGCTTCTTCTAAATTAGAAGGAAGTTATTATTTAGTTGAAAAAGATTTATTAGAAATGCTATTTGAAAATACAAAATTTTCAAATAAGCTAATTTTTATGATTGGCGATATAGATTATATCATCAACAACGAATTACCTAAAGAATCACTAACTATTTCTGAAATTTATAAACTGATAGAATCAACTGTTTCTGACCTCGCCGACTATCAAAACTTAAGAAATAATATAATTAAGCTAGCGAGCGATACATTTTCAAAAAATAATCGGAAAATTAGAATAAATCCAGAGTATTTCCAAAAGGCTATACAAGAACTTTTATTTAATGCTCTTAAATTTTCCGAAGCCAGTTCTAAAATCTATATTTTATTTGAAGTGGTTAGAGAAGAATTTCACATATCGGTTCTAAATACTCCAGCAAAAGACACAAAAGAACAAAATGGAATACCATCTGAATATCAAAACATAATCTTTGAGCCATTTTTTAGAATATCTCGGTTAGTATATGATGCAATTCCTACTCTAGATTTTGGATTAGGTCTTTGCTTTGTCGAAAAAATTATTCGAAACCACGAAGGAAAGATTCGTGTTGTAAATCTAAAAAACTCTCTAGACAATGCAGGTAGAGTATTAGTAAATTTCGATCTAGAATTACCGTTTGAAAAACAATAAGTTTTAAGAAACCAAAAAGAATTAAAACATATCCAATTTAGCAAAGTATGAGATCAAAAACCTACCATAAACTATGCTAATTGGTAAACTGTCAGTATATATGAAGACTTTGAGAATATTAGAAATTGCTAATAAATCATTTTCAAATGCTTAATCAATCCTTTATTAAAAAGACAGAGACTCGATGCATTTAATCTCCTTTTTATTACTTTCTGGATAGACCAAGACACAATCGGAAGCAGAATTAAAGAGGAAAGAGTAAGTTGAATGACCCAATCATTCTCCCTATCTTCTATTTTTTGCGTTATATTCATAAAAAACACCAAATAAATCAGTTCTTTCAATTTAGAAGTATAATTATTTTAGATGATTTCTTAAGGGACATTCTTAATTACCAAGAGTGATCTATCTCTTTTTAACTAAAATCCGAAGAAAAAAATCTTTTCAGTAAATGATTCTATTTTTACCAAGTAATTACAGAGTCATTGCATAAATTTTTTAGCGGATTCTGCATACTAAGTTTAAATTATTTTTGGGAATAAAGAGAATTTATGAGAGAGATAAAAACTGTTACAATTGTTGGGGCAAACGGATCTATGGGTGCAGGTAGTGCAGCTATTGTTGCCGCGTTTGGTGAAGCAAAGGTTCACATGCTAGCAAGAGATGTGGAAAAAGCAAAAGAAGGAATTGAAAAGGCAATCAAATCCGTAAGAACTGATACAATCAAATCAAGAATGATTCCCGGAACTTACGATAAAGATTTAGCTAAGGCTGTTGCTGAGTCCGATTGGGTTTTTGAATTAGTCGCAGAAAGCTATTCAGTCAAAGAACCTATCAATGCACAGATTGCAAAATATCGCAAACCAGGAACTATCGTTTCAACAGTTTCGTCTGGGCTATCAATCGAAAGACTATCTAAATCTTTTGATGCAGATGGACAAAAACATTACTTTGGAACTCACTTTTTCAACCCGCCTTATAAAATGATTTTGTGTGAATTAGTTTCACATAAAGGATCTGATCCAAAAGTAAAGGCAGAATTAGGAAAATATCTAGATGAGAAACTTCGCCGTGCCGTTGTTTATACAAATGATACTCCAGCCTTTGCTGGAAATAGAGTTGGATTTCAATTAATGAATGAAATCGCTCAGTATGCACAAAAGTATCAAGACAAAGGTGGTATTGCACTTATGGATGCAATCATGGGTGGATTTACTGGAAGAGCAATGGGTCCTCTTGCGACTGTCGACTTTGTTGGTCTTGATGTCCACAAAGCGATAGTAGATAACCTTTACGAATTCACAGAAGATTCTGCTCATGCTACATTCAAATTACCAGATTATATTCAAAAGCTAATAAATAAAGGTGATCTAGGAATGAAATCAGGACAAGGTCTTTTCAAAAGAACTAAGTCTGCAGATGGTAAAAGAGAAAAATTTGTTTATAATATTGCTACTGGTAATTATGATCCATATCCGAAGATTGAGATTGCATTCGCAAAAGAGGCAAGTGCGAAAATTGCTGCATCTGATTATAAAGGAGCAATGGAAGTAATTAAAACTGCAAAAGGTTTAGAAGCAGATTTATGCCGTTATTTCTTAGCGCGTTACATCAGTTATTCACTCTCTCTCGTTGGAGAAGTTGTTGATACAAAAGAAAACGTAGATGCTGCTATGGGATTCGGATTTAATTGGGTTCCAGCGTCTGCCTTTGTTGATCTATTGGGTGGAGTAGTTGAAACGAAAAAATTCTTATCATCGGCTAAAATTGAAATACCACAAGTATTAGCAAAAGCTAATCCAAAAGAACAATTTTATAAATTACAAAATAAATTAGATGCAAGAGCGCTTTTCAGAGCTTAAGGAGAATTCAAATGGCAAAAGGAAATCAAGTTTACATACTCGGCGGAGCACAAACCGACTTTCAAAGAAATTGGTCAAAAGAAGGTAAGACATTTCTATCCATCATGAAAGAAGTTACAGATGATGGTCTATTAGCTGCTGGAATCGACTACAGTGAAATTCAAAAATTAAACAAAGCAAATCGTGTTGCAGTATTTGTTGGAAACTTCGATGCAGAGCAATACGCAAACCAAGGCCATTTAGGTGCATTCTTAACAGAAGTAAATCCTGCATTTAATGGAGTTCCTGGCGGAAGATTCGAAGCTGCTTGCGCTTCTGGATCTATTGCATTGGATGCTGCAGCAACAAA
Organism: Leptospiraceae bacterium; assembly: GCA_035345875.1. GTDB lineage: Bacteria > Spirochaetota > Leptospiria > Leptospirales > Leptospiraceae > UBA2033. The sequence goes on along the minus strand of DAORDH010000015.1, from coordinate 40,982 downwards.
GATTCGTGCGGAAGATTATGATGTAGCAATCGTAGTTGGCGTTGAAATCATGAAGACAGTTAACTCTGCTGTCGGTGGAGCATTTTTAGGAACTGCTGCTTTTTATGAAAGAGAAGCAAAAGGAATCGAGTTCCCTTTCCCTAAACTCTTTGGAAAATTAGCTGATGTTATTTTAGAAAGATACAAACTCAAAGAAGAGACTTTCATGGATGCGTTAGCTGAAATTTCCAGAATTAACTATGCAAATGCAAAGAGAAATCCAAACGCACAAACCAGAAGCTGGTTTATGAATAAAGAACACGCAAGTGCTCGAGGTGGCGAAAACAATATGTCAGTAGGAGGAAGACTCTGTATTACTGACTGTTCTCAAGTTACCGATGGTGGTGCGTTAGTAGTTTTAGCCTCTAAAAAATATGCAACTGAATATGCAAAGAAGAGAAAATTAAAACTCTCTAACATTCCACAAATCAAAGGATGGGGACATAGAGTTGCTCCGATTACATTTACAGGTAAAGTAGAAGAGTCTAAAGGAAATAAATTTATTCTCCCTTGGACAAAAGCAACTGTAGATGATGCATACAAAAGAGCAAAAATGTCTGTTAAGAACATTGATGTTTTTGAAACACATGATTGTTTTACATCTAGTGAATATGCAGCTGTTTCTGCTTTTGGAATTTCTGCTCCAGGAAAAGAACATGAAGCGATTCAAAAAGGTGTAATTGACTTTAATGGAAAGAAACCAATTAATCCAAGCGGTGGACTCATTGGAGTTGGTCATCCTGTAGGAGCAAGTGGAGTTAGAATGATGCTCGACCTCTACAAGCAAGTTACAGGAACAGCAGGTGGTTACCAAGTCAAGGGAGCTAAAAACGGGCTCATGCTTAACATTGGTGGATCTGCTACAACTAACGTTGTGTTCATCGTAGGAAAATAAAGAATTGAATTCAGTATAGCTTCCTCTTCGAAGTCGTATATTGAACAATGAGTAAAAGATTCCCTATTAAAATAGGGAATCTTTTATTTTAAAACAACTAAAGCCATCAAAGTTCATTTAAGTATCTAATTTAAACAGCAGCATGTATTTACCAAGACATTACAAACAAGACAAAAAGAAATCCATCAACTACCCATTGATTATTTTTCTAATTTTAGGCATTACTTTTATAGGTGGAATTGCTTTTAAGTGGAAAAGAATCATTTCGTATTTTTCAGGAAATAGTGTTCAGAAACTTACGAAATTAGAAGAAAAAATAAATGAAGGTATAAATAAAAAAACCTTTCCAAAAAACTTAATCCAAGAATACAAAGCCGCAACATTAAATTACTTTGATACAGCTCCAATAGATTCTAGTGCAAGTTATTTAATTGCAAAATCCTATTACTATCAAATTTTAGATAGAATCAATTTTGATTCTGCTGAGGTAATTGATCTAACGTCTCTAGAAAGACGCAAGTCCTATCTCGAATATTTCCATGCAGAAGAAGATCTAGAAGCAATGTATAGATCCGCTCTTCGCGCCCAATCACTCAATGGCAAATTCAATGAATCTGAATCAAATAAACTATTTATTTATCTCTACGAAGTGATAGTAAATCGAAAAAAACCAACGATGCTCTTAGGAGAACTTTCCTTACTAGACTCAACTAAATTAAACAGTGACTTAAACAAAACCTATGTTTGGATGGTATTCATAAACTCAATTTTATCAGGAAACCTAGAAGCTTTAGAAAACACTCTAAATATAAACGAAAATTTAGGTGAATCTAAAATTGAATTTTCACCTAGAGCAATTTCTTATTTAAAAGGAATCGCTTCCTATCATAATAACGATTTCGTGAAAGCCCTTAATTTTTTAAGAGAGTCAAAGCTTGGCTATGATTCTATAACGATTGAAGCAACAAAATTTGAAGCCATGATTTTCTATAAACAAAATTTACATGAGAAAGCAATTGCACTTTTAGAAAATATGTATACTGAGACAGGGTCACAGGATAAAAAAATTATAAGACTGATTAAAATTATATTAGCTTCAAAACCTAATCTTAAAACAAAAATAAAAATAGATTGAATCTAGGGATGCCTTTTTGCTATCCTAACAACAAATTTATTTGCAAAAATAAATTGTAAGATGTATTTAAAAAATTTAAAAAAAAAGAACGATATTCTACTATACGCTCATTCTAAAAAACCCAATATGGTATAAATTAATTTAACTTAAATTCATATTTTTGAAAAACTTAGGAGGAGACCTTGAAATACTTAATATCACCTGAAAGCGCAATCGATACTTTTATTAAATGTAGAAAAGAAAATACACCTATTCCGGACAATGTGATCGAATCCATTCGCAACTACAAGCGTTGGGGACAAAATTCTTTAACAGGATTGCTCAATGCTTCTGCCTATTTTCCTGAAATCCTGATAGAAGAGAATATGGAAGAGAATATCTACAAGTTACTAGCTGAATTTAAACAGTCTGAAGTTCACAAATAAGTTTGGAAAATACAAATTCATTCAAAATCATTTACCAAGAAACAAATCCATATGGAGCCTTGACTGCCTTCTTAGAGGATGATGGGAGAACAGTTTATTTATACCTTCAGTCTGAGCAAAATCCAGAATGGAAGATAAGAGCCCTTTGGATCCGAAATCGTATTCCCGCTCCAAATAAAAGAGAGGAATCTGATTTTTCCAACGGGTTGGCTCCCATTTTATTATCTTCCGAGGTGACAGACGATTCAGACATTTCTGAAATTAAAGCGGAAGATGTGCATTTTATCTGGACTGAAGAAGGGGATGGAATCGCTGTATTTATAAAAGAAGAACTGCATGCTTTTATGCCTTCTTGGTATGGAATCAAAGGTGTAAGTGGTTATTCCAAATTTGCCAAAGTAGAAACAATCACAGCCTATCCATTGGGTGATTCTAGTCACGGAGTAATTGTTGATACAGTGGAACGATCTCGGAACTTTTGGGAGTTTAGATCCAATAAAGATTCTTGGAAACAAATTCAAAGTTCTCGGCTTAGTTTCTTAGAAAGTAAGTTTGGATCTCACACAAAATATTGGTCTGCAGATGGCGGAAAATTTCCCTATGTCGGTATTGCAAAATTTGAATCACCGGAATATCCGCAGGTTGTCATTTATTCTACAGTTGGTCTAAGTGGTCAAAACATGCCAACAGTGGAACTATTCCATAAAGATTATACTAAATTTTCAAGAATTGAACTTATCATCGCAGTTCGAGTATTGCCAGGTGATAAGTCAGAAAGTTGGGTTCCTCATTTTTTAGGAGAATTAGTCAAATTTCCATGGAACATGAATAAATGGCTAGGAGCAGGACATACCATTTCTATGAATAGAAGAGATCCCGATGCATTGCATTTAAATTTTACATCTGCAATCTTATTAAAAGATCTATCTCCAGTGAGGACTTCCGACATCGAAGTAGCAAAAACACCTGATATGACTGGACTCACAAGTGAATCCAATCAACCGATCAATTTTTTATTTATTCAACCGATTAATGACGAGGAAGCTTATTTCATGAGAGCAGAAGGCTCTAAGGCTCTTATGAATCTAATCGCAGAAAAAGGGATTGGTTGGGTGCATAATTCTGAAAGAGAAGGGTTACTTTGAGTTTATGATCTGTCCTAGTACAATAAACTTTCCAAAAATAGAAAAAATGCTTGCGTTTTCAAGGAATGTATTAGAATCTCTTTCACTTTCTTTATCGAAACAGGTTTAAAACAGAAAATTCGATTTAATTACAAGGATTGTTCAAATTATGAAGAAATATATTTTAAAAGAGCAAAAGACATTATCTACTATCCTAAGCAGACTTATCAGCAAAGCAGTAAATTCAGTTCACGAAGACAAAAGATATGTAATCACTAAAGTAACATCTGAAAAAGACTTAAACAATTCAGTCAATATCACTCTAGAACCAATGGATGGCGAAGAAATGGGCAAGCCAGACCTTCTAGTAGTGATCATGAAGGAAAACAAAATCGAAGTAAGAATCAAACAAGAGAATCCATATAGAAATGATTTATACCATGTAATCGAAGTTATTATAGAACCTCTAGAAAGATCAGCAGCTAGAGCAACCATCAAAAATATTAAATTACTCAATCTACACTATGCTCCACAATTAGATCTAACTTCCGTTCTTTCTTTGTATGGAAAGACATCAATGATTACACAAACGATTCAAAAATTCCAGGTTATGCTGGAAACATCTCTCAATCAATTTGGATATTTTATTACAAAAGTTAGAGTTGGTTTTTATTATGCAGCGGATACTCCTCTGTTAAATGCATTAGCCGATACGAAAAATTCATATTTCTTAAGAGATGCCTATAAAAAGCAATTCTACACAGAAAGAGCTTTTTTTAATCCAATCACAAAATTTAAACCACAAAACATTGATGCAATTGTTCAAAACCATTTATTGGAAAATGTCAAATCTGTTTTAATCGTTCCATTCTTTGGAGCGGGTAACGCATTATTAGGATACGTAGAATTACTCAGCAGTCTACCAAATCTTGGTAATGAATATTTACAAAATGATATTGAGTCTCCACTAGGTATCGGACAGTTAGTAAACTTTATTGCATCTAGATGTGAAGATTTTACTTTTGAATTGGAACTATCGTATGTGAAAGAATGGAAAATGTTCTCACCTAAAGAGGATGCAGTTGATATCAGTCAAGATGGTAGAGGATTGGGTTTATTTCTTTCTACTATTAAAGATTACTCATTTCTTGAATCTGGTTGCAAGGTTGCATTCTCAATCCCTATTAACAAGAAACACTACTTATTTTATGCTGGTGTAAAAAACGTTAAAAAATCTAAGGGTGATGTCCCTGGAACAAGTATGGGAGTTCGAATCTACAGTTGTGATCAGCCGGAAGGTATTGGCTTAATGGCCTCTTATGCAACTCAACTTATAACGAAGAATATTAATTAACTCACCTTACATTATCATTGCTTAACAAAAGCAATGAGTGAGTTTGGGTGAGCCAAACGTTCAAATGAAGTTTGCGCCTAGTGGCGGGCTTTCCTCCCATCGCTTTTCGCTCTACAGCAGCCGAGCTATCGGAGGCTATTGAATTTATTAATTTATTAGCTTCATCTAATATTCTAAATTCCTTTATCATACTTATCAATTTCTATCTTTTGCGTAAGGTCAGTAATTAATTTTCTTTACTCGAATGTATAATACCTTTTAAGTTTAAGAGTAGAATGAAATATATCTTACTCATTAATAAGAAAAAGTATATTCAAATTAGAATTCATTTTTTGTTACTGTCTATTGCCAAACATTAGCAATCTCTAATAAATCAATGCGAAACTGGTTTCAGAATCTAGATTAAATCACAGATTTTCCCGTTGACATATATCTCGAAATAAAATCATCCTTGAATGAGTTGAGGTATTTATGTTACGATTAGTAAAAAAGCAAAATTTAAAAACAACTGACAAAGTCCTATTAGTCATTCTAGATGGTGTAGGATATACCAAAAAAGATGCAAATGCAGGCAATGCGATCGCTGGTGCAAATCTTCCAACATTAAATAACCTTTGGAACAATCATTCTACAATTCATATAAAAGCACATGGAACAGCAGTCGGAATGCCATCAGATGATGACATGGGAAATTCCGAAGTTGGTCACAATGTTCTTGGTTGTGGTCGCATTTTTGATCAAGGAGCCAAGCTTGTCAGTAACTCAATAGATTCTGGTGAGTTATTTCAAGGCAAAGTATGGAAAGATCTAGTAACTAACGTAAAAACAAAAAACTCAACATTACATTTTTTAGGTCTTTTATCTGACGGAAATGTTCATAGCCATATTGATCATTTAAAAGCCTTAATTGAAGCAGCAAAGAAAGAAGGTGTTAAATCCGTTCGTATTCATATTTTATTAGATGGAAGAGATGTGCCTGAAAAATCTGCACTAGAGTATGTCCTTCCTTTCGAGAAATTCTTATCCGAAAAAAGAGATAATAACTTTGACATAAAAATTGCATCCGGCGGTGGTCGTATGACAATAACCATGGATCGTTATGAGGCAGACTGGTCGATGGTTGAAAGAGGTTGGAATTTCCATGTAAAAGGCGAAGGTAGAACATTTAAATCAGCAGAAGAAGCAATCGAAACCTTTAGAAAAGAAGATCCCAAAGTCATCGATCAATACCTTCCGGGCTTTGTTATAGCAGACGAAAAAGGTCCTGTCGGAAAAATAACTGATGGAGATTCAGTCGTCTTTTTTAATTTCAGAGGAGACAGAGCCATTGAGATAAGCCTCGCGATGACAGCTGAGAAATTTGACAAATTTAACAGAGGACCTAAACCAGATGTTTTTTATGCAGGAATGATGCAATATGATGGCGACTTAAAACTTCCCGATAAGTATCTCGTTTCCCCACCTGCAATCGATAGAACATTAAGCGAATATCTAATCAGTGAGAAACTCCATCAATTTGCAATTTCAGAGACACAAAAATATGGGCACGTCACATTTTTCTGGAATGGTAATAAAAGTGGATATATAGATAAAAGCTTAGAAACTTTTCAAGAAATACCGTCTGACGTTATTCCATTTGATCAAGCTCCTGAAATGAAAGCAAAAGAGATAACAGATGCCTTGATAAAAGCTTTAGAATCAAAAAAATATAATTTTGTTCGAGTAAATTATGCAAACGGCGATATGGTCGGTCATACAGGAAATTATTCTGCAACAGTAAGAGGCCTAGAGTTTTTAGATAGTTGTATTTCACGTTTAAAAGATGCTTGTGACCAAAATGGATATACACTCTTGATTACAGCAGATCATGGAAATGCAGATGAGATGTATCAATTGGATAAAAAAGGCAATGTTCAAACGGTAGGAGAAAAGCCTGTCCCAAAAACAAGTCATACTTTAAATCCTGTAAATCTCGTTATCTATGATAAAGAGAATAGATGGAAATTAAAAGACGAGAAAGATGCGGGTCTTGCAAATATTGCTGCTACTGTTTTAGATTTACTTGGGTATGAAGCTCCAGAAGGATATAGACCTTCTTTACTAGTAAGGCAATAGACGATATGCGCGATATGTTTACGCGTTTTAAAAATTCCAAATTTTTTAATACATTCTGTTATTTTTGGGTAGGTATTTTTTCAACGCTATCTTTTGCTCCTTATGGTATCAGTGAGTTAGTTTTTATTGCTCCCTTTGGACTCTTCTGGATAGAAGAAAAGTATCGGGGACAATACAAAGTTCTATTAAAAAAAGGATTACTCTTTTCCATTGTTTTTTGTTTTTGCTCCTATTACTGGATCAACTATATGTTAGTTGTCTTTGGAGGTTTTCCTTTTTTCATAGCTATTCCTCTTTTCTTGCTCTACTGCTTAATTGTAAATTGGAAGTTTGGTGTTTTTATGGCTTTATTCAGTTTTCTAAAAAAGAAAATTGGAAGGCACAACTTAATTCTTCCTGGCTTATGTATTATACTGGCAGAATTTTTTACATGGCAAATTTTTCCTTGGTATTATGGGAATCTATTAGCGGGTAATGTTATTTTATCGCAAGTTGTAGAATACACTGGTGTTTATGGTCTATCAATCTTAGTATTTATTATATCATATCCTTTCTTTCAATATCCAATTTGGATCATTATCAAATCAAAGTCAAAAAAATATAAATCACTCACAAAGCTTTATTTAGTAAAGACAGTAAATATATTAGCGTTATTCGCCTTACTTGGAGGGTATTTATATTGGAAATGGAGTCATGTTGAGCCAATTGCAACAAGACAAGTTTTGATCATCCAACCAGATGCTCCTCTTGAATTCAGAGATGGTAGAGTTCGAGAAACAATGGAAGCTTTGATGAACCGAATCGAAAAATTAGTGATCGAAGGTTCTGAAAATGAAAAACCAGATTTAGTCGTTCTTCCTGAATCCGGAGTTCCTTTTTATTCCACTCGCAATGCTCCCGAGACAACCACATATGATCTAGTTTATTGGCCTAGGTTTGAATCATTAATTTTTCAACTAAGCAACCGTTTTAAAACAAATATTTATTTCAATGAAATCGATGCTTCCTTTGTTGATAATAAACCTAGCGTTGAAAATTTACGCTTTCATAATAGTTCTACACTTTTTGACCCAAATGGAAATAGAGGTGAATTTTATAGAAAATCGTATTTACTTGCCTTCGGAGAATATATACCGTTAGGTGAAACATTTCCAATCTTATATAAAATCATTCCACAAATCGGAAGATTTCTTCCGGGCGAAGAGCAAAATCTTATCACATATTTTAAAAATAAGACAGATGTTAAATTTAACAAACCTCATTTAAGATGGATTGACTCTAGTTTTATGAATATGCAGACACAAAGAGAGTATTATAAAGAAAATGCTACAGAACTAGAGCCTGCTGGAAAATTTTTACCTCTCATTTGTTACGAAGTAATTCTACCGGAATTTGTCCGAAAGTTTTATAAAAATGAAATGCCTGATTTTATTGTAAATATCACAAACGATAAATGGTATGGAAACACAGTTGAAAGTTACGAACATCTTGATTTGGCAAGACTTCGTTCTATTGAATTTAGACGTTGGATGGTTCGAGGAACAAATTCAGGCACTTCTGCTTTTGTTGATCATTTAGGAAGAATTGTGAACAATAAATTCACTCCCCTTTTGAGCTATGATCGATATTCGCGACCCGTCGACGTGATATCATCAGGACCTACTTTTTATTTATTGTATGGAAATTTATTAGTTTGGTTATTTATTGCATTATCCTCGATTCTCTTTGGATATAAGATTTATATTAAATCTAACTATAAGCGGCAACTAACGTCAGTTCGTGGCTAAGTTAAATTTAAGCTTGCTTTATATAAGCAGAGAGAAGCTTTCTGAAGAGATTTTCTCCCATTGTCATTAAAATGGCAATTGGCGTAAGTGGGGCGAAGGAGATGTAACGATGAGAGTTCTGCCGAACTTGATTTTATTGATTTATTCGCATTTTCCAAATCTGATAAGGATTTAATCTAGAAATCTTTTTTTTAAATCAGGAGTCGGAATCCTACACGATTCCTTTTTTCCAAACCACTTATATCTATTTGAAGCAATCCATTCATAGATTCCATCTCGAAACGACTTTGGAAATATTTTAAAAAAATAAGAATAGGAAAATAAACCTCCTAGATGAGAACCAATTCGAATCACCGCATCCGATTTCGTATAGAATATTTTGTTTTCAAGATAAACAATTGAATTCAAAGATTGAAGTTCTGATTGTATAGAAGGGGTTACTTTTTCTAATCCGTTTTGATTAGAGATTTTATACTCATCCAAATTGGAAGAAAGCAATACTTTAAAAAAATTAGACTGGAGGGAACTAAATAGGAAAAATTGTTTTTTATCGTGATCAATTATAAAATTGATAGAAGCATTACATAAATTACAAACACCATCAAAGAAAATTACTGAATTCATTTTTAAAAAATTGGGTTATGTAAAATACAAATTTTCGAAATGATTCCTGAATTTTTCAATACATCTACAATAGCCTGTAATATCATAAATTCAAATTAATCTTTTTCTTATTTTACACAACCTCAATTTTAAAGGCTCTTATTTTTCCACTAGTTGTTTTAAGTTAGAAAGTCCTTTCTCAAAATCCGGACCAACCATGCCATCAATAAAAGGTCCAAAAAGTCGTCCCATCGGATAATCTAGATTACCCTCATTGCTCCAGATTACCTTTGTTCCATTGGCTGTAGGCTCTAAAACTTGCTTAGCAACTGATTCCATTTTATTTGGCTCTAGAAATGTAAGTTTGGTTGTAATGTATTTATTAGTTTCAATGGCTGTTATCTCCTGTGTTCCTTTTCCATTGATCTTTCCATCCCATTCTTGCTTATGACCAACTGCTCCTGGATTTCCAGTTACTACATACTTTTGATTGGGATCATTTTTTGCCCAAATACTCCATTCCTTCATCCTATTAAAGTCTGAAATTTGAGGAAAAATAACTTCCGCGGGTCGAGCAATTTCAATCGAACGTTCAACTTTAAACGTAGATTTCATCATCGCAGGTATAATCAGAATCAGCGCCACCAGTCCTAAAAGGACAAAAACAATTTTTTTTGCCATAAAGATTTCCTTTTTTGAATATAACAGAGGTCATATTCAGTTTAGATATTACTATATATATGTTAAGTATTCTTTTTTGTCAAGTTTCAAATCATTTTTTCCTTTCCAGTGATTTGTTTTTTTTAACTATTGTATCTATGAAAAATCTAAAATTAATTACACTCTATACAATTCTCTTATTCGGGATTACATGTGCTACTTCCCCAACAGGAAGAAGTAGAATCTTATTAGTAAAGGACGCCGAAATGAATCAAGCTGGCACTGATGCATTTCAAGAAATCAAATCCAAAACTCCTATTGAAACAGGTGCACGTCAAAATGCATATGTTAAATGTATTGCGAATGCAATTCTTGGAGTGATCAACGATGATACTGGGGTTCAATCTTGGGAAGTTGTTGTATTTCGAGATGAGACACCAAATGCGTTTGCATTGCCAGGAGGCAAAATTGGAGTTCATACAGGAATTCTTCCTGTTGCTAAAACAAGTGGCCAACTAGCTGCCGTTATGGGACATGAAGTTGCACATGTTCTTGCTAGACACGGAGCAGAAAGAGTCTCTGATTCTCAAATCGTAAATAAAGGTATGGGAGCCGTTGGAGCAGCCTCTGGAAATAACGCTGCAGTAATGGGAGCGATAGGCGCTGGAGCTAAATTTGGAGTAATGCTTCCATTCTCGCGCAAACATGAAAGCGAAGCAGACATCTTAGGACTCGAATACATGGCAAAAGCTGGATTTGATCCAAAGGAAAGTATTGATCTTTGGAAGAATATGGCTGCCATGGGAGGTTCTAAACCAATGGAAATCATGTCTACTCATCCATCCGATGAAACTCGAATGAAACAGTTAAATGAAAAAATTCCAGATGCTGATAAACTTTATAAAGAAGCATTAGAAAAAGGGAAAAGACCTAACTGTAGTTTATAATTTTTCGGACTCAGCGATTGCATTTTTTAGCTTTTGAAAAAGTTCATCAAATGCAATCGGTTTTTTCATAAAAAAGTCTGCTCCAATTTTTCTAGAAGTTTCCTCAATTTCTTCCGATTCATCTGCCGATGTCATAACAATTATTAAATTCTTATTGTAGCTATTCGCAATCCTACGAATGGATTGAATCAATGTATAACTAGTTCCCTCGGAAAGATGTAAATCTGTAAAAACAATATCAGGTAAAAAATTCTCATACTTCAAAAGAGCCGTCTTTTCTGATTCCGCTGTTAAAACATCATAACCTTTCTTAGAAAAAACATGAGACGTTATTTCCAAGAAAGCCGCATTATCATCAATCAACAGGGCTTTTCTTGAACCAATTTCATCTAAAGCAAATTTTTCTTTATTTTGCTTACTATTTCGATCTCTAATCATTTGACTACATCTATTGATATAAATTACCGGAATTGGATCCTCAGGGCAAATTACTTGACACTCATTAAAGAAATCGATTGCTTCATAAAAATTCTCTTCCCGAAATGCGTTTAGACCTTTTATATAAAGTTCCATTGATTCAAGCTTACGATCGATGACGCTTTGTTTATCACAGTTAAAACACTCATACATTGTTACAGGTTTCTGTTTTCCTTTTACACGCAAGCGATCAATTTCTCTAATATAAAACTGATTTCGGTTTTCTAGTTTCTCTACTAAAAATTCTGAGATTAATATTGGCACGTGAAACGTCTTAGTTAGAGATTCGATTCTCGCAGCTAGGTTCACTGCATCGGAAATTACAGTTCCATCCATACGAGCCTTTCCACCTATCGTTCCAAGCATTAAATCTCCAGTATTAATTCCAATTCCAACTCGAATATGTTGATAGTTATGTTTCTCTCTATGCATATTGTAGATGGATAAATTTGATCTCATATCAATTGCAGCTAACAAGGCATCATCCGCTTTTTTAAAAAGTGCCATTATCGCATCACCAATGTATTTATCTATAAATCCATTATTTTTAGAAATTGCAGGTTCCATTCTTCTTAGAAATGAATTGATAAATTTAAAATTTTCCTCTGGAGTCATTTCCTCGGACAATTGAGTGAAATCTCTAATATCACCGAATAAGATTGTCATTTCCCTTTCCGTAAATTGTCCGAGATCAACATCTAATATACTTTTCTTATCTAACAGTTGTAGAAATTCTCTCGGAACAAATCTCTCGTATGATTGGTTAACTCTCTTTAAATGTTTATAGAATCTTGCATTCTGAATTGAAATAGATGCCTGTGAAGAAAGAAGAGATAATATATTCAGACTTTGTTCTGTAAATGCACCCGCAATTAAGTTATTTTCTAAATACAAAATACCAGTCATTTCTCCTCGATTGAGAAGAGGCATACAAAGAATTGATTTTGGCTTTAGGGTTTTAATGTAATCATCTGTATGTGCTGACTGATCTGTTGCATTCTCTAGCATAATAGACAATTTGGAATTAATTACATAGTTTACAATTGAGCTAGGAATATTTTCGAATTCAGAAAGTTTAACTCTCGCAAAATCACCATTATCCGCTCCGTATTTAGACTCTAACCAATATTCTCCATCCTCTTCTAATATCAAATAACCTTTTTCTGCACCTGCATTCTCTGCCATAAGACGCATTAATCTAGTAATTAAAATAGGAAGTTCGATTTCACTCGATAATGCTTGTGAAGCTTTTAAAATTGAATTTATATCTAAAGAGTCCATACGATTTGATGATGTTACGAGCATCGTAGATTTTCTCATAGAGTGAGTCTTGGAAATTGATGTATCTCGATAGGGCTGTGAACCCTTTAAACTTCGGATATAACCTGGATATAACGTTTCAAGATTTTTAGTCTTTGCAAATGCTCCCCATTTCATATAGCAGGTATAGGCTTTTTGCAGAAACATTTCAGCCAAGATTTCATTTTTTCCCGAATAGTATTTTCCGCCCAACTCCCAAGCTAACGCTTCTTCATTTATATATTCATTTTTTCTAGCGTGAAGAATTGCTAAATCATAGAGTTGCTTTGCCTTATCTTCATTTCCAAGAAGATTTGCAAGTTCTGCCTCTACCAAATAGTATTTATGAAGAAAATTTTCTGGGGCATATTTACTCCAAAATTTTAATTTCTTCTGATTTGATTTTATATTCTTTAAAGCTTTTTTCTCAACTTTTGTTTCTTTCGCATAACCAATATAAGCCAATGAAAGATAAAAAAACAATACTGGAAGATTCGGCGAAGCAACCACAGCTTCCTGATCTTCCAAAGCTTGATTGAAACTATCTATCGCAAGCTTCATCTTTCCAAAGTTATAGGCTGCTAATCCTTTACAAAAATAAACTGTAAAGATTGCAGTTCTATCTTTTCTTTTTAAGTGAACAGGGATTTCCTCTTCAGGATCATATATATCTCCTCTGAATTTATCTGGCTCATGGGATGATCCATAATAGATTGCGACTAACTGATGTAACATTCTATGATAAGGTAGGCGGTCAGATTGATTTAGACTATCAAGGATTTCACTATAATTCTTCATTTCTCGAATCAATGTTCCCAAGTCCCTTCCAGTATGAAAACAATGCAATGTATATATATAACAACCAATTCCTGCGAATTCCAAATCACCCACATCCAAACTCTTTTTATATGCTTCTAATAATGGACCCAATGTATTTCGTAGATGTTCCTTCCAGAAACGAACGAACGTATTAAAAACAACATTGGTCTTTGGTCCAATTTCGGGAGATGGATTCTTTTCTAAAAGTTTAAGACCTAATTTACCAAATTCATAACCTGATTCTATATCGTTTAACGCCCCACAACTAATCAATGCCATTGACATATAGGCAAATGGAGAAGCTTCTGCAATTCCAAACTTTGCTGACATATAAACCTGTTTAAAAATTAATATTGGTAAAAGGTTAGGCGATGCAGTATAAGCAGGAGAACTTGCTATTGAAAGTAAATCAATGATCGCTAATTGCTTCTTATCCTCTAAGAGTTTTTGATTAGCTAAATCTGAAATTTTCTTTCCGATCAGGGCAAATTTCATCCTAATTAGTTCTTTTACAATTTCAATCTGGTTTGGAAATATATTTATCCCAACACCAAATTCTTTTAGAATTTCACTTGCTTTTTCTAAAGCAATGATACCATTCCCCATTGAAACGTTATACGTTATTAAAACCTTGTAGACTTTAATTTTTTCAAATGGAGTTTTCCCAGACATTAACACTTCTTCTGAAAATGCGGTCATTCCACCAATTTGACTCAATAACCAACTTGTTTCAGCAGCCTCTGATAAAAAATCAATTCGAAGTTTTAAGACTTCAGAGTCAGCTCCAATCCTTCTCATTAACTCAAGTCCTTTCTGAAAATAAGAGAGAGATGCCTCATATGCTCCCGATTGCTTTGCTCTTTTACCGGTTGAATAATTTAAATGTATCAAATCAGAAATTTCATTCTGACTGATAATTAAATCAGAACCATAATTCAAATGATGGATAATTTCAAAAATTCGATCCTTCCTATCTTCTAAACTTAACTCCTGAAAATAAATCTTTCCGATCTGATGGTGAATCTTCTTGCGATCATCTTCTTTTATTAAACTATAGGCAGATTGTTGAACTCGATCATGTATAAAATTAATTTCCAAATCTATATCTCTAGATCCTATAACTTCATTCGAAGTTAAAAATATCTTATACTCACCAACAGGAACTAATAGATTTTTCTGAATAGCTTCCCAAAGAATTAAAAATGTTTCTCTTAAGTTTTTTTGAATAACAAGAGATAGTATTTGCAACCGAAAGCGAATTCCAATACAAGCAGCTATCTGAAGCAAGTAGACAACCTCACTCGAAAGCTCAACAATTTTCTCTGTCATCAAAGATACAACGTTATCCGTTATCTTTTCCAGAATAATTTTTTCTAAATCCCATTTCCATTTTGGATTTTGAGTTTGGTCTTTATCGTCAAAGTAGATTAATTTTTTTTCATAAAGAGAACGAAGAAACTGATTCACAAAGAACGCATTTCCAGAAGTTTTAGCTAAGACTAGCTCAGCCAAATCTGCAACCTCTTCCTCTTTATTATACAAAGTCTCTGCGAGAAGAGTTCTAATATCATGTATATTTAAATTTCCAACCGTAAGTTGGGTTATCTCGTTTCCATCTTCAATCGCATCCTCAATAATAATTGAAAGTGGGTGCGTTTTTAAAACTTCATTTGTCCTGTAAGCTCCAATAAAAAGTAAATGTTTTATATCAGGATCATTTAATAAAATTTTAATAAGTCCTAAGGAGCCAGAATCAGCCCATTGTAAGTCATCAATAAATAATACAATTGGATTGGCTTCGTTACAAATCGTAAGAAGAAATTTTTTAAAAATATAATATAGTCGATTCTGAGCTTGCGTTGGATCTAGCTCATCCATTTTATCCAACTTTCCAGTAACTAATTCAAGTGAAGGGATTATTTCCAGTAAGACACTTCCATTCCCATCCATTGCCTTCAGGATATCATTTTTTTTGGATAAAATATATTCCTTGTTCTCTGATAAAACGAATGCTATATAAGAATTAAATGCTTGATTAAAAGCGTTATACGGAATACTTTTTTGAAATTGATCAAATTTTCCTGCAATATAATATGTTTTAACGCCTTGAAAATTCTTTAATATTTTGAATAACTCATGAACCAAAGCAGATTTTCCGGTTCCCGATAAACCATCAATTAAAACTATGCTCCTAGCACCTTCGAAAGCATTGGTATAGGCATCAAAGAGACTTATTATATCCTCTTGTCTGCCATAGAGTTTCTGCGGAATATGAAAGTTAGATGAAAAATCTCTCTGTGCAATCGCAAAGTCATCAATTGTTCCTTTTTCTATTAGAGAATTTAAACATCTCTCTAAATCGAAGCGAAGCCCTAGAGCGGATTGATATCTTGCCTCTCCAATCTTTTCCATTAGTTTTACGATTATATCAGAAAAAGTTTTTGGTAGGTTTGGGTTTACAAAGTTAGGATCAGGTGGATAAGTTGCGATATGTGCGTGAATAATTTCTAGAGGATCATCTGAGATAAATGGCACTTTGCCGCAACATAACTCATAGAGTGTAACTCCAAGTGAATATAAATCTGATCTTTGATCAATATTTCGATTCATCCTACCCGTTTGTTCAGGTGAAATATAAAGAATCGTTCCTTCTAAGCGATCA
Organism: Leptospiraceae bacterium; assembly: GCA_035345875.1. Lineage (GTDB taxonomy): Bacteria > Spirochaetota > Leptospiria > Leptospirales > Leptospiraceae > UBA2033. The sequence continues at coordinate 24,641 of DAORDH010000015.1, read as the reverse complement.
GGATTGTTCAGACCAAGAGATTTAATAGAAATAGTTTCAGAAATTCCAAAATCAATTACACGTAGATCGCCATTCTGAGGATTCAAAACTAAATTTGCAGGATTAATATCTTTATGAATAATTCCGCTTCCATGAATTTCGATGAGTGCGGAGGAACAAGCAATTCCAATTTTTAAAATTTCAGCAAGTGTAAATTGCCTTTCTTCTAAGAGAGCACGAATTGATTTTCCACCAAAGTCCTCTAAAATGATTGCATGTAAATCTTCTCGCTCTATTAGTTCATAGGCGCGGATAACAAAGGGTTTCCCCTCTAATTTTTTTAAAATCTCATATTCATTTCGAAGAGCTGCCTTTTCTTTTAAAGAAATCGACTCCCATTTTAAGACTTTACAAATAACGGGTCTATTTTGGGAATCTAGACCTCTCCAAATAATAAAGCTAGAATCCTCTTTTAATGTTTCAGTGATTTGATAACCAGGGATGGAAGTCATAACTAATTAATTCAGATACAAGATTGAATGAGGATAAAACGAAAGTGTAAATAAAAAAATAGAATTAACTATATAGACAAGAAGAAATTAACTTGAGTCTTGACTATAGTTTATAACAACTCTGCTACAAAATAAGAAGATTAGTTTAATATTTAAGCACGAAGGATCAGATTCGATAAAAAGAGAATTAAAACTAAGGGATTAAGCGATCTTTTTTATCAGCACTTTATCAATTTTTACTCCATCCATATCAAGGATTTCAATTTCAAAATTTTTCCATTTTAGCTTTTCTCCCTCCTTGGGGATATGAGTGAGTTCATTTAATATTAATCCACTTAAAGTATTACTCTCATAATTTTGTGCTAATTCATCTAATTCGAAAATCTCTAAAAAATCATGTAGCGGATATAAACCGTCTGCAATCCAAGATCCATCCTCTCTTTTCTCAAATTTTAATTCATATTGATTAAAGTCTGATACGTTACCTATTAACGCTTTCAAAATATTATCAAGAGTCACAATTCCTTGTAGCATTCCATATTCATCTGCAACAAGTGCATAATGGACGTTAGTTTTCTTAAATTTTTCAAGTGCCTTATAAGCGGAAGTATTTTCCATAATATAAATAGGTTCTTGTAATAATTGAGGTATACTAAAATCATCTCGGTCAATGTTTAAAAATAGACTTCTAAGACTAACGACACCTACAATATTATCCGGGTGCTTATCATAAACAGGATAAATTGAATGAAGATCTTCTGTAATAGTTCTTCTAACTTGTTCTTTTGAGAAAGTCGATTCGAGAAATATCATTGAACTTCTATGTATCATCAGGGAACTTACTCTGCGATCTCCAATATAAAAAACTCTTTCCACAATATCCTGTTCAATTTTTTGAACTTCTCCATCCTCAGTTCCCTCACGGATAATTGCTTTTATCTCATCCTCTGTCACTTTATTCTCTTTAGAGGGAGAAATTTGCAGTAACTTTAAAACTAATTCCGTTGTTTGAATCAATAACCAAATAAAAGGTGCAGTCACTATAGATAAAATTCTCATTGGTTGTGAAATCAATTTTGCAATGCTTTCAGGATACGTTAGTCCAATTCTCTTTGGAACCAATTCACCAAACACAAGTGAGAAAAAAGTAATGGATACTAAAACAAATCCAACTGCGATAGGGTGAGCATAAGGTGTAAAAAATTCAAACTTTGCAATATCAACTTCTAAATCCTTTGTGATATTTTCACCACTGAATATACCAGTTAAAATCCCAATTAGAGTAATTCCAATCTGAACAGTTGATAAGAAACGGTTTGGAGAACTAGACAACTCTAGAGCGACTTTAGCTCCATGACTGCCCTTTTTAGCTGAGGCTTCTAAACGATTTTTCTTAGCTGAAACAAGTGATATTTCCGACATCGAAAATATCCCATTCAGTAGGATTAAAATTATAATTACTAGTAATTCCATAACTTGCTTAACATTCTTTATAAAAAGGAAAATTTTTGTCTATACCGATTCACTTTAATAATTGCAAATTAAGTGGATGGAATGTCAATCTATCTCTCTAGAATGCGAGTAGAATTACTTATTTTTACGCATTCTACTAACAGTTTAATAATAGGGGAATGCGCTTTTGATGTTTTAGAGTTTAGAGAAAATTAAAAAATATTATAACCAACTGCTGCGATGATTTCCATAAAATAAAAATTCTGATTTGCACGATCTTGTGATCTACCTGTTGTCTGCACATGCATTAAATCGAAGTAGCCTCCCCTAACAGTTGTATCAATAAAGTATCTTTTATTAAAATCAAAACGAAAACCAACGTTACCTGATACACCATACCCTCCAATATTATATTTATTATTCTTACCTTCTCCAAAGAGTCTTACATCACTCTTTAAGACAACGGGACCAGTTCCGACCGCAGCGTTAATACTAAAAGCATGTTTTCCATCAGCAGATTCCCATAGAGCGTGTGTAATTCCAATATCTGCACTGAAGTAATTCAAACCATCCGTGTGTTCAAATTTTAATAAATCGGGAGTTACCTTTACACCTTCACCTAAATGCACACCAGAATAAGAATTAGCAGTTTGAGGAAATAAATATAAATATACTAATATATCAGGAGAAGCATAAAAATGTTTCTCTTGCAAAGCATAAGGAGAAATATAACCGTAGATACTTGCATCTTGTCCTCTCTTCATAACATATTTCATATGATCATGACCAAATGAAAAATAAATTGCATCCGTGATGTATTTTCCCCAACGCCAATTGAATTGAGGAACATCAAAAGTATATGGATTGATGTAGGTGCTATCGATTTTTTCTGGTTTGTCTGATGCATTCACACTTTGTAAAGTAAATTTATAGCCAGGACCTTCAAAATTAATATCACTCTGTGAATAGGCAGATCTATTGTATCCCCAGAGAAAAAATTTTCTCCCTTTTCTCTCTGTAACTTTTTTTTCAACAGAAGACTCCATATCCTCATCTACTTTTTTATTTGGATTCAAAGATTCAGAAGATTCTTGTGCGTTAAGAGATAGGGATAGTAACAAAACTAAAATTGGTATTTTTATAAACATTTTCGGTTCCGTGGCAACTATATTTTTATAGAGTTATTTATGTCAATAAATATAGATAAACTACTATTTTGCGACTAAGATCCAATCCTATAGACCTAGACCACAAAAGGAAAATATATTATTACTATATATATAAATAGTTTTATCCATATTTATATATTGTATTTTTACATCAATTTGCTTGCATTAAAATACAGAAAACATTCCAACCTACTTCTTTCTCTTATTCCTCTTTTTTATGCAGACGCGATTTGTATTCAAAGCCTAATAAAACGAAAAAGGGTTTAGTAACCATTGCGCAAGAGAGTGTTGCTAGAGGAAATTTTATCATATATAAAGACTGGCATTCAAATAATGTGATGATTCATTTATAGATTCCTTTCTCTATTCTGGAAAGTATTCTAATGTAGAAATCATTGGACTTTAGGATTTGTTTTAAAATACTTGTTCAGAAAACAGGATGCTCACTTTATAAAAGTATTCTTATAACAGAGAGGATTGAAGTTTTTAATTTCGAATGTTAGATTAGGATGGAATGAATTTAAAAGAATTTAAACTTTCAGATAATTTAAAAAGTATACCCAACGAATTATACCAATTAGCCGCAACTTTGGAAATTTTAGACTTATCTGGAAATCAACTATCTAGTCTACCAGATGATTTTAATAAGTTTCAAAATTTAAAGATTTTATTTTTATCAGATAATCAATTCGAAAAGTTCCCAAAAGTTTTAGCACAATGTAAAAACTTAGATATAATCGGTTTTAAAAATAATCAAATCTCTCAAATAGAAGAGAATTCATTCCCTGAAAAATTACGCTGGTTAATACTGACAAATAACAAATTAACGCAAATTCCAAAGAGCATTGGAAATTGTAGTATTCTACAAAAATTAATGTTATCTGGCAATCAAATCTATACAATACCAAGCGAAATATCCAATTGTCAAAACTTAGAATTAATTAGACTTGCAGCGAATCAACTTATCCAAATACCAGAACCACTCATGAGCATTTCTAGACTTTCATGGATTGCGATTGCAGCAAATCCTTGTTTACCTCCAATCACTCCAAATAAATCTTTTAAAGAAAAATCATGGAGTGACATTGAAATTTTAGAAAAATTAGGATCTGGTGCTTCAGGTGATATATTTAAAGCTAGACTGAGAAATTCTTCAGAAATGATTGCAGTCAAAGTATTCAAAGGAGAAATAACAAGTGATGGATATCCGATAGACGAAATGAATATCTGTCTATCCACAGGTGAACATCCGAATATTGTAAAAGTAATTGGTAAAATAAATCAACATCCAGATAGAAGAGAAGGGATTCTACTAGAGTTAATTCCTGATAGCTTCTCTAAGGTTGGTGATCCTCCTAATTTTCAAACCTGCACTCGTGATAGTTTTAAAAATGGGCTCATTTATTCTGAAGAAGAAATCCTCCATATTTTATTGGATATTTCGAATGCTTTAAATCATTTGCATTCGCTTCAAATTTTACACGGTGATTTATACGCACACAATATGATGTTTAATAGAAATCAATTAAGAACATACATTGGAGACTTTGGTGCCGCAACCAGTTTCTCAAATCATTCTAAAGCATTTGAGAAATTTGCAAAGCTAGAGATAAGAGCATTTGGATGTCTAGTTGATGACTTATTGAATCTTAGAATAGCGGTTAACTCAGATAAACCGTTCATACAAAAATTAGAGAGACTAAGAAATCAATGCTTAGATTCAAATCCATATAATCGACCTAATTTTTTAGAGATTCAGAAATATCTAATAAGTCGAAAATAGATTGAAAGCAAATTAAAAAATCCCTATCCTGAATCAAAGCGATAAAAGACTCGAAAGTATTAGAAAATACATTTGATAATTTATATAAAAAAATAATTTTCTTGACTTGTAAAACTCTTTCCTCGTAAAAATAAACACGTATGAACACAAATAAGAAAATGGCTATGGCCGCACTTGGAACTCCTGAGACAATTAAACAGCCCGAAGAGAGCACAAGTAAGGAAATTAGAATCAGTAATATCATCAGCATGAACGAAGTGACTATCTTTTTAGGTGATGATCATATTAAAGAGGTTCTAAAATCAAATTACAATCGGCTAAGACATCTTTTTGATAGATACAATGTAGTAATTCAGGATAAGCAAGATGAGAGAATGCGTCTAATGAAGAGCTTCGATCAACCTATTGTTATTTTAAATAGAGAAGCTCCTGAATCTACGCCATCCATTTCTGTTCCCTATAATGAATACAATCGAATGCTCAGAGCCGATAAAAATGCAGAGTTATTTAAAGCAGAAATTTGTGTTCCAATTAAGTATAGACAGTTTATCATCATTGGCTATGTTCAAGTTCAAAACAATAAACGTTTAGACCTAAATTCATTTAACTTAGTCGGACTAGCAGCATCCTCTATAAAAAAAGAAATTAGTGATTATAAAAATCATGAAGAATCAAAAGAAATTTGTAAAGTGATTCAAATATCCGAGAGCGAAGTAACTTTTTTACATTCTTTGAACAAACATTTTTCGAGAATTTTCCAAATGGGCTCAATCATTATTGTAGATATTTTTTCGAAAGAGACTAGACTTACAACAAAGTTATCAATTAAAGCGATCAAACCGTTAGACAAATACTTTGCCGTCACAGGCCAATATGTGAATATGTCGATTGAACAATACGAAAAAATTGAAAGTCTTTTGATTCCAGCAAATCCTTAGTAAATTAACTTTCTTTTGCGGCGGGTAGTTTGAGTATTGCTTCTGTTCCATGATCCTTATTTGGTTGCTCGACTGAGTAGAGTTCAATACTACCACCAAACATTTCTAAGAATTTTTTCACAAGCGGCATTCCATAGCCTGTTCCAATCTCACCTTGTGTTCCAATTCTACTCGTCGTCTTTGTTACATCAAAAATATTATTCAGAATTCTTTCAGGGATCCCGATTCCAAAATCTTTGATAGAGAGAATAACGTTTAGATCTGTTTCCTTAGCATTGATTTTAATTATGGAATTTGGATAAGAAAATTTAATCGCATTTGTAAGGATATTATTCAAAATTGAATTAGAAAAAGAATTAGCATCAACATGAACAAATATTTCAGAAGGGATATCTACCTCGACCCTGATATCTTTTCCTAATAGCGCATTTTTAAAAATAAGCAATGAAGAATGAACACATTCAGATAAATTTAGATCTTTTAATTCAAGGTCTATTTTTTTATCCTGCAAACGATACATCTTTCTAACACTTTCAAGTATTTCTAGACAATTGTTTGTCGCCTGTAGTAAAATATCATTCATTTCCACATAGACATCAGGGTTCTCATTAAATATTTTATTAATCGAATCAATTGCAACAATTGGATTTCTTAGATCATGTAAAAGAACGCGTAGAAGTTCTTTATTATTTTCATTTGTCTGCTTTAGATCCTCTGCTTTCTCTTTAAGCGCAAGTTGTTGATTCACTCGTGCCAATAATTCTGGCGTATTAAAAGGCTTGGTTATATAATCTGCACCACCAATAGCAAATGCCTTCAACATGTCGTCTGTTTCATTTCGTGCAGTTAAGAAAATAATTGGAATTTCTGCAAAGTTCTCATTGTGCTTGATTTGAATACAGGTCTCAAATCCATCCATCTCAGGCATATTAATATCAAGTAAAATAAGATCCGGTATTTTCTTTTCAAGAGATTTGAGCGCTTGAAAACCGTTAGTTGCTATGAATATATTATAGCCTTGATCCGAAAGAATCTTTCCTAGAATTTGAACATTTCTAGGATTGTCATCTACAATTAGTATCTGATGTTCTCTTTTAATTTTTTCCATCACTGACAGTATTTGAATTATTATTTAAGGCTATTTCCGTTTTCAAATTTTCTTTTATTTTCGCAAACTCATTTATCAAGGCTGAAATTTTATTTGTATCAAATACTTGCGCACTCTTTTCTAATCGATGTCCCCACTGAACGAAAGGAGTATATCCATATTCTTTAGCTAAAGTATGAATTTTTCTCGATAAATCTCTAATCTCGCTAATATCGATACAATCAAACATATCGACAATTCTTTGCGCAAAATCTCTGTTTATCGTATCATAAAGATCCTTTAGTTTATCTATATCTAAAGGCTTTATTTCTTCAACGGATTCTTCTTCATTTAGATAAATACTAGTAGTATGTTTCAAAAATTCTAATATTTTTTCAATTAAATTTTTACCACTTACAGGCTTTTGTAAATAGCCATTGCAAATTGAACGAATTTCAGCCTTAGAATGCTCAAAAGCAGATGCGGTAAGCGCTATAATAGGAATCTCATTTGTTTCCGGGGAAGACTTTAATATCTGAATCGCTTCCATTCCATTCATCACTGGCATTTTTATGTCCATTAGAATTAGATCCGGTCTATACTCTTTTGTATATTCAAAGGCGATTTTTCCATTTACAGCTTCTATAATTGTTAATTCTGGATACTCCTCTAGATACTTTTTTACAATTCTTCGATTGTCGGTAATATCATCCACAAGCAATATTTTGGCAGATTCAAAGTTTATATTTGAAAATGATGTATGAATTTCCTGAACCTCAATAACATCATTGAGTGAATATTCAGAGAAAATCTCAATATTATCTAAACTAATAAAGAATTTTGTTCCTTTGTCCACTTCACTTTTAACTTGAATTTTACCATTCATCATTTCTACTAACGTTCGAGAGATTGTTAAACCAAGTCCTGTTCCGCCATAGATATTATGATCCTGTCCTGTTCTTTGCGTAAATGCTTCGAATATCTTTTCTAATTCCATTTCTGGAATTCCTATTCCTGTGTCCTCTATAGTTATGATCAGATCTATCGTATTTTCATTTTCATGCCACTTTGATACCTTGGCAGATAAACTAATAAAACCTCTTTCTGTAAACTTTACAGCATTCCCAATTAGGTTTAATAAAACTTGCCTTAACCTTGTTTCATCCAAAACAAGAAGTTCTGGTAATGTCTTATCTATATCGATAAATAACTCCAAACCTTTGCTTTCAAATTTTTGAGAAAATAGAACTTTTTTGTCTTCGAATATTCTTCTAATATTTACAGCTGAATTATTTAATTCATATTTTCCTGATTCAATTTTTGATAAATCTAATACGTCATTAATGAGTCTCAGTAAAATTTTTCCACTCGTCATAATAGAAGAAGCATATTCTTTCAGCTCTTCATCTTTAATCTTTTTATTTAAAATTTCAGCAAAGCCTAAAATTGAATTCATTGGTGTTCTAATTTCATGGCTCATGTTGGCTAGAAATTCACTTTTTGCTTTGTTCGCAATATCAGCTGCTTCTTTCGCTTTAATTAATTTTTGCTGAAACTCATGTCTCTCTGTTATATCTCTAAAACTTGCAACCGCCCCTGTGAGTAGGTTGTCTTTATCTAACATTGGAATTGCGTGAACTAATAACCATTTTAGAACGCCTTGAGGATCGATAATTCCAAGTCCAATGGGACCCACCTCTTTTTTTTCCAACATAGCAAGTGCCAATGGAAGCTGATCTGCTGGATAAGAATTTCCAGCTACATCTATTTGTTTCCAATCTCTAGAGTTAAGATATTTTCTGGAGAGTTCTTCTCTACTTATATCTAGAATCTTAGCGGCGCCTTTGTTCGCATACACAATCTCTCCAAGGTGGTTAATCTCTATTAGCCCCTCCGGCATAGACTCAAGAATTTCATTTAATTTTCGCTCGACAGCTTGCAAAGAAAATTCAGCTTGTTTCAGCTCGGTCACATCTGTTACCAAAACGATAAACCCTCTAACCACTCCATCCAAAATATCTGGAATGTATTGTGCCCAAGTATAGCCAACTTTTCCATCGGGACGAGGTATTGCTCGTTCAAATTTTTGAATTGTGCCGGATATCGCACCTTTTATATAAGGTTCATTTTTTAGATAAATTGCCTCGCCTAAAACATCTCGTATATGTAGACCAATCATCTCCTGTCGAGTCTTACCAAACCACTCTAGATATGCTTTATTTGCAAAAGCACATCGTAAATCAGAATTCCAATAACCAACCATACCCGGAATAAAATCAGTTACCTTTTGAATAAACTCATTCTGATCTAACATTATCTTTTCTAATAGTTTACTTTTTGTGATATCAATTCGAATTGCTAAATATTGATAAATCTCACCGCTCGAATCAATAAAAGGAACTATCGTAGTATCAACCCAGTAATATTCTCCATCTTTAGTTTGATTTCGAATTTCTCCCTTCCAAACACGACCTGCTTTTATAGTGTTCCATAAGTCTTGAAAAAATTCTTTCGAATGCAATTTGGAATTAATAATTTTATGCGTCTTACCAATTAGTTCGTCTCTGTTGTATTTTGAAACCCTACAAAATTCATCATTTACATAAGTGATAACACCTTTCGGGTCTGTTATCGCTACAATTCCAGTTTCATTTATCGCTTTTCCTAAATCTCTAATTTGCCCTTGGACATTTATTAAGTCTTGATTTCGTATTGGATGATGCTGATTTTGATTTTTTAAATATCGATTTTCAAGTAGGTAGGCAAGATTACGACTAATAGTTGTTAGCCCTTCAAGTTGCAAGTTAGTAAATTGACAAGGGTTTTTTTCCATTACACCAATCATTCCAATAACGACTGATTCAGGTGCAAAAATAGGGACGCTCATAAAAGAATGTATTTGAAAATCATTTAAGTAAAATGAAACATTCTTTGTTAGATCATCTTTAGAAAAATCATTTATATGTATTGGCTGTTTAGTAGAAAAAAGTTTATTATATAAGGGATTGTTTTCTGTTATTTTACTTTCAGAAAAACCTTTTTTAGATTTGAATACCATCCCATCAGATTCATAAAATCCAATAAACACAATGGAAGTTGAAAAAAGGGATTGAATGAGATTTGAAATATCATCAAATTCTTTTTCATTTGAATTCAAATGTAGATTATAGTCTTTCATCTTTCTTAGCATCTCATTATTAACCAAATATCCCTCCAAACCAAAAAAGGAAAGTTATGGAATAGTATCAAATTTACTAGAATAATTTAAACTGAAATCAATGGTTCTTTTTTAAAAGCTAAAAATTTAATTAGAGGTATTTTAATAGGTAGTGCGTCATTAGAAATTGCAATAAACGGTTTATTTAAGAAACATCGGATTAAAAAAATTGTTGGAAGGAAAACAAAAAATCAACTAAAACATTATCGTTAGTCTTCTATTTAAAATTTTATGTTTTTATTACGAAGTAAATATAACGTTTTAGTTATGAATCCATGATGCTTTTAAAATAAGAATACACGAGTATTATTAATTCGAGTTGGGTCTTGAAATATAGATAGGATTTTCTAACTTATTTTAATTAAGCGATAGTTCTTGTCTTGATTTTTTTAGAACGTCTATGATTTGATTATGAATAAATCCATTGGAAATGACAATATCACTTGGATAAGAAATTGTATAATTTCCTTTGTAGTCTGTAATTGTCGCTCCTGCTTCTTTTAAAATAACTGATACTGCAGATAAGTCCCAAAGTCCAACAGACTTTTCCCATAACCCATCAATTCTTCCTTCTGCCAACCAGCATAAATCTAGAACGATCGAACCAGTTCTACGAATACTTCTACCAGATGTGAGAAAAGCAGATAGGTCGGAAACAATTTCGTGTAAGATAACTTTTCGATTAACAGGAAAAGAAGATATGAGTAATGCTCTATCGAGTAATTGAATTTCAGAAACACGAATTCGAGATAAATTCTTAGTCACTCCCTGTCCTAATATTGCCTTATAAACATCATTTAGTTCTGGTATAATGACAACACCGGCAACATTTGATTCTCTGTGCTGAATCCCGATCGAGATTGCATACATAGGTAATTTTCTAAGATAATTCATAGAACCATCAATCGGATCCAAAACCCATGTAAAATTGTTTTTCCCTTGCTGATGATGCTCTTCCTCTGAGGAAACAGAATCCTCAGGAAATGCCTTTGTAATTACCTTCATCAATGCATTGTGGACATCTCTTTCCACTTGTCCGAGTAATTGCTTTTCTTCTGAATCTGTTAGGGTGGATGAAATCGCAAGTTCCTGCTGTATTCGTTTCACTGAGTCAACAATGAAACCAATTTTCTCTTCTATGAAACTAACTCTAGCTTGGATTTCTTCTAAAGGAAAATTTAATTCAGGTGCAGTGGGAGAACTCATAGTAATTAAACTATGAGTTCATCTTCACCAGAACGAGCAACAACTATTTCTCCCGCTTCTTCTAGTTTGCGGATAATATTTACTATTTTTTGCTGAGCGTCTTCCACATCTTTTAATCGAACAGGACCCATAAAATCCATATCTTCTCGGAGTAGGTTTGCAGCACGCTTTGACATGTTTTTGAAAATCTTTTCCTGAACTTCGGAATCAACCGATTTCAAAGCTTTGGCTAACTCTGTGTTATCCACTTCGCGCATAACTTTTTGAATAGCACGGTCGTCGAGTAATACGATATCCTCGAATACGAACATACGCTTTTTGATTTCTTCCGCCAATTCTGGATCTTCTTCTTCCAAAGCTTCGATAATTGTTTTCTCTGTTCCACGATCCACATTATTCAATATCTCAACCACTGAATCAATACCACCAGCAGTTGTATAATCCTCGGAAGCAAGTGTAGAGAGCTTACGCTCCAAAACTCTTTCAACTTCACGCAGAACATCTGGACTTACACGGTCCATAGTAGCAATTCGTTTAGCAACCTCTGCTTGAATTGTATGTGGCAATGCGGATAGTATACTTGCCGCTTTGTTTGGATCCAAATAAGAAAGAATTAAGGCAATCGTTTGTGGATGCTCACCTTGTATAAAGTTTAATAACTGTGCGGGATCTGTTCTACGAACAAAATCAAAAGGTCGAACTTGTAGAGAAGACGTTAGTCGGTTAATGATATCAATTGCTTTTTGATTTCCGAGTGCTTTTTCGAGTAGGGATCTAGCGAAATCTATACCACCATTCGTAATGAAGCCTTGAGCCATCATAAGCTCATTGAATTCTACTAAAACTTTCTCTTTGTCTTCTGGAGTAATCTTATCTAGACGGGCAATCTCAAATGTGATTTGTTCAATTTCATCTTCTCTAAGATGTTTAAAAATTTCAGTAGAAACTTCACTACCAACGGCAATTAGGAAAATAGCAGCTTTCTGACGACCAGTTAAGTTTGTCTTTTTACTTAGCATTTGAGACCCTACTTTTATATCGGTAAACTTAGAATAAATCAATACGGAAAAAAAGCACGTAAAAAGAATTGATTTACTATCTTGAATTAAAAAAAGTTGATGAATGGGTTATACCGAAAAACTCAGTGATCGCCAAATTGCACTCATTCAGGGGTCAGCTTTTATCCTCACAGAGCATCTAAACTTCTCTAAAGAAGAGGCTTTCAAAATCATTTCCGAATCTCTAAGAGAAGAACTAGAAGCAAGTAAAGTTACGTTCGAATTCCTAGAGATTGGCACGATTGCTTATAGACAGGATTTTGCGAGGAAACTCGTTCGAAGAGTAGAAAGAAAGTCCTACGAGATTAGAAAAGTTTCACCAGAACAAATGAAACGATCTATAGATCTATTTGTAAAAATGCTTTATGAAAGTTGGATGAACTTAGGGAAATAATAGGTCTTTTTTTCTTTACATATTATCTCTATATTTATCAACTACAATTAAACACACAACACAATAGGAAGGTTTAACCGTGAAAAAGATTTTAACATTGCTCACTGTAACAATTTTATTTTTAACCTATGCACTGGTATCGCAAGAGAACACTGGAACATTTCTCGATTTGAAACAACTCAAAAATAATGAAATTACCACCGATAACAAAAGTCAGGTTATCGATCGTTCTGCGTATAAAGACAAAGAGAAATTTCATGAGATGATGAAAACTGCACTTAAAAATAGAAAGAGTGTAATTTTCAAAAATGAAGCAGGAGTAATTTACACGAATGGTGAATACCGTTTTCATTTACAACCAGAAGAAAATTCTGCTTCTGTAGCGTATATCGAATACCAAATCGATGGAGGTCCTTTCTCTACATATTCAAATCCGATTCCATTAGAAAAAGAAGGGGTATATAAACTAACTTACAGAAGCACAGATGTTTTAGGTATTGTCGAAAAGCCACAAACTTATACTATCAATGTAGATACAAAAGCACCTGAAGTGAAAGCAAGCCTTGTTGGTGAAGGAACAAAACCAGGAGACATTCAATACTACAAGCCAGGTGTTAAACTAACTGCACAAGCAACTGATGCAGGGGCTGGTGTAAATTTAGTAATCGTCAATGTAAATGGAGAAGGAAATTTACCTTTAACAGAGGACTTAACATTTACGAAAGGCGGGGATTATGAAATTGCAGTCAGAGCTTTAGATAACGTTTACAACTTATCCAAGAAAACAATGTTAACATTTTCTATTGATGATAAAAAACCTACCGTTTCTGTTAAGTCTGATCCTAAACCTGTTATGATTAACAATATCACTTTCTGTAAGAAAGATTCTTTTATCGTTGCGGATGCAAATGATCCAGAATCAGGAATTGCTAAAATTGAATATAGCTTAAATGCTCCAGGAGATTGGAAAGAATACAAACCAGCTACTTTAAGAGTAACAGAATCAGATGTTTATAAAATCTATTTTAGAGCAACTGACGTTTCTGGTAACATGTCCGATACAGTAGAATTTTCTTGCCGTGTAGACTTTAAACCACCACAATCTAAACATAACATTCTCTACCCAAATAGTGATGCAAGTGGTAAAAAAGTAGAACCAAAATCAGATTCTGCTAAATAACATAAAACTACTTGACTAAACAAAAAAGGAAGAGCTAAACCTCTTCCTTTTTTTGTTTTATAACAATCTAAAAAACTTTCCCTACCTTTCAATATGTCAAAAAATAAAACAAAATACTTTCAAGCTTTTCTTGGCTTACTCCTATCAATCAATCTAATTCTTCCATTTTCAAACTGTAAAACAGAATCTGAAAAAGCGATGGAATACAAAAAGAGAGTAGTTGGAACGATAAAAACGATAACCGAAATAGCAAAACAAATAGATGAAAAAGACGGACCTGAATTAGAAAAGTTAATACTCAAATTAAAAAAAGAAATAAAAGCTTCAAAGACACAATTGGAAGAAAGTGATAGTTTTAAAGATGATAATTCATTAAAAGAAGCTTGCATGGAAATCTGTGACTTCTACCAAGAGATTGTTGATGGGAAATGGGGACTTAGAGGTCAACCAGCGATAGAGAAAAAAAAAGAAGATCTCTACAAAAATCTAAATCAAAAAGAAATTGATTTTGCAAAAAAATTTAATTTTAATTTAGATTAAATATGGCTGTGAGCCATTAATGAACGGTAATATTGTCTCTCTCTTTTTTTCCGACTATTTTACAAAGATTTTTTAATTTTAGCTTTTCATCTTTTGAAAGAATTGCCATCTCTTCATTGATATGCTTAACATGTTCAGGAAAAATTTCTTGTATTAACTTTTTTCCTTTTTCGGTCAATTCAACAGTTATATAACGCCTATCCGCCTCTTGTCGAATTCTTTTAACTAAGTTTCTTTTTTCTAAATTATCAATTACAGTTGTGATATTAGCAGTGGATTTTAGAATTTTATCACTCAATTCCTTTTGACACATAGAACCAATATGATATAGAGCTTCTAAAATTCCAAATTGACTGATTGTTAAATTATAACTAGTTATATGCGCATTGAGCCTACTGTTGATTGAATCTGCGGCTCGAGCCAAACAAATAAAAGTATTGAGTGATAAAATGTCGTCACTAGATCCTTTATATTTAGTTCCCATAGCAGTATATTTTCGACCCTATTTTTAAAATGCAAGAAAAAACTTTTTTAAAAAAACATTGTAGCAGAAAAACCAAAATGCCAAACATGACCACCCGCACTATAATTTGGATTTCTAGAAGTAGGTGCGTATTTATATATTTTCATAGATTTCATATCTTGGTATTCGAGCACAGCATCTAAAACTACAGGATTTTTTAGGTTTTCCAGAAATCTCATTCCAGGAAATACAATATATGATAGCCCGGTTGTAAATATCATCCTATCAAAGTCTATCCAATTTGTATTTCCAGGAATGTCAGGAGTCGCTTTCGGTCTTCTTGCAATACCACCACGAATTCTAAGACTATCATTCCATTTATATTCTGTTCCAGCTCTAAGCACGGTTACATCCACAAGATGAAACGGTTCCGAGTAGGATGCTTTTGTTCTAGACATAAACTCGGTTCCAACAAATTTATTTTTATATCCTAACTGACTCCAAAGTTCACGATTTATATCTACTGTAAAAACCCATTTATCTGTTGGTTTATATGCGAAACCATACGCCCATTTTCTAGGAGAAAACAAATCATACAATGAAACATCAAAATCAAGTTGAATTCCAAGTAATGTCGTTTGCGCACGAGCACCCAGAGAATTTACGGCTAACGCTGTTTCTCTTCTATAAGATATACCACCTGAAAATTTTCCAAATGTAAATGCAATTCCATAGGTTGGGTTCACAATTGGCTTTACCTGTAAAATGATTTGTTGATTGGGAGTAACAGTGTTAGGTGACAGAGGAACATCTTTCAATAAAATAGCACCACCACCGCCTGCAATTGCAGTAAAACCGATTCCAGCAAATAATTTATCTTTTATTATCTCAATACCTGTTCCACCCATAATGGTAGGTTTTTGATTTGTGACTCCGTATTGCAAATATCGTGTAGTCGTTGGATTTACATCGTTGATAGTAAGTAGATTGCCAGTAGCAGGAGCTATGACATTTAAACCAAATCGAACTGTCCTTCTGAAATCATAAATATTATTTAAATTTAATGTAAGACCTAATCCTCCATAATTATCAGATAAATTAGATAAATCTTGACCAACCGGTGTATTCGTATTTTGAGCTTGATATCCGCCTATCGCTTTTTTGGCACTATCACCGATGGAAAGCATCGAAACTGATAGCTGCGGACTTGCATAACTATAATGAAGAGCAACTTCATTTACATTTCTAGTAGGTCTTTCTTTTGGTTTATTTAAAAATAAGTCCTTTCTAGCTTCTTTAAAAAATTCAGTAATGCTTTGTTTAAATGTTTGTTTAGTCTCTGGTTTAGAAACTATTCCATTTTCTTTTTCCCATTTTTTTTTATCGGAGAGAGCCGCAAGAGAATCACCTTCTGAAAGTCTACCAAGACCGGCTACATTGTAATATACAGCAGAAGAATTATTAACGATAGCTGTTACAGCATTTCCCATCGCATTTGCAGCAGGATGAGCCCCATAGACATCTCCAAAGTCTCCAGCATATAGCGAATAACTTCCTAGTGAACATAACAAAAGACTTACAGTAAAAGAATTTTTATATAATGACATAAATCTCCCCAATCAAAAACGATTCTTTCAAAAATTCAAAATTAAAATATCTTTGTCACTCAATTTTTTTTTACAGCAAACTGTAAGTTTTATCGGATCATAGACAATCCTACAAATGCTATAGCAATTGCATCCCAGGAATCATCATGTCCTGTTAGATCTTTTATCCCCAATATAAGTTGAATTGCATCTTTTACTTGTTTTTTATCTGCAGTCCCACTACCTGTTACACCCTTTTTAATTTGGGTAACAGTTGGTTCTACAATGACTAGATTTTTCTGTGCAAGAGTAAACAAAATGACGCCTCTCGATTCATATACTTGAGCAACTGTTTTTTGATTTTTAAAATAAAATAATTCTTCTACACTTGCATATTCGGGCTTGTATTCCTCAATAACCTCATTTAGTTTGTGGTTAACAATGATTAAACTCTCCGGTGATTGGATTTTTGAAGCCACTTCAATAGTCCCATACTCAATAACATTCACTTTACGAGTTTTTACATCTCTATCCAAGACAGAAAATCCAACACGGTGTGAACCAGGATCGATCCCAATAATTCTAGGCAATCTCATTTTCTCCAAAGGATATTAAATAAGCACTAGAGGAATTATCATTTTTAAAAAATACTTCTATTTGATTCAGTGATTTTTTCTCACTCATGTATATAACCCCAACTTTTTAAGATTTGCCTAACCTCTTCTCCCATTTCGGATGACGCTCCTACTTCCTTTTCCCCTGTTAGCTTAGCATCATTGTATATCCAAGGCAGATCTGCTTTTTCAGAAAAATTCGGCTTCATATTCGAAATTAAAAGTTGAGGATAATTTTCAATGGCACTTCGATTTAGAATTCCCCATTTCCCAACTCTGAATCTTTCTAATTTTTGATTTAAATATACAGATAGTGAATACTCAAAGTTTGGCTGAACTGTATCTATCACAAGCTCTCTTTGTTCATTGTTTCCCTTGAACTCAAAGGATAAACTTCTTTTATTTTGGATTTTCACTCCAAATTCTTTTTGATTACGAACTTTATAAATAGCTCCCTGAATGTATATCGTTCCAGAGTAAACATCTGATTCTGGCTTTGCTGGAAAAAGAATATGAAATGAATTTGTAGTAATAGAATGCTTTTCTAAATCTGTCTCTGCCTTTTTAAAAAAGGAACTTTCTTTAGATAATTTTTGCTTTTCTAGTCCATCAGTTTCCAAATCGTATAATTCATCTAACTCATCACTCAGCAAATAACGTCCTGATAATTGAGAATTTGTATACCCGGGATAAAAACGAATATACTTGTATTTTTCTGTTCGAACAGATTCAGAAAGTCTTCCTTCTGTAAAAATGGAATCCTCCATCTGAAATGTCTCACCAAAAAGTAAATGTGAGTAATCAACACCTTTAAAATCTTTCTTGGAATAGGATATATTAGATAACCCTAATACAGTTGGTGTCAAAGAAAGAAGAGAAACAGGCTTTTCAACTTTATTAGATAAAATTTTGCTTCGAATCGATTTCGCTGGTTTGATAATATAGGGAACATGAATTTCTTCTTCAAAATGAGTCATTCCATGGCCATACTTTACTCCATAAATCCCATTTGCTTCAGATGTATGATGATCACTAAAAAGTTCCCCATGATCTGCAGTGAGTAGAATCGTTGTGTCGTCATACAATTTACGAATCTTCAATTCATTTATAATTCTTCCTAATTCTTGATCCGCATAACGAATCTCTCCATAATACCTTCGAATGGTTGGATTTTCCTTATACCATACCTTCGGATCAGTTTCTTGCTGTAGTTCTTGCATAACGCTAGAAGGTGGCTCGTAAGAACCATGTGGGGTATTCAAATTAATATGTAAGAAAAAAGGAAAATGATTATTTCGGTTTAAAAAATCAATCGATTCATCTGCGATTTTTTTAGTATCATCAATATCTTTTCCAATTTGAATCAACTCGTGAAATCCTAAATCAAAACCAACGCCAGTATAATCTAACAAGAAAACGTTATTCATAATACTAGCAGTATAATAATAATTTTCCCTTAGCGCTTGAATTAAATTTTTACGCGTAGGCTTATAGAAAATTTGTTTTTGATTTGGACTTACATCAAAGCCTATATTTCCAATGCCTAGATTAGATGCATAATCAGAATAAAACATAGAAAGCATCGAAGGCTTAGTCCAATTCGCATTCACAAATGCCTTAGAAAAAATCACAGACTCTTCCGCTAATTGATCTATATTAGGGGAAACAGGAAATTTTAATCCGTTGAATCCAAGTGAATCAGTTCGGAGTGCATCAATTACAAATAAAATAATATTTGGTTTAGAATTTTTAAATTCATCCGGCATAAGAATAGGATGTCCAATAAAAACAAAAGCGTTTTCCGATTTCCATCTAAAACGAATACTACGGCTAATACGTATTTTCCGCTCATAGCTAGCCCATGTCTCTACTTTGTCAATTTTTACAATGAACTCAGGTTTAGAATTTCCATCTATTTCAATACTTAAATTTCCATTTCCATCATAGAAATTAGATAAGATACCTGCATCAAAGCGAAGTGTATAGACTCCGGGTTCCACATTGAATTCAACACTTGCTTCTGGATTTAATAAAATAGAATCTTTTGAGTGATTTAGAAAAATCTTTTTATCTGTATTAAATGTAGCTTGTGTATTTAACCATTTCAACTTGGAATCAAGACGAGAAAATCTTCCGGGATTTTTTTTCCAATGACTAACTAAATCTTTCTTATCCTCAAATTTAAAATTTTCAATATGAGCTTGTGATAAACTTTTATTTAAGTCAACTGGATCAATGACTTTAGGTATATCCTTCTTTTCCTCACAGGACAATATAAAAAATGCAAAGAGGATAGCAAGGAGACCATGCATTAGAATCTATTCACTTTCTAAAACAGCAAAGTCTACTACCACATCATCGTCTTTGAGGTTAACCACTCTTACCCCCTGGGTAGACCTACCAATCACAGAAATATCTTTTGCTTCCATTCGAATAATCATTCCAGATTGTGCAATGATGATTACTTCATCTGTTGGTTTGATGGAAGCAACACCAATAGAACCTCCATTCTTCTCAGTGATTTTCAAATAGGTCATACCTCGTCCGCCTCTACCCTTTGTGGCAAACTCGGAGTATTCGCTTCTTTTACCATAACCTTTCTCAGTTATTACAATGAGATCTGAGTCTTTTTCTACAATCGTTACACCTGTTACAAAATCACCTTCCGATAGTCGCATACCTCTAACGCCACCGGCAGATCTTCCCTGTGTTCTAAGTTTTGCAAGATTGGTTCGAACTGCGAGTCCATTTTTACTAGCAATTAAAATGTCTTGTTCTGGTTTTAGTAAGTTCACATAAATAAGCTGATCTTTCTCATCTAAACCGATTGCAATGATACCGTTCTTTTTTGTATTCGCAAATGCACTCAGCGGAGATTTTTTTATGATTCCGTTTTTAGTTGCCATTAGAATTGCATCTTCTGTAAATTCTTTGAATGTGCAAATGGAAGTAATCACCTCATCCGGTCCTAAATTGATAATTGCCTTTAGAGATTTTCCTCTTGCTTCTTTTGTTCCGACCGGTAGTTCATACACCTTCATCATAAATGCTTTCCCTCGATTGGAAAATAGCATGATTGTGTCATGAGTAGAAGCAATTCGAATGATCTTAATAAAATCATCTCTCTTAGTGGAAGCACCTTGCACTCCTTTACCACCACGCTTTTGTCGTTTGAATGTGTCTATCGGTAGACGTTTAATAAATTGATCTTCTGAAATTTGAATCACTACATCTTCATCATCAATTAAATCTTGTGCTTCAAAAGATGTGCTTGCAATGCTTTCATTACTGATCTCAGTTTTTCTTGGAGTTCCAAATTTATCTGAAACAGTTTGTAATTCATTGATTATAATTTCACTAACGCGAGCTGGTTTATCTAAAATATCTTTTAGATCTGCAATGAGTTTACGAATTTCTTCTAATTCATCAATGATCTTTTGAACTTCTAATGAAGTTAATCTCTGTAATCTCATATCCAAGATTGCATCCGTTTGCACTTCAGTCAATGGGAATGCATTCATAAGTCCAGTTTTTGCTTCTGCTGGATTTTTAGAAGCGCGGATAATACGAATTACCTCATCGATATTATCTAAAGCAATTTTCAATCCTTCTAAAATATGAGCACGTTCTTCTGCTTTCTTTAATTCATAGCGAGTTCGTCTAACGATTACATCTCTTCTATGCTCAGAAAACGCATGTAAAATTTCTTTTAGATTAAAAATCTTTGGCTTATTGTTTAAGATAGCAAGCATGGTAATACCATAACTTACTTGCATTTGTGTTAATTTAAAAAGTTGATTTAGAATAACTTGAGAATTGTAATCTTTTTTGATATGAAGCTCAACTCTCATTCCATTTCGATTGGACAAATCTAGAATTTCAGAAATACCTTCTATTAGTTTTTCATTCACAAGTTCGCCGATCTTTTCAAGTAAAACTTTTTTATTTACTTGGTAAGGAATTTCAGTGATAACAATGACTTCTCTTCCTTTGGATGTCTCTTCAATTTCTACCTTAGAGCGAATTCGAATTGATCCTTTTCCTGTGGTGTAAGCGGATAACAGTCCTTCACCGCCAATTACAGTTGCACCCGTTGGAAAATCAGGTCCTTTAATGATCTTAATTAAGTCACGAATGCCTATATCTGGATTTTTAATTACTTCTACAACAGCAGCGATTGTCTCTTGTAAATTGTGGGGAGGAATATTTGTCGCCATCCCGACTGCGATTCCAGAAGTTCCATTTACAAGTATATTTGGAAAATTTGCTGGCAATACATCTGGTTGTTCTTTTGTATCATCAAAGTTTGGAGAAAAATTTACAGTATCTTTATCAATATCTCTGAGTAATTCCTCAGCCATTTTTGCAAGACGAGCTTCCGTATAACGATAAGCTGCTGCATTATCTCCATCCACAGATCCGAAGTTTCCCTGCCCATCAATGAGTGGAACCCGAAGAGAGAAATCCTGAACCATACGAACTAACGCATCATAAACAGAACTATCTCCGTGTGGATGATAATTACCTAAAACTTCCCCGACAATTTTCGCGCATTTTACATAAGCCTTATCAGATCTCCAAGCTCTTTCATTCATCGCATGAAGAATTCTTCTATGAACCGGTTTTAATCCATCCCGAACATCGGGAAGAGCACGACCGACAATTACACTCATTGCATATCCAAGATATGCATCTTTCATTTGATCTTCTACTTCTACTGGAATGACTTTTGTTCCATTCTTAACTGCTTCTGCAATGTCTGGTCTAGAGGCAGTGCTAAATTTTAGTATCTTTGAACCTGATTCTTCTTCTGTATTTGTCATATATATTCCACTGGTTAATCACTATTAGCCGTTTAATACGGCATTATAAATCTAAATTCATGACTTTTGTTGCATTGTCTTCAATGAAGCGTCTACGAGGTCCGACTTCATCGCCCATTAAAGTTGTAAAGGTTTCTTCTGCTTCTACAAGGTCATCCAATCTAACTTGTAAAACAACTCTCTTCTTTGGATCCATAGTAGTCTCCCAGAGTTGCTCTGGATTCATTTCCCCAAGACCTTTGTAACGTTGTATTACAGTCTTTGCATCTTTCCCATACTTAGAAAGAATTTCATCTTTTTCCTTATCTGAGTAAGCGTAAGAAGCTTCCTGACCTTTTTTGATTAAATAGAGAGGAGGTTGCGCAACATATAAATAACCCTTTTCAATCACAGGGCGCATATATCTAAAAAAGAACGTTAGGAGTAGAGTTCGAATATGGGAACCATCTATATCCGCATCTGTCATGATCATGATTTTATGATAACGAATCTTATCGATATTAAACTCATCTCCACCGATACCAGTTCCCATAGCAGAGATCAAAGTTCTAATTTCTTCGTTTGCGAGTATCTTGTCTAATCTAGATTTTTCAACGTTTAAAATCTTACCCTTGAGAGGAAGAATCGCCTGTGTATTTCGATCCCTACCTTGTTTTGCAGAACCACCAGCAGAATCTCCCTCCACCAGATACAACTCTGAGAGAGCTGGATCTTTTTCAGAACAATCCGCTAATTTTCCTGGAAGACCGCCGCCTTCAAGAACGGTTTTACGTCTTGTTAAATCTCTAGCTTTTCGAGCAGCTTCTCTTGCTTTCGCAGCGAGTGTTGCTTTCTCGATAATTTTCTTTATAATAGCTGGATTTTCTTCGAAGTATAGCGTTAGTCGCTCTGCAACGAGGGTTTGCATGATCCCTTTTACTTCTGCGTTCACAAGTTTTTCTTTTGTTTGTGAGTTGAATTGTGGTTGTGGAATTTTTATTGAGATAACAGCGGTTAGCCCTTCTCGGACATCCTCTCCCGAAAACCCACTATCCATTTTCTTCGCAAGCCCAGTATCTTTTTTTAAGAAGTCATTTAAGGTTCTAGTAAGTGCGGCTCTAAAACCTTCTAGGTGTGTTCCACCTAAGCTATTGTTAATCGCGTTTGTAAAACAAAAAATATTTTCAGAATAGGTATCAGAGTATTGCAAAGCTACTTCTGCAACTAAACCATCTTTTTGGCTTTCGAAATGAATTACTTTATCATGTATCGGATGACGACTCTCATTGAGTAGTTCTACGAAAGATACAATCCCTCCTGAGTAATTAAATTCAGCAGAATGACCGTCTTCTTTTCTAAGATCTTGGACTTTTAGATTGAGTCCTTTATTTAAAAATGCCATCTCCCTGAATCGAGAAGAGAGCATATCGTATTGAAATTCAGTAGTTGTAAATATAGTTGCATCTGGCTTAAAACGAACTGTAGTTCCTGTGGAGGCTGCATCCCCAATCACCTCAACTGGCTTTTCTGGAACGCCTGCAAAATACTTTTGATAGTATTTCTTTCCACCTTGGCAAACTTCTACTTCGAGCCATTCAGAAAGAGCGTTTACAACGCTAACGCCTACTCCGTGTAAACCGCCAGAAACTTTGTATGCATCGTTTTCAAACTTTCCACCTGCATGTAAAATGGTAAGCACAACTTCAATTGTTGAAACACCTTTATCAGGATGAATTCCAGCTGGAATCCCACGTCCATTATCAGAAACTTCTACAATATTACCTGGAAGAATTTTGATTAAAATATGAGTGCAATGACCTGCCATTGCTTCGTCAACTGAGTTATCCACAACCTCATAGACCATCTTATGAAGACCAGTCTCATCTTGCGTTCCGATATACATACCGGGGCGTTTTCGGACAGCCTCAAGTCCTTCTAAGATTTTGATTTTTTCCGCGCCGTAGGTTGCTTCTTGTTGACTCATAAAATATCCCTCATATAACAATCCTATATTCTTTCGCTATAAGGCAACTTATTTTAAACAAGAAGCCATTGACAGAGCAAAAGTTCCAATGACTAAAATAACATATAAAAAGCCTTGTTTAAAATTAGATCTTTACTCCCGTGTGAAAAAGAGATTTGCCTCTATTTGGAGTCGAAAACCAGTTATAGCAGGAATTAGCCATTTTAAAGCCTGTAGTTTACTAATCATACTCCTTTCCTTTCAGAAAATAGCAGCAGACAATCTAGTAGAGCGCCCTATTGAGAATAGAAATTTATATCTGCCTTTTATATTCTTTCTTGAACCCTATCCAGCAACACCAGTAACACTCAAAAAAGGCTCACTGAGTATCGATTCCGGTATGGCTCTCTCCAACATGATTGATAATAACAATGCACAAACAGATTATGCAGGTTATACAAAATATAAACCACTCTTTTGGTCCAATTATTCTGATTCCTTTTTTGGAGGAAGATTGACACCTTTAAGCTATTACCTATCCGAATATTTTAATTATGGTAGTTTAGAACAGCAGTCCCATTTGAAATTGGATGCTGAGGTTGAAAGATTCCATACTAAGCTAAGCTATGGATTATTTGAAAATTTTGAAATTGGTTTTGAAATTACAGCACTCTCCTACAATTCAGGAATTTTTGATG
>DAORDH010000014.1:0-131954 GCA_035345875.1 Leptospiraceae bacterium | reverse complement strand
TTTAGTCTCCTTTTGGAAGCCTAAAATCGTGTCCTTTTTTTATGTAGGGGTTCACCCAAGCCAGTTAGTCGCCAGGTGGTAGCTTCTTGGTCTCCTAGTTGGTAGCCAGATAGTATAACGTTATCCATAACTGAATACGAAGAAAATAAGAAAAAGACTACCACCGATGGGCACCGATAACGGATACGATATGTTTTTAGATTCGATTGGCTATTGGTTATTAGCCACATAATAATATATTAGCTGAATCATTTTATAATAGCAAGCTTTCATAGATTTAAATTAAAACTCCTCGGTGGCAATCTACACCTTCTCAAAAGTGGAAGATTAGACCCAATCCCCTAAAAAATCATAATATTTTTTGATTATAATCTAAAAATATTATGATTTTTTTTAGATTTAAATGGAAATGCTGCCAAGAAAGATTTCGGGTAGATCAATAGGGTTTTATCATTAGCCGAGATACAAAGAATATAGATCCCAAATGGAGAATCCTGCAGGTTCATGCTAAAATGTCGCAGTTTCGGGTTTCTTTTCTTTCTTGCATACTTTTTTCTTTACAAAAAGAAAAGAAAAAAGTATGAAGAACCCTCGCTGGAAAGCAGAAAAAGGAAAAAATCTTTTTTTAATATTTGATGGAATCAACGTAACTTGACAATATCCTATTCTAATACAATTTAAAAACTAATTCTAAATCCCGCATAAGGAACGAAACGATGGAAGTAAAAGAAGCAATATTAAACCGCAAATCAGTTAGACAATTCTTACCCAAAGAAGTAGAAAAAGAAAAACTAGATAGGCTAATGGATCTTACCCGCAGAGCACCTACATGGAAGAATGCGCAAGGTTATAAAATAGCAATCGTCCAGGGAAAAATGAAAGATCAAATTTCCAATGATTTTATGCAAGCCATTGAATCGGGAACTCCGGAAAATCCAGATTATCCGTATCAAGACTTCTACCCTCATTATATGAAAAAGAGAATGTTAGAACTTGGATCTTCTTATTATGGTCACCTCGGAGTTGATCGAAAAGATAAAGAGAGAAGAAAAGAATTGCTTTTGGATAATTTCAAATTTTTTGGAGCTCCTGTTGGAATCTTCTTTCTAATGGAACGTGGCATGAACTTTTGGCCTACACTCGATCTAGGAATTTTAGTTGGAACTTTATTAATTGCTGCTCGTGATGAAGGTCTAGAAACAATTGCACAGGCAAGTCTTGCAGCCTTTCCGGATATCGTTCGAAAAAATCTAAATCTAGAAACGAATTGGACTGTAGCTGTTGGAGTATCTCTTGGTTATGGTGATCCAAATGCACTTACAAATCAATTTGTCTCCCCAAGAGTTGACAAAACAGAAATTATCCAGTTTTATGAATAAACGCAAGGATTCGATTTAACCCTTCTTCCAATATGTTTGATTTCACAATGAGGCTAATCACTATATAACCCTCTTCGTGAATATCAAACATATATCCTGGTAGAATATAAACGTGTTTTTCTTTCAATAGTTGAATGGAAAAATCCTCATCTTTCCATTGATTGTTTATTCTTAATAATAAATACCAACCACCCTCCGGTTTAAACCACTCAATTAAATCCTGTCCCATTAACACTCTTTCGACCAACTCCAAATTGACTTGAATCTGATTTATAATTTGACTCTGTATATCAACTGCCGTTTCCAAAAGAAAACCCAAACCATATTGAACCATTGAATTTACTGACAAATAGGTATCACAAATAATTTCTAAAGATTCTTTCATCTGACTTATAAATTCAGCCTCACCAGATAAATAGATCCAAGATAATTTCATTTGGGGAAGAGCCAATGTTTTAGAAAGCCCATTCAAATAAATACAATTTATATTCTTATACGGATTGCTTAGATAATAGTCTTTATAGTAATCAGAAAAAACTTCATCTATAATCAATATTAATTTGTTTTTTCTTATAACTTCCACAAGTCGCTCGGCATCCGATTTAGTCAGTCTTGCACCTGTCGGATTTTGAGGTTCTACAATCACAAGGGCTTTTGTGTTTTTATTTATTTTTTGTTCTAACAAAGAAAAATCAATCTCCCAAAGCAATTGATTTTTACTTACTTTTCTTGGCAATAAAGCATAATACTCTGTCTTTACATTTTCTAATTTTAATATAAAATCATAGAGCGGATAACCAGGAGTAGGCAATAAAACTTCTGAGTCTCGATTTGCAATTGCTTTTAAAATAAAACTCATTGCCTCCGATGTGCCTGATGCAAAAAAGAAATTTTCTTTTTGAAAAATTCTGCCTTTCGATTGATAATATTTCACGAGAATTTCCCTAGCAGATTCGATTCCAAATGGATCGGGGGAATAGGGAAATAAAAAGGAAGCATTGAGTCCTTTTTGAATTTTTTCCAGATCATAATGAAACAGAGAAGTTGGATTCGAAATGGTTAAATCTAGAAAATCTGCATTGTTTTTCGTAAGCTCTAAAATTCTAGACAGTTCATTTTCACTTCTCTCAAAATCAAATCGATCGGATAAATAATTCATAATCAATGGAAAGAGGGGACATAAATAATTAGCAAGTAGTTTTTTGTTTGGATCAAATCTATTTCTTATCTATTCTCTCTAATAAATTTCTATTATCAGAAACCTTTTAATACACACAATTGCACATCTGATTCAATTTGAATCATTTTTTATATACTAGATTCTTACTTTACCAAACAAGACACTAAATCTAATGTTATTCACATCTGATTTCTATCCTAAAATAAAACATGACTTTTATCATTGTTTCCAAAGAAAGAAATCTCTCTTTTTACTAATTCAACATTTAATGATTGCAAAATATTAGTAGTCTATTTAAATATCTTACCCGATTGAAAAGACCTCTTAGCGAAAAATGAACCAATTCATTTGGTAAGTATATGAAAATTATTCTTCTTTTCAGGAGCCATCATAGTATGTATTATTTTTCTATTATTTTTTTTCTTATTCTAAACATTCAATTATTGAGTGCTGAAGATGCTAAGAGCGATAGAACTGCTCTCGCTGAAGTTCTGAAGAATGCAAAGATTTCACAAACAGATATAAAAAATGTTTCTAATTTAGATAAAATGGAATTAGGCGATGAAAATCAAATCTCCTACGATCCAGTATCAGGAAGAATCATTGGACTCAAACTACATCTTACCGAGTTTAACGACTTATCACTATTAGCCCCTATGACGGGACTAAAGGTATTAATCGTTTCTGGTGATGAAGGTGGTGGTCAAATTAATCAGCTAAATGGTTTAGAAAATTTATCCAACTTAAAAATCCTTTCTTTAAGAGAACATAAAATCCAAAAGATCAAAGGTTTACAAAATTTAAAAAACTTAGAAAAATTAGATTTAAGTATGAATGAGATTTCTAAAATTGAAGGACTTGATCACCTAAAAAATCTAAAAAAACTCGAACTAGGTGACAATAAACTTACAAAAATTGAAAATCTAAATAGCTTAACTTATTTAGAAGAACTCTATCTCCATCGAAATCAAATTACAAAACTAGAAAATTTAGACTTCCTAGTAAATCTTAGAATACTTCATGTCTATGAAAATGAAATGGCTAAGATTGAAAATTTAGACAATCTAAGAAATTTAGAAGAACTAGAACTAGGTGTTTGTAAATTTCAGAGGATAGAAGGCTTAAACAATCTAACCAAATTAAAGATTTTAAAGTTGTGGTATAATAAAATTACAAGAATTGAAGGACTCGATTCGCTCGTGAATTTAGAAACATTAGATCTTAGTAATAATAAAATCTCTAAAATTGAAGGAATTGATAACCTACCTGAAATTAAGTTTGTGGATCTAACAAACAATCGTATCACAAACAAAAAACTTGTTAAAAAATATTTAAACAGAAATATAATGATAGAATTAGAGTAAAGGCTAAATGCCTTTACCTTTAATTTTCGAGCCTAAGTCGAACAACGTTTGTATGGTGCACGTTATGCTTCATTAAGAAGTAGCAAAATGTTCTAAGACTCATACCTCCAAATACACCAGCAAATTGATCTAATTCCTCTTCTGTTCTTTTTTGAATTTGAGAAGCAACTTTCGCAGCAGAAGCATTGATCAATTCTAGCAATTTCTCCTTTTCTTCTTTGTTTGCCTGGTTTTTCTCATACTTACCATAATAAGTGATACCACGACGATTCGTTGGCTCTAATTGCTCTATAGTTGGTTGTTTGGCTGAAGGCTTTCTCCAAATTTTAAAAATAAACTTTGGAAGACCAATCCAAAACCCAAAACTACCATTTGTGCTGATAACATGCTTCATATTTCTTCGGACTGTCCAACCTTCTGGAATTGCATCTCCGGAAAAATACTCATCTGGTATGCTGCGATAAAATTCTGCAATTGATTTATGAACTTCTATGACTTGCTTAGCAAGATCTTCTTTGTTTTTACATGGATAAATAGTTGGTAATGTTTGCACAATACTAAGAAATTTTACGAGTCAGAAATATGCAAATCGTTTTTTTATCAGTCGTTTTTCCTTTTTTGATTGAAAAGCTTAAATAATAGCAAAGAGTATTCTTATGCTTCAACTACTCTGGAATCAAATCGCTTATATGGGTGTTCAACATGTTCCAAACATTACAGAACACAAACATGTAGTTTTAGTAAATACACTATCTTTGTTCATACCAGTATTTACTTTTCTAAATCTAATTACGATCTTATCCTTCGGAATTCCTCCCGTATATATTTATGGATCTATCGCATATATATTATTACTTCCCTTTGCTATCGTTTTAAATGGCAACGGCAAAATGAAATTAGCCCGCATACATTTATTTACTCTTTCTATTGCTTATTTACTACTTCTCACTTTCATGCAAGGAAATCAAATAAAAGGACATATATTTTTTCTAGCAGAAGCGTTTGTTGTCTTTTTTATATTTCCTGCAAAAGAAAAAAAATTAATGTTTCTCTTTGTAGTCTTCCTAACTGGTCTTTATATTGCCTTTGATATTTTCCATGATCAATTGACACCTATCGTAATTCAAACTCCAGATAAAATCAAAATTGCGAACTTAATCACAGATATTTCCTTTGCGTTTATACTAATTGGATTTGCTTTCTATATTCATATTACCTTTCAGAGAACAGAATTATTTATGCAATTGGAGCATGACAAATCAGAAAAACTATTACAAAATATTCTACCCATTTCAATCATTAAAAAATTGAGAGAAAACCCAGACACAATTGCGGAACGATTCGAAGATTGCACAGTTCTTTTCTCTGACATTGTAGGGTTTACTCAAATGTCGAAGACAATGCCGGCAGTCTCAATCGTAAAACTTTTAAATGAAATCTTCTCTCGATTTGATGACCTAGCTGAAAAATATAAGCTTGAGAAAATTAAAACGATAGGCGACGCTTATATGGTAGTCGGAGGACTTCCGGAGCCAGACGAAGATCACGCAAAAAAAGTAGCAAGCTTCGCATTAGAAATGTTAGAAATTATAAATGACTATAGAAAAGAGAAAAATATTCCAATAGAAGTTCGAATTGGAATCAATTCGGGAGCCGCTGTTGCCGGTGTGATTGGTAAAAAGAAATTCATCTACGATCTATGGGGGGATAGCGTAAACACTGCATCAAGGATGGAATCCCATGGCGTTCCTGGTCATATTCAAGTCTCTGAATCTACCTATCGCCACCTCAAGGATCTTTTTCAATTTAAAGATCGAGGTGTATTAGAAGTAAAAGGACTTGGTGCTGTCCAAAGTTATCTATTAACGGCAAAGATAGGTTAATTTTAATGTATATAGCAAAAATACTTTTCAGGACGCCGAATAGGATTATGCTATCAGTGTGAATATGAATACTATATTAGAGGAGCTTACTGAATTTGGAGAATTATTGTGTTTAAAACCAAAAATAAAAATTGTATCTCCAAGTCTAAAGGATAAATCCTTCTTTTTTATCAAAAATGGCTATTTGCAAAAATACTACTCTATAAAAGGTAAAAAGCATGTTTTCCGTTTGATTGAATCAGGTGATTACTGTGAATCATTTACAGTTCTTCAAGGAGAGAAAAATAATTATGAATATATTGAAACGGTAAGCGATACCGTCATAATAAAGTTTGATTATCAAAAATCGATTATCAAAATTAACAATAGTTTAATGCTTTCCAATTTTTTTAAAGATTTATTGAGCAATTTTTTATTCTTTCAAGAGAAACGAATTTTAAATTTTTTAGCGTTAAGCCCAAAAGAAAGGTATAAAGAATTCATTGAAACCAATTATCAAAAAATTGGAAAATATCCAGATCATATAATTGCCTCTTACTTGGGTATAACAAAAGAAACATTCAGCAGATTCCGTAATAGAAAAAGTTGATTTGGATCAACTCCTTCATTTTCAAAAATGATTGATCTAAGAGCAGTTGTATTCATTGATTCAATGGGGGTAAAAAAAATGGAAAATTTATATTTTGGTATCGCAGTTTCGTTTTTATTCATTCATGAATTAGATGCAATAAAAGCGAGGGAATGGAAATTATTTATATTTTTAAAAGATATGTCTGAAGATAAAGCCTACTCAGTTTGGTTAGCTTTACACTTTCCACTGTTTCTATTTCCGATGATGATTTATTCTAAATTTTTTTCTCCTGTATACCAATATAGAATTCAATTTGGATTCGACATTTTTCTAATCGCTCATTTATTTTTGCATATTCTATTTAGAAAAAATAAAAGTTACTATTTTACATTGATTCAATCCAATATATATATCCTATTGACTGCTCTGTTCGCAATAGCGGATATCGTTTCTCTAAAAGGCTAAATCTAAGCAACTCACGAAAACTCAATCGTTTCTCTTATTGACAAATGATTGAGGCAAGATTGGATCAATCATTTGTCTAAAGTAAGAATGACTGATTTTATCCTGAATTCCAAACTTTGATGCTGCCTCTTTCGGACTGTAGTAACTACCGAAAATAAGATCCATAATAGGAGAGAGATTTGCATAATTGCATTTACCCTGTGTTTCCAAGTCATGATGCCAATGATGCAAATGCGGAGAGCCAAAAAGAATTTCTAAAAAGCCGAGTCTTATATTTACATTGCTATGAATGAACAATGCCCAAAGTCCTCGGAACGTTATGTATCCTGCAATCTGATTCAAATCAAATCCAAGTAGGACAGCGGGAAGTGTTTCAAGACCACGGGTATAAATATTATCCAAAGGATGCTCTCTGAAAGCCGCTAGGTAGTCTACCGTTTCCGCCGTATGATGAACTCGATGAAATCTCCAAAGAAATTCATATTTATGCTGAAATCGATGCCCCCAATAAATGAATAAATCACTTAGCAGGATAACCTCTATTATCTGCAAAAAAAAGTTTTGTCTCGAAAAATAGCTTTGAAGCGATTGAACAAAACTAAATTCCATCCAATTGAAAAACTGATTTAAAATATAAACAGTTACAAAATTCCAAACCAATGCCTGCCCTAAATAAAATAATAAATCTGTAAGCCATTCCTTTCGATAAATAGGGCTTATCGTTTGATAGAAACTTCTTTCTAAAGGGATAAAAACAATTGAGATTCCAATAAAAAAGAGGAAAACAGATGTTAAATGCTCCATAAAAAGAAGCTAGTTTCGGTTTGGTAAAGCCGGCGCTTTAGAAGAAGGCATAATTGGATAATCAATCACTTCCTTTTTTTCTTTTTTTGCTTCCTGCTTTGACTGGTCTTTTTTATCCTCTTCAAAAATTACTGTATCTTCTTTCTGCTTAGCTTGCTTTTCTTCCGGTTTCTCTTTTGCTTTTTTAGAAGGAACCATACTTTTACTAGAATGCTGTATCTTCTTCTCTGATTTGTTTTTCTTCGATTCCGCTTGAGAGTAGAGCACGCTTATCGTAAGACCGGCCACCGCTAATAAGAAAACAAAGCCTTTTACAAATGATTTCTGAAAAACTGTTTCAAATTTAGACATATATATCACCCTTTCTATTTTTCCAATCTACCAACCCAACTCTATTTTGGATATTCTTTAAAAAAGTAAAAGAATTGAACCACGAAGAAATAAGAAGATATTACAATACCAAGCCTCATTTTCTCCGTGCGCTTCTCGGTCAAAAATGACTCAACTGAATCACATAGATCGACTGAGTCGTTACAAAAAAAATAGATTGATTTAGATTCCATAAAATTAGAAAAGTAGAGAGTAGAATAATTTCACAATTCAAAGGGAGTAAATATGGCAGTAG
The DNA here is from genome assembly GCA_035345875.1 of Leptospiraceae bacterium. Classification (GTDB taxonomy): domain Bacteria; phylum Spirochaetota; class Leptospiria; order Leptospirales; family Leptospiraceae; genus UBA2033. The sequence goes on along the minus strand of DAORDH010000014.1, from coordinate 123,683 downwards.
CAGTTCAAGGCGGAAGTTCCGGCGGAGCAAGTGGTGGCGATTTAGTAAAAAAATTATTGGATGCAACTCGATCCACAAATCCTGTTGGCAATGATAAATTAAGTGAAGCACAACTCAAAGTAGCAGCAGTTCACATTCAAGCCATATTAAATGAATGTGCAAAAGAAGGAGTGACTGATAAAGGTCAGATCGCTTATATTCTAGGAACAGTCCGCAGAGAATGTGTTTTAGGTAATAAAATGATCGAAGTAATCGATGAAGCCAAAGCAAATACAAATTATTCAAAAGAAAAAATGCCAGCTCTCGGAAATGGAGATATTGCGTCAGGCGATGGATTCCGTTACCGCGGAAGAGGTTATGTGCAAATCACAGGTCGAGGAAATTACTCTAAATGGAGTCAAAAACTTGGTATTGATTTAGTGGGAGATCCAGACAAAGCTTGTGATCCAGCCATTGCTGCAAAAATTTGCATCGTTGGAATGAGAGATGGTTTATTTGCACCTGCAGCAGGACCACTTTCAAAATATATAAATGGAAATACGCGCGATTTTTTAAATGCAAGAGCTGTTGTAAATGGGGGAGAATTAAAAAGAGCTCCTGAAAAAGCTAAGTATATCGTAGCCTATGCTGAGAGCTATTACAAAGCTCTGACCACATAATTCTATTTTAAGTCAATCAAGCGGTTAAGACTTATTAGCCGCTTCACTATGGATTTAAGATTTTGTTATTTAAGTATATACCATTTGCAATTCTACTCACTCTAATAAATTGCTACACTTCGAAAGATCAAGTTGATAAAAGTTATTTAATCCCACTCTTGAAACAAACAAACGAAAAACAGAGTATTTTACAAGTCAATATCATAGGAGATTCCTTATCTGAAAGATCAGTCGGATTTGGATTACAAAATAAATTAGGCAACAACTACAAAGTGAATGACTTTTCCGTGAGTGGTCGTTCTGTATACAGTTGGCTATTCGACATTAGCCGCCCATTTAACCCTCAACCAAATATATTAATTATAGAATTGGGAACCAATGATGTTATGAATGATCCAAGTTATGATTTTATTGGTTACTTCAATCGATTACTTACCGAAATCAAGCTAAGATCGAGTGCTAGAATCATTTTAACTGCCGTTCCACTCACGGATGACAAAGGGCTACAAAATAAAATCAAAGTAAATAATAACTTTATCAGAAGTCTATCTGCTAATTATACAGTAACTGATTTGGAAGCAGTTTTCGAAGCCAATCGCTCTACAATAAAATTATATCCTAGCTATGATCCAATTCATCCCAATCCTGTTGGCTATGAACTGATAGGAGAGGCATACAAAAAAGACATTTTATATGTGAAATAACTCACCATCTTGAACTAACACTATGTAAGATTGATCATTTAAGGAACAAATGCGAATTCTGAGATGATTGTAAAATCAAGCAACCAATCCTCTTTGACATTTCCTAATTGTAAGAGAATCCTCCTTACCTTCCTTTTCGGACTCTAGAATCGATTTCCATTTTTGAAAAGAATCGGAGAAACCCTTATCTGAACGTTTGGCTCAACTTGGATCAAAAGAGTTACTGAAAAACTAAGTTGACCTTAGATGCGAGTGGATAACTCTATCTTTGTTGAGGTATTTCATGTCTAAAAAATTTCTTCCTTTTTTACTCTTAATCTTTGTATTTACAAACTCTGCTTTTGCAAATGAAGCAGCAATTCTATCCACTGCTAAAAAGTTAGTTGGATATATCCGTTTCAAGAAAAATGACCAAGCGATCGCACTTATCGATACAAAAACTTTTTCTAAAAACTTACTTTTAAATCACTGGGAAAAAATAGATCCTAAAGATCAGGCGGATTTTGAAGAAGCAATGAAAGGATATATTAAAGCAAAATCCTTTCCGATCGCACTCCAATATTTTGATAAAATAGATATCAATTATGAAAAAGTAAAAATGAAAGGTAGCGAGGCAGAACTTCCCGCTTCCATCCTCTACAAAGGCTCTGAAAAAATTACATTCTCTTGGGTATTTACTGAAAAAAATGGAACCTACCTAGTGAGTGATTTTCTATTAGCAGAAGGAAAACTTGCTTCGGAAGTAAACCGAGTAAAACAAATTGAGCCAACATACGAAAAAAAAGGAATGAAGGAATTAATCGCTTTAATCAAAAAAGCATCTAAATAAAAATGAAAAATTTAATTTCGATTCTCTGTCACATTTTTTTACTTAGACCATTTATAACGTTAGTCGCATTAGTTCTTCTAATTGGTCTATCCATCCAACAAGCTCTTAAGCTTAGTATCAACAGCAACCAACTCGACCTCCTTCCTGCTAGTATGATTGAAGTCATTAAAGCAAAAGATGTAGTGGAAATGATTGGAGGAAATGGTTTCTACATTGTTGCTCTAAAAATCAAAGATGAATATGCTAGAGACAAAAAGATATTATCCGCTGTCGATGCTAAGAAAAAAGGAAATCTAGATCTTTATAAATCAGAAATGGAACAAGCTGAGAAAATCAAGCAGGACCATCTAGATTATTATACTAAAAGTGAAAAGAAGATTAAACGGTATGCTGACAAACTCACTTCCGAACTTCTAAAAGATAAAGATATTAGATACATATCCTACAAATATGATACTACTTTCTTAAAAGAACGTTTACCTTTGTATATCAAATCAAGCGATATGCGAGAAGCGAGAAGTCGTATCAAAAGAAAAATAGATGAGGAAATCGAAAAGCTCAATCCATTTTATATAAATCTCACAGGAGAAGAATATACGCCAACCTTTGATGATATACTCTCCAAATATCAGAGACTTGCCAAAAGAGATGTATTTGATGCTTATAATATTTCTCCCGACAAAGGAATGCTATTATTACTTGTCAAGCCAGAGGGATCTTTCCTAGATTTAAACTTTACTCGTAATCTAGAAGTTAAGATCAAAAAAGTAGTAGCTGATTTAAAGCTAGAAGACAAGGGAATTCATGTTGCTTATAGTGGGTCCTATAAATTAAACTTAGATGATTATGATAGTTTAGTAGATGCGTTAAAACCAATTTCGATGGCTTCTCTTATCGGAATTACAATACTGCTCTTTTTATTTTTCAGAAATCCTCTCTTTATTTTGATTCTAGTTATTTCTCTTTTAACAGGCATTGCTCTCACGTTTGGAGTAACCGGTTTTGTAATTGGTAGACTCAATACAGTAACAACTATCATGGCGGCTGTTTTAATGGGTCTTGGTATTGATTACGGAATTCAATTCTTATATCGTTTTAGAGAAGAATTCACTCTGCGTGATGATTTAATGACGTCAGTCACTGAGACTATTTTTCATACTGGAATTGCTTCTCTGATTTCAGCGCTTACTACGACATCTGCCTTTGTAGTTTTGATGTTCTCTGACTTTAAAGGATTTAGTGAATTTGGGCTGATAGCTTGTTATGGAATCATACTCATCGCTCTATCTATGTATTTTGTAACAGCCTTACAAATTGCGATCATATTTAGACTTTTTCCGTCCTTCAAAAGATTCTTTGTTTGGAGTCAAAAAGAGAGCGAAGAATCTAGCTTTGCTAATAGATTTTTTGCAAATCCAAGATTAGTATTACGAGTTAGTATAGCGATTATTATTGTTATATCCCTATTTGCTCCGACAGTAAAATTTAATTATAGTGGTCGAGATTTGCTTTTGGAGAATCAAGAATCTCTTTTGATCTATGATGAGATTGGAGATCGATTTGACGTTAGTTCTGATCCTCAAGCAATCGCAACGGACACTCTAGAAAAAAGTGAAGCTGTTTTTGATTTCTTTACACCCGTTCCTGAACATATGCAAAACTCTGTAGATCAAGTTGTGTCTATTTGGAATATCATTCCACCAGAAAACCAACAAAAAGAAAATCTACATATACTAAAACAAATCAAAGATGATTTAAAATATATAAAACCACATATGTTGACAGAGGAACAGCAAAAGCATTTACCAACGGTAGATAAATACCTAGGTGTAAAAGACTTTAGTTATTATGATGTCCCATTTCTTTTTACAAATCAATTTACTGAAGTTCCTACAAGTAAGGTAAAAGGGCATATGCTATTCATCTATCCAAAAGTGGCTCTTTGGCATGGAAAAGATTTGATCGATTTTTATGATAAAGTTGCTCAATTTGAATATCCACTGATCAGCAAAAGAACGTTAAATGCAATTCTATACTCTACGAATATTGATCTAGATAAAAATAGTGATGATCATATTATTGCGAAATATACGAAGGAAGAAGAAGAGACAATTCTAAAAATTGCAAATTCTGCTTCAAAAGAAGAGTTAATGGCTATGAATATATTGCCTTTAACAGCTCAACTCATTGTAGACAAACGACCATTTACCTCAATTGAACAAATGAGAAGTTATAAAGATACAGCTCATACAGCAGGAAGTGTAATTCTATTTGCTAAACTGGCAATGATCGTTCAAAGAGAAGCATATCCGGCTGTTGCAATGACTCTAACCATTGTATTAATAATTCTGATTGTTTTTTATAGAGGACTCATCCCTGCAATACTTTCCCTCTTTCCACTTGTAGTTGGATTAGCAGTCATGCTTGGAATTATGGGAATCTTTGGAGCAAAGGTAAATTTTTTCAACGTATTAGTATTTCCTATTGTGATCGGTTATGGAATTCAAAATGGAATCTATATATACTATCGCTTCATGGAAGAAAAGAATATAGGGAAAACTGTTTCTAGAGTAGGTCCTGCAATTATTGCATCTACGCTTACAACTCTAGTTGGTTGGGGGGTTTTACTCATAGCAGAACATAGAGGTTTACATTCTCTTGGGGTAGTTGCAAGTATAGGTATTGGTTCTTCTCTTCTTGTAGCACTTACACTTCTTCCATCTGTGCTGGCAATTGTCTATGCACCAAAGAAAGAAGAAGAAAAGATTCCTGATTTAAGTCTTGGTTTAAATGTTGATACAGCAGAAGAAAAAGCAATTACAGATGAATCCACAGAAGAATTAATAGATTTAGATTCAGATTCCAAATCTGATGAATCGACGCTTGAAAATAAGGATGGATCTAGAGTAGAAGTCAATGAAAAGCAAGAAGAATTAAAAGATTCTCCGATTGACCTAGATAATGATACTTCAGAGACTCCATCAATAGATCTTCCTACTAACGTCGACACCAATCTCAAAGAGAAAGTTAAAGAAAAACTAGAAGCATTAAAAGATTCTCCAATTGATTTGGACAGTGAAGATTCTGAGACAGTGCCTGAAATCAAACCTCCTGTAAAAGTAGATTTAAATTTGAAAGAAGATTTAAAAGTAAAACTAACGCAGGAAGCACAAAAGAAAACAAAAGCTAAGAAACCTTCTAAAAAGAAAAAAGAAGAGAAACTAGATTCCACCACTGCAACCGAAGAGAAAGTAGAATCTAAATTAAAAAAGCCAAGAGTTTCTAAAAAGAAAAAATGAACCGGCTAGTTTATCGCACACCCAAAGCAGGCTCTCTAGAAGACTTAAAATTATCTTCAGAGAGTCTCTCGGATCCTCTTGAAGAGGAAGTAACAATTGAAGTAAAAGCAATTGGACTTAATTTTGCTGATGTTTTTGCACTCGTTGGATTATACAGTGCAACACCTAAAGGTAGTTTTATTCCTGGATTAGAATATTCTGGAAATGTAATTAAAACAGGAGCAAAAGTTAAAAATTTTAAGATAGGCGATCGGATAATGGGTGTTACCCGCTTTGGTGGTTATGTAAGTCATTTGAATTCAAATACATCCTATATACATCCCCTTCCTTCTAATTGGTCTTATCAGGAAGGGGCTGCATTTATTGCACAAGCTCTCACAGCATACTATGCACTATTCCCTTTGGGAAATTTACAAAAGGGGCAAACAGTTCTTATCCACAGTGCAGCGGGTGGGGTTGGCATTTATGCAAATCGTATCGCAAAAAAGTTTGATGCATATACGATCGGGACAATTGGTGATAGTTCTAAAATTCAAACACTGAAATCAGAAGGCTATGATGATTATATTATTCGAGATTCTAATTTCCCAACCCAACTAAAAAATAAATTGAAAGACAGAAGTTTAAATTTAGTTTTAGAATGTATTGGTGGGAAAATATTTCAAAGCAGTTTTGATTCCCTCTCTCCAACTGGAAGAATTGTAGTTTACGGAGCTGCACATTTTGCTCCAGAATCTAGTTCTCCCAATTTTTTTAAATTAGCATATCAATACTTAACTAGACCTAGAATTGATCCACTTTCTATGATATCCAGCAACAAATCAGTCTTAGCGTTCAACTTGATCTGGCTCTGGGATAAAATGGATGAACTAAGCAAAATGTTAGAACAAATTTTAGATTTAAAATTACCACCTCCATTGATTGGAAAAACTTTCCCTTTTACAGAAGCGCTTGATGCACTCTATTATTTTAAATCAGGCAAATCTGTTGGAAAAATAATTTTGCAGACTTGACAACATTCCATTCACAAAAACTAAATGCTAATAGAATCGATTGGTTTCTCTTCTAATTTTACGGAGTGGATAATATCGATTAATCTCATAAACAAATTGTATTTTAAGCATGAAAAGAAATATTAGAAATACTCTTGCTATAATAATCGCATTCCTATTAACCCTCTATATTAGTGGAATCTTTCTTTTTTCCTACATGATATTACATCCACACTGGCATCATCCAGGATTGACACATTTATGTTCCCAATCTCAACTTGAATTTTCGCCTGAGCTTTGTATCGATCATCCAGAGGATGCGGTAAAACTGAAATTTGAATCCATTCAATGGCAAACAGATCAATTTATAATAGATGGTTGGCTTTTTCCTGCGTCAACTAAATCCAATCGAGTAGTTATTTTTATACATGGAGCTGGAGCCGATAGACGAAATGGATTCAAATTAGTTCCATTTCTACTTAAATCTGATTATAACGTAATTTTATACGATGCTCCGAATCATGGAAGAACGACAAACAATGGTCTAGGAGTTTCATATGGAATTAGGGAATCGATTGGATTTATTGCAGTCTTAAATTGGGCAAAAGAGAAATATAAACATGTAGTTGTGATTTCTACTTCTGCAGGAACATCAACATTTATTCTATCAAAAGAAAACTGGATAGGTAAGGTAGACGCAGCTGTCATAGAAAATCCATTTTACTCCATGGAAAGAATTATAAAGGAAAACAAAATATCCAAGTTCTTACCAGATTTTTATCTAGAGATCATTTTTAAATACGTTAGTTTTAAAGGTGAATTTGATTTTAAAAGTATTAAACCAGGAGAACTTGTAAGAGATTTTCCTGAAATTCCCATCGTTGTTTTTCATGGAACTGCGGACAAAACTACACCGTATCAGCATGGAGTAGACCTATACTCCAATTTGAGTATAAGAAAAAAAGTTTTTTTTGAGGCGAAAAATACAGGGCATTGTAGAATTTGGGATGACTATCCAAAAGAGTTCGAAGAAAAAACACTGAAAGCTTTTGAGGATGGAATAAATATTGCTAAAAATAAGTTATGAACACGAAAAAAGAAAATATATCTTTTAGCGTCTACGCATCCACTCCCGAAGTAATTGATGAAATTATTACCGCAGCACAAATGGCGGAAGATAATGTCCGATCTTTTCATCCGAAGGTATTTTACCAAATCGATAAGGCAATTGATTACTTAACATATGGGCAAATTACTTCTAGGTTATTTGTCATCGAGCACACGGGTCAATTTGACTTCCTCGCAAAAACTGTAAATCAAGTTCATAATGACCCTTGGCTACATGGGACAGTAATAGTAATTATTGCAGATAAATTAACCGAAGCTGAAATTGTAAAACTCTTAGATATAGGAGTGATTGACTTCATGACCTCTAATGAAGTCCGTCTTAAAATTCCAACGATCCTAAAAATTGTAACTTCCAATTTAGAATTATTTGAGTCAGAACAATTTCTTCTAGAAAATATCACACGAAAGAAAGGAAAAATAAAAATCAAAAACAACCTTCGCTTAGTTCCAAGAGTTGCAAATCTAATTATGAGTATCTGTTATGCTGCTGGTTTTAGAAATTATGAAGCATTTTCTAAAATATCACTCTCTCTTCATGAAATGATTCAAAATGCGATTGAACATGGCAACTGCGGTGTAGGTTTTGAGATGAAATCAAAAATTCTAACAGATAGTATGGATATGTATGGAGCGATAGACGAAAGAGCATCATATCCTGAGAATATAAATAAACGTGTTACTATTAGCTATGAAATAAACAACGACCAAGCTATATTTACAATCAAAGATGAAGGCAATGGATTTGATCCAAGTGCTATACCAAGTCCTCGAAGTGAAGAGAATATTTTCGCTGTTCATGGTAGAGGAATTCTAATGACACGTAACTTTGTAGACGAAATGGAATACAATGACAAGGGAAATATTGTAAAACTTATATTTTATAATAATACAGAGATTAAACGGAGAGCGAGTCATCTCATGCAGTTTGCGACAGGCGAAATACTTTTCTTAAATCCTGATGATATTCTATTTGAATCTGGTTCCGAGAGTGATTATTTCTATTATATATTATCAGGTAAGCTCGGGGTATATATCAAAAACAACCAGCGTATCGCAGTGCTTACACCAGAAGATATGTTTGTGGGAGAAATGTCTTTTTTGCATCATAATAAGAGAACTGGAACAGTTAAAGCAATGACGAAAGCACAACTATTACCGATCTCTAGAAGTGGTTTTATAGATATGGTTAAAAAATATCCATACTATGGAGTTTTTCTAGCCCGTCTTTTAACAAAGCGGCTAATCTTGCGTAACCGAAGTATTTAATCCCAATAAATTTTACAATTAGGCATTAACTTTTTAAGTTTTTCTTGCTCCGGCTTTGAAAAAGGATTTTTTTTGAGATACAATGTTGTTAATCTCTTGAGATCCCCAAAAGATTCTGGAACGGAAGTAATTTTGTTTGAGCTTAGATTTAAAATTTGAAGCATAGTCATAGATCCAATTGAATCTGGAAGATGTGTTATCCGATTATTATTTATTTCTATAGATAAAACCTCACCTAAATTCGTTAAACCTTCTGGAAACTTATCGAGACTATTGTGACTCAAATATATTCTTTGAAGTTTTTTTAAATTTGAAATTTCTGAAGGAAGAGATATCAGTGAATTCTTTTCGATATTTATTTTTTTTAACTCTGATAAATTTCCAAAAGATGAAGGAAGTAATCCTAAATTATTAGAACTAAGATTCAACTCTTCTAAATTATTTAATAACCCAATTGATTCAGGTAGTATGGTGATTTTATTGGAAGTTAAATCTAAAAACCGTAGAGCGGATAATCCTCCTATGCCGCTTGGAAGCTTCGTGATCTGATTGGAGGCTAAATTTAAAGTTTTAAGGCTTTTTAATTCACTGATCTGCTCTGGAAGCTCTCTTAATTTATTTTTTCGTATATCTAAATTCTGAAGATTTGCCAATTTTCCAAATTCCTTCGGTAATTCCTGCAATGTATTCTCCAGTAACGTTAAATGTTCTAGCTTCTTAAGAAGTCCAATTTCAGGACCAAGGGATAACATTTCGTTAGCCGTTAAATTTAATTCTTGTAATTGATCCAGTTCTCCAAAACAAGATGGAAGCATTTTTAAATGATTATAACTTAGATTTAACTTTTGGAGTTTCTTTAATTTGCAAATTTGATCAGGTAAAAACTCTATTTTATTAGAAGAGAGACTAAGTTCCTGCAATGAAGTAAACTTTTCAATATCACTTGGTATTTCATTCATTCGAGTATTACTCAAATTCAGTCTATAAATCTTTTCTGGATTCTTCAAAGCATCATCAAATGAAGAAAAAACTTTTCCTTTTTTTAATTCAGAGTCTTCAACACTTGGAGACTCAGGAAAAAGATTAAATATAATAAAAATAAAAAAGAACAGGAAACGCATAACAATAAATTCTAGGTATTTAAAAGTGTGTAAAGCATATTTCATCTTGACTTAATCCAAAATCCATTTATATTTATGCGAATGAGAAATTACTTTTATATAATAATCCTCTTATATACTTATTGTTCTTCTACTGGGAGTAAAATCGAAACGGAAAAGAATGATGATTTCTACGAAATGACTTTTGCCCCCTGTGTTTGCCAAAAATCAGAACTGATTCATCAAGCACGTCAAGCTATCATTTTAGAAAGCATTAAGAACTATAAAGCAAACAATAAGACGGAGCTTGAACCCGAAATTGAAAAAAATATTATAGAACAGAATGAAAGTTTTTTATATGATTTCTCTCTTGATACAAAACCAAAGGAAACAGAATTAGAACCGATAGTCACAGCTACAGGAAAAGTAAATCAAGAAAAGTTAGATCAATACGTTAAAGAACAAATGATTCATAAACCAAATAGAAACACAAATACATCTGAATATCGCTCAAGAGGACTAGAAGTTATAAAAGGATTTAAGTCAGATAGAAGAAAGCGTCAAACGGTAGATGAAATTAATAAAAACAAATCCATTCATATCTATGAAATTAGAAAAAAAGATTAAATTGTAGATTAATTAAACAAAATGTATGATCCATATTATCCGACTAAGAAGGCATTGAAAGTTTGCTTCCAAGGACTGCAAACTAATTCTCTTTTTCGTTTATAAAAGTGAAAGTTCGATCTTTAATTAGATCGATTCCAGTTGGAATATTAAAACAAAATGAAATCTTTTTCTTACTAATCCTTTACTTCGAATCCTCTCCTCTAACTATCGCATATTTATTTTGAATAGAGATTACTTTGAATGGCTTTCATATTTTTTTCCTATCGATAAAAAATAAAGATTCATCCCTTTTTCTTTTGAAAGTATTTGCATAATATTTTTCGTAATTAATTCTGTAATTCAAAATACATATATAAAGTTTCCAATCTACTCAATCCTAATTTAGAGGGAAACCACAACAGGAGATTCATGAAAAACATCTTTTATTTAATTAAGTTTAAATTTTTTTTAATATTGCCCAGTTTATTATTTGTGTCCTCTATACTAGCACAAGAATCCTCGAACACTGATTCCAAAACCGTCAACAATAAACAAGAGGAAACAAAGCAATCTAAAACTATCGATTCAAGCCAACCAGAACAAACGATTGATACTAGGGTATTGAATCCTAAAGACAAGGAACAAGAAATAAAAATAGATGATAAGAAGCTAAATACAAAGCTTCCAATCGATTTTGGAGTTTTTGTAGATGGTTACTATAATGCTAATTTAAATAGACCAACCGCAACGGCTCAGAATTATACAACTCAGGCAATTCAAAACAACAGTTTTGCAATCAACCTCGCACATATTGAAGGAAAGTTAGATGCTGAAAAATTTAGAGCTAGATTAGCATTACAAACCGGAACTTCTGTAAATGCAAATTATTCAAATGAGACGACAAATCAAAAATATTCAAACCAAAATTCTGTCCGAAATATACAAGAAGCTTATGTAGGCATAAAGCTAGGAAAGAGAACCTGGATCGATGCTGGTATCTACATGGGAAATATCGGTTTTGAAGCTTGGGTATCAAGTTACAATTGGGTGTATACCCGCGCTATCGTTCTAGATAACGTTCCTTACTATTCAACTGGTGTGCGTATATCGCATGAAGTGACAGATAAATTATCCGTTCAACTTCACATTATGAATGGATGGCAAAATATAACAGATAATAATAAAGATAAAGCTCTCGGAATGCAAGTAGCATATAAGATAACTGATAAAATGAAATTTACTTATAACAATTTTATCGGAAATGAAACTTCTGCTCCAACGAAAACAGATGCAATTGGAACTGTCTATATGTATTCGAAGGGACTTGGATATACAAGAAATACTCGCTATTACCAAAACTTTATCTACCATTATGATATAACGGATCGTTTTTCCATTGCAGCCTCTTTTGATATAGGATTTCAAATTCGTGGAACAGCAGAAAAATATAATCCTGCAATTCCTAGTTCCATTAACCCAAATTATCCCTACTACACTGCCCATTCCAATGCTTATAAAAGATGGTATGATGGAACTCTATGGGTCACCTATCGTCTCTTTCCAGAGTGGAGAATATCAGGCAGACTAGAACGATATGTAGATAGAGAAGGAGCCAATGTTCCAGTTGTAAAACAAAGCGCAATATTTTCAAAAGAGCCGGGTAAAAAGCCAAATGGTTTCGAAGTGGGAGCAATCTCTCTTAACTTAGATTACATTCCAAATGAATATGCAATGATACGCTTTGAAGTAAAATATAGAAAATCTAGCGATCCACTTTTTGATTATGCAGATAGTGCCGATTTGTCTAGACATGAAAAAATGTTTATATCAGCAATGACCTTTAAATATTAAGGAAGAGTAAATAACTGATGTTAGGTAAATTTAAAAATATTTTTGAATAAACGGTGATTTTAAGAATATTTGAGAATGATGATAAATAAATCAAAAAGGTTTTGCTAACGCTTCTGTTGGTTTGTGAAGTGATGAACAAGGAAACATGCTTTAGAGCATCGCTTCCTTGCATAATTATTTTCTAAAATACTCCGAAGTCTGAGATTTTCATTCCAAGCCGCTAATTTCACCTAGCACACTAAGTGTGCAAGGTGAGTGAATAAACTAAACTAAACTTTCTGTATCAAATGGTTTTACTAGCGGACGAGATAAATACATAGAAGAATCGAGCAATTCTTGAATATCTGCTCTTAATCTAGCCATCATAGCGTCTATCGCTCCACGTTTTTTCGTCTTATATTCAGCATAGTATTCAGAAAGACGGAAAGGCTTTTTGAAGGTAATATATGCTTTTCTCGGTAGATGCGATGCTTCTCCACCCAATGCCCTCGGTATTTTCCCAAAAATATAAGACTCGTAACGTGCAAGCCATTCATAAAATCTCTCAGGAGTTGGATTAGAAGCTAAATAGTCTCCTTTAATAACAATAAAGTCAAAAGCTTTTACACATTCACGCTTAAACCATTCAATCTCTTTACTGGAAAGTTTCGGTAAAGTTTCATCTGGATATTTGATCATTACCATTTCCATAACAGCAAATAGATGACGTAGCTTATGAATTGCATCATCATCTCTTTTATATCCTTTGATTTGAAACTTATCAGCGCAATTATCCAAGATAGCATGACGAATTCTTCCTACGCGATAGTCGAAATCATGTTTGTCCCCATCCTTGATGTTATATTCTGATTCCGCTTCTTCTACCATATAACGACCTATTGTTAAAAAGCGACGCAGGATATTCTTACGACCTGGATCAATTTTATAATGTTTTTCAATTTTCTGGACTGATTCTTCTAAATCATTTCGGATCTCTTTTTCTGTTGCATCTACAATGTATTTCATGAAACCAGGAAGAACGAGTATATCAGCGTTAGGATCTATTTTCTTAGCATCCTCATAACCCCAAAATCCTAATTGAGCAAGACCTGGCTGAAATGGCATTAGATTGTCATTCTCACCACTCGTTGGCTCTCCTTCCGGAAATAAAACTAACTTTCCCTCTTTAGCAGCTAACGCACTTCTTGCAGCTTTCAAAGAGTCTCTATCTGGAATACCCGCGATCACAGAAAATGCTCCAATCCCAGAAATAACTTTCCCTACCATACCACCATTCCATTCAAAAACTTGTCGTGATGCCATGAATTTAAATCTAGTTCCCATTAAATTTGCAATATGATATGCAATCGGTGGTTCTGCGGTTGTTGGATGATTTGTGAAAAATAAAAGACGTTCTTTTTTTAAACTACGAAGCATTTCTTTATCTTCATCAGTAATAATTACTTCGTTAATATTCTGAACAGCTTTGAGTAAAACTGGAAATAATAAATCTGCAGTCCAGTTGAGTGCTAGATTAAAACTTGCCGGTATAAATGGTTCCATTTAGATTGATCCTCTTTTGATTACTAGGTCTATCCAAATTATTTTCTGACTTCGAGTCAAGATTAATTTTTATCTACCACTTCTCATAAATAAGTTCTGCTATTTTTCACAAAAGGGATATTCCCAATTCCCAAAAAGACTGTTTTCTAGTTTCCAATCAGAATTTACTTTTGGGAATTGGTATAAGGTAATTGAATCTTAAAAATCGTCTCGCCTGGTTTAGATGTTGCGGAAATTTTTCCTTTATGTTTTTCAATGATTCCCTTAACGATACCAAGTCCAAGTCCAGAACCTTCACCTTGGTCTTTCGTAGTAAAAAAAGGATCCCAAATTCTATCTAGAATTTCAGGTTTGATTCCAGTTCCATTGTCTTGAATTTCCACAGTAACAAAAGGCTCTTCAAGATAAGATGAGATTTTTAGAATTCCTTTTCCTTTCATAGCATGAATTGCATTTTGAATAATATTTGTCCAGACTTGATTTAATTCATCTAGGTTACATGGAACAAGTGGGATTGGTTGAAAATTTCGCTCAATTTGAATTCCCATTTTCAATTGATTGTGAACAATAATGAGAGTATTTTCGATTCCCTCAATTAAGTCAGCCTCTGCATAAGCTGCTTGATCCAAATGGGAATAATATTTAAGAGCTCGAACAATTCGAACAATATTCTTTATCGCATATTTAATATTTTTTAAATTTCGATTAATACCAGTTGTATGCTTGATTAATTCTAAAATCTTTGCACCACCTACTTTTACTAAATCAAGAATCAATTCTTCTTGTTGGAGAAAATTCTTTTCCACTAAAAATGTTGCAAAGTCATCTGCAAGCATGGAACTTAATCCCTGTCCCAAAATCCTTTCTCTAATTTCTCTTTTTTTCTTAAATCGGTCTTTGGGATCCAATGTCTCTCTAGAATTGTCAATCAGAATTTGCTCTATCACATTGATGTATTTTTGAGTAAAGACCTCATCATTAAAATATTGAATCACCTCTGGATACTGACGTATGAGATAATGTAAATTAGCCTCCATATTATCAGCTGCTCCATTGATCACCCCTGCAGGAGTATTTATTTCATGTGCAATACCCGCAACCATTACCCCAAGCGAAGCCATTTTTTCAGACATGACAAGTTGTGCTTGTGCCTCTTCTAAAGCCTTTGTTCGTTCTTTGACCTTGTTTTCTAGATTCTCAGTAAGGGCTGTAGATCTAGCATAAAAAATAGCATTTGATAAGGACATGACTGACGTTGATTTTATTTCATATAATCGATCCAAATCTTCACTCGTCATAGTGGAACCATCTTGCCTTTTTCCTAAGAATAAAATTCCCAAGAGACTAGCGTTTAAAGTAAGTGGAATCACAATGTCCGAATGTACAGAATCTAAAATTCGAATCGCATCTTCCTTTATAGTAGAATATGCTGGAGCTTTTTCGAAATGATCTCTGGATAAAACCTGATCGTTATCCGTTAGCCACAACATAAATGGATCATATACAAAAAATCTCTTTGAATCCTTTCTTACTGGATGTGGATAAAAAGCACCTTCTTCATCTGACCATAGATAGACGCTTGAATGTTCTACTTGAAAGTATTCTTGAATAAATTCATTTAATGTTTCACAAATTTTTTCAGTTTGGTTTAATCTAAATAAATGGTTTTTCAAATCACCAAGAGCAGTTATATACGCAATTTCATTGATTCTATCTCTTTCTTGCCTGAGAATAATTTCATATCGGCGCTTCTCAACACGCAACCGATAAACCTGTGTTGCAGAATATCCAACAATATTTAATAAAAATATGATAGAAATTTCAATGGTAGATTGGAGAAAGGTAGGATGAAAGCCCAAATAGCTAGAATAGAAATAAAGAAGCCAATACTGGATCAAAGTGATCGATACCAATGTGATCGATGTAATGAATCCTGGGCTTTTAATTTTATCTTTCCATTTCATAACCGAGAGCAAGTGGTATGAATTTAGAAAAAACAAGTTCTACTGTCAAAGAAAATTTTATTGTATCGAAAATTTATGGAGCCTACTACGAAATTTATTCTCCAAAGCTTGGCTTCAAACGTGCCATATTAAAAGGGAAACTTCGTTTAAATAAATCAGAAGAAAGACATCCTTTTGTAGTCGGCGATCGTATTGTTGCCGAAAACGAGTCACCAGAGAGAGGAGACTGGATAATTGAGTCACGGGAAGAACGTGTCAGCTTTCTAACTAGACAGAGTAGTAGTTCCGACAAACACATATTATGCGCAAATGTTGACTATGTAGCAATTATAGCATCTCTATCAGGACCTGAAACGAAAGATGGATTTATTGATAGAAGTATTACCGCTTGCTATCATTCAAACGTTAAACCATTGATTATTTTTAATAAAAAAGATTTAGTAACAGAGGAAGTTTTATCCGAGCGTGTCCAAAAATATAAAGACCTTGGCTATCAGATTTTTCCGATCACATGCACAGACTTGGAAAGTATTAAAGATCTGCTCGCAACAATACAAGACAAAACGACATACTTAGTAGGAAACTCAGGCGTAGGAAAATCGAGTCTAATTAATCTAATCACAAACAGCACAGAACAGCGGATAAATTCAATTAGCCACTCAACCCAAAAAGGAAAACATACAACTACAAATTCAAGTGTAATTATAGTAAATCCGACAACGATTTTAATTGATTCTCCTGGAATCAAAGAATGGGGATTGCTTCATCTCTCAAAAGGAGATATACTATCCAGTTTTCCCGAAATTAATAAATACAAGAAAAAATGTAGAGTTGGAAATTGCTGTGATGCAGGTAATAACTGTTTAATGATTCAAAAGCTAGATAAATTAGATGAGAATAGAGCAAAAAGTTTAGAGTCAATGATTGAAAGTCTAGAAATCCCATATAGAATAAGAGTAGGCAATCTTAAAAGTGGAAAATTACGAAAAATAAAGAGTCATTGGGACTAATCTACTTAAGCCACCAAACAACCTTTCCTTTTGTATTAATATATCCCCAGTGCCCTCCAAAGACCTGAGCTATACCCAGACCTCTTCTAAAAGGTAGCACATACATATAAATTGGTTCCGTGAGTTCTTTTCCAGACTCATCCACTAACGCATAGTAAATGATATGTCCGTTATTTTTCTTTCTATATCGAAGACTTACCCAGGAAACGCCATCCACAAAATTACCTTTTTCGAATGAATTTGCTGGATAAATAATATTACCCTCTCTATCCGCAAATCCCCAATAATCTCTCACTTGACCATCAAAATTATCTTTCTTCGTCTCGGCAAACCAAAGCAACTTATCTGTATCATTTCCAAAAAATTGTTTTCCATTGATTTCGATCGAAGTCTTTTTTCTTTCTTCTTGGGGGGTAATTTCTGTTAGACTCTTAAGAAATGGCTTTAATACCCATTCCCCTTTTCTGTTAATACGCCCCCATAGAGAAGTATGCGTCTTACGAGCGTAGGCAAGTCCGTTTTGAAACATTTTTACTTGGTAAAATCTCTCACTTGTGACTTCCTTACCATCTCTATCAAGAATTTGAATCAGAACTCTTTTCTCATCCGAATCATAATAACTCGCTGCCCATAATACTTCCTCATCAGAAACTAACGATTCAATCGAGCGATAGGTGGGTTCAAGTATAATTTTACCTGCTATGTCAATCAAGCCGAAGTAAATTCCTTTTCGATTGTGAATGGCAAAAGGAGCTACATCATTTTGAAAGAATCCAATTTTATGGTATTCGGGAGCAATTAACTCTATACCCTCTTTATTTACTACTCCATACTTTCGAATTCGATTAAATGTATCACCTGCATCAATATAAACCTTAGCTAGACCATCCTTTCCAAAAAAAATTTTCTCTTTGAATAATTCTCCAGACATCCTTCCAAAGATTCTATTTATATAAGGGCTTTCTTCTGACATTACGCCATCATATTTGGGAGGAATAAGTATTTTACCAGTTTTATCGACTAATCCCCATTTGCCTCTTTCACACTCACCGACAACCCATTCTTTGCATTGATCAATCACCCAAGCAAGCCCATCCTCAAACTCTCTTACATCATCAAATTGTGGTTTTAATATAAACTCACCTTTTTGATTTATAATGCCCCATTTATCATTCATTTGAGCAAGAGCTACGTTATCCGACATTGAACCTAAGGCTTCATATTTAGGAGGAATTTTTACATTTCCTTTTATGTCCATGAAGCCCCAATGAAATTTCATATGTCCAACAAGCTTATTGATCCTAAAAAATTCGTCTCCGTAAATAGGAAAAATTAAAGAGATAATTATAAGGGAGAAAATTAACTTAAACATCCATGAAGAAATGATTCCCAACAATGTTCATTCCTTTTCCAAGATATAACTTATATTGAGCATCACTATATAGAACCGACTATTGTGATTGATATATTGGTTTCAATTCGAATATCTTTTAAAAAGATCGTATAACGTCGAATGTGGACAGTATTTATCAAAATTAAATATTTTGATTCTAAAGATTTTATCTTCATTCCTTTCTATCATATTCAACTCCAATAAATGTGATATCATCTTGTCTGGAAGAATTTTCTAAAAATTCATTTAGATTTTTCATAATTTCTTCAAACAATTCTTTTAAATCTTTATCACTATATTCCTTTATACTACTTAAAATTTGTTTTTCCCCGAATTCCTCTTTTTCTGAATTAAACTCTTCAAAAAGTCCATCGGTAAATAAAAGTAATTTATCTCCTGATTCAAATCGAATTTCTTTTTCTTCAAACTCTGCATCTTTCATAATACCCATGATCT
Organism: Leptospiraceae bacterium; assembly: GCA_035345875.1. Classification (GTDB taxonomy): domain Bacteria; phylum Spirochaetota; class Leptospiria; order Leptospirales; family Leptospiraceae; genus UBA2033. The sequence goes on along the minus strand of DAORDH010000014.1, from coordinate 104,881 downwards.
TTCCTGTTCTAGAAATAATTTCTAAACTCCAGTCTTTTCTTTGAATCACTTGATCAGGATGCCCAGCAGAAGCGTAAATGATTTTATTTTTTTCAGGATAAATGTCTACTACGATACAAGAAAAAAAACTATGTATAGCTCCAAATTTTTGAACAAAATCGTTATTTAAATTTTTAAGCAGTTTCTTGGGGCTATGAGTAGTATGCTTAAAACTTTCATATTCACCTTTAATAGCCATTGTAATTAAGGCAGCTTGCACTCCGTGACCTGTAGCATCTGCCAAAAAAATACGAATGCATTTATGGCTTAATTCTGAAATATCATAAATATCTCCACCGACCTCATCAAGTGGAATATAATTCACGGAGAAATTTAAATTTTTTATATGTGCAAAATTCTTTTTCATCAAACTAGTTTGGATTTTTTTTGCGACTGAAATATCCCTTTTTAGATCATCTAGTGTGTCATTTATCTCTTTTGTTTTTTGATCGATAGTTTTTGATTTTAAAAAATCATCTAGTTTATAATGAAAGAAAATTAGATTTAGACTGTAAGCAAAAAAGATAGATACGACAGAATGAATTGCATTTGAGAAAAACAAATCAGGATTAGTCTGAAAATTATACAATCCTAAAATAAAAAGAAAAAGAATAGAAAAATAAACTAATGTCGCATATCGTTTAAATGTAACAAAGAGCGCAGCAATAAAAACAGCTCCTGTTGTAAAAAAAGAAATATTTCCAGTCAAACGTTGAGAAGCTAGAGAGGATAATGCAAATAAACCTAAAAAAGAAAAGATCGATATTAATATAAATCCCTCTAATAAAACTTTATTCCACTTAGCAGGATTTAAAAACCTATAAAAAATTAAATATACCAATGCAAAGAATACACCTAAATAATGTGCTCCAAATAAAACTTCGCAATAATAGAGATATAAGTTACAATAATTATGTGAAACGATTTCTATATGTGTCCATACCATAAAAGGAGATAAAAGTAGAATAAAAAAGGAAACTAGATTAAATCTAGAGAGATTATCCATTCGTAATTTATCAGCGAACTCTCTTCTATAACGAAATGGAACATTTACATAAATGGTCTTATAGATTGAAATTAGATTCTTTATCATTTTTTCTCTTGTTGTAATCCAAGGAATAAGAATGTCGATCGTATTCCTTTGGGTTAAATTTCAATCAAATATTACCTTATCTATATATTAGACGAATGGAATAAGCCAATTTAAATCATGAATTATGCAAAGTCAACACTGTCATTTTTTTTAGTTTTTGACCAAAAAAGGTCTATTTTAGTATTAATCATTGACCAACTATCGGAAAGGATGAAGATGGTATCATTCTTAAATTACCTTCTTTTAAAAAAAATGAATTTAAATGAAAACATTGAAATAAAAATAGATTTCTCTAGTTTAGAGGAAATATACGGGGAAAACAAAAAAGACTTTTCCCTCATTCTACAGAAAATTCAACAGGAATACACAAAGTATTTAGCTACTTTAGAAGAAGAAATTAGAACAGAAAATCTAGACGAATTTCGAAAAACTCGACATAAGATTTCAGCTACCCTTCTTTTATTAAAACTTGAGAAATTTCATGAATATCTTACATTTCTGAAAGAGCATTTTGCTCATGGATTTCATGACAAAGAAGAATCAATAGCTATTTTAAAAGATTGTTTCGCAAAAACACAAAGTCTAATAGCAAGTAAATTAGAGGATTTATCTTCTCAAATTCACTGATTCTAAATGCTATAAAGGCTTCTCATGAAACTAAAAAAAATTCTCATTCTACTTTTTCTATTACAGATTGTTTTTACTTTAAGTATGAAAATCTTTTCCTACATTGGAGATGATTCACAGGAACTGCTTACTAGGACTCTTCAGTATTTTACACAAGAAGATATCGATAAAGGAATTGAATATGGACGTAGAGGATTTTTTGCAAGGATAGCTTCTTTACTCATTAACTTTATTCTGACAGGTATATTCGTGTTTTCCCCTTTAGCAATTCGCCTAGAAGAGTATCTACTACATAAAGCGAATAACCGCTATTATCCAATGATTTTCCTATTCTTCCTTACCTATACTGCCATAGAATTTATAATTTCTCTCCCTCTTCAATACTACTTTGGATTCGTATTAGAACATAAATTTGGTTTTTCCAATATGACTTTTATGGACTGGTTAATCTATACTGGCAAATCAGTATTAGTCGGACTAGTCGTAGGCAGCTTTCTTTCTATTGCAGCAGCCTTTATTCTAAAGACTTTCGAAAGGACTTGGAAATACATATTACCAATTGGGTCCTTAGTTTTAGGATTAGCGTTCTCTGTGCTTGCACCAATCCTAATTACACCGATTTTTTATGATTATAAGCCAATTGAAGAAGGAAGTCTTAGAACTAAAATTATTTCTCTTTGCAATCATGCCAAAATTACTGTTGAAAATGTTTATGTAATCAACGAAAGCAAATATTCAGGTCATACAAATGCTTATTTTACTGGATGGGGAGAAAATAGAAAAATTTTTCTATATGATACATTAATAAAAAACCATACAGAAGAAGAAGTAATTAGTGTTTTAGGTCATGAGATAGGACATTGGAAATACAATCATGAACTAACGTTTCACATCGGTAATACAATAGAGTTGTTTTTCATATGCTTATTACTTAGTTATATTTTCAAAAAAGTAAAAGAAGAAAATGAATTCAAGATAAAGGAAATTTATTCTCCCTCTACATGGCCAATTTTATTTTTGGTAGTTTCTATCCTTGGCACTATTACAAGTCCTTTCTGGAATACTTTCAGTCGTTATCAGGAATCACAAGCAGATATGGAAGCCTTAGTTTTAACAAATGATAAAAAATCATTTATTGATACTGAGATAAAAATGGCGAGGGATAATAAATCTAGATTAAATCCTCATCCATTTACAGTTTGGTATTCTTATTCTCATCCAATGACAATTGATAGAATCAAAATGGCAGAAGATTACCAACCACAAAAATAAGCCATGAGCAATATAGAATTTTTAGAAAATCTAAACGTAGAGTTAAACGATCATACACTTCGAGAAATGATCTTTAAACGACTCATGAAAGAATACGGAAGAGTTATACAAAGAGAACTAAAGAAGAATCCAAAAACGTTATCCGTAAGAATGAGAGATGGTCATACCTACGAAGAATTCCTAACTCAACAATTGGAAGATGTTATCAGAATCATTGGCGAATTTACGCATGGTCCATCTTTTTTTGAAAAGATTTACGTAGAACATTTAGATGATGGCGAATTTGAGAATGTAACTGCAAAAAATTTAATTCTTACTTATCGATATCGTATAGAGAGCTTTCTATACTCTACTAATTTTGAAATGGATAAAAAACTCAGAACAGCTATAGAGCATGTCGTATCTAGATTAGTAGAAACACCCGATTATATTGGTAATTTTAACCTTCAAGAAAAACATATCCGAACAGAAATGATCGCAGCCGTCTTAAAAGATGGAGATGATGAATTCAAAAGAAAAGCAAGCGCATTAATTGAAAAACAATCTCTAATTGTAATGAACACAATGAATGAAATCTTTGTTGAGCGATTAACAACTACTCTTCTAGAAGAGAAAGAGTTAAAGCACGAATTGATTGCAAGACAGAAAGCTATGGATGAAGAGCTTAAACGAGCTAGAAAGATACAAAGGAATCTATTACCAAAAAGTTTTCCGTCTAACGTAGGTTTAAAATTCTATGCTAGTTATATCCCTATGGAAAGTGTCGGCGGGGACTTTTATGATATACAAGTTTTTCCAAATCCAGATGAAATCCCATTAGATAGAATCGGAGTATTAATTGCAGATGTATCTGGACATGGAGTCCCTGCAGCTTTTATAGCATCGATGGCAAAGATTAGCTGGCAAAATAATTTTGAGCAATTTAAAACACCTTCTGCTATTTTAGAAAGATTGAATTTACAGATGGTAGAAAATACAGCTGGAAATTTTTTAACAGCATTTCTAGGAGTCTTTGAAACAAAAGTGCGACATGGAAATCTCGAAATGGAAACTCCTGACACAAACAAACGTGGTGTTTTTCATTATGCTTCTGCCGGACATTTTTCACCTTATATTATTCGAAAAGATATGGATTCTATCACATTGAAAGTAAAAGGCCAAATGTTGGGCGTTTTTCAAAATATTCGAATTGAAGAATATTCAATAGATTATTATCAAGGTGATAGATTTATTTTCTACACAGATGGACTTCTTGAAATGAAGAATTATAATGGAGAGATTTTAGGGGAAGAGAGACTCTTTCAAATCTTCAGTGAAACGAAAAACCTAAAAGGAAATGAGAGTTGTAGCTATATACTTGAAAAGCTCTGGAATTTTTCAGAAGGCAAAACAGTAGAAGATGATATTACATTACTAATTATAGATGCAGACTAAAGGAATTTTATGAAAAAAAGAAGACTTGGTAAATCTGGAATGGTAGTTTCTGAAATTGGAATGGGAACAATGACTTTTGGTTCTAGTTGTGATGAACCGACAAGCTTTAAAATTTTAGATAAAGCATATGATTCTGGAATTGATTTTTATGATACTGCTGAAATTTATCCTGTTCCACCAGAAGATAAATGGGTGCATCGCACAGAAGAAATTGTTGGAAAGTGGTTAAAGACAAAACCAAGAGATTCCGTTTTAATAGCAACAAAAGTTTGTGGTCCGGGTCATGGATGGTTCTCACCTCCTGTTCGTAACGGCAAAACAGCATTAGACCGTCACCATATAATTCGCGCTATCGAGGGAAGTTTACGTAGACTTGGCACAGATTATGTTGATTTGTATCAAACACATTGGCCTGATCCAGACATGATGTATGAAGAAACGATGTATGCACTCTCAGAATTAGTCGCAAGTGGAAAAGTGCGTTATGTGGGATGTAGCAACGAAACTCCATGGGGACTTATGAAAAGTCTCTGGGCATCAGAAAAAAATAGACTCATTCGATATGAAAGCATTCAAAATAATTTCAGTATGTTAAATCGTCGCTTTGAAGATGCTCTCTCTGAGGTTTGTAAGAAAGAGAATATCAGCTTACTACCGTATTCTCCATTGGCAGGTGGAGTTTTATCAGGAAAATACAATGGTGGAAAGGTTCCTGATAATGCTCGCTTTACACGTTATGCAAAGTTAGGCGATAGACAAAAGAAAATGTCAAATCGATTCCTAAATGATTTTACTTTGAAAGCAACAGATGAATTTTTAAAAATTGCGAAAGAAGCAAATATGAGCCTTGTAACAATGGCTGTTGCTTGGAGCAAACAACATGACTTTGTTGCTTCCACACTTATAGGAGCTAATACAGTAGAACAATTAACTGAATCTCTAAAAGCAACAGATGTAGTATTGTCACAGGAAATTTTAAATAAGATCAACGAGGTTTCCAAAAACATTCCATACCCAATGGGTTGATATAAATGCAAGAACTCACTGAATCCATTGAGTTATCTCAGACAAAGATTATTAGCCTCAATTCTCAACTTCAGGGAATTGGGGATAATACTAATCTTAGTTTTAGATATACAAATATTGGAGATGAAGTATCCTATGAAGCACGGGGCAGAGGAAAAAATAAATACGCGAAGATCCACTCTGTTATAAGAAACAAACCCTATAACCCAAAATGCAAACATTTCGGAGATTGCGGTGGGTGCAGTGGTCAACACCTAGACTACTCGACTCAAATACAAATTAAGACAAATCCAATACTCAATCAATTTAAAAAAGAGTATAATCTAGATTTAGAGTTGATAGAAGCAGATCTTAAATATCAGTATCGCAATCGAATGGATTTCGCAGTATTTCCAAACTTCATCGGTCTTCGACAAGCAGAAAATTTCAGAAGGATAATCGATGTTAGCCACTGTTCTCTCCAATCCGATTGGGCAAATGAAGAACTAGAACAACTAAGAGGTCTCATCTTTGAGGAGTATCCCAATCTAGCTTTCAACAGAAAAACAGGAGAAGGTTATTTAAAATATCTTACTCTTAGAACGAGTGTGGATTTAACAGATACAATTACCATTTTTACTTTTACAGATGAGTTTCAAGAAACAGAATTAGAATCTAAATTTGCAGAGGATATTTTAAAATTTTCCTCTTCGAATAATATTATTTTTTGCTTCAATCGAAAACAATCTGAAGTTTCCGCTGAGGGAAAATTTAAAATCCTGAGAGGAAAATCTTATTACGAAGAAACCTTTTTCCCAAAAACAATTCAAGTTCCATTTAATTCTTTCTTTCAACCGAATCCACAGGGGTTTATGCCTATTATCCGCTTTATTGAAACGAAAATAGACGCAATCAAACGACCTACACTCATAGATTTATTTTGTGGGAATGGTTTTTTCGGAATTTTATTCGGTGAAAAGTTTTCTAAATTGGTTGGTTATGATTGGGTAGAAAGTTCAATCCAAACAGCAAGAGAGAATTTAAATCGAATCTATCCAGAAAAAGAAATTCTTTATAAGAAAAAAGATTTAATTCAATTTAAAGATGTCTTCTCTGACTCTAAACTCGAAGATTCAGTTTTGATTTTAGATCCTCCTAGAAATGGAATTGGAATCAAGCTTTGCGAATTTATATTAAACTCATCCGTTCAAGAAATCATTTACGTATCTTGTAATCCCTATTCTCAACTGGAAGATCTTAAAATTCTTTCCCAAAAGTTTAAAATTTTATCTGGAATCATCACTGATCCTTATCCACAGACTCCTCATTTGGAATCAGCAATCTTTCTAAAAAGATATGAATGAAGAGACGATTTTCTTTGGTTCTTAAAATTTGTCAAATTATGTATAAAATCAATTATTCTCTAACTCAAAATGGAATCTACAATTATGAAAACATCTCAATCCCTTTTAACGTCTACTCGATTACAAAAAATCCTTTTGTGGCTAATGATCATTTACTCCTTTGAGGCTTGTTTTGTGAAAAACTCCACACATAGCAGTTTCTGGGATAATTTCTTTTCAAATCAACAGTTGCTCATTGATCGATATGCAGATACAGATCTTTACCCAATTCTCTTTGGATCTTTAAAGCCAGAAGAAGAAAAACTTCTCACCAAGAAAGATAACAAACTATATCTATCCGGCTATGTTACCAAGCAAAACAATTCCCTGATACCTAAGATTGACGACAAAGAAAATCCAACAGAACAAGATGTATATTTTACCAAAGTGGAATACATTAAATCTGAATTTAAAGAACGCCCAACGTATAAAATAAAACGTAAAACAAATTTTCGTTATCCTACCTATACTATGAAAGACTTTTTTCATTGGTTAGAAGTATTTTCCGAATCTGTCAATGATGAAGAGCAACTTACAATACTAGATCGTTCTGTGGTATATCAATTTTTATGTTCTGAATTTAAATGTCAAAGTGAACTAAATACGGGAAGTGCAACTCTTTCCTTCGCGTTAGACGAAAGAATGAAAGTTAAATACAAAACTTTTTATAATTCCCTTTCTGATACTTTGAGTAAACTAAAATTTAAAATGAAAGTTTTTTCTAAATCAGAAAAAATAGGAGAGATTTATTCAGAAGGTAAAACAATTTTCGCCAAAATTCTACATTTAAAAAAAGGTCAATTGCACAATCTCGAAAATTTAACTCTCTACTTTGAAATTGATCTGAATTTTTTTGGTCTAAGAATCCAAGTGCAAAATTTAGAATATCATATCCATATAAAATCATCAGAGACAGAAGAAATTCTTACCGGTAAATTTCCAATCTATCCAAAATACAAAGTAAGTGGGCGATTATTTTATCTTCTTCCACCTGGACTTATAAATATTTTTATACCCCAAGATATTGAGTCTTATATGGCTGATTTTTTTGATTTATTGATACGAACAGGTGATTCAGAAGGAGCTAATTTCACTACTCGAATAAAAAAATTAGAAAACAATGAAGTGAATGTGACCTTTGAATCTTTTTCTGAAATTTTTCAAAAACCTTTCCGACCACTCGCATCAAATCGGAAACAAAAAAGAGAAGGAAGAGATTTCTATCTTGATTTGCGGAATAAAATTGTAGAAGACTTGAGGCCCTAATGCTAAAGGCTTTGTTTTTTTGCTTGCAAGTGATAATTCTCAATATACCTTAATCAATCTAATGCAAGATATACATACGACTACTAGGCTCACTGCTCTTGAATCAAAGTCTATACAGTTTTCTATTCGATACAAATTAATTTTAATAGTATCACTCATTATTATTTTAGGTCTCTCCGCAATCATCTCGCTTGTGACTATATTTTATAAAAGCAATAGCGAGGTCTTAATCCAAGAATACAATCTAAGCTTAGCTAGACTTGCCGGTATTCAAGTTGAATCCAATTTGAAAAATACAAATTATAGAGCACAAGCTTTTCATTCTTCCCTCATCCAAAAAAATATTTCCGAAAAAGAAATTTTAGAGAAAACAAATCACTTTTTTACAAAAAATCCAAAATTTATTTTTCTCGGAATTATTCAAAAAACAGAAAATGATTCTTTCAAATTTGAAAATGAATTTATGCAAGAGAAAGTGTTTTCAGAGAATAAAATAGAGAAGAGTCTAATGCCAATTATCCATGAAGTTGTAAAGGATGGAATTTCTGCTGCATTTAAGGGAACAACTTCTGTTATCAATGCCTCTTCTAAATTTAACTTTCCAGTTCTAGCGCTTGTCGTTCCTTCCGAAACAAATCCAGATCAGGTTATCCTATTGTATCTAGAACCAACAGAAATAATGGGCGCTTTTAAATCGGCACTTCAAACTGATTTGTTTGATGTATTTATGATCAATCAAAAAGGAGAAGTAATCGCTCATTCAGAAGATACAAAAACAGTTGCCCAGGAAAACAAAGCAGAAGTTCCAATTGTTAAGAAAATGCTTTCGAGTAATGTCGACAATGGATCTCAAAAATATTTTTACAATGGAGAAGAGTATCTAGGTTCTTTCCAGCTTTTAGATTTTAGTGGTTTAGGAATCGTATCTGCCGTAGAGTCAGACAAAGTTTTTGAAGCGATCTATCAAATCCAAAGAAGAAATATAGTGATTACGATTATTATTTTAACCCTTAGTTTCATTGTAGTTTATCTTTTTGCAAATACACTAACGGTTCCTCTTACTGATTTGGTGGGAGCAAGCAAACAAATAGAAGAAGGAATTTACAAGGTAGAAATCACACCCACAACAAGAGATGAAGTAGGGCTTCTTACAAAATCATTTATTCGAATGGCAAAGGGACTCCAGGAAAGAGAAAATATAAAAAATACCTTTGGTAAGTTCGTAAATCGTGAAATCGCAGAGAAAGCTCTCCACGGCGAATTACAGTTAGGCGGAGTGAAGAGAAACTGCGCGATCTTCTTTTCTGATTTGCGAAATTTTACAGGTATGTCTGAAAAAATGCAAGCAGAAGAAGTGGTTGTTTTTTTGAATCAGTATTTCACTGAAATGGTGGAATGCATTTATAAAACAAATGGAATTGTAGATAAATTCATTGGTGATGCTATCATGGCACATTGGGGGGCTCTTTACACGGACGGCAACGATACAGGAAATGCAATAGACGCTGCTCTTATGATGCGAGAGGCTCTAATTCAATTTAACAAAGACAAATCACATGGGGATAGACCTAAGTTTCGTTTTGGTTGTGGAGTCAATACTGGAGAGGTCGTTGCAGGTCAAATTGGCTCTCCTAAAAAATTAGAATACACTGTAATCGGAGATGCAGTGAACCTTGCATCTAGAATTGAATATATGAACAAAGAGTTTGGAACAGATATATTGATTTCGGAAGATTCTTACAAGGAAGTGCAAGGAAAATACAAAGTTGTCGCTATGGCTCCGGTAGAAATCAGAGGAAAATCAAAGCCGCAACAAATGTATGCAGTCTTGGGTAAGATAGACGATAGCAACGCACCTAAAGACTTAAAGGAGTTGCGGCAAATCGTTGGTATCCCCTTCAAGGATTAAAGTTGAGATTTAGATTAAGAGATTATTTCGTTTTCTTGATATGCAGTCTTGTTTTAGCTGCCTGTTCTTATTATCTCTATTTAGATTTTAATAAGAGGCCAGAAGATCGAGGGGCAGTTAAACAAGGATACATTACGTTTAAATATAAAGTCGCTCAAAGAAAATTTCCTTCTAGAATGATATGGGAAGACGTAGAACAAATGCTTCCTATCTACAATAAAGATTCCATTCGAACTGATTTTTTATCAGAGGCAACAGTTACATTAAATAGTGGAATCAAGATTGAACTAGACCCAGACAGCATGATCGTTTTAAACATTCATGAAAAATTGGTAAATGTTGAATTAGAAAAAGGGGCAGTTCAAGTCTCTACCACAAAAAATCTTTCGAATCCAAATGAATTTGTTTTAAGTCATAAAAAAACAAAAGTCAATTTTCAAGAATCAACAGGTCAGTTTAAAATCCAAGAGAATGGATCGAATCTAGAAATCGTTTCGAGCAAAGGGAGCATTACATTAGAAACCGAAACCAAAAAAGAAAATATTTTTGAGAAACAAAAAGCAAATGTAAATCTAGATTCCAACTCTGTTGAAAAAGTAGATTTAAAGAATTTCGAGATGCAGCCACCACATAACGTTCGTTACTTTATTGAAGAAGATACAAAAGAAATCATCTTCATCTGGAATGAAAAATCAAGTCAAGATACAGAGATTTCTATTTCCCAAGATAGATCCTTCAAAAAAGATACCTTTAGAGCAAACGTCAAAGACAATAAGTTTACAAAATCTTTTTCAGAAGGAATTTATTATTGGAAAATCAAGTCGCAAGCGGGAGAAGAAAGTGAAACTAGAAAATTTAGAATTATAAAAAATCCTCCTTTTTTATTGATTTCGCCTAGTCATGAAAAAGAAATTAAAACAAAAGATGGTAATTCTACTGTCCACTTTATTTGGACAAAGCGAGAATTAGCTCTCTCCTATCATTTTGAAATCTCAAACGATGAAAGTTTTAAAACCATTCTTTATTCTAAAAACGTTTTTAAAAATGATATCTCTGTCCCACTTACAATCGGAAAGTATTTCTGGAGAGTTCGTTCCTTCGATTCAATTCAAGGGGCAAAGGTATTTAGTAGTATCAATAGCTTTTCCATTGATAAAGAACCAATTACAGAGAAATCAACTGTATCTTCTACCGAGGAAGAAGTAGAACCTATCGAGGAAGTAAAAACAGCCAAAGAGGCTAATATAGATAAGCCGCAAGAATCCAAAACTGTTGAGACAAAGACCGCACAGCCTACAATTCTTAAAAACCCGACTTTGCTCTTTCCGCGTGCTAATTCAACCGTCGATATGAACAAAATGGATTCCATTCCGTTTAAATGGCAACCTGTTGCTGGAGCCAAATCCTATAACATCAAACTTGTTCAAGAGTCCAATGGCGAACTCATCCTACAAACAGAAGTAAAAGCGGCTAATTATAATTTTACCCAACTAGACAAATTAGATGTAGGCAGATTCGTCTGGACAATCGAAGCTATCCCCGAACAAGATTCAATCGACCGCTCCTCCTCCACTGCCAAATTCAACATCACGTTAGGCGACCAACCCGCCGCCCCTGAAACGATTTCGAAAGGGAAGAAAGAGGAGTAGAAAGAACAAGTCACTCCCAAAATCTTTTAAAAACCTATTTAAATTTATCAAGTAGCGTTTGCTTGACTGTGACTACTATTGCTGTATTTTATATTTAATATCTCTTTAAAGTTCCCTTTATTACCCTAATTGCGATTTGGCATGTTGCACGACTCCCTTTTTCAAAGAAAGAGCGCATAGAATAATCACAATCTAAATACTCTTTTACTTTCATTGAAGATAATTCAATCATTGAACTAATTTCCCTAACCACTCTACTGCTCTGAGCAAAGTAAATACTTAGATAAATTAAAATTATCCCAAGTGCTAAACTCAAAAACAATATAGTCTGTATAGGCATTTGCCTCATCTATCCATGAATACATGGGCGGATGGTAACAAACAAACCACCATCAACATCCTATCTTCTGATTCTCCTATCACCAAACATCCCTTAAACTTAGGGGTAAAGTTCCCTTAAACTTATCCTAATCGTATCTCCGAAGATATCTTTATGGGAAGTTTAGTCATATCTTTAAGGGATGTTTAATGTATCCTTAATAGATTCCAATAACAACCTGTTCAAGAGCCGTAATGATGAATTGAGTGATTCTTTATGCGTAGACAGATCATGACCTGCCCTACAATTTTAAATAATAAAAACATAAACCAACAAAGCCTATCGGTGTTAATCGGCGCTAATAGGTGGTAATCTTTTAAAGCTGCTCAACCAAATGACATCAAATACACAAGCACGGGAGAAAGAATTACGATAAGCCAAATAGGAAGTTTCCAGAATTGTAGAAGAGAAAATAAAAGAACAGAAATTGTAAAATCTTTTACAGAGAGAATCGTTGTGCGGTAGATTGGATCATAGAAAGCAAAGAATAGAATTGCGTATACAGAGGAATTGATACCAGACACAATACTTTGGAAGCTATCTAGATTTTTGATTTGCTCCCAAAGAGGAAAGAAGCCATAAACGAGTAAAAAGCCAGGTAGAAAAATAGCGGTTACGCTGAGTAACCCGCAGATAACAGAATCAAGACCTACACTCGAAGCAGAACCTAAAAAAGCAGCAACGGAAAATAAAGGTCCGGGTAGAGTTTGGGCAAATCCATAGCCAGATAAAAACACTTCGTTCTTCACAAATCCATTTGCGACCATTTCTTCTTTTAAGAGAGGAAGAACTACATGTCCTCCTCCAAACACCAAGGCACCTGTTTTATAAAACCCTCCTAGCAATTGAATAAAAGCAAAGGGGAAGTAGTTTTCTAAAATGGGAATTAGAAATAGGATGAGTAAAAAGAAAAGGATAGTAAAAAAGGAAGAAAGATACCAAGACCATTGGACTTTTGCATTCTCTCTACTCTCCTCTCGCAGTAGAATTTTTCCTAGTAGCCCTCCTACGAGGATAACAATGATTTGCCCTATCGCATTCTGCATAAAACTTAAAAAGAGAAGAGAAACCAAAAAAATAAAAATTCTTTTTTTCTCATAGCAAAACTTTCCACCCATTTGCAAAAGAGCTTGTGCGACAACTACAACCGCGACTATCTTAAAACCATGTAATATTTTTCGTGGGAAAAGTTCCGGGTAATGGAGAATACCCAAAGCAAAAGAAATCATCAAAAGGGCAGAAGGAAGCGTAAATCCAATCCAAGCAAGTATAGAACCGATAAACCCAGCTCTCAGTCTACCAATTACCATTCCGACCTGACTACTTGCCGGTCCCGGTATAAATTGGCAAAGACTTACAATATCAACGTATTCCTTTTCTGTGAGCCATTTTTTCTTATTTACAAACTCGTCTTGAAAATAACCGATATGTGCAATCGGTCCACCAAACGAAATAAAACCAAGTCGAAGAAATACAAATAGCACTTCTAAGGCTTTATTCATTGAATTCTATTTTTTTAGTTTAGGCAATACAACTTTAGCAGCAAGGCTCATTAAAAAATCAACTGGCTTTGGAAACATTTTATATGTAAACGCAGCAGCATTGTATAAAATTCCTGGAATCACAACCGATTCCCTTTTTACAATCGAATCTTCTATACACTGTGCAATTTCAGAAGGATCATCGAAAGGAACAAAGGGAGTATCATGGAACTGTTTTGTCATCTCAGTTCGAGTAGTTCCTGGTAAGACACAACCCACATGAATCTGGTATTGCTCTAACTCTATTTTTAAACTGGTGCAAAGAGAATATAAAGCTGCTTTCGTTGCCGCATAACTAGAATTTCCAGGAAATGGAACTATCGCACTAAAAGAACTCACAGTAATAATATTTCCTCCACCTAGACTTTTTAGTTTTGGAATATAAGATTTAATGATAAAAGCAGGAGAGATATAGTTTAGATTCAATTCTTTTTGTATATTTTCAATAGTGTTATCTTCAAAGGTAACACTTGTGGAAATACCTGCATTTAAAATTAATGTTTGAATGTCTGGGAATCTAGATTGCAAATGGGAAACGAGTTCATGTGTTTTTTCTATCTCAGAAAGATCTGCAACTACATAGTCAACTTTCACACCTATCGCATGACATTCTTCTGCAACAGACTTAAGATCTCTTTCATTTCTAGAAACTAATACTAAGTCGTAACCTTTTTGTGCAAAGTGAATCGCAGTCGCTTTTCCTATTCCGCGTGATGCTCCCGTAATCAGTGCTTTCTTATTCATATCAAATCCTATTGATTTTTTTAAATATTTGTTGGTAAATGAGTCAACTAACTCTTTAATGCAGCTATATGTGCTTCAACAGAATCAGCCAAAGCAGAAAGATTATAACCACCTTCTAAAAAGGAAATGAGTTTACCTTTGCAATGCTCTTCTGCTTTCTTGCGGATAATATCTGTAAACCTTTCATATACAGAAGATGTTAAATTCATTCCACCTAATGGATCATCTTTGTGAGCATCAAAGCCCGCTGAGACTAATATAAAATCTGGTTGAAATCGATCAATCGCCGGAACTATCTTTTCAGTAAAAGCATTTAGATAATCTTCATTGGAAGAGCCTCTGCTCAGTGGTATATTTAAATTAAACCCTTTCCCCTTCCCTGTTCCTATGTCTGTTTCGGCACCACTACCTGGATAAAATGGATATTGATGAGTCGAAGCAAAGAAAACAGTATCATCTGCGTAGAAACTATTTTCTGTTCCATTTCCGTGATGAACATCCCAATCTAAAATAAAAATCTTTTGAATCCCCTTAGATTGTAAATACTTAGCGGTTATCGCAATGTTATTAAACATACAAAATCCCATTGCATGATACTTTTCCGCATGATGTCCGGGAGGCCTCACAAGCGCAATACCGTTATCCGCCTCTCCTCTCAAAATAACATCTGCAAGTGCAATGCCCGATCCACTCGCAAGCGTTGCTGCTTTAAATGATCCTGATGAATAAGGAGTATCTCCATCAAAGTAGCCCACTCCTTGCTTGACTCTCTTTTGAAAGTCTTTTATATAAGCAGAAGAATGTATGGTTGCAATTTCGTCTTCTGTGGCTTCTCTAATTTCTGGTTGTATTAATTCCGAATAATAAGAAGTAGATTTTATCTTATTAATAATTGAAACGAGCCTTTGATAGTTTTCGGGATGCTGTTGTCCTGTTTCATGATCTAAAAATTCTTCTCTATAGGCGAGTGCAGTTTTCATTATCTAGATTTCTCATTTAAAAAAATATACTTAGTCCAGTTATAAATCCAAGTAAAGCCCAGAATAACAACCACAACATTTGCATCAGATTTTAAATAAAACGTTAAGCCCCAGAAAAAAGGAAGAAGCATAAATAGAAAGTATGCACTCAGTAATTGGATGGAGCTGACCTTCTTCCAATCGAGAATAGAATTTCTAAGAGCAGATGTTATAGAAAAATAGGTATAAGAAAAGCCTAATGATTTTTTAGAAAGATGCAAAAACAGAATAAACAGAAGTGTAATTAGGATTGAATAAATCATGTTGGAGTTTTTTTATTTTAAATTTCGAACCCATCTCTTTTGAAAAACAAAAGAGATGGATCTATCTCTAAAAATTTTAGAGCATGTCTTTTACATCGTTTCTTTCAGAAACTAGTTCATCGTGTGTAACTTTGAATTTTTCCTTTCCAAAGTCATTGAGAGGAACTCCCTGAACGATTTTATAATCTTTTCCGTCAGAGGAAATTGGATATCCAAAGATTAATCCCTTTTCCACTCCATAGCTTCCATCGGAACAAACGGCAACACTAAACCAATCTCCTGATTTTGTAGGAGTTGTTAAGTTTACAACTGTGTCAACAACTGCGTTAGCCGCTGAAGCTGCACTAGAAAGACCTCTAGCTGCTATGATAGCTGCACCACGTTTTTGAACAGTAGAAATAAAATCTCCTTTCAACCATACTTCGTCTTTAATTAAATCTGTTGCTGGTTTTCCGTCAATTTTTGCATTGTAAAAATCTGGATATTGGGTGGCAGAGTGATTTCCCCAAATTGCTAAATTAGTAACTTTAGAAACAGGTTGTCCTGATTTTTGAGCAAGCTGTGTCTTCGCACGATTCTCATCTAATTTTGTAAGAGCAAACCATCTGTTAGAAGGAACTCCTTTTGCATTATTCATTGCAATGAGGCAGTTTGTATTACATGGATTTCCCACAACTAATACTCTTACATCATTGTTTGCTTTTGCTTCAATCGCTTTTCCTTGTTTAGTAAAAATACCACCATTGATTTTTAATAGGTCGCCTCTTTCCATTCCTGCTTTTCTTGGAACAGATCCAACTAGTAACGCCCAGTTTACATCGTTAAACGCAACATCTAACTCAGAAGTAACTGTTACTTTCTGTAAAAGAGGAAATGCACAATCATCCAACTCCATTACAACTCCCTTTAATGCAGGAAGTGCTGGTTCCAATTCTAATAGCTGTAACTCAACCGCTGTATCTGGTCCAAACATTTGTCCAGATGCGATTCTAAATAACAGGGAATATCCAATTTGTCCTGCTGCTCCTGTAACAGCAACTTTAACTGTTTTACTCATATTTTCTCCTTATTTACTTAACTCTTCATCTATAATTTTTTGGAAAGCTCCAATTGGTTGAGCTCCCTCAACAAATATACCATTTATAAAAAATGCAGGAGTTCCATTAACTCCAACAGACTGCCCATCTGCAATATCAGACTGAATCTCTTCAGAAATTTTTCCAGAGTCAGCAAGACATGCATTAAATTTTGTTTTATCTAATCCGGCTTTTTCAGCTAGTAGTATAACGTTCTCTTTTACTAAATTGTCTGAATTATCAAAGAGTAAGTTAAAATACTCCCAGTATTTATTTTGTTCAATAGCACAGTTAGCCGCAATATGTGCAAACATTGCATTACGGTGAAATGGAAGTGGATAATCTCTAAAGACCCAACGAATTTTGTCCTTGTATTGTTCTCTTAACTGTCTAGTAGTCTCTTGACTTCGTTTGCAATAAGGACATTCAAAATCAGAAAATTCAATTACTGTAACCTTTGCTTTATCAGGACCAATAGAAGGATTTCCTTTCTCAGCAACGTTTTGCTTCACCTGTTTAACTTTTTCCATATGATAATCTATGCGGTATTTTTTTGTTAATTCTGCATAGTATTCTTGTTCTTTTAAATTCTTTAAATAACCAACGATTCTATCCTGAACTTGTTCAAGTTTAGCACCACCAAATTGATCTTTGTATTGTTCATAGATTGCTGCTATTTCTGTTTGGCTTGGTGTATAGGAACCTACACCTTTTGAAACAACTTCGTTAGGCTTGATATTTTGTTCTTTAGCTTCTAATTCTAAAATTTTATCACTCGCAAATTGTTCAAATGCACGGCTTATTCCTTCCACATAATCCTTTTTTAATTTCATAATGACAGCTGGTTTTTCTTTTTCTAAATCAGACTCAGTGAATTTCTTTCCATTGATTTCGATATAACTTTTGGATTTAAAGTAGTCAATCATGGCAGGGATACTAAAAGCGACATAAAGAATTGTGAAAGCGGACAGAGCGATAAGCCCTTTTTTTTCATTTTCCATAAATTAGAATATTTCTCCTATTTAACCAAAATCACTGTAAATCTTTAATTAGCAAATCAAATAATGGCTATTTTCTCAATTTTAAAATGTAAGCCTCCACTTTTTTAAATGCTTCAGGGGATGATTCGAATGACGGATTACTACGATATACCACAACCTTTTCTTTTTTATGCATCTGCACTGCAATAGAGGTTGGGTAATTTCTTTCTGCTTCTGGAGCACCATAAGCATCCTTTAACTGAAAAAATTCATTGTCTTCAATAAACTTAATAAGATCATACACTTCTTTTTTTGTGAGAGTATAATCCTTTTCCTTAAATGTGGACTTAGAAGGAATGCTACTAACCGGATTGTCATACACATCTTTTTTCTCCGTTAGAACAAAAGATGTGTCCAAGATACGAATCGTTTTTGTTGGAGATTTATATTCAAGTAAGATTTGCTTCCTCTTTTGCTTTGGAGCAACTTGACCTAAAATACTTCCAATTAACAGAAAATGAACAACTAAGAAAATCATTGAAAACTTCATTTGATTCCTCCTATTTTAAAATCTTTAAACTAAACACTAAAACTTTAAAATACAATTTAAGATTTATTCTAAATGCTTTGAAAATATCTTCAAAACAAATCGATAATTGATATAGTATTTATGAATTCAGATTCGTAAATAATTTATCTGAAATTGTATTTTTCTCTATAAAAATAGAATATTTGTGAAGCATTCATTGGAAATGAATTGCTATATAAAAACGTTATTTGATTTTGATGAAATGCGATTTGCTTAAATCTACTCAAGGATACTCATATGAAAATACCTATGCCGAGTAATATTTTTTGGAATTTATCATTACGTTTAGAATTATTTACTAGCTTAATACCAATTCCAACTTTTGTCTATTTTATTGCTGTAGTAGGTGCTTTCAAAACAGAGGAAGATATAAAATCTGTCGCCATCTCAGGATTGATCTGTGGAACCTACACAGTTGCATGGGGTTTGCTTTATAGATATTTTAAACTAAGAAACATTATCAGAGACATTAGTTTTTTAAAAGAAGGTAAAACAATTTCCGACAAGAGAAAAGAAAAAATCAAATTAAATATACTTCACTATCCATATCAAGAAGGAAGAACGATAATCGCAAGATGGTTACTTGGAGCCACTTCTGGCTTAATACTTTTTGGATTCCTCAGTGGACAATGGTTTCCTACTATACCTACAATTTCTCTTTACTTAGGATTACTCTTTGTCTTACCAATCTCTTATGTAATATATTTATTTGGATCTGAAAGTAGTCTGCGCGGATTATTGTTATTACCGTCTATCGTGAACATTCCTGTTCCATCAGAGAAGATTTTATACATGGGATATTTTAGAAGGATCTTACTTGCCATTCTATCCGTTGCTATGGCTCCTATTACAATATTTGGATATATCATTTATGCAATAGTTGCAGGAAATTTAAGTTTCAAAGATCCTATTTTACATGTGACTCTTCTTTCTCTTCAATGCATCACATCTTTAGGAATTGTTGCCTATGTAATTGCTAGATCATTAAAAGATGGTTTAGCTGTTACAAATAACGCTCTTCTAGAATTGGGAAATGGAAATTTTGATGTATCTAGCGGCAGAACATCAGCAGACGACTTTGGAGAACAAGCTCATTTACTAGCTGTAATCATATCCAAGCTTAAAAATCTTTATCAGGAAATAACAGATCTAAATCTAAACTTAGAAAATAAAGTAGAAGAGAGAACAAGAGAGTTAAATTTAAGTTTAACAGAAATAAAAAAATTAAAAATTCAACAAGATGGAGATTACTTTTTAACTTCTCTACTAGCACAACCTCTGTTTATTAATGCGAATAAATCTAACGAAGTGAAAACTGATTTTATTATCCGTCAGAAGAAAGAATTTGAATTCCACAACAAGAAAGCAGATTTAGGCGGAGACATTTGTATTACTGGAAATTTAAAATTTGGCACACAGGAAAATTATTCGAGTTTCACAATGGCAATGAATGGAGATGCAATGGGCAAATCCATGCAAGGAGCAGGCGGCTCTTTAATTATGGGTGTTGTTATGAATTCTATAATGGCTAGATCTGCCTCCAAAAAGAAAATTCTTAATTCTAATCCAGTTAAGTGGCTAACTGACGTTTACCACGAATTAAATTCCGTATTTCTCGCATTCAATGGTTCCATGCTTTTATCCGCAACAGTGCTTTTAATTCAGGATGATACAGGAGAAGTTTTTTACTGGAATGCAGAACATCCCTTTACTGTTGTTTATAGAGATAAGAAGGCTAGTTTTTTAGAAAATGGATTAGAACTTCGAAAACTGGGAATCGAGTCTGAGTATGAATTCAGAGTTCATAATTATCAGCTCCTAGCGGGTGACGTATTAATACTAGGATCCGATGGACGAGATGATATAATTATGAATATAAATGATTCTAGAGAGATGAATTATGATGAGAAATTGTTTTTAAAATTTGTAGAAAAAGCAGATGGGAAATTAGACCAATTAGAAAAAGCTCTCAAAGAATCGGGAGAAATAACAGACGATTTAAGTTTACTCAGAGTTGGCTACAAAGAAAACATTCAATATCCATCATCAGAAGAATTTATTCAATTACAAAGTGAAGCCTATGACAAAGCATCAAATTACTATAAACTAGGAAATGTAAAAGAAGCGCTTGGAATTTTACTAAAAGCATATTCCCCAAATTATTATACAAAAAAATTCAATCGCCTACTTGGAGTTCTAAGTTATCAAAACAAAGATTATGCAACGGCGGTAGACGTTTTATCTAAATACGTAAAAGAAAAACCTGACAGCATTGATATTCTCTATTATCTATCGATTGCTTTTAGGAAATTAGGAAACTATGATAAGTCGATTGAAATTGGTAATCAACTCTTTAAGTTAAAGCAAAATCATATAAATAATTTGATAAATCTTTGCGACTTATACCGATTAACCGCACAAAAAGAAAAATCCATTTACTTTCTAGAACTTGCAAACGAAATAGATTCAATGAATCCAAATGTAGTGAAATTAGCAAATTTAATTCGACAGAGTTAGTCCGCTAACCTCGTGTTTTCAATGATTCTAGAATTTTTTTAAAATTATTTGCTTGTTATCCTACTTACTTTACTGAATTAGTATTGTTGGCGTGAAAATATTTCGACGGTTATTAACATATTCATTTAAGTATAAATACAGATTAATTTCTGGTTTAATATTATCTCTACTGGTATCAATATTCAATGGAGTCTCGCTGACTAGTATGATTCCAATCTTTGATTCAATGGGAGCTAGTAAAAATTATAAATTTCAAATCTCTATTACAAAAAGAGATTTATCTGCAATCAAAATTGTCGAATCTGGAGAAAATTTTTCTAGATTAGATCAAATCGAATATAAATTAGCAAAGCTAAAAGTCCGTTTAAATGCCTATTTCAATGAATTACAGCCAGAAGAGATTGTGTTCTTTTTTGTAATTCTAGTATTTCCTATTTATCTTTTAAAATTACTCTGCCTGACGGGTGCAATTTATTTCATCAACTCGACGGGATATATGGCAATTCGAGATCTACGTCTAGAGATTTACAAGAAAGTTCAGTATTTACCTCTCAATACGTTTGTGCAAGAAAAAACAGGAATACTCATGAGCAGGATCATCAATGATGTAGATGTTCTAGCTAAAATAATTAGTTCTGATCTCAAAGATGCAATCAATGATTTTTTTTATGTTGTCACACACTTACTATTACTCTTCTTTATCAGTTGGAAAATGTTCTTGGTCGTTTTTATCGTGATACCCTTGATCATGGGACCAATCTCAGCCTTTACAGAAAAAATTAGAAAAGCAACGAAAAATCAACAAGAAAGACTCTCTGCACTTAACGGTTTATTACAGGAAGTGATAGCTGGAATTCGTGTAATTCGTGCTTTCTCCATGGAGAAAAGAGAATCAGGTCGTTTTTACGGAATCAACAAAGAATTGGCAGATAAAACGTTTAAAGGACATTTTTATCATCAAGTAGGTCCATCAATTATTGAATTATTTGGTTCAGTGCTAGCGGCTATCTTTCTTGCCTTTGGTGCTTACTTGATTAGTCATGAAAATTTTTCTAAGGGAATGTTTATGGCATTTTTCTTAACCTTAATTTTTTTAATGAGACCATTAAAACAACTAAGTATGATGTACAACTTAATACAAAGTGGTGTCTCTGCAGGAGAGAGAGTGTTTGAATTAGTAGATGCTAAAACAGATATAGAAAATCCACCACATCCATTAAAGTTAGGAAAACTACAAAAAGAAATTCATATTAAAAATGTATCCTATACTTACCCGGGATCGGAAAAATCTTCTCTTAAGAATATTAATATTAAAGTGAAATGTGGTGAAACGATCGCTTTAGTTGGAGCAAGTGGAGCGGGAAAGTCAACTCTCAAAGATTTAATTCCTAGATTAATTGATCCGACAGAAGGGGAAGTCCTATTCGACGGAATCGACATTCGCAAATTTAATTTTAAAGACGTCAGACGAAAAATTGGAATCGTATCCCAGGAAGTTTTTTTATTTAACGCAAGCATCCGTGATAATATTGCTTATGGCAGCTTGAATGCTTCCGAAGAGAAAATAAAAAAAGCATGTGACGATGCTTGTGCTACTGAGTTTATTAACTCATTTGAAAAGGGTTTAGATACAGTGGTGGGCGAACATGGAGTCATGCTTTCAGGCGGGCAAAGACAAAGAATTTCCATTGCGCGAGCCCTACTCCTCGATCCAGAAATATTGATTCTAGATGAAGCCACATCTGCTTTAGATGCGGAATCGGAGAGATTGGTTCAGGCTGCGTTAGAATCTTTATACAAAAATAGAACGACCATTATTATTGCACATAGACTTTCCACAATCCAGATAGCTAATACTATCTATTACATGGAAGATGGGGAAGTGTTAGAATCCGGTTCTCATAATGATCTTATCGCATTAGATGGAAAATACAAAAAATTATACGATGTTCAATTTGAAAGGGTAAGTTAAAAATATGCGCATCTTACTTTATTTACTCTACCCACTTTCCCTACTTTACCAATTCTTATTTTACCTAGATCGCCTTTTAAAGAAGAAGCAGGAAATTCCTGATGCATTTACAATTAGCGTTGGAAATTTAACGACAGGCGGAACAGGCAAAACTCCTCTAACTATCTATTTAGCCAACCTAGTCCATTCCATTTTTCCAGAAAAAGAAGTTATTGTTTTGAGTAGAGGTTACAGGGGCAAAAAAACAAAAGAAGGAATGCTAGTTGAGACCTATTCAAATCCTGCGGATTCAGGAGATGAACCACTTCTCATAAAAGCAAAGATCCCATTTGCAAATGTAATCATTGGAAGAAATAGATTCGAATCCTTTCAAAAATTTGCACTGTCGAAAAAAAAATCTTTTGGCTTTTCAGAACTAAATCCATTGACAGATATCAACGGAAGATTCTCTCCTAGATTCAGAGCAAGAAATAGAAAAAGATTTTTTATTTCACAATCAGATGATGGGATGGAAGCCCCAGTGATCCAAGGAGTCAAAAGAGTAGTTTTACTTGATGATGGTTTTCAGCATCATGCCATAAAAAGAGATTTGGATTTTGTTTTAGTAGATGCAAACAACGCATTTGGAACAGGCTTTACAATACCATTAGGAAGCCTGCGAGAAAGGATAACAGCCGTTAAACGAGCTCATTATATAATTTTTACTCGTTATGCAAAAGAAAATGCCGCAAACGTTGAAATTCTAAAAGTCAAATTTATTCGAATTAACCCTGATTTAAAATTTTACAATCTAACTTATTTACCATCCCCATTGATCAACCACAAAAGAGAAATTATCTCTCTAGAATCTCTAACAACAAAAAAAGTATTAGTGTTTTCGGCTCTAGGAAATCCATTTTCTTTTGAAAGTCTCATTGAGTCCTATAACCCGAAAGAAATCAAAAAAGTTCGATATCCTGACCATTTTGCATATGATGAAAAAACTATGAATCAACTCTTCCAAGAATTGAAAAACTATGACATTCTTGTTTGCACAGAGAAGGATTATATTAAAATTCATTTTATGAGATTAAAAAATGAGGAAGTTGATAAGATTTATGTCTTACCAGTGGATGTTTTTATTAACAAGCAAAGCGAACTAAAATCTGACCTCCAAAGATTGATATCTTCTAAGAATGATTGACGAAAGAAGACCCAAGTACAAGATGGCACTGTTGGTTTAAAAAACGGGATGTAGCGCAGCGGTAGCGCATCTGCCTTGGGAGCAGAGGGTCGCTGGTTCAATCCCAGTCATCCCGAAAATTTAGACCCGGTAGCTCAGCTGGATAGAGCATCTGCCTTCTAAGCAGAGGGTCGGGGGTTCGAGTCCCTCTCGGGTCACAACAGACCCAATAAAAACGGAGAATGTAGCTCAGTTGGTAGAGCTCCAGTTTGTGGTACTGGCCGTCGCGGGTTCGATCCCCGTCGTTCTCCCAATTATCTTCCTAATAATTTCTTAGCAAGTTCTTTGTGTCTTTGATTTTCCTGCGCAAATTTTCTGGTTGGCTCAGCTTCTAAAATCCATTCTAAGTGATAATGATATTTTTTATGATCACCTAACGCTTTATAAACATGTGCAATGTATAAATGATTCAGATAAAAATCAGGTCCATAAATCAGTGCTTTTTCTAAATAGGAGGCAGCCTTTTTATTATCTCCTTTCGATATAGGCCAGCTAGGTATTTTATGGAAGAACCAGCCAATCGATCGAAGTGGCGCTCCATAAAAATAAGATTCATCTAATCTAAGAGAGTGAGTAAAACAATGTTCTATCGGATCTAATAGAAAAAAACTACTCATGATTCCTCGTTCTTCTCCTAAAAGACCGTAACATACTCCAAGCCAAAATGTTGATTCGATATTATCTTTATCTATCGCTACACCTTTTTTTCCAAATTCGATACCTTTTTCATAGATAGCAATTTTATCTTTTGGTAACGCTGTTTCTCCTTTCCAGTATTGAATCTCAGCCAACAATCCATACGCACGTGCAGAAGGATCTTCAATGATTCTATCTAAAAGAATTTTTTCGGATAACTCCAAATTCCCAATTCCCAATTCTCTTTCCACTATAAGACGGTGTGCTTCTTCTAAGGACATACACACAAAATAAAAAAGTTTTCGTTCTATGTAAAATGAAAAAATTATGTTTGTGGCAAAGGATTTGTTAGTTCTGTAAACAAAAGAGACATGTATTGTTTACCCGATTTTCGACCGTATCGCTTCCAACCTACTACTCGTAAAACCTTACCATCAATGTTGACATGCCCCTCATAGTCTGGCAATCTATCACTCGGTTTATTCTGAACTTTAAAAACAGCACCTGTATTGGGAGTAAGTTCGAAATTCATATCATTCTCCTTGTACTAAATCACTTCAAAAAAAAGCCAGATTCTTAAGTAAGATCTAAAAATAGATGCTTTTTCGCACTTGCGATGTATCTTCTTAAGAATCCGGCTGACCTAAACCTATTGAGATGCTTAACATCGAGAAAGCTGGATTAACTTTCAATGACTATACTTATGTATAGTAAGTATAAATATACATATATTTCTTCAGCTGTCAAACTTTTTTTACAGAATTTTCAACTTCTTTTAAAAAAAGTTTCTTATTATAGTTAAAACTAAATAAAATAATTCAATGTGATTTTGCCTCAAATTCAATTCACCAATCACTCATATATACGTTGGTTATAGAGCTAGGAATGCATTTCAATACGCAAGAGGTTTGGAAAAAAAAGAGTGCGGATAAAGGATTCTATCAGCAATTTTAGTCAGTAAAAATAGAATGAAAGGACATAATGATCAGAAAAAGAAACGTAGTTGCTTTTTGTAAAAAAATTTTTGCCAAAAAACAATATCATTTCATAAAAAGGAATGTCAATTTTACAAGAATTTTTAGTCTGTTCCTGTATATCCTTATTTGAAAGAATTATTATTTTTCAGAGGAAGATATATACAAGAGTCAAAGATCTTTCTCTATTTCAAATACAAATAAGTAAGTTTTTTGATAATTGGCATAACGAAAAAAAAAAGCTAAAGGAGAAAAAAATGAAAGTAAATAACCTTTTTTTAGTATATCTACTCTTCAGTCTTTTACTTGTTTCTTGTGATAAAAAAGATAAAAAGCCATTACTGATCCCTTTTCAAAACATAAGTGTGCATGGGGGACAGACATCACAAGGAAATCCAAGTGATGGACGCGAATCTGTTGGTTCTAATGGAAGTCAAAATTCTGAATCACATGAAAATGAATCAAGTAATTCAAGTGGAGGTTCCTCAAAAAGTTGTTCCTTAGACAATCCAGGACACAGCTGGGGCGATCCGCATCTCAAAACTCTCGATGGTCTAGTGTATGACTTTCAAGGTTTAGGAGAATACTGGCTCATCCGAACAGAAGATGGGTCTGGAATTCAAGTTCGACAAGAACCATGGAAATCAAATAAAAAAGTTACAGTAAACACAGCAGTTGCTGCAAAACTCGGTTCAAACCTTGTATCCATTTACTTAAATGGAAAAGTATATGTAAATAGAACACTTACCACAATCGCATCTGGTAGTAAGATTGAGCTTGGTGGCGGTTCTGTTGCTTTATCAGGTAAAACATTTAAAATTACATTACCGGAAGGAACTGTATTTACAGTAGCATTGAATACTTCCTATATTAACGTCTATCTTACCACTGTAAGGTTAAATGGGAAAGTATCTGGTCTATTAGGGAACTGCAATGGCAACTTCAAAGATGATCTAACTCCAAGAGATGGATCAAATGTTATCTCTCCCATTTCTTTCAATAATCTTTACCTAGTATTCGGTGATAGTTGGAGACTCAAAAACGGAGAAAGTTGGTTTGAGTATGGATCTGGTGAATCTTTCGGTTCATTTGATGGAATTCCAGAAAAAATTACTACAATCGATCCGGCTGCAATTGACCAAGCCGAGTTAGTGTGCCAAGCGCAAGGAATTACAAACAAAGTTGTTTTCGATGCATGTGTTTTAGACGTTGCCCTAACTGGTGATCCAAGCTTTGCACAAGCAATCGATGAGGCGATTGGAAGTCCTGCAGCAGGTGCATCTTCTCTTTATTATGAAATTTTAGCAGCAATTACAGATACATCTTCTTCTGGAAATGGTGGAACAGATGGCTCTGGTGGTTCTACAGGTGGTGGATCAGGCTCTGTTGACAATGGAGGCGGATCTGGTGGAAGTGGAAGCGGTGGAAATTCTTGCTCTAAAGAAGACGATGACAAAGAGCATCATGGCAAAGACAAAGATAAGCGCGGAGATAACGGAAACCATTATGGACGCGATGGAAAAGAGAATAAAAAAGGCAACCGAGAAGAAAGCAATGAAAACCGTTTTGACAACCATGATGGAAAGAAAAATGGAAGAGATCGCGACGATGAAAGAGAAAACAACGGTGGCAAAAATAAATGCTCAAAAGATAATGATGATTCCGATGACAGTGTTTCTGGACGCTGTTCAAAAAATTCAAATGCCTCTATTAAAAATCATGGTAGATGTTCTATCTACTGGATTTGGGGACAAAAGAAAAAATCTTCAGACTAATATCTGATTTTTAAAAATTTAGAAAGGCTCGAGGGTAAAATCTTGAGCCTTTTCTTTTTAAATGTCTCACCTTATTGAAGGTGCATTAATTAGATTTAACGCGAGTTCGATATAACAAAAAATTTAAAAGATTACCACCGATAAAGACGGGGCACCGATAGGTGTTGTTATTTTAAGTCACTGGTTGAGTTATTTACGCTCTAGCCTCTAACGATTCACATATTCATCCATTAAACCAAAATATGAATCCATCGCTATTTATCGTTCAGTTATCGGTGTGTATCGGTGGTTAAATATTTTTACATCGAACTCACATTAGATTTAATACACCTGCTTCATCATAAAATGGAATCTCAAGTCGTATTGCAATCGCAACAAATACTTTTGTTACAAAATTTAAACTCATCCTTATATGATATAATTTAAAGTATATATTTTCCCCAAAAAATATATACTATAAATAAACTAAAGGTAAGCGATAAGCCAATCAACAAAACATAAATCGAAAGTCTTTCCGGCATTAAGATTTTTTCTTTTGGTAAGCTTAGTTTTTTTCTAACTACCGGAAAAACAAAAATTAAATAGGAGATTCCCCCAAGCAAAAAACCTGCAACAACATCTAAAACAAAATGTTGCTTAACAGTTAACGTTGAAAGACAAATACAAAAGGAAAATAGATTTGCGATAAAACCAATCCGTTTCGACCAAGGTAAGACAACAATAGAAGATAAAAATGCATTGCTAACATGCATACTCGGAAAAAGTGCTGTCGGCTTATCAATTGTATAATTTAAAAGGACCCACCATTCGAAAAAATTCTTATAATCCGTAAGCACGGGTCTCTCAATCACAACAGGATAAATTAAAAAAGTAAAAAAAGATATTGCGATTCCAAACCCATACGCTTTAGAACCAGCTAAAAACAATTCAAAGTCCCGAATCATAAAGATTGGAAAAAAAATTAAAATATAAATCCAATAATAAATAGAGATTGTCCAAGGCAAAAAAGGGATTTGATCATCAATACTCAGTTTTAGATTTGCTGGACTTTCTACAGAATAGAAAGCATTTATCAATAGATAGCCAGGCAAAGCAATCAAGAATAAAACGAGTGCCATGATGGTATTTCTTAGAATTGGAGGTTTCTCTTTTAGTTTTAAAACTACGTTTGACAGCATTCGAACTCCTCTATTCTTAACTGATGGTTCCGAAGTATTCGATCTCTCTTTCTAGTTTGATTCCACTTGTTCCAAAAACTTTTTCCTGAATTGTATTTACTAGGTAGGATACGTCAGCCGCTGTAGCACCTCCTATATTTACAATAAAATTGCAATGCTCTGGGGATATTTGAGCTCCTCCTTTCACAAGTCCGCGTAAACCAGCTCTATCTATCAATTGCCAACTTTTAATTGGATTTCCATTTTCGTCTTTTAAGTTTGGATTTTTGAAAACGGAGCCAGCGCTTTTTTTATTTTCAGGTTGAGAGGAGTTTCTTCGATCTCTTTTGTCTTTCAAGGATGCTTCAATTTCTTCTAAGTTTCCACCTTCCACTTGAATTTGGATTCCAAGTATGATTGAATCTTTGTTTTTTAAAAATTCAGTAAATCTATACCCATACTCTACTTCTTTTTGGGTTTTTCTTTGAATGACTCCATCCTTTAAAAAATCAACAAACTCTACCTTATTAAACAGTTCCCCACCATAGCAGCCTGCATTTTGAATCACAGCACCACCAACCCAACCAGGAATTGTGCTCAAAAACTCCACTCCTGTAAAACCCAATAAAGAAATTTTCTTAAAAGTAGGAGTAGTATTCGCAGCAGCTCCAATATAAAACTTTCCCTCTTCTACTTTTTCAAACTCTTTAAATTCACCCGATAGACGCAAGGTAATGAAGTCATTCGGATTATCTGAAATTAATAAATTAGACCCACCTCCTAAAATTTTATATGGTAGATCTAATTTCTTTAGAATTAATAATGCATCTAGTAAACTTTCTTTTGTTTCTGGTTCAACCACAAGGGGAGAAATTCCCCCAATTTTAAAAGAGGATAATACGGATAAGTTAACATTGGTTCGAAAACCAATTTTTTTTTTATTTAGACATTCTATAATTTCTTTTTTTTGCGTTTCTTCTAAAGATCTCATTTTATAAATATATACCACATATCCAAAGTAAGACTATCTACAAGGCTATTCTAATTAGTCAGTTCGACAGTACCGAATTTAATTTCTAATAAAAAAGTGTAAATTCTTTTGGCACTCAGTATAGGATTTCGTCTGTATAAGCTTGGTCAATTCTTTTTGTCTTCAAATTTTATATGTATTGGTTCTAAATTGTTTAATAAAAGATTCAAGTATAAACAGTACAAAAACTAGAAATTACCAGATTTCAAAAATAGAACTCGACAAGGACATCTTATATTCTAATCACCTAACGTCTATGAATTAAGGGGATGTTTAAAGTGTAGATTTTCTAGTTGCTACAGCGAAAATATATTCTGCAAGATAATGAACAGTTGTGTAGGGGTTAATATCGTATAGCTGCATATTTTCTAAATCGTCTTCTTTTTGTCTTTCTAACCATTTTGCATTTTCGATTGCAACTTTTAATTTGGTTTCTTCGATAAGTTCAGTAAAATCGTAGTGAATCTTTTTATTGTAT
Source organism: Leptospiraceae bacterium (assembly GCA_035345875.1). Classification (GTDB taxonomy): domain Bacteria; phylum Spirochaetota; class Leptospiria; order Leptospirales; family Leptospiraceae; genus UBA2033. Next base: position 74,832 of record DAORDH010000014.1, on the reverse strand, counting down.
TCAGAATCATGGTTTGCATGAATATAACTAACGATTTCATCACAACTCATAAATGGTCTAGCTGATTTTTCGAAATGAAGTAAAATCCAACGCTCAAAACAAATATTTGAAAATGCGATTTCTATTTTTGTGTTCTTTTTATTTTGATTCCATACTCTCGTTTCTTCGAATGTCTCAGAAACTCCGAAATGCCCATCTCTGTCTAAGACTATCCAAATTTTTTCATACTTGAGTTTAATGCGCTTTAGATCATCTATTTTCTTTTTTGCTTCTTTTAATAAACCTTTCGGTGAATGATCTTTGGGCTTATAAATTTCAATGTCAAGACCGACAAGATTTCTTCTATACTTTTCAATTTTTTTGAAGCTCTGGAAATAATGAACTTCCGTATTTTCTCCTTCCACTAAGATTAGAATTTTATTGTTCATTCAGGATAATTTTAATTTTACGATTTATTGTCAGTAAACTCAAACTCTGGCTCATAGATAACAGGGATTCCACCGAAGCTACCGTTCAAATACCATTTTTCGAAAGGAATATCTCTTCGCACTCCTTTGATAGAGGCGAGACTTTTAATACTAGTTTGTCCTATTTCATCTTTTTCAGTGATAAACATTTGATCTCTTCTAAATAATTCTCCGTTCATCAAAGAGCTATCATGAGTAGCAAATATTAACTGCGCATTATTTGGATTATTTTTCTTGCTATGAAAAATTTGAATTAGCATTTTTGTAAGAAGAGGATGAAGGCTTTTGTCTAATTCGTCGATGATGACAATTGTTCCAGTAATGAGACTGCCAAATATTGGGAGGAATATTGTGATTAATCGTCTTGTTCCAGATGATTCTTCATTTAAAAAAAGTAATGAATTTATAAAATCTGATTCTGAATTCGCATAATCATGCTTAGTAAAAATTAATTTATCGTCATTTAATGTTAATATATCAGTAATTCCAGTGTCTGCTGCTTTTAAAAGCTCGAGTAGGTTTTTTTTGGCTAATTGTATTTCTAGTAAATTATAGATAGATTTCATATTATTTTCATTTTGCATTTTTTCATATAAATCTAGATCGAGGTAAATAAATATTTTTTTAACAATATAACTATAGACTTCATTTAAAATTTCTAATCTATAGCTACTACTTTTAGAAAGGAAAAGTTGATTTTCCAAAAGCCCATCTTCAATATTTTTTTTATTACCTTTCAGGGAATCTCCATAGGTAATTTCCTTTCCATATTCGCGCTCAAATAATTTAGCTCGCTGACCTTTTGGGTAGAAATATAAAGATTCGTATCGAATTTTTTCAAAATCTATATCAACTTTATAATGATATTTAATTTTTGAATTTTCCTCTTTATTAAAAAGTAAAAAAATTATTTCGAATTGATTCGGTATTTCTGAACTTCCTTTTTGAAATGAAAATGGGTTATGCAAATTAATTTCCTGACCCACTGAATAATTTTGTGATTCAGAAACTAGCGTGACTAAATTAAAAAGCGCTTTTAGAACATTACTCTTGCCCGAAGCATTTCTACCATAAATAACTGCCGATTTGAGAAGATGTAGATTTTTATCTACTTCAATTAGATTATCCGGAAGTTCATTTTTTTTACTGATAGACTTATCTGCCACCATCGAAAGAGTAACTTTATCTCTGATCGAGCGGAAGTTTGTAACCGAAAATTCAATTAACATAGACATTTATATCCAATATAAATCTAATTTCAGTTGATTTCCCACAAAAGCAAGCAGAATTTCGAATAAATAACCCCTCAGTTCTGACAATTCTCTATGGAATGTAAGGTGCTTAAATACACCCCTCCTTATTAGATAAAATGTCGAATTGTCCCACAATCATCCAGCAACATACATAGATTCAACTAAAATATCAGGAACTTTCACTGAACTAAATGCATCATTGTATTCATTGGAGAATCCACGAATCAAATGAAGTAAATCAAAGTAATTTGAATTAAGCGTTATACGATCTATTGGCCTGACAGGTTTTCCGTTTTTATAAAGAATACCCTGAGCCCCTATGGATATTTCTCCTGAAATAGCAGAACATCCAGAAGCCCCTTCTAATTTTGTAATATAAAGACATTCAGGATAAGCAGATAAAAGTTCTGTAACAGTCTTACTTCCTTTTTCTACTATCAAGTTTGAAGTTCCAGTCCCTGCTTTTCCGGCATAAGAACGACTTCCATTTCCAGTTGGGGCAATCCCTGCTTTTTTAGCTGATTCTAAATTATACAGAAATGTTTTTAAAATCCCATTTTGAACGATAGGCGTTACCTTAGTAACTACACCTTCACTATCAAATAGCCTTGAACCAGGAAAGCCAGGAATATGTGGATTACAAGTCATTGTAAACTCATCCACAGAAATTTTACTTCCTACTTTGTCGGCTAATCTAGATTGTCCCTTCTGAACTAGTTCAGCATAATAAGGAGACAAGAACATTCCAATAATACCACCACTCACGCGATTCGAAAAAACAACTGGATATTGTTTGCTTTCTACTGGCTCAGCTCCAAGTAGTTCAAGAGCTCTCTCGACTGCTTTGCTTGACATGAACTCAGTATTAAATATAGAAAATGATCGTCCTCCATTCGAATAAACACCCATCTTACTAGATTCATTTTCTTTAGCCACAACTCCTAGTCCGGCTGAAACTGCATTGCCTTTTCTGGAATAATTGACCCCTTTCGAATTTTGAATGATAGATCTGGCAGAAGATTTAGAGACTCCAAGATAGGGAACATTTACAATTCTTTTATCGCGACTAAGAGCAATTTGCTCTAGTTTAAGTCCTAGTTCAATCATTTGATCAAACGTTATGTGATCTACTTCTTCTTTGTATGACTCTAAATCAAGGTCCAAAAGTTTTTCACCCATTGGAAGATCTAAATCCATTTTATCAGTGATCCTGGAATGAGCAGATGCATCTGTGACTGCTTGTTTAATTGCATCTTCTGAAAATTTTTCCGTATAAGCAATACCAGGACGCCCTTCTTTGAAAAGTCGAATTCCAATCCCTCTAGAACTTGCGATCTCTGTGCTTTTTACCTTTCCTTCAAAGACTTCAACACCTGCATCGTCTGACTCTACACCTATTACATCAAAACTATCTGCCGTTTGACGTTTTGCTTCTGCGCACATAAATTCTACTGCTTCTTCTAATTTCATTTATCTTCCACCTACTAAAATTTCATCTACTTTAATACTTGGTTGTCCAACTGTTACAGGAACAGATCCAGATGCGGCACCGCACATACCAGCTGTAATTTCTAAGTCATCTCCAACCATTGAAATACGAGGTAGTATTTCATGACCTTTTCCAATTAACGTCGCCCCTCGAACAGGAGATGTAATTTTTCCATTTTTGATTAAATATCCTTCTTCTACCGCAAAATTAAATTCTCCAGTAGCGGGATTTACGGATCCGCCTCCCATTTTTTTGGCATACAGCCCGTCTTCAATGGAGGATATCATATCTTCAAATTTATCATTTCCCTTATCAATGTATGTATTTCTCATTCTCGAAACAGGAGCATAGTGATAGGATTCTCTTCTAGCAGATCCAGTTCGTCTAACGCCTGTTTCCATTGACCCGACTCGGTCAGACAAATAATTTTTCAAAATCCCTTTTTCGATGAGAACTGTTTTTTCTACAGGATATCCTTCATCATCCACATTGATTGATCCCCAAGAGTTTGGAATTGCACCTTCATCTATTGCAGTGACAGCGGTGTGAGCAATTTGTTGTCCAATTTTATCGCAGAAAGGAGATGCTTTTTTTCGAATTGCCTCTGTCTCTAAAGGATGACCACATGCTTCGTGGAATATAACTCCACCAAACCCATTTCCCATAACGACTGGCATTTTTCTTCCCGTTGCATAACCAGCGGATAACATCAGTAATGCTCTCCTTGCAGCTGTTTCGGAAAATTGAGGAACATTGAGTGTTTCAAAAAACTCAAATCCTCTTTGTGCTCCTGGCGATTCTCCGGCTGAAAACATTTCTCCACCATCTTGAGCCGTAACAGAAATACTAAAACGTGATAATACTCTGTAATCATTTACCTCAAGTCCCTCGCTATTAAAAATACTAACGTTCGAAACAGAATCAAAGGCACGAGCACTGACTTGTGCTATTTTCGGAGATATCTTTCTCGCTGTTTCATCGGCTAATTTTAGAATCGATAATTTTTTATCTTGTCCTACTTTTCTTGGATCGAGTGTAATTGTATGGATGTTTGGAAAAACTTTTTCTTTTAGATGAATGATTTCTTTTGAATTTATATTTTTTAAATCGGACTTTGTTTTCGAAAGTGCTTCGATGAGTTGTAATAAATGCTCTTCTTCATCGTTTGAAGTATTTGCATAAAAAACCTCTGTTCCATAAATCAATCGAATTCCGATTCCATAGTCGGTGCCAGCACTCGCTGTTTCTACTTTGCGATTGTTATAGGACACAGATGATCCTCTTGTTTCTTCCACGAAAATTTCTACAAAGTCTGCTCTTTTATCAAGACCTGCTTGAATAATTTTTTCTGCTTTTATTTTGTCCATTTCTCACTCCATAGCCTTTAGACGTTTTTGAAACTAAAGAGACTAGTCTTTCTGTCGAGTGAAAATTATTTCTTTGCAGCCTCTTTCACATCTTTTCCTGTTCTAAAAAAGAGATAGACTCGAATGCAAAACATTACAACAGACATGACTGATTCATCGATTGGTCCTGGAAGATTGGGAAGAATAGGATAGATTAAAGCAAGTAAGACTGGCCAGTTGTTCTTAATGCTTTGTCGTAAATTTCGATCTCGAATGATGAATATTATGGAAGTTATAAATACAGGCACAAACCCAAGAATCCCGGCAATTAAATAGACAAAGGAACTACCGGCTAATAACAATAAGCCGCCAAATGTATCCGGCATTCCCTGATCCCAAATAAAATAAACTCCAAAAAAGAAAAATAAATAGGCGTAAACAGAAAGAAACAAAACACCCCAGATAAGTCCATAAGGCATTCCAGATTTTTTGGTTGGTTGAAATTCTTCTTCCATTAGATGATCCCTTTCTTTTTAAAATCTTCTATGACTGCTTCTAAATCCTCTGGAGAATCAACAGATAAGCCAGCTTGGTTTGTTAAATAGATTCCAATACTGTGACCCGCTTCAAGTGCTCTTAATTGTTCCAGAGACTCAGAAGCCTCCAAATCACTCTGCGGCAAATCATTGTAAGCCAATAAAAACTCTTTTTCGTAAGAATAAATTCCTAGATGTCGATAGACATTTACTGTTTTTTTAAAATTGGAGGGAATCAAAGACCTTGAGAAATAAAGTGCTCTTTGATTTTTATCGAAAACGACTTTCACTCGATTTGGATCTAGTTGCTCTTCTTTAGAAAGGGGACAGGCTGCACTTGTCATTTCCCAATTTCTATACTTAAGTTTTAAATTCACAACTCCATCAATCAAGTCTGGTTCTATTCCAGGTTCATCTCCTTGAATATTCACAACGATATCGACTTCTCTTAAACCTTTCACCACTTCAATAAGCCGATCTGTTCCGGTTGGATGGTCTGGACTTGTTAAAACAACATTACCACCAGAGCGCTTAACGCAATTAAAAATCTCTTCATGGTCTGTTGCTACAATTACATCAGATAGAGTCTTTGCTTTCTTTGTATGGAAGTAAGTCCATTCGATCATTGTTTTACTTCCAATTTTCGCAAGTGGCTTTGCCGGAAGTCTTGTGCTTGCATAACGTGCTGGAATAATACCGATTACTTTCATAGATTACCTAATAATTCCATTTGAGCGATTGAGCTAACCAAAATATTTTCGTTAGAATCTAGGGATAATAAAAAGAACACGACGATTATATTTCAAGACAATGCGATTTGGAATTGTGATGATGCCCTAGCCGATGGCACGAATCAACAGCAATAATCTTAAGATCATCAATGTTTATCTATGCCAATCGGTGGCTATCTTTTATTAATTTACAATAAACTCTCTGAAGTAAACTTCTTTGATTTTACCGTTTGTCAAAATATGGTTGATATGAGCTTTAATTTCTTCTCTTAAATCCAACTGATCATTTAGAGTTCTCAAATCTTCTTTGGTCTTTCTAGAAATAATCAAGTTAATGATATTTTGCATTTGTGGTAATCTAGTAGCAAGCTCTGGACCTAACGCTTGTTGACCAACATCATATCCAAAAGTAAGCTTCAACTTAATAAAGTGAGCCTCTCCCACATCTGCTGTGTTGATACGAAATTCATCTACAAAGTTAAATGTTTCTAATGGAGGAGGAGCTTTTACAAGTGCAATATTCTTTTGTTGTTTATAAACACTAACCGCAGATTGTTTTGCAACAAACATAGAAATAACGGCAACTAATATAACACCTGCTATACCAGCTCCAATCCAAATTAACCATTTTATAATTGGGGAGGGAGTCTTCGGCTCCGCCGCCGGCTTACCTTCTTCGTCATCTAATTCTGCTGCTGCATCACCCATAGGTTTTCTCCTTTCGTATAATTAAACTTTTAATCTTCGCCTTCTACTGTCGTTTCCGTATTCGGAAGTTTAGTGTTAGGCAAGCCATAATTACTTTCATTTGGCTTTCTTCCAACTGATTTTTCAGCTAAAATTACAATATCTATTCTTCTGTTATAAGCTTTTGCTTCTGGACTACCTTGATCTTCTACTGCATAGGGACGAGCGGATCCATAGCTCACTGCTTGAAATAATCCTGGAGCAAGCTTTCCAACATTGATCATATAGACTGTGGAATTGATTGCCCTTGCCCCTGCAAGATCCCAATTGTTAATATAAGTTCTTTCTTCTCTACCAACGTTAGTTCCAGGAAGAACTGCATCTTCATCGCTATGACCTTCCACTTTAACAAATCGATCCAAATCTCGAATGAGTCCAGATGCTTTTTTTAAAACATCTTTTACTGGCGGAAGTAAAATAGCAGATGCTGGATTAAAATAATCAGCTCCAATCAAAGAGATAACTAATCCTCTTTCATCCTCTGTGATTCTTACACGCCCTTTTTCAATTTCAGATTTAAAAACCTGTGTAGCTTGGTTTCTAGCTTTTGAAAGAGCTTTGCCGCTTGTTTGAGAAGGCAAACTCTCTACATTCATTCCTAATTCTTCCAGAGAACCTTTCGCTAATGTTTGCCCACCATCAAAAAATCCAGTAGAGGACTTGAATACAGAGAGGATAATCTGCATTTCCCTCTGATTTGTTTTTCCTGTCGTATAGAGCATAATAAAAAAGCATAGGAGTAACGTAACCATGTCTCCATAAGTCAACATATACTCAGCGACTTTTTGAATACAATCAGGACATTTTTGTTTAGCCATATTCTAAGATTAATCCTTACCGTCGTCTTTCAAGACAGCACGTTCTGATGGAGCTAAGTAACTAGATAATTTTTCTTTTACAATACGAGGATTGTCACCGGATTGAATGGAAAGTGTTCCTTCAATCATGATTTGTTTCATAGCAAGTTCGTCTTCACTACGCTTAGCTAATTTCTTTACAAATGGAATTGCAAGTAAGTTCGCAGCAAAAGATCCATATAACGTTGTAATAAGAGCCGCCGCCATACCGGTTCCAATCGCTGAAGAATCTCCCGTTCCCATGTTTTTAAGCATCGCCACAAGACCGATAAGAGTTCCAAGCATCCCGAACCCTGGAGCAAGACCGCCGTATGTATCCCACCAAGCACGTCCAGCCGCATGACGACTTGCGATATTGCTGATTTCGGTTTCCATAATATTTCGAACAAGTTCTGGATCCGTTCCATCCACAACCAATTGAATTCCTTTTTTCAAGAATTCATCTGGTAATTCGTTCACATCATCTTCAAGTGCAAGTAGACCTTCTCTTCTGGCTTTCTCTGAGAAAGAAACAAGGGTTGTAATCAGTCCAGGAATATCAAACTTATCTATAAAGAAAGCTTTTCTAGTTACTTTCCCAATGCCTAAAGTGGATTCCCAACTTGCCGAGATCATAGTTCCCGCCGTAGCACCCCCGAACGTAATTAGAACGGATGGAACGTTGATAACGTCACCAGCACCGAGACCGGCCATTATCGTTCCAAAGGTCAATAAAAATAATCCTAAGCCAATTCCTACAGTTGTTGCTATGTCCATCTTATTTACTTCTCCTCATTTGCGGAAATATGTATAGCGTTTTTGAAAACTTTTCTTTGGTATTCTATGATACTATTTATAATTTCTTCTGCTTTTTCCCTTACAATAATCTTTTTATCATTTTGCAAAGTGATAACAGAATCAGGAGTTGACTCGATACTTTCTATCATGTTGCAATTGATTATGATTTCTGAATTATTTAATCTGTGTAAGGTTATCAAAGGTTATCCTATTAAGAGTTTAGTTCTCTCTTATCTGTCTATCGACCTGATTTTTTATTTCATTTATGAATTTTTCTTCTGTAAATCTATTTATATTCTTTTGGAAGTTCGCTTTGCTAAAAGTGAGTTTTTCAAACCGATTTATTGCATCATTCAAGGAGGAAACTGTCTGCTCCGGAAAAAATACACCTGTTTTTTGATCGATTACTGTTTCAAGTGCACCACCCTGCCCAAAGGCAATTACAGGAGTGCAGTATCCTTGTGACTCAACTGGCGTGATACCAAAATCTTCTAATCCAGGAAAAATAAACGCTCTTGCTTTTTTGTAATACTCTACAATTTGCTCTCTAGGCAGTCCACCTAAAAATTGTATATTAGAGGGAACAGATTGTTTTAATTTTTTTTCATCCTGACCCCCACCAATTATAAAAAGTTTTCTTCCATTTTCTCTGAATGCTTCTATTGCTAGATCAATCCTTTTGTATGGTGCAAAGGCTGATACAATTAAGTAAAAATCTTCCTTTGGGCTCTCTACCACTTTGTATCCTTCTGGCAAACAGGGTGGATGCACTACGACTGAATCTCTTCCATAAAATTTCTGAATTCTCTTTCCTATAAATTTGGAATTACTCAAGAATAAATCAACTCTATGAGAAGAAGCTACATCCCAAGCGCGCAAATAATTAGCAATCGCCTGAATCATATAAAATTTTAAACCGCTTTTAGCGGGAAAATAATCATAGTATAAATCCCAAACATAACGCATAGGAGAATGAATATAAGATATATGAATACTATCAGGGGAAGGAATAATCCCCTTCGCAACACAATGAGAAGATGAAAGAATTAAATCAAATCCTCTAAGATCTAAAGTTTCAATCGCCATTGGAAACAATGGTAAAAAGGATCTGTATTTTTTTGCTTTAAGCGGCAAACGATCTGTAAATGCTGTATGAATTTTACGATTCTCAATTCTTTCGTTGAGCGTTCCCTTATTGTAAATCAAAGTAAATAATTCTGCATCAGGATAAATTTTTAAAAGAGAGTCTAACACTAATTCTCCCCCTCTCATTCCTGTGAGCCAATCATGAATAATCGCAACTTTCATTCAACACTTCCTAGACAAACAAAATCCCTTCCATTAAAAATGATTCATTTAAAATAGAAAACTTATTTTTATATTCAACTAAGGACAGTTTAAAAAAGAAGTTTACAATTTTAGAAAACTGTATAGTTTGACAGGTGAAGTTGCAGACTGAGTCAAATTATGTCAAATGCGCCCAATGTGAAATATAATTCCGATAATGATTTTTATTACTTTCTAGCTGTGCTAGATGATGAGTCCGTAAAAACTACTCTTCTTCATTTTAATCTCACTGAAATCATCAACATGAGTAACCAAATCAAAAAAATAAATTTTGATGAGTTGGAAAAAGAAGAAATCGTAGAATTTTTACTTACTACCTTCAATGAGAAATGTGGAACAGACCCAGCTAAGATTTTAAAAATTGGACAAAGATTTCAAATCACAGACAACGCAATCAACACAGAAAAGAAAAACTTTATCAACACACTTCTAAAAAACTTAAAAAGTCGCACTCCCAATTTCTACAAAAGCAACATTCGTAATTTAAAAAAGAAAAAAGACTTAAATGAAGAAGATAGCCGCAAACTTGGCATGAATGAAATGGCAAATAAATTAATTCATGACAATAAAAAAGAAGTCATTATCATTTTAAAAGCTCTCTATACATTCAAGAGATTCGAAAATATCCAACTCTAAGTAATAGGCTCATCTCGACTAACGCTCGACTTCGCGCCATGCTGTCATTTTAAGGGAGATTCTAAAAGATGAACCCCTAAACCTCGAACAAGCGGCAATGGATTTTGGGTGGAAAGACGATGAACGGTTCAACTAGGCTTGGTTGGTGAGCTCGTCGAATCCACACCGCGTCGCACCGATAAAAGATATGATAATTTAAAATTCTAAATCCTTTCTGTATCGTTCAGTTATCAGTGCCTTCGGTTGTAATCTTTTAATTTTTTGTTAAATCGAACTGACGTTAAATCAATTTCCACAGGGTATTTAAAATCTGAACCATTGCATAGGTATCCATTTTACAATAATCAAGCAACAAACGGTAAATACTTGTTAGCTCCTCTTCAGGGAGATTCATCGTCTTCGCGCGTAAAAATTCAAGATTTGCCAAATTTCCATCATTGATTTCTAGTTCTTTATAATCCAATCCAGTTAAAGCAGGCAATACACTTTTTAAAGAAGCACTTCCATTTTGCTTTGGATGATAATAATAAAAGAATCGAAATGGATTAGATAAATCTACAAAACGATTTGCAATCGAAGAATACCAATCTGAGTATTGTGGGAACAGTTTTACAGACTCACGTAAACACTTCATTTCAAAGACTGCATTGTAGCAAAGAATTGTCCCATCTATGGAAATTATCTTAGACAAATCATCTAAAATTTTTTCTCTCGGATCAACAGAGCCATCATCGATATAGCTAAAATGGTTCGGAGGCAAATCCTTATTATCCATTACATGCAAAGAATAAAGAAAAGGTATATGTTGAAATGGTTTGCTATTTACATAGACTGGAATTGCCGGATTAATGGTTTCAAAATCAAGAAAGTAAATAGGAAATTGAATTGAATTTAAAAATTCGGTTAGTTTATCTTTTTGTAAAAAAGGAGAATTACTTCTTTCTGATTCAATCTGAACTTTTTGTGTAAATGTTAAGTCGGGATCTTCAGGAATATCTTTGACATAGCGAACACCTAAATTAAAAAATTTTGTCGTTAGATCTCCACCTTCTCGTAAATTAAAAAGATTTCCTTCACCTAGATCATTCCAACAAGTTTTTAATATACAATTCTTTGGAGTTCCACAAGAATGCTCTTTACTAAGATCAGGAGAATCTAAACGAGTAATTAAGCTCTTTAGATAGTTCACTTGTTTCTCAAATTGTGATTTGGCTGAGTTCACTCTATCTGTAACATTCTTGAGTATAAAAAGCTGCGAAATATCCAATTCACCTGTGAAAGAATAATCTGGATTTACATGCAAAATGGAACAATTCGATATTTTTAAACCACTTTGCCTTGCAACATGAACTTGAAAACATATATCTAATATATTGTCATGTTTGAGGTTGATTGAGGATTTAACTTCAATGATCTCCCAAGAATCATCTATACTACTTGGTATCAGTATATTTGTTCTAGAAAAAAAATCAGAAGTTAGAAAAGATGCGTTATACACAATACTTCTCTCTGCAATCAGATTCTGAGTCATCTTATGAGACGAACTCATACTATGGTTCCGAGGAACTTCTTTTCCATTTGGGTAAATTAATTTGGCATACTTAAAAATAAATTCATTCTGAATATTTACTCTTTGAAGATTGCTTTCGTTCTTTGCTGAATAGGTAGGAGTTATTTCAGAGTGATATTGATGCCATAAAAGTTTGTCGCATTTTAGCCCTTGCATAAAGCGAGACTTTGTCAAAACCAATTGATTGGATCTAGAAGGCAGATTTATTTCAGGTACATTTAATTTCTGATTTAGAAAATCTTTAAAACGAAAAAGTTTTAGCATAATCCGAATTTCTAATCTAACAAAGGATAGGTTTTTGAATAGCAATAAAAAAGATTTGACGATACTTATTTTATGAATTTAGTTTTTGTTCTAATTTATTTACTGCCTTTGCTTTTATTTGCAGAGTCAAAAATTCAAAAATCTCCTAAGTCGACAAAAGTCAAAACAGGAATCCTATTTCAATCTAATAAAAATATTCAGATCACTCTTCCAACTGAATCTGGATTCAGAAAGGACCTATATGATATCAACGGAAATTTACTTGAATCAGAATTTATAGATTCAAATGGAAATTTAAAAGAAGAAGAACCGAAAGTAGCCATTGAGAAAAGAATCTACAATTCAACTGGATTTCTTGAAACAATTCAGACATTCGATAAAGGAAAAGAACTTTCGTCTGAGACAATTTTTACTTATGATAAAGCTTGTTTAGTCAGCCAAAAAAATTCAGAGTGTGTAAATGAAATTTCCTTCTTAGATGAGAATAAAAATCCCATTGAGGATGAAAATGGTATCCATAAATATAAAACAGAATTTGATTTAAAATGTATTTCTTTGCCAAATCGTAAACCTTCCGAATGCAAGACTTTAGAAGCAAATTTTAACAAAAAACAAAAGTTAGTAGCGGATAATAATGGTTATACCAAAGTCATCAGAACTTTCGATGACAGAGGAAACTTAAACTTATTAGAAATCTACAATATTAAAAATAAAATCAAACAAAAAGCCATTTATGCATATGATTATAAATGTATAGAAATAACAGGCAAAGCCCAAGGGTGTATCATTTTCCACGAATATGTCAATGAATTAGAAGAAAAAACTAAAAATACAAATTATGGTAAAAAAATTTTACAGTATGATCAAAACTGTTTAATGGAAAAGAAAAATGCAGAGAAATGCATAGCTCTTGAGGAAAATTATGATTTAAATGGAAAGTTACAAGATATAGCACATCGTTTTACTTTTGGTTGTATGGATTATTCATTAGAGCTTGGAGCTTATGCAAAAAAAATTTCCAAGTTTGATAAAAAAGGAAATGAAATCGTAAGAGAATTTTACAATTCAAAAAATCAATTAATTGAAGATTCTTCCGGTGGAGCAAAGTATATTTTTGCCTACAACCAAGAATGTATAGATACCGGAAATAAATCTCATCTATGTAGAACGTTAACCGAAGTATATGACAAAAATTCTAAACTTAAATATAAGGCAATCTTTGATGAAAATTGTGTCAAATCGGGAAAAGCAATCTTTGAAACTCCAAACTATTGCACTGCATGGAAGGAAATTTATGAAAACAAGCAAACAGAGAATAATAAAAACTCTATTCAAATTATAAAAGCAAATTTTGACACAAACGGATTTAAAATAAACCTAGAACAATTTAACATCAATCATAAATTAAGTCTGAATACAAAATATTATTTTGATAAAGAGAAATTAATCAAAAAAGAAAACTTAGACATCAATGGAAATCTAAGAGAAGATGAGGATGGAATTGCGACTTACGTCTATCAATATGGAAATGGAAAATACACAATAAAAGAGGAGACTTTAGGAAAAGATGGAAAATTAAAGGCAAATTCAGATGGAGTTGCCAGAATGATATTTAGTTATGATGAAAACTGTCTCAAAAAAAAATCAAATCGTTATGACTGCACTACACTAGAAGAATTCCATGACGCAAATGAAAACTTAATCGAAGTTAAGTCAAACAAAGAGGATAATTACACATATGCAAAATTACTCAGAGAATTTGATCAGTCAGGGAAACTTATTCTTGAAGCATACTATGATTTAAAACACAAATTGAAAAAAAACTCAAAAGGTATATCAAAGTATAAATTCCATTATGATTCAAATGGCGAAATGATTTTAGAAGAACAATTTGGTAAAAAGAATTCTTTAAAGAGAAAAATACAGTTTGAATATGATCCAAAGTGTAAGTCAATTTCGAATGAATTTACCTGTAATACATCCATTTCCCACCTAAATAAAAGAAATGAATTAATTGATAAGGAAAACTTGGATGGCGTTCCATATGCAAAGGAAAGCAGTAGTTATAACCATGAATGCCTCAAAATTTTATCAGAGCCAGAAGACTGTTTACAGAAAAAAGAATTTACCAATTCTAAAAATCAAATCATTTATGCTGAATACTATAAATATTTTAAAATAGAAAAGAGTGAAATTAAAATGATTCGCTTGCAATTAACTCAGGACAAAATACCATATAGTGCTGAATTTATAAAATAAAAAAAGGTTTCATTTTTTTATTATAGGGAGAATAAAAGGAATATGATTGATTTTATAAAGCAACTCTTTGGTATTCAATCCAAGTATGAACCTCATCCTGATGCTGTGATCATATCTTGTTTCTTTAATCCACAGAATTCATATTATCGCCTTAAGGCATTTAGACAGTTTTATGAATCAATCCAACATACAAATCATTTTATTCTAGAATGCGTTATTGGTAAAGCCAATCCACAATTACCAGATAGCAAATTTATTAAAAGAGTCTATACCGAAAACCTACTTTGGCATAAAGAATCTTTACTCAATAAAATCATTTCTGACCATATAGAAAAAGATTTTAAATATATTTTCTGGGTAGACGCAGATGTTTTATTTACAAATCCAAATTGGATTGTAGAAGGAGTTGATGAACTCGAGAGGCATAACATAATACAACCTTTCGAATATTGTATTCATTTAGAAAAAAATGAGACAAAACCCACCTTTAATGTAGATGAACACAGAAAAAAAATATACGATATAAATTATTCCAATCGAAGACTTTGGAGAAGCTTTGCTGCGAATTATAAAACTGCTAATCTTAATTTTGCGCAAAATGAAAATTACAATATCCATGGTCATGTTGGTTTTGCTTGGGGTGCGAAAAGAGAGATAATTACAAAAGTGCCGCTTTATGATAGAGCGTTAATCGGTGGAGCAGATCATATCATTGCTCATGCGGCGACTGGTCAAATTCCTCACAGTTGTATCACAAAATCATTTACAGACAATCTAGAAGAAGTATTAACTTGGTCTAAAAAATTTTTCCAACAAACAAAAGGTAAAGTAGGCTTTGTAAAAGGAGATCTTTATCATTTATGGCATGGGGATATAGACAAGAGACAGTATTTAAAAAGAATCCAAGACTTTACAGCAAAAACAAAGCAGATTGTCCACAAAGATGAAAATGGTTTATACATAACTCAGTCTGGTGATGACGAGTATATGAAAAAATATTTTAAACATAGAGAAGTAATGTCAGACAATGATTATCTGAGTTCTATGGGTATACACTATATGACGAATTCTGATAGGAATGATAGCACTGAGGATGCAATTATTGCTAGTTCTTTCTTAGACAATGAGAAAGAAATAACAGGAGGTGGAGGAGAGATGGGTGGAGCTGGTGCGAGTGGCAGTTGGGATGATAATTCCTCATCCCATACTGCGCAATCAGATAACTTTTCTTAGCGGATAATATTAATTTGCCCGATTTACTGTAATCGAAGTTTTATTGCATATCTCCGTTGGCTTCAAAGCTGAATCATTCCATTCAACTACCTTTCCTTCCTTCGGAATAAGCTTTGTGCTTACGATAGCCGTAATTACAAAGCTACTGTTTTTTCCTTGGGAATCATTTCCTAACCAAACATTCGAATTGATATTCAAATTATTAATTGCCCCCGAACCTTGTAGATAATTGATCTTTTTTTTGTCATTTGCATTACTCTGAATCAAATGATAAAAGAGGCCGTCCTTTTGGCTGATTGATAAAGTAACTTTTTGTTTGGCTCCATTCACCGCTTCATTTTCTTTTGGTGATACAAAACTAACAGTTAGATTTTTAGGGCATTCAAGAGAAAAAATCCCAGATGTAAAATTAAATGTAAATAATAATGCTAAAATTAAAAATTGTTTCATTAATGATCTCCTTTTTATCTAGTTTATTTATATTCATTTTTTAATACAATATAAATAAATTGATAAATTGAATATCACTTGCTATCGAGTTTATCTTTTGATTCTAACATTATCTCTTTTTGAATAAGTTTAGACTGAAAAAACCTATCCCTTTAATTTCCGACATTCGAGAAATTATCCAATCAGTTTTTCAAAGAAGGGATCGTTTCAGATTTACTATTACAATTTTGCACTCGCATACGGGCAGCAAAGCAGTTGATAATTGCCGCATCTCGAATATTCTTATCCTCCGGTCTACCACTCTGCACTAGGGGTTGATTCAAATTACATCGTCCAACATCCCCTGCCCAAGGGTTAGAAGTTTCTGCCAATTCTTCCCTACACTTACCTCGTTCGCTCATTACTTTGGTGTCACAATATAAGAGAAGTAGTAATAATATGAATGAGATATACCGTATTTAGATTCCTTTCCAATTTTGTTTGTGCCTATTTTTATTAATGTTTTCTAATGATTCTAACCAATTACACAAAATTAGACATTTTCTGATTAGAGTTACTCTAATGATTTAGATCGAAAACATGTGTTGTCAATACTTATATTCAGGAGATTCTTTCTTAAAAAATTACTTGAAGTAAATCAAAACCATCAGGAGGATTCTTTAAGGAAACATTATGGCTACTATTTCTGGAAGAATCATCACACACGAAAACGACATTATTGGAACAATAAGCTATGATCCCACAACAGGACTCATTACAGACATTCAAGAAGGAATAAAGGAAAATAGCAAGGTCTACGACACTAGCTCCTGTATTATCTTTCCTGGATTTGGAGATATTCACATTCATGCAAGAGAAGATGTGAGTGGTAAACATAATTATAAAGAAGATTTTATTTCTGCTTCGCAAGCTGCCGTTAATGGTGGAGTCATTCATGTTGCAGATATGCCAAACAACCCTGTTCCGCCTATCGATGAGACTAGTTATGAAGAAAAATCGAAATTAACTCAGAAATCTCCGATTCATATTACACTCTATGCAGGAATAGGACCCAATACAAATCCATTAAAGAAGTCTGTTCCTTATAAAGTATTCATGGGACCTTCGATTGGGGAATTGTTTTTTAAAACCAACGAGGAATTAGAGGAAGTGATAAAACGTTATGCGGGAGAAAATGTAAGCTTTCACTGTGAAGATCCAATTGTTTTAGAAGAATCAAAAGGTGCCGCAACTCATGAAGATAGACGACCTTTAAAAGCAGAAATTTTAGCAACTGACTTTGCACTCTATTTAATTGAGAAATACAATCTAACAGGTAAACTTTGTCATTATTCGAGTGGAGAGGGATTACAGAAAATTATTGCTGCAAAGAAAAGAGGAGTCAAAGTAACCTGTGAAGTGACACCGACACATTTATTTTTTGATCGCTCTGTATTGACAGAAGAAAATCACAAATGGTTTCAAATGAATCCACCTCTACGTTATGAGACAGACAAAAATATTTTACTCGCGGCATTTAAAGAAGGTTGGATTGATTATCTAGCGACAGATCATGCACCTCATTCTATTGAAGAAAAATTAAAAGGAATAAGCGGATTATCCCAATTAGATACATATTCCCTATTTGTAACACATCTCATTGTAAATGAAAAAGTAGATTTAAAACGAATTGCAGAGACTTGTTCCCAAAAACCAGGAGACTTTGTGAACCCATATCTACCAAAGGAATATGGAAAAGGCTTTGGTTATATTAAAAAAGAATATTCCGCAAACTTCACAGTTTTAAATTTAAAAAAACCAACTATGTTTAGAAAAGAAAATATTAAAAGTAAATCGGGATGGTCGCCTTTTGAAAACCATACATTTCCAGGATCAATAGAGGCAGTTTACTTTAAAGGAAATCTTTTAGATAGAGGATAAATTTACTTTAGAGAAAATTTGAAAATTAAAAAAAGATGGATACTTTAAAGTTAATTCTAATGAGAATTTTAATTTCTTGGTCATGGTTTTTAAGCCTATTCATTATTCTTTGGCTTAGAAAAAAGCAATTTTTTAAAAAGTCAGATTCTGCTGTATTTACTCTTTGGATATCATTGTTTTTTTATTCGATATTCGTTTTTTATTTTCATTTAAATACTTTATTAATCCCAGATAGGCATGGTCATGCTTATTCAATTATTGCATTTGCATTCGGCATACCATTAATTCTATACTTAATTATAATACCTATCTCCATTTTTATTGCAATGGTTGCTTCTTTTATAATTGGGAGATTTAAAAATTAAGAAAGTTCGGCTTTGCTTTCAGAATAAGCACGAAGATTGTCGTAGGAGTAAATTCCAGAGTCATGATGATCACTCCAAGTGAAGTTGAGAGCATAACGTCCGACTTTGCGCCATGATATGAGTTTTATCTCATTGATATGTCCAGTAGCGGCTCCAATCGTTCCCCCATGACCACCACAACAGACTGCACAGGGGCATTTCTTTCGTAGATCTAAAAGATTGTAATGAGAAACAAAGCCATCTTTCCAAGTAATTGTAAGAGTGTCATCACTCGTCTGAATATCTTGGGGAAAGGTGGCTAGCATTCAGTTTATTTTTTTACTAAAACGGCTAGTATCTCCTGACGTTTGATATCTTTTTCAGATTCATTCATGGAGAGCCATTCTCTTTTAATTTGTTTTTTATCGATGCCTTTCAAATCAGCATATTTCTTTAATAATTTAACAGTTTTTTGATTCATGTGGACAGGATTGTACACTGAGCAGAGAAGTCAAATATTTTGTTTGTAGTTTAAACATCCCAAATTAGATATTTCATGATATCTGAATAAAATTATAAATATCTTTAGTATATAAATTCATCCTCTATCTTTCCAGTTTTCAATAAAAGTTAAAAAAAAAGTGTTCCCAATAATGAAATTATACACAGTCAGTCTAATCTGTTAAAAGGATTAAACGTTATGAACGAAATTGATAAATATATAAAAAAATTTCCAGCAGAGGTAGGTAAAAAAGTAGCACATCTTAGGGAAATAGTTAAAAAAGTAGCACCCAAAGCAAAAGAGGTATATGAACACAAAGTCATCGCATTTACAATAAAAGATGATTATTTAATTTGGTATGGCGTGTATCGAAACAGACTTTGTATATTTCCAAAGTCTGAAACAATTGAAAAATTTAGATCCGAATTAGATGGGATTATAGTCACCAAAGGAACAATAGAATTTCAAGCATCAAAGCCATTACCTGTTGATTTAATAACTCGTATTTTAAAATACAGACTGAAAGAATTATCTAAATCAAATCAGGATGAAAAATAAAGAAACCATTCAACTTATTTATTTTTGCAATTCATCGGAAAAATCAAATTAGCCGCAGACTGAGCTGCTTTAATTTATTTCCTAATTTCAAAGAATCTATAAATAAGCCCTTTAAATAGTTATTTTGATAATAGAAATTTCTGAATTGCATAAATAAACCTTTCAAACAATACAGAACTCGAAATTACTTGATTCACAAATTAATTCACTAGACAAACGAATTAGTTTTTAAACATTAGAATGCATGAATCCAACACAACTAGCACTAGCCTCAAACAATCAACACAAGATATCAGAATTCAAAAAAATATTGAGTAGCGGCTTCTCTCTGTTAACCCCTAAAGAACTAGGTATTGAGTTTGAAGTAGAGGAAACTGAATCTACATTTGAAGGCAATGCTAAATTGAAATCCGAACACCTTTTTAAAATTTCGGGAATTCCATCCATTGCAGATGACTCAGGGATATGCGTTAGTGCATTAAATGGGAAGCCAGGTGTATATTCAGCTCGCTATGGAAAACAAGGATTCACGGATAGAGATAGGACAGAATTTTTACTTTCTGAGATAAAAGGAAATCCTGATCGAAATGCTTATTATTACTGCTGTATTGCATTTACAAATAAGGAAGGAACTAGATTTTTTTCAGGTAAATGCGAAGGACTTTTAGCGGATGACTATGACGAATCTGGAAATGGTTTTGGATACGATCCAATTTTTATCTATCCTCCTCTCAATAAAAGATTTTCTCAAATTTCTGCAGAAGAAAAAAACAAAGTTTCTCATAGAGGAATTGCTCTTAGAGAATTTGCAAAATTTTTAATTCAATAACTCATCTATCACGCATGTATGAGTTCAAGGAAAGTTAAATAAATTTAATCTTTCTGCTTAACGTTACTTTTTGGAAAAATAATCTTAAAAGGTTCTTTTAAACCAAAGGTAATTGCTATCGATAAGATCCTATCTAATAAGGACTCTGTAACTTCTTGCCACATTCCGGCAACTTTCACTGCATTCTTTGTATAGATATCTTCCATTAAAATCATTCCAACGCTAAGACTAGGTAGTGATACCTCGATCACATCGCCAGTCTGTTCAAGATAATAAAGCTTTTCGAGATAAGGTAATAAATTGGGATCAACTTTACCAGAAAGTGTTTTTATAGAAGCAATAGTCGCTTCCGGTGAATCATTTCGAATCGAAATCATTTCATATTCCCAAGCTGCTCTAAGAATTTTTGATTCTACTGGTATTGCCTCTCCGGAAACTTTAATATCTTCTGGCGAGCCAGAACCGTCATAGTTTTTGAAAGATAATCTAACTACATCAGCCACTCGCTCAAGTCTTGGAATTTTAGATAAAATTTTATACCCATGTAAAACATGCTGTTCGAATATTTTTTTTTCGTCCCAGTTTAACATTCTACCTGTAATAGATTTTAATACAAAATCTCTCGGTAAATGAATACAACCAATCATATAGAAATGTGTTGCCATATCCATCACCCATTTATCTTCATCTAAATCCAATTCTTCAGTAATGTATTTTATATGTTTTTTTATACGAGCAATTCGACTAAAAACTTTTGAGTCTAACGTTTCTAATATTTCTGTAAGAATATGAATAGATCCGATTAATGTTTTTTCTAATATTTCCTTTTCTTTTTTCTGATAAATTCTCCGAATGAGATTATTGGAAATTCTAGCTTTTAAAATTGCTTTATCAAACGGTTTTACAATATAATCATCTGCCCCTGCTTCAAGACATTCAAGCACAGTTTCATTTTCTAGAAGAGTAGAGATCATTATAATAGGAACAGAGCGTAGTTTTGGATTTCGCCTAATTTTTTGTAAGGCAATAATTCCATCCATGTTAGGCATGTTAATATCTAGCAGTATTAAATCAGGAACATTCTCGAGTGTAGCCTTGAGAGCTTCAAAACCATCTGCCGCATGAATAGATTCATGTCCTAGACTTCTAACAATTAACTCTAACGCATATCTATACTCTTCATTATCATCTACAATTAATACCTTACAACTCTCTTCTGTCATTCTATTGTTTCCTAATTTACTACTGGGTTAAACTACCGTTTCTTGTAATTTTTAAATTTATAACTTTTTTCATTCAGATTTTTTTTATTCCTTATTCTATTTTCATCTTTATGCGTTCTTTTTTAATTTTATCAGCTTGTTTCATTAGAGAAAAGCTATCGCATGCTTTTTAAACATCGAAATTTTTTCTTCTAATTTCAATAGATTTACTTAAACAATTCTCAAGACTAATTTAATTGAATTAATTCTTAATTATATTTTTAAAATAGAAATCTATTTTTTCTTGCTTTAAAATAGAAGTAAAAAAAAATCTTTTGCAAAAGAATTCACATTCTTTGTAGAAATTTTCAAAAATATTAACACCGTAGACTACATGAAATTACCATTGCTAAATTCAGAAAATATACGGGGCTATATTTAAGAATATTTTTTATTTTAAATAACCAAATAAACATTTATCTACTAACGTTTTAAAATGAAATACTTTATATTCAAATTCAATAAACCAAATATAATATTTATAATAGAGATAAACAATGATTAAAGAAAAAGTTTTAGTTACAGATGATGACATTTCCATAAGGACTCTTCTGATAAACTACCTCACTAAATTAAATTACGAAGTTCATTCCGCAGAAGATGGAAATGACGCTTTAAGTAAAATACAAACACAACAACCTCCATTCAATTTATTGATAACTGATTTAGATATGCCAGGTATGGGAGGTAAATCATTAATACAACAAGTAAAAGACCTGTATCCTGATTTGATTATAATGGTAGTTTCTTCGCATGATGAGAGTAAAATAATTATAGATATAATGCGTATGGGAGTATTTGATTATATTGTAAAACCGATCAATCGGGAAGAACTGCAACTGAAAGCAACTAGAGCAATGTCCGCGGCTTTATTAAAAAAAGACAATTTAATTTATGAAAAAGAAAAAACACTTAGATTAGAAAATCAAATCAATTGGTTTAATTACAAAGAACAATCAAAGTCAAATGAACTATTTAGTCAGGAAAAATTAAAGCAAAACTTATTCACAAATCTAAAAACACATCTAGGGCAAGGAATGGGATTTGGTTTACTAACGTCCGTGAGCGAAATGATTTTGATGTGTCCTAAAGACGAAAAAGGAAACTACTTAATCAGTCCTGATATAGTTGAAATTCTAGAAATTAATGCAAATTATGCACGAAATGTAATCAGTTATTTTGGAGGAATCGAAAAAATCTTTGATGATGGAATCCTATTACAAAAATTACCCATATCTACAGTTTATCAGCTAACAGAGCAAATTGTTAAAAAACAAGCTAATAATGCAGATTCAAGTCATTTAAAAATCATTCTATCAGAGGGAAATTTTTCAGATAACGTATTTATACGAACCAATTCTAGCTATTATGACGAGGTAATTTCCGAACTTCTAATCAATGCGATAAAATATTCAGAACAATATTCTCAGATTTCAATCCTATTTTCGTTAGAATCAGATAAATTAAAAATCACAGTTTTAAATAAGCCTCTCAAATATGGTAAAAAAGAAGCAGAAGGAATTAAGGAAGAATATTTAAACTTAATATTTGAACCTTTCTTTAGAATCGAAAAAGCAATTACAAATGAATCTATGTCCTTAAATTATGGACTTGGTTTAACTAAGGTAAAAATTATTTTAGAACGAATGGATGCAACTATTCAAGTATCTAATTTCAATGATTACTCTGGAAAAAGTCCATCCATAAAAGTTGGGTTTACGATCTCTTTTCCCATCGTCTCTTGATTGCTATTTTAATATTCTTAATGGAACAGCATACATGATAATTGAAACTAAGCATCATATTCAAATTTTAGAACCTTTGAATCCAATCAAAACGTTAGTCTTTATAAATGGATTTGGCACAGAGCAAGACATTTGGTCTGAAGTAATTAAACCATTTAAAGAAAATTATAAAATTATTTTATTTGAAAATATAGGCTCAAGTAAATCAGACCTAAACTATTTTAGTCCAAATAAATACGATAGTCTCAATGCCTATTCAAAAGATCTAAATATTATTTCAAAAAAACTTAATTTAGAAAATTCAATACTCGTGGGACACTCTGTCGGTGGGATGATAGGCTTGCTATCCACCATTCAAAATCCAAATTATTATTCCAAATTAGTAATGATAGGCTCATCTCCTCGCTATTTAAATGATTCCGATTACTACGGTGGATTCGAAAAAAAAGAATTAGAGAATTTATTTGAATCTATGAGAGCAAATTATTTTGCCTGGGCAAGTGGCTTTGCACAAATTACTATGAATACTCCTGAAAATCCAAAACTATCTGAATACTTTGCAGCTTCTCTAAAATCAATTCAAGCAGATGTAGCAATTTCAGTAGCTAAGACAATTTTTTATTCAGACCATAGAAATGATTTAGCAAAAGTCAAGATTCCAACTCTAATTTTAAAAACACGAGAAGATATCGCAGTCCCTCCACAAGTATCAGATTACATGCAAAGTAAAATTACCGGAAGTAGAAAAATTGAGGTCAACGCAAAAGGACACTTTCCTCATTTAAGTTCTCCAATAGAAGTAATTCATGCAATTGAGAGTTTCTTATGAAATATTGTAAATATAAAATGAAAGCTTCGCAAAAGCATTTTATTCGAGTAGAGCTTGGTATAAATCTAGAGAATAGACAGACTTATATGCGTTATGCGTAATTATATGAATATAGATTCTATAGAAAATTTATTTATAAAATTCTGGAGAGAACTACTTGACCTTGGGGTTGATGACGATTCAAAACTCTTAGAAAAATACATTGAAATTTTGCATAAATATTCAAATTCGAAGGGTTCGATTTTTTATCAAAGAATAGATCATATAACAGTTAGAAATATTATTTCTCATCCAAAAGAATTTAATATCGATTTAGAAGAAGAATTCTTTTATATTTTTGATTCCAAGAATAAAATTGAGATTTTGGAAGCAGAAAATTTCGGATTTACTGGGAATTTATCACTCATCATACTTCCAATCCTTTCTGGAGAAAAGGCAAGTGCATTTGTTTTATTAATAGAGAAGGAAAGTATTTCTAAGGATTTCTTATTTTTTCTAGATAATGCAAATGCTGCTCTCGCACAACGTTTCATAGCAAATAGAATGCTAGAGGATATTGCTTTAAAAAAACACCAATCCAATATCATCATGCAAACAATTCCTGAGGCTGTTATCTATTTTGAAGAAAATGGAAACTTTGTCTGGCTCAATAATTTAGCCAAAAATTTACTCAAAATAGAAGGAGAATTTTTAAAACCTGATATTGTATCAAGCGCAATGATACGTTTACGAAATGCAGCCATTAACAGTGATGAAATCAATCAAGTAGGAAATAGAATATTCCAAGAAGGAAATTCAGAAATTAAAAATTGGTATTGGATCTATGGTGAACCTGTAGATTTAGTTTATCAAGTTTCTGTTTTTAAAACAGCATATAAAAATTCAAATGGACAAATTTGGGTTTTTACTGATATAACGAATCGTTATTTGGCAAATGAGAGATTACTAGAACTCAACAAAGAAATCAAAGAAAAAATTATCCTTGCAGAAAATGCAAATAATGCAAAAAGCACTTTCCTTGCAAACATGAGTCACGAGCTGAGAACTCCTCTGAATTCCATTTTAGGTTTTTCTCAGATACTTCTGCAATCGAATGAGATCAATAACAATGATAAAGAACATATACGATTCATCCAAAAAAGCGGGGAGCATTTACTCAGTTTAATTAATGATGTATTAGATTTATCTAAAATTGAAGCAGGAAAATTTGAATTGCAGTTCTCAATCTTCTCTTTACACAGCTTGATTTTTACAATTGGTAAAATGTTAGAAATTAAGGCGATAGAAAAGGGATTAGGATTTGAAGTAATCATTTCTCCCAACACTCCATCTTTTGTCATTTTTGATGAAAGAAAACTAAAACAAGTATTGCTTAACGTTTTAAGTAATGCAATTAAATACACAGACAAAGGAGAAGTAGTTCTCTCTTTGAATCTAATACGACAAGAAGGAAATAAAGCAAGGATTTCATTTTCAATTCAAGATACAGGAAGGGGAATTGCGAAATCAGATATAGAGTCCATCTTCATGCCTTTTCAGCAGATAACAACGAATAGCCAGTATGTCCAAGGAACTGGTCTTGGTCTCTCTATTACAAAATCGCTTGTAGAGGCAATGGGAAGTGAGATAAAAGTTGAATCTGAATTAGGAAAAGGGAGTCAATTTAGTTTTGAAATTGAATTCGAAATACCAGAAAATAATCAAGAAGAGGCAATTAGTTTTGATGAGGTAATTGGATACAAAGGAAATAGAAAGAAAATTCTTATTGTGGATGATAACATTATGAATAGAATTCTATTTGAGAGAATGTTGAGAGGAATTGGTTTCCTCATAGAACATGGGGAATCTGGAAAAGATGCGTTAAGTAAAATAGATATATTTTTTCCTGATCTCATCTTTATAGATCTAAGGATGCCAGGAATTTCTGGCTTGGATCTAATTAAGATTATTAAAGACAATCCAAAATATAAGGACATAAAACTGATTGCAACTTCTGCATCTGCATTCAACGAAACGAGGAATAAATGCATAGAAGCCGGTGCAGATGATTTTATTATTAAACCAATTCAATTCAGTGAATTAATCACTAAAATAACACCTTGTTTGAAAATTGAATGGATTATTATTGAAAGCAAACATCCACAAGTAGAAGATAATAAAAATATACCGCTATCTATAGATAAAAACCTTCTAAACCAATTGCTTGATTCAGCAAAGCAGGGTGAAATTGCAACCATAGAAACAAATCTAAAATTTTTAAAAGAGAAATATCCAGATCAAAATCCTATTTGGGAAAAATTTGAAAAATATACAAATCACTTTGAAATTAATTTATTAATAGAGAGCTTGAATCAGTTAATAGGGGAATAGAAATGAGTTTAGATGCTTTTGCAGGTGCCAAAATTTTAATCGTTGATGATGAACCAGCTAATCTAAGGGTTTTATACAATTTACTAAAAGACTATCCATTACGTTTGTTTACCCTGCAAGATAGTAAACTTGTAATGAATACCGTGGAAAAGGAATTACCTGATATAATCCTTTTAGACATTATGATGCCAGGAATTAATGGATTCGAACTTTGCAAAATGATTAAGAAAAAAGATAAATTTTCTGGTATATCCATCATATTTATTAGTGCGTTAAACGACATAAACAATATGGTTAAAGGATTCGAGTTAGGTGCTGTTGATTATATCTCCAAGCCATTTCAAAATGAAGAAATTTTAATAAGACTCAAGAATCAGTTAACTATTCAATTTCAAAAAAAGGACCTTACTAAATTGGTTGAAGATTTGGAACAAAAAAACCAAAAATTGATCGAATTAGATTCTATGAAGAATAAATTTTTCTCTATTATTGCACATGACGTAAGAAATCCTTTTGCTGGAATTCTAGGTCTATCAGAAATCCTATCCAGTGATTTTGATACCTTAAGCAAAGAGGAAATGAAGAAATTAGCTGAAATGATAAATAGTTCTACAAATAAATGTTATAAGTTATTAGAAAATTTATTAAATTGGGCAAAGTCTCAATTAAATAATGTAGAAATACGTCCCATCAAAAAAAATCTAAAGCATCATGTAGAGAAAATTTTTTCGGTATATCAATTACAAGCGGATAATAAAAATATAACTTTAAATTCAAGCATTCCTGAGGATATTTTTTATTACGCGGATGAAAATTTGGTAGATCTTGTCATTCGAAATTTAGTGAATAATGCAATCAAATTCACAAATGAATCTGGAAGTATAGAGATCTATTGTAAAACTCAGAACGATTTATTAGAAATATCAGTTAAAGACAGTGGAATCGGAATGCCTCCATCTATATCAGAAAACCTATTCAAATTAGGAAAAAGCGTTACTCGAAAAGGATCAAACAAAGAAGATGGAACAGGACTAGGATTGTTAGTCTGCTATGAGTTTATTCAAAAATCAGGAGGAAATATTT
Organism: Leptospiraceae bacterium; assembly: GCA_035345875.1. GTDB lineage: Bacteria > Spirochaetota > Leptospiria > Leptospirales > Leptospiraceae > UBA2033. The sequence continues at coordinate 47,428 of DAORDH010000014.1, read as the reverse complement.
CTGTAATAAGTGAAGAAGGTAAAGGTAGTATATTTACATTTACTGTTCCATGCTTCAAGTAGGGTTTTGAAAAATCGATAAGTAGATTAAACAGGTATAAGAAATTCCCAACGGAAGAGCAAAGCTTATACTATTTTTAAAGATTATAGATTGACACCTTTCCAAATAAATCTATTCTAATTAAATAATAAGAGGTGTAATCGAGCTTTCATTGATTACAAATTCATACAATATGATAGAAATAGAAAAAAATCCGATTAAAAATTATCGAAAATTAAAATGTGAAGAATGTATAAATGGAAATATGCTGGATTTTCAATTCAGTATGGCTTTTCAACCTATTGTAGATACGAGAACAAAAACAGTATTTTCACAGGAAGCGTTAGTTCGTGGAGTAAATAATGAACCTGCAAATTTTATTTTATCCAAAATAAATGACGAAAACCGTTACAGCTTTGATCAATCTTGTAGAGTTAAAGCAATTGAACTTGCAAGTCGTCTAGGGCTCAAATCCAAAGTTAATATAAATTTTTTTCCAAACGCCATCTATCAACCAGAAACTTGCATTCAGACAACTCTCGAAGCCTCTCAGAAGTATGGACTTCCAATCAGTTCTATTATTTTAGAAATAACAGAAGGAGAACAGGTTGTAAATCATTCGCATATCGTATCCATTTTTAAAGAATATCGAAAACAAGGTCTTCTCACAGCAATAGATGATTTTGGTGCAGGATATTCCGGATTAAATCTACTTGCTGATTTTCAGCCAGATTTCTTAAAGCTAGACATGCTTCTCATTCGAAATATTGATAAAGATAAAACAAGAAGAATCATTGTGAATTCTATTGTAAAAATTTGTCAGGAAATCAATATCTCTGTGATTGCTGAAGGAGTTGAAACAAAATCAGAATTAGATTGTTTAGAAGATCTCGGAATTTTTCTTTTCCAAGGATATTATTACAGTAAGCCAAGTTTTGAAGCTTTAACGACTCCTAAAGACTTTCAATAAGTTATAAAGGAGCGCAAGCATTTGCTTGTCTCTACGATCATATCAATTCAAGCATAACAGTTGAAAAAACAGCTAATCCTTCACTTCTGCCGAGCGCTCCCATTTTCTCGGTAGTCGTTGCTTTAACAGAAACTTGATCAACTGGGATTTCTAAAAGTTTAGCAAGAGAAGAAATAATGTTGATTCTATGCGGTGCAATTTTTGGCTTTTCTCCAATAATTGTATTGTCTACATTTAACAGCTTGTAGCCTCTTTCCCGCATTAATTCTAAACATTTTTTTAAAATAATGGAGGAATCCATGTTCTTCAAAGATTTATCTGTATCAGGAAAGTATTGTCCAATGTCTCCAAGACCCAAGGCTCCAAGTATCGCATCGGATAACGCATGTAAAACAATATCCGCATCTGAATGCCCAATGAGTGACCATTCACTTTCAATGGTATAACCACCTAGAATCAGTGGACGATCGGGATTCACCGCCAATTGGTGAAAGTCAATTCCATTTCCAGTTCTATACTTGGGGGGCATCTAGTAGCTCTATATCAGGATTATTTTTTTTGAAGTAATTGAGTTCCCAATCTGTTTCAAATAGAACTGCCATACGTCCATCTCTATCAAATATTTGATTTGTAGAAGAAGGAATTCTAGGTTCATCTTCCTTCTTCACCCAACGACAGGCGCCGTAAGGGAGAGAAGTTATATTACTCTTTGCATTGTATTCATCTAGTAGTCTACGTTGAAAAACTTCAAACTGCAACTTTCCAAGCGCACCCACAATCGGGTAACCACTGCCAATAGTTCTAGAAGTGAATAAATGTAAAATCCCTTCTTCTGAGAGTTGCTCAATTCCTTTTTTAAAACTTTTAAGGGACATACTATCCGGACAAGAAACAGTCGCAAATATTTCAGGAGCAAACACAGGTAGTGGTTTTAATTTTGGAATAGGACCAGAGGCAAGCACGTCTCCAATTTTATAAGTTCCAGGATTTACTAGTCCGATGATATCTCCTGGATATGCTTCGTCTATCGTATTTCGATCTTGCCCAAAGAAGGCAAACGAAGATGCTAGCTTAATAGGCTTATCCAAACGTTCATGGTTAACAGTTGTTCCTCGCTCAAACTTTCCGGAACAGATTCGAACAAAAGCGATACGATCCCGATGCACTTTGTTCATGTTTGCTTGCACTTTAAAAACAAAACAACTAAAAGGAGAATTGATTGGATCTAGCTCTCCTCCATCTCTTAGTCCGATATGAACAGGTGGAGGAGCGAGTTCCAAAAAGCTGTCTAGAAATAATTGAATTCCAAAATTATTGACAGCAGATCCAAAAAATACAGGAGTAATCACTCCACCTAAAAAATCTTTATCTGTAAAAGGAGATATTCCATTTTCAATCAAATCAATTTCTTCTCTAAATTTTTGTAAAATATCCGAATCAATTTGTTCTTCGAGACTAACGTCTGTTATTCCACTGAGTTGAACAGGGGCTTGATAAGCTCCACCGGGAGTTTTTTGAAATAAGTTTAATTGCTTAGTCTCTCTACTATAAACTCCTTTAAAGTCAGGACCTGTCCCAATAGGCCAAACGACTGGAACAGCCGTTATACCCAATACCTCTTCTATCTCATCGAGTAGAGCAAATAGATCTTTTGTAGGACGATCCATCTTATTAATAAAAGTGATAATTGGAATCCCTCTATCCCTACAAACCTTGAAAAGTTTCCGAGTCTGTGCCTCTACCCCTTTCCCCGCATCTAGAACCATGACAGCAGTATCCGCGGCAATCAAAGTGCGATAGGTGTCTTCCGAAAAATCTTCGTGCCCGGGTGTATCTAATAAATTCAAAACAAAATTTTTATATTCAAATTGAAGAGCGGCTGACGTTATAGAAATACCTCTCTCCTTCTCCATTGCCATCCAGTCAGATGTAGCAGATTTTCTATCTTTTCGTGCTTTTACCGCACCGGCTAACTGAATCGCTCCTCCGTATAACAATAATTTTTCAGTGAGTGTCGTTTTTCCCGCATCCGGATGCGCAATGATTGCAAAGGTTCTTCTTCTAGAGGTTTCTTCTTTTAAGCTGAGTGCCATAGATACCATTTTTTCTGAATGGCTCTTTTTTCCAATTCTTTACAAACTTAAGATTGGCTCTAAGTCTTTTAAAAACGATTGGATTTTTTATTTTTAAACCAATCCATATCTAGATATTCATAGATTTGAAGGACTTAAGCATGAAATTAGAACTACTTTTTCCCTTTCATCTATAAGAATCTTTGAGAAATTAGATAAGACAAGCGAATGACGGATTAAACACCTGTTACTGAATAATATCAATTCGAACTCTGAGTTTTTTCTTTTTAAAATGAATGAATTTATCCGGACGAAAACGACTGAGTTCAAATTCATAGACACGATTGTGAACTAAAAGATTTGGTTCAAATCCAATTTGTAAAATTCGAGTTCCCTTATAGGTTCCAATTCCATTACAACATTCACAATAAATATTTGATCCTAAACACTCAGGACATAGAATTCGAACCGTTAGTGGAACTTTCACAATGATTTTATTTACAGTCTCTTCTTTTTTAATTAATAAATCTAAATCATGATTCAGTCCAGTAAACTTTGCTCGATCTTTTCTTCTATATCCAGCACGTAGTAAACCGCGTCTGGCTAAGAATGTCATAGAAGTTGTATAAATTAATCTTTCCTGTGGTAAAATAAATTGCTTTTTTAGTTTTTCTGCATTGGATATGAGCGTTAAATTCTTTAAGTATGCTTTATCATACTCTTCTCTAAATTCACCGGTTAACACCTGGTATGCTGCAAGCAGAGTTTGAAATTTTTCTTTTTGTCCTGTTCGCTTATTGTCGGGATGATAGATTTTTGCTAATTCGCGATAGTATTTTTTAATTACATCAGGACTACTTCCAAAAGGAAGATTCAGTGTATTGTAATAATCCGGAAATTTCGCAATCATATCATTATAAATATCGGCTTTTAAAATTAAAGATAGGTTCTATACATTTCAAAAAAATTTTCATTGGGAATAATTCCTCTTTCGTCTTGAGAAAGTTCTGGTTTTAGACGCTTTAAAAAATACATATCTACATCTCCTTTATTTTTTGCATGCACCTTACCTCGATATTCGCATACAAAAAAATCTTTAATATTATCATAAACAGATTTGGAAATATTAATCTCACCAGACTGACCACTTGATTCTAGTCGACTTGCAGTATTGACTGCATCTCCCCATATATCATAGGCAAATTTTTTCTGCCCTACCACTCCAGCAACCACAGGACCCGAATGAATCCCTATTCTCAATTCCCAAAATTCGAAACCAAGAGAGTCTTGCAATTCCTTTATTTCATTCATTAAAGATTGTATTTCTAAACTAGCTAAACAAGCATCAATCGGATGAGTTCTATTCCGTATTGGTAATCCACCTGCGCACATATAACTGTCGCCTATCGTTTTTAATTTTTCCAATTTATATCTTTCTATAATTTTATCGAATTTAGTAAAGCTAGCGTCCAATGTTTTAATCAATTCTTCTGGAGACATGTGTTCTGCGATTATTGTAAATCCAACAAAGTCGGTAAATAAAATCGTAACACTCTCATAAAAAACGGGTTGCACAATTCCTTTGTCTTTTAACTCTTCTGCAATCTCAAATGGTAGAATATTCAAAAGAAGACTTTCGCTTCTATTTTTTTCTCTATCCGAAACCTCTATTAGTTGTTTTAATTTCTCATTTAACTCTACATTTGCCTTTGATATCATTCGAACAGAATTAAACATTCCAACTAGAATGATAAATAACAAACCAAAGGAAAAAATGTAATTCGCTAAGTTTTTGTTGTTTTGAAAGTTGAGTAAATTTACATAAGGATAGACTTCAAAATAAAGACCTACTAAAAGTAAAATATAAAGAGAGGAAGACATGATAACTAAATAAATGGACTGATGAGTATCAGAAGAAAAAAGCATACTCACAACAATAAAAGAAATAACAGCAACGATAAACGCTGAGTTGCCGCTACCTGTAAGATAAATCAAAACAAAAGCAGAAATTAAATCAGATGTAGCAGGTATATAGGGTAAGAATTTATATTTTCTATAATCTAATACAATTAATAATTCTAAAACAAACCAGAAAGATGAGTATAAACAAATAAACAAAATTATCCAGTGGAAGAAACTTAATTCACTTGGAACAAAATAATAAACAGCTAAATTGCCAAGAAGCCTGGATAAGTTTGGAATCATTGCTTTCTTTTTTGTAGCAACTTTCTGTTCTTCTTCGATTTTCTTTTTATACTCTTGCATATCTGAATCAATATATTTTTTTATAGATATTTATTGTCGAGTAATAGTTAGATTTTGAATAGGAATTGAAATTAGAAATATGAATCTTGGCTCATTGCTTTCGCTAATTTGTTATTTAGTTTAGGAAAATAGAATAAAAGTGACAGTAGAACTTGCTCTCTCAGGCTAATAAAAATAAGCCGCTGATTGAAATGGATTATGAACTCAATCCTATCGACCAACTTTTTATCTGAATTATATTTGGAGATGTATGGCTAATCTCAAATTTCAATTTTTTTTGTATAAAAATAATTTGACTTTTATTCATACCATATAACGCTTATGGTATGAATCCAATGAATATTCGGTCGACTTACGCTTTCGATGAAGAAACTATTCAAATTATCAAAAGTTTTTCCAAGGAATGGAAAGTTTCCCAAGCAGAGGTTATTCGTCGTTCTGTGAGAATTGCCCTCCAATTAGAAAGAAAGGTTAAAACTCCCATGCAAGTTTTAAATAATTTAGACAAGAAACCGCCTCTTACAAAAAAACAAGCAAAGAGTATCCAAAGCAAAATCAAACAAAGTAAACTCGCTTGGGATTAAATGCGCAAAATTCATTTAGATACAAATTTTTTGATAGAGCTTCATGTCATTGGAAGCAAGAGTCGCTCTATATTAAAGTCTCTGCTGAAAGAAAAAGTCGAACTTTCTATCAGTGCCATTACTTGGCATGAATTTTTGTGCGGACCTTTAGATAGCGAATACCAAGAAAACATTTTGAATTTAGTAGAGAAAAGAATTGTAGCAGTCTCGGCTGACGTTGCAGAGTTAGGAGCGATTTTATTCAATGCTAGCGGTCGCAAAAAAGGATCCAAGGCAGATTGCCTAATAGCGGCTACTTCCATTTATTCGCACGCTGAACTTTTAACTTGGAATCTATCGGATTTTAAAAACTTCCAACAATTTGGATTGTTGCTAGTTTGATTTAGACTTTGTTTGTTAAAGGAAAAGCAAAACACGTCAACGATTCTACTTTTAAAGTAATCGAACTATTACAAGATGAAAATTTTGAAGCAAACCTTACTACTATCAACCATATTGTGAGAAAAAATTCTAATTTTTTGTATCCGTTAACCGCCGAGGAAGGTTAGGACTTAAAAAACTTTTTAAAAATAATTTCTAATACTTGATAATTTGAAACAATTTCACTGTTATCCAGCCAATTGAATATTTCCGTTTCGGATGTCATGAATCCTTTCCTTTAAGCGACTTAAAAAACCCTCGTATGCTTCCCATTCTATAAAATCATCCCATTCTTCGAAAGATTCTTTTTCGGCAGTTTCGATTTTATTTTCAAAGGCTTCAAAAGTAACGTTGTATTTTTTTTGAAAAATTTGAATTTTCTCACGATAATAATTTTCTTTCGCAAGCGAATCCAAAAGCATCCAATGAATGAGAGTTTGTTTATTCACAACAACCATAGCTATAAATGAAAACTATATTTGTTAAATGTCAAGGGAAAAATGTTTGAGATTAGAATACAGAAAAGTTAGAATGTATAACTAAATCATAATAGAACGTAACTTTATCCAATCAAATCCCTTTCACAAAATATTCTATTGGCTTTTTGTATATTTTTGCAAATTTGCAAACTTCAATAATATCAACTCTCTTCTCACCGGATTCACATTTTGAAACATACGATTGCGGCTGATGTAAAATATCTGCCACTTCCACTTGAGTAAGTTTAGCCTCCTTTCTTGCTTTTTTAAGTAGCCTCAAGAATTTTTGATACTCGTCTGTGTAAGTTGAGTTTTTCACTGGACATATTCTATATCCTAATATGGAATATCCCAAATTGGGATATTGTTAAATATGGCTTCAATCAATAATTATAAGCAATTCAACAGTAATTAAAATAAAGATTAAGGAAAACCTATGAGTAAGTATTTCGAGATTAAAAAAGAAGTTGGTATTCAAATTGATAAAATTAGTGAACCTATGAAAATTACTTTTGGGACAGGTTGGCAAATAGATATAAAATATCGCTATAAATGTCCATATTGTCAGACTTTAGACAATCTACATAAATCAATAAGAGCGAATAACGATGGGGAGCATTTACTAATTAATACTTCGGATACATGTTTCAATTGTAAAGCTTCTTATAAACCGCAATTAATTTTAAAGTGTGATTTTTCTGAATTAAGAAAAGAAGAAAAAATAAAAAGTAAATCTGTAGAAATACAACATGATGCAGAAACATCTGAATCTAATATAAATCTAGCAAATGACTCAAATTCCAAGAAACAAGAAGCTGGATTCATAAAACGATTAATTGTAGCGTCTTTTAAATGCACATACTACCTATTTGCCGACAGAAAAGGAAATATAATAATGGGTATCGTCGTGATCATCGGCCTCATTGCAAGGCTATTTTCTGATAAACATGAAGAAATACCTTTAGGATTAGCGACATTATTGGTAATTATAGCAATTGCTGGATTTCGAAACCATAAAATATATAAAAGCTCTGAATTAAAATTTCACCAACAACTTGGAGAAGATTGTCTCGCGGGACTCAGAGATATGTTTAATATTGGATTAAATGAAAAGGTATTTTAAATAGAGGTTAATATGAGTAAATCATTAAGAAATTTTTTTAATAGAAGAAGCGTTAAATACTTCGCTTTCGCTATTATAAGTTATTTTCTATTTATAGTAATTGGTATTAAAGCGATCAGCTATATTTCTCCAAGCGACCTTAAGTTTTGGGAAAATATTGTCCCTATCGCAGGGTTATTTTTTTCAGGAATCTTGGGCTTTATTCTTGATAAAGAAAAAGAACAAGGATTAAAATTATATGAAAAGAAAATTGAAGCATGTCAGGATTTTCTTAAAGTATTAGAAGATGTAATCGAAGGTGGTATAATCCTACTTAACCGTGATATTACATCAAAGAAAGATGAATTAAATAAAATTTTTTTTGCAGTATCCAAACTTAGAATGCATTTTGAAGAAAAAGACATTCTGGAGATTATCGGTAAATGCACAGACATTTCCGATGCATTAAATGAGAGAAGGAAAAATAATAAAAATGAAAAAGATTATTATCAGAAATTGTCATCAGCTCTATTTGGAATATCTAAAATTTTCAAAGAACTGTTAGAACAACTCAAACCAGAAGGGCAAAAAGAGAATCTCAAAGAACCGAATCAATTTGTGATAGCCATAGATGAGTTTATTCTAAATGTAATACAGCCAACAGACCAAAGCCATGTATCTGAAAACACTTGGCATGTAAACGTTGGAGAAGATTATAATATTGCAGACCCGAAAGATCAATATAGATGTTGGCAAGACATGCTGAATTTTGGCTTCTGGAGTGCGGGAGGAGCTAAGCGTTATGCGGATGGGACTAAAAAATTAAAGGAAGGTGATACCATTTATGCATATCTAAGTGGTAAAGGATACATTGCTCGAGGGGACGTTAAAGAAAAAGCAAAGCTAGTAAGAGATTTTTTTTCTGGAAAAGATAAAAATAAAATTATTTCAAAATCATTTTTAGAACATCTGAATGATAAATCTTTTGAAGGTTTTCATAATGCAGATATCGGAGAATATGCGGTTAAAGTAGAATGGAATTTCAAAAATCCACCCGTTACGAATTCTGATTTGCATATTAGCCCTATGACAATTTGCAAAATGAATCAAGCAAATCTTGCCATCCTAGAAAGAGAATTTCAAACCAAAAAAGGAGAGATTAAAAAATGAAAAAACTTTTATTCAATATACTTTTAATTTTAAACATAATTTTTATTAACTGCGTTTCTGTTGAAGAACGAACTAATCAATTAAATCATGCTGCTAGATACGGGCAAAAAGATCAAGTAGACCAATTGATAAAAGATGGGGCTGTTCTTTCGAAAGATACTTTAAATTCCGCCATAATTTCTGGGAATATCGAAGTAGTAAAATTTTTGTTAAGCAAAGGCTTGGATATAAATGGTAGTGATAGAAATAAAATGGATTCTCTTACATACTCATTCGAAAGTCCTAAAAGCCAGAAAGAAGAAATGTTTAAATTCTTGTTAGCAGAAGGTGCTAAAATGGAAAATCCTTATAATATCCTGTATTTAGGTTTACGGGATATGATTACGCCTGCCGTTACTGCTGCCATTGAATCAGGGGCGTATGTGGATAATTCCCTAGTTTTTGAGGCTGGAACTCCTGAACATTTAGAAATATTGTTAAAAAATGGTGCCAATATAAATGCTCAAAATTCAAGTGGATATACATTATTGCATATAAATATTATATGTTGTTCGCCTCGTCCCATTAGCTCTAAATTTCTTATAGAGAAGGGCATTAATGTTAATTTAAAAAATAATTACGGACAAACCGCGCTCCATATCGCAATAAAAGAAGTAGATCGAGTAAAATTCTTATTAGAACAAAAAAACATTGATATCAATGCAAGAGATAATGACAATGCAACTCCATTACATTATATTTGGGACGCTGATACAGCAAAAATTCTTCTATCGAAGAAAGGAATAAATAAGAATCCCATTGATAAGTTCGGCGAAACTCCATACCAAAAAGTTAGAAGAGAAGTGCTTGAAAGAGAAACCGATAGAAATAAGGCTTTATTATATACTCTAAAGCAGGCAGGCTGTCATTAATCAGCTAACGCCTATTCACCACAACTTGCTCCATATCCGGCAAAACTAAAAACTTATCTTTCGATATAAAACGATTCAGATAATGGTAATTATCCCCTAAACAGATAAGTGGAGTGAGCGTTATTGGACATGTATTCCATATAAAGTTTTCGTTTAAAGTTCGGTCAATATCAAACCACAAATAGAGATGATAATCTTTTGCTTTCTTATTTACTTGTTCTATATTATTCAGAGTCTTTTGATAGAATGCATTTTTAATATCATACAGTTCATCTTTGTCCTCTTCGAGCCAAGCTGAATAAATCTGCCTAAACTCTTCACTCCAATCTTCTAAATTAAAAATAGAATTTACTTCTTTGTATATACCTTTATCCGCAGGTATAGCTTCTTCTGTTTGCATATCCCAGATAATTTCTTTTGTCTCTGGAACCCACATGAGTTTATATAATTTATTTTTTAAATCTTCCATCTTTTAATAACTTCAAAGCTTTTCGTGCTTTTCTTGCTTGCTCACCATCTTTACTGTTTTTAGCTATACTTTCGATTTCTTCTATTGTCTTATCTTAAAATTCACTCGGAAATTCTGCTCGAATACTTCCTTTTCTATTTTTAGAAATAATGCCGTCCGCCGTTTCATTTACTGAATCGTTTGAAACAACGATAGGAGGAATTAAAATTTCAAGACTAGGCATAAAATTAAAAGTTACTACAAGTAATAAAGCCAAAGCAAGAAAAAATAATTTCTTTTCTAAATTTAAAATCCTTTCCATAAAGTAAAACAAGCATATTAAAACTATTTTAGAATAGCAAGAATAAATCTTTTTCTTGCTATTTACTCTTTAGCATTTACTCTGAGAGTATGGAAGCTATGAAAAGACAAAAAAGAACGAAAGGTGCAATTGTAGAGATTCCTTTGAATAATGGATATCATACATACGGAAGAGTTCTAAAATCCGGAATGGCTTTCTATGATTTAAAAAGTAATTTACGAGATAAGAAAGCATCGTAGGCTAACGTTCATTCACCACAACTTTCTCCAGATCTGGCAAAACTAAAAATTTCTCTTTCGAAATAAAGAATTTCTATTGACATTGACTCAAATGAAATTCTAAATAGTGAGGGGAATATAAAAATGCAAACTCTAGAGATACAAATTCAGAATGATGGTGATTATCAATTATTTTTAAGTTTAGCAAATAGATTAAATTGTAAAGTTATTAAAAAGCCCGCTCTAAAAAAGAAAGAATGGCAACTAACGAACGAAATGAAATCTGAACTAGATGCGAGACTTTTGGCACATGAAAAAAATCCTGAAGAAGGTTATTCAATGGCAGATGTAAAAAAAGAATTGGAGAAAAGACTTGGGAGAAAAATACAAGTTAAAGCCAGAGGCTAAGAAAGATTTAGTTCAAGCCGTTGAATGGTATGAAAAAAACCAAGAAGGAGTTGGATTAAGACTTTATGAAGAAGTTTATGATAAAATCGAAGCATTGTCTAAAAAACCAAATTCTCATTCTACTTTTTATAGAGAATTTCGCAAAGCAAGTTTAAAAGTTTTTCCTTTTCTGATTATATACATCATAAAAGAACCCATTATTTTAATATTCGCTATTTGGCATAAGAGCCGTGATTCAAAAAAATTATTAGAAAGAGTTGATAGAACTGAGAAAGATAAATAAATATCACTCCTTCTAATTTCCATTCACAAAATACACAATTGGCTTTTGGCATATTTTTACATTTTACATACTTATCATCTAAGTCTGTAAAATATAAAAAACAAGAATTACTCGTTGTAACTATCGATCGGTAGACAAGCGCAAACCAGATTTCTATCTCCGTAAACGTTGTCAACGCGACCTACAACAGGCCAATACTTATGTTCTTTAAGATATGGAAGCGGATAGGCTGCCAATTCTCTAGAATATAAATGATCCCATTTATCTGACATTACCATCTTGGCAGTGTGTGGAGAGTTTTTAAGAGGATTGTCTATTTCGTCTAACTTCTTATTTTCGATATCAGTTATCTCTCTATGAATTTGAATCATTGCTTCACAGAATCGATCTAGCTCTTCTTTGGATTCACTTTCTGTTGGTTCAATCATCAAAGTTCCAGGGACAGGCCAAGACATAGTAGGTGCATGAAAGCCAAAGTCTATCAAACGTTTTGCAATATCATCTACTTCAATTTTTGCTGTTGCTTTGAAGCGTCTAACATCGATTATACACTCATGTGCAACTAGATTTTTATTTCCTCGATAGAGCACAGGAAAGTAAGACTCTAATCTCTTCGCAATATAGTTTGCATTTAAAATCGCCATCTTAGTTGCATAAGTTAATCCTTCGCCTCCAAGCATTGCAATGTAGATCCAAGAAATCGTTGTAATACTAGCACTTCCCCAGGGAGCACTTGTCACAGAATTACTTTCTCGTTTGGATCCATTTTCTACTAACGCATGACCCGGGAGAAATGGAACTAAATGAGAAGCTACCCCAATCGGACCAACACCAGGACCACCACCACCATGTGGAATACAAAATGTTTTATGTAAATTCAAATGGCATACATCCGCCCCAATTTCACCTGGACTTGTGAGTCCTACTTGTGCATTCATATTCGCCCCATCCATATAAACCTGTCCGCCATTGGTATGAATGATTTCACAAATTTCTTTGATCGTTGCCTCAAATACTCCATGAGTAGATGGGTAGGTAATCATAAGAGCACCTAGTTCATTTTTATACTTCTCAGCTTTTTCTTTTAGATCAGAAACATCAATGTTTCCATTTTCATCGCAAGCAGTCACAACAACTTTAAATCCAGCCATTACAGCGGAAGCAGGATTTGTCCCATGAGCAGAAGTTGGAATGAGGCAAACAGTTCTATGCCCCTGATTCTTAGAAAGATGGTAGTCTCGAATTGCAAGAAGTCCTGCATACTCTCCTTGAGAACCAGCATTTGGTTGAAGAGAAATTGCTTTAAATCCTGTTATCTCACAGAGCCATTTTTCTAATTGAGAAAACATTTCTCTATAACCTAACGTTTGATCTATCGGCGCAAAAGGATGCAGTTTAGAAACTTCTGGCCATGTAAGAGGTAGCATTTCTGTAGATGCATTTAACTTCATCGTGCAAGATCCAAGCGGAATCATGGAATGAGTTAGGCTTACATCTCTTGATTCTAATTTTCGAATGTATCTTAGAAGTTTTGTTTCTGTGTGATAGGTATTAAAGACCGGATGAGTGAGATACTCGCTTTTTCTTACCAACTTTTCAGAGAAATTATAAGCAACTGTATCCGCTGCAATATGAACGTTAACCGCATTGCCTTGATTAAAAATAGAAAGTAAAACAAGAATATCTTCTTTTCCAACTGTTTCATCAATAGAAATGCCAATCCAATTTTCTTCATAACGCAAGTTTACATTTTTAGACTCAGCAATTTTTCTAATTTCAGATTGCTTTGTTTTATCTACTGCAATCGAAAGTGTATCAAAAAATTCTTTTGAATTTAATTTAAATCCAAGTGATTCGATTCCCTTTGCAAGTATTGAAGTAAAAAGATGAATCCGAGTTGCGATGTGTCTGATTCCTTCTGGTCCATGATAAACAGCATACATAGAAGATAGAACGGCGAGTAAAACTTGAGCCGTGCAAATATTACTAGTTGCCTTGTCTCTTCGAATGTGTTGTTCTCTTGTCTGAAGCGATAGACGCATTGCCGGAGCACCTTGAGAATCTTTAGAAACGCCAATGAGACGACCCGGAAGACTTCGCTTGTATTCTTCTTTAGTAGCAAGGTATCCTGCATGAGGTCCTCCAAATCCAAGAGGAAGTCCAAATCTCTGGGTGCTTCCCACTGCAACGTCAGCACCTAATTCTCCGGGAGATTTTAAAATAGCAAGACTCATTAAATCCGCTGCTGTTACTACTAATACACCATTTGCATGCGCTTGCTTGATCAATTCCTCATAATCATAGACATTCCCATTGGTTGCTGGGTATTGGATTAATACAGCAAAGAAAGATTTATCTGCTTTGAACTTTTTATAATCACCAACCACTACATTAAACCCAACTGGTATAGCCCTCGTTCGCACAACGTCTATTGTTTGAGGATGGCATTCATCGGAAATAAAAATTGAGTCTCCATTTTCATCGGACTTAACCGCATGACAAAGAGTAATTGCCTCTGCCGCCGCTGTGGATTCATCTAATAAAGAAGCATTTGCAATCTCAAGACCTGTCATATCCATAATCATGGTTTGAAAATTAAGTAAGGCTTCTAGTCTACCCTGAGCGATTTCTGCTTGATAAGGAGTATAGGCTGTATACCAACCTGGATTTTCTAAAATATTTCTTTGAATCACAGCAGGCACAATACAATCATTAAATCCAGTCCCGATATAATTCTTAAAAATTTTATTTTTGGAAAAAATTCTTTTTAATTCTTGTAATACTTCATACTCACTCTTAGCTTCTGTTACTTGAATTGGATTTTTTAAACGAATGTTTGCAGGCACAGCTGTATTTATCATAGCGTCTAACGACTCATATCCAAGAGTTGCAAGCATCTCTTTTACTTCTTTAGAGTCAGACCCAACATGTCTTTTTAAAAACGTATCCGCAGGAGTTAGAGGGTTAGAGGATTTTTCGGAAGCAACCGAACTAGAAATCATTGTCATTTTCATTTCCTTTTGAGCCTAGACAACGAGAAGGTTTGGGCGATTCGAAATCACTTTAGTGTTCAAAAGGATTTCGACCGCGCTTTCAGGCGTGCATGGCACGCTCTTCAATCGCTATCGCGTAGGTCTAAGCGAATTACTTTCCATAAATTCATAAAAAGGCATGCTGTCAAATACGATTATATCACTAAAAGCATCATAGAAATTCATCTAGTAACAGCTTTCAGTTTAAGTTTAAATTTCATAAGTTCTAAAGTATGATTTTGAAATAACAAAAATCTTCTATTTAAATTACTCACTCACCTTCCATTCCCTCCCTAATATAAAAAGCAATGACTGAGCGTTAAAACTAGGTTTGCTTCTATTGTCATTATAAAATGACAATAGGTTTGAGCAGAGTAAAAGAGAGGAAGCACAACGCTTTTCCACTCATCGTTTGCTTCTAATTTTATAAATTTTGTATTAGGAGAGTTATTGAATTAAATTAAAATACCAATACTTTCAGAAAATTTCTTTACAAATATATATCGTAAATATACGATTAGTTATGGCACAAAATAAGAAATCTGAATTTAAAGAAAAAATTCAAAATCTTTCTGAATTAGCAAAATCAATTTCTCACCCGGCGCGGATATCCATACTCAAAACAATTGCACAAAAACAAGAATGCATCTGTGGAGAAATAGTAGAAGTTTTGCCATTGGCACAGTCAACTGTATCTCAGCACTTAAAAGAATTAAAAGAAATCGGTCTTATCAAAGGAGAAGTAGAAGGAGTCAAATCCTGTTATTGCATCAATTGGAAGAAAGTAGAAGAATTCGAAAAAGAGATAAATAAACTATTCCAAGAGTTATATACATTCAAAAACAAGGATTATTGCTGTTAGATGTTCATTTCAATAAATTCAGAAATAAGTCAAGTTTAAAAAGGCTTTCGCATATGTTACTTATGAATCGGCTTCTAAATTATAGCAAGTTTAACATTAAAAATACCAGGAGAGAATATGAAGAAAATTCTAGTATTGTGCACAGGAAACAGTTGTAGATCTCAAATGGCAGAAGGTTGGCTTAGACACTTTGCTAATAATAAAGCAGTAATCTATAGCGCAGGTATCGAGACACATGGAGTCAATCCAAAAGCAATTCAATTTATGAAGGAAGTTGGAATCGATATATCAAATCACACTTCGAATCATATCAATGAATACAAAGATATTGATTTTGATTTTATCTTAACAGTTTGTGACCACGCAAAAGAAAACTGTCCTTATTTCCCAACTAACGCATTGAGACTGCATCACAACTTTGTTGATCCATCAAAAGTAATAGGGACAGAGGAAGAAATTGCAAATGCTTTTCGTATGACGCGTGATGAAATACGTGATTATTGTAAAAATTTTATTAAGGAAATTGAATGAGCTTTTTTGAAAGATTCTTAACAATTTGGGTAATACTTTGTATTATCTTTGGAGTATTACTAGGTCAAATAGCTGGAGATTGGGTAAGTAAACTAACAAATATGAGTTTGTTTGAAGTAAATATTCCGATTGCTGTTTTAGTATGGTTAATGATTTATCCCATGATGGTTCAGATTGATTTCTCATCGATCAAGGATGTCGGAAAAAATCCAAAAGGACTTATTCTTACACTGGTTGTGAATTGGCTTATCAAACCTTTCACAATGGCTTTATTTGGTTGGATCTTTTTTTTAAATTTATTTTCCACCTTCCTTCCAGCTGACAGAGCAAATGAGTATTTGGCAGGAGCGATTTTACTTGGTGCAGCACCTTGCACTGCAATGGTTTTTGTCTGGTCTTATCTAACAAAGGGTGATCCTCTTTACACTCTCGTGCAAGTCTCAATCAATGATTTGGTAATTCTATTTGCCTTTATTCCGATAGTAGGATTCTTACTTGGCATTTCAAATATTTCAATTCCTTATAATACATTAATTTATTCAGTAGTTATCTTTGTTGTAATACCTTTGTCCGCTGGTTACGTCTCCAGAAAATATATCATAAATGCTTATGGCAAAGACTGGTTCGAAACTAAATTTCTGAATACTTTAAAACCTGTTTCTATTTTAGCACTTCTTGCTACTTTGGTTCTACTCTTCGCATTTCAAGGAAGTATTATATTAAAAAATCCTTTTGATATTTTGCTAATCGCTATTCCACTAACGATTCAAACATATTTTATATTCGGAATTTCTTGGGCTATGGGTAAAAAATTGAATTTGCCACATAATGTTTGTGCGCCAGCATCAATGATTGGAGCTAGTAATTTTTTTGAACTCTCTGTAGCTGTGGCAATCGCTCTTTTTGGAGTAAATTCTGGAGCAGCTCTTGCGACTGTCGTAGGTGTTCTGATCGAAGTGCCCGTGATGCTAACACTCGTTAAGATGGCAAATCGATGGAGATTCTAATCTCTTTTTAAATTATATATCTTTACTTTGCCATTGTATTGAATAATATTTCGGATCTTTTTAATTTGAATCATCTCATCTGTATCTAGATTCCTAAAATAAGAAATACAACCTCGAATTAAAGTGAAAGGTCCATATACTTCAGAGGGAGCTGTGCATTCCACCTTGCTAAATTCAAGATTCTTTCCATTTAAATCTCTAATTAGCTCTCTCCAAGCGATTCTTGTTTCGAGACTCATATGGTCGTAAGCTAAATCAGGAGTCATTCCAGGATCTGATGTAAATCTTTCTCCCACATGCTTCCAAAAAAATTCATTATGCTCTTTACGATTTAAAATAATTTTGTCCATCGATTTGGAATCATTTCTAGTCGCATAAAAAACAGCTTCTTTAAAGAGTTCCTCTTTTGTTGTCTTCAAATTTTCCAAGTTATAGTTTGTATTTAAGCAACTAAACCAAACTAGATTCATAAGCAAGTATAGTTTTTTCATAAAATTATTTTGATATTAAGAAATTTCTTCAGATTTAGAAAGATGCGGCAGTTCCTTAAATGGATCATTAGAAACTACCGCAAGAATTCAATTTTTAATTTTGAGAAAAACTAGTCCAGCCTTTCCACCATGTATCGTTTGCATCTCTCACAGCACCATAGTATGCAGCACTTCTAAAACCAGAAGCGCCAGAAGTATTTGTGAAATTCGTTACAGTAATTGTATCTGTTGCAGATATCGTTGGTGTCGATGTAGCCAATGGTGTAAAATCAGGACTTGTCTCTGATATTGTTGTAACTACTTGCGTAGATATTCCGGCTGACGGAGTAGCAAGATTCGTTACCGGAGTAGGACAATCACTTGTCGCAGATCTTGTATAAAAAAGATTTGTAATCCTTGCATCAACTGTTCTAGAATCAGTTCTACAACCAACAGCTTTATTGTTTCCATAATTATCTACAAGTATATTTGTATAATCTCCCAATTGAAAGGTCGGAGTCGCTCTTCTTACAAAGATCGCATCTCCATGATTTGTTACAGGACCACCAAGTGCTCCATTTCCGCCTGTAGAACCGCCAGCTCCAACACAAGTCACATTTGCAAAGTATGGATCAGAGCAATCTCCTCCGTTTCTTGCGCTTGACGTGCAGGACAAAGCGGAGTTTCCATCTCCCTCTATACATCTAGTAATATCATCATTTGTTGGCGCTGTAGAGGCATAAATTTGCCCAATCGCAAATTGGTAAGTTCCAATAAAACCATCAGCAAAATCAAACTGATCATCCCTATTTCCGGTTGAAATAAGATAACGAGCATTAAACGCTCCTCCCCATTGTTCAAACCCATCATCAAATCCACGATGACACTGAACATAATTAAGGGAAGTTCCTGATCCAACAGCCATCAAGGAAATACAATTTCTCTCATTTCCTGGAGAAAACGGAGCGCCAGCAAATTCTACTCTCAGATAATTGATTGATCCAGAGGAATCTGAGTTATTGCTTCCACCATAATTACCGACGTCTCCTTCGCCTATCGCACTACTACCAGCTCCTCCAAATGTTTGAACTCCATTTCCTTGAATAATAATTCCCTGCCAATCTGCGGGAGCTCTCGATCCTGCTGATTTTTCAGATGTAAATACCACCGGTGCATTCGCTGTTCCATTCACAAAAATCTTTCCACCTGGTTTGATTAATAAAGCCCCACCAGGAGATGCAGAACCAATAACCGTAACTCCTGGTCCTATTGTGATTGTTCTACCTGAAGGAACGATTACTGTTCCATTAAGATAGTATTGTCCATCTGTTCTCGTCCAAACAACGTCAGACGTTATAGTTCCAGAAAGAATTCCTATGTAATTCCTAGGAACAGCAATTTCAATGGAAATATTGGTTGGAATAAAGTCATAACTCCCACTCGGAACACTAGAAGGACTTGACGTTCCATCTACTTGCGATGCAGCAATATTACTCCAACTACTCTCTGTGCTAGTAATATCCTTACCAGTGCTTGATTCTAAAAGTGCTCTTGAAATAGCTTCTGTAACAGGTTGTAAAACGTTAGACACTCCATTATTATTAATCTTAAGTCTTCTTGTCTTTAAAACTCTTCCAGCAGATGTTGTCACTTTTATATCATATGTATTTCCAACATTTGGAACAGTAAATTTAATACCATTAAAAGAACCTGTTGCGTCCGTTGTAAAGGAAGCAACCACTGTATTTCTAGGGACTACTGTATTTGAAATACCAACAGATGTTGCAGCACTCGAAAGAGTAGAAGTATCACAATATACCCTCACATTTTGACCAAACCCTGTAAATGAATCAGGATTCGTGCTAAGTGGCGCAGTAGTTCCGAAACTATTCACAGCATCTACTACCGTTCTACCACAAGTTTGTAAAACATACTGTGCTCCTTTAGATAGATTTCCGGAAGAAAGATTAGCAGCAGACAATTCACTATGAGGTGCAATAAAAGTAGCAGGACATCCTGTCGCATTACCGTTGTTAGTCGCAGTTCTGTCAAAGTTAGTGCCAGGGCAAGCACTTCCATCAATCGCAGTTGCAGAAGCTCCCTGTGAATTATCAAAATAATAACCATTTGGAATAGAATTTGTGGAGCCAAAAAAATTACAAGCACCGACTCCATTGCTACCTACCAGACCACCTGCACCTGTGGGTGCACTACAATTAGGCGCACTGTTTGAAACAGTGCTATTTACTGCTCCAGTTGTATTGTTAAATCCTAAGATGCAACCACCTGGAGTTCCATTAAAGCTAACACTTGTTAGTTGTCCTTGTGTAGTATAAGCTGCTGCTGTTGCGGATGACGGACAACTAGTAGCTGTCGAACCCCAACCCACCTTATCACTGAGAACAGCAGACAAAGTAGTAAAGCCATTTGGATTTGTTGAGGGTGGAGGCAATGCAGGTCTTCCAATCGTTCTAACACTCGCTGGAGGTAAAATGGAAACCGAGCTTTCTCCTCTTCCTAAAATCTGAACTGTTGCATTTGGTATTGCCTTTCCTGTGCTATCGAGTATTGTTCCTGAAATGTATAAACCAGGGTCTCTAGGCTTTGGAGGATAAGAGACCATTAACCGACTTAATGCACTTGGCTTTTCTTTTGATTGTCTTATGTATTCACATGAAAATTGAAATACACTAATAGACATTAATATTGATATAAATAATTTCTTTTTCATAAAAGTATTTCTCCTGAATCTATTTAAAAGTTGTAAGATGCTGAGAAGGTAATTGTAGGTCCAAGTCTGTAAGAATTGATAGTTGTATCTTTTCCTCTCCAAGGATCTTCCTGCACGATTTTAATTCTAGTATCTGTTAAATTTCTAGCAGCCAATTTAAAATCCCATTTATCTTTCCATTTCAAATTATAAACCATGTCAAGCATTCCAACAGGTCTTTCATAAGTATCTGGAATTCCTATACCGCCTACCGCATTAATTCTTTTTCCAAACTCATTGTATAAAACGGTAATTGTATGATCTCCTACTTTATCTAATTTATATCTAACGTTTACGTTATAGACATAAGGAGATTGTCCTTGTAGTGGACGAGATAAGTTAGTAGGTCTTTTAGGATCGTTAGGACTTAGTTGATAATACAACCAATCGTTAAATGTTACTTCTGATTTAATTAAGAACATATTAAATCCAACAGACCATTTTTCTAGCTTTTCTGAAATAAAATCGAGCCCTTTTCTTGCTTCGAACTCCGCACCTTGAATATATGCAGATTTAGCATTGGTATAGGTATATCTAAATTGAGAATCTACTTCCATTACCTTTTCTATTGGAGAACTTAAATTTTTTCTAAATACACCGAATGAAATTAGATCATCTCCCTTTGGATAAAACTCATAACGTAAATCATAGTTATGAATGTAAGATCTCTTTAGATATGGATTTCCTTTTTCTGGCGGTCCACCTAGGATATTTGTAAACTCAAACGAAGACATCTCTCTAAAATCTGGACGAGTGATCGTTTCTGTATAAGCGAGTCGAATATTTGTTCTGTCGTCGAGCGAATAAACAAAATTAGCCGAAGGAAGTGTATTCGTATTTTTATTGATAGCTCTTGGCTGTCTGTAAGTTGGATCAATTAAATTTTGCTGAAACTCATTTGTAATCGCATAAGTTTTAAAATCATAATTAGCAGCAAATGAAGCAAGTCTATCAAACGGATTGACAGTTGAGACAACTTGATAGTTATTTTCATTACGCACCCCACCGATAAATCTAAGCTTCGGTGTAAGCGGCATATCTACTTGCGCATATTTAGATGTTAATTTTTGTCTTGCTTCATAAGTATCTGTAGGTCTTGTTGATTCACTCACATAATAGCCTTGAACACCTCTGTTAAACGGATTTAAAACTGCCTCAGGTGGAACAGGGTAAACGGCAGGCGTAAGAGCTCCTCCACCAAGGTTTGTTCCTGGATCCGCTTTTCTAAAATAATATCTCTGTGCATCAAAACCTCTCTCTCTGGTTAAGTAACTATATCCAACTTTGAATTTGGATTGAAGACCACCCCACTGAGTAAAAGGTATTTCATAATCAAAACTAATATATCTATTGATATCCAAAGTTCTAGAGAAGAAGCGACTCTTGGAAAGCTGTGACTCTGCAAGACCAGCACCTGCATTGTATTGTGGAATTTGTGAGTTTGTTGCAGGGTCAGTCGTTAGTGGAACTTGATAATAGCTATCTCTCATATCAGGTTGATTTCTGAAAGCTTCTGATTGGGAAACTTTCCAATCCAATTTCGTAAATTTATCTGCGATCTTAATAATATGATCTCCACCTAACTGAGTATTATAGAGATTACGCATAATATAGTTTAGCTTGGTTGCATCAATTTGCTGCCCACTTGCAAAACTAGATCCTCCATAATTCCAAACTTCCTTATCATTATTCACACTAAAGAAATTCTTCCAGTGAACTCTTTGCCCATTTGCAATTTCGTAAGTAGTGTTAAATGCAGAGCCCCAGTTAACAGATTCATTCCATATTTTTTGATTATAATCATAATATTTAATTAGGTATGCATTTTTTCCTCCAACTGGAGCTCTAGGAACAATACCACCTACTCTATTTGTTACATCTCTTTCTTCTCTAAATTGTAAATCATTTCCATACGTTAGTGCAAATATAACTCCAAGTTTTCGGTTTGCTACGTTGAAAACATTTCCAGTCGAAATATTAAAGCCCTTATTAGGAGATGCTACAGTTGTATTGGAAGACCACTGATTATTAAAAGCAAGAGATCCTGCAGTAATTGCACCAGAGTTGTATCCAAAAGAACCTGGACCAACTGCATTAAACTGAACGCCTGGGAGCGTTGAAACGATGTCAGGTCTTTCTCGGTTACCAGCTGTTAGCCCTAACCAGTCTTGTCCTCCACCAGAATATGTTTGAAATTGTTTCCCTGTGGTATTATTATTATAACCCATTGAAAATCCAACTTTCAAAAAGAATTTGTCTGGATAATCTTTGGTTTCAATCTTAACCGTTCCACCCGCAAATTCAGCAGAATCTTCTGGTATAAATGTTTTTGAAACGATAATGTTTTTAATCAATGCAGAAGGAAATAAATCGAGTGGAACAACCCTTTTATTTGGCTCCGGTGATGGAAGTGGAACTCCATTTAAAAGTGTATTTGAATATCTTTCTCCAAGACCCCGAACAAAAACATATTTACCACCAACAAGGGTAATACCGGTTATCCTCCGTGCTGCATCTCCTGCGCTTGAATCTGGTGTCTTGGCGATCGCCTGTGCAGAGATCCCATCAGAAACAGTGGAAGCTTTCTTTTGTAATTTCAATAAGGAAGACTCAGTATCATTCATAGCCCGACCTTCCACTACGACGGTATCTAATTTTTTAATTCCCATTGCCACATTGATTTTTGCTGGTTTACCACCGCTAACAGAAATCTTTCGTTTCTGAGTATCCATTCCTTGCATGATAAATTCAATATCATACTCACCATCAGGAACACCCGTAATGGTAAATTTTCCATCTAAATCTGTTCTTGCTGATTTCGAAATAGAGCGAATCACAGCTGTTACCCCAAACATAGGCTCCGCTGTCTGCGCATCTAAAACATCCCCCTGAATTGATCCTGCTCCTGTTTTTGCTTGTCCAAATACTGCCGAAGATACAAGCATTAAAAGCAGTATCAGAAAGTTAATTTGCTTTTTCATAATTTAATCTCTTATTATTCCTTTCAGTCCTGCTTATAAGAATACAAGGATTAGTGTTACATTTTTATTACTTGAATTTTAATTGTAGATTACTTACATTTTAAGAAATGATTACAAGGAATCACTTGACTGAAAAATGAAATTCATTACTATTTAATGAATCGTTTTGCAAATTATGAATTTTGATTGCTTATGAAAAGTAAAGTTTCATACTTAAACCAAATTGTCATTTATGTGCAAAACCAAATATTAGAATACTAGTAAAAACCAAGTTTAACCACGTTAGTTTAATTGCGAAGCAAAGGAATGCTGTGATAAAAAATAAAATTCAAAAAATATATGCAGCTAAAAGTAGCCTAAGAGCAAAATTATTCTTAGGATTCATTATACTTAGCTTGGTTTTATCATCAGTTCTTGGTTTCACTCTTTATCAAGTGTCTAGCTCGGTTTATTATAAGTCATTCTTACAACATAAAAAATCTCTTGGTATATCAATTTCGAGTTCGATTGATGGCGAGATTTTTCAGTCCTTTATAACTGAAAAATCTTCTGAGACTCCCGAGTTTAAGCGATATTTCAATTTCATGCAAAGGGTTTCGGCAAACGAAGAATATATCACTTGGATCTATTCAGTTCTCATTGACAAAAAAACAAATAAGTTAATATATGCGATAGACGCTACCCACATTAGTGAAGACACTATTTGGATAGAGAATATGTTTATAGGACTTAAAGTCTATATAAATAGAAATGGAAGGCTAGTTGTATATTGGGATAGTATTGAACATGTCGAAGATTTTCAAATCGTGAATAAAGGAAAGAAATTCGAAATTGAAATTGATTCCTTAAACGAAACAGTAAGTATTAATAAAATTCAAATTCTAAAAGTAACTAAGAAAAATCCATTTACTGTAGAAACAAAAAAAGGAATTCTAAATAAAGAAAATCCTGCCCAAACAGCCACAATCAAAGTTGAAGAAGAAAGCCTAGATGTATCTCTTAATTTTGCAGAAAAGAATAGTCAATCCTCAATTCCAGGCTGGGAATTTATTGAAACAGAGGATTTAGTAAATAAAATCAAAGGTTCTATTAATACCTGCACCTTTCATATGCAAAATGAACCAGAGCAATTGGCTTATGGAACTTTTAATATAGTCATCGCTCCTATATTTAAAAGTCATACAGAGTGTATCGGAGCTGTAATTTTCAGTGTTTCCATTTCTGATATCCGTCAATTTAATAAAACTATGATGATCGCCGGATTTACTGTGACTATAATAGCGCTTATTTTATCAGTGATAGTATCCTATATTTTATCCATTTTTTTTACAGACCCTCTGCATAAATTATCCCAAGCTGTTGATGAATTATCATCAGGAAATATGGAAACTAACGTAATAATACAATCAAAAGATGAGTTTGGTTTCCTGTCAGAAAAATTCAATGAAATGGTAGCAAATCTAAAAAAGGCGTATAAAGAAAAAGAATCGTTAGCCGCACTAAGACATGAATTAAATGTAGCACAAAAAATTCAAACGGCAATTTTACCAAAATCAATTCCAAACTTACCAAATTTAGATATAGCCGTTAATTACTACCCAATGACACAAATTGGCGGTGATTATTATGACTTTCATATGATCGATAAAAATAAAATTGGAATTTTTATTGCTGATGTTTCTGGGCATGGAATTCCTGCTGCAATCATTGCATCTATGCTAAAAATTGCCTTTTCAATTGAATCTGCTTTTGCAGAAGATCCATCCCGATTGCTTTCCAGAATCAACCAAAGTATGCTAAATAAAGTTGGAACAAACTTTATTAGTGCAAGCTATATCTATATCGATCTAGAGACAAACAAGATCAAACATGCAAAAGCTGGTCATCCATCTATCTACATTCATTCTCCTGAGACAGACGAAGTAAAAGAATTTAACCAAAAAGGAAAGATTATTGGTTTATTCCCAGAAATTCAAACTGAGACTGTTGAAATTTCTATCCAAAAGGGAGACCGCATCATTTTGTATACAGATGGTATCATTGAAGCAAGAAATTCCAAAGAAGAAATGTTTGGAGAAGAATTATTTGTTGGTTATATTCGAAAACACAACTCTATGAAGCCTGCTGACTTTGCACGATTGGTTATGAATGATGTAAAAAGTTGGATAGGAAACAACGCATCAAAGCACAGTGATGATGTTACTTTGATGGTAGTCGATATCAAATAAACCCCGAAGATCGGGGCTTATTTGAATGCACCACAATTAATTCTTAGGTGGTATGAAACAATTTGCTATTTTCTTAGCTTTTAGTTTTTCTCTAAGAGCTACTGCATCTTCTCTTTTTGCAAAATCCCCAATTTGAACAACATATGTTCCATTTCTTGAGAATAAGAAAATTTTCTCAGAAAAATCTTTTTTTATCTGATCTCTAAATGCTTCTGCTCTTCTCTGCTCTTTAAATACTCCAATTTGAACTGTTTCTCCTTTTGGCTGAGATGCGTTATTTGTATTGGAAGTTGTAGGAGTAGGAACATTCACAGTTGGAATTTCTGCTGGCGCAGTTGTCTTACTATTATTAGCAGGAGCTGTCTTTACAGGTGCGGGAGCTGGAGCCGGTGCAGGTTTCTTATCAGGAGCGACAGGCGTAACAGTCTGCGGTTTTTTTGCATCAGGTTTCTTCGCTGGTGGAGCAGTTTCTTCATCGATGTCATCATCATCGTCATCGTCATCATCGTCATCCACACTAAAAGAATCATCCTTTACAAGAATTGGATTTTCTTCCATTGGCTTAATAATATTAATCCCTACTTTTGCAACAGACTCTTCTTTGAAGTTCAATATCTCAGCTGCTTTTTCTGTAACTTCAATAATGCTTCCTTCATCAGCCGGTCCGCGATCATTGATAGTAACATCTGCTTCTTTATTGTTTTCTAAATTCTGCACTTTTACAACTGATCCAAATGGAATCGTTCTATGTGCAGCAGTCATTTTAAAACGATCGAAGACTTCTCCACTTGCAGTTACTTTACCTTGAAATTGAATTCCATACCAAGAAGCAAAGCCAATTTCATCATATTTAGGAGTTGCAATCGTCTTTGAAGTCTCCTTAGTTTCCTCTTTAATTACTTGGCTTTCTTCGACTGTTTTAGTAGCCTCTCTAATTTCTTGAGTAGATTGGCAAGAGATCATGGCTACGATTCCTAAAATAATCAGAATTTGTTTCATGTGTTTAGAACCTACCTATTAGTTCATTAATCTATTACTTGAAATACTAATTAGCTTTATCAGGTGTAAACTCTGAGAAAATCTACACGATTTAGCATAAATACTTCACGCTTATTATTAATAATCGACAGTAAATTAAGAGAGACTTGGCATTTTTCTCAATTAATTTGAATTTAAAAATTGAAATCCTTTAGATCGAGGGATGGTTCTACAGAACTCGCTTAATTTCAATTCCACTCATCTAGCATTTTTAATAGAATTTTAATTTTCTTGCCTAATTTATTTTAAGTTCATAGTTTGATATTCAAAAGGGTTTCTAATTTAAGAGTAATAGTATGAAAAATCGATCTGATACAATGACTCCATCTAACTTTTCTGGGTATGTGAATACAATCAAAGAAAATGTAAAGAGAAAGTATTCCCATTATAAAGTAAACAAAGTGCGTCAACATTATAGAGATGGGCTCAGCTTTGAAGACAATGCAGAATATAGTAAGGCAATTGAATCTTACCTTGAATGCCTCAAATTAGATCCTGATTATATAAAATGCTTAAAGCGCCTTGCTAAACTCTATTCCAATCTAGAAGAGCATTCGAATGCAATCCAGACTTATACAAAAATCGCAAAGCTACAACCAAATGAAGAAAATTTCTTTGAACTAGGACAAGAATATTACAAACAAAATCGTTTTAAAAAAGCGATTCTTTGCCTAAAAAAATCTCTCTATTATAAACGAAGATTTATCCAATCCCATAGACTTCTTGCAAGTATTTATGCACGAGTAGAAAACAGAGACAAAACAGAACAGTATTTATCTAATGTTATTAAAATCGATCCAAATCATAAAGGATCCATGGAAGAATTAATCAAATTATATTTCATACAAGGAAGATATAGAGACTCACTAAACTTATTAGAAAAATATAAAGAGGTCTATGTAGAAGATTCGAATATAAAATTTTTAAAATCAGATATCTATGTGAAGATGGGTAAATATTCAAAAGCATTAAATATTGCCTATGAATCTCTTATTGAAGAAGAAGGATTTCAGTCTTTCATTGAAGACATGCAATATAAAAAAGTGAATCCAACTTTAAAAGAAAAAGATTTTCTACGAAAGATAGTTTTAATTAAAAACGAGAAAAAGAAATTGCTAGAAGAAAATTTAAAAAGCTATCAATCGGGCGATGAAACAAAATTTCCAGATCCAAAAATCTCCTACGATCTTGCTTTATTATATTTACTTCTAGGAAATCAAAAAAAAGCGATGAAGTATTTATT
The DNA here is from genome assembly GCA_035345875.1 of Leptospiraceae bacterium. Taxonomy (GTDB): domain Bacteria; phylum Spirochaetota; class Leptospiria; order Leptospirales; family Leptospiraceae; genus UBA2033. The sequence goes on along the minus strand of DAORDH010000014.1, from coordinate 19,575 downwards.
CTTTGCAAGACAACTCAATGAAGAACGAAAATATATATAGGAACATTTTTATTTAATGCATATAACGTTTCTATTCCTAATAATTTTTGTTTTAAATAATTGCTTCTCTATATTTCGTCCAACGCCTGTATTAGAAGATGATAAATCAGATATTCTCAAAGCCGATAAACAGTTTATTCTATTGGACGATAATCTAAAACCAATCGAAAAGCCAGATTTTACTGGTTTGGATAAAAAAGTCAAAGCATTACAATCTGCAAAAACATTTCATGATTTAAATAATCTAGCTGTTTATGGAGTAAAACTTTCTTACATCGAATCGAGCGAGGAGATTTTACGAAAGCTTCAAAAAGAAAAACCAACAGAACAAGTCCCTTTTTTGAACTTACTCAGAATCTACTATTTACTAGAAGAATATGATATCGCAAAGAAAATGTTAAATGATTATTATAAGGCAAATATACAGGACAAAAAGAAAGTCTTTGATTTTATGAAATATCTAAAATCCACAAATAGGATGGAGGAGCATGTTCTGTTTTTAGATGTTATTTCTAGCTACCAAGAACATGAGATGCAAGCTTTAGAAGAATTAGGAAATTATTTTTTATCCATTGGTGAGCTAGAGCTCGCAAAATCTTATTTCGAAAAAATACTTACTATCTATGCATACAACCCAATTGCTCTTCAATCCATGATGCAAATTCATTACACAAATGAAGCATGGACAGACGTTATTACATATGCCGCACCACTACGAAAACAAAAAACAAAAGAAAAAAACTACCATACTATGCTTGCAAAAGCCTATTTTGAATTAGGAGACTATGCACAATCCCTTAAAATTTCAGAAGAAGCACCCGAACAAGAAAAAAGTTCAATTGATTTTTTAGTTGTTTGGAGAGATTCTATATTGTGTAATGATTTAAAAGCACCACTTACCAAATTAAATAAATACTTTCAAATTGCTCAAAAAAAGAATCCAACTTTAAAAGAATCAGAGTTTTTTTTAGCTTCTTCTAAAGAAGGACGACAAATGATTTCAAATATAATTCATGGATACTAACGTATGAAAGAAAAAATTCTATTTATTCTATTCTGTTTACTAATTGCTTCATGTGGACCAAATGAGCGAATCAAAGCACTAGTCAGAAATGCAAATGAAATTTTTGGTGTAATACCAGATAAGATGCCTGGTAGCGAAAATGACACATTGGCAATCATCAATTTAGGAAGGAAACTTTATTTTGACAATCGACTTTCAGTCAATGATAACCAATCCTGTAATACTTGTCATAACGTCTTAAACAAAAGAGCTGGTGTTGATAATTTAAATTTTTCACCCGGGGTTTTTGGTAAAAATGGGAACAGAAATACTCCTACTGTTTTAAATGCAGGATTTCAAATTGCCCAGTTCTGGGATGGGAGGGCAAAAAAATTAGAAGACCAAACCAGAATTCCTCTTTTTAATCCTCTCCAAATGGCAATTCCTGATGAAAGATATCTAGTTGATAAAATTGCAAGTATACCAGAGTATAAAGATTTGTTCGAAAAAGCATATGGAGACAAATCGGGCAAAATTACATTTGATCAAATTACAAATAGTATTTCTGCATTTCAAAGAACATTTAAAACAAATGATCGATTTGATGATTTTCAAAGAGGGAAATATAAAGCGTTAAATCCAGAGGAAATAAGAGGATTAGAAATTTTTCTATCTGTTGGTTGTGCCAATTGTCATAAAGGTCCTCTGCTAGGAGGAAATTCTTTTCAAAAATTGGGAGTCAAAAAACAATACGAGAACAAAGAAGATTTAGGAAGAACAAAAGTAACTGGAAAAGAAGAAGATTTATTTGTATTTAAAGTTCCAATGCTTAGAAACGTTGCGTTAACTGCTCCTTATTTTCACGATGGAAGTATAAATACGTTAGATCTTGCTGTTAAAAAAATGGCAGATATACAACTTGGAAAAAGTTTATCAGAGCAAGAAATTGAGTATATAGTTGCATTCCTAAATGCGTTAACAGATAAATCAAGGGAGAATTGATTTGGAAGTAATCAAAAGAAATAACATTAGTATAAAAGGCGAAGGGAAAAAGGTAATGCTCTTTGCTCATGGATATGGTTGTGACCAGAATATGTGGAGGTTCATAACACCTGAATTCGAAAAAGATTATCAGGTAATTTTATTTGATCATATAGGTTCAGGGAAATCCGATCTAGGCTATTATAACAAAAATAAATACGCAAAACTGCATGGGTATGCAAATGATATTTTAGATATTTGTGATGCTTTGAATTTAAAAAATGTTATATTGGTTGGGCATTCTGTAAGCACAATGATTGCTCTTCTTGCTGCAAATAAAAACAAAAGTTTATTTTCTCACATAATAATGATTTGTCCTTCCCCTTGTTATATAAATGAAGAAAATTATATTGGTGGCTTTTCCAAAGAGGATATTTTGGAAATGCTAGAATCACTTGAAAGCAATTACCTTGGTTGGTCGAGTTCTATCACACCTGTCATAATGGGAAATCCAGAACGTCCAGAATTAACGGAAGAATTAAAAAATAGTTTTTGCAGACAAGATCCAGAAATAGCAAAGCATTTTGCACGGGCTACCTTTTTGGGGGACTATCGTAAAGATTTAGAAGAATGTATGACGCCTACGCTTATCATTCAGTGTTCGAATGATGCAATTGCTCCTAAAGAAGTCGGTGATTATACAAACAAACATATACACAAAAGTGAGATGGTAACAATTGAAGCAACAGGACATTGTCCGCACCTAAGTCATCCAACTGAAACAATCCAAGCTATCAAAAATTATTTAGCAGTAAATCTAACAGATGAATGATTGAAAATGACGCATTAAAAATTGAAAATTGTCTGAATGATGCTCCATGCGGTTACTTACGATTAGACTCTAATGGAAGAATTTTCTTCGCAAATAATACTCTACTCAAATGGTTAAATTTTGAATTAGATAATTTAACTAATAAAGTATGGACTTTCTTATTATCAGGTGGGAGTAGAATCTATGAACAAACACATTTTACTCCGCTCCTTAGAATGCAAGGTTATGTTGAGGAAATCAATCTAGACCTTATAGATTCAAAGGGAGATAAGATTCCTTTTTTAATCAATGCAAAGATCTTAGTAGAGGACTCAACTGTTGATATATTTCTTTTTCGTTTTAATCAAAGAAAATCATACGAAAAAGAAATCTTAATCGCAAAAAAAAATGCAGAGTTATCAGCCAAAGTTAAATCTGAATTCTTGTCAAACATGAGCCATGAAATTAGAACTCCACTCAATGGAATCATCGGTTTTAGTGAATTATTATTAAGCTCAAAGCTAGACTCATCACAGGAAGAATACATACGAATTATAAATCAAGCTGGAAACTCTTTATTAGAGCTAATTAATGATATATTAGATTTATCAAAACTAGAAGCAGAAAAAGTTGAACTTCACATAGAAAAAACAAATGTCTATCAATTATTAGAACACTGTATTGATTTAATTAAGTTTAAAGCAAATGAAAAAGAAATCGAGTTACTTTTATATATATCGCCTAATGTTCCTGAATATATTTTTACAGATCCCATACGATTACGGCAAGTTATCATAAATCTTTTAGGAAATGCAGTTAAGTTTACTGAAAAGGGAGAAATAGAGTTAAGGGTAGAAGGTAATATTACGAATCTAAATTCAAATCAAATAGAAATCAGTTTTACAATTAGGGATACTGGGATTGGAATATCGAATGAAAAACAGAGAGTTATCTTTGATGCCTTCTCACAAGCAGATTCTAGCATTTCACAAAAATATGGAGGAACTGGTTTAGGATTAACAATATCAAATAAATTGCTAAAATTATTCAATTCCAAACTGAATGTGAACTCTCAACCCGGAAAGGGAAGCGAATTTTATTTTACTGTCTCCTCTCATTTTGAAATAAATCCCAATTCAGAGAAGGATTTATACTTGGATTCCTTTTCTGCTTTAATATTGGATCAGAATGATAGAAGTCGAACCATCATTTCTAAAATGCTAGATGATCTGAGGATAAAAAATAAATCTTCAGCTAACATCGAATTAGCTTTGAGCTCACTCGATAGCAATGTTTTCAATTTATTGATAATAAATAATAATTTAACAAGCTTTAGCGAGTTTTTAAATAAATCCAATAATTTTAACGTGTATAATGACAGTAAATTTACCACTATACTTTTATTAGAATCAACAGTAGCTGACTGGAATGAGGATTTTCAATATCCCTCAAATATAGTAAAAATCTTTAAACCATTAAGAAAAAAGGATTTAGTAGATGTCTTAATAAATAGATTTCCAAACATAGTAAGAAAGAGTCTAATAAAACAACAGGAAACCCTATATTCAATGGTGAATGAAAATTTAAAAATAATGATTGTAGATGATGATGAAGTAAATCTTTTCTTAGCCAAAACAGTATTAGATCTTGTTATGCCAAAAGCACATATTGTTCAATTTAACAATGGGTTGGAAGCTTTAAAGAACATTGAAAAAGAAAACCCAAATATCATTTTCCTTGATCTTCAAATGCCAGAATTAAATGGAATAGAGACTACAATCGAAATAAGAAAAATCAATTCTTTTAAAGAAGTTCCCATTATCGCTTTTTCAGCCGGAATGATTCCTGAAGATCTCGAAAAATGTAAAGATGCTGGAATGAATGACTACCTAACAAAGCCAGTCAAAAAAGAAGACTTTCAAAGAGTTTTAGAAAAGTGGTTATCTAAGTAAAATCGCTAATTCACTCTTTCATAAATCAGCTAAAAATCCCACCATCACACAACACTAACACAGCTACTGAATCAGCAGACAACCAAAACCCATAGCGACCATATTTAGATTGAAAGAGTCTTTTTAGAATTTTATTTACAATAACTTATTACTGTTTTATTATAGAAAGAGTATGCTTTATAGAATAATTCTCTCTCTTTTTATTATTTGTTTGCCATTAACCGCTCAAGAAAAAGTGGAAGTTGCTGTGTTTGCAGGTGGATGTTTTTGGTGCATGGAAAGTCCATTTGAAAAAATAAATGGAGTAAAAGAGGTGATAAGCGGTTACACAGGTGGAAAAAAGGAAAATCCAACTTATGAAGAAGTTAGCTCTGGGCTGACTGGACATTTAGAAGCTGTGCAAGTTTACTATGATCCTAAAAAAATCTCATATATTCAATTATTAGAAATCTTTTGGAGACAAATAGATCCAACAGATCCCGATGGACAATTTGTAGATAGAGGCAAGCAATATAGAACAGCTATTTTTTATAAAACTAATGAAGAAAAAACTCAGGCAGAACGATCTAAAAAGAACTTAGATAAATCAGGAAAGTTTAGTTCTCCTATCGTTACAGAAATTCTCCCCCTTATAAAATTTTACCCAGCGGAAGAATATCATCAGGATTTCTATAAAAAAAATCCTGTGAGATATAACTACTATCGTTACGGATCAGGTAGAGATCAGTTCCTAGAAAAAATTTGGGACAAAAAATAATTATTTCGATAATAAAACACTAGCCCCACCATTTAACGAATTCGTAGGATTTAAGATTGCAGAATTGCATCGATCTAAATGGATTTGTGCAGCTTTATCAGCAGGGAACTCTCTTAAATGTGCATTAAAAAGTTTCTGGGCTTCTGTATAATTTTGTGCATAATATTCATGTATTGCTCTTTCAAAATTTGGTTTTAACTTTCTCTTCAAAGAACGAACTTCATTTGAATCCGTATTATATACTTCATATACTGTTACAGGATTGTCTTTGCCTTTTACTTTTACTGTATCAATTTTTCTGATGTAATATTTGCTTTTATTTTTGATAGAGTTAAATACGTTATCCGATATAAGAAGCGGTATACCATAAAGCTTAGTCATTCCCTCTATTCTGGAAGCTAGATTAACTGTATCACTGATAACAGTTCCCTCCATTCTATTATTCTCTCCGATTGTGCCCAACATCATTTCACCACGATGTAATCCAATCCCTATTTCTACCTGCTCTCTTCCACTTCTGTGCTCTTGGTTATAACGAGCAAGACCTTCTAACATTTCTATGGAAGCATCAATCGCATTCTCCGATTCACCTTTGAATAATGCCATAATAGCATCTCCAATAAACTTATCTATAAATCCTTTATTATTTCTAACAATCGGACCCATTGTTCCAAGATAGGAATTTATAAACTTAAAATTATCCTCTGGAGACATACTTTCAGAAAGAGTTGTAAATCCGCGAATATCAGAAAATAAAACTGTCATCTCTTCTTTAACATGATCTCCTAATTCAATTTCAACGATATTTTTTTTGTTCAAAATATTTAGAAAATCATGAGGGACAAATCTACCAAAAGCTGTATTGAGTTTGACTAAACTTTGATTCAAATTTTGCATAGCAAGAGTGGCAAGTTTCAGCTTAATTATTACAAGAGCTATATAAAGTAACATTCCAATTGATAAATTATATAGAACTAATCGATACATATTCACTTTATTTAAAAACTGATTATAAAAATCTGTAACAGATAGATAGAATACATTTATTGAATCTCTAGCAGGTAAATTGATTATATCAGTAACGTTTGTATCCAAATCTTTCTTTCTGGATAAAATATTTTCGCAATGCCGAATAAAAATTTCTGTTTCAATCTTTTGTTGATTTATCGCCAATGCATTTAATTCTTTTAATTTCAAGATTGTTGCTTCCGCCTGTGTTTTATTTAACTCATCTCCTGAATTTGTATAAAATAAAGTTTCACGCACAATTTCGTCGACTAATGTTGAGTATCCTCCACTAGAAAGCTTCTTAGCTTTTCCAGCAGAACTTGGTAAATAATAAAGGGAATTTTTTAAAATAGCATTTTGAGATTTAAATTTATCAATTAAAATCTTTCTCTGTTGAAATACTTCAACATATTTATCAAGTGCTTCTGAGGCAGCCTTATTTGATGGAGCAATTTTTGAAATTGCTAATGCACCTGTTTTTAGTTCATTTATATTAGTTTGTATTTGCAAAATGGATAGATTTAAAGGATCATAAGATTTAATAAGATAGTATCTACTTTTCAAAATATCTTGATCCAGAGTCGCATCTGCCTCTCTGATGGATTGAATTAAAGCAAAAATTCTTTCTAATTTATCAAAATCTACAATTCTAGTTTGATAAAATGAAAACGTTAATAGACCTATACAAGCTAACCAAACAAGAAATTGAATTCTCTTTTTCATAGACTTTTTCCTTTATATTCACCAGTAAGTGTTTTTAAGAATGCAGATATTTGCTTAACTTCTAAGTCCTCTAATGTCCTACCCAGTTGGAATTTTCCCATAATTACAATTGCCTTTTCTAGAGAATCCACAGAACCATCATGGAAATAGGGTGCAGTGAGGGCTACATTCCTTAAAGATGGAACTTTAAATTTATACCTATCTTGCTCTTGACCTGTTATATTAAATAATCCATTATCTGCATTTGTAAGGGAACCTCTTTCCTCGAAATAATTCCCATATACCCCAAATGTTTGATACATATTACCACCAACGTTTACACCTTGATGACAGGCAATACAACCATTCTCCTTAAACAATTTGTATCCATTTTTCTCTTCCTCATTTATTGCATTTGCATCCCCACGCAAGTATTGATCAAAACGAGAATTTGGAGTGTAAAGAGATCTTTCAAACTCAGCGATTGCATTTTTTATATTTTCTGCTGTAACTCCATTAGGATATATCATCAAAAATTGTTGATTGTATTCAGTTTTCTTTTTAATTTTTTGAATCACATCCTCCCAATTATTATTCATCTCTTTACTATTCGATATGGGTCCCGCAATTTGATCTTCTAACGTTTCTGCTCTTCCATCCCAAAACTGTCTAAAATTAAATCCTGAATTGAAAACGGTAGGCGCATTAATTTCTCCTTCTTGCTTATCAATGCCTATTGATTTAGGAAGACCATCTACACCGCCTTTTGCTAAATCATGACAACCAGAACAAGCAATCGTATTGTCCTTCGAAAGAAGAGGATCATGAAAAAGTTTTCTTCCCAATTCTACTTTTGTTAAATTTAATTCTAACTCCATTGGAATTGGTTGAATTGGCTCAACAGAAAAATTTGAAGATGCTGAATGATTTAACTTTGAAATGTTTGTTTCCTTAGGCCAAAAAAAATAAAAAATGAGCCCTGTGACCAAACTAAATACAACAATAAAAATAAAATTTAAAGCTCTACTGATCCCCTGAAAATCATTATCAGAAGCCTTTCGAAAGAAATTATCTATAAACTGACGCACTCGATTCAATGGGTAGCCACCTCGGATTGGAGACTTTATTGATATCATTCATCTAGTAAACTTTATTTTTTTTTCCATGAAAAATATTCAGAAAATAATCTGCAAAAAGCTATGAATTATAATTAAAAAAAGGTAAGGAAAAGTCTGGAGTTCGAAACTATGAGCCAAGATATATTCTAAATGTTTAGTTTTAGATTACATAAATCTAAAACTAACTGACATAATTTCTTTATTAAATAAAGAATACGCATTGCATTTTTTAAATTCATCGCTCAGACTTCACTCTTCTAAAATTAAATAGCTAGAATCTTATAAGAAGAACTAGGTAAAACTTGTTTAAATAAATTTACATAGATTTCCCTTTTTTTTTCTAATTCATTTTGCAAATTTTCTTTTCAAATTTTAAAAAAACTTATAATTGCCTACGCAAGAATCCTATTAAAATACCCGTCTGTATTTTATAGATAAGTTTGGAGATAAGAGAGCTATGAAAAAGACAATCTATTTAATCATATTAGCTTTGCTGTTTACAGCAGGCTGCTCGAAAAAGGAAAAGAAATACATTCCCTTTTCGATGAACAACGCATCAAACGCACCAACAGGTAACGCGTCAACTAACGTTACAGGTGCAACTTTATCACAAATCAGAGTAACACCAGCGGATCAGTCAATTGCAAGAAATACTCATGCAAATTACAGAGCGACTGGAGTATATTCTGATGGAACGATTAAAGATATAACGGAAGACTGCACATGGAGTGTTAAGTCTGAAACAGATAAAGCATCTGAAGTTTCTTCTAAAAAAGGAAGATTCCTCGGAACTGGCGCAACAACAAGTGGAAGCCCTGCTAAAGTAAATGCATCACTAGGATCATTATCTGGGGACGCAAATTTAAACATCACCTCAGCTTCGCTATCCTCTATTCAAATTTCAAGCGTTCCAAGTTTAATTCCTGGTGGACAAGCACAATACATCGCAACTGGAATATTTTCTGATGGAACAACACAAGATATTTCTTCTTTAGTAAATTGGTCTAGTAGCAATAGTTCAAATGTTTCAATTGACGTTTCTACTGGTGCAGGTGTTGGAGGTAGCACTGCAGGAACTGCAACCATTACAGCGACTCTAATTTCTCCATCTACCTTCCCTGGGGTTGCAAATGGTGGTTCTGCAACCACAACAACTCAACTTAAAAATGTAACTATCGTTTCTATTACAGTAACAGGTTTATCAGAAGTTGGAGCTGGAACAACTGCAAATTACCAAGCAAGTGCGATCTATTCAGATGGAACTTCTTCTGATATCACATCAGTTGCAACTTGGTCAGTTGATAGTGCTACAAATGCAGCTGTCAGCGATAGTTCAGGAAGCAAAGGTGTTTTAACTACTATCTCTAACGGATCGGTTAACGTTCAAGCTAGCTATGTTGGTGTAACAGGAACAAAATTAGTGACAATCTCTTCTATTACTATATCTTCGATTTCTGTAAGCCCTTCATCCAAAACCATAATTAAGGGAACGACCACTCAATTTACAGCAACTGCAAATTATTCAAATGGAACATCGGCTGATATTTCCAACACAGCAGTATGGACATCTTCCAACACATCAATAGCTGGTGTAAACACATCAACTAGCAATGGAGGTTTAGCGCAAGGTATCAATACTGGTTCTGTTACGATTACCGTAGCTTCAGGTGGCAAAACAGCTACAGCTTCTCTATCTGTTAGCGCAGCAACTCTTGTTTCCATTTCTATTAATACTAATGCGTCTATCGCAAAGGGAACTACTAGACAGTATACAGCAACAGGAACTTATTCTGATGGAACTGTATTAGATATTAGCTCTTTAGTAACTTGGTCATCTAGTTCAGGTTCTGTTGTTGCTATCAGCAATACTTCTGGAACAAAAGGTCTTGCTACAGGATCATCTCAAGGCAGTAGCACAATCCAAGCATCTTTAAATGGGGTTAATAGCAATACTTCTACCCTAACTGTAACGGCAGAGACACTTACTTCTATCAGTATAGGATCTAACGCATCTGTCGCAGCTGGTGGAACAAAACAGTATAGCGCAACAGGAACTTTTTCGGATGCAACCACTCAAGATATTACTTCTTTAGTAACTTGGACATCTTCTTCTGCCGCAAATGCAACAATTAGCAACGCTTCCTCCGATAAAGGGAAAGCATATGGATTAGCAGCAGGAACAACCAATATTACCGCTTCTCTTCCTAATGGGACGAATGGTATTACTACGAGCGGTGGAACTATTGTTAGTAACACATCCGTTCTGACTGTTACTGCAGCAAGCAATGGATCAACGGCATCTGTTTCTGCTGTGACTGTGGGAGCTTATGACGTAACAATTCCTTCAGGAATCAACACAACTACAACACCTACAGGAAACTTCTCAGGACTCACATATAATACTGCGAATAACGCTGCTGGGTTCATTGCTCAAATTCCGGACTATAGTAGCCCAACATTTACTTGTCAAGCGCAAGGAACAGCAATTCTAGGAAAGATTTTAGCGGATAGCCCTGACCTAGTTTCCTCCTATTCGCAAAACTCTGTAAACACAGTAAACTTCACTGGTGGTTGCACAATTACATACAACCTATCAATCACAACTAGTTCTTCCAAAAAGGCTACTGAACTCTCCAACCATTTAATTTCCAATGTTGGTATTTTAGCAGTTGGGGGTGGAAGTGTTACAAGCTTGCCAGCAAGCCAATCTGGTGAAACTGCTACCACTGCATTTAGAGCAATTGTTCAGGTTACTTATAAAACAGGAACAGGTGGACAAACAATCGGAATCGGGGTAACGAATTCTGCTGATTATGCAGCAAACCAAGCTCTACTCGAAAGCTTCTTAGGTGGAACAAACATTGCAGTCACAGGAACTACCTATCTAACAAAAACAGAAACGAAGACTGGAAAGGCTATGCCTAAAGTAGACTTCGTATGGGTGATTGATAACTCAGCATCTACTTCAACCATTCAAACTTCTATTTCTGGAGCAGCTACAACCTTCTTTAATAAGTTAGGTGGTAAAAACCTAGACTATCGTTTAGGTGTAATAGCGACCGGGGGTGACGGAACAGATGCAACTCGCACAGACAAATGTACAAATCCAGTAACACCGGGTGAACAACTTAGATCTAATGGATGGATGACTTCTTCTAATACAGCCGCACAATTCTCTGGTTCCGGTGGGACAGGTGTAGGATCTAAAGGTTGTGGAACTGAGAGTGGTATCTATTATGCTGCTAAATCTCTTGGGTATCCAAATAGTATTACCTATACAACAACTCCTACTGTAACTCCAAGATCTGGTTCTTCTTGGGGGTCTGATTACAAACTTGTATTCGTAATCGTGAGTGATGAAGGAGACCAATTTAGATGTTACAATGGAACTTACTCGGCAGGTAGTAACTCAAGCGGAACTCCATGTTCTGGAGCAACTGGTAATACAGACTTCGACAATAACAATAACGTATTTGTGAACAATGGTTACAAAGTTCATACAATTACTGGATTAGATAGTTCCGGAAACCCAGGATCTTGTTCAGTATCAGGTGGACCGTCTACATCTCAAGGAAACGTTACCTGGCCTGGCTATAAAAACCTTTCTACTGCAACAGGTGGTGTAGCAGCGAGTGTTTGTAGCACTGATTACAATGCGATTATGGATACTATTGTGAATGCTGTAGCAGGGGACAGTGGCTATATATTAGCTAAAAACCCAGTATCAAGTTCAATTACAGTTAAGGTAAACGGATCAGCTGTAGCACAAGATTCAACGAATGGTTGGCAATATGTTCCTGCAACAAATTCAATAATCTTCTCTGGTACTGCATGGCCTGCAACAAACGCATCAATAGAAATAAGCTACTTGTATTCTTCTGACCAAGGAGCATTCTTAAAGATGGATTCTAATAGTAGCTTAATGGCTTACATCTCTCAAACAGCAAAAAGCAGTGCTGCAAGAGGAACTGCTGCGACTATAGCGCTTATCGTTGGTGCTATCTTAGCAGGAAGACTCTGGAGACGTAGAAATAGCAACAAATAAATCAATCTAGATTTCTTTTCAGAAATGAAGCGTGGGATAAAACCCACGCTTTTTTTATTTAAACGAAACAAATCTGTTTATTTTCTATTCAAATTTCCATAATGATAAACTTTATTATGAGAGTAAAAAAGAGAAAAATCTAATTGTAAAGATCCTTCTTGATTTGAATAATAAACTCACCTTATATTTGCAGGATTTGTAAACGAGTTATTGATTCATAAAAACAAGGATTATGTCCGGGTGAAGGAAACATTCAAACGTTATTAACTATGATCCATGTAAAGGTCTGTTAGGATTAGATCTTTGATTCGGGTAAAGAAAACTAATTATACAAATCGGTAAATACCTAGACATTCAGATTAATACAAAACATACTTCACAATAGTTTGAAACGATAAATCCTATATTTGATAAATGAGGTATCGGATCAAATAGGTAACAATTAGATTTTAAGATTAGTTTTTAAATCTATCTTTTATTTCGTTCTTCTTAGATTCACTTATTTTTAGCACTTCAGTAAGAGTATCTAGAAATTTCTCTTCATTTGGATCCACTTCTCTGTCACCAGTATAAACAGCAAAACAAGCAAGTTCTAAGCATAGTTCTTGTTTTTTTTCTTTCTCGAAATAAGCAGCAATCTTATTCAAATCGAGGGGTGCAGAAGCCGCTTGCCTTGCATGCTCCATAAATTCTTCTCTAGTATACCTACCCTGAATCGGTTTAAAAATATCTATATCATAGAGCTCTTTAACTCGATCTGCAAACCAGACTTTCTCTTCATAATTTAAAACCCCGTCAGATCTCAAGGCTCTTAAATAAAGACTAATATAAACTGAGATTAAATAATCATCAGATAGTTCTTTTTGAACTTTCCGGATATAATCGTTAAATCCTGTTGAATTCCCAACTGCACCTTTAGATGGATTGTTTTGATTTGACTGTGATTGACTCATTGTTTTTTCCTGAACGGATTTTCCCTAAATATCGGTAGAATGCAAGTATTTAATTATTTTGCTAATAGGTCTTCCTGTATTTTCGATCGAACCAATTCTGTCAATTCCTCGGTTGACATATTCTCGAAAACAGAGGGAGAAATTTCAGGCAATACAGTAATACTCATATCATGTTTACCCTGTAGTTCTATACCACCCTTTGGAAGAGCGTGAGCAGTTCCTTTTAAAACAATAGGCAATATAGGCGCTTTGGTCGCTTTTGCAATTTCAAAAGCCCCTAGTTTAAAAGCCTTTAATGTTCCGTCTAACGACCGTGTTCCCTCAGGAAAAATCATTACAGAGTTTTGATTAGAGATTGCCCTTATACAATCTTTTATCATTTTTGCATTACTTTTTACTTTTCCACGATCGAGTTCGATATAATCATTAAATCGCATATTCCAACCAATAAATGGAACCTTAAAATTTTCAATTTTTGATACCCATTTGAAATGAGAAAATAAGCGAAACATGATGAGTATATCCAATAAAGATTGATGATTAGAGACACAAACATAAGCCTTTTTAGAATCGATATTTTCTTTTCCAAAAATTCTTATATTCCATAAAGGATTAAACCAAGTATAAAGAGATGCCCAAAAGCAAGTAAACTGATGCAATAGCCATTTTCTTTTACGATCAAATATTAGAGAAAAAACCCAAAGGGTAAAAGCTACAAAAAATAGTAGTATTGAAGTTATTGCCACAAATCCCCAAAATAGAAAAGAAAAAAATTTATTCATTCAAGTATCCTTTTGTAATCATTCACGATAGATCATTCTAAATATTCTCCAAAGAAAAACCGTTTCAAACTTCTTGAATATTTCTGATCTCTTCTAATCTCCAGAGACTTATTAAAGCCAACTTTCAATATTTTGTTATCAGTTTTTTTTAATAACCAACCATTCCTTCAAATTTAGAATTACCTATTTTAAAAGAAAGAAATGAGCCAATTAGAGTAATTTACCTAAACGGAAGAACTCTTTAAAGAAAACAAATCTTTAATAACCAGAAGTAGTTGGATATCCAGCATAACCGCCTGTTGAAGTTCCGACAGCTGGAGTCGCTGGTGGAGTTCCGACGGCTCCTGCAGACGAAGTTCCGACAGAAGAGGAGCCTCCATTGTTTCCACTTATAGAATTTTGTTGGCGATATATATTTGAATTAGAATTTGTTTCGTTATTATCAATCAAATCCCGTATCGGTTGATTACTGCTAGGACTTTCTACTTGAATGCTATTATCATTACAAGCAAATAGTAATATTATCAATAGGTTTAACAGAATCTTCTTCATTTCGATCCTCTAATATTAAGGTAAATCTTTATTCTCTGGATACTTTTTAATTAAATAATCTCGATTTTTTTCACGAAGTTTTGCTGTATCTAAATTGGCATCTTCCTCTGAAGCATAATCTCCAATTAAAACACGATAGGCGGTTCCATTCGGTTCTTTATCTGCTTTAATAAAAATTTTGCTAAATCCCATATCAGTCATATACTTACAAAATCTTAAAGAATTAAAAATATGAGAAAAGGAACCGACTTGAATTCCATATCCTTTTGGATTTTGAATCATTCCATGAATGTTGTAAATGTATCCAGCCTTGAAAATTTCAGATGAGGCTTCTTTCAAATCTACTTTAGGTTTCTCAGGTTCAGGTTTTACATTTTCATTTGCATTCGCTGCAATAGATTTAGCGGGTAACGGTTCAGGATGTGTTGTTTTAGAAGGAGTCTCTTCTTCTTTGGATTCATGTTTTGCTTCTGTCTTTGCAGGTAAAACGACAGTATCCGCAGTAGATGTTTTATTTGGCTTTGCTGGTGAAGTAGGAGTTGCAATAGACTTAGTATCCTTTACGGGTTCATTTGGAAGCTCTACCACTTCGAGAGTAACATTTGCAACACCCTGTGAAATCATATCTAATTCTTTTGCCGCAGCCTTTGAAACATCTAGAATTCGAACATGATGAAAAGGTCCACGATCATTGATTCTAACAATCACGCTTTTATTATTTTTTAAATTTGTTACTTTAATTTTAGTATTCAGTGGTAATTCTCGGTGAGCGGCAGTAAACGCATTCATATCATATTTTTCACCGCTGTTTGTTTTTGCGCCATGAAAACGATCGTTATAAAAGGATGCCTTACCAGACTGAGTAAAACCAACTTGTGCATATAATTGATAAGATATAACAAAGCATAAAATAAATAAAAAGCGCATAATTATTTCCTTCATTAGAGTATTTTTAGTTTAACTAGTTCTTTAATCAATGCTTTTGTTGCATCACCAATGACAGGCAAATTCCAAATATATGGTAATGTAAAATCAATAACAACACTATCATCCTCCGTTCTGCCTTTCCCTCCATCCACAAAGTCTTGCCAACGAATTAGATCTACTTTAAATCGAATATGAATTCCCTCATTTCCTTGCACAGTAAGAGCGTTTACTTTTTTCAATTCAATGGCTTTCTCTTGAATATTTTTATCAATCTTATCAATGACCTCAAAAGCTTTTTCTACTTTTGCTTTTGGTGATTTATGCGTATTAGCCGCTTTTTTGGGCTTAGCAACTTTTTCTTCTACTTGATTTGCTTCTAAATTTACGTTGTCTTGTTCTTCTCTAACGATCACTGGATCAATAGAGTTATCTAATTTTTTTCTTTTCTTAGGCACCGTCATGTGTTTTCTCCGCTAACTTTTGTAAAATAGAATGTGCTATTCCTTCGACATCCTCAATGGCACGAGCACCACCTACATAAAGTCGTTTATTATTTTTAATTGTTTCAACATATTCAAGAAGAGTCATACCCTCTCGATTAAAGTTTTCATATATTGATCGAAATGGATAAACTACATCCAAACATCCAATATAATCAGGAAGTATATCTTTAAAGTATTCTATTATTTTCTCTCTGTTGGATTGAGCGTTAGTAAACGTAGGTAAAATAAAAAAATTTCCCTTTTTAATTGGATAGGATCTGATAATTTCTTTTATAATAGGAAGTAAATTATCTGCAAAAGCAGACTCATCGTTAGTTGATGTCCTCATTGGAATTATTACTATATCGGAAATTGCACAAGCAAACTTTGTATGCAATTTACTAGTGCTCTCGCCCGGTATATCTAAAACAAGTAATTCATTATGAGTGGCAATATTTTTAACTCCATCTTGTATTACTTCTTTCTGAGTGCTTGAGATATGATGAAAAGAAACTTTTTCTGAAGGTCGATTTTCTTCAGTCCTTTCCTGCCACCAATTCTTTAATGTTCCTTGAGGATCCAATTCCACTAAAGCAATGGATTGAAATTTACTTTGAAAGGCGTTTGAGAAAGTAGTATTCACCGCAAGAGTGCTCTTACCTGTTCCACCTTTTGTTTGCACAAAACTGATTATCATATTACATCCAAATTTTATTTAAAATCTCATGTTGTTATTTTAAGATATTACTTTAAGCTCATTGTCAAATCAGATCAATAGAACTCGCTGATTGCGTAAGTCATAAAGCAGTTTATTGGAAAGCAAAGTGCTGACTTACTCATCAGAAAACTATTCATTTTTAACCAAATTTCCATGAGTAAAAAAGAATATTGATTCGGTATGAATACAGAATTTCACCATGAAACCATTGGTCAACGATTTAAAATAGCCTAGGCTTTATTTAAGGATATCTAGATTTAAACTAGAATCCACTTACTAGGACTATTATTATCAATCTGAATAGATTTTAACAGAAAGGCTCTAGCAAAGTGAAAATTAAGAACTCACGTTTCTTCACACCCTGAACTCTTTTATCCTTAAGTAAACCCATACCACAAGCTATTGATTCTATTAGTCCATTAGTTTTTTCTAATATATTCCTTCTCAAAAGAATTCACAAACTTAAATATCACTTTTAAAAACTCTTTCCGTATCTAGACGGTTGCACAAAAAGAATGTTTGTGATTATAAGGATGAATTTTTCTTTGATTAAAATTTCTGATTGCAGAAAGAACATTAAAAGAAAAAAAAAGGATAATACTTTTTAACCGAGGCTTGCTATGAATAATAAAATCTCTCCTAAGAAAAATACATTATTCGAATTCATGAAAGATGCCAGAACAAAAAATGCAAACATAGTTGCACAAATGTTTAGAACTGGTAGTCCTAGCCTACAATCAATTACATTTCAAGAAGTCTATGAAAAGATTCAATTAATTGCATTTGGACTCATCAAGTTGGGAACAAAGAAAGGAGATAAAGTAGGACTTGTTGCTGATAGCGGTCATCGTTTTATGTGGCTTGCAATGGGAATTACAAACATTGGAGCGGTTGACGTCCCTAGAGGAACCGATGCCACTTCGGAAGATTTACTCTACATATTCAACCATGCTTCTTGTAAAATTATCATTCTAGAAAATGTGAAAGCTTATGAAAAAATCCAAAAGAGCTTAAGCAAACTTTCTGATTTAAAATATATTATATTTTATTCTGACCCCGGAAAAATCAAGACTCCAAGTAAAGTAGAAGTTCTAACACTTGATGCTTTAATGGAGCTAGGAGAAAAATATAGAAAAACTAAACCAGATGCGTTTGAAAAAATGGGAGAAGCAATTGATCCAAAAGATTTAGCAACCATAATTTATACTTCTGGAACAACAGGAACTCCAAAAGGAGTAATGCTCTCTCACAATAATTATGTTTGGATGTCGACAAAATTAGAAGAGGCGTTACGCGCTACAGGTTTAGAACTGCAAGGAGACGAAACCACACTTGGTTATCTTCCTCCTTGGCATATAGGAGACAGATTATTTGAAAGCACTTGCCTAGGAATTGGAGTTACAATGGCATTTACCAATATAGCAAATCTAGCTTCCGATCTAAAAACTGTAAATCCAACCTTGATGTTCTCTGTTCCTCGTGTTTGGGAAAGCTTCTACAATAAGATTTTAGAAAACGTAAAAAATGCTCCACCCCTTCGAAAAGCATTATTCAACTTAGCATCTAGTGCTGCAATGAATTATACCCATAACAGAGATTATTTAAGAGGCTCAGCTCTCATTATAGAACCTGAAAGTTTTACTAAAACTCTTATCAATAAAACTAAGTCTCTCTTCCTAACGCTTTTATTATTTATCCCGTATCAATTATCTAAAGTAATTCTTTCGAAAGTTAAGGCTGCACTTGGAAATAGAATCCGCTTTGCCTTTTCAGGTGCTGGCGCTCTTCCTTATCACATTGATCGATTCTTTTATTCAATCGGTCTTCCGATTTTGGAAACATACGGAATGAGTGAAACAACAGGAGTGTCTTGTATGCGAGATGTCGCAAGACCTGTAATCGGAACTCTTGGAAATAACCTTAGTGAAATAGGACTAAAGCTAATCGATGAAAAAGGAAATGAAATCACAAAACCAAATGTAAAAGGGGTAGCCTACCATAAAGGACAACATATCATGATGGGCTACTACAAAGATCCAGAAAAAACAAAAGCCGTTCTTTCGCCTGACGGTTGGATGAACTCTGGAGACATTTTAATTAGAACTGCAAGCGGACAACTCAAATTTGCAGGGCGGGCAAAAGACACAATTGTTCTACTTGGCGGCGAGAATCTAGAACCAGAACCAATTGAATTTGCACTTGTTCAAAGTGAATTCATTCATCAGGCAATGGTTGTGGGACAGGACAAAAAAACGTTAGGAGCTTTAATTGTTCCAGCATTCGATAAAGTGGAAAAACATTTTAAATCACAAAATATTGCACTGCCTGCAAATAGAGAAGACTGGAAAACAGATCAAAAAATTTTAAATCTTTTTAAAAATGAAATTAAAACATTGGTTTCTAATGAAAAAGGATTCAAAGCATTTGAGAAAGTAACTGGATTTGCAATTATTACCAAGGAATTTGAAGCTGGAAAAGAACTAACACAAACATTAAAGCTTCGCAGAAACGTTATGTTTGAAATGTATGCAAAGGAAATAGAAGGGATTTATAAATGAATAATTCTTTCCAGTCTAATTTTTTGGATTGGAATTTTTATTCTTTTTATAGGGACAATGCCTGCATCCATTTCCACAGCAATAGCCTCGTTTCAAATGATACTTTTCTGTGAAAACAACAAAACCATTTTCTATATAATCAGTCTGTTGCGAAATGTTAAAGAATTAAAAGTCAGCCTTTAAAAAT
>DAORDH010000013.1:61398-138080 GCA_035345875.1 Leptospiraceae bacterium | reverse complement strand
GTACCCTTTGTTTCCTTCCTTTAATTTTTTATTTCATCACCCTGATAGGTTACGATAAACCTAATAAATGAATAAATTCAATAGCCTCCGGTATAGCTTGGCTGATGGGGAGCGAAAAGCGATGGGAGGAAAGCCCGCCTCTAGGCACAAACTTCATTTGAACGTTTGGCTCACCCAAACTCAATCATTGCTTTTGTTAAGCAATGATAATGTAAGCTGAGTTAGTTAAATTTAAAAAATAGATTCGGTTAAAATCTAAATAAAATTGCTCTTGCTATTCATTTTGAAAAAATAGGATTTGCATTCCGAAAAATACATGAAACAGTAATGGATGAAACTGATTCGTAAGACTATTTTTCATATTCGTAAAACATTAAAAACGGGTCGAATAGCAGAAAAAACTGCAGATAGCCCGCTAAGGCATGCAAAAGTGAATCAAGATACACATAGTTTCTAAACTGCCATTTTATATTTTTTAATTAGATTAAAGAAGCATTCATTTCTATTATAACCGTATCGCATAACAGTCGTAATCCATATGGTTGGAAAAAACGAGGAGAGAAAAACTAACTGAAAATAAATCTTACCTGCTAGATCTGTTTGCTAATTTCTTGTTATCTTTCAATTTATTCTTTTTAACATTTCATAGGCTAGAACCTCACAGTCTACAAAACCCCCTCTTCTTACAGATAAGAAATAGAAAAAGAATTATCACACCTACATCGACACAGAAAATTCCATGTCGATGCATTGCTTGATTTTAAAATAATCTTACAATTTTATTTCAAAGAACTTAAGTAAATCCAAAGAGATTCAATTTCTTTGTCATTGAATTCTTTTAATAACCAAATAGGCATTGGAAATTTCAACTCTTGCTTAGAAGAAGGGGATACACCTGTCTTAATCATCTCACGAAAAGAATCTAGGCTATAAGAAGAATTAGCACCTAAGCGAATGTTACTCGCAGGAGGCCAACTTGGATCTGCTCCAGGGATAGGTCCACCTTTATAATCCATTCCATGGCAACCAACGCATGAATTGGCAAGATACTCTCCGAACTGAATACCAACCTCTTCCGCTGGTTTATCAGCAAAACCTTTTTGCTGATCAATCATTTTTGCTGGAAATAAAACAGGAATTTTATTGAGTGCGGATAGAATTTTTGCGACAGGTCCGAAAGTGTTTTCGTGACTTGGTTTTGTAACTTCTGGCTGAGAGCGAATATATTTTACGACAGCCGCTATATCTCCCTTACTTAAACTTTGATAGTCAAAGGAAGGCATAAATCGTAGAGATCTACCCGTCTTATGAACACCGTAGCGAATGGCTCGGGCGATTTCTTTATCACTCCAATTTTTTAAATTGAAAGGAGAGATATTGGCTCCGTAGATCACACCCATTGCACCATTTTCCATAATTTTGGCACCGCTCAGATCTTTTCCGTGGCAGTCTACACAACCTGCTCGGACATGGTAAATTCTTTTTCCTAGCTCTAGATCCGCTTTTTCTACTTCAGTTGTGATTTCAAAATCGAGAGAAGAGTAAGTCTTACTCTTTTCCATCTCAAAACGAATCATTACAAACGCGCAAAAACATCCTATTACAACTAGAAATCCGATTAAAACTTTCTTCAGAATTGAAAATTTCATTCTCTAGTAACCTCATCTATATATTGTTTCATTCACCTTATGCAAGTTAAGCATAGCATTCAAATGAGGCTTGCTTTTAGCCCTCCGCCGGCTATTGACATTTTTACTTTATTAGAATTCTCTAATATTTTCAAAATCCTCATATATTCTTAAATTCCCTAACAGAGCATAATTTGATTTAATCAAAAATTGAATTAGATATGTTTTTTGTAAATACTAAAATGCGAATTGAGTCTCAAATACGATATCCGACAGAATAGAGTATATGTATCAATGTTCAAAACTCTGTTTGATTCTATTTTCTAAAGTTCTAAAGGGAACTACTTGATGAAAAAAAGGGTAAAACCCAATTGCCCTTTCTTCTCTCTTTCGTACCTAGCAAATCTCTGCCAATCCTTCCATTTTTCCTAAAAAGGAAGTAATCGATATTTTAAAAATAAGCGTTGAAAATAACTGACTTATTAGTCATTTATTATTTTTTTAAATAAAAGAATCATTCAGGAGAAGAAAATTAATACAATCAACTTTGAAACCGCCGACGAGCATTGTATAAAAATAGATGATTGGAAGATTCACTATATAGAGGCAGGAGAATGAAAATGCATAGCCTTAATTCATACAGCGGGACATAGCCTAGAAAGCCGACAATCGTTAAGGCAATTTGCTCAAAAAAATTTTGAATTTGAATTTGATTCATATATTCAATCATCACTGCAGTACAGCCGATGCAATCTAATGCGTTTTTAAAAATCATGATCATCGTATTGTCATTTTCCTAAAAATCCACATAATCTTAGTCAAAAACATCATCGATAAACACCTCCGGATTTTAAATTAAATTAAATAAATTGCGCAGACAGACTTTATAGCACTACCCTTCAGCCTATGCAGGGTTTCTGATTAATGTCTGTGATATATTGGAGTTCAGACTGTGCCGACAAAGTTGACACCGTTAACTAAATTTGTATAATAGACATTAACCTTGCGCAGCTAGCGCAGCTAAGAATTTCTGAATTTCCTCTGCCTAGACAAAGCACGTATCTTATGTCACTTGGGCAATGGGCAAGCGGTCTCATTCAAGATTGAAGCCTGCTCTTTCGCTAAACGTTTATTTTTGACTTCATTCTATAACGTCTTGAATTCTTCAGGAGTCATAATTACTCCTACTGTTTTTTATACCCAAAAATCTTTGATAAACTTTTAATCGGTAGTCGCGCCGTTATATTTTTCTACCAGATCAGCCGCTTTAGCGACAATGCTTTTGATTTGTTTCACCATTTTTTAAGGCTAGGAAAACGTCAGCGATGCATATGACGCAGCACTTTATCGGTAACCATTCATTTACCCACCCTAAAAATCTCGTGAACAAAAACCTTCATGCATAATGTAATCATCGGCACAACCATTAAACCAGTGCGCTCTCCAATCAGCGTCGATAAAATTTACCCCTTTTAGTTCAAGAGACCTTATTATGAAAGATTCGCAGTCCTTTTTTACGATACGCCTTTAACTTGTAAGACAGAAATGGGAGACGATTATGGAAGTAGTTGGATACAAATTCCTAGAAAGAAATTTAGAATGCCACTCTTTAATATGAACGAAGACCCTGAGTATACTTGTGATTATTTCACAGATGCAAGTCACATGTCTACGAAATGCTTCCCTGATTAAACTGATTATATTTTTAATAAAATAATCAAAATTAAGAAGAAGTAGTCTTCCATAATTAACGCTCTAATTTTAATAAATGGATATTTTGGGGAGCGATAAGAAAATTATACCAAGATGGAAAAGGAGAGAATTAAAATTTTTATACTCTTCTTGGTTTATATAGATGGTGTAGCTAAACAGCAAAAATAGGAGTCTAATATCAGAACTAGCAAATGTTCTAGGAAGAAAAATTAGTATACTATAAACTAGCTTATAGAATGTTAAAAAATACAGGATAATCAACTAGATTTTACTTTTACCTTTGGGTATAGATTCCAAATCAAAAATATTTATCTGCAAGGATTTAGTTGGTATTAGTTCAATGTGCTACTGAATGTATTTTCTGATATTAGAAAAATACGTTTTTAGGGCGAGCAGTAAAATAGTATTAGAATGACTGAGGTTAAAAATGAGCAATGAACAAATTGTAATTGATATTCTACAGGAAGGAAGTGTAGCTATAATCTATGTGCGGGGGGATTTAACTCTTCTAGATGCTCCTCAATTTAAAAAAATTGTTGATGACGAAGTCAACAAAGGCATAAAAAAACTTTTGTTTGATTTTGAGAATTTAACATTTCTTGACTCTTCTGGAATAGGTCTATTACTCCGCTTTCATGCACAACTAAGAAAACTAAATGGAAAAATTGCTTATATTAATTTCCATAAAAATGTAGAAAATACAATGCAAAAGGCTTTACCTCAACAGATAAGAAGTACATCCTTTTTTGAATCAAAAGAGAAAGCAATGGAGTATATGAATTCATAAAAATATTTAAATTATTTACATTCAACATAGGTATAAAAAATCATTTAAGAAAAAACAATCTAGAAAAATCAGATTTCTAGATTGTTTTTTTGACTAACGTTTTTTCGGTCAAACTAAACAGTCTTGGTTTTGACGATTGCTTTGTTCCAATTTTGAATTTCTTTTTCTCTTTGCTCTGCTTTCATAGTAGGCTTAAATTCTTTAAATTTTTTATTCATAGATTTTAAACTCTCAACGGAAGAAAAAACTTTTGATTCTAATCCAGCAAGGTAAGCAGCACCTAGAACAGTAGTATCCACATTATCCGGTCGTTGCACTTTCTTACCAATTATATCTGCCTGGAACTGCATCAAATACTCGTTAGTAGTTGCACCACCATCTACTTTTAAAATTTTCAGCGTTTTACCTGTATCATTCTCCATTGCACTCACTAATTCATAAGACTGAAGCGCGATAGATTTTAGAGCAGCTCTAACAATCTGAGCTTGATTTGTATCACGGGTAATTCCGTATATAGCTCCACGGGCATTCATATCCCAGTGAGGTGCCCCAAGGCCTGCAAATGCAGGAACAAATACAATGTCATCTTCGTTTTTTAAAGTTTTTACAATTTTAAAAGTGTCTTTTGAATCTTTAAAGAATTTTAAATAATCACGTAGCCATTGAATGACAGCACCTCCAATAAATACGGAGCCTTCTAACGCATAAACAGTATTACCCTCTGGTCCGCAAGCAAGTGTAGTAATTAAACCATTCTTAGAAATCTGAAAATCGTTTCCTATATTAAATAAAAGAAAACAACCTGTTCCGTATGTATTCTTTGCTTCCCCTACTTCTGTGCATAATTGTCCAAATAATGCTCCTTGTTGATCCCCAACAAGTGCTGTAATTGGAATTCCGTCTGGCAATCCCTTTACTCCTTCTGTCTTACCAAACTCATAACGAGAAGTATGTGTTTCTGGTAATATAGAAGCAGGAATATTTAAAATATTAAGTAAATCTACATCCCATTTCTTATCCTTAATATTATAAATCAAGGTTCTAGAAGCATTTGTGTGATCTGTTTTATGCGACTTTCCTTTTGTAAGTTTATAGAGCAACCAAGTATCGATGGTTCCAAAAAGCAAATCACCCTTATTCGCTTTATCTCTTGCACCATTCACATTATCTAGTATCCATTTAATTTTGGTGCCGCTAAAATACGCATCGAGTACGAGGCCAGTTCTATTTCTAAAATCAGACTCTAAACCTTTTGCTTTCAAATCTGTACAAATATCTGAAGTTCTTCTGCATTGCCAAACAATTGCATTGTAGATAGGTTTGCCAGATTTCTTTTCAAATAAAACTGTTGTTTCTCTTTGATTGGTAATTCCAATACAAATTGCATTCTTTGGATTTAGTTTTCCTTTTTTAATTGCTTGAAGAATTAGCTTCTCTGTCTTCTGCCAAATTTCAGTGGCGTTATGCTCCACCCAACCTGGTTTAGGAAAAATTTGCTTAAACTCCTCATAGGCAACTGAAATTACCTTCCCTTTTGTATCAAAACAAAATGTTCTAATTCCAGTCGTACCTGCATCAATTCCAATAATATAATTCTTCAATTCTGACTCCTAGTTAATGTTTTCTTAAAAATAAAATTATTTCTTTGTTAAGCATGTAAAGAATAAAAAAAAAATCGAATGAAATTCAATGAGCAAGTTAGACATTGAATTTCAATTAATTAAAATTTTAAACTGTAGCCGACCGTAAAATGAAAAATATGATGAACAAATTTTTGTTGTTGATAATTTTGAATAAGATGTGCTTTAATTGCCTCCCGCCCATATCCATTCGGATCTGCACCAGAATTCGCAGCGCTATAATTGTCTACGGCTCTAGTAATTGAATCGACAACTATCTGATTTTGTATCCCATGAACTTTGGAAGGATCTTCAACTCGTCCATCTCTATGATTAGTATCTTTGTAAACCCCGGCACTTCCGAATCCAGTAGTCGTATCCCATAAACTAGAATCTGGACGTATCATATCTAAAACACTAAAGTACATCCCTCCATAATTAACTTGAAGCTTAGGTGTAATATCTGACACTCCGCTCCTATAGTCTGATAAATTATTATGGTATTGGTAACCAGCTGCTAGGCTAGCAGTAAAATTAAGTTCTTTATCTGGGAAAAATTTATGGCTAATGGATAATCGATGATTGCTAGTTCCATTCCCTCCACCACCGCCTTCTGAAGTAACACGATAATAGGAAGTATATGTTGGACTTATTGCTTTGAGAAAAGGAAATTCAAGTCCTGTGACAAGTTCACCTAACGTAACATTATAATTATCATTATTCGCGATATAGGCTCCTGTGATAACTTTTCCAAACCTAGTATTATATTTATAAGTAAACGATGCATCAAAAATATCTTTAAGACCATTTTTCTCCTTTCTCATTCGAATAGAGGATGGATCTTTTGGATTAGCTTTATCTCGTGTCAATGCATCGTTAATTAAAATATTCGGGTTTCCTGCTAGTGCTGATTCTAGGTATTTTTGAGAAAAATCAGTTTTATCACCTGACGCTGTTTGCATAAAATAATCGTTATCCCTATTGGCTCGATGTGCTGTCGGACTATAAACATTCATTCCAATGCTAATATTTTCAGTTGGGTTGTAAGCGACTCCGGTTACGACATTCCAAGCTTGTGGAATAGAATCATAAGCCATATTATCACGCTGGGAAAGTTTATTGCCTAATACGCTAAAACCACGAAACCAAATATCGTTGGAAAAATACTGATTAAATGTAATCGGATTGACTGATTCTTCTTTAGCGGGAGTTGTCGAGGCGGGATTTACAACTTCTGATTTTGGAGAGGGCGATGTTTTTGGTTCTTCTTTTAATACTGACGGTTCTTGTTTTTCACTTTCAACCATATTTGTTTTCTCTTCCATTGCCAAAGGTTCTTCTGCTTTAACAGAAATATTTTTAACTTCTTCTCTTTCGTTTTTTTCTGCGATTTGAGACTTTTCTTTCGAAATCGATGTTTTGATGGATGGTTTTTGTTTCTGCTTTCCCTTTTTAGTTTTCTGTGCTTGCAATGATACTGTCACAGAAAGCGAAAAAATTATAACTATTCTAAATATGTTAAAGATTCTCATTCACTACTTACCTACACTTAATGGTTTTTTTCTTTTGATACTAGGTTTACAAAATCATTTTCTGAGATGTGAGCTAATAAGGTTCAAAAGTAATAACCACTAGATTATTAAATCGAAGAGAATGTCAAATAGAAAGAGAGGATAACAACGCACTTAACAAAAAAAATATTTTTTTTTTAATTTTTAGCCAAACATTTTAGTCGAAGGTTTTTTTATTGACTCAAAAATATTTCTACTTGTGAATGACACTTATCTCCGAACTAAAAAACTATGAAAACACCTAACATCATTTTGCCTATATTCTATTTATTATTGATATTCCTATTCCCTATGTGTAAGGAAAAAAAAGAAGAACTCATTTTTGAATCCAAGGATAAATACGATGCCGCAATTTTAAATTGGGTAGAAATTTTTCAGCCGTCAACTCTCAACAAACAAGAAAGATTAAATGAACTTCTCTGGTTCAAAAATGTTTCAAAAGAATTTAGAGGAAAAAAAATAAAGACCGTTGCCGAGAATATTGACACGCATTATTGGGAAAGCCGCGTATTAACAAAGGCTTTTTATGACATTACTGGTATTGAAGTTGAACATGAAATTATCGGCGAAGGAGATGTAGTTGTTCGCATCATGGATCAGATTGAAAATGGAACAC
This sequence comes from Leptospiraceae bacterium, assembly GCA_035345875.1. Taxonomy (GTDB): domain Bacteria; phylum Spirochaetota; class Leptospiria; order Leptospirales; family Leptospiraceae; genus UBA2033. Next base: position 130,146 of record DAORDH010000013.1, on the reverse strand, counting down.
AATGGTACGATGCATACGTAAATGATGCCGACATGGTAGGTACACATTTGAGAACTCAAGGTGTGGTCGTGTTAAGTGATTATATGAAAAAGGAAGGTAAGGATTTTACGAATCCAAATCTAGACCTAGATGATTTTTTGAATTTAGAATTTGGCCAAGACTATGATGGCAATCAACTGCAACTTCCTGATCAACAATTCGCTAATCTATATTGGTTTCGCTATGACTGGTTTACACGCGAGGATATAAAAAAACAATTTAAACAGAAATATGGTTATGAACTAGGAGTTCCAATTAATTGGGCGGCTTACGAAGATATTGCGGAGTTTTTTACAAATACTCCGATTGATGGTAAAAAAGTATATGGCCACTCTGATTATGGTCAGCCCGGTGCATCTTTAGGTTGGAGATTCACAGACGCTTGGTTGTCGATTGCTGGTGTGGGTGACAAGGGTTTGCCGAACGGACTTCCTGTAGACGAATGGGGAATTCGAGTCGAAAACAAAGTGCCAGTTGGCTCCTCTGTTTCAAGAGGTGGCGAACTAAATGGACCTGCAGCTGTTTACGCTCTTACAAAATACATTGATTGGATGAAAAAATATGCTCGTCCAGATTCATTTGAATTGGATTGGGCAACACACGGTCCAACTGCCTCCGAGGGAAATGTAGCACAGCAGATATTTATGTATATTACATGGTTATCCGATGCAAGATTTCATAGTGCTGATAGTCCAGTCTGTGATAAATATGGAAAACCTAAGTGGCGAGTAGCCCCTACCCCACATGGAAAATATTGGCAAGAAGGGATGAAAGTTGGGTACCAAGATGCAGGAAGTTGGACCATTCCGAAAAATGTTCCAAGTGATCGAAAGAAAATGGCATGGCTTTGGGCGCAGTTCGCAGTTTCAAAAACAGTGGACTTAAAAAAATTCTCGATAGGTGGAACCCCTATTCGTAAATCAACCATCCATTCCGAATATTTATCAAAGCGATTAGAAGATTACGGTGGGCTAATCGAATTTTACCGATCAAGGGATGAAAAGACTTGGACAGATAGTGGACCTAACGTTCCTTACTACTCAGGGTTATCTGCTCTCTGGTGGAAAAATGTAGCAAAAGCAATTACTGGAGAATTTACACCGCAAGAAGCAATGGATAATTTGGCAGAAGAGCAAGACGAACTCATGTCTAAAACAAAACTAAATGCTTACGCGCCAAAACTAAATCCGAAGAAAGACCCAAGCTATTGGTTTGCGCAACCTGGATCCCCTAGACCAGAGATCAAAGAAAGAGAAACTCCTAAAACAATAGCCTACGAAGAACTTTTAAAACAATGGACAAAGGAAGGCAAAAAATGAATACCCGTACCAATTTCGAAAAGGTATTTACCTTTCATAGATTTACTAAATTATCTCTCCGAAAAAAAGTAAATTTTATCGGTATATTTATTATACTTCTTTTTTCAGTAATTCTTTTTGTAAAAGTCCTTCCGCTTTTAGAAGCAGGAAAATTAGAAGAAAGACGAGGAAAACTAAGAGCCGTAGTTAACTCAGTTGTTTCCTTAATTGACCATTATGAAAGAGGGCTTCGAAAACAATCTTGGAAAACAGATCCGACTCAACCCAAAAACATTGAAGAAGCAAAGAATCGGATAATTGAAAATCTGAAATACATGCGTTATGATAAAACAGAGTATTTTTTTATTTTAGATGGAAAAGGAAAAATGGTCATGCACCCGCTCAAGCCTGAATTAGAAGGGCAGGATATGATGAACACAAAAGGTCCGAAAGGAGAAGCTATTTTTCATGATTTGGTTCTTCAAGCTCAAAGAGATTCTGAAGCATTTGTAAGTTATACTTGGCAGTCGAAATACAGCCCTCTAATTTTTGAACCTCAAACTTCATATGGAAAATATTACTGGGCATGGGACTGGATTGTTTGTTCTGGAGTTTACACACAAGATATTTTAGATTCTATGCAAGAGATTAATTATCTATCCGCCGGCTACGTAGTAGTAACCTCTGCATTTACCATTTTTATTTTATTTATTTTTGTATACTTTAATCTATCTAAGCCGCTTATGAACCTCTTAAAAGGGATTGAAGAGATTAAAAAAGATAACTTAGATCATATTGTAGAAGCACACTTTGATGATGAGCTAGGTCATATTACCCGCCAGTTCAATGCGATGACTGAAAACAGAAAACGAAGTCAAGAAGAACTAATTCAATTGAATGCTTCTCTCGAAACGAAGGTAATACAAAGAACCGCTGAACTATCTGAAACATTAAAACAAGTACAAGAATTAAAGGTTAAGCAAGATGGTGATTATTTTTTAACCTCTCTTCTCTTATCCCCATTACAATCTAAAAGTGCTGAAGAAGAAAATGTTAAGAGTGAATTTTTTATTAAACAATATAAAACTTTTTCATTCCGAAATTGGAATGCAGAATTGGGTGGAGACATTTGTATTACTGATAGCATCAAACTAAACGGTCGTAAGTATTTATTTTTCGTAAATGCAGATGCGATGGGAAAATCTATTCAAGGGGCTGGAGGCGCATTAATTTTTGGAACATCTGTGAAAGCAGCACTAATTAGAATTAAGTTAGGCAAATCCCCAAATATTTTACCGGAAGCATGGCTAAAAAATCTATACCATGATTTAGATGAGCTTTTTACTACCTTCGATGGCTCTATGTTAATCTCCGCTGTTATGGGATTAATTGATGAAGGAAATGGATTAGTTTATTTTTTAAATGCAGAACACCCTTGGCCTGTACTTTATAGAGATGGAAAAGCTTCCTTTATAGAAGGTCAAAATCAATTAATGAAAATTGGAACCCCAGAAAAGGAATACAACCTGTTACAAGTTAATATTTTTCAACTAAAGGATGATGATACATTTATCGCAGGCTCTGACGGAAGAGACGATATAATATTGATTGGAACCGATGATGTAAATCATGACGAAACATTATTTCTAAAGATAGTAGAAAAGGCACAAGGAGATATTAATGAGATTGTGGAAGGAATTTCTGAAAGTGGAAAATTAAAAGATGATTTATCTATTCTTTCAATTAAGTTTAACAAACTATCTACAGAAAATAACTTCGATTTGTCTACAGAAGAAAAAAAGATTTTACTGAAAGCAACTAAGCTACATAAGAATAATGAGAACGAGGAAGCATTAGCATTGCTAAAGAGAAACTTCGATCATAAGCATTTTTCTATTCCTGTTTTCAACCTAATAAAAAGAATTTATTTAGTCCAGAAAGACTATCTACAATATTCTAAACTTCTAATTCGTTACCATATGCTCCATCCAGAAAAAAATGAGAACCTTCTAAAAATTTCGAAAGCGTTAGTTCTATGTAATCAACTAGATCAAGCTGCAGACTATGCAGAATGCTTAAGAGTAAGAGAACCTCATAACGAAGATAACTTACTTCATCTTGCAAAGATCTATAAACTATCTTCTCATTATAATGTTGCTCTTCGTCGATTAAACGAAGTTTTAGAATTAAATCCATCCAATGAGGAAGCATTTAAACTCAAAGAAAATATTGAATTATTAATTCACAAAGCAAATATAATTAATTTGGATGAATCGCTTTTTGAAATTTCAAAATTTGATTATTAGATTCAATTTTTTTTGAATCTATTATTTTTAGTCGTAAACATAGCTATGGAAGTGTGGGCAATGTTTTTAAAATTACCAAAAATATTTATAGATTACCGCTGATGAATAGAGATAAACTTGGCGGTAAACAATGATTAGCTTCCCATAGAATAGACCTTAGATTGAGCTATAATAAAAGTTGGGGAGATATTTAGAATAGTTATTTTCGTTTATTAGGCACTCCCTAAAAACTCGGTATTTTGACCTAAATAGCAAGAATGAATTCATACCATTTCATTCTTGACTAACAAAATCTTCGCCCATCTACTTCAAAATACCTTTTTTTGAAAGAGTCGCAATCCTTTTTTACTTTAAGCCATTCACTTGTAAGATAGAAATGGGAGAAAATTATTGGAGAAGTTGGATACAAATTCCTAGAAAGACAAATTGAGTCTCAAATACGATATCCGACAGAATAGAGTATATGTATCAATGTTCAAAACTCTGTTTGATTCTATTTTCTAAAGTTCTAAAGGGAACTACTTGATGAAAAAAAGGGTAAAACCCAATTGCCCTTTCTTCTCTCTTTCGTACCTAGCAAATCTCTGCCAATCCTTCCATTTTTCCTAAAAAGGAAGTAATCGATATTTTAAAAATAAGCCTTGACATTAAATGACTAATCGGTCATTTATTTACAATTGATTCTTTCTAGCAAATTTTTTTAAATAAAAGAATCTTTCAGGAGACGAAAATGGATACAGTCAACTTTGAAACCGCCGAAGAGCATTGGATAGAAATAGATGGTTTGAAGATTCACTATAGAGAAGCAGGAGAAGGAAAATGCCTAGTCTTAATTCATGCAGCGGGACATAGCCTGGAAGATTTTAATTCTATCTTCGATAAATTAAAAACTAGTTATAGAGTCATTGCAATTGATTTACCAGGTCATGGAAAATCGGATTTATTTGATCCACCTACATTTGCAAATGTTATTACTCTTAGTAAATATATCCAAGAATTTTCTAAACAAGTAGTGAAAGAAAAAGCAATCTATCTAGGAAATAGCATTGGTGGTTTTTTATCGATAAGTCTTGCACTCGCGAGTCCAGAACTTGTAAAAGGACTTGTTCTTGTGAATTCAGGTGGATTTAATGAGCCTGGCTTGATTGCTGATAATTTCACAAGACTGAAAGGCAAGGAATGGATTACGCGAATCGTTTGGAATACTTTTCCAAGTCTGTATATTAAAGTTAAAAATGAATTCACCAAGGACATTCTTTCTAGGATACGGAATAATAAAACAGACAATGCTATCAAGACTAACGCATCGATTTGGAGAAGTTTTCTTTTACCAGAACATAATCTAAGAGAAAGAGCAAAAGAAATTGAATGTCCTACTTTTTTAATTTGGGGGAAACGAGATCCCGTAATCGAATTAAAAATAGGAATCCAAGCGACCCAATTGATTCCAGATGCAAGGTTAGAGCTTCTGAATACTGGGCATCTACCATTTGCTGAAGATCCTGAAAATTTTTTCACAGTATTAAAATCTTTTTTGGAAACAATTGAATGAAAACCTCTGGACCCAAAACAAAAGAAGCACTCATACAATCAGCACTTACTCTCTTCGAAAAGAAAGGCATTTCTAACGTTAGTGTAGATACAATTACTAAAGCAGCAAATGTAGCTAAAGGATCATTCTATACACATTTTAAAAATAGAGCCGATTTTTTAATCTACTTACACAGAGATTTTCATGAGAAATTAAAACTGGAAATTACAAAAGGAATACAGAATCAACCTTTTGGAATGGAAAGACTTTGGATAGGAACAGAGACCTATCTCAATTACTGCTTATCAAATTCGAGTATGAAATCTTTTTTATTTGAAGCGAGAATAGAGCCAGCTTTAACAAAGGAAGTTTCGAATCGGAATAGAGAGTTTTCTATTTGGGCAGAAAAGGATTTTGCAAAAGCAGGCTGGGAGTATACGCAAGCAACTGCAAGTCTGTATGTTGGAATGATTGCGGAAACAGCCATTCAGGAAATGAAAGCCAAGAAGAAACTCCAAAACCTAAGAAATGCGATTGCACAATTTATCGACTAGACTTTTTTACAAAATCCTCAAAAAATTTTTAAGGATAATCATTATTATCCTTTATCAATCAGAGTGAATTATTTTTTCTTATGTTCCTCTAGCATTTGGTTATCTTCTCCTAGGAGAGATTTATGCTCTTCTATCAGTTTTTCATGTTCTGCATTCATTGATTCATCTTCTTTTAAAATTCTCTGGTGATCTTTCTCTACATCTTCTTTTGAAAGAGAACCAGATAGATGTTTCTTTTCAAGCTCTGCATGTTCATCAATTAGTTTTTTGTGTTTTTCAATCACGGCTCTATGAGCTTCTAAAATTTTTCCATGAAGAACTTCTTTTTCCTCATGAGCTTTATCATCCCCTTTTCCTTTGGACTCATTGTGTTTCTTTATAAACGCCTCATGATCCGCTTCTAATTTTGCATGGTCAGCTTCCATACTTGTATGTTTTGCTTCTAATACTTCATGGTCTTTCTTAAATTTCAACTCAAGAGAATTGTCTTTGCAATTCCAAAGAATTACAAGAGCCATTGCCAATATACTGATTTTTTTGGATTGTTTCATATTTTGTCCTTACTAATTAAATGTATATTCTTAAATCTGAGTTAAAATCAATTACCACAAAGTCTAGAATATAACAAAGTCTATAACTAGTGACACTTTTTTTGTCAAATAGATTTTAAACGTTATGCAACAGAGACCCATTTTATGATTTAATAAATCATAGAAGCTTATTGTAGAAAGAATTCTCATCTAAATTATTACAAATATTACAAATAAAATGATTCTAACTATAAAAAAGAAAGGAATTAGATTGCAGAATTAAGAAAGAATTTTGAAATTGAAAGAACTCTCACTCAAAACAATGAACTTAAACAAGATACAAAGGGAATAAAATCTATGTCAGATAAACTTAATTCAAGGCTTTCTACCATTCGTATATTGCATATTACTCTAATCATGCCTCCTATTGTGCTCTATGGATTTTTTTTCATAAACCAACTCATTTTTATTGAAGATATTGTCTCTAAAATTGTAGGAATTCTAATCGCTGCATCGAGTGTGATTAGTTATGAGTTCTTTTTAAAACAGAGCTTTATATCTAGATACAAATCTAAAACTTTCGAAGAAAAACTAATCGGATACCAATCTCTCAAAATTCTACAATATTCTATGATCGAAGGTGCGGCTGTATTCAATGTAATCCTCGCTGCCGGAGAGCCAAATCCCATGAATGCACCGATAGTCGCCTTACTCGTTCTTTATTATATTCTTTTTTTAAGACCTTCTAAAAGTGAATTTCTAAAACTCTTCCAATTAAAAGAACATGATTTACTCAATACACAATAAATATACACAAAGGATAAAAATTGAACCCTTGAATCAATAAATCATTCTATTGGATCAATCATTCAGAAGTTTTATGAGTTTAATCAGTTTTATTGAAAATTCTTTTTTAATAGCGGGCGGCTTTTTTGGAGTCATTTGGGGCTTACAAATTTTAATTACTAAAAAGTATTATTCCCTAAGTCTTGTATTATTTATCTCCTCCCTTTGGCTCTTTGCAGGCGCTTATAGTTTTTCAGGAATCTATCTACAATATCCAAATTTATTTTTACTTCATTTGCCCTTTGTCTATTGCGTAGGTCCCCTACTTTATTTTTTCTATAAAAAAAATCTAATGGATGAAGAATGGAAAACATTTTACTTTCATTTTATCCCTGCTATTCTCGTATTTCTTGCGATCCTACCTTTTCACTTCTACGACACAGATCAAAAATATTTATTTTTAATTGGTATAAAAGAACAAAAAAATACAATTTACTCTTTACTGATTCTATTTCTAAACTTTGGAACCAAAGTTCATCCGCTCATTTATCTCACTCGAATCATTTTAGAAAACAAAACCTTTTTCAAAGAACAAAGTTCTAATCTTTTATACTTTATTATCATTTGCTCCTCTATTTACTTAGATTTATGTATAGGAATTTTGGGATTCTTATTTAAATCTTTTTTCCTAATTAAATTAAGTGCGTGGCTACTTCCGATTAACCTTTGTATCTTTTTTTTATTAGCCTCCAAGTATCCAGATATGCTTGAAATGGTCAAAACAGAATTCAAAAAATCAAAGTATAGAAATTCTAAGATTCAAACTCTTAACCTAGAATCAGTTCTCTCCAATTTAGAACAATTGATGAATCAAGAAAAGGCATTTTCGGATGAAGATATAAGCCTTACATCTCTTGCAAATGAACTTTCGATTACCCCTCATCAGCTCTCAGAAATATTAAATGAAAAGCTAAATAAGAATTTTGCTCAATATATCAATGAATTCAGAATTGCAGAAGCAAAGAAATTATTATTAGAAGAAAGCAAAAGATCTATCTTATCCATCGGTTATGCAGTTGGGTTTAACTCAAAGGCTTCCTTTAACCGAGTCTTTAAAATTACGACAGGTGTTACGCCTGCAGAATTTAGAAAGAACTACAAAGTCTCAAATTATAATCTAACCTCCAATCACAAGTCTCATTCTATAAACTGAGACGACATTTTTTTTCTCCTCTGCTAAGATAAATGCATTCAGGAGAAAAAATTATGTTTAAAAATTTAGTAGAAATGATTTACTACAGCGCAAATCGATTTGGAAACCAAGGAGCATTTGCTACTCGAAATAAAAGCAAAAAGTTTGATTCAGTTACCTACTCTGAATTATTGGAAATGTCAGAGAACCTAGCTCTCGCCTTGATTGAAATCGGAGTTCAAGCAAGAGAGCATGTAGGAATCATAGCAGACAATCGAGTGGAATGGATTGTCTCTGATATCGCGATTCAAATGACAGGTGCAGCGGACGTTCCAAGAGGAACCGATGTAACAGACAATGACATTTTATATATTCTGCCACATGCAGATGTAAAAGTCTTATTTGTAGAAAACAACCAGACACTCGAAAAGGTTTTAAAATTAAAAAATAAGTTAGGGCTAACGAAGATTATCCTCATGGATAAAGATGCCAAACTTTCAGAAGGAATTGTAAATATCTATGATTTAATCGAAAGAGGAAAAATACTTAGGAAAACCAAATTCTATTTGTTGCAAGAAAGAATTCAGGGCATCAAAGAAGAAGATTTATTTACATTGATCTACACTTCCGGAACAACCGGCGCTCCGAAAGGAGTAATGCTCACTCACAAAAATATGGTTTTTCAAATCAATCATCTTCCGATTTCACTTTCTCACTCAGAAAGAATTCTATCTATTCTTCCTGTTTGGCATATTTTCGAGAGAGTCTTTGAAATGATTGCAATCGCTACTGGTTCCTGCACCTATTATACAAATATTCGCAATTTGAAAGAAGATTTACAAATTGTAAAGCCTACCTTCATGGCTTCTGCTCCTAGACTTTGGGAAAGTATCTATCAAGGGATAATGGGAAATTTAGACAAAGCTCCTAAATCAAAAAAGAATCTATTTAATCTAGCTTATACCGTCTCAAGAGTTTATCATGATTCTCTTCGTTTCCTATTGAAACAAAAAATACAATTAGAACCTAGCAATCACTTGTTCTATTTTTTTATGAGCATTTATCACCTATCGGTTTTATTTATGCTATTTATTCCAAATCTAATTTTAGATAAAATTGTTTTGAGTAAAATTAGACAGGCAACAGGAGGACAATTGCGTGGATCCGTTTCTGGCGGAGGAGCTCTTCCGACTCATATAGATGAGTTTTTTAATAATATAGGAATCCCAGTTCTAGAAGGCTATGGGATGACAGAAACTGCCCCTATTATTTCCGTTAGAACATTTCAAAATTTAATCATTGGAACTGTAGGAAAGGTATTCCCTCAAACATCAATTCGAATTTTGGATATAAACAGTGGAAAAGAAATCTTTCCGGCAAACAAAGGTTATGCGATCAAAGGAGAGATCCATGTGAAGGGGGATCAAGTAATGAGAGGATATTACAAAAATCCGGAAGCCACTTCCAAGGTTTTAAAAGACGGTTGGATGAATACAGGAGATTTAGGAGTTATGACATATAACGGTTGCCTGAAGATTGTTGGTAGATCCAAAGAAACCATTGTTCTGCTCAGCGGAGAAAATGTTGAACCTGTTCCAATAGAGCATAGACTTCTTCATTCAGAATTCATCGATCAATGTATGGTAATTGGACAGGATAAAAAATTTTTAGGGGCTTTAATTGTTCCGAATCTAGACCGGTTCAAAGAATATGGACAAGACTATAAATCAATCGCAGAAAATAAATATGTATATCAAAAATTAAGTGAGGAAATAAAAAAAGCAATCAGTGCAGAGAATGGATTTAAGTCATTTGAAAAAGTTTTAGATTTCAGATTACTACCAAAACAATTTGAAGTTGGAGATGAACTAACTGCAAAACTATCCGTTAAACGACATGTAATAGCAGAGAAATACCAACATCTAATTGATTCCATTTACAAGTAGTTTAAAAATTATAATAACTGGCTGGTTCTAACTTACAAATTCCACCTTTTGAAGCTAGATTGATTAAATCGATTCCTTTAAAATCGCATTTATCAATCGGCAATATTGAAATTAAGGTTTCGCACTTCTGGTAGTCTTTTTTGTAATAGATTACCTTTTTGCGATCGGATTCAGCTAATGTATTCGTTTTAAATTGCTTTTCCACAAAAGAAAATATATCTAAACTCTTGGCTCTTGGATCACCTCCCGAGCTAGAGCATTTTAATATAGTGAGTAAATAAAGACGGGCTCTCGCATCGCTCTCAGGTATATAGGTTGGACCATCCGGAGTGCAAGCTATAAGGAATAAAAAAATAAGGAAAATTGACTTCACGATTGTTAGACGCCCCTTTACTTTGACTTAACTTCTAACTTTCGATTTTTTTTTATAAATTCCTTGGGATTTAAATATCCAGCGGTTAACACTGAATAGCCGTGACCAACCGGTAGATGAATATCTTCTCTTAACTCAAAATGTAGATGAGGGGAATATTTTCCACCTGCATCTCCAATCGTTCCAATCTTTTGTCCTCTTAAAACCATAGCATTTGGTTTTACAATTACAGTTTGAAAATGTGCATACAATGTTTCATACAATTTACCATCAGGCATACAATGCACAATTCTAACTACATTTCCCCACCCACCACCAATATCTTGCACAAAACTAACAATTCCATTTGAACTAGCATAGACTGGCTCTCCTAAATCCATACCATCCACTCGATTCCAATCTTCTCCTAAATGCGAATTTTTACCGAAAGGTTGAGCATCGTAGTATTTCTTTGCGTTAGGCGCTCCAACTGGGAAATCAAATCCATCTGATATAAAAACTGGATTTTCTTGAAAAATTTTTTGGTATATTTCTTCCTTTGTTCGTTCCTTTAGAAAACAAAAACAATGAGTAAATAAAACAAAACTTGGAATAAATAAAAAAACTTTTACTATTTTCATTTTACCATTTCCTAAATCCAGATGTGTCAATATGAAATCGAAGTCCAGAGTAAAGCCCTAGACCAACCTTGTATTGCCTACCTTCTTTTTCCCATATTTGAATTAGAATAGTATGCAACTGCTCTCTAGAAATCTTTTTCTTGGGTATCATATCAAATGCATTAAAGGTTAAATGGCGGCTATTTTTAGCTCCACCGGCTAACTGATTGTAAACTCTTGTTCTATAAGAGGAAACAATTTCTACTTCACCAATTTTGGGAATAATAAATCTATTGATAAAATAAATTGTAGGTAAAATATTTTTCCAAAGATGTTTTGGAGGAATAACAAAAGGTGGCTCATCCAAGTTCTTCCATTCAGTCCCTTGTCTTAAAATTTCTTCTATAGTAAAAACGTTATTAGGCATTTCTTTCATTATATATTTATGAACCATATCTATTTCATTCCAGTTATCCTTGGAGAAATGATTCCAATCTGCCCGAGTTGGTATAGATGGCTTTCCTTTATAGCAGAACAAGAATATTGACAAGATCACGATTGCAATTTGGTATCGAATCATATTAAAATTAAAACTCTTTATCACTTTATATAAATCAAAAGTATAGAATACGAAACCATTTACAAATAAAATGGAGTAAATAGATTATCGAATGAAATTTCACTTACTATTGCATTCTGCACAAAGAATAAAACAAATCGATTTAGTTTTTTGATTTTACAAATTAAGAATCAATTTCTAAGCTTCTAAAATACTCTAATTTAAACCATGATACTCGAATGGAAGTCATATATAAATCGATATACGTTCTATGGTTCCCTATTTGGTCTATTATTTCCATTCTTTTCAACTATTTTACAGTCTTATTCGTTTTTTCAGTCGATTGATATTGAACTGCTCCTTTTAACACAAAAAAACACACCACTGTTGTGGATCATCGATACAGCTCCTTTCTTTTTAGGATTACTCGCCGGTTATGCAGGTGGAAAACAAATCACTATAAAAAATGCATTGGCAGAACTGATGCGAATCAATCGGGAAATGAAAATTGAAATCATTCGCTCTAATACAATGGAAACAAACTTACAGGATATGATTTCTACCTATAAACAGGATTTACATTCTGCTAAACTTGTTCAGGAATTTTCTCTTCCTAAAATTCCTAAAATGAATGAATGCAATATCAGTTATAAATACATTCCTCTAAATCCAGTAGGAGGAGATTTTCTTTCCATTGTAAAATTTCCTGATGGGAAACTAGGTTTATTGATCGGAGATGTGGTTGGTCATGGAATCTCTGCTGCATTAATAGCCGCTCTCGCCTATGCGCTTTCGTATAGAGCACGCGAATACTACTCATTATCCCCTAAAAGTTATTTAGAGTATCTAAACAATGAAGCAGAACAATATTTAGGGGAGGACTATTATTTCACTGCACTCTATGGATTTATTGAATTTCAGAATAACAAAGCTTTCTTAACATTTTCAAGAGGTGGTCATCCCTATCCATTTATCTATAGAAAAGAAAAGCGGATAACAGAAATTTACCAGATGCCAGGATCTCCGTTAGGTCTCATGAGGAATTTATCCTATGAACAATTAACTATTGAACTAAATTCAGGAGATAAGATCTTTTGGATTACGGATGGATTCATAGAAATAAGAAATGTTCAGGAAAAAATTTTAGGCAATGATGGACTCGCCGAAATCATTAAAGAGTCCTGTGAAGAAAATCAAGATATACACCAAATCATCGATGGAATTATTTCCAGATCAGAAGCATTTGCAAATGGAGCTGCCTACAATGACGATAGATTAATACTTGGAATTGATATATTATAAAATCAATTCTTTGTTCTACGATAGGTCACTCCGAGTATCCCAGAAGGAAACTGTTTCGATTCTACAACTTCTAAGTTCATTTTATTTTTTACAGAGTCAAATAGCCGTGTTCCGCTACCAGCAATCACAGGCTGAATTCTAAGCCAAATTTCATCAAAGAGAGAATTTTCTAAAAACAAATGCCAGGTTCGAATTCCACTCTCCACAGAAATATTCTTTCCCTCTTTGGCTTTTAATTCATTTAGTTTTGATTTCAAATCTTCAATGCTAGTATAGAGTAATTTTTCAGAAGCATTCCAATCGATATGCAAATCCCGATTGATCAAAGCAAACTTCTTTTTAGAATTGATCTGTTTTGCAAAATCTTTCTCAAGAGGATCGGAAGAATTTAGCTCTGCATTTTTCCAATACTCTGCCATCGGATTAAAGGTATTTCCCCCAAATAAGACAGTATCTACCGTATCATAACGCTCCATTGAGTCGTATAACGTATCATCTTGAATAGATGCCCATTTTTCTAAGTCCGATACAACTCCATCTAGAGACATATGCATGTATAAAATAATTTTTCTCAAATTTTTTCCTTATATTACTTAGATTTAGATTTTGTTTTAGATTCTGTTTGGGGTAAAGAAAGAACAGAAGTTCCTTCAAAACTGATTCGTTCGTCCCTTACAGAAACTAACTCTTTCAGTTCATAAACATTTTTGTATCCATACCCATACAAATTAATATAAGTTGGAATATTTAGAGCAAGTGTGATTGGAGTCGTATTATTAGCTACAGGAGGTGCTGCAATTTTAGAGGCAAAATTTACTTGGTCATCCTCAAAATTATTATTACAATAGATCAGCACTTTCGTATCAAAGCTTGGAATCACTCTCGCTAAATTTCTCTGTGTAAAATCAGAAAAGTTTAGATGCACAGCTCCTTTTATATGCTTACTCTTATACATCGCGGGTGAACGTGTATCTAAAATTATAACTTTGTCTTCTTTCGACATTTCTAAAAATTTTTCTAGAGAAACAAGACGGTTCTTTCTATGCTCTTTCACCTCTGCCACTATCTTTTCAAATGCATCATAATCAACATATGCTGATTTCAAATTCTCCCCATCCGCAAAAATAGAAATGGATAGAAGGCTAAAAAATAAAAATAATTTCATACGATTACTCCTAGTCAAACTAAATTGTTTCTTAAAGCAACCACTGTCAATGCGAATACTCACTGTTTGTTTAATTCTTGACTCGAATATTATAAAACTGTTACTGTATTCTCATGATCGTATATGACTTTGGTGCAGAAAAAAAAGAGTCCACCTATGCTGATTATTTGAAAACTCCAGAAGGAGGAAAATTCCAATTAATAGGAGGAGAAATTATTGAAATAACATCACCCAGTTTATACCACCAAGATATTTTATTAAATCTCAGCAGCCTTTTTCGAAATTTCTTACTTAAAAATAAAATCGGAAAAGTCTTTGTATCTCCATTAGATGTAATGCTTTCCGAAAAAGATGTTTATCAGCCAGACATTCGAATTCTATTAAACGAAAGCTTTCCTAAGATGAAAGAAAACAAAATTGAAGGTACTCCTGATCTAGTGGTAGAAATTCTGTCTCCTTCCACGGCATATTACGACTTAAAACAAAAAAAGACGACATACGAAAAGTCTGGCGTGCGCGAATACTGGGTTGTAGACCCTATCCAAAAAACTGTAGAACTCTTCGAAAATCAAAATGGAAAATTTATCTCCTTTGCTGAACATTCTAAAACCGAAATCGCCAAATCACGATTAGTCGCTGGAATGGAAATTGAATTAGAACAAGTGTTTTGAATTTAGACACACTTCTTAGATGGAACGCAATCTTTTTTATTCAAATATGAGAAACTATATAAAACTCTTCTTTCAAATTATCTTTCTTCTTTTCTTTCCGAATTCAGTCTTTAGTGATCCCTATTATTTTATTAACGTCCCTTATGGAGTTTTCACTACAAGTTTTAATTCGAATAACAATGGATCCAAATCTACTGAAATGACTGAATCTTTTTTTATACCTAGTTTTTCGCGTGTTGAAATTCGAGAGACGAAAAAGGACGAAACAAATTTATTCAGTTATGATTCTGCCCTAAAAATAAGATATAATAATAAAATTGGTTTTCTGCCTAAATCGTATATTGGAACGTATAATGTAATCAACAAAAAAGAAAGTCCAGATAGATCGAAGTATTTTGAAATAATTTCCCCTTATAAAAATTGTGACTGCAATCGGTATACTGGCTACATCGATTCCTGTTTTATGGAGATTCGTTCTAAAAACTCTAAATTGATTCAACGCATAGGAAACGATAAGCAAAAAGCTTGTCGGAATCATTACTGGACAAGAGTAAAAGATTGGTTCAATGAAAATGATCTTTTAATGGATGGGTATGGAGATGGAGATGCAGGAAGTGGTGGAACCTGGAGTTTTGCAAAAGAAAAAGTAAATTGGTCTACCGGAAAAATCAATGAATTATATACTGTAAATCAATTAAATTGCAAAGACTCAGAGGCAAAGGATGGTTATTCGATTTTGTTCCAAGTCGAGAGTTCAAAAAATTTTTATATTCTCTGGAAAGAAAAATTATATCGAGTAGATGCTCCGATAATTCGATTTGGTTCTTTCAAATTTAAATTAATGGAAGAAATGGATGCATATGATTGTAAAATCGACTTCAAAAAAATGAAACCAATTCAGGAAAGCTCAATCACCATTTATAAAGAAGGAAAGAATTCTATCTCTTATAATAACCAAGGAGAGTTTAATTTCTTTTACAATGGAAAAGAAATTTCTCAACATTAAAAAATTTCTTTCGGAAAGTATCGATAGATTTGCACATTCAAGAGCTTAAGATAACAAAGTAATAAGGAAACATTCACATTTGAAAATCATCGAATCTTTTATCGGTGTCCTCGGTGCTCATCTGTGGTAATCTTTCAAAATTTTTCTTAATACTAAAGCATTCATCTAATAGAAGAGAGTAGATTTCTTCGAATCGCCCCGAATATGTCACAAATTGCAAGTCTCCATATCCAAAATAAAGAATAGACTGAATACTTCAATTTTGAAATATGTAGATTCAGTAATATACACGGAGTTCTAATTATGAGCGAAACTACGAGTGCACTTTCCAAAGACATCGTTGGAAAAAAAATGGATCGTTTTGATTTTACTGTGGAACGTGGCAAGATTAAAGAGTTCTGCATTGCAATTGGGGAAACAAACCCAATTTATTTCGATATAGAAGCTGCTAAAAAAGCTGGCTATGATGATATTCCTGCTCCCCCTACCTTCCAAACTGCTGTTCAGTTCTGGGGCTATCCTAAAATTTGGGAAGATATGACCTCTTTTGGAATTGATATTAAGCGTCTTCTTCACCTAAAAGAAGAATACACTTACCTAAAACCTCTCTATCCAGGAAATGTATGGGCACAATCAGAGGTTGTAGATGTGAAAACAGGAAAGATGGATATGGTAACTTTTAGAACTACCTACCATAATTCTAAAAATGAACCATGCATTCAAGCAGAGATGGCGATTGTCATCAGACCTAACTAAGGAGTAATTTATGAAAATCGAATTTGATAAAGTAGAAGTGGGTCAAGAAATTCCTTCTCTTACACTACCTGCAATCACTCATGCGAATCTAGTGCGTTATGCGGGAGCAAGTGGAGATTTTAATCCTATCCACAATGACAAAGACTTTGCAATTGCTAATGGTTTAGATGGAACAATTGCACATGGTATGTTTGTTATGGCACTAATCGGTCGCGCTTGCACAAATTGGGTAGACCAAAAACAAATTAAATTCTTTGGAGTAAAATTCAAAGCAATGACCAAGCTAGGATCTGTTCTTACCTGCAAAGGTGTAATCAAAAAGAAAAAAGAAGAAAATGGGGAAAAGTTAATCACTCTCACAGTGGAAGCTGTAGATCAAAATGGAGAAGTAAAAGCCGGTGGCGATTTGATCGTTGCTTGTGCTTAAGAGGTTAACTGTGCTATACCGTTTACTCCTGATTAGCCTCTTCTTTTTTTCATTTACTCTCAGTGCAGATGTAAATGAAGAATTCATAGAGGCAGTGAAAGATACAAACATTGAGAAGGTGAAAATCCTTCTCAAATCTAAAGTGAATCTGAATGCGACCGATTCAAGAGAAATGACTCCGCTTCTTATCGCATCCGTTGATAATAATTTAGAATTAGTGAAACTTTTAGTAGAAGCAGGAGCAGATGTAAACCGTAAACAAAAAGAGACAGGAAAAACTGCTCTTATGTATTCCTCTGCTAACGGTCACGTAGAAATTCTACGTTATCTTCTGAGTAGACCAGGAATTTTAATCAATGCAAAAGATAAAGAAGGAAAGACTGCTCTCGTCCATGCAGTTTTCTTTGCAAGAAAAGATGCAGTGAGTCTACTCCTTGAAAACAAAGCAAATCCAAACTCTAGAACAAATTCAGAAGAATCAGCACTCACATTTGCAATTAAAGGAGGAAGGCCTGAGATTGTTTCAATGCTCAGACAAGCCGGAGCCAGAGACTAGAATGAAGGATGCTTTTCTCAAATCAATTTCTACCGTCTATCGTTTAGCTTTTTTACTTTCGATCTTAATTTTTATAAATATTTTATTTGGACCACTCGTGCGTGCGACTGATTCTGGACTTGCATGTCCTGATTGGCCTCTTTGTTATGGAAAAGTGATTCCGCCTCCTGAGTTTAGAATCTGGATGGAAGTTGGACACCGTATCTATTCAGGTCTACTTGGTTTTGTAATTCTTGGTCTATCCATTGTTATTTTTAAGAATTCTGAACTAAGAAAACGATTTGGTTTACTTGCAGTAACCGCTCTAGTTGTATTAGTCAATCAAGTGATACTAGGAAAGCTTACTGTTACCAAATTACTCGATCCAGGAACTGTAAATATGCATTTACTCAATGCAGTGTTACTGTTCACATTAATCGTAAGCATCACAGCCAAAGCAAACTACATTCTAAAATCTGAAACAGAATTAGTCTCATTCATTCAGTGGAACCAGATTTTTACGACTAGAAACTTACTTCTCACAATTACTGTCATTCTTATTTTTTTCCAACTTTTTATGGGAGGAAGAGTAAGTTCTAATTATGCAGGACTTGCTTGTCCAGACTGGCCAACTTGTCATGGTAGTTGGTTTCCAAAAATGGAAGGTCTTGTTCGTATTCAAATGGAGCATAGATTTGTGGCGTATATCATTTTAATCTTAATTGTAATTAACTTTTCAATTTCTATTTTTAAATCATATGATCGACGCACTCGTCTCTTTTTAAAAATGGCTCTTCATACTGTTGGACTACAAATCATTTTAGGTGTATCCAATGTTCTATTTCAACTACCGATCCTAGTTACTGCATTGCATACTGGAGTAGGAGTTGCAGTATTCATTTTAAATTACACTGCTTTGTTTTATAGAATTTTACCAGAAGATAACTCTAATTAGCCGCTCATGTCATCCATTTTAAAATACATTTCTATCTGGAATAAATTAATAAAACCAAGAGTCACTACACTCGTATTGGTTACATCCTTACCTGGTCTCTATTTGGGTGGTGATGGTCATCCAACCGGATTTTTAGTTGCAATGACTCTAATAGGAACATTTTTTATGTCCTCCGCTTCTTTTATCTTAAATCAATACATTGAAATCGATCGAGATTCTAGAATGGAGAGAACAAAAAATAGACCTTTGCCAAAAGGAGAAATTAAACCAAAAACAGCTTTGACTGTGGGTTTATTTTTTATCTTTCTTTCCTTTGGAATTTTATATTATTTTGCTAATCTTTTAACTGCTCTATGTGCGTTAGCTGGTTTATTACTCTATATCTTTTTATATACGATCTATTTGAAACCGAGAACCGATCAAAATATTGTAATCGGTGGAATTTCTGGATGCATTGGACCTTTAATCGGGTATGCAGCGGTTACGAACAGTTTGCCTCTCTCTGCATGGACTCTTTTTGGAATGATCTTTCTATGGACACCAGCACATTTCTGGGCGCTTGCCATTTTTCTAAAAGAAGACTATGACTCAGCAGAATTCCCGATGATGCCTGTAGTTCGCGGATTGAAGAAGACAGTTCAGGCAATCTTCATGTATACAATTCTATATTCCATTTCTTGTGTTGGATTTTATTTTGTATCTGATCGAGTAGGAACCTTTTATTTGTATTCCACTGTTGCATTGTGTTTACTCATGATTTACCTCTCTATTCGATTGATGATTTCTGAATCTAAAAAATTTGCTCGATTTTTCTTCTTCTTCAGTATATTTCATTTGTATTTGGTAAACTTTATCATACTTTTTGATAGAAAGATTGTGTAGAGAAAATCCGTTTATGAATCAAAACTCTCTCATAAGCATCTTAGTATCACTGTGATTTTCTAACAAAGAAACTATGCAGTTTAAATCGTATAATGAATTTGTATCTTCTCTCTTATCCTGTCAGAAATGCAAAGGAATGCAGAGCAAGCCAATCGTAGGCTCTGTAAAAAAAGCTAAAATCATCTCGATTGGACAAGCTCCCGGGATTCATGAAGAGAAACATGGAAAGCCTTTTTCTTATACAGCAGGCAAAACACTCTTCAAATGGTTTGCTTCCATTGGAATCCAAGAAGAGATTTATAGGCAACAAGTCAATATGTCAGCGGTCTGTCGATGCTTTCCAGGAAAAGCAAAGAGTGGTGATCGAAAACCAAATGCAGAAGAAATAGAGAATTGTAGTATCTATTTAAAGTATGAAATTCAATACCACAAACCAAGTTTAATCATACCAATTGGTAAAATGGCAATTGATTTACTAATTGGAAATTCCAAATATACTTTGGAAAAAGTGATTGGGAACCAATACAAAACTTCCCTTTATAAACATGAGTTTGACTGGATTCCGCTCCCTCATCCTTCTGGACTCAATGTTTGGAATAATACCCAGATCGGGAAAAAATTAATTTTAAAATCTCTCCAACTCATCCAATCACATCCCGCAACGTATAACTTAATCCAACCTTCCACATGAATTTCTTCCTTTGGTAGAAGGATAGTTAGTAAATTTTTTCTTGCTATATTTTATATATTAGCTACAAATTGAAAGTTATACTTATGACATTCGTTACATCAAAACCAAAATATTCCGCCCTATTTCAGTGTATCAATCCAGATTGTAAGTGCGAATACGAGCTCCAAGAGATAGTATATCTCTGTAGGAAATGCGGGGATTTACTCCAAGTAAAACACGACCTAAATGAATTAAAAAAGACTTCTAGCGAAGAATGGAAAACTCTTTTTGATGATCGCTTAAAAGACGTTCGATTTCCAAACCAATCAGGCATTTGGAGCAAAAGAGAATGGGTATTACCCGATCTACGCACCGAAAATATTGTAAGCTCAGGAGAAGGCTTTACTCATTTGTATGAAGCAAAAAGACTCTCTAAAGAATTAGGGCTTTCTGAATTGTATGTCAAACAATGTGGTGTTTCTCACACAGGATCTTTTAAAGACTTAGGAATGACAGTTCTTGTAAGCCATGTGAATCAGCTGATTGCAGATGGAATTAAAATTAAGGCAGTTGCTTGTGCGAGCACAGGAGACACATCTGCTGCACTTGCCTCCTATGCGGCAAAAGCTGGTATACCTACAATCGTATTTCTTCCCGCAAATAAGGTGTCTAACGCACAATTAATACAACCAGTATCCAATGGAGCAAAAGTTATTTCTCTAGATACAGACTTCGATGGATGTATGAAAATAGTGCAAGAGGTTTCCAAAGAAGCAGGAATTTATCTTGCTAATTCAATGAACTCACTTCGAATCGAAGGACAAAAAACTATTTCTATTGAGATGACACAACAACTCGGTTGGGACGTTCCAGATTGGATTGTAATTCCAGGCGGAAATCTTGGAAATGTATCAGCCCTTGGAAATGGTTTCGAAATGTTGCAGGAACTAGGCTTGATCAATAAACTACCTAGAATTATTCTAGCTCAGGCACATAACGCGAATCCACTCTATTTATCATACTTAAAAGGTTATTCAGAGTTCTCACCTGTTGATGCAAAAAAAACGTTAGCATCTGCGATCCAAATTGGAAATCCAGTTTCTGTAAAAAAGGCTATCCGCACACTTCAAAAATTCAACGGAATTGTAGAAGAAGCCGAGGAACATGAATTGGCAGACGCAGCAGCTCGTGGGGATCTTCATGGACTCTACAATGATCCACACACAGGAGTTGCTCTTGCTGCACTCTTTAAACAAATCGAGAAAGGAAATGTTCGAAAAGGAGAAAGAGTTATTGTAATTTCCACGGCAAATGGACTTAAATTCACAGAGTTTAAGGTTCAATATCACGAGAATCAAATTGCAAAAATAAATTCAAAACTCGTAAATCAAATTATAAATTGCAAAGCGAACATCTCTTCTGTAATGGATGTGGTTAACAAACTGTAACCTCAATTATGGATAACTTGAACGGAACAATCCCTACCAATTCGGATGAACACCTTCTAACCGAAAAATTTAAATCGAAGGTTTTACATGGAGTTGATTCTAATAAAACAGTTATCTTTATTACATATGTCCTAGGAGAGCTTGGAGAAGCAAAATTAAAATTCATCATCAAGACAATTCTTTTGAAATACAACCGAATTGATTTGATGGATCTTTTATATACATGTGCCAAAGAGCTTATTGTTAATTCAACAAAAGCAGCAATTAAAAGACTCACATTCAAAGAAATGGGAATTGATCCTAGTGATGATTCTGAGTATGATAAGTTTATGAGTTCTTTTAAGGATAATTTAACTGATAAAAAATTTCCACATTATAGAAGTAAAATGAAAGCAAACGGATTTTTTATTAAGATTAAGTTATTTTATAATAAAGATAAAATCGTAATGAGAATTATAAATAATTTCCCACTTTTGAAAAAGGAAGAAGCTCGCATCAGAGAGAAATTTATGAATGCAAAGAAATATGATAATCTCTTTGAGTTTTATATAGAGCATGGTGACAATACGGAAGGAGCAGGAATGGGAATCACGATGGTAGAAATCCTATTAGCTCAAAGTGGTTTCGATCGTCATCTATTTACAATTTTCTCATCTAAGGTTAAGCAGGAAACAGTCGCCAAGGTAGAACTCCCTATGCATCCAGATTATGTACCAATGCGATATGGTTTTAATGGCAAAGAATGAACTTTTTTATCCGATATAAAAATTTAAGGGCACAAAAAAATGGCTTCCGAAAACGAATCACAAAATGAATTAATCACAATGGCACTTGAGTCGGTATCATCCGATGAAAATGTAAATTTAGTTTTAGAAGGGAAGTTAATGGATGCTTTGATAGTAAAGGCATCCGTCTTTGTGGAAACTAGAAGTGGTATTCTCTTATTTCTTTTCTCAATCGAAAAAGGCGAATTAATTGAAATCTACTCTATTTTTGGAAACTCACCTCTTATCAATCGTATTCGAACCTTTGAAAACTATTCCCAATTCCTGATTGATTTAATTGAAACAGTAAAAGGAGGAGGAATCGAAAAGGCTCTTTCGGATCGGATTGGACGCGCGCTTTATAAAGGAATTAATCCTACTAACCTACTTTCTCTTTTTCCTAAAATGGGAAAGAAAAACTATAATGATTTTTGTATGATGATGCAAGAGATCATGAATAATGAATTAAAAATACAAAGCACTAAAATGCAAATCGATATAGAGAAAGTGAATAGCTTAAAATTCAGAATCAATAATCCGTTAGCTGAAATCTATAAACCAATTCAAAATCCATATAAAGAAGTAAAAAAAGAACCAACAAAAGTTGTTGTTCCAATATTAGAAAATTCTCCTGAAAAAATAAAAGCTGAAGCAATGATCAATGATGTGCAAAAGAATTATAAACAAGTTCTTATGTGCAAAACAATTGTATCTCCTGTTGCGGGTATCGATTTTGATAGTCTGAAAGAAAATATGAAATTGTTATTTGTTCTTCCCTTTGAAACTCCAGAAGAAAAAGCATTGGCAAAAAGTGTAGGAGCCGTTAGTAAAGAAGGAACAATCAAACCTATAGCTGGAGAATTTCTTAAAATCATAACAGGTGGTAAAAATGAATTCCATATCTTTGCAAAAGGACCAAATGGAATTTTACTTAGAGCTTTCGAAGAAAGACCTGTTAAATTAGCTTTGTCTAAGAAAAACCAGCAGGTAGCTAAGAAAGAGGAGAGATCTGAATTAGGTAAAATGATGAGTGTTGTTGTAGGAATTTTATTTGTATTAATCATCATTTTATCTTTTATGTATTTAGCTTAAAACATTTATGTATAACGATAGTAACTATAATAAAAAATTTCTTCAAATTAAACCAATTCTGATATTGTCTTCATTTATTGTGCTTTTCTTTTCATCCTGCAAAAGAAATCCGCAAGAACTAAAAATTAAGGAAGCAATTCGAACTGGTGATTATATGACTGTAGCTGCTCTTTGCTCAGCCTATCAATTTCCCGATTACAAGACTGAATGTGAATCCAGCCTAGAACAAGCGGATCAAGAAATTCAAAATATAATTTCACGAAAACAAGAAATGCCTTTTATGAAACTCATTCTAGATCCAGACAAAGGAATAAAAATTCAGGAATTATTAAAAGCAAATATACAAATGGGAATCAAATACAGATCCATTTGGAATGAAACAGCTGAAATATACAAAGAATAGCTATGGTAAAACAAGAAGATTTAAAAGCAATACTTCAAAAAGCAGATTTAAAAATCACTCGAAGTCGAATTGAAGTGTTGAAAATACTCTACAATACACATAAACCGATCACTCATACTTATATAATGGAGCACCTACCCGATAAAGATGTGTGGGATAGAGTGACTGTCTATAGAACCCTTTCTGAATTTGCCGAAAAAAAAATTATTAAATCCTTGCCTTCTAATGAAAGAGTCACATATTTTGAAATAAAAAATGAAGCCAAACCCGAACATAGTCATTTAGTTTGCGATTCCTGCGGTAAGATGGAATGTTTTGATGAAGATGCATACAAGTTTCAATTTAAAAAAAATATTGAGGATTTTAGGGTTCGATCATTAGAAATTATCATTAGAGGTCTTTGTAAAAATTGCCAGTAAAAGTTGAAAAAGTCATAAAGATAAAGAAATGGACTTCTACCGTTTTCAATTCTAATGAAAAACGAGTGAAAGAATGCCTGAAAGAGATTCTACCAAGATATAAAACAATTCATTGGGATGAAGAAAAGTTTATTCAATTTTATATAGATGTCCTAAATTCCCTTCCTTGTAGATACAAACAAAAGAATTCAATTGAACTTACTGGAAAATTAAAGAAACAAGTTCTAATGGATGCTATCTGCGATAAATTAGACGAACTTTCTGCTTCTTAATGACACAGGCAAAGCAGCTAATCAATAGTATCCCCGATACTTTCAAAAAAGACCTCGAGTTCATTTCAAATGAAATTCAAAAAAAAGGAAAAGAATCCTTTGTAATTGGTGGATCTGTTCGAGATTTAATTCTAGGTAAATATCCTGATGAATATGATCTTACCACTTCCATGCAACCAGATGAAGTTAAAAAGCTTTTCAAAAGAGTGATCGAAACCGGAATTAAGCATGGCACAGTAACAGTTTTAATTGGAGATCGCAGCTATGAGATTACAACCTATAGACGAGACATGGATTATACTGATGGGCGGCGACCAGATAGAATAGAATTTGGTGAGTCTCTTTCTGAAGACATGAAAAGAAGAGACTTTACTATGAATGCAATTGCTTTAGATCTAATAAATGAAAGATTAATAGATGAACACAATGGATTGGAAGATATTCAAAGAAAAATAATTCGAACGATAGGCGACCCATTAAAGAGATTCGGAGAGGATGGGCTTAGACCAATTAGAGCAATTCGTTTTTTATCTACTCTCGGTTTTACAATTGAGGAAGAAACCTACTTAGCAATTTTAAAAACGAGAAACATTACAGAGAAAATTTCTAAGGAACGCTTTCATGATGAGTTAAATAAAATTCTAATTTCTAAAAATCCATCAATAGGCTTAATCGAATTACAAAAAAACAAAATATTCGAATTGTTTACAAAGGCAAAAATAAATCATCAAAATTCTGCGGATATTGAGATCATAGGCAAATTAGAATTAACCCCGCTTGGTTTAAGACTCGCATTTATGCTAGACTGGTTATTAGAGACAAATGAAAAAAAAGAAAATGCGGAACAATTTCTAAGAGATATTCGATATTCTAGAGCGAATCTAAATGATTGCCTGTTCTATCTTGAATTATTTAAAGAAAATCCCACGCTAGAAAATGGATCTGATTGGGAGAATAGACGCTTTGCCGCTAAAGTAGTTTCTTATACTGGAAATCGTTCCTTCGATTCTTATTTTCATGGAATTATGAGCTTTTTAAAATTATTTAATAGCGAGACCTCAGTTTTTAAGTTTCAAAAAGAAATTGAATCCATCCTTCATTCAACAGTTCCACTCTCGATAAAAGATTTAGCAGTAAATGGAAATCAAATCATCGAGAGATTTCCAAACCTAGATAAGCGCAAAATCGGTCTTATTCTCAAACATGCATTAGAAAAAACAATTGAATTACCAGATTTAAACCAAACTGAAAAACTATTTGATTTAATTGAAACATATCTCATAGAATTGTAAATTACTATGAAGCATATCCGCCCTAAGTTTCTAGAACCTCTATTACCTAAAATAAAAAGTAATTATCAAGATGAATTTTACAGGCAAATGCTTGTAAATGAAAAAAAGCGTGTAACTATCATCGCTTCCTTAATTGCATTTATTCTATTTGTTCAAATCATTCTAAGATTTTTTATTCCTGATTCTCTAATCAATAAATATCCAACTGCATTAGAAGGATCAAAATATTCCATTGCGATTTTATTTCTTTTTTTTATTTATGAGATCGTAGTCCGGTTTATTTTCTCTAACTTTATAAAAAAAGACATTCAACCACCAGAGTTTATACGTTATGGAAATGCATTTGTGGAAACAAGTGTCCCTACATTGGGAATGATTTTGTTTGGATATTTCCAAGAACCAACAGATGCACTAGTTTCACCTATTTTATTAGTTTATTTCTTTTTTATACTTCTCTCTACTTTACGATTAAATTTTAAATTATCTTTGTTTACTTCTTTTGTTGCGGCAGCTGAGTATCTAGGTCTTTGTCTTTATTACTACAACACCAATCAAATTAAATCTTTAAATATGATGTCGATTGAACTCCCACTCTTTTATTTGAGATCTTGCTTTTTTTTAATTGGTGGAGGTATATCGGGATTAGTCGCTGTTCAAATCAGAGAAGGATTTTTAAAATCGATTGAAACGATTGAAGAGAAAAAACAACTAATGAATGTCTTTGGTCAACATGTATCTCCTGAAGTTGTAGATAAATTACTCAATCAGAATGTTGACATTGATAGCGAGATAAAACATGTCTGCGTTATGTTTTTAGATATAAGAAACTTTACAAGTTTTTCAGAAAATAAAAGTCCAGTTGAAGTTGTAAACTTTTTAAATACGTTATTCGCTTTTATGATTGAGATCGTAAACCAAAACAATGGAATCATAAATAAATTTTTAGGTGATGGCTTTATGGCTGTATTTGGAGCACCTATATCCAATGGGAGAGATTGCTATAACGCAGTAAAAGCTTCTAGAGAAATTTTATCAATGACAAAAGAATACATTCGTGTTAGCAAAATTCCTCCTACTAAAATAGGAATCGGACTTCATTCAGGAAATGCAGTAACAGGAAATGTTGGATCTGAACTTAGAAAGGAGTATACAGTCATTGGAGATGTTGTGAATCTTGCTTCTAGAATCGAGCAATTGACAAAACAATATGAAATTGAATTTTTAATGACTGAAGATGTTTTTATTCAAGCAATGCAAATCCCTAACGAAATGGCAAATAACGAGCTTGATTGGAGGGAAATTGATACAGTAAGAGTCAAAGGCAGAATTACTCCTGTAAAGATATTTACCTTAGTTTAAAAAATATTTGCTCTCTAGATAATATTCTTAAAATGAAGCAGATGAACCAATTCACTCTGAAATTATTTTTTATTTCTTTTTTAATATTAATCACACAATGTTCCCTAGACAACCAAATGAACTATCCGACAGGAGTTCCAAAGGAAGCAAGCTTTGATCGCAAAAAAAATGTATTTGTCTTAAGAAAAGATAAGCATGAATACATTTGGTATGACAACGGTAAACTCTATTCTGATTGTGAATTAAATGAGATCGGTATTCGCAATGGTAAATGTGAATTTTTCTCTGAGTTTAATGGAAACCTACTCAGCAAAGGAAACTATGTAAACAATTTAAGGGACGGACTATGGCATTGGTATTTCCCGAATGGGAATATTTACTACAAACAAAACTTCAGCCACAAGTTTAAGAGAGACTTCTGGGTAGAAACCAATCTCATCGGAAACGAACACGGACCCTATGAAAGATACTACAGCAATGGACAGCTAGAAGAAAAGGGCGAATACGACCAAGGATTTAAATCGGGAAAATGGGAAAAATTTTATCCTAGCGGCAAATTAGAATATACCGGCGCATACGAGAAAGACAATAAAATCTTATCCTGGAAGTTCTATTTTCCAAATGGAAACTTGGAAGCAGAAGAAAATTTTTCTAATAAGGCAGAATTCTTAAGTAGAATAACGTATTTTCCGAATGGAAATGTAAATTGTAAAAATGTTTTAAATCAACCACTTGATTGTAAGTAACGCTAGTTCGATGTAACAGAAAAATTAAAAGATTACCACCGATAAACACCGAGGACACCGATAAAAGATATGATAATTCAAAATTATTCATCGTTTAGTTATCGGTGTTTACACATTCGACATGACTCAGTGCAAGTCGGTCATAGATGTTGTGACATTTCGAAAATTATAGAAAAGAAGTTTTAAATCATTTGAATTTGCAACTGACGATAGTAGAGATTGGTCGCAGTGAAGAAGAATTAAGAAGAAAGATGTCAATAATATTTTCTTTATTTTGTATTCTCACTTGTCGTATTCGTCCTTATTCTATCAAGAATTTTAGTTCGCGTTTCTAATTCCTTCTCTGTGGATTTCGAATAATCAATACAAAAGGTAAAATATTTTGCTCCATAATCACCCTTAAAATCAAATCCGAATATTCCAAATAAAAAATCTAAAAGTTCATCGAAATTAATTCCAAGTCGAAATCCATAATAAACTCCAAAGGAAATTTCAAAAATAGTCAAATCAGAAGCAAACATATAATAGCCGCTTTTCGTTGTGCGATGTAGCTTGACGCCTTTATATTTAACTATGGGGCTATTATCTATGGAAAACCAAAATACGGGAACAACATGTAGAAAATGTTTACCACACGATCTCGTATCGGACATATCATTTATTTTATGATAGCTTGTACTTGCTGTAAAATTCGTATCCCCTAGTAATATTTCATACTCTACTCTGTCATTGGAGCCACTTTTAAGAATGTGATTTGATCGAGGTAAAATCCGTATCCCCTAGTAATATTTCATACTCTACGGGTAAATTTTTAGCCTCATCTTCGTTATTTTGTATAGAAATTTTATTCTCTGGATCACCTATAAAATATTTTCCTAAATATCCTTTTCGTAATCCATAACCTACTCCGCTATTGGCTTTTTGATATCCAATTGGGACAAAAATTTTTATTCTAACTCCATAAATATTCTTTTCTACCCCAACATTTACAATATCCAATGCGTCATTCCCTCTATTTATAAAATAAGTTTGCACACTAGAGCAAGATATTGTAAGTAAGCAGGCAAGCATTGTAAATCGAATTAATAAGTTCATTTTAATTCCTTGTAGTGTTTTATTTTAGTGGCTATCGATAATCTGCATCCAACTTTTTTCATAATCGTCTCCATTCTATTTTACAAGTGAAAGGCTTAAAGCAAAAAAGAATTGCGAGTCTTTTAGAATAGAATGTTTTGAAATAGATGCGTATATTTTAACTTTTTTACAAACTTTATAATTACGTTTTACTGTTGACGAAATCTTAACAAGATTTTATAATCTTAGTATGAATGCACTGTTGGAAAATACAATAAAAGAATTAGGTTTTCCGTCTCTGGAAGAATTTGCTAAACATCAAGCAATCGCGATTTTAACACAAAAGATTTTGACTTATCAAAAGGAGATAGAGAAATATATTTCTAAATACGGGATGAATTATTCTGAATTTTCTGAACGACATTCAGAGATTAGTCATATAGACATGTTGGAAAAAGAAGACGATCAGATGGATTGGGAAATTGCTCTTCATAGTCTTCATTCATTACAAAAAAAAGTAAACTCATTAAAAGAGGATGGCGACATCCCTATGAATGAAAGGGATTATCGAAAACGAATAGAGGATTACATTCTGAATGTTCGATAGAGGATATATTGAATCCATAATTCAAAAATATAATGACATTGTTCAAAATTATGAAATCATCACAGACTTGTTTGAGGATAATAAATACACACTAGAATTAAGAATACTTTTCAATGATAATTCAAAGCTTGATAATAGAGATGTATATTTGTTTATAGATAATCTTATTAAAAGAAAATATAAATTTCAATGGATGAAAGCTGACAATAGTTTAATCATGCGATGGGATAATGCTGAGCATCATCGCACTCTTAAAAACTTTCCATTTCATTTACATCGATTTAAAAAAGAAAATGTAGAAGAATCGCCCGAAATGACTTTAGAGTCTGTTCTATCTTTCATAAAAAATTTTAGCGGATAACGGCAAATACTTTTCTCTCTAGCACTATCGCCTAATTTGCATCCAACTTTTTCCAAACTGAGTAGTTACAAAAAGATTTCTATTTCCTGAATCGTATATTCTGTTTTATTTACATAACTCAAATACTTTCGAATTTCTTCTGGACTTGCATTAGGATTTGTTTTTAAACAAGCATGAACCCATTCCTCCAAAGAATAATCATAATAACTTTTCTTGGAATAATTCTTTTTTAGTTTATAAAATTGATAACGGCTAATATTATATTTACCGCAAAGCCCAGAAATTTTTCTTCTTAATAAATAAAATTCTTTAAACAGACTTTCTATTTCTTCTTGAGAAATTTCTTTACTCATATAAATCATACTAAGAATCAAAATTGCAATCGGCAATTAAAAAACAGTTTTACAATTCTCGATGGAACAAGGATACTATTGCAATATTTGGTTCTATATAGTATTATATCCTTATGAACATAGTGAGGTTAATACCATGAAAACGACAATTCTACTGCTATCATTTATACTCTTCTTCGGTTGTTCATCAAAACAAGATCCAAATTATCTATGGCTTGTTGGATT
The DNA here is from genome assembly GCA_035345875.1 of Leptospiraceae bacterium. Lineage (GTDB taxonomy): Bacteria > Spirochaetota > Leptospiria > Leptospirales > Leptospiraceae > UBA2033. Next base: position 99,649 of record DAORDH010000013.1, on the reverse strand, counting down.
AGCACAGAGCACTGCAGCTGCAGGCGTGGGTAGTCCTGGTGCATCTACTCCCAATGTCCCAGCAAATCCTTCTGTCCCATCTCCTGTTGGACCACAAAATTTTACAATGACAGTCAGTGATAATACAGGAACTCCGACAGATTTTCTTTTCGATACAACTAAGACTTTAACTCTTGATATTGTTGCCTATGACTTTGCAGAACGTCCTGCAACAGGTGCATTGGTTCAAATTGGAGACGCGAATGATCCAGATAATTTTACTACCTACTTTCAAGCCGTCACAAATCCAAACGGAAATGTAACTGGAAGTTTTACTGTTAACTCAACAACGAGTCAAGTCAATCTAATTGTTACATACAATGGAATTCAATACAAAGCATTAATTGATATCAAAGGTGTATATGGGATTCGAAGAAGTATGTATATGATTGGAGTATCTCAAGTAGCAATTATTCAGGATACAGACAAAGATGGAGTTCCGGATTCCGAAGATATTTATCCAAATGACCCTACTCGGTCGGCTAAAGTCAATTATCCGCCAAGCGGCTATTATACAGTATCCTTTGAAGACTTATATCCCAATCAAGGAGATGCTGATTTCAATGATTATTCAGTGAGAGTGCGTTATGAGGAAGATCTTAACGCAAAAGGAGAAGTATCAAGAGTCCGTGGATACTTTCAACATGTCGCAAAAGGTGCAGGCTACAATCATATACTTCGTTTAAGTCTACCTTCTGTAAATGCGTCTAGTTATACTCTCAAGAGACTATCCAATGCTGATATTCAAGAATATCAAACCAGTGGATCGAATGTGGCTTTTCAAGAAATTGAAATTCTTCCTGCAAGCAATACGACTCTATCTCAATCCAATACTGCAAGTGGACAAACATATACACTTGGTAAAAAAGCTGAGTTAGAAGTTATACTTTCAAACCCAGTTCCAAAAACAACGTTAGGTGCTGTTCCCTATGATTTATACATTTATGTAATCAATACAAAGTATGAAATTCATTTTGCAGGGAAATTTAAAAAAGCAGATGGATCAGATCAATACCTAGACTCTAATGGATTTCCTTGGGCAGTATTAATTCCAGGAAATTGGAAATGGCCTTATGAAAGAGTTGATGTCAGAAAATCCTATTCTGGATTCCAACCTTGGTATCAATCTAAAGGAACTACAAATTTAGATTGGTATAATTTCCCAAATCTCTCCGAAGTATTCCCATCCAATTAATTTAAAAGTGAGTTCGACTGAAAGCGAACTCACATGGATTTAATTATCCAGTAAATAACAAAAAAAGAATACCAACTACTGCCTTACACACAGTAATTTAGTAGTTGAAGTAGAACAATTTTGCAAGCTCCCTGTATCAATACTTGTATTAGTTGTTACCCCGCCGACTCCTCTGCTAGCAAGACCTGTTGTGCTTGCCCAAGCAACAGTGCAAGCAGAGTTAAATGTCCAATCAGTTGCAAGTCCAGTCCACCAAAAAATAGAACCACTTGTATCAATTACTGCGAGCAATGATCCTGATCCAAAATTTACAATACCAGCTGAATTCGTAGTTAATATCTTTGTATCATCAGTTCGATAGTAATCTGTGTTTGCCTTTAGAACCCAATTTACATTTTCGGATACTCCACCAGAGCAATTGGCAGTTGAACAAGCAATTCTTGTTGTCCCATCAACTAAAAAGGCTTTATATTCAGATGCGATACCCGCTAGACTACTAAAGCTCGCATTTTTTTGAGACTGACAATAACTGTCTGCTCCTGTTATTCCGCCAAGGTTTGCATTGGTATTTGCTGTAATGAAAAAATATTTTTTATCATTTGTAGTTGGTGTCACAGGTGTAGGTGTTCCATTTGAAGTTGGGACTGGTGTAACAGGAATTAATTTCCATAAAATCACTACGTCAAATAGTTTACCCTTTGGAAAATCTTGTGAGCAAGAAAAGAAAAATATACCTAGAAAAATAGTCGTTAGTATGAATCTCAATCGATTTAAGAATTGACTCTTCCTTTTTAAAAATTTAAACCTATCAGAGTTTTCTAGTATGATTCGGATTCTATTTTGCATAAATTCCTCTTATCTAGTAACTCATACTAAATTTCATTTCAAAAGAATACATAGAATTTTCAGCTTGATATACCCTTTGTCCAAAAGACTCAGATCTCTGGTTTAATTCTATAGTAACATTAGAAGTAGAAATTTTTCGAGCTTGCCAAACCTGCAATGCATAACTTAATATTGCAACAACTCCGACTGCCACTTGATTTGTTTGATGTCTATTGTATTCAGACTCTGCATCATTTCTTCTCTCTCTCAAATAGATATCTCCAAGTAACGGAGTTTTTAAACCAATCGAAATTGCTGATAAATAAATCGGATCATTCATTGGATCACTCGCAATGCGATTGCCAGCTAGCCTTTCCATATTTCCATACAAAGCAAGACCAGTGAACCAAAGAATCCAGAGACTACCTTTGATTTTTTGATTGTTTTCCAATTGTGTCCATCCAGGAATAAACCACTTCCATTTCTGAAAATTTCTTTTTGGCTCTACCTCAACTACTTCCTGAGCAACTTGCTTTTCGTCTTTTTTTAGAGGTTTCGGTTTATCTTTCTCAACATAGAATTCCTCCCACTTGGTCCAAGAAGAAGGCTTTCCAAATTTATTAATTGATGCAATTCGATATTCATAATAGCCGGAAGGAACTTTGAGTTCTATATTATTTTGGACCAGTTTCTCTTCTCTTTCCGTATTTGCTGCCCTGTCTTTAATTTGAATCATATAACCCTTAGCACCAGGAACATTTTGCCATTCAATATAATAACTAAAAATTCTCCTTTCTTCAGAGTGAAGACTACTAACGATAAAAGACAGTATAAATAAAACTAAGAACCTACTCTTAATTATTAAATGTAAAAATTTTAGAGGTTTGGGAAATTGTTTGAAATCGAAAAGATAAGGTTTCATACTCTGAATCAACTTAGTAAAAAATTGGAATTCTTGCAACTCAAACAAATAAAATTCAAAGATACCATTCTAACTTAAATTTAGATATAAACTCGGAATCATTTGGTAAATAGTTTTTTTCTTGACTAAAGGCTAAGCAAATTGTTTTAAGTATATACAATATGTCTAGCAAAACCCTTAATCCATTTCTAACAATCTCAGAAATCACAATGGCGATGAATTCTACTTTGGATCCAGATCAAGTTCTGGAAATGATTTTAGAACACTCTCTAAAATTCTCCAATGCAGAATCAGGCTCTTTGATGTTAGTAAATAGTAGAGAGTCTGTTCTAGATATCGTAACATATAGAGGTCATGACCCTGAAATCAAAAAAGAATTTCGATTAAAGATAGGTCAGGGTATAACAGGATTAGTCGCATCTTCCGGAAGAGGAATGATTGTGAATGATGTAAGTAAAGATCCAAATTACATTTCAATCAAGAAAGAAATCCAATCAGAATTAGCAGTGCCCTTAATTGTAGAAGATATGGTAATCGGAGTTGTCTCCCTAGATTCAAATCGAATCAATGCATTCACCGAAGAACATTTAAAAATAGTAGGAATTTTAGCAAACCAGGCTGCATTAATTTTTAAAAACTTACAAACATTCCGAAGGCTAGAGCAAAAAAATAAAATCCAACAAGTATTAATAGAGATATCCAAAATCGTAACATCGAGTCTAGACCTAGATGAAATTTTTCAATCCATTATGGCGACTATCGAACGATCCCTTAAATTAGAAAAGGGTAGCCTAGTATTATATGACAATGCCTCAGAAACATTACGACTTGTTGCGGCAGTTGGTCTCTCTACCGATGAAATCGAAAAAGGGGTTTATCAACTAGGAGAAGGCGTTGTTGGAAAAGTCTATGAATCGGGAGAAGCAATGCTGATTCGTTCAGTAGCAAATGACCCTTTATTCTTAAATAGAGTTGGATATCTAAATCATTTTAAAAATGATCCACATAACGTTAGTTTGCTAGCTGCACCAGTAAAAAGTGAGCAGTCCATCATAGGAGTTCTCAGTGTATTTTTGGTTCATCAAAAAAATATGGATACACAAACCTATTTGGATTTCTTGCAAGTCGTTGCATCCATTATTTCGCAAGCTTTAAAGATTCGTCAACTTGTGGATGATGTTAAAAAAGAAATCTCAAGAGAAAATATTTTACTCAAACGAGAGCTCAAAGAAAAATATAAATTCGGATCGATCATCGGTCGCTCAAAAAATATGGAAAAGCTCTTTGAGAAGATTCAGCTCGTATCAGACTCAAGAGCATCCGTTTTAATCACAGGTGAATCAGGAACTGGAAAGGAAATGATTGCCTCTGCTATTCACTATAATAGCAATAGATCTGAAAAGCCATTTATAAAAATCAACTGTGCTGCTATCCCAGAAAATCTATTAGAAAGTGAATTATTTGGTCATACAAAAGGATCTTTCACTGGAGCAGTTTCCGATAAAAAAGGAAAGTTTGAAATTGCAGATGGGGGAACTATTTTTCTAGATGAAATTGGAGAAATGGATTTAAACTTACAATCGAAGCTACTTAGAGTTTTACAGGAAAAAGAAATTGAAGCTGTTGGCTCTCTTAAAGTTAAAAAAGTAGATATAAGAATACTAGCGGCAACAAATGCAAATTTAGAAACGTTGATTACAGAGAAAAAATTTAGATCTGATTTATACTATCGTTTAAATGTTGTAAATATTCATACTCCACCACTGAGAGAAAGAACGGAAGACATTCCACTCCTTACAATCCATTTTATTGAAAAATACTCTAAAGAAAATAATAAAAACATCAAAGGATTCACACGCGAAGTTCAAAAGCTACTCGCTCTTTATCCTTGGCCTGGGAATGTTAGAGAATTAGAAAATGTGATTGAAAGGGCAGTTGTAATGACTCAGAATTCAATGCTCGATGAATCTGACTTTGTGGAAATTACAGAAAAACTTCAATCCATGAATCTTCCTATCGCAAAGGTTTCAGAAGAGACAAGCAGTGATTTATCAGCGGGACTTTATAGCATGCCCAATTTAGATGCAATAGACGGTAGAGCTTTAGAAGTTGTTGTCGGTGAGGTAGAAGCAAGACTCATTCAATATGCACTGAAAAAATTTAGATATACCAAGACAAGGGTTGCTAAATTTCTAGGTATCAATCGCAACACTTTAGATAAGCGTATCAAAGAGCTAAAGATAGAATATTAATTCAGTTTCCATTTTTTTGAATATTTGAATTTGTATTTTTAAGTAGCTATATTCTTATCTTAAAAGAGCAAGCTGTATCATAAAAATAAATCTAAGATTCAACATCAGCATGGATTGCTTTTTTATTTGTTTATTTTATCAGAAAAATTGCTGAGCATCAATCAAAGTATAATCAAGAGGTTACCAAGTATGAAGAAAAATATTTTTTTAATCATGTTATTTACTATCAGTTGTGGAAGTGGTGAAGTTAAAAAACCAAATTTACAACAAGAGACAATGAGAGAGTTATTGAGAGAGGATTTTTTATTAAAGAATTATGCAACAATAGAAATGAATCGCGGTAAAAATATAACTGCAGTTCTTAAATTTCAAATTCAGAAAATGAAAGAATTAGAAGATAGACACAAAGGAAATATTCCAGCAGAATTTCGAGATAAATACGCACTTCATAAAGATGAATACGAAATAGCACTGCATGATATTGAGACAAAAGAAATTGATATGGTTGCTAAAGGAGTAAAATGGATCATCTCTGCATTTGGCTCACCAACTGCATTTGTATTTTCAACAATAAAGACTGCAATGGAGTTAAATAAAAATTTAAATGATCAACTAAAGCATCCAAGAATCAACCAAACATATGAATCTTTAAAGCGATATGCGGAAGCCTCTAATGTTAAACTAGTAGATGATGAACAAGTTAGTAATCTTCTACCAAATGCCTATACCATAAAAGGAGAAATTGATTCTAAGAAGGAGTGGCAAACACTTTATGGACTTGTAACTGCAAAATCTAATCTAATTATAGAAACAACAGGACAGTGGTCTATTACGAATAACGGTAATCAACTCAATGCAAATGGAACAGATAAGAGTCCTTCTGATTGGTTTGATTATAGAGTCGATAAAAAATTTAATTATGGTGCCTTGATTTGCAGAATCGTCCAAACAGAGAAAGAAAAAGATTTCCCAATTTTTAGTTTAGGCAACTCTACAGCAGATAAAGATGGAGTATTGGAATGTCGTATTAATGATACAGATACAGGTAATAACACAGGAAGTCTTGAAGTATCCATCATAATAAAAAAATCCTAAGTTTCCATTTTACAAAAAGAAACAAAGAATCGATAATAGAAGGGTAATGACTTTATTTAAAAAAGCAATTGTGACTGCAGGACCAACTAGAGAATGGATTGATCCTGTGCGATATATCTCAAATGCATCCTCAGGTAAAATGGGCTATAATATAGCACAGGAAATCCTTTCTTGGATTCCGAATACAGTATACGTGCATGGAAATGTCTCAGAAAAATATGCTAAGGTTACTGGTGCAAAAAATCTTTATGCAGAAACTACCATTCAAATGAGAGATACCTTATTGCAAGAATTGACAGAAGACACACTTGTTATCATGGCAGCTGCACCAGCTGACTTCAGACCCAAATCCATTGCAGAAAATAAAATCAAAAAAGAGTCCGAAGGTAACCTCAAAATCGAATTAGAAAAAAATCCTGACATACTAGTTTCCTTAAACTCCTTGATTCAGAATAAAAATATAAAAGGCAGTGTATTAGTTGGGTTTGCTGCAGAGACAGAAAAGCTAGAAGAGCATGCTTTAGGAAAATTAGAAAGAAAAGGGTTGAAATACATTATTGGAAATTATGTAGGAACAAATTCAGGATTTGGTGAAGTAGAATCTTCCGTAAGAATTTTTGGGAAATCTGGTTTGTTAAAAGAAATCCAAACTCAATCCAAAGAATTAATCGCTAAGGAAATAAGTCTTTTTCTAAGAGATAACGCATAAAAACTATGAAAGTCTTTTCAATGGAGAATACATTTAAGCGTTATTGGGACTTATTCATATTTCTACTCGCAACCTATTGTTCAATCGATATTCCTTTTTGGATTTTATTTCCATATCCGCAAACAGGTTTCTTTTTCTTTTTTGAATTATTTATCTCGGTAGCATTTCTTTTAGATCTTATTTTCAATTTTAGAACCTCCTACTATAAAAATGAAACGTTAATCACCGACCCTTGGGGAATCGCAAAGAATTACTTTTTTAGCTGGTTCATATTAGATTTACTTTCAGTAATTCCACTCGAACTCATGATTGAGCATGGATTTATGCCAAAGTCTCTTTTATTCTTATGTATATTCCGATTTTTAAGAATCATAAAGCTAACCGATGGAGTGCGATTCAAAAGAACTTGGGGCATGCATGAATTCGACAGCACTAGTTTTATGCGTTTGGCATTTCTAATCTACTGGATAGGAATCTTCGCTCATTGGACAGCTTGCGGCTGGATCGTAATCGATGGAGGAGCAGGAGAAGTTAGCAATCCAGATACCGTAACTAGATATATTCGAGCCATATATTGGTCAGTAACAACTCTAACAACTATCGGTTATGGAGATATAACTCCAAAAAACAATGTTCAAACTATTTATACTATGTGTATTATGCTTGTGGGAGCTGGTGCCTATGGTTATCTCGTTGCGAATATCGCATCTATTTTAGCAAATACAGATATACTCAGGACTCAATTTATTGATAAAATCCAGAAGATCAATACATTTATGCGGTATAAAAAAATTCCGAATGAAATGCAGAAAGCTATTTTAGATTATTATGATTATATCTGGAAAAATCGAAAGGGCTATGACGAAAATCAAATTCTAAAAGAGCTTCCACCTTCCCTTAGAATGAAGGTAAGTATTTATTTAAATAGTGATTTAGTAAGAAAAGTTCCCATACTAAAGAATGCAAGTGACGAGCTGATTTCAAAGATAATAGTAAACCTTGTCCCTGTAGTTTATATGCAGGGCGATTTTATTTTTAGGAAAGGTGATACAGCCCATCATCTTTATTTTATCAGTAAAGGACAAGTTGAAATCATTGGAGAAGATGGAATTACAAGCATTGGAATTTTGAGTGAAGGAAGTTTCTTTGGAGAAATTGCATTGCTCTTAGATACTCCAAGAACAGCTAGCATTCGCGCTATTGACTATTGCGATCTATATTATCTAGACAAGGAAACTTTTAAAACAATCATTAAACAATATCCTGATTTTGCCGCCTATGTTGATAAGCTAATTAAAGATAGACAACAATCTAGGGCAGAATTGAAAAATGAATAACTTGTAAACATCCTTCTCCAGTAGAAAATTTTACATCCTTATAAATCTTCCTATCCATAAAGTTTCTAGCTGGAAAAGGGGGACCAATCATAAATGAATGATTCTTAGATTCTACAGAGTATTGAATAGAAAGCTTTGGATCCTCAATTTTTTTTAATTGTATGGAGTTGTGAAGTTTTTTAAACCAAGCTTCCGGCAAGTAATCCTTTTCGCAAGAATCTGATATAAGATAAACAGCGCTGTATCCTTCCTCTCTTGGGTGTTTTTTAAATATCTTAGGATCGATACTCCATTTTAATTTATTGAGATAGGAAAGTTTAGAAAGCGTTAACTCTGTATCTGCTTTATTTACATGGTCTGGATTTATAAAGTTAAAGAAAATGGCATTCTCCTTAACGTCTTTGAAAAGTTTTTCTACTTCTCTAGGAGTAAAAAAATCATCTTTATTTTTCCCTGTATAGCAAATATTTTCCCCCGAAAATTTTGAAGCAAACTTCTGACCAAATGGGAAAATTAAACCTATAGATAAAAATAAGACCAATATATAAAATACCAATTTATATTTCTCTTGGAGACTAGAGAGCAAAAGCATAAAAGCAATGGAGATAGTAGGTAATAGATGATAAATATGCCTTGCTTGGTGATTTGGTGTAAAAAAAGTTAAAATTAAAATTGTAAGAATTGGAAATAATGAAAAGAGAAAATAGAGTTCAATTTTCTTATTTTTATAATATTGAATATATCCAATAACAACTCCTACAATCAAACCTATTAAAAATAAAATACCCACCCATTCAGGAATAAATGCCTGACTTGATAGTGTTTTAAAAAAAACTAAATAATAATCTAATCCTTTTTCAACTACTTCCCCAACAGCATGTCCTTCTGATTGAATATGACCTAAAGTGCTACTAGAACTAGAAAACCGATCTGGATGAATCAAAACAAAAACCACAATCGGAAGGAATACCCATTGAAAAATACCAATCAGTCGATTGAATTTTAAATTTAACAACTGACTCATTTGATGATTCAAGTATAAATAAAAATCGAAAGAAAGCAAAAGGATAATCAAGTATTTAATATAGTTCTTTGTTTTTCCTTTTAATAAAGATTCAGGAAATAGAATGTATGAAACAATTAGGAGGATAACAAGTAGTAGCCGATATTGCTTCTTTAAATTATGAGAGATAAAGGCTATATATCTAGTAAAAAAGAGAACTGTTTCATCTAGATAAAGACTTACATGCAATACAAGCATCGCGACGATAAACAGGTATCCATATGGATACTTGGTTTGGAATAATGCAAAAGTTGATAAAGATAATTTTATTAAAATAGATTTATTTCGGATAAACTCGTCATCTCGATAAAAAAGATGCAAATAATAAACGCTCGCTAAAAAAAACACAGCTCCTTGAACTTCTAACATTGCAGAAAAAGTATAAATTAAAATTGGCGGAGAAAGAAAAACAGAAAGCCAGACTGGTAAAAATAATAAAACACTTATCCATTTTTTATCTAAGAGATAAAATAGAACATGAATCGCCAAACCTAATAGAATAGCAAATGTTACGAGTGTAATCACAGTATCACTTGTAGTAGATACCCCGCTAGCAAAAAAAACAACAATTTGTATTAGGTTTCTAAGTATAGGCCAAGTTGGAGAATCGAGTAATTGGAAAGCAAATGATAGAAATTCAAAATGACGAATTGAATCCATTAGCTTTAAAGTTTTTATGAACCGAAGATCCGCATCCCAAGATAAGAAGTCTTTATTTGGACAAATAGTATTAAATTCTGAAAATAAAAAATATAGGCTTAATATTAGAAAGGGAATTTGAATCAAACACAATAATATAAAGGAAACTAGATTTTTTCGGCTCATAATGCAATCAATATCCAGATACTTATCTTGAAAATCCAATTAAAATTTTCTAACTTACTAATTTTAATTGAAAAAGTTTTTTCTATAAATTAAACTGTTAAGAAACATGTCAGAAATCCAGAAAGTAGAAAGTCGATCCGTAGGGATGTTTGTAATTCCTGAAATTACGGCAAGACGTTTAAATAAAATCCTCCGAACCTTTGTTGACCATGAACAAGGAAAGGATATAGAGGCTATTCTAGAAAGCATCGTAGATCCGGCCACTTTATCTAGAATCATGAGGGACAATCATTTTTGGATTTCAAGTGCTAACGAACAAAAGATTCTCTCCAAAATACAGCAGAAAATCCCTTTAGAAGAAATATTTTTTAATATGGGGAAAGAGTTTTTTCTAGCAGATTGTTTCGAAATCTTACCTACGGACGATGTTCAACTAGAATTCGAAGAGCTTATTTCTAGAATACCAATTCTTATAAACCAATATATTCGTTATATCGAAATTAAAACAATTAGCTACTCAAAAAACAAACTCAGTATAGAATTTAAATTTGATAAGAAGATAAAAGAAAATGCTTATGATCTAATTTTCTTAAGAGGGATCCTCGAGGGTGCAGCAATTCTTTTCCAAGTTGTTGGATGCAAAACAACGTTACTTGAAACATCCCTAGAAAAAATGGATGAGCGATTTTTTGAAACACATTCAAATACAAAATTTAATTCAAAAAAATGCGTTGTGCAAATCACCTGGATTGATTGTAAAATTAAAGTAGGGAAAACAAATATAAATAAAATTTCCCCAGCCTTTGAGACTAAGACATTTGTAATTTCCACTCTCAATGATTCAAATCAAGGGGAGTATTCCTATATTGATTTAAACGATATTTTTAGCAAATCCAAAGAATTATATATCGAGAATCGAGATTTGGAAGCTGCTGTTGAGGTTCTAAAAAGTTTAAGAAATGAATTAATGATAAAGCAAAAATCCATAACAAAGGATTTAAAAATAGCAAGAAACATACAAAGGGGAATTATCCCACAAAGAATTCCAGACTGGCGAGGGTTACAATTTGCAGTTAGTTTTATGCCAATGCAAGAAGTAAGTGGAGATTATTATGATTATTTTAATTTCGGTTCAAATCGTTTAGGAATTTTAGTAAGTGATGTTTCGGGTCACGGAGTTCCTGCTGCCTTTATCACTGCTATTTCCAAATTACTATTCACAAATTATAAATTAGATAGTCCTTCTGAAATATTAGGAAATGCAAATAGTGAACTCTTAGATCTTGTAAAACAACAAGGATACCTTACATGTTTTTATGGAATATTTGATTCTAATTATGAAATGACCTACTCTGTTGCAGGCCACCCACGCCCTATATTACTCAGAAGCAAAACAAAAGAAGTTGTAGTATTAGAGGGAGAGGGAACCTTTCTCGGTATGTTTGATGATGCAAGAGATCATTTTAGAGACTATAAAGTTAAACTAGAACCGGGAGATAAATTATTTGTTTTTACAGATGGATTAATCGAAGCAGTAAATGATGCAGGAGAACAGTTTCAACAAGAAAAATTGATTCGATTCATCTTAGACTCTGCTGATATGGATGTTAAGTCATCCATCGATTATATAATCAAAAACTTCAATCAATACTGCCGCGGAACAGACCAAGGGGATGATATTACGTTACTCGGTATTGGTCTTAGCTTAAATATGGAAGCATTTGATAAGCACCACTTAGAAGCGGAGAGGAATTTTAATAATAAAAATTACGAACTCGCAGCAGAACATTTAATTAAAGCCAATAGCATTCTGCCAAATGATTTAAGTATTCTTTTGTTACTTGGCAAATGCTATGCAAAAACCAGAAATTATGTGGAAGCAATCAAATACTTAGAAGAATACAATAGCCTTAAAACAGATAACGCCGATTCACATTTAATTTTAGGATATTGCTTTTATAAACTGGAAAACTATGGAAGGGCAGAACTAGAATTACAAAAATCGATTTCACTTAGAAGTGGAAATTTACCAGCACTTTACAATCTAGCTAAAACCTTTGCGAAAGAAAACTATCCGGATAAGGCTTTAGATACAATAAATAAAATTCTGGTAATTGATCCTTATTATACACCAGCACTTAAATTAAAAAACTTTCTAATGAAGAAATTAAGCTAATATATACGTTAGCCTATAGAATGCAGAAAGTCCTTTATTTCATTTAAAACCATCTCTCTATCTTTTGGAAGTTCATTCATCAATTCATGATAAAGCCCTGGATAAGTCTTGATAATTTTCTTTTCAGTGGTTAAATACCTAAATAAATCCCTACTCCCATTAACATCAGCAATTCCATCTTGCTCACCATGCACTATCAAAACCGGTATATGCAAATGACTCGCTTTTTCGTATAACGCTTTAGAGAGATGAAATAGGTTTGTTGCCATCTGGAAAGAAATTTTTCCGTGAGTTAATCTATCATTTTTATATGCTTCAATTACAGATTTATCATGAGAAAGGTAATTTAAATCTAGATTCGCGTCAATTGTCATATCAGGCATGAAGGAAGCCAATAATTCTGCCATGACTTTTTTTACTTCCTTTTCAAAGTCCATCTTTGGTCGTAATCCAGGGGAACTTAAGATCATTCCATCTAAATTATCTTGATTAAAACCTTCTAAGGAATATTGCAGAGCAATCACACCCCCGAGAGAATGCCCAAGTAATGTAACCTTATTTAACTTTTGCTCCTGGCGAGCGATATAAATTAATTCGGTTAAATCTTCAATGTAATACTGAAACTGAGCAACGTGTCCTCTTTTGCCATCAGAGCGACCATGTCCACGGGCATCTAAAGCATAAATATTAAAATTATCATCTTTTAATTTTTCAATTATATTTCCATATCGATCGCTGTGCTCCCCAAAACCATGTTGCAAGATTAAAACTCTGTTTGCTTTCGGCTTTGTCCAAGATTGATAAAAAATCTTTGATTTGTCTATGGAGGATTGAAAGTTGCTTTGTTTATTCGTAAATGCCATTTTTCCCTTCTTCGTGCGAATTATATTCTTAGAAAGATTTGATTCCTATTCTCTAATCTGTTGTAAAATGAACAACATTCACGTCAAGATTTATTCATTTATAAGAAGCGAGAGGCAAAGTATCTTAAATCGTTTTTTTAAAAGCAATTTATAAAAATATTTCGAATTCTTCTGTTTTATTGATTTACCTATCGGTATATAAATAATGTAAATCAGTTCCATTGCGAATCGGCTTAAGTATAAATCTTGGTATTTATGAGATAGATTTTAAGAGAAGAAGAAGAAAGTATTTTACCTGTTTTATTTTCATTATTCCTACTTTCATCATTCATTCAGAAAATAAATTCGTCTAGGTGAATTATGCATTCAAATCAGGTCTTTTCGAAATATCCATTCAATCAGGAATGAAAGTGCAAAGAGTCTTCCAAGTATTGCTTGTCTTTTTTCCTACGAGTCTATCTTTCTCACAAACTATTGATTTTATTAGTTCATTAGAACTTTCTAATATTCTCATTTATTTTTTAAACACATAACAAGAGAAAAAGTTACGGATAGATATACTTTTTATTTCTCTTTTAGAATTAGTTTGACATTATAAAGTTATTTTTTTTAAAATTAAATCATCTATGTCAAAGCTTACATCAGTATTTATTTCAATTCTTTTTATACTCCTTCTAGATTCTTGTTCATCACTTTTTCAAAAATCTTGGAAACCTACGGATAAAGAACTACTAAAAACAATCCGTGTAAATCTAGGAAAATTTGACTCTTCACAAGAAATAAAATCAAAAGGCAAGATTCATTTACAAACTCAAAGCGATAGTCGTGATATTGATTATATTTTCTCGTTTCAACCTTCCGATGGAAAAGAAAAATATAAATTAACATTTGATACAAATCAATTTAGCCTAAGAGATATTCCATACAGAGGCGAGTTAGAAATAATTCCAGAAGTGAACAGTGGGAAGTTTATTTTCGTAAACAAAGTCCCGATGGAAGATTATTTAATGGGAGTGGTTCCGGCGGAAATGCCATCTAGCTGGCCACTCGAGGCATTAAAAGCCCAAGCAGTAGCAGCTAGGACATATGCAGTAGACTCAATACTCGCAGCTCCTAATAGCACCTATCATGTTGAATCAACAACACAATCCCAAGTCTATGGTGGAATAAAAAGAGAGACTGTTCGTTCGAATCAAGCTGTAAGGGAGACAGTAGGCGAAATACTAATTTTTCAAAATAAACCTGCAAGAACTTTTTACCACAGCAATAGCGGAGGCAAGACTGAATCTCCTGAATTTGTTTGGGGTTATACTGGCTTAAATTATCTTGTTGCTATTGACTCTCCACATTGCAAGCTAGCGGATAACTTTCAGTGGAAAATAACACTTACCCGCAACCAAATGCAGGAAAAACTAAAATCACTGGAATTGGAGGAAATTAAGAATATTCGAATTTCAGAATATACTCCTTCGGGTAGAGCAAAAACTCTAGAAGTTGAAGGAAAGGAAAAAGTAGTAACAATGAATGCTGTTGACTTTAGAAGAGCTATCGGACAGACCGTTATGCGATCTTTACTATTTGATATTGATTTAGAAGAAGATACTTTCAAAATCAAAGGTCAGGGATTTGGTCATGGTGTTGGTATGAGTCAATGGGGAAGTAAAGGTATGGCAGAAAACAACTATGATTATAAGGAAATTTTAAGCTTTTATTACAAAGGAACCGATATGGTTACAATCGATTGATGATTTCAGTTCAAAAAGCAATTGAATTGATTCTTGATAACACTCATACGACCAATAGAACCCAAAAGCTTCCAATTTATTACGCAAAGAATTTTATACTTGCTCAAGAGATTTTCTCTGATAGGGATTATCCTCCCTTTAATAGAGCGACTATGGATGGATATGCAATCCGCTTCAATGACTTTTCGATAGATCGACAATGGAATGTTATAGGAGAAATCTATGCTGGAGATAATTGGGATTATCCAAACCTAAATCGAGAATTGCCCGCTATTAAAATAATGACTGGAGCCGCTGTTCCAGAAGATTTTGATGTTGTTATTAAGATTGAAGATACGAATAGAGTTGGAAATAAAATTCATATCCTTTCAGAAAAAGTAAAACAATGGATGAATATAGCAAAGAAGGGAGAAGATACTCAATCTGGAAATACAATTGTTTCACAAGGAACCCTTATAGACGATTCCATTCTCACCATCGCAGGGAGTATGGGACAATTAGAACTAAATGTATTTGAACCCCCAACTGTTTCGATTTTTTCTACAGGAAATGAAATAGTTCCGATGGGTCAAATACCAAATTCAAACCAAATAAGAGATTCGAACACGATATTAATTGAATCCATGTTTCAAAACTTTAAATCAAAAATAAAAAGAAAGGTTTTATTGCCAGATGACTTGGAAATTATAAAGAACCATCTTGATCAATCGAGTGATTCTGACTTCTGTGTAATTACAGGAGGTGTATCAGCCGGGGATAAGGATTATATTCCAAAAGCACTAGAATCGATAGGCGCGAAAGAGATTTTCCATAAAGCAATGATTCGTCCTGGTAAACCTATATGGTTTGGAAAAAAAGATAATACTCTATTCTTTGGATTACCCGGAAATCCGTTTTCTGCTCGAGTTACATTTAAAGTATTCATAGAACCTGCACTTTATAAATTTATGCATTTAAATAAACCAAAGAGTATTTTTCTTCCACTCCTTTCAGAAAGAAAAAAGAAACATGGAATGGAAGAATACTTTAGAGCAAGAATCGTAAATAAAGAAAATAAATCCTATATTAAAGAAATATCCTCAAATGGAAGTGGTGACTATCTAAATAGTTTTGGGACAGATGGGATTGCCATCCATCCCGCAAATAATATGGAATTACCTCAAGGCATCAATCTTGAATTCTTATATTGGTAATTAAAAACGATAGGAGAAACCAAACTGAAAACTTCCTCTGCCTTGGTTTCCCATATTAAAAAATAATCCTGATGTCTTCTCAGGTGCATTTATGATTTTATCTGAAGATTTACGGTTAATCAAAATATCGACAACGTTATACAAATAGATAGCGGTTGCAACTCCCACGACAGCCTCTTGTTTATTAACTTCTTCCTGAGCATTATTCCTAGATTCAATAGATTGGCTTCTTAAATAAATTGCAGCAGGCAATAAATTTCTATCACCTGGTAAAAGAAATAGCAGGTTAGAAAATTGATCAGATCTAGACAATGAGTATTGTTTATAACTCTCAAAAAAGAATACACTACTCAGAAAAAATACCACAGAACCTCCAAAGATATATGCTTTGGTTTTTTCGCCTTTGTAATATTGTCCCCAGCCAGGAATCAAACTAGATCGCCAGAGAGGGGGGAAAACTTCAGCAAAATAGGATTTTTTAGGTTCACCTTTGGTCACTTCTGTAGTTGTATCAGTTCCTTCTCTCGTTTCCTTTGCTACTGAATTGTCTTTGTCTATCTTTGTCGGATCATCAGGCTTAGTGTCTTTGGTCTCCGCTATATTAGGCTCCGCTGATTTTGGTTTTTCCTGCAAAAGAACAAAGGAATCGACTGAAGTAGATTTATTTAAAGGATTTCGTAACGTTAAACGAAAAGAATCAGGACTAGTGAAAGTTTCCAAATTAACACTAAATTTTATTTCAGACTCTGAAACTCTTTTTATCTCATTAATAGGAACTATCCCATTGCTTGATTCCAATTCAACTTCGATATCTTCCAGAAAATACTTACCTTTTACTACTATATCTTGCTTTTTCTCGGGAATGGTAAAAGTATATTTTAAATTTTCCTCTACAATTGGAGGCTGAGAATAAATCACTTCTAGGCTAGACCATTTACTCCAATGCTTTACTTTCTTGAATTTGTTCAAAGCACCAACTCTATATTCATACTTTCCTGGTTTCAAATCTAGAAATACTTCATTTTCTGTGGAATTGATTTGCATTTCTTTCTCTTTATCTGGTCGAATTTCTAATTTATATCCAATTGCATTTTCAACATTCTTCCATTTAATTGAAGTTTTTTTCGGATTATTTTCAGTGGATTGAGCAATAATACTATTTGCCGCTATTAAAATAAAAAGTAATAAATATTTTATTCGCATTCGATCCATCCTTAATTAAAATTTCTTATCAATATGTTGTTTTCGAGGAGAAATAATTTCCGGAGCTGTAGAAGGTGAGGTTTTCAAAGAAATTGAAAAATAATCCATTGCAATTGGAGAAATATATTCTTTACCTTCTGAACTTTTCACCTTTGCTTTTACTTGCCACTTGAATTTACCTTCATCTAATATATTTAAATCTTTAATTGTGTATTGATTAGCAATCGTATCATCAGATATAAGAAGTTTGTCTCCATTTTCAACTTTTTGAAACATCTCAAATTTATATGATATCGCATTCGGAACCGTATCCCATTTAAATTGCAAAACATCTGAATCTGACATATCCACAGTCTCTGCTTTTACAGGATAGAGTAGAACTGGCTCAGAAATGGATAAAGGAATTCGAAAAGATTTCTGCTTACTCCTAAGAAGTTCTTCATTTGTTTCTTGGTTAATAAGTGTTAGACGCACATAGTAAGTTCCAGATGTAAATCCATCAAGGCTTACACCAAAGGAAGTAGTCATTTCTGATTTATAGATTGTTTTAAAATCTGGTTTATCTGATATCTCTAATTTATATGTTCCGTAGATATCGATCTTATTCCATTTAAAAGCAATTTTTTCATTTGGTTTTATAGCAAACTCAGCGTTATCCGCTGGAGATAACAATTCTAAACTAGCAGGTTCTCTAACTTCAAAGCGGGAGCTAGAATAGTTCGAACTTTTTCCATCTTTAGTAAGACCTTTTACTCTCCAAAAGTAAGTATTCTTTTTTAATGACTTTGGGACTAAGAAGTTTCGATTCACTTTTTGAGTCTCTACTATATTTTGGAATGCTTTGTCCTCAGCAATCTGAACTTCATAGGAAGAATATTCAGGAGCTCCTTTCCAGTTTAATACAAATTTTTCTTTTTCGATTGCAGTTACGGTAGTTGCTGTATTTTCAATTGCAGCGATTTCTACAGGGTCTAAATCAACTTTTTTCTCGATAGAGAAGGTAACAGACTCTGATACTTTAGGTGGAACTTCTTGGGAAAGAAATCTCGCACTCACCCTACTATAGTATCTACCTTCACCCAAACTATCGATAGCAAACCGATTTGTATGAGAGTCTATCGTTTTAATAATTTCTTTAAACTCGATATCTTTAGCGATTTCCAATTTATAGGAGGATGCGTATTCACTTGTATTCCAAGAAAAGTTAATAATTGGATTAGTGCTAATCAGTGGATACTTAGTGTTATTTACAGGCGAGAAAAGGCGAATTGGTTCTTCCTTTATGATCGAGAGCTTGCGTGACTCACTCACTTCAGGCGTTAAGTTCTTGCTATTAGTAATAATACGCCAATAGTATGTTGAAACAGGAAGTTTAAGTTCTAGATTTTTCTCTTTCTTTACTGGTATTTTTTTTAATTTCTTACTAAACTTATAATCCTCTGCTATCTCAAGAGTTGTTTCGAAATCTGCGTTCGATCCTGTCTGCACATCCCAAGAGAAGTTTATTGCAGAAATTTCATTTCCGAGTATAACAGCCCGATCTGCTGGCTTATTTAATTTAACTGGAACAGAATGTATTTCAACTTTTTCTTCTTTTAATGAAGCAAGTTGATCTTTTTGAATTACACTCTCTCCTTCTTTTGTTTTGATTGTTGCATTTCCTTTATCAACAATGATATCTAATTTCTTTTCATCGACCTTTGTTAATTTTACATCTGATTTATTTAACTCGATCGTTTTGCTACCAGATTTAATATTCAATTTTGTATCTGCTTGATTCTCAGATCTTTTTGCAGCAAACGCCCCGTAAGCAAAATCAAGATTGATATTCTGGTTGGAAAAATCGAGAAGAATCATGCTATTTTCATCCATATCAATCTGAGTCTTGTCATTTAGCTCGATAGAGACTGTTGAATTATCCGCTGTCCGCACGGAATCTCTATTGGAAATTGGTGTATCACGATCTACGGTTTCCCAAACAACCTGTCCATCTATTTTTCTTTGAATCAGCTTTTCTTTATAGCGGATAATGCCGATTACCTCCTCCGCGCCAACTCCAATTTTCCGTTTAAAATCAATATACAATAAAACGGAAAAAAAGAAAATTAGGAATAGCAGAACAGATACAATAATCCGATTGCTATTCAATGATCTCATACTTTACTTCCTTTTCTTCATCCTCATCTTCCTTCCCTGAGGATGGTTTAGGTTCTTCATATTTGATTCCAACTAACTTTCGCACAGCAGCCAAATCAGCAGGGCAGTTTGGATCGTCAAAGCGACCAATGACTGCATAAATAGTTTGGGGTGCTTCTTTACCTTTCACCTTGATTGCTTTCATTTTCTCTACTTTGAAAATATCCTTAACGAGTAGATATAAATCTTCACTGATTAAAATATCTGTTCCAAATGGTTTATTCAATGTTTCTACGCGAGAAGCCAAATTCACAGCATCTCCAATTACAGTGTATTCCATTTTATCAGAAGATCCAATTTGTCCTGCAACAACAGGACCATAATTAAGCCCACAGCCAATTTTAATAATTGGTTTCTTATCTCCACCTCTACCTTCGTTGAATTTGAGAAGAACAGAACGCATCATGAGTGCTCCATTTACTGCATTTTCAGCATCATTGCCACGCGAAAATGCTGCTCCCCAAGTTGCCATTACAGCATCCCCAATAAATTTATCTACAGTTCCATGTGTTTCATTCACACAACGAACCATTTCAGTCATATAAGCATTTAAAAACTCAACCACTTCTTGCGGATCTAACTTTTCGGAAATAGCGGTAAACGAGCGTATGTCAGAAAAAAAGATAGCACAGTTTTTCTTTTCACCTCCAAGTTTCAACTCTCCTTTAAGAACCATCTCTGCAACTTCTTTGTTTACAAAACGCCCAAGTGCATCTTTTACTTTCTCTCTTTCTTCAAGCCCTTTACCCATTTTTACAAATGAATTAGTCAATAAACCTACTTCATCTCTGACTGTTGGTTTAATATCTACTCGGAAGACTCCTTCTTCAATTTTCTTAGTCGCATCTACTAAATTTAAAATTGGACTGGTCAGTGTATTTGCAAAAAACAAAACAATGAGTATCGCTGTGCAAAGAGTTATACCAAGTATTAAAAGATTGCGACGTTGGATATTGTATACTTCTTGAAAAGCTTTCTCTTCTAAAACTGTTGATATGACTCCTACTCCTGCGAAGCCAATTTTTTTATAAGAACCTAAGTAATATTTTTTTGTTTCTTCATGCTCATAACGTGTAAGACCATTATCGACTGTGCTTTTCATCATAGTCTTAACGATAGGCGATTCAGATAAATTAGTTCCAGATAATACTATGTTGGAATTTGGATGAGCTAAAACGATACCTTCTCCATTCACCATGAAATTTTCAGAAATACCAGCTGTTTTAAAAGCGTTTAAAAACTTTTCCATTCTAAATAGTGTGATTAAAATAGTTCTAGAGTCATAATCACTTCTGTGCGGTAGAGCAATTGCTACTATTGGGTATGGAAATCCTTGACTTGCATTGTGAATAACAGATTCTCCCGTAAACGCCTTAATTAATTCCTTTGAATGAATATTTAACAGTTTCTGTAAGTCTTCTTCAGAGACACCGTTTTCAGAAAGATATTTATTATTAAAATTGACTTGCTTTGCTTTCAATACACCCTTATCTTCTGAAAAAATTCCAAAAAGCATAAAATTGATATCGTCTTTAAAAAACGCTTCTACTAACTTCTCTTTATCCTTTTCCGAATTAAATCTTTGTTCAGCAACATTTGCCATGAGTCTAGTTTTTTCAATGACAGACTCAATATCTGTTTTAACTTTTAAACCAATTACCTCTGCTAATTTTATATTCAACTCTTCAACTCGAATCTCGCTATCTTTTCGAAATGCATAACTAGCAATCAGAATCATAAGAGAGATGGAAACGACCATAATTAGGGATATGATGGAAATCATTTTTACTCGGATGGTAAATTTTGAGAGTTTGAAATCAGTTTTATTTGCTTCCATAGATTTTTGCGATATCCTAGCGATTTATGAATTAGTGTAAACTCATTTTTTATAGAATAATTCTTATCTTCTTTCGACAACCGATTATTTAAAGTGTGAATAAAATATTCCAATGAGAATTTTGTAAAATTGAAACAAACACGAGTCAAAGAAAGAGGAGAAACTATGAGATTTATATTCTTTTTTTTATTTTTACTAATTCAATGCGGTAGCTCTCAAGAGTTCCGACAGACAGTTCCTAAAGTAGACCTAAATCGCTTTATGGGTAAATGGTATGTAATCGCAAGTCGACCAACATCCTTTGAAGAGGGAGCGTATAATGCGATTGAAATCTATACCTACAACCAAGAAAGAGACCAAATCGATATACAATTTACTTTTAACAAAGATAGTTTAACCGGTCCTGTGAAATCTATTCCACAGACGGGCTATATTATAGATCGAGAAAATAATTCCTATTGGAAAGTTTCCCCCTTCTGGCCACTAAAATTTGATTATTTGATTATTGACCTAGAGAGTAGCTACCAATGGTCAGTCATTGGAGTCCCTGATCAAAAATACATTTGGATTATGGCTAGAACTCCGACTCTGCCTGAAACAACCTATAACCAGATTTTAGAGAGGGTGAAAGGTCTTGGTTATAATTTATCCAATCTAAAGAAAATTGAAAACAAACCCTAAGAGTTTTTTTTATGTAGTTCAATGATTTTAGATTGAATCAAGGATAAGTCGGCAAGCTTTCCCTGCCCTTCATCCCCGCATACAACCATCCCAGAAGATGGATCTAAAATCTGGACTCCATCTTTTTCTAAGATCTTTAAATTTCTTTGCACTGCTGGGCTCATATACATTCCAGGATTCATAGCTGGGGCGAGTAAGATTGGACAAGTGGATGCAAGGTATGTTGAGGTAACTAAATCATCAGCAATTCCATTTGCGAATTTACCAATTATGTTTGCAGTTGCTGGAACGATTGCAAACACAGAGGCAATATTTTTTAATTCGATATGCGCCATACCCGTATCATACTCATTGATTCGAACCGGCTTTCCACTTAACGCTTCAAATGTGATTCTTCCAATAAATTCGGTTGCGTGTTCGGTCATAATTACGCGAACAGGATATCCATCTTTTGTTAAATTACGAACTAGCTCACATGTTTTATATGCGGCAATACTTCCTGTCACCGCGATTACAATTTCTTTTGGAACGTTAGTCATAGTCCTCTTTGGTATGAACAAAATTCAAAGGAGCCATATCAAAACGAATGTTTAAAATTTTATTTCCTTGCATTTTCTCTACAGTGAGAGTTCCTTTTGTAATTGTAATGGAACTTCCTTCTGATGGCATATCTTGATGTTTCTCTAAGAAAAATCCAGCAATGGTTCTAACATCTTTCATACCTTCGATTTCATTTTCATTGAAAATATCTTCTAACTCATCTAGCTCTGCCTCACCATCTATAGTATAGGAATCAGACTTAATTTCAATTGCTTCTACTTTTACATCGGTCTCATCATGAATCGGTCCGAAAACTTCTTCCATAATATCATCTACTGTGAGTAGACCAGCAACGCCTCCATATTCATCTACAACGATTGCCATATGCTGTTTGTATTTTCTTAATTTCTGTAAAACTTTTTCAATAGATAAAGTCTCAGGAACAAACACAGGAGCTTGCATGATAGATTTTACAGTTGCATTTTTATTTCGATTGGTTCTCGCAAGCCATTCGATCACCGCCTGCACATGAATCACACCGATAATCTTATCAGTCGTTTTATTATAAACAGGATATCTAGAAAAATGATTTTTTGCGATGACTGGTAAAATCTCTTTTATCTTTTCTTCTGCAGAAAATCCAACAATGCTAAGACGGTGAGTCATAACTTCTTTTGCTTCATGTTCAGAGAATTCAAATGTATTTTGAATGATCTGTAATTCTGCGTTGTCAATATTACCTTGTTTCGTATGCTCTTCTAATAATATCATCAACTCTTCTGCGCTATGCACAAACTTATGACTCAAATTGTTAAGCTTGAGTGTCTTCATAAATTGGTTGGTGATTCCATTCATAAAATAAGTGATTGGATAAAAAAGATAATAGAAAAAGAGAAGTGGCAATGAGGAGTTTAGAGCGATTACTTCTGTGCTTTGGATTGCAATTGACTTAGGAATTAACTCACCCAGAGTGATATGCATAAAAGTGATAAAAATAAAGGAAATCGTAATTGACACACCTTCTAAATTCCAACTTTCTTTTCCAGGAAAATCAACTAGGTTCAAAAGACCATGAAGACCAACTGCTACAAATTTTTCACCAAGCCAACCAAGGAGTAGACTGGCGATTGTGATTCCCACCTGACAAACAGATAGCATATCATTCAGCTTATTTAAAACTGATTTTGTAATAGATGCCATCGGTCTGTTTTCTTTGATTAATTCTTCTAGCCTAGAAGGTCGTAAGGAAACAAGTGCAAACTCAGCAGCAACAAAAAAGCCATTTACTGCAACTAAAAAAAGAATTATAAACGTTTCTATTAAAGCCATGTTTTTACAAACCTGACTGTTTCATTTGATTTTTGATTTTTTATACCATCTACCATAATAAATTAGATAATTAGACTTAAAGAATGTATTCTAATATCGAGATTAATTTTGAAGACTCCATGCGTCTAGCCATTCATAAGATTCAATTTCAAAATTGTATTCACGAGTTAAAATTTCAACAAAATTTGGCGTATGCGCCGCTCCATATAAGAGCCCTAACTCAAGTGGAACTTGTGAATTAAATTTAGGTTTTACAAATGAAAGTGCAATTTTGTTCCTCTCTATAATAATTGCTTCCCTAGGAAGCCTCATCTCTTCCAAAAAACACAAATCAAAAGCTGATTTAACTAGATTTTGAGACATTTTCTTTTTAAAACTTAACACTTTCGTGGAGTATTCCGCACTATCTGTATTTTCCATTTGCATAAGTTCAGAATAGTCTTTTGAAATAGATTTACTATCATTGGAAAAATTGGTCGATAAAGAATCAAATCCTATTTTATAGTTTTTTAACATTTCTACAAATTGCTGGAAGTCCATATCCGCATTGATCCAGTTCTGCTTTGGTTTTAACAACTCTGATTGATCTGCAAAATTTAAAAATCGAGCTATTTCTGACTTTAAATCGGAATATTTTTTAATGCTTCGTCGAGTGTCCATCTCTTCGAGAGTCTGTGCATAATAATTTTTAGAAAAGTTTTTAGAATGCATTTTAGAACTAACGCGAATACCTTCATAATATAAGAAATCTAATTCATTGATTATCTTTTGAATATTTAAATAATATTCTTTATCAGCAACATGAACTACACCAATGATCTTCAAACGAACGTTAGTGTCTTTCGAAACTAATGTATACACTGAAGTTTGAAGAGCAGTTTCTGTAGCTCTTAAAAAAGGAATTTCTTTGGAGGACTGAGAATAAATATCTAGAGCAACAAAGAATAGGAAAAATAAAATAGATAAGCACTTCAAAGTTGCAATCCGAATCAAGAACATACTCTCATAGTATTCAATCGTTCCAATTTAGTCACTCAAATTTTAAATAAAAATAAAAGCATAGAAAATCAAAAATATTCGATTTGACGAATTCTAGAATTCCTTTTTAATTAGCAAAACTCAAATCCATGAATGAAACAAATTTTACATCAATACAACGCAATTCAACCCTTGATGTTCTGAGAGGCATCGCCATTGTTTCAATGATACTCTCTAATTTTGCTGGAGAACTTTTGAAAGCACCTCATCCAATTCTTGTTACATGGATTGGTTCTCTTGCTGCCCCGCTCTTTGTAATGATTGCTGGATACCTTGTTGGATTTTCAGTTACGAATAAAAATTATCCATTCTCATACTTTCTACTCCGAGGTTTTTTGACACTTCTAATCGGTGTATGTATTGATGTCTTTTTGTGGAGAAGTTATCCATTTATATCTGTAGATATTCTCTACTTAACTGGGTTATCAATTCCGATCACATCTCTCTTTATGCGAATGAACCTTTCCTTCAAGGTTGTTTTTATTTTTTTATTTTTTATCTTTGGTCCCCTACTTAGAATGCAATTTGGATATTCCGATAAACCAAGTTTTCCACCCATTTGGAAGGATGGGAATTTTGTTCCTTTTGCGGGAGATTTCTTTACAATAGTCAAGCATTGGTTTATTGATGGTTGGTTTCCAATTTTTTCCTGGATGGGAGTTTCCTTTTTAGGGGGATTTTTGGCAGAGTTAAAAATAAAACACGGAGATTTGATTTCCAAAGATAAAATCTATCTATTGCTATTGAGTTTCTTTTTATTACTAGTAGGAGCCTTTTTTTGGAATCATGAGTTTCGTTTAGCAACACGTGGGAACTATACAGAGCTTTTTTATCCCCCAACATTGAGTTACTATTTAGTGTATATTGGCCTTATTTTCATTTTATATCTTATTGTAGATATTAATTCCAACTCTTTCCTGTATTCACCCTTCCGACTAATCGGAATTAGCCCTCTGTTTTTTTACCTTCTTCACTTTCTAATAATTGCTATTGTAATTGCACCCTTCTTTGGAAAGACACCAGAAAAAGAAGTATATTTAGATCTAAATGTATTTCTAATTTCATTTTTATTTATTATTTTAGTTTGTATTTTATTTTCTTTCTTTATTTCACTCTTCAAAAAAAAGTTTTCCAACCTTCCCTTCTTAGTTAAATTTTTTATTGGAGGATAATTTTAACAAACGAGAGAAATATTTTTCTATCAAATCTATAATCCCCTATTATTCAAAATAGTTCTCCAAATATTTGGAGGTTTTATATATATATTTGTTTCGATAATGATTCTAATTGGATTAATTTTTAGGAAAGAAATTCACTTCAAAAATAATTTGTAGTTTCAGAGTTTTACTTTTCTTATTACGAATCTATTTACAAAAAACGTTTTAGAAGACCCAGATATACAATTTCTACTAAATTCTAAAAAAGGGAAATAAAATCAATCTATTGACTTTTATATTTTCTATTTCACGTTTATTGGATTCATTTTATTTAGGAAAAACGAATATCACCATTTCATTCTCTGTTTTAGTTTTTGGATAAAGCATAGATGATGTCGACCATGCCAAGCATATAGACCAATCGTCGGTGCCAATTTAAAAAACTTGTTGTGTTCTGAATGAAAAAAAGATTTTTCTAGATCGTCTAACGTTAGAGATCTAAGTAAAACAACCCATCTTTTATGCAAACCCTCTAAAATTTGAAGAGAACTTTCAATGTTTGAGTCCTTTCCATCTATCAATTCAGCCCAACGATCTTCTGCATAGGGTTTAATCTTAGGACTATCCTCTGTGAGAGCTAATTTAAAACGAATAAAACTATTCATATGACTGTCTGCCAAATGATGAATTACCTGTTTTACCATCCAACCGTCTGGTTTTGTGCGAGTAGAAAGTTGCTCCTCTGTCCAACCTTGAATGGTTTCTCTTAAAAGTTTTGGAAAGTGTTCAATTTCCTCAATCCAACCTGTTATATGATCATTCGAAATGATATCAGGATGAGAATACTCCCCTACAGGATAATTTTGATTTGCCTCATTTTGTTTATTCATAGTTTCATCCTTTAAAATATTCATTCACTCAGATTATAAATAACGATTGTAAAGTAAACTGAAAAACTTTTCAGTGTAAGAAGTGTAATAAATCTTAGAGAAAAAGCGAATGACCCAAATAATTAAAATACTAATCATTTCTTTATTATGTATTTCATTCTGTAATTTGAATGCACTACATAATAAAAAACAAGAGAAGAAAACGAAATCAGCACCGAAAAAAAAACTCTATGATTGTAAAAATTACCACCAAGGGAAATTTACTTACACAGATATAAACGGTTTAAAAATTCTGATCATTCGGGAAAATGAAATTCAATATCTATACAGAGAATACCCAAACGCCTATAAAAAAAAGAGTATAGTATGGCTAACCGATTGTAAGTATAAATCAACAGTGATCGAAATCCATGATCCAATTTTAGATGATTCAATGCTCGGAAAAGAAAATATAGTTGAAATAACCAAGAATCGTAACAAAGACTGGTATGAATATTCAAATTCGGAAAATGATGTTCTAAATACGGGAATCGTTTACGTAGTCAAAGACTGATCTTCAAACCATATTCTTTTACAATCGTTAGTAACGCTTCTGCGTTCCCCTTTGCATCATCAACAGGATTGTGTGTGTGCTTTGTCTTTCTTAAATGCTTAAAATTTTGAAATGTATCTTTGACAATTCCTTTGTAAAGAGATCCTAAATTTGTAGAGCTATGCCCGAAAGGATTACTTCCATAAAATCGATGAAAATAATAAGCTATAAACATCCAGTCAAATCCATTATTATCTGAGATAAACATTGGTTGTCCCTTTGTATTTTTCTTGATCCAGTCAGAAAATTCTTTCATAACAATTGTTGGCTCAGAATAAGAAAGTGTTTCTTCTCTAGTGACGTTAGACACAGCTAAAGCATCTGGGATAAACTGATTTGAGATTGGTTTTATTTTACCGTAGAAAGTTTTGTCTAGTGTAGAATCCACTAGAACAGCGCCGAAGCTGATCATTGAATATTCGCCCGGGATCGGACCATCAGCTTCGACATCTACCATGATATAACTCATTGGGTTTTAATTATTTGGGTGCTCGATTCCTTTTCCATCATTTAGAAATTTAGAAATGATCACTCTTTGAATTTGAGATGTTCCTTCATAGATTTGGAAAATCTTTGAATCTCTCATTAATTTTTCTACCGGATACTCAGTGTTATACCCATATCCACCAAACACTTGCACTGCATCCGTGCAAATACGAACACACATATCAGCGCAAAATGCTTTTGCAATCGATGCTTGGTAAGTATTTTTATGACCATTGTCAATCATCCAAGCAGCTTGCCAGCAAAGAAGTCTTCCGGCTTCTATGTCTTTTGCCATATCTGCTAGCATAAAACTAATTCCTTGGTTAGAAGAAATTGGTTTTCCAAATGCATTTCTTGTATTTGCGTATCGAATCGCATGTTCCATTGCAGTTCTTGCAACACCTACTGCGCCTATCGCTACTCCAGGACGAGTATGGTCAAATGCACCCATCGCAATTTTAAAACCATCTCCCTCGTTTCCGATCATTTGGCTTTTATGAACTTTTACATCTTCAAAAGTGACTCCTCTTGTATCAGAGCATCTTTGACCCATGTTCTTTTCTTTTTTGCCGATGATCACTCCAGGAGTTTTGGCTTCTACAATAAATCCAGTCATTCCCTTATGACCAGCTGCTGGATCTGTTTTTGTTAAAACAAAAAACCAATCTGCCACTCCAGCATTTGTAATCCACATTTTTGAACCGTTAATCACATACTCATCGCCTACTCGTGTAGCTGTAGTTCGAATATTCGCAACATCAGAGCCTGCCCCTGGTTCAGTCACTGCATAGGCTGCTAGTTTAAATTCATTTGTCATAGGTTCTACAAATTTCTTCATGACTTCGTCACTTGCTCCGATCAAAACGGGAGCTAACGCAAGATTATTTGCTAATATAGCTGTTGCCATTCCAGAACAACCAGAATACAATTCCTCGCCCATGATAACATCATCTAGATCTCCCATACCTGCACCATTGTATTTGGTTGGTATATGTAAGTTCATGAGACCAGTCTCCCATGCTTTTTTGAGAATATCCATTGGATATTCTCCTGTTAAGTCATGATGCTCTGCTTTTGGAGCCATTTCATTTTTTGCAAAATCGCGCGCTAAATCGCGTAACGCTTTCTGTTCATCAGTCATTCGGAAATCAATCATCGTTATATCCTTTTCATTTAAAAAAAATAGAAACTACTGATATATTTTTTGAAATACTATCTGTGTCAAGGTTTCTTCTCAGGCTTTTTAGTTTTGCGTAGACTCGTTTTGACCTTTTCTTTAATTGGAATATTCATTTTACCAAGCATAGTGTTAAACTCGACAGATCCCTCCAAAATAAATTCCATTTCCCCTCCTGCTAAGACTGCCTTGATTAAATCAGCTAAGAATATAACCAATTTTTTATTCACGTTTTCTTCGAATAGAGTTTGCATATCTGCTTGAATGATTTCTGTAGACAAGGCTGGAATCTCTTTCTCCGATGTATTTGTAACTTCTGCAAGATAGGCATTTTCATTTCCACTCTCTACAGTTGAAATTTTAAAAGAGAATTTCTCAATAGTTACAGGAACATCATTTGTATTTTCTATTTGAATATTTGCTTTAAAATACAACTTGGGAACTGGAGGAACGATAAACATACGGACATTTTTGATTTCTAAAGAATCGACTGTTATTTTGCAATTTTCCAATTCTCTTCTCTTCTTATCAATTGGATTCGAGCAGGCATTAAAAAGGAATAGACAAAGGAGAATACTGAGTTTTAATTTCATTGCTGTATTCTTTGTTTGTATTAAAATTTGGCAAATGGTTTTTTATAAAATTCTAAGACTTTATAAAAACATTTTTAGTTTACACACATTTAGAGTTTTAAAATACAATTTGATAGCCTGCTGTTTTAAACATTATATTTATAATATTAAATTTTTTTGGGAATATTTTAATGATAAAAAAGAAAATACGATTCTTTAGTAGCAAAATATTATTAACTTCGATTCTTCTATTCTCACTCAATCAATGTCTACCTAAAGTAGAATTTTGGATAATAAATGATTCAAGCTATGACTATAAAATAGAAATTTTATTTAAAAGAAAATATACTCTCGAAGGATTTGGAGCATTGTTTGGATATAAATTAGAAAAAATGCCGGCTATCGCAAAATTTCCATCCCCTTCCTATGATGAAATGTTTTTTCAAGGCGACAGATTTAAAAAAGATGCTGAGAGAATCACGGAAGCAGATTTCCAATATGATCCAAACACTGCTGTTTTTTCTTATACATTAAAATCAAAAATGTCTTTCTTGCTAGAGAGATCGAGCGAATTAGAACATTCAAGAGGAATTGATCTCATTCAAGAATTGAGATTTATTTCAAAGGATGGAGAAATTATTTATAAAGGCAAGGAAATTAGAAAAGCATTTTTATTAAGTAAGGAAATCACAATCCTACTTAAATGATTCACTACAAAGAATAATAAGATTATCTTTGAGCTTTCGCAAGCGCAATGCCTCTTGGATTATTTACTCCGAGAGACAAAGAACTGTTTACCGCCAAATTCCCGTTTGGCTGAATCGTAAAAACATTTATCTTACCAGACAAACCAGCTACATCTTCCGTGGCAAATAGATACTTACCTTGCGGATCAATCAGTAGATTTCTACATTGATTGCTTGGAATACTATTTAATAATGAGGGAGAAGAGTTAGAATTTAACCCATAAGAATAAATCGTATTAAATGTAAGACTACAAGCGAATAAATACTTTCCAGAAGGATCGATAGTTATAGTTTCCATCAAATTAGCATTTACAACAAGTTCAGAAGAGAGAGATCCATTGAGCTGATTGATCGTAAATCGAGATATCCCGCTTCCAGCAATTGCATTGGCAGTATACAAAAAACTACCGTTAGGCTCAATAGAAATACCAAGAGGGTTTGCTGAAACAGAATAAGGTGAGCCTATCATCGGATTTAAATTTCCAGTATTAAAATCGATTGTATAACCATACACTTTTGAGCTAGTATTGGCTGTAACGTATACAAAAGGAAGACTAGGATGAGTCACAATAGAATAAAGTCCTGCAACACCAACATTTGTCGCACCTAATACAACCACATTCCCTGTATTCTGATCGATTAAAACTCTAGAAATTGTCATATCAGTAGAATTTACAACAAACATTAAATTTCCAGTTGAATCTATAGCAATCGACTTGAGACCATTTCCAACTGTAGCTGTATTTACACCTGTGAGAGTGCCATTTGTTTGATTGATGCTAATATTATTTAAAACTGTAGATCCAGAATTAACGGCATACAATGATTTGCCGTTAAATGCAGCTACTAGGGATTGTGGATTAGTCCCTGCAGCAAAGGAAACTAGATTAGAGAAAGATCCATTAGCAGAATCCAGCTCCATACTACTGATGGAATTTGACCCATTGTTTGCAGTATATAGGAAATAACGATAGATATAAAATATATTTTTAGAATTTGCCATACCAAAACGATTGACTACCTTTATTTGACCACTTGCTGCACCACTAGGCACTACAAAGCTCAAACTAGAACCATTTGAGGCAATCCCATTTGTTGCAATTCCATTTACAAACTGAATTGTGTTTGCACTCGGATCTAAATCAAAATTCGCTCCTGTTATTGTGACTGTTTCGCCTACCGCAGCTCCCGGGAGATTTATTTTTTGAATAATTGGTGCAGAATAGGGAACTCCATCATCCCCCGTGCAGACTCTCGCGGTATCAACGGTTGTATAAGTCTCCGTTGTTACATTTGCACCGTATGTGAATATTCTCTTAGATAAAAATAAATTTTTATCTAAATAAGCTTCTGTTTTTTGATCGGATAATGTAGTTGAAATAAAATAGCAAAATAAATTTGTATTTGGATATGTCTGAGAAAATTGTAGTGTTTGAGAAAAAATTAAGTTTGTATCATCATATGTATTTACAAATGGAACAGAGCAAACACTATTAGATAGCATAATGTTTCCCTTTATAACTCTATTTTTAGAGTCATATTCTACTCCATTCACGGTAGTTCCATCCGATTGAATAATGTTTAGTAACCGCATAGAATTATCGTAATTAAAAAACTTATTTGTAGAAGAATCGTTATTAATTTGCGAATATCGCATAGTATAGATTGTAAAATTTTGAACCCGATTTATAAAATCAAAAGTAGAATTATAGAATTCAGTTGTAACAGTTGTGCTTATATTATCTACTGTAATTGGATTTGTATAGATACAGTCATAGGATAATCTAGATATATCGAAATTACATGTATAGGAATTATTCGAACCAGAAGAGTTCGTTGAGTTTACTGTTTTTGCATAGGTGATACAAGACTTAGAACTAAAATATCGATAAATATAGGAAAGAAATCCTATCCCTCCAAGACTTTTATTCACATGAGTATTGCAGTCCAAAACAAAAATAGTTAGAACAAAAAAGGCGATTCGATTGAACATGGGGATGATTCCTCCATTGGTTTATTAAATTACACAAATTACAATTAAGCTAAGTATAGTCAGTATTTTGAAAATATATAAAAGCCTCTCACTACAATCAATTTAACATATCCTAAATCAATCTTTATAGATTTGAATACAATAATTCAAAAATTCTACATATAGCCTTTCCATTGATACATCAGGATTCCCATCCACTCTTTAATGGCGATGGTTGTAGTTTCCAATGCTCCTGTTGCAGGGATTATTATTTCCCAATTCAAATCCATCCTAAGAGAACGATAATCTGTTGGAAATGGGTAAGCTTCTATACCCAATTTTTGAAAAATAGCAATCGATCTCTTCATATGAAAGGCAGAGGTAACAAGAATTATCCTCTCAATCTTTTTCTCTTCTAGTATTTTCTTTGTATAGAGAGCATTTTCAAATGTATTTCTAGATTCAGATTCTAGAAGTATTTTATTTTCAGGAATTCCAAAATCAATCAGAAATTTTTTAGCAAAGCCAGCTTCTTTTACCTCTTGGTCAAATAGTAAACCTGAACCGCCTGTAAACAAAACATACTCTGCCTTCCCAGCTTTATGCAAGAGGATAGCATCTGTTAGCCGTTCACCAGAACCTAATATTTCCACTCGATCCGGAAAAGGACTCAGAGTATTAATCATTCCACCTAATACTACAATTGCATCTGCTCTAGGAGCATCTTTTACTTTTATAGGAGGAAATTCTTTTTCTAAAGAAGTAATCAAAGACTGACAAACAGGAAAACTAGCGGCAAACCATAATAATCCGATTGGTAAAAATGATAAAAATTTATTTCTTCCCCCTTTGATTTTAAATAAAACAATCAATAATCCAAGTAAAATACATAAAGGCAAAGGAAATAAAATTACAGTTAGTATCTTGGAGAAAAAGAAAAAAACGTTCATCGGATATGGTCTTTAATTTTTTGAATTGTAAAATCAGGCTTTTCAAAAGGGAAAAAATGGGTTCCATCTGGAAGAATTGTAAGGGTAGAATGTTTGTTTCCAGAAATGATAATCTTTGCTCTATAAGGAGAACAAACCTCAAACTTTTGCGGAATGATAATATGAGTCTCTAATTTATTTTTTCCATAATCTTTGAAACTCTTTAGAGATGGTGTTTTAAAATATTTTGCTTCGATTGTAGGATCACAAATAAGCTCTATTTCCTCTCCTTTTTTTCTGAAGCAAGAGCGGAGATAGTCTTCAAAAACTCTATTGTCCCAATTGGAAAAAGCAGAAAATTTTCGAAAGGATCTACGCACTACTTCTAAATTTTTAAAATGCCTTCTCCGTTTTGCAGCATTTTGAGAAATTTGACTGCCAAATATTTTTCCATAGACGATAATAGGAATACTCAAAAAGGTTGGGTCTAGTAAAAACATTTTTTTAAAATGAGAAGTTTTTTTCTTAGAAGCCCTAAGAGCACTAGCTCCTCCCATAGAGTGACCAATGGAGATGATACGATCTAGATTTTCTAGTTCAATCAGTGCAAGAATTTGATCTCTCAAAAAATCCCAATTTGAAAAATCATAATAAGGATCAGACTCTCCATGCCCCGCAAAATCAAGAGCAATCACTCTGAACTCATTTGCAAATGCCTCAATTAGATAAGAATAGCATTCTGCGCTATATCCATTTGCGTGCGTTATGAGTATAATGTCCTTAGAATTTGTTTCTGTATCAATGTAGGATAGTTTTAAATTTTCGAAAGTGAAAAACTTTCTTTTAAAAATTATGTTTGGTTCGGACTTTGATGATTTCACTGTTTTCCTTAAAATCTATGATTGCATTTTTATTTTCTGTTTCCCAAATTCGAAAACTTCTCTAGTGAATTCTAAATATCGAAATACTTCTTCTACTTTAGGATCATTTTTAATATCATCATAACGAACAGACATTCCAATATCATTTACATCTGCATAAATATCCTGAGAAAACGATTTGAACTCTTGTTCCAATTCAGAACATTTTCCTATAAGATAAATCAAGTCATGATTCGATTTAATTTTTACATTGTGGTATGTTAAATACGCTTTTAAAGACTTTTCTATTGTCTGCTGACAATGAAATGTAATTGTATCTGTATATTCCGGTTTTTTCTCGTAAATTAATTCAGCTGATCCTAAATCATGTTCTGCTTTGATTAAAAAATTTTTAACAACGTCTGTTTTCAAATTTCAATTCCATCTTTGAAAATTTCATTATAAAGAGTATTCATTTGCATTTTATAGGCTTCAAACTCTTCTAAATTTTTCACTAATATATCAAAAGGCACATCAGGAATTTCTTTATGTGCATTTAAAACGATAGTTCTTCTATATTTTTTCATTAATTCACCATCGTTGATATTATTTAGCAGAACCAAAAAATCATAATCGCTTTCTAGACTTTGATTTCCTTTCGCACGACTTCCGAATAAATAAATTCTATTTACAGGTGCTTCGAGTTTATAAACTAAATTTTTAAATTTAATAACAGTCTCATCATTAAGAGTAATAGCTTGATTTATCATATAAATCTACTTTCTTTTAAAAATTATGTTTGGTTCGGACTTTGATGATTTCACTGTTTATTTTTTTCCAAAGTGCATCTTTATCAGGATGAAAAGTTGCATAAACACCTTTTTTTACAAGATCGATCAGTTCTTCGATTGTAAAATTCAAAAATCGATAGAGTTTAAAATATTCATATGAGAGATTTACATCAAATATTTCAGGATCGTCTGTATTGATACAAGTATAAACACCTTTATCATAGTATTCTCTAACAGGATGATTTTCTTCTTTCTTAACATATTTACCTGTAAAGACGTTACTCGTAAGACATATCTCTATTGGAATTTGTGACTCTTTCAAATACTCAA
This sequence comes from Leptospiraceae bacterium, assembly GCA_035345875.1. Lineage (GTDB taxonomy): Bacteria > Spirochaetota > Leptospiria > Leptospirales > Leptospiraceae > UBA2033. The sequence goes on along the minus strand of DAORDH010000013.1, from coordinate 64,084 downwards.
CTAAGTCTGGATCTAAAATTGCCGATGTTCCATGTCCAATTCTTTCAACTTTTAAATAATTGATAGAATCCCAAATAGACCAAGGTCCATCATCCTCTCCTGCGTGGATAACAGCGTGTAACCCCGCCTCTCTAGCTTTTTTAAACACTTCTTCGTAATCTTTGGCAGGTCCAAGTAACTCTGCCCCACCGAGTCCAATTCCCAAAACTTCTGGGTATTTTAGATTTAATACACGGTTTAGGTTGTTCATCGCATTTTCTGCACCAAAGGTTCTAGAGACATCGATGAGAAGTCGAATCTCTAAACCTTCTTTGGCTTTGAGTTCACGAATACGAGTTACCATGACCTCAATCATTTTATCAAAATCGATTCCATTTTGGATAAACTTAGTTGGAGCGACAAAAACTTCGGTATAAACGATATTATCCGCTCGCATATAGGATGCGAGACTATCAATCATAAACGAAAAGTCTTCATGTGATTTCACTGCACTCTGAATAAATAAAAATAATTGAATGAATCCATTTAAATCATGGAACATGAATTTTTTTTCAAATTCTTCTTCTGTGATCTCGACCCCATTTTTCTTAAACATTTCTTTTAACGTTTGTTTATTGACGCAAGCTTCTAAGTGTAAATGTATTTCTGTCTTTGGAAGAGCCTTAATAAATGCCATAACCTCTTGTTCAGTGGGTTCTGTATTTTTATAATTGGGATCAATCGTTGGTATGGTTTGAATCACTTCATGCTTGTGATGACCATTCGTTACGTCTCCGACTAACCATGCGGGAGGATTTGGAACTGTTTGCTCTAATAGAACATCTCTTTCATCTAGTAAATTATTTATCTGCTTATCAAAAATAAGTTGTAAACCAGAAGAATAAGGACGATCGTCAGGTAGTTTGCTTTTAATACGATTTAGCTCGTTTACATCTCTATCTATGATAGAAATTCGATTGAGTATTTGTTCAAACTTTGCTTTCACGGTTTTTAGTCAAAAAATAATTTACTAACGAGACCATTATATTTACTTATTGTATCGTATCTAGCCTATATTAGTATTTAAATATATTTTTGTAGAAAGCCTTTTATTGGCAATACAGATTCAATTTTCAGTTCAGAAATTTTTTTTTAGGACGAAATTTAGAAAAAGGATTAGACATAGTATGAGAACCATGAGAAAGACCTTCCTTCCCTTTGCTTTACCATCCATATCAGAAGAGGCTATAGAGGAGGTTGCAGCTGTTTTACGTTCTGGTTGGGTAACTTCCGGACCTAAAGTAAAACAATTCGAAAGTGAATTTAGAGATTTCGTAGGAACGAAAGACGCAATTGCGTTAAATTCCGCAACAGCTGGTCTTCATTTGGCTCTAGAAGCAATTGGAATCACAGAAAAAGATGCAGTGATTACAAGTTCAGTCACCTTTACAGCATCCGCTGAAGTCATTTGTTATTTTGGAGCATCTCCCCTTTTAACAGATGTGGATCCAATTCACAATATAATGACTCCAGATACACTTAGAGACTTGATCGAGAGAGAGTGTCAATGGAATGGAACTCATTTGATTCACAAACAATCTCAAAAAACGATCAAAGCAGTCATTCCTGTTCATCTTGCTGGATATACCTGTGATATGGAAAGAATCATAGAAATTGCAAAAAGTTACAATCTGTTTGTAATTGAAGATGCAGCACATGCATTTCCCGCTAAGCATAAAAGTAAAATGATTGGTGCTTGGGGAGATTTTACAGTCTTCAGCTTTTATGCAACCAAAGGCATTACAACCGGAGAAGGTGGAATGGTAACTACGAATCATTCTAAGGAGTCAGATAGAATTAGACTTATGCGGCTACATGGTATTAACCGCGATGCTTATAATAGACCCGGCTGGTATTACGAAGTAGTAGATGCAGGATTTAAATACAATATGACAGATATTGCTGCCGCCCTCGGTATCGTTCAACTCCATGAATCTGTCGGATTTTGGAATCGCAGAGAAGAAATTGCTCTTAAATACAATGAAGCTTTTTCCGATTTGGAGGGAATGAAACTGCCTCTTCCCGATGAAAGAGGAAGACACTCTTGGCATTTATACAGAATCGAACTAGATCCCTACAAAGCGAAATTAGGTCGAGATAGTTTTGTAGAAGAACTCAAAGAAAGAAATATTGGAACAAGCCTTCATTTCATCCCAATCTTCGAACACCCTTATTACAAAAAAACCTATCAGTTCAACCGTAAAAATTTTCCAAACGCTTGTGCAATGTATGACAAAGCAGTCTCCCTTCCTCTCTTTGCCGGCATGACAAATACAGATGTAGAAGACGTTATACACGAAGTCAGGGAATTGTTGAAGTAAAAAAGATTACCACCGATGAACACCGATAGGCACCGATGGGTGGGGTTGGTATTTTTTTTCACCACGAAGTGCACGAAGAGGCACGAAGGGTTTAGGTATGATTATGATCCTGTATAAATTATGGTGAGCAGGTCACGCGACCTGCGTTACTTGTTGCTTTGTTTTTTTTACCACATGCGAAGGCGTAGGTCGCGAATACTTGGAGCGAAGGGTGGATTAAACACCGATAGGCTCCGATGGTTTGGGTTATGATTATTTAATCCGTCGTTATAATTTTTCAACCATACTTCGACTCCTCTCAGTATAAACTCCGTGCACGAAGAAGC
>DAORDH010000013.1:58019-61298 GCA_035345875.1 Leptospiraceae bacterium | reverse complement strand
TTGATAGCATGGAACAAATTCATAATCTTTTCAATTGCACCTTTTTCTTTCGTTTTTAATCCACTATCCTTTTCCCATTGACGGAATTCTGGAGTGAGTTTAGTATGTTTTTTTGTGAGTGAACGATTCACACTCACTAAGAGGTTTATATGTATTCAAAAGAGGAAGCACTTGCAAAGATTACGGTTTTGGTTAAAAGATTCGAAGCTCAGATAGATACATATAGAAAATCCGATTACAATGAAACATTAACACGAAGAGATTTCATTGATCCATTATTTGAAGCTCTTGGTTGGGACATAGACAACAAACAAGGAGCATCGGAAAGTTACCGAGAAGTAATTCATGAAGATAAAATCAAAGTTGGTGGTGCAACCAAAGCGCCTGATTATTCCTTTCGATTGACTGGCGGCAAACGGCTATTTTTCGTTGAAGCCAAAAAACCAAGTGTTGCAGTTAAGGATGATATGCTTCCAGCTTACCAAGTTCGAAGATATGGATGGAGTGCGAAACTTGCTATTTCCATTATCACTGACTTTGAAGAGTTTGCTGTTTACGATTGCACCAAAAAACCCAACACCACTGATAAAGCGTCAGTCGCTCGAATAAAATACCTTACATTTAAAGAATATATTTCTGATTTTGATTTTCTTTGGAATACATTTAGTAAAGAAAAAGTAATCCAGGGAAGTTTTGATGCTTTTATAAAAAATGATACAAACAAAAAAGGAACAACCACTGTAGATAGAGAATTTTTAAACTCCTTAGATAATTGGAGAACTATTCTTGCAACCAACGTCAGTAAAACTAATTTAGAACTAAATGAAGATGAAATTAATTTTGCAGTGCAACAGTTTATAGATAGAATCATATTTCTTCGCATTGCAGAAGACAGAGCAGTAGAAGAATACGGAAGTTTGAAAGAGGTTATAAGTAAGCCAATCGCTAAAGCGGGGGATAATGAATATTATACAAACTTAGTAAAGTTATATATGAAAGCAGATGATAAATACAACTCTGGAATTTTCGATTTTAAGAAAGATAAAATTTCTACAAGTCTCAAGATAGATAACAAAGTTGTAAAAACAATTCTTACAGAACTTTATTATCCAGAATGTCCTTACGAATTCTCTGTATTATCCGTTGAAATATTAGGCTCTGCTTATGAGCAATTCCTTGGTAAGCAAATCAAAATAGATAAGTCTCATAAGGCAAAGATTGAAGAAAAGCCAGAAGTTCGTAAAGCGGGAGGGGTCTATTACACACCTGAATATATCGTTGAATACATTGTAAAACAAACAGTAGGTAAATTAACAGAATCAAAATCACCAAAAGAAATTGAGAAAATCAAAATCGTTGATCCTGCTTGTGGTTCTGGAAGTTTTTTAATTGGGGCTTATCAGTATTTACTCGACTATCATAAAAATTATTATGCAAAAAATAAAAAATCTTGGTCTCTCAAAGATTCTCCGATCACACCAGATGGAAATTTAACGACAGCAGAAAAAAAACGGATTCTATTAAACAATATTTATGGAGTAGATATTGATGTAAATGCAGTAGAGGTAACAAAACTCAGCCTATTACTCAAATGTATGGAGGGAGAGACAGAAGCAAGTATAAACAACCAACTCCGATTGTTCAATGAAAGAGTTTTACCAACGTTAGACGACAATATTAAAAGCGGCAACTCTCTAATAGACACAGATTTTTATGATAACGAACTCGACTTTGGGGAAGATAAAAAAATAAAACCTTTCCACTGGCAATCTGCTTTCTCACAAATTTTTAAACAGGGTGGATTTGACGCAGTGATTGGGAATCCGCCGTATGGAGCATACTTCACTTCGAATGAAACAGACTATTTTTTACAAAAATATAGACTTCAAGATTATCAACTTGATAGCTATTTTCTTTTCATTGAAAAATCACTTGAGACATTGCAGGATAATGGATTGCTAGGTTTTATTATTCCCAATACATGGCTATTAAACTTAAATACATCAAAGATTCGTATTCATTTATTCTCGAAAACAGAAATTACTAATATTGTTCATTTTTTAAATCCAGTCTTTGCTCAAGCAGTTGTTGATACTGAGATAATGGTTTTTAGAAAAACAAAACCTCGTAAAACCCACGAAATAAAAATAGAGATTTATGATAAGAAAAATGAAAAAGTAGAAAATAAAATAAAACAACAGAACTGGATTGATTCCAATGGTGCGCCAGTTAATATTTTTGATAATCCTAACACTCAAAAAATTAAATCTAAAATTGCCAATCTCCCGATTCTTGATGCAGTTTGTAAAATTACACAAGGAACGAAACCATTTCAAGTTGGAAAAGGAATTCCTCCTCAAACAAGAACGATAGTTGACGAAAAGCCTTTTGTCTCGGAAAAAAAAATTAATCATTTATTTCGACCACTTCTAAGAGGAAGTTTGATGAATAGGTATCAAATACTATGGGACAATAATTATTTTATAAAATTTGGTGATTGGCTTGCTGAACCGCGCTACTCGGCTGAGTATGATGCGAAGGAAAAAATTATTATTCGTCAAACAGGCGATCATCTAAATGCCACTCTAGATACGAATCAATTTATCGTAAGAGATAATCTGTATACAATTGTTAATAAAATATCAAAGATAAACCTTAAATTTATTCTAGGTTTGATTAATTCAAAATTTTTAAATTGGTATTATCAAAATATTGTAAATCCAGAAAAAGGTGAAGCATTAGCGCAAGTTAAAAGAGGGCATCTAGCCTCTTTACCAATCAAAACCATCGACCCAAAAAACAAAACAGAAATCCAACTCCATGATGACATTGTAAAAAATGTAGATTTACTTTTAAAATTAAACGAGGAGCTACCGACGATTAAACTCCAGACGAAAATAGAAGAAATTAATTCTAGAATCGAGAGAGCAGAAGAGAATATCAACCAAGCGGTTTATAAGCTGTATGACCTAACGCCTGAAGAGATACAAATTGTGGAAGGCAAAGATTGATCTACTCAAAAGAGTCTGCACTGTGAGCGTAGAGACGGTTAGGATTGTGAAACAAATGTCTGAACTGTGATTTTTATGATTCGAGTGATTAATATGATTAGGACACAAGAGCGACCCAATAGAATAATCACGGCAATCATAAAAATCAAAAAAATCACAGTTCAGACAGTGGGTATGATTAGGACACAAAAGCCACTCAATACAACAATCACAGCAATCATAAAAATCAAAAAAATCACAGTTCAGACAGTGGGTATGATTAGGACAC
>DAORDH010000013.1:0-57919 GCA_035345875.1 Leptospiraceae bacterium | reverse complement strand
GCAATCATAAAAATCAAAAAAATCACAGTTCAGACAGTGGGTATGATTAGGACACAAAAGCCACTCAATACAACAATCATCCCAATCATAAAAATCAAAAAAATCACAGTTCAGACAGGAGGTTCTCTTGATAAACGAAGCCTATAAATACTCCGATTTAACTTCTAAGATAATTGGCTGTGCGATTACAGTGCATAAGACGTTAGGAAATGGATTTCAAGAAGTAATATATCAACGGGCTTTGGAGATTGAAATGGGCGTTGCCGAAATTAAATTTCAGCGTGAATTTGAAATGCCAATTCATTATCGTAGTAAAAGAATTGGAACTAGACGAGTTGACTTTCTGGTTGAGGAAGTTATTTCAGTTGAATTGAAAGCGATTACTAAATTAGAAGATGTTCACTTTGCCCAAGCGATTAATTATCTAGAGGCATATAACTTGGAAATTGGATTATTGATAAACTTTGGAGAAACAAGCCTGAACTTCAAGAGGTTGACAAATAAAAAATTTAGTAAGGAGAATATCTAATGCGTGTTTACCTTGATAACTGTTGTTTTAATAGACCTTATGATGATAGGAGCATAAAATGATTACGGATACAGAATTAAAAATGAAAGCTTATGGAGCATTAAGAGAAAAATTAAATCTTGTAGATGTTGAGAGATTTATATCTATCATTCAAAAAGAAAAATTTGATTATACAAAATGGCGAGAAAATATTTTAGAAGATTTAAGCTTAGATGAATTGAGTGATAAAGCTATGAATTATTATAAGAAACAAAACTCTCCTTCCAAGAAAAAAATCAAAAAAATTAATAGAATGAAAAAGGAAAGATGAAAAAGAAATTAGCAAAATGCATTCATTGTGGAATTGGAAAAACAAGTATTAAATCAGTAGAAAAAATTCTATCTAGCAATAACAATACGGCAATTGTAAAAGTAAATGCTGAGGTTTGCGATCATTGTGGTGAAAAATTCTATGAACCAGAAACAGTTAGATATTTAGAAAGAATTAAAAAAGAACTAAAAAATAAAAATAGCAAACAATTAATTCCGATTGGAATAGCTTATAAAGTTGCTATGTAAATTATCATCACTGCATACTTTACTAATGCACAGGAGGAAGTATGAGAACTGATACAGAAATACGCTTAGAGGGAATGAAAATATTATTTTCTAATATGGATATAGTAGAAGCTGAAAAATTCATTTCAATTATTCAACGTGATAAATTCGATTATACAAAATGGCGACAAAAATTATATGAAGGACTTTCTGTTCGAGAACTAAGTAAAAAAGCAATGCATCTCCGAGAAAACAAAGAGAAGTGAAACGGTTAAAAATTGTAACTGTTTGAAAGGAATTAGAAAAAATATCCAGCGGATAAACAAAAGTATCCGCTCATCTGAAAAACTATCTAAGGTAAAATTTGATTGACTTCTAAAAATAGAAAGCCTACGCTAGAACCAATGGAGAAGTAAATGAGTTTTACATTTTTAATTTGGGTTGTAATTACTTTTATTGGTTGTGGAGTTCTTTTATATTTTTCTATTACTGACAAAATAAAAGAAAAAGGCACGAGAACTTAATTAGATATTATTAACTCATCACATACAAACTTCATTTTTCTTTTAATATTTAATTCTAAAAAGAATATACATATACATCCCAAGGCTGTTTTCAGACACAACAATATCATTAGGCTAAAGATTTTTTCAACCACGAAGAATCATGAAGCGTTAGGTTTTAAAGTGATTATTTTAGTGTTCATTTATTTAAAATTAAATCTCCGGAGATTTTCTTCAAAAAAAGTATTATAGATTTTCCTTAATTCGCTTAAGAGCATCCAGATTTTCAGCTAAATAATCTTTAGCAATACGCCATATAATTCCGTAATCGACTCCAAAGTATTCGTGAGAAACTCTATTTCTTAATCCATACATATCGTTCCATGGAACTTCTGGATATTTGGATGTGATTGAATCCGGTAGGCTATTTGCCGCTTCTCCAATGATTTCAAAATTTCTAATTACTGCATCTTTTACCATATTACTATTCTGAAAGTCTTCAAAGCTCAATCCTTGCGTATACTCTTGAATATTACATATCGCTTAAATCATATCCTCAAGATAAAGCAAATTATCTCTATCTTCTTTTTTCATATATATACCAAACGCCAAAAGAAACTTCCCACAAGGATTTTATTGGAGTAACGTTTGGTATAGACCGAACACTTATTTGTAATTGAAAAATGGGAAATTAATTTTGGCGTTCGATATAAATAACCTGTTTTAAAATTCTTTCCTTCACTTGCGGTTTAATTGCTTCTGGTGTAACTAAGTCTACCTTTCTTCCAAAATAATTTTCCAAAAACCGATTCATGCGAAAGAATTCCCAACCTGGCGTCTCTGTGAATTCAACTAATATATCAATATCACTTTTATCATGAAAAGTTCCATTTGCAAATGAACCAAAAAGTCCGATTCGTTTTATTTTATATTTCTCAATCAATTCAGGCTTTAAAGATAAAAGCTTTTCTTTAACGAAAGACAGGTCTAGAAAATTCTCAGGCATGATACTTCATATTTTCCAAAACTATTTAGAATTGGCAACTAGCTTTTAAATCAAAAACGATTTCATTCCTTAAAAGAAAATTTTTTCTTCGTGTTTCTTCGTGCCCTTCGTGGTTAAACTCTCTTTTTCTTAGCTCAATGCATACTACTAATAAACTCCCATTCCCTACATCCACGCTTATCGGTGTCAATCGGTGATATCGGTGGTAATCTTTTAATTTTTTCTGAATCAATCAGATTCTTAGAAGATTAGAAAGCCCTTACATAAAGGTAAGTCATTAAAAAAAATACTTCCAAATAGAAAGCTTTAATTTCCTATATTCCTAGTGAGGCATTTTTAATCTATGAACAAAGAAAAACTTTTCGGAATCAAACCAAACTTTTTGACAGTTGCGTATTCTAACTTTATCAAGTCAGCAATATTTTTACGTTATTCGATCAATCCTGAACAAAAGATTTTGCTTGGTTCCAAACCATCTCCTATCTTAAAAGATTTAGAAATTTTTCAAAAAGGAAATGGAGTAAAAGTTGAGAATGGAATTTTAGTCGGAACTGTTCGAATGGGATATGGTCATCATAGAATGGCTTACGCTCTCTACTCATGGGTTCTTGCAAAAAAGGTCAAACCCTATTTACACGACCTACTCGGAATTGAATCCAATGAAGCAGTTGCCATCAAAGAAATCGACGGACTCTATAGCCAAATGAGTCGACTATCGTCTGAATGGGGTGGAATTGTAGAGTGGGCTTGGGGACAAATTACTGCCCAAGGAAATATTGGATCTCTTTATGTTTCTACGATTCTTGCAGAAAGTTACACCAATATGATGTCTGATCTACCTAGATCAATGCCTTATATTTCCACTTATCCTCTCAACGGACAAATTGCAGTAGAAGCTGGATTTAAGAACGTTATACATCTCATTCCAGATAATTTTCCACAATACTACCTACTTGTTCCGGGAGCAATGAACCTAGTCCAAAGTCCTGCATCTTATCATAAGTTCATTGATATGGGCGTGCCAAAAGAAAATTTACAGATCGCTGGTCATTGGGTATCTGAACCAATCGTGACGAATGTAGAAGCAGATTCTAAAGCTCGTCTTGAAAGAATTGAAAAACAAAAACCAAAGAGACTTTTACTTGCGATAGGCGGTGCTGGTGCTCAAAAGAACTATACAATTAACTTCATCGAGAAAATTAAAAATAAATTAAAAAATGGAGAACTCCATTTATTTATAAATGCAGGCGATCATGGAACTTTATTTGATACCTTAAAAGAAGAATTTGAAAAGATGGGATTGCATTACAATATAGTTAGTAATTGGAACGATCTTCTCGAATTCTGCAAAACAAATACTATTGATTCAACCACTGAATCTAAACTTGCTCCAATCACTATCTTTCATTATACAACTTATTTTGAAGCATTTACGACTACTGATTATCTAATTCGTGTTTCTGATATACTTGTCACAAAGCCTTCCGAACTTGCCTTCTACCCAATTCCAAAATTATTTATTCGAAGAGTAGGAGACCATGAGGCAGCATCCGCTTTTAGATCTATGGAATTAGGAGAAGGCACAACAGAATGTAGAGAACCAGAACATGCCTTTGAAATGGTAAAACTACTCACAGAGCAAAGTTCCATTCTACAGCGAATGAATGAATGCGTCATCCGCAATGCAAAAGACGGGATCTACGATGGCGCTAAAAATGCAGTTGAAATGGCAATGAAATCACTTTAAATTTGCCAATTTACATTCTGAAACGGTAAATCGAAAGTAAGAGAAAAAATTATCTTCTATTAATTTCTTTCTAAACTTTCGGTTTCCGAAAATGTATAAATTATCCTTTGCTCTGCTGAGTGCAACATATAGGATTCTTCTTTCTTCTTCTATTATATCAGGCTCTTCCTCAATTTTTAAATTCCAACCACTGTGTAAGTCTACAAAGACAGTTTTAAATTCTAAACCTTTCGAAGCATGAATCGTCATTATATTTTTCTCAGGAACTCCTAGATTGATCAAAGCCTGAATTCGATAATTCGACCTACAAAGAACCATTAAATCAGAGTCGATAGCCGCTTTCTCTCGAATGTTTCTACAAAGAGATTCAAGACTTTGCTCTTCATCAATATAAATCTTATAAACCTTTGCCTTGCCCTCTCTAAAAGGTCTTACTTTTTTCTTGATATTCTTTTTATTTTTTCCAATAGGAATAGCAGAAGTTTCGATTACTTCTGGAAGAGATCGATAGTTTGTTGTGAGAAAATGAATTGAGCAAGGATTAAAAAAATCTTTGAACTTTAAAAAAGGTTCGGTGCTTGCTCCTCTAAATCCATAGATCGCCTGCCAATCATCCCCCACAACACAAAGCTTATCAGGACTCAGCAACCGTAGCCACTCAAGCTGAGTTAAATCTGTGTCTTGAAATTCATCTACAATGACACGACTCACTTCTTGCCTTGCAAGTATTGCCCAGTCTTCTTTTTTTCTAAGTCCATTTAAATATATTTCGACCAAATCATCAAAATCTAATTTATTCTTTTCTTTTTTATATAGCGCATACGCAGTGTTCACTTCTATTGCTAGACTTGGAAAATTTTTTTCTAGAAAATTTCCAGTATTTGAAAGAAGGAAATCATAAGGGATTCCACCCACTGTAAACCTTTCTCTTTTAAAATATTCTTTTAGAATGCTTTCTTTTTCATTTGGTTCTATGATTTGAATATTCACATCTTTAAACTGTGGATGATATTTTTGCAGAATATAAAGACAGTATGCGTGAAAGGTTTGAATTCGAATTTCTTGATGACCTACTCTTTTTTCAAGTCTTTCCTTTATTTCGCCTACCGCTTTTCTAGAGAAGGTAATTACGAGTATCCGCATAGGCTCTTCTTTCTTCTCTAAAATAATTTTCTCGAGTAACGCAATCATGGTGCTAGTTTTTCCAGATCCCGCTGCTGCAATAACCTGTTTAAAATTAGATTCATCCTCTAATATTTTTTCTTGCTCTAAGCTGTATTTCATATTTGTCTCCTAGATTGTGAACTTGGGATTCAAATCTGTTTCGGAATAATTTTCTAAAACAGAGGAATCTATTTACTAAGAGAATTTTTTTCTGAGGAGTGTGCGTTTTTTTTTCTAAAACTTACGCCTTAGCGCAAAAAAGATGAGTATGAATAAAAGTTCAGAGAATTTTAAAATGACCATGGTTGGCTCTTTGCTGGTAATTCTAAAATTAGAACCATTTGCCCAAGTGACACAAAAAAAGAGTTGTTAAAGTCTATTTTTTCTTCGTGTCACTTCGTGGCCTTCGGGGTAAAATTAATTTTATAGAAACTCTAAATTAACCTGACTTCGATATAAGAAATTTCATCAATTGATGAATACGGATAGTTTTAAATTTTCTCATTTTTTTCGATATCCTCTGTGGCAATTTCTAAGGATTAATACAAAATGATTGAGAGCAAGACGGAGCGCTTGACGTTTTAAAAGCAAGAGAAGCATTTGTAGAAAGATTATTCATAAAAGTTGCATCTGATTGATCATATTCTGCAACCGCTACATTGTCTATTCCCAACTCATTTAATGCTGCACCTGTTCTAGAAAATGCGTTATCCACATCTGTTGTTCCTGGATATCCAGAAGGGATTGTAGAAGAAGTTGCTCCATCGGATACAAATCCATTTTGATCAAAGAGTCCGTAATTATTTGGAAGTGCAGAGGAAACAGAGCCTGCAAGTCCGCAAAAAGTGCTCACATTTTTAATAGGAGTTGTATTGGTTAATCCTGATTTTGCGACAGTATAAAAGGGTGCTGTTGTTTTTTGCACATAGGCTAGTAAATAGTAGATGTTTGTATTGGAACCACAGAGAGAATTCAACTGGCCATTGAGACCTGAGCTATTTGTATTCATCGTTACAACAGTTCTAACACAAATATCAGCACCATTGTTCATTTCTCTTATAATCACTCTACCATTTCTCGAAATCCAAGATGAATCTTGGGGTCCATTGTTCCAACTATAGGTTTGTTTCATATCTCCCTTATTTCCAGATGTATAGCTTTCTACTATCGCAGAAGTCGCCGTTCCAAAAGCAGTCGGATTGAGTTTAGAAAGATTGTAGTAGAGAAGAACACCAGTCGTTCCTGTCCCCGTAAGACTAGAAAAAAACATTTGCAAAGTTGGAACACTATCTCCTGACTTCCAAGCTTCAAATCGATGCGCGTAAGTCTTAGTTCCACTATAAGCAGTAGACGCTATGCCAGAAACATTCTCATTGATTTTCAATCTATAGGTAAATGTCACTCCCGTAGAAGAAGTCTGATTTGGAACAATGAGTTCACCACTGGAAATTCTACTAAAAACACCAGAAGTCTGCAAACTAGTTAGAAGTGTATCAACAAGAGTAGAATTTGCCCTTCCCCAAGTTGCCGACTGACGCACAAATCCCCAAGACGCAGCTGTTCCTGCAAAAGCCTGTTGCACTCCAGTTAATTCTAAATTAATTTTTCCGAAAGATAATAAAGAATCCTTCTGATTTGATTTTCTCTCACTTACATTAAAAGAAATTCCAAGAAAAACGATCAATGCAATCCATAACTTGATTTGACTTCTTCTCATTCTGCTATCCCCTTTGGAATGCATACAATCATTCCGGATGTGCAACTACTTGATGAACTAGTAGTAGATTGGTTTCGAATTGTTCCGAGTAAAAGGAGATTTCTAATTGAGTGATCCTCCTTCTCTTTCTGACAAGCATATAGACCCGATAAAATTAAAACTAAGACGATCAAAGTTTTTTTTAGATTCATATTTTCCCTCCGAAAAAACTGTTCCCACAAAAAATGGTTTTGTCAAGAAAAGAATCATATTTACTTTTTGAATTGTATAAGAGATGAATTTCTATTTTCATGAAAATCTATCCTTAGGATTTTTTAGAAGCTATAAAAAAAGCTATAAATCAGAAATGAAATTGAATTAAATAAGAGAATAAGCAATGTTAACCTTGTTAAATTATATATGAAATCGAAGAAAGAAATTGCTTTTCACACATTCTATCTGCTAGTGATTGGAATTAGTTTTATAATCTTGAAACTTTTCTATAAAATCGCAGACAATTCTGATTTATTATTTCTACTCAAACCAATTAGTTTCATTATAGATGTTTTTACAAATTCAGATTCCTTTTTTTCATTGGAATCTGGATATTATTACCCAGATCTGCAAATAACGATAGATAAATCTTGTTCTGGATTTCAATTTTGGCTTCTAACTTCTACTTTTTTTGGATTTCAATTCTTTTGGAAAAGAACGAGTAATTCCTTTTTGATTCTCCCAATGCTCATATTAGCTACTTATTTTTTAACGATAATCGCAAATATATCTAGAATATTAATTACTATTCAGACTAGAATTATGCTTAAATCTTTTTCCATTCCCTTTACTTCAAATCTTCATGAAGGATTGGGTGCTTTTATTTTTTTATTCTTCTTTATATCAGCAAACCTATCACTACTATATTTTATGAGGCAAATGAATGCGACACCTTCTAAATCCTAAATCTATTTTTTTTATCACAACTCTTCCTGCCTCTATACTCTCTTTATTAATGTATGGGAATTTTACTTTGATCCAAACTCTATTAGAAAAGAACTCTATTGATCTCTGGATTCAATTTGGAATTGGACTTTCTATTCTAACGATTCTTTCTACTCTATCAGCCATTCTATTCCTATGGAGGAAATTAGAGGCTAATATATCTTATGCGCTGTATTCTTTGATTGGTTATACAACCCTTCTATACTCCTACTTTTATAAATTTGATTCTTTAATTCCTATTTCAATTCCCCAATGGATGATCGCAGATGAAGTCTTTTTTTATGCAGGCACATTTTTAATGCCTACATTACTTCATTCAATTTTTATACTTGTTGGGAAACTAACGGATAATGAAAAGCAAGGTCATGTTATTAAAAATTTTATTTATGCTTTACTTATTCCGGCTATTTGGTATTTATTTTTTCAAATCATTCTTCCCCTTTGGAAAACAGAAAACCATGCTCGTAGAGATCATGTTCTTTTCATTTTCTTTATTGTAGGAACTATCTTATTTTTATTCTTCGTAACTCGCTGGATTTATGTTCTAAGCTTAAGTAAATCTCATTTCATCAGAAGATATGAATTAATCTGGAAAATTCCATTTTCGGTTTTATTTCCACTTCTTGGTCTTGCAATCAATAACGGGTTTAATCCAAAATCATTTGAATTTAATAATTATGCTTCTGGTATTTTTGGAGACTTCAATGGATTTTGGTTTTATGTAGTTGCGATACTGAATGGTCTTCTAATCTGTCTACCGAATTTAGAAAATAAATTCTATCGATACTTTTTGTTCTTTGGAAGAAGTTTCACTTTTAGTTATACTTTTTATTTCTTTTTGGTATTTATTCCTTTTCTTCCTTTTTCCATTGTTGGTGTAATTTGGTTTGGATTAGGATTTCTACTCTTGACACCTCTCATATTAATGATTATTCATTCCAATGAATTGATTTCTGATTTTGAATTTTTGAAAAATTATTTTTCTAAAGGACAGATAATCTTTACTGTATGTTTCGGAATATTGTTATTACCCACATTTATACATGCTAACTTTTATTTAGATAAACTCAATTTAAAATCTGCACTCTCTTATTTATATTCTCCCAATTATTTAAAAGAATACAATTTAAATATAAAATCAATTTACCAGACCATCGAAAAAATAAAAATTCACAAAGAAAGAAATAGAGGCTTTTTCAGCTTTGCAAACAACAAAACTCCTTATATCTCTTCCTATTTTAGATGGATTGTATTAGATAATCTAACTCTTTCTGATAGTAAGATCCAATTTATGGAGAAAGTTCTACTCGGAGTGAATGATACGATAGATGGCTCTTCAATAGTAGAAAGAATAGAACCAAATTTAATTTCGAATAACGTTATTATTTCCAAAGTCAAAACTAAAAGTGAGTATAATCCAGATAAACAATTTTGGATTAGCAAAATCGACTTAGAAATTAAAAGTAATTCAACCTTCTTTGAGGATGAGTATTCTACTTCCTTTTCTCTACCGATTGGAAGCTGGATTAGTGATTATTATCTTTTTGTGGATGGTAAAAAAGAAAAAGGAATACTTGCAGAGAAAAAAGCAGCCACTTGGATTTACTCTCAAATTCGCCAAGTAAGGAAAGATCCAGGATTGCTTTTTTACGAAAATTCTGGCAGAATTCAATTTAGAGTTTTTCCATTTTCTCGTGGACAGACAAGAAAAACTGGATTTGAGATCATTCATAAAATACCAATTGAGTTCAAACTAGATGGAAATACGATTTCTTTAGGTAAAGAAAAGGATATAAACATATATTCCGATGATAAGATAATTTTTATTCCAAATGCAATAAAACAAAAATTACCCACTAAACGAAGAAATCCCTACTATCATTTTTTAATCGACACATCCATTTCTAATGAAAGCGACTTTGAAGTTCTGGCTCAAAGAATTGAAACTTTTTTAAGCGGAAAACAAGAATTATTCTCACCTAAATTTTCATCTGTCAATCTTTACACAACGAGTCTTGATCCAAAAGATTGGAAGAGTCAGCTAAAAAAAATAAAACGAAATGGTGGCTTTTTTTTAGAAAGAGCACTACGAAAATCTCTTTTTGAAAATTATATTGCGAATAAAAATGAATTTCCAATCTTTATCGTAGTTAAAAATACAAATACAAAAACTATATTCGAAAACAATTTATCTAATTTACAATTTACATTTCCAGAGACAGACACTTACTATGAATTATTAGAAGATGGAAAATTATATTCCAATTCATTCTTAAATATTGCTGAACGTGGTATGCATAATAGAAATAAGCTAAATATAGATTTTACTGTATATGAATATAGCTCAGATGGGATTACTTATTCTTTACCACAAAGAGATAGCTCAGAAATTATTCTAAAAAAACCTTCTTTTCCACTTTCCGATTTGGATATTAAAGAAAAAACTTGGAGCAGTGGACTTTGGCTAGAAGCCAAATGGATGTCTCACCAATTATTTCCAGAAGATTCTGAACGGGAATGGATTGAACTTGTAAAATATAGCTTTATTTCGCAAATCATGACGCACTCAACATCCTATATAGTCCTAGAAAATGAAGCACAGAAAGAAGCACTTAGAAGAAAACAAGCAGCTATTCTTTCCGCCAATAAATCGTTAGACGCTGGAGAAGAAACACTCAGAATGTCTGAACCAGATTTCTATCTACTCTTTCTATTATTCCTAGGATACTTATTTCTTAAATATTTTTTTAAAAGAAGGCAATTTGAATGAACCCGAGTGATTTACTATTAATTGGATTCCTATTTCTAGTCGGGGTTATTTTTGGATTTATTTCGAGTGTTTTTACAGGAGTTTTTAATCACTTCTTAATCAATAGATTCTTAACAGAATCTATTTTGAGAAATGGAATTAACGTATTTTTAATATCCATTTCTTCCTTCCTCGGCTCCATGTTTGGATTCATTGGAGTAATCGGATTTGCTGCGGATGAAAATGCTGGAGAAATCTTTCCGTATTATTTTGGGATTTCGATTCTAGTCTCTATACTCTGTTCCATTGGCTATTACCTAATTAGAATTCGTTAGAATAGCCAATTTCTGAAACCACAGTGATTTGAGACTTTTACGCTAGGAGGCTCTATTTGCAAATTAGAAAATATTTCTGAACAAACAACACAGTCTTTTAATCGATCTCTTAATTTATGCTTTTGATTCGAGTCAATACTTGACCAAAGATTTTTTCTTTCCGTTGAATCTTCTTTGATATTATAGAGTTCCTCTTGCTTAGGAATTGAATTTATCTTTGCTATATAATGTAAATTGTTTTCTATAAAACTAATACCCACTCTATAGAGAGAAATTTCATTATTATTTGAAATCACTATGACTCTATCAGGATCAATAGAATCCATTAATGATTTACCAACAAAGCTGACAGTGTGAAAAGAGTCTAAACTTTTATTTAATAAATGAACGATAGTTGGTATAATATCTAAATTCATCACATTCTTATTCGCATTGGATTGAAGATTGTGAAATGTATCATAGGTTTGTAGTTTCTTAGGAAAATAAACCATCATTGGAATAGAAACAGTTTCTAGATAATAACTCTCAATATGACCCAAATAATTGTGTTCAAGAAGCGATTCACCATGATCGGATGTTATAATCACAATTGTATTCTCTAAATTATTCGTATCCTTTAAAGTTTGAAACATTGATTCAATTAATTTATCGAAATGATAAACCGAATTATCATACATATCCTTTACATCATTACCCTGCCATACTTTCGAGGATGAAGGAACAAAAAATGGAAAATGATTTGTATTTAAATGGAGTAATCCTGAAAAGTTTTTATTTTCTTCTGAGAGTTTACGAATATGCTTATCAAAAGCGGCTAATGTTTTTCTATCATCAATACCTATATCATTAAAAATTGGTTCATTACTATTTTCCCTATTGAATTGATAGTCTATACCCCCATTTGCAAAATAACCACCTAGATTATTCCATGCAAGGCTATGCGATGTAATATAAAATGTTTTCTTCCCAGACTCCTTACCATACTCCCAAAATAAAGGATAAGAATGTGTATCCGCAGCACTCTGAATCGGAGATACTCCTGTTAAAATACTCGGTAGCGAAATCAAAGTAGAAGAAGCATTCGAGTATGCATTTTGAAAAACAACAAATTCTTGGTTCTTCTCTTTTGCATATTTCTTAAGAAAGGGAGTAGTATCTCGAGAGTATCCATACAGACTTAGATGATCTCTTCTTAAACTCTCAGCAACTACTAAAATCAAATTCATTTTGGAATTTGGAAACTTTTCTTTAATTGAAATTTTAGTTCTAGATTGTAATCCTGTTGAACCCATTTGATTTGAAATTACACGATTTGCAATATTTCTTGATATAAATGCGATAGTGTTTATATCTGATACATAAAGTTGATCCTGAAATCTAGTGTTAAAAGAAATAATTGTGATTAAAGAAAGAACAATGATCCCAAGAATTGAAATAAAAATTTTACCTAGTCTATTGAATGTCTCAGTTACCCTAGAAAATACTGAAAGAAGAGCAACACTGAAAATAAAGAGTCCTAGAAATGTAATTACACTACCAAAAGTAAATGAATCTTTTAAAAGTGTAAATGAATTGAGAGGTTCCTGAATCATATAATGAATAACAAAATAATTTGGAAGCATGTTAGCTTTTTGATAATAGCCATAACTACCTACGATTGAAAATGTATAAATAAATCCTATGACTGTATACAATAGATATGATATCCAAGTTGATATCCGTTTTGATATTTGGCTTGTGAATAAAAAGAGAAATATATAAAGTAAGAAAGAAGCCAATATGGATAATAAATAGTATCCTCTCATTTTCTCATTGAATTGAAGAATCGTATCGATTCTAAAATAGAAATCAACTGACAAAACAAGAAGAGGTAAAAAGAGAATGAGTATTAATTTTTTTAAAACTTTCATAATGGATACACAGGAAACAATTTTTATTATTTTTGTTTCCTATACTTTTTCAACGTTTTTGGTTGTCAAATTGAAAGTTATTTTTTTAAAAAAGAGATAAAAATAGGTAGTTTAAACAGGAAGAGTTTAGTAAAATTGCCTTTATTTTTTAGTTTTCTGCGAGATTGATTCTTGATTTAAAATTCCAAAAAATAAAATTGTATCAATTTCTTCTATCAGATCAGCAACCCCAACACCTAACTCCAAGAGAACTTCAGGATTCATCAATTCATTTACAATACCTAGATACATACGAATAAAAACATCTGTGTTTAGTTTTTTCTTTACAATCCCCTGTTTCATTCCATGCTTTAGAAAACTACCCATTCGAATCGGAATATCCTTATTTCGCATTTTCACAAGTTCTTGCCAAACCTTTGGTGCATTTGTTTTCACATCATGCATAAAATGCACTCTCTCTCTCGGATTCTCTTTACTTATATATTCTATCATCTTTCTGAATTTGGACATAAAATCCAAATCATTGTCTTGAATGATAATATCGAGTGCTGCCCCTTTACAATGAGATCGATTGACTAGAACTTCTCTCAGCAAATCTTCTTTGTTAGAGAAATATTTATACATAGTTTTTCTACTCATAACTAAGGAACGACATATTTCATCCATTGTAACTCTGGAATAACCTTAGTCTAAAAATAACTCTTCCGCTTTTTCTAAAATACGGTTTTTAGTTTTATTTTCTTCTGATAAAGATATTCGCTCAGGCTGTTTGTTTCTTTTGGTCATATTTAAAACGTTATGTAGAATTTTTTCCTCATAATAAGCTTATGTATTTTTCTGGCAAGTAAAAAGATTCAGTTTCCTCACAATATAAATATGAATAAATTTGATAGGAACTTAATCTAGAAGATAGATATTAACATACCCTATATATTTCGTGCATAATGAATTATTTGTCTAGAGACAATAACACCGAAAAGAGTAAATTTACTAAACTGAGATATCGCCTTTACAGATCTTTTATTTTTAATTGATAATTATATAGTTTTATTCATTTTGTGTTCGATGATTCGAGTTTCCATTTTTATTTCGATATTATTTTTTCTTCATTGCGCAGATAACAGAAGTTATACGGAAGCTAGAAAAATAGCCATCACACAATATACACTCTCTTGCACGGGAGGATCTTACAACTCTTGTAGAATGTCTTGTGACAGTAAATGTGGAATTGACTCGAATCCAATCAACAGTGTAAAATTAGATTGTGCTAAGAATTGCTTAGACGATTGCAACCGAAATTGCAACACCATACTCTTATTTCTTCTCAATACAAAAAATGATTAATTTAAATTGTAACAAATGAAGACCTTTTCTTCTCTAAAATCCATTCTATTTCTAAGTCTATTTTTTTATACATCTGTGAGTATTTTTGCAGAAGAGGATACACAGATATATACGCAAAAACCAATTTATTCTTTTCCAATACTAGATTCACCATTTAATACTCAAAGAGGTTCCCTACAAACAGAGAATAATTCTCCCGTCCCTAGTATGGAACAATCTATTCATATAACTAAGAATATAACACAATTATCTCATAGAGCACTTGATTCAAAATTGAGTGAATCAGAAACTATAAACAAAAACCCAATTTTAAAAAGACTAGGAATTCTCACCTTTGACTTTTTATTTTATTCAATTCCTATTCCAGGAAATATTTCTTGGATGCATGAAGAATGGCATAGAGCAGTAATGGGAAGAAGAGGAATCGCTTCCTTCAATGATGTCTATGTAGCAAGACCATTCTCGGAATCTATAAGCGTTAGTCATGTTAAGGACTCCGATTTAATTCAATTCAAGAAAGACCATCCAGAAGAATTCGTTCGACTTTCAGCAGCCGGAATGGAGTCACAAACCGAAATGAACTTACGTATGCGTAAGGATACTTTCTTTGGGGGAACAGCCTCCTATTTAGATACAGCTACACTTTGGATCAATACCACAAATAACATTGGTTATCTTCAGACTTGTTCCAACCGAAGTGCCGATAAATTTACAATAAAATCAAACCTAGAAGAAAGAAATATCTCTAAAAGAGATTTCGTAGGACTTGATTGCAATGCTTGGGTTTATGATTTGTTTAGACCAAATGAACCTTATGAACTGAGGGGAATACATCCAACAGGAATTGGAATTGATCGTTATATAAAATACAGCAATGAAACAAACCTAAACACAAGATTTCAAAATTTTCTTTTGTATGGAAACGGCAATCATCATTCCGATTTAACAAAACAAGAACAGGATTATATAAACCAGCAGTATAAATTGAGTTATTTAAATTTAATCAACCCTGCCCTCATAGGACTATCTCGATTTACCGCAATAAATCCATTTAATGGTAAGGAATTTTTTTGGAGTTTTGGAGTTGCTCATTATCTAACGTCATTTGGATATACGATAGATCTTCAGTTTCTATTCAAACAAGAGAAGCTAAATATACTCTTTATTTATCATACTTATGCAAATGCATCGTTGAAACTTCCAGGGATTGAAGCGGAAATTATCCGTTATCCGCTTGTTGTATTTGGCAAAGAAACTTACATAAATTTGGGGATGATTTTGTGGCTACAACCCTACCAACAGAAATTTTGGACGACAGAGAAAGAAACAGGTGGAATTATAAAAGCTACTCTGTCTTTGCCTCTATTTGAAAACTTAGAAGTTTTTTTCTCGCCCTCACTAAAATCACGTGGTTGGGTTGCGGGCAACGTATATTTAGATAAAATGTTCGAATTTCGTTCAGGCGTAAATTTTATATTTTAATATAGCAAAGCGAATATAGATTTACACCAATATAAGTTGACTTCTGTAAAATTAAGTATTTTCCAAATCACTCGGCAGCTTACCAGACTTGCCAGGCAGCTTTCCAGACTTGCCGTGCCTTCTTCTGTAAGTCCAATATAAATAAAAAATTAAACCAGTTACAGTAATATTCACAAAAGAAATTAGATGGAGTGCAGTCGCATACAAAAGTCCATAATTAGAATCTTTTCCAATTAAAATAAAACCAGAAATAATAGAGGCATGAAATACACCGATTCCTGAGGGAGCAGAAGGAAGCGCAAGACTCATAGCTCCACAAAATAACAAAAACATAATTTCAGCATAAGTCAGTTCACCACCTAACATCACATTAACGTAGTAGTAGTTCGCAAAGTAGAAGCACCAAGAAATTATTGTAAATATCATTGGATAAATAAACTTCTTAACTTGTAAGAAATCTTTTAAATCAGCTAGATGAACCTCTATATGATCTTTGTAGAAAGTTTCTTTGCCTACTAGCTTAAAAAGTTTTGTGGAAACAATCTGAATAAATTCATTTTGAAATCGAATTAAATACAAAGAGAAAAGAATTCCTAGAACTATAACCCCAGACACTGTAAATACAGCATAACTTTGTTGCTCTGGTCGATTTAAGCCAATAATAAAAAAAGCGATAACTCCTGCGAGTATAACAAAAATAAAATCGATTACTTTTTCGATAAAAAGTTTTGATAATAAATGAAAGTATTGAACATCTGTCTCTGAGCGACAGTAGAAAACTCGAAACAAATCACCACCACGTGCAGGTAAAACCATATTAGCCGCATATCCAATAAATGAGGATGAAATGGCATGTTTTAAATTGATTTTCTTCTCGATCAATAGTCTCCAGCGAAAAGAAAAAATCACTAATCCAATCAGCTGTGTGACTGTGATAGGGATTAAGTATGCGATAGAAATCTTATCTCCAAACTTAGAAAATTCTTTCTGAAAATCATACTTTGTTCCAATAAAGTAGATAAAGATAATACTTACAAAAATCCCGATGAATAATTTCTTCATGTTTGATAAGTTTTCAAAACTAGCTTTTGAGGCAAGTAAGTAATTAACCCGGTGGCCATTCCATTTTACGTCCAGACAATAGATGGAAATGGATATGAAATACAGTTTGCCCTGCATCAGATCCTGTATTATTTACAATACGGTAGCCACCATTGTTAAAATTGTTTTTACGAGCATATTCCGTCATTTCCAGAATGATATTTCCAATTAATGGTGCATCTGCTTTCGACATTTTGTCTACCGACTCAATATGCTTTCTTGGAATAAAGAGTATATGATTTGGTGCTACAGGGTTAATATCTGTAAAAGCGATACAATTCTCACTTTCATATACAATATTCGCCGGAATCATTTTATCTATAATTTTGCAAAAAATACAAACGCTCAAAACTCCTCCCTTTACTCAAAAGCGAGAGCAGCAGCCCCATAGCTACCTGCTAAACTACTTCCTACTTTGAATTCTATATAATTGGATAATACTGGAAACATAATTTGCTTTGCTTTTTCTTCAAGGACTTTTCCAAATAAAGAATAAGAAGCTGTAATCCCACCCACGAATACAATTCTATCGGGGTTTACCAAATGAACAACATTTCGGATTCCCTCTGCAAAAGCAGTAACTCCAAAGTCCAGAACTTCCATAGCCTCTTTTTCTTTGGCTGCTACTTTTTCAAAAAAAACTTTTGAGTTTGGAATTTCAATGGATGTTCTATCTTTATAACGACCAATAAAACCTTTTGTGCTAAAATAAGCTTCTACGCATCCTCGCTGTCCACAACCACAGAGTGCTCCATTTTGCACAACCGTTATGTGTCCTGCCTCCATTCCATTTCCTTTAAAACCGTTAAAGACTTTTCCATTTAAAACCCATCCGCAACCAAGTCCCGTTCCAAGAGTAAAAACAATAAGACTCTTAGAACCTTTGCCCGCCCCAAAATAGTATTCCCCAAGGCTTGCACAATTTGCATCATTATTAAAGAAAACGGGTAAATGAAATTCTTTGCGGATAAAGCTTGTTAGCTCCACATTAGATAAATTTTTCAAATTAGCTGAAGATATTATTACTCCAGAGTCTATATCAATCGGACCAGGTGTTCCAATTCCAATTCCATTCACTTCATAGGCTGAAATACATTTTTTTACAACTGTCTGAACTGATTCTAAAAATTCTTGATTATAAGAATCGGGATTTGTTGGAACACTAAAATCAAAATAAGAATTACCTTCTTTATCAACGACAGTTCCTCGAATACTCCCTCCGCCTACATCAATACCTAAATATTTTTTCATTGGTAAATCCTTATTAGCCGCTTACATTCAGAGTAATTCGTTCTATAATTTTTTGTTTTTCTACTTCAGAAAATTCATGCCCATAGAATCTTAGGAACATTTGTATTTTCTTTTCTTTTTCTGAAAGATTTTTTGGAAGAGAATACTCCACAATTTTTTTTGCTGCATCAAACATAGAACTACCGATCTGAACTCTCTCCCATCCCGACAGGCTCATATATTTTTTTCTTAGCATAGACTCTATTTCTGGAGAAGTATCATTCATTCATTATTTCCTCATACCAATCCTTAAGATTTAACTCATTTAGTTTTTGCTCTAAATAATTCAAATCTACTTCTGACTTAACTAGATTTTGAATATCTCTCTTTTGCATTTCTGATTTGGATTTTTTAGACCAGAGTAACTTAGATAAAATCAAATCTTCTTTACTCACTATAAAAGTTTGAAAGTCTCCAAATTCTATTTTTTTTCTTCTTTCAAACTCTTCTAATCTATAATTTCCAGACTTCCTTATTATAAAATCAACTTTGATAAAAGATTCATCATGAATTATATTAAATAGTCTTTCACTTTGAATTGCAATATCTATAGAATCTGGCTCCACATAATAGTCAGCCTTAAATAAATTAACTATAGTCGATATATCTTCCTTTCCTATCTGAATTACAATGTCAATATCCCTAGTCATTCTAGGTAGACTATAATAATTCATCGCAACGGAACCGGTCAACATATATTGTATACTTGCTGAATCTAATTTTTTTGAAACATCTCGAACTATATCAATTTCATTTTTCATTTTCGAAATACATATGTTCTCAAATCTCTCACAACCCAAACCCATATCCCGACAAACATAGCAGTAGAGAGCCAGTTTCCAAATCTTGATCCAGGAAGTAGGAAAAAATCAACTACTCCGTGCTGCATCACGGCTAGAAAATAACCATAGAAAATAATGATAAGCTTATCTCTAAATTGAGTTTGAAAATTAGATTTCAAAAGAAATAAAGAAAAACATAAATTAATCAATAAATGAATGTTTGAAGAAAAAATAGTTCTACCAATAAACATAGTATAAACTTTAGAAGAGTCTTTTCCAATGTAATGATAATTCTCGATCAAAGAAAAACCAAGCGCCACAAATCCACCAATCAAAACAATTTCCTTTTGCCATTCCTTTGAGGAATATCTAAATGCTGCAATCAATCCAAAAAGCAATATAAACAATTCTTTGAATGTTTCCTCCATCATACCCGCTTGTATAAAAGAAATATAAACAGTCTGAGTGAGGATTGTAGCGTTCTTCTTTGGCTTAAAATCAATTTCAGGCCATATAATAGGATGTGCCCGTAGAATCAGTTCTGTAGATAAAACACCGAGTAAAAGAGCGATAAAGGAAATAACAATTTTTCTCTGCAATTTAGTTGGATGAAGTGCAACCAAAAAAAATCCCCATGGGAGTATAGAGAAAAAAGCAAGGATAGCTACTTTGGGTTCAATATTAGATAAAAAATGGAGCATTTAAAATTCTTCTTCCATGTATCTTCCATCAAAATGAAGGACCATGTCTTTTTGTAAAGGTGTTGGCATAGCATCTGGATCAATCGCACCATTCCAAAATAATTCTGTAACTCTTACATCACCCTTGACGTTAGGCGGTGGCATCACCGGAGACATACTACGAATTAATTCTAAAGTTAGATTGTCTTGATCTGGATAGGCGGAACTTTCTACAAGTATTACATCCACTATTTCCCCCTCTGTGGTAATTGTATAAGCTACAACACAGGAATAAGGATGAGGAGCTCGTTTCCAATACTCCATAAAATTTTCTGGACCACGCATACGAGCAGAAATATAATTTGAATATGTTTTGGGAAGTTTTTTCCCTTTAATACGTTTAACGTATCCTTTTACTTTTCCTTCATCAGTGACAACTTGATCTGGAATCTTGATTCCGTCTTTTTGACTCGGAGTATCTGTTCCAGAGATGACTCCTCCATTTAAGTCTTTCACATTATCAGGAATTTCAGGATCAATAAAGTAATATTCTAACTTTTCTGGTTGATAGTGTTGTTTGGAAATATCTTGTTTTTTCTTGGAGGAAGAACTTCTTTGTATTCTTTCTGGAACAATAAATAAAATTGCAATGATAACAAGATGAGCCAATATACTGAGATATACGTTATTATTAAATCCACTCTGCATCCCTCTTTCAGATAACGGTTCCCCATCTTTTTTGAGGGAAGCATTTAGAGTAGAGTTTGCATAGATATAAATGATACTTAGTAGAAAACTTAAACCAATAGGCAAAGCTAAATTTTGTGTAAGCGGAATAAACTCCTTATCATGTATCCCAGGTTTTAATCCAAGTGATCTAAGAAAATTTAAACCAAACATTGGATCAAAGTAAAATGTAAGAGCAATGACTAAAAAAAAGAAAACAAGGAGGAAACAAAAAAGGATTGGAAATCCCTTCCAGTAACGGTAAAGATAGATATGCCCCCAGCCTGGTAAAATTCTCTCTCGAATCTTGGCATATTTTTTCTTTCTGTTATAGATCTCACTGAAATAGTCGATCGTCGGAACTCTTGCTAGTCTGGAATGCACATAAAGACTTAAGAAAGGTCTGCGCAAAACATTGAGTATTCCCTTTCTACCCAGAAAACCCGTCGTGGAGTATAAGGTCATAAGCCAAAGAAAGATTGCGACTTGTCCATTTTGAAATAGCATTTTATCAATAGTGGCAGAAATCTCTTCGCTATTGATTGTCTCTGCGTTTAAAGCCGCATAGAAGTAAAAAAGAAAAACAAACCAAAAAACAGAGATAACCCATGTAATCAGAACAGAGCTCAGCATTACAGTAAATGGTTTCTTCGAAATCACCTTCTTTGGCTTCTCAGAATTTTCTGACTCAGATCTTTCTACTCTTTGATATTCATAATTATCCCATTCTTCGGATGGGGTTGCTGGTCGAACCACCATCGGAGTATCAATAGGATTCTTTTCTCGAAATAATTTTAATCGACCAAATCTACGGATAATCAGCCGAGCCTCAATAAATAAAAAAAGCAGTCCCATGAGCGCCCATATTGCCACAATCACACCCATATATTCTTGTTTTAAAGTTAAAATATACGCTTCTGTGTCAAAGTTCACAAGTGAATATAACTCAATGGGATAGGAAATGACTTGGATAAAAACTTGAAATGCAAGAGACTGAAAGGCAGCTACTCTGAGTTTGGTGTTATGGGAATATAAAACTAAAACACCGATTGGAAAGAATATACCCAACTCTAAGAACGGACTTGCCCAGCATAAAAAGGAAAGACAAGAGAAAACAAAACCATTCAAGAAACTTCGTTTTTTTTCCTCAACTGGTTCTTGTTCATAAACAATCACATCTTGCATAAGTTATTAATTTGACGTATGGCTTACTACTTCAAGCGAAAAAGAAAAAACTTTATATAAGAAAGCTTATAAAAAATATGTAAAGAATATGGCAAAAGATAGAGAAGATTCATTAAAACAAATTGTAGCAGTCTCTAAAAGAAGAGGCTTTGTATTTCCAGGTTCAGATATTTATGGTGGGTTATCCAATACATTTGATTACGGTCCCTATGGAATTGAAGTATTAAACAATTTAAAACGACTTTGGTGGGAATACTTCGTGCACAGAAGAGAAGATGTAGTTGGCCTAGACTCTTCCATCCTACTCAATCCGACTGTATGGGAAGCATCAGGGCATGTTGGAAATTTTTCTGATCCACTTATGGATTGCAAACAGTGTAAAACCAGAATTCGCGTAGATCATTTTCTAGAAGAAAAAAAAGGCGATGGATTTGCCAGTGGAAAAACTTTGAAGGACTTACAGCATGTTATCCTCGAAGAAAAATATCCGTGCCCTAGTTGCGGAAGCGTAGGAACTTTTACAGAGCCTAGAAGTTTTAATCTGATGTTTAAAACCTCACATGGTGCCTCTGAAGATAATTCAATGGATATCTATCTTCGCCCCGAAACCGCACAGGGAATTTTTATAAACTTCAAAAATATTTACACAGCGACTCGAAAAAAAGTCCCATTTGGAATCGCACAAATCGGTAAGTCCTTTCGAAATGAAATCATGGCTCGCCAATTTATTTTTAGAACCAGAGAATTTGAGCAAATGGAAATGGAATATTTCTGTGAACCAGGCACACAAACAGATTGGTTTACATTTTGGGTAGACTATTGTATGAAGTGGCTAACAGATGTTATAGGTATAAAAAAAGAAAACCTGAGAGTAAGAGAACATGCAAAAGAGGAACTATCGTTTTATAGTGATCGCACAGCGGATATAGAATATCAATTCCCTTTTGGTTGGGGAGAGCTGTGGGGAATAGCCTCAAGAACTGACTATGATTTAACACAACATGAAAAGTTTTCCGGCGTTGATTTAAAATACCACGACCAAGTGGCTAACAAGAAGTATCTCCCTTATGTTGTTGAACCCGCTCTTGGACTCAATCGACTTTTCTTAGCTGTTATGAGTGATGCTTATGCGGAAGAAAAATTAGAAGACAACGAAACTAGAACTGTGCTTCGATTTGTTTCAAAAGTAGCTCCTATCAAAGCAGCTATTTTTCCTCTTATGAAAAAAGATGGTTTGGATGTAAAAGCAAAAGAAATTTATCATTCTCTCATGAGCCATTGGTATGTGGACTATGATGACTCAGCGGCTATCGGTAAACGCTACCGTCGTCATGATGAAATTGGAACTCCTTATTGTATCACTGTAGATTATGATTCCCTGAAAGACAATACAGTCACAATTCGAGAAAGAGATTCCATGAAGCAAGAAAGAATTTTGGTAGCTGATATTCCAAATTATCTGCTTGGGAAATTGAAATAAGACAATTTTTTACAGAGACGGAAGTAAAATCCTGTTTTAAAAAAGGGGAAATATGACTATTATCAAGGCTCTAAGAATAATAAACTTGCAAAAGTTTTATAAAATGTTTAGAAAACTATTATGTTACATTGAATTATTGGATTTTTATTCTTAAGCCTTATATCTTTATAGAAAGTATAAATGATTTATGTAATTTTAGATACGAATATATGGATTTTACCATTCTAACGGTTTTAAATCGCCAGATGATGACTCATTTAAGCGTAATCCACTTGAAAGGGATGCTCATATTGACATCACACAAGCTCTAATAAACAAATGCAATGATAACGAAATAATTTTATTAACAAATAAGATTATTTTAGATGAATGGAAAGCAAACAAAGAAAGGGCAGAAGAATTTATAAAAGAATGTAAACAAACAGCAAAAGAGATAGAAAAGATTCGAAACGTTATTAGTCCATACCTATCAAGAGATGATATAAACAAGCAGAAAGAATTAATAGCTACAGCCTTAAAAAATATAAAAGAAATTATTGATAAAAATAAGCAACATAAAGAAACGATTGAAAATCTAATTAAGAATAAATGTGAGCATATAGAAATCTCCGATCATGTGCACAAATTTGTTAGCAAGCTAAGAACAGACAGAGCCATTTCGATTTTTAAAGACAAAAACAAAGATAATTAGAATGATGCGATAATTCTTTTCAGTGTAATCGATTATTTAAAAGGAAAAATGAATGAATTTGATAGGGCGGTATTCGTTTCGAATAATTACAAAGAATTTGGTAAAGACAGTAAAGAAGATGGATTTCATTCTGATTTAACTCAATATTTTGAAAATGTAGAAATTATCTACGAACGCGACTTCAAGAATTTATTAGACTTAACCGAAGACATGGAATATGAATTACAAATGTATTTTGACTATTTACATGAAAATAAAATTGGCTTTCACTGTCGAATGGAAGACTGTAATTCAATGGGTATTTTCGATTCAAAAATTCGAGTTTCTGATGGTAGTCTCGAATATGAAGATCGAATGCAGCTAAAGTTTTTTCAACTATCCGAAGTTCCGTATTCTCCAAAAGTTAAATTTGTCCAATCTGGAAGATGCAAGAAGTGCAATTCTATTCATATTGAATGTCCAGAGTGTAAAAATCTCCTGATAGATTTTGAAGAAGATAATATCCTATTTTGTGATAATTGCCAAATCAGATTTGAAAGAGCTTACTCAAATAGAAATAATGATGAAATTATTATACCAATTAATGATGATATATTATAGAGCAACTGATACATCTAAGAATAAAATAAATTAACCAGAATTAGAGCTAAGAATTGTTCCCTAGTGAGGAACACAGATCGCTTCACTAACATTGGTGATTTTAAATTCCTTTATTTGTATCGGTGTCCTCGGTGCTTATCGGTGGTAATCTTTTAAATTTTCTATTACATCAAACTGGCATTAAGACTATCGTATTTCTAAATATCTTTTAGGCGAAGTCCCGTTAGGCGACTGATTTCTTTTTTCTTATAGCCGGCTGCTAAAAGTTTTTCCACCACAAGTTTTATTCCCTCTTTCCTGCCCTCGCGCCTTCCTTTTTCTAAGCCTTTTTCTAAGCCTTCTTCAATACCTTTTTCAACTCCCTGCGCCCACCCTTTTTCCATCGCTTCTTTTTCTGCCTCTTGCACTCGAAACGCCAGCATCGAACCATAATCTTTTTCTGCTTTCTCTTTCATCTCATAGTATTCACGGGATTTTTTATTTAAGGAAACAAATCTTAACTCTTGAATGGCTTTCTTAATTTTTGGATTTTTCTTTTGAAGTGCTTTCATAGTTTCTCCTTTTAAAGATGATGCTTCTTTTAATAAGTAGACCCAATATTCCAATGGAGTTTTTAATTCTGCAAACTCTCCTATCAACTTTGGTATCTCTATAATCCGAATACTTAAATCCTCTGTCAATAGAAATTGCGGATCATCCTTTTCAATGAGTTGAAAATGCCAATAGAACTTAGATTTATTTTTAAACATTTCAAAATTTACAAAATTGAAAGAATAGACTTTCGGCAACCTTATATACAGTTCCCCTTTCGAAATAGATTTAGAATAAAGCTTAGACCAATAATAAAGAATCCTTTTTGAAAAATTTAATCGATCTGTTGCTTGCATTTCAATTAGAAAATGATTCCCTTTTGTATCCATTGCTTTCATGTCGAGCGTTACACTCTTTTCAAATTTTCCATCTCTAGGTATTTCTGGATTCAAAATTTGAATCTTCTCTATCCTTCCTTCTCCAATGAACTCAGGAAATGAATTGATTAAATTAAGAATTACATCTTCATGCTTTCCAAAAACGGATTTGAAAATGTAATCATTTGTTAGCGGTAATAATTTTATTCTCATACAAAATAAAGAGCAAAATTTTCTAAATTTGAGCAGATTTATTTTTAAAATTTACACAGTTACGCAAAAAAAATATATTGAATCAATTGATCTAAAGTGAGTTCGATATAGCAAAAAATATAAAAGATTACCACCGACTTGCACTGAGCCTGTCGAACGTAAAGACGGATGACACCGATAAAAATGAAGAATTTAAAATCATCCGTGTCTATCCGTGGTTAAATATTTTTACATCGAATTCACATTAATCTAAGTATTTTCAAAATACTAAAACAAAGGGATTTATTTATGACAAAAGAATTTGAAGGAAAAGTAGCAATTGTAACAGGAACAGCTTCCCCCCGCGGACTCGGTCGCTCTATATGCAATCGCATCGCAGAAGAGGGTGGAAATTTAGTAATGGTAGATCTTAAGCAAGATGCTTGCGATGCTGCCGCGAAAGAAGTTTCTGATAAATATGGAGTAAAAACAATTGGCGTTGCGTGTAACGTTACAAAATTAGCTGATTGCGAAAATGTAATCACAAAAACAAAAGAGACTTTCGGAAAACTGGATTTTCTAATCAACAATGCCGGCGTATTAAAAGACAATCTACTGATGAGAATGTCAGAGGAAGATTTTGACTTCGTAGTTGATGTAAATTTGAAAGGAGTCTTTCTAATGACGAAAGCCGCTTCTAAATTAATCCTAAAAG
This sequence comes from Leptospiraceae bacterium, assembly GCA_035345875.1. Classification (GTDB taxonomy): domain Bacteria; phylum Spirochaetota; class Leptospiria; order Leptospirales; family Leptospiraceae; genus UBA2033. The sequence goes on along the minus strand of DAORDH010000013.1, from coordinate 31,568 downwards.
CTGAATCAGGAAGAATTGTAAATATTTCTTCTATTTCCGGTCTTGTAGGTCAAGCAGCGCAGGCAAACTATTCGTCTTCTAAAGCGGGTGTCATCGCATTAACAAAAGTAGCCGCAAGAGAATTTTCCGGTAGAGGTGTTTTAGTCAATGCAGTCTGCCCAGGATATGTGCAAACTGATATGACTGGTTCTCTTCCAGAAGACATTCAAGCAAAACTCAAAGAAATGGTTCCACTCAAACGTCCTGCTACACCGGAAGACATTGCGGGTGCCGTTCGTTTCTTTTTAAGTAAGGATTCATCGTATATCACTGGCACAATCCTCCGCGTTGACGGCGGCGGTGCAATTGGAATGTAAAAATTTTAAAAGATTACCACCAATAAACACCGAGAACATCGATAGAAATTACGATAGCTTAAATAGTCGAAATTTGACTTCATTTCAAATTGTTTTTATCGTTCCTTTATCAGTGTCCATCGGTGGTGAAAAATATTAGGAGAATTTATGAGAGAAGTATCAATTATTGGAGCCTATCAAACAAAGCATGCAAACCATGCGGACAAACATTTGCGTGAACTTGTTACAGAAGCGGGTAACGGTGCAATTAAAGACGCCGGAATCGACAGAAAAGAGATACAAGCAGTTTATGTTGGAAATTACGCAGGAAATGAGTTTAACAACCAAAACACAATGGCGTCTTATGTATCGACAATCCTTGGTATTGGAAATGTTCCTTCGTATAGACTAGAAGGTGCTTGTGCGTCAGGCGGTTTAGCTTTGAACCAAGGATTTCATGCAGTAGCAAGTGGAAGATTTGACACTGTGCTTGTGCTTGGTGTAGAAAAAATGAATACACAAGATCCAACAAAGACTATGGAAATTGTAAGTAAAGGTCAGGACTTTGAATTTGAAGGGAAATTTTGTGTATCAGGTCCTTCTGGGTTTGCATTAAACGCTATGCGTCATATGCATGAATTTGGAACGACAAAAGAAATGCTTTCTACAGTTGCGGAAAAAAACTATTTTCATGGAAGCAAAAATCCTTACGCGCATAAACAAAAAGTTGTATCTTTAAAAAATATCATGAATGCTCGCATGGTAACAACTCCGCTCGGATTTCATGATATGTCACTTGTTACAGATGCTGCTGCTTGTGTTGTGATCACAACAAGAGAAAAGGCAAAATCTTTAACCAAGAAACCAGTCAGTATAAAAGCTTCTGCAGTAGGTGGAGATTATTTTACCTTGTCTATGAAAAAAGATTCTGTTAGTTTTCCTGCGACTGTAAAGGCAGCAGAAGAAGCCTTTAAAATGTCTGGTTTAAAAAGAGAAGACATTGATGTATTGGAATGCCATGACTGTTTTACAATTACTGAAATTATCAACATAGAAGATTTAGGTTTTGTAGAAAAAGGAAAAGGTGGATTTTATACGTTAGACGGTCATACTCGGCTTGGAGGAAAACTTCCCGTAAACACATCAGGAGGGCTAAAGGCAAAAGGTCATCCGGTAGGCGCAACAGGAGTTGGGCAGGTGGTAGAAATGACATTTCAACTCCGAGAAGAATCCGGAGAAAGACAAGTCAAGAATGCTCGCACAGCACTCACTCATGTATTAGGTGGACCCGGAGCAGTAGCAGCCATTCATATTTTACAAAAGGATTTTACATAATGAATACACTCAAAGGAAAAAAATGTAACTCTTGCAACTTTCTAATGCTAGAACCGTCTTTTGCATGTCCTAGCTGCGGGAGCGATTCTCTATCGGATATAGAATTCAATGGAGAGGGAAGCATCTATACTTTTACAGTTGTAAATGTAGGATTTGGACATCTTGCAGCAAAGGCTCCTTATGTTTTAGCGATAGTCGAACTCAAAGAGGGTCTAAAAGTTTTAACAATCGTCGAAGATGCAAATCTAGAAAATGTTAAAATTGGAGACAAAGTAAAATTCAAACATATGGATGAAAGACAAGAACCAATCTTTCAGGCAGCATAGTTAATTTGAATAGCGAACACAGCGAACATGTTTATATACATTTATATAACTAAGGCTGTGTTCCCCATAAATTATATTAAAGCAGTAAGCATCATCAAAACTACGAGCTGCTTCAGAATACGTCCAATAAGAATCTCCTTTTTCTTCCCACGATTTTGATAATCTAGAATTGTATGCATTTCTGAATTCCCAAATTGTAGGAAGCCTCATCCCAATACTTTCACATTTTCCAGCCGCATCTCTCCATGAATGCTTTCCTTGGTAATCACTCCATTCTAATGTCTTATCAATTGAGAACAAATCTGAATTTACAAAAGATAAGAAAAGAAAGGGGATAATTACTATGATTCGCTTCAATTTTTCAATTCCGATTATTTATAAAAGTATTTTGATTTATTAGATCACAAGAAAGATTACTTGATACCAATTCTTTTTTCGATATTCGCTTCACTCTCTTCCATCACAGATTGCGCTTCCCCATTGATCCATCGTTTTTCAACATTCCAGTAATTGGGTGATTTTTTCTTTTCTAAAACAGAATTGGCAGCCATGGTAATTAAAATAGATTGCGTTTTATGAGTGAAGGCATCTTTTTTAGAAACGGCACCAAAATCAATTATAGTATCTAGTGGGTTATCAGAACTATCCATTTCATACGGCTCATAGTATTTTAAATCATCTGGATTCAGAGACAATATCTTATCAGCTTTTTTCTTATCGGATACCTTTATGAAATTTAACTTTCTCTCGATAGTCGCATACAAGATATAATCCTCATCTGTATCGATAGCGGTTAATACGTATTGGCTATAATTTTTTAAACCATATTTTTTTAATATTTTCTGGAAATGCTCGGTTGCAACTTTCATATCTTTAAATACTTGTCCAGTATCCTCATCAGATTTTGCTTCCTTTAATTTTTTATCGTAAGCATACTCATAAGCAACTTCCAGAGAGACTTTAAGCTTTGTTTTATTGAGGATGTCATTGATTGTTGAAATTTTTGTTTTCGACAAATAAGGTATAAACGAAATTCCTTCGACAAATCCCTTTGTTAATTGAGCGGGAGATAGTTCGACTGTTCCCTTTGCACTTGCCCTTGTTCCTTTCGGCTTATCAGTCTTTGCCGCATCTTTGCTTGAACAAGAAAATATAAAAATAATAATGATTAATAATAAAGCTTTATTTGCTTTCACTTGAAGACTCCCAAAGTAAAGATAGATATCTACGATTTCTTCATGCTAAGCCATTACGAATCTTTGGCAATCCTATTTAACGCCATTTCGATATAACAGAAAAATTAAAAGATTACCACCAATTGCCGCGAACAAGCGGTAATGGATTTTCGGCGGAAAGACGATTATCACCGATAAAAGATACGATAATTCAAAATTATCAATCGTGTCTTCATCGTTCAGTTATCGCTGGTAATTATTAAGACAGCATTGAGCGAAGGGTGAAATGGGCACCGATATAAATGAATAAATTAAAAACCATCGGTGGTGAAAATTCTTATACCAAACTCACGTTAGTTAAGTGAGGGATCCTTAGTATGTTCTGCAAAGTAGCGGTAAATTCCGCCTTTGCTTCGGAGAGCATCCCGCCATACAGTTTCTGGATCGGGGTGAAATATATTAACTGGACTTGCGTCATGCGAAACCCATGACTTACGTGCAAACTCTGATTCGAGTTGTCCTGCTCCCCAACCAGAGTAACCATGAAATACATGATATGCAGTATCATCTGAGCCTAAAAGTTTTAACAAAAGATCATAGCTTCTACTTAAAAACACACCTGGAATGACTTGCAATCCAGGATCATGGATATTTGGATTATTATGAAGAATGCTAATAAACCCATGATCAACAGGTCCTCCCCAATACATAAAAGTATCTTTTATTCCATCAGGAAGACCCATCACAACTTCAGACATGAGATAGGAGGATTTTTTATTTATAACTAAACCAAAGGCACCTGTCGCATCATGATCTACCATAAATACGACAGATTTATTAAAGTCATCTGTGACGATGCTTGAATTGGAAATTAAAATCTTGCCTTTGTAAGAAACGTCAGTCATTTACTTTGAAGAAATTTCTTTTAGGATCTGGTGAGCAATTTCTAAAGTGCGAATGTCTTTCTCTCCTTCTACTTGTGGAGAATCTTTTCCTAAGATACATTTCACAAAGTGCTCATGTTCTTGTTTTAATGGGTTATCTTTGTGAACAAAGATTTTCTCTACGATTGATTCTTGCTTATAGCGAATAGATTCTGCACTGAGTTGTGTATTAGAAGAAGCCTGGCGATGCAATTCAATTTCCTGATCACCAAAATCTAACTTGATATAAGCATTCTTATCTGTAATATTTAATGTTCTAATTTTTGCTTGCGTATTGCGTGAAGCTGCAATAGTCGCCACGCAACCATTGGCAAATTTTAAAACGACAGTTGCCACATCTTCATGTTCAGATACAATTTTCTGTCCAACTGCATGAACTTTTACAACATCCGAATCAACTAGATTTAAGACAATGTCAATATCATGAATCATCATATCTAGAACAACTCCGACATCCTTGATTCTTGCATTGTAAGGAGCAAGTCTTCTAGATTCAATTAGCATTGGAGTATCTACAATTTTGCCTAGTTCTAAGATAGCTCCATTGAATCTTTCCACATGTCCAACTTGAAATATAAGTTTGTTTTGTTCTGCTAATTTTACAAGTTCTCTGGCTTGTTCCACTGATTCAGCAATTGGCTTTTCGACTAACACGTGTTTGCCAGCTGTAAGAGCCAGTTTAGAAAGCTTATGATGTAAAAAAGTAGGAGCAGCAATTACAACTGCATCTACTTTTTCTATTAATGCTTCTGGTGTAGCAAAGGAAGGAACAGAGTATTTTTCAGAAATAACTTTTGCTCTCTCTGGATCTGCATCATAGATTCCGGTTAACGTAGAATCTTGCACTTGTTTTGCAACATTCACATGGTATTGTCCCATGTGCCCAACGCCAATAATACCTATTTTTAATTTATCACTCATTTAAATATCTTTCCTTTGATATAACTTCCAAAAGATTCATTTGACTCTTTGGCAAATTCTTCTAGTAATTCTCTTTGTTTTTTGGTTAACTTCTTTGGGACTTCCACTTTAATAATGACATGTTGATCCCCCTTCCCATAAGAACCTAAGTAAGGAATTCCACTTCCCTTTAAACGGAAAACTTGACCAGGATCAGTTCCTTCCGGAATTTTCATCATGATACTCTTTCCTTCGATAGTTGGAACTTCCACTTCTCCACCAAGACAAGCCATAACAAGTGGAATGACTTTTGTTACTATCAAATCATTTCCCTGTCTTTCAAATACTGGATGCTTTTTGATATGTGTGACTACATACAAGTCACCATGAGGTCCACCATTAGGTCCTGCTTCCCCTTCCCCACTCACTTTTAAACGACTACCAGACTCAACTCCGGGCGGAATCTTAATATTGATTGTTCTTTTCTTCTCAACAAGCCCCTCACCACGGCAAGTCTTGCATGGATTGCTAATGACTTGTCCACGACCACCACATCTACCGCATGTCGTTGAAACTGAGAAAAATCCTTGCGAATGACGCACTTGACCGGAACCAGCACAGTCAGGACAAGTAGTTGGACTACTTCCCTTCGATGCTCCAGTTCCTTTACAGTCCCCACAAGTCTCTGCTCTAGGAATTTCGATTTTAAATTCTTTTCCTAAAGCAGCATCTTCGAGCGTTATTTCCAGATTGTATCGTAAATCGCTACCACGCTTAGGACCTGATCGTCTTCCCCCTCTACCTCCGCCTCCAAACAGGTCTTCAAAGATACCACCAAAGTCTCCAAAAATATCAGAGAAATCGGTATAGGCTCCTTGCCCAAATCCAGGTCCGCCTGCGCCTACACCTGCTTTGCCGAATTGATCATAAGCTCTTCGCTTATTTGCATCGCGCAAAACTTCATAGGCTTCTGTTGCTTCTTTGAATTTTTCCTCGGCTTCTTTATTACCCTTGTTTTTATCCGGGTGATATTTTATAGCCAACTGACGGTAGGCTTTTTTAATTTCCTCGTCAGTGGCTGTTTTAGAAACCCCAAGTATTTCGTAATAGCTTCTTTCGCTCATAGATTATTTCTTATCATCATCTACAACGGTATAATCTGCATCTACTACTTTTTCGCCAGTTCCACTATTTGCGGAATTTCCAGATGCACCTGCCGAACCACCTGTAGGTCCGCCTGCAGAGGCAGTGCCTTCAGGACCACCTTGTTGATACATATTAGCTCCAATCTTTTGAGCAATTTGAGAGATAGATTCGTGTGCAGCTTTGATTCTATCGTAGTCATTGCTTGCAACCGCTTCATGGGCACGCTTGATTTCATCTTGCGCTAATTGTTTGTCAGTTGCCGGAACCTTATCGCCTGCTTCATTCAAAGTCTTTTCTAATGCATAAGCCAAGCTTTCTGTTTCATTCTTCATCTCAGCCAATTCACGAGCCTTTTTATCCGCAGCAGCATTGATTTCAGCTTCCTTGATCATACGCTTGATTTCGTCTTCGGATAATCCAGAAGAAGATTCAATACGGATCTTTTGCTCTTTACCTGTTCCAAGATCTTTTGCAGATACATGGACAATACCATTTGCATCAATATCAAATGTTACTTCAATTTGTGGAACTCCTTTAGGAGCAGATGGAATACCAACTAAATCAAAACGACCAAGAGTTCTGTTGTCTCTTGCCATTTCTCTTTCCCCTTGTAACACATGCACACTCACTGCATTTTGATTGTCAGCAGCTGTAGAGAAGACTTGGGATTTTTTAGTTGGGATGGTTGTATTACGATCGATGAGTCGAGTCATCACACCACCTAACGTTTCAATACCAAGAGAGAGAGGAGTTACATCGAGTAATAATACGTCAGTTACTTCTCCTGCAAGCACCCCACCTTGAATCGCAGCACCAGCCGCAACTACTTCGTCAGGATTTACAGATTTGTTTGGCTCTTTTCCAAATAATTCTCTTACTAAGTCTTGCACTGCAGGAATACGAGTAGAACCACCGACTAAGATCACTTCGTCAATTTCAGAAGCAGATAGACCAGCATCTCTCATTGCATTGATACAAGGAATACGAGTTCTCTCTACTAACGACTTTGTCAATTGATCAAACTTAGCTCTAGTTAAAGTCATATCTAAGTGTTTTGGTCCACTTGAATCTGCTGTGATAAATGGTAAATTGATTTGTGTAGAAGTTGTTCCTGATAATTCGATTTTTGCTTTTTCAGCAGCTTCTTTTAATCTTTGGGAAGTATTTTTATCTTTGGAGATATCAATTCCAGTTTGTTTTTTGAATTCATCTACCAACCAATCCATGATTACTTGGTCAAAATCATCTCCCCCAAGGTGTGTATCACCGTTAGTTGACTTAACTTCAAATACTCCATCTCCTAATTCGAGAACACTCACATCGAATGTTCCACCACCTAAGTCATAAACTGCAATTTTAGAGCTTGCTTTTTTCTTATCAAAACCATAAGCAAGTGCCGCAGCAGTTGGCTCATTGATAATACGCTCTACTTCTAAACCTGCAATACGACCTGCATCTTTAGTAGCTTGTCTTTGCTCATCATTGAAATAAGCTGGAACTGTAATAACTGCTTTGGTAACAGTTGTTCCTAAATAATCTTCTGCAGTCTTTTTCATTTTTTGTAAGACTTTTGCAGAAATTTCCTGTGGTGTAAATTCTCCTGAAGATGTTTCAAATTTTACTCCATCATTTCCAGAACGAATTACTTTGTAAGAAACTTTTCCAGCCTCATCTGTAATTTCATTGTATCTTCTTCCGATAAAACGTTTTGCAGATCGAACTGTGTTTGCTCCATTGGTAATTGCTTGGTTTTTAGCAAATTGTCCCACTAACGTTTCACCTTTTGATGTAAATGCTACAATCGATGGAGTTGTTCTTGCTCCTTCAGAGTTTTGAATTACAACAAAATCACCACCTTCCATAACAGCAACGCATGAGTTTGTGGTTCCTAAATCTATTCCTATAATTTTTTCTTTAGCCATTTTAATTGCTCCTTATAAATGTTATTTAAAATTTTGGCCTAGTTACTCTCACTCTTGCGGGCCTTAACGCAAAAGATTCATTATTCTCTGTAAAAACATAACCTGCTTGATATACTTCTGTTACGATCTCTTCTTTCGCATCTTCAGATTCTTCCGAAGCAATTGCTTCCATTATGGTTGGGTCGAAAGGTTGCCCAACAGGATTCAATTTTTGCACATTTTCTTTTTCGAGAATTCCATTTAACTCACGGAGAATCATACCAACGCCTTCAACGAAAGGCTTCATTTCTTCGCTCAAATTAGAGCCTGATCCAACTCTTTCAAGATTATCCAGAGGATTCAAAAGCTTGATAATAAAATTTTTAACAGCTTCCTTTTTAATCTTAGTATACTCTTCTGCTGTTCTTTTCTTGTGATTTTGAAAATCTGCTCTTAATCTTAAAAGAGAATCATTCAAATCAGCAATTTCTTTTTTTGCCTTCTGTAATTCTTCCTGAGCAGAGGATAACTCCGATTTGCCTTCGTTCACCTCTACCTTATTTTCGTCTCCAATTGCCTCATTCGAAGCATTTGTCTCATTTTCTTTTGTTGCTACATTGTCTTCAGCCATTCACAACCTCCTTTATTATTTGCTTATTTTTGTAATCATCTCTGATACAATTTTAGAAGTGAAATCGACAAGCGGCAGAGCCCTCGTGTAATTCATCCTCTGTGGTCCTATTATTCCAAGTGAACCGATACGTTTGTCGCCCATTCGATAACTTGTGGCAACTATCGACACGCCTCTTAAATGTTCACTGTTAGTCTCTCCGATAAAAGTAGAAACTCCATCGGAGGAAATGTATTTTGTAAAAAATTCCTTTAATAATTTCTTATCATCTAGTAAAGAAAAAACTGACTCTAGCGTATCAGGATCATCATCTTTAAAATTCGCACAAAGGTTTTGCAATCCATCTACATAGAGATCTACATTATCTCCTGCATCATACAGGAAGGCAGATTGTAAAGTATCTGCTATTTTATAAAAATCCTCAGGTGCATCATTTCGAATCATAAGAGCTGGAAATAGATTTTGGATTTCATCTAAATCATAACCTTTGATATGATCTTGTAAAAATCTTGATATTTTATAGAGAGACTCCTGTGAGACATGATCCTCAAAAAATAACTTATGATGAAGAACCACACCGGAGCGAGTTACTAAGATCATAAGCACTTCAGCACCATTTACATGAATTAGCTCAATATGTTTGAGTGTATCAAAATTCTTTTTAGGTGCTAAAACAACCCCAGCACTGCAAGACAAAATAGAAAGCACCCGACAGGTAACTGCCAGAATTTGCTCTAATTTCAACTCATTTTTTAAGTATTCTTCCTGAATTCTTTGCTTTTCTTTCAGACTTAACTCGTATAAAGAGATCAGATTATCTACATAGATTCTGTATCCTCGTTCGGTAGGAACACGTCCACCGGAATGATGGCGGGAGTTGATATATCCTGCCTCTTCTAAATCACGGAATACATTTCGAACGGTAGCTGGGGATAGACCAATATCATATTTTTCTGATAGAGTCTTAGAGCCAACAGGCTTATTGTCAGATACAAAATCATCAATTAGGACTTTTAAGATCATTCTATGTCTAGGACTCAGTTCCATTCGTATTCTCCTTTTAGCACTCTGAAGGTTAGAGTGCTAATATAGCTAAAAAGTTTACAAACCCCCTCTATTTACGTCAAGTTTTTTTAAAAAAAGAAAAGAATGGAAAAACAATCTCAATTCAAGAGACATAATCGACTAGATATCAGCACCAAAGACAAGAAAAATTACGAAAAGGAATATAGAAAAAAGCCCTAGATAGAAAAAGAGACTTCCTTCTAAGTGAGAAAAGGTCTCTATGGTATGTATTCTAAACTCATCCTTTGATTTATTTAAAAAATTGGGAGCTCTTATTTCCTTTTAACCACAGATTTTTTTTAGCTAGAAAATCCGAAGCAAATATCTAAAACCGTTAGATAAATATATAGCAATAAAAAATTTCTTTTCTACCTATAATTATCTACTAAAGAATGTTCAATAAAAAATGGAATGATTTCATATAATACACAAAATATAAAAACAAGGTAATTTTGAATAAATGAATTCGAAATTAATTTTCTGTTTCATACTCATTACTTAGTATTTGGAGTCTTTCGTAGGATTTTTACTGTATAATTTTATTTCAGAAAAAAATAAATTTACATTTCTTTGTATTTTGAATTCCTATATTAAATAATACCCTATTTTTATAAAATTGATTTAGTTTAAAAGATGAATACTTTATATTTTTATTATTCCTATTTTCCAATTTGTAAAAATTTAAGGAAAATAATTTCAAGGTTGAATCGCATTGATTAAAGTTCTCTGTATAGACGATGATGCAATCACATTGATGCTTTGCACAACCACAATCAAAAAAAGTGGTCTTTCGAGTGAGATTATAACACTGCTTAATGGGCAAGAGGGTGTTGACTACTATAATAAACTAACGTCTACAATTGGATATGAAAATCATAGCTTTTATCCTGATCTTATATTTCTTGATTTAAACATGCCAATCCTAAACGGCTGGGAATTTTTAGATTATTTTATGGAAGATCACTATCCAAAACTACAAAAGACAAAGGTTGTAATTCTATCTTCTACTGTTGATCCAAGAGACAAAGAGAAAGCTAAACAATATCCAATCGTTATCGACTTTTTTTCAAAACCAATAACAAACGAAATGTTAAGCAAATTGAGTTATAAGCTAAACTAACGTTATTTCAATCATCAATAAGCAAAATATATTTCTAGCGGCTAACGCCTAATTTGCATCTAAATCTTTAATATTGGAAAACTTGCAATCTCTGTGCCTTTAACAATTTCCATTCTATTATTTTCTCTTCTCTATTCTTGATTCTACTGATTCAATTTTCTTTGCAATCCATATCTGGTCATCGTCAGTTAATTGTCTAAATGCAAAGCCAGTTCCCTCTTCGTCTTTTCTAACTACTCCGGCAGAAAGAAAACGTCTATCGGAATCTGTTTCTATTTCAACTCTAACTTCTTCATTTATTTCAAAAGGATCATCTTTCCAATCCAAATAAAACCCTGCTTCAGATATATCTCTTGTGAGTTTATCTATGGAGTTAATACGAACTTGGATTTGAATTGGATTTCTTTTTTCTCCTCTCCATCCCCTTGGATACATTTTCATGTAAGGAGCAGAAATATCTTTCTTTAAAAAGTAGAAAATAGCACTAAGAGCTAAGAGTGTTTGAACTAACGCGCCAATATTGTATAAATGGGGGTCTTTAAAAAGTGTAATCGTATTACTAAGAATTAATGCAATGGAATAGAACAGAAACAACCACCAACCCCATTTCTTTACCAATAATAAACCAATCCCGACTAACATTGGAAAAAGCAAAAGAATAATTTCAATTCTACCCAGTTCCCGTAAAATAGATTTAATTTGAAATAATGAATAGTGAAAACGAATTGATAGACCAATATAGTTGATTAAGGGTAACGTTAAAAAGAGTATTCCGAAAAATAATAATGTTTTCGGTCTCTTCATTCTCTGTCTTCGGTTCGTCATAAACACCTCATAAATTCTACCGCTTTGGATTTTTAAATACTTCCTTGGTTCTCCGTCAAGAGTTTTGGAATAAAATATGGTTTCTAGCTTTCTTTGTACAATTCTTTTTTCCTTACACCGAACTCTCCTTATTTAATTAATATAAATTTTAAAATCCTGGGTCAGCGTTACCTTTAAAGCTAAGGATAATCGTTGTTATTCTTTGTATTGTCAATTCATTAGTACCAGTTCCAATTTGACTGAATAAATTTGAAGTGTCTTGTAGTAAAGGATACGAGCCTGTATTGTATGAATTTGTATCAGATGAAATTCCCTGCGCAACAAAATACTTTGATGAGTTATTAACATTTGAATTTATTGTCGAATCAAAGTAGCCATAATTTAAAGTATTTTGATTTGAACATAAAGTATCTGCGATTATATTATCATTGTATCCCCATTTTGCTACTGAAAGGCTTTTCCCATTTATAACGTTTGTTATAGCTGCTAAAGAATAAAAGTCAGAATTTCCCCCTGCGCAAACATACCCCTGATTTGGATTTGAGCGAGCTAGTAATTGCATATTGTATGAATTTGAAATTAGGTTAAAATTTGTTTTTATCATTACATTATCTACGTTTCCACTGACCTTAAAAACTCCATCAACCCAACTACAAATCATTGAAGTATTTTGTGAGTCCAATGTAACGGTATAGCATTCAACTTTCAAATTAGCATTTATACTTGAGTCAAATGCACTCGGTTGAAAAGTTAACAATGACCCTTTCCCACTTGTTCTTTGAATTGCATCATCATAGAAAAGTTCTAAAACTTTTAGATTATTTGTTATATTCCAAATTTCAACACTATATCGAAATGTTTTAGTTCCTGAATATGCGTTGGACGAAATTACTCCGTTAAAAGCTGGATTGAATTTTATTTTAAAGTTGTCTGTGCTTTGCGTTGAAATGCTTGTCTTGCCTAATATTCCATTTACATAGAATTGAGCTAATATATTATCAATATTATCCGTAACTTGTTTTAGAAACGTTGGCATTTGCCTTATTTGATCCCAGTTATTTAAAATAGTATTGTTTCCAGAACTGGAGTTTGAACTAATATTATTTAATCCAATAGTGACAGGCAGTTTTATTAAAAAACCAGATGAACTATTCACTTTGTTTTGAGATGCTCTCAGGAGTAAAATTTGCAATGGAATATTTTGATTCGATTTATGATTGGTGCAATATGAAAATAATAGAATATTGACCGAAATAAATGACCAGAATAAAATGTATTTTTTCATAAATACCATTAATTAACTAATCAGAATAAATTACTGAAATAGAGGGACTATTAGAATTAAACGATATAGTAGAAAGTACCAAAAAAGTATTCGCCTGATTAAAAGTCAAAGTAGCACTCGAAGTTGTAGATGAAGCGGTGTAAGCACTTGTAAGAATATTTGCCGTCCGAGCGTTGATTGCACAAGGGTCTACATTTGAAAATACTGCAATAGAAAATAAACCACCTCCATTACTTCCGGTAAATGTTAACTTCCCATTTACTTTTGTCGTTACTCTTATCATTGAGTAACTTTGCAAAGATGTTCCAAATCCTAAATCCTCTGCCGCATACTTTAAACTTTGAGTCGTCGTCGCCGCAGTATATAGAAACACGTTAGTTTGTATTCCTCCTGATGAAATATATGAGCAAGTAGGTGTTGTATCTACTACAGGCTTATTTGTGTTAGCCTGTTGATAGGATAACACAGAAGCTAGAAGTAATTTATTTTTCTTCTTTTCACTAGAATCATTCTTGCTTGAACAACTTAAAAATAAAAAGATTAATATGAGGTTTGCTATTTTTCTTATATTTTGATTAAACATAATTTATTTCTCTTTATTTCAAAAATATTTTATTGAACGCTTACTGTATAACCTGGGTTGCATCCTGCCTTTATGACTTCATGGATATGCTGGACAAAGTCCAAATGATTATCCGAGATGGAACCACATTCAAAGCCAACAGTTTCAACAGAGCAGGCAAGAGCCTCACAAAATTTATCAGTTACCGGAAATCCTAGTTTGCCAGTTGGCCCCCCTAGTTGGTCATATCTGACTTGATGCAACCCTGTAACAACATGTGGTTTCCCAAATTTTGTGCCAGAATCAGCTGATGGCACATCATAAAGCTGACTCAAGTAAATAGCAGAACCATCTTTATAACGTCTCATATATCCTCCATATTGCCCATATCCATTGACTGAATCTTCAAGCTTGCTTTTTATTCTTATTGTTGGAGTGGCTTCTTGTCCAAAGATACCTACATCCTTAGATTTCTTTTTAATGATTTTACCAGGACCGTCATTATCCACATTTACTATTGGATCAATATAATCGTCTGTTCTGTTCCAGCCCAATTCTTTTAACTTCGTTCCAATTAACGTACTCCACAATTCATAGCCCTTTGGTCCTATATGAATCGGATCACCAATTAGAAGGGGTCTGTCTTTGTGTAGTAAATCATGAAGAAGTGTATTATATTTATCATAAATTCCGTCTTTAGGTACCCAAAAATTATTTCCAAAATTAAAATCCCATTCATTAGAAAAATAATTATATAGCCCAAATGCTTCTACATACCCTGGATAAGCGGACTTATATGCAGGTCCTATATCATATGTAACTTTATCATTTACACATGCCTGGTTGATACTTGCTAGCCTTAATAACGGGCTAGCTTGCCATTCAGCCTTTGCCTTTTTATCTTTTGATAATTCATTTTCAATTGCTGCTGCTGTTGCTACGCCCGCTGCAGAATTATCTGTGCCCATTGCTACTGCTGTACCTCCTACGACTGCTATGATATGAACAATATTATCTTGCGCTGCTTGCTCCAAGGCTTGACCACCAGCAGTGACCGCATCTCCTAAATTTCCAGCAAAATTGTTTAGATTCATCGAATTAATTGAATCAAAAAAATTATCTGCACTTGTAGATTTTTTTCGCATGACCTTTTTAGTAAAATCCGTAAACGCTTTGGCAACCTTTTCATCATAGTCTTTAGCAGCCTTTGCCATCGCGTAACAAACTTGCGGTCCCAAAGCACAAGCCCACCAAGGTATATCTTGCGGTTTAATGAATGACTCAGCTAATGGTCTGCATAATGCTTGCCTATTTACAATGGTGGAATCATAAGGATCTATCGCACCTGAATAAACAGGAATTGTACCCTCTAATAAAACCTTTTTTCCATTTTCTAAATGCCAGTCTGTCATAAATGTAATATTTTCTGTTACAAAATCTACAAGGTAAGTATTTAGAGTAGGAAGCAGACCTTTTGTTTCCATATTAAACATAATATCATTACCTCCAATCATTAATGTAGAGTGCAATGCTGATTTACCGTTTTGAAAATGAGGAGGTTGGTTTGCAACAGGTAAAAACCAATCAGCCACTTTTATTTCAGAAGGGAAAGGACCACCCATTGGGCATTTGTTTGTTGTTGGGTCAATATCCCACCATCCGTTTAATCCGTCATAATAAGTATTAAATCCCATCAGTGGCATCACACTTGTAGTTTGGTAAGTTGCTATCCCATAATTTCTTGTATAAACGGGGACTAATGGCGGTTGACCGTAAATAGAAAAGTAATCGCTCCAAGAATCAATCCAAATAGGGCTACCTCCGTATATCCCACCAACGGGTGGAATAGGAACGTGACCCCAAAGCACCAGGTGTCAGCACACCATAGAAACTCACAAAGTCTGATAGACTATCTCCCCATTTTGTGACTTGAAGAGGGTGTCCTTCAAAATTGCTACTATCATGGTTCTCTTTAATCTTTTGCTTTATCTTTGAACTAGAAGAATTCAAATCAGCGTTAATTGCAGCTATAATACGAGCACGATTCGCGAGTGCAGCTGGATTATTCGCTAATACCGTCTGGGATTTTCGAAGATAGTCATCTAATAGCTTTTCATCAATTTGACTGTGGAAGGTTCCTCCTAAATCTGCAACGCTAGGTGATAAAGTTATATCTATAAAATTCTGATCGCAAGTAAGCGAATTATGATCACCAGGAAAGGCAATTAGGGACTCGATTGTAAAAGCAATAAAGATTAAAATTTTTAATAAGATATTTTTCATATTTTTTCCTTGTAATAAGTTTCTAAGAAGAGATGCATAGAATATAATTGTATAGATTTTTATTAAGCGGACCCGCTGGACTTCCACCAGTATTACTAATATTGCGGGAGCCAAAATCATACATCCAATAATAGTCTGTAGAGCTTGATGGAATTTCATCTGACCGACTAAATAAATAATCTTTTAAATTATAAATACTAGTTCCAAGAGTGAAATCAAGGTTATCCCAATTTCTTCCCACTGTTTTATCATTGACACAACTTGCTCTTGCAGGACTCAAAGTTTTACTCTGGTTTCCACTTGAATCATCACAAGCAGTATTATTTGTAGGGCAACCTTGAAACTTTTGTGCACCATAGTAATTAGCCGCAGTACCTGTCCCCTTACAGTCATTTTGTGCGCTGCGATAGACTTGGCCCTGAATACATTTTTTAATGTAATATTTTATTGAAAGTATCGATTCCCTTTTAGCAAAAGGGGGTGGACATCCATCAACACCTAGTGTGCTATAGTTAACTAACGCAACAGTTCCATCATTATTATCAACAATCTTATATCCACTCGGTCCGCCAAGAAGGTTTGCAAAATAACACATTTGAGTTACCTTAGAATACAGGGAATCCTTTTCAGTCTTTTTTCCAATGATTGGTATATTACTATCGCATCGATTAAAAAAGATTATCCAAAGTAAAAGTAACAGGATTATTTTTTTCATATTATTTTCCCTCCAATGCATCAATAGTAAGATTTCTTAGTTTCAGATGCCTATCTATCATGGATTGAATAAAGTTTGGATCCATTTTATGATACCCTTTTAATGCATCTTCTTTTAGCTTAACTGCACTTACGATTCCTTGCGTTAGCAACTCTCTCTGGTGTTCTAAATCTTCTTTATCAAAGGTAGGTGTCTGCATTTTAACTAAGTTATAAAACTCATCGTATTGGTCGGGTAACGTTCTTTTGGTTCTTTTAAAGTTATAATCAGAGAGACTATCTAAGAATTGACCACCCCTCTTTCTTGCATCTTCATCTGTATTACCTGCTATGGCATTAAGCGAATTAAAATCCTGAATACTTTTCATATCCCCATAGGTTAATGAATATTTACCGCTGGTAGGGAAAGGTAAATTTAATGTTCCATATAATGTCTGTATTCCAGTAACTTCATCTGATCCGATTTGATCGATTCTTCCAATTTGGGGAAATTTATACATTACACTTCCTTCTTTTGGATCACTACCTGTTCGAGCCTGACAATCTGTAACTGTGTCTCCTGTTTTGCAATGACCAAGACCTGCCATATATCCGAATGCCTTCAATGCTTCTGTTTTTAAATTTTTAACATCCCCATCGCTTCCTATATGATTCCAATTAAAATCTGAATTATTCAGTTGAACATCTGCATGAACAATGCTTCCATTGCAGCTCCAAAGATATACACAACTTGAAGCAGTGCAATCAGGATCAGAGTTAGGCTCTGCAAAAAATACTGCATCTCCTTGTTGAACATCAGTCCTTGCAGTGCAATCTATATCTTCAACTGATGCGGGTTTATCCAATGTTATCCCTTGAAATTTAAAAGAAAAACGATATCCGCCTTTTTGGAACCATTCCCCTGCTGCATCTAAAAATTCTTTTGCAATCAATGGTTGATTCTTGGAACTTTTAAACCCAATTATTTTAGGATTAATAAAAAATCCTACTACTGGATTTAAACCACTCCACTTAGCTTTACTCTCAGATAAATACATCCAATTCATTGTGAAGAGGATAATCAATATTACACTTAGCTTTTTTTTCATAGTTTTACGTTTCCTTGCTCGCCATTATAATCCAGTTGAAAAGTTTAGAGTTTTAACGGCTGAATTGATTTGTTGGTCACCGTTTTTTGAATCAATTATCATTATTTGAAAAGTCCAACTGCCTTGCGTATTCGTAGGACCTCCAAATAATAAACCCGTCGGCGTAAGGGAGAAACCAGGAGGGAGATTACCGCTAATGATCTGAAAAGTAAATGGTGGCTTGCCAGATGTAGGTTGCAAATATACTTTATTGTGTTCAAACCATCTACTTCCACAAGCAGCCGATACACATGTATCAAAATCGGGAGGGTCATTGATTTTTGCAGTTGGGATATCTGTAACTGCTGTGACGACACTAACGCCTCCACCTATAATCGGAGTCTCGTCTACTTGAATAAATCCCTTTTCAAATAAAGTAAGTTTAAAATTACAAAATGCGCCAGGTCCCCAACACATTGTTCCAGTCATGGGAAATCCTAATTTTCCTTCAGGACCACCATTACTTCTATAAACAGAATTTACTTTATTGGGTAAATGAATGGCACCAGTTTGATATTTAACGTTAGCTGTATTCTCAGGTGTATTTGATGTATATAATTTTAAATAGATTCCGCTTCCGTCTGTGTATTCCCTATAATATCCACCATAACTTTTACCATCAGAAGACACGGTAACACCTCTGGGAGTTGCCTCCATTCCTATTACACCAACATTACGAGCGGTTTTCTTTATTATCCCCCATGCGTCATTTAACTCAAGGGATACTTCAACGGGAATACTGTTTGGGTCTCCAGGAGTATGATAACCAAGACCGGCAATTTTGAATTCCCCATCGCTTATAACCTTCCGGTCCTATATGAATAGCATCCCAAAATCCTGATCCCTGAAAAAAAATTCCGGTTTGCCTAAATACAATATCCTCTGGAACCCAAAAATTACTTGCATAAGGAATATCACCAGTTTTATTGAAATTACTATACAGGGGATACCCATCTACGTTTTTAGGAAAAGACTGTTTGTATAACGGGAGCAGATTATTTTTAATTCTATCATTCACACAAGCTTGCGCAATACTTGCGCTTGTAAATAATATCCTTGTGGGAGTATCATTATATTGGTTATCTGGCGACGTTCTTCGTTCAAAAATTTGTCGCTTCAGTTCTGCTTTTTGAGCATCTGATAATACCAAATTATTATTTGCAGTAAACTCTAAATACTCATCAAGTAATTTATCCAATTGAGTATCTAACGCTTGATTTGCTGAATTAACAAAACCACCAGGAGAAGATGTATTCGGTTTTGGTGGTGGATTATAAATATCTGAGAGAAATTTTGTTACCTCACTGATTACATGTTCATTCCATTTAATAATGCTTGTCATCATACCTGGAATAAATGCGGCATACCAAGGAATTTCATTCAAATCAACTAGGAGGTCATTCAGTGGTCGACAAAGCGTCTGACGATTTATCAGAACAGTATCATATGGATTTCTTGCAGGATGACTTAGAACAGGGAGTGTTCCTTCTAAGAAAATCTGCTTTCCATTTTCAAGGTGCCAATCCGTAATTGCCATGATATTCAATAGAGTAGAATCTACTTGATACCTATTTAAGAATGGCAGCCAACCGTTAAACCCTAGACCAGATTGAATAATATCATTTCCTCCCGCCATTAACGTTGAGCGAAGGGAAGATTGTTCCTTTGTAATAGCTTCATAGTAGTCAACAGGCACCATACCTGTCGCCATTGGTCTCGTTCTTACACATCTAGGTGAGTCTTTATTCACAGTCCAATCTTCTCTTGTCCCATCAATATTAATACCAAGCGTCGTCATTACGGAAGTAGTTTGAAATCCTGAAACTCCAAAGTTTTGAAAATTCAGTTTTGCATTCGGATCTAAAATTCCGGCGCCAGCAGTCATATAATCAGTCCAAGAATCCATAAAAATTGATATTCTACCAAACGTTCCAGCCGCGTCTCCGTAATTTGGAAATATATTTCTAGGTATGGCAACTCCGTAAAAATCTACTAAGTCAGATAAACTATCGCCTAACTTTGTTACTCGGAAGTTCATGTCGTGATTATTCCGAACAATCGTTTTTACCCGTTCAATGGCATCTTTTTGATTTTGTATTTTTTTGGCTTCGTCCGTTGTTGCAAAAGAACCTGTAGATGAATATTGAGCTTTAATATCGTTACGATTTCTGGGATTATTATAATCTTGCTCAGGAATACAACTCAAAGAATCTTGATCACCTGGCCAAGAGATTACTTCCAAAATTAAAAAAAAATAAACTAAAATAAGAAATAAAAATTTCATTAAATTTCTCCCGTACATAATATATTAATCGCTTCATTTTTATAAGCTAGTGAACTTTCAAAAGCAATTGCTGAAAAAACTTTTTCATTATCATTAGATTCTAGTGTCCAAACATTACCACTTACAAAACCTATTTTTGTCCAATCATTAGTAACAGAAGGGCTAAAAAGAACTCGTAAGCCTTCATCTTTACTCCTTAGCCTCCACTTCTTACCAGCAAAAGTATCCGTTGCACATGCTTTTGCTGCGGGGCTAACAGTAGGATCCGCTTTGCCATCTTTCTCACAGCTTCTATCGTTAGTCGGACACCATTGTAACTGACTTGCTCCCCATAGTGTATCTTTTGTTCCAGTCCCTTGGCAGTCATTCTGCGCAGACCGGTATACTTGACCAATCAAGCAGCGGCGAATTAGGATTGTCTTCTGGCTAATGACTTTATTCCCCAACCAACTATTTGTTTGCAGTAATTGATACGTATAATTTAAGGTGCCGTCTTTATTATCTACTACCGTTCCTATTTCTTTTGATCCCCAAGACAAACCAATCAATTCGAGTAATGCAGTTTTATTATCATCATTACGCTTTTTTCTTTCTGACGCGTTTGTATCAAAACATTTAACTAAAAATGATGTCGAAAAAATTAATAGTAACATATATTTTATCTTACGATTTATCATTGTTCCCTTTCTCCTACTCTATCAATCGTCATACGCCAAAGCTCCATATGTCTCTGAATTGTATAATCAATGAATCCAATATCCATCGAACTAAACCCATTCATCACATCTTCTTTAGTTTTTGTAGCTGTAACAATTCCCATTAATAATAAATCTCTTTGAATTTTCAAACCTTCTATTGATAAAGTTGGGGTTTGACTTTGCATTATGTTCATTAGCTCATCATATTGTTGTTTTAAATCTTTCTTTGACCTATACTCACTGTACTTTGCCAAATGATTTAATTGTACTGCAATAGCCTTTCTTCCTTCAGGATTTGCATAACCTAGTTTGTTTTCAAGGTCTATCAAATCTTGAACAATTCCTCTCTCTTGGTCGTTTAGCGCATAAGGACCTGTTTGCGGAAATGGTAAATTGAAGGTACCATACAAAGTTTGTATTCCACTAATATCATCTGATGTAATGACTTCTTTTTTTCCGAAATCAGGAAATTTATAAAGTACGCTCTGCATATCGGGATCGCCAGATTTACTACAATCAGAATCTCTATCACCAGGGCTACAGCTTGTTAGCCCCGATAATTGACCTAGAATTTTTAGAATTTCTGATCTAATATTAAATGTATTTTGGTCAGAAATTAAGTCTGCCCAACTGTATGCGGAATTATTTAGAGTGACATCTGCATGAACAATTTCATCACCACAAGACCAAACATAGACACAAGAATTCGCAGTACAATCCCCATCAGAGTCTTTTTCTGACGAAACGACAGATGCTATTTTTCCTGTTCCAGATTTTACAACTTCGCAAAGAGATTGTCCTCTATCATTAGCAATTTTGTCAGCATTGACTAAATCAAAATAAGATTTTGTATCAGGCACAGCTAAAGAGCCTATTTTCCAGTTCACATGTGATCCTGTTTTACGGTTCCATTCATTAACTGCCAATAGTATATCTTTTAAAAAAAATTTTACTCCCTGATGTGTCTTGATACCTTGGAAGAAAGGGTCTATCTCTATTTGGATAACAGGATGTAAACCACTCCATTTTTTTCCAGAAAGCTTAAAGGCTTCTAGCGAAAGAAAGCTAATCAAAATTAAAAAAATAATTTTTTTCATTCGATTGCCTCTATAAATTTATTTTTCCAAGATTTCCTCTTGTTACTTTCCAAGTAGAACCTTGTTTGTATAAATAAATTAAAACTTCTTCACTAGCTTTAAACTTAGGCATATTCGATACCTCAAGCATTATTCCGTTATAAGTACCACCAGGAACTCTTAAACTAAAGGGACCAATATCTACATTTCCTTTCAGAGATTTGGTTACATTCAACACAACATCTGAATATATTAAATTCCTTCCACTGGCATTTGGTGCTACTAGCGGTGTCACAGAAGTAACTGTCCCTCTAATGATAATGTCTGACTCTGATGCAAGTATATTCATAAATTTGCCGACAGTATTAATAATTTTTATTTCCTCTTCACTTGGATTCATAGATGCTGTAGCAAGTAAACTAACGGTTGGATCAATAACATATCCATGATCTTTTACAAAATATACAGACCGATTCGGATCTAAATGTAAATAGGTTTCGAATGTTTCCCCACCTCTTAGAACAAAAGGACCATAGAATCTAAATATATTCTGACTCGCTTCATCCATATATAACTGGATAGGAATACCGCCTGTTGCTTCTGCACTATGAGTTCTAGCTAAAGCTAATTCGAAATACTCATAATTACCTGCTTCTATTTGATTAGCCCCTGCAAGACCGACATAACCATTTCGAAGTTGAAGCACTTCGAATTGAGTTGGTGTTCGATTTAAAACAAAACTAGAATTTCCACTGCTTGATGCAGAAAGAGATTCTACATTGATATTTAATTTAGTTAGTGAATCATGGATGTTTGCTGCACGATTCACAATGTTTATATACATATGCTGAATTGCCGCAGCATTAGTTTGATAAACGAATTCAGGGGATAAAACTTTTTCAAAAGTTCCCCTTGTCGGAGTTCGCCTATTTCCGGCAAGCCCGTCATTATAATCTTTTAATGTCGCAGATTCTAATGTAGTTACTTTTCCAAGTTGAACCGAGAAAGTATCGGAATAAGATACAATAGGAGTATCTATAACTAATGAATATTCTCTATCCTGGATTATTACTTTTCCATTATTCTTTAAATATACGTTAACTCCTGAATAATCCCCAACTGGTAAAATTAGTCCTGTAAAAAAAGGAAAGTAGTGTTTTTCTCTATAAATAATAACTTTGGATTCTTTTACTGTTGGATAGATTGTAATCGGAGTCCCCGAAGTCAATATATCGACATGGTCTATTTCAAGTAATACTTGATTAGCAGGTGGAATTTCCACTCCTGTAAATGAAGGATTGTAAAATAAAGATTCTATGAAGTCATACCCAACAACGAAGTTCACATAACGTTTAAGCGTATCTGACGTGACTTTGAAACTCGAAAGTGCGATAGCACCTTTTGAGTTTCAAAGTCATGTCTCCGAGCCACCCGTATAACTAGCAAGTCCTGTGACTGAACGGATGGCACGCAAACTTGCTCTTTTCTGCAAGTTTCGTGACAGTAGTGAAGGCACTGGACTTGCGTTAGCTTTCCAAATAAACTAAAAAGTTTCACTTAACAACCAGCCGGCTCGGAGCAAGAGGCAAATCCCTTCTTGCCTCGCAGCAGATCACGCTTTGTTGTCCGACGTTTTAGCCTCCCTAGGACGATGAAGTCTATTGATGCGGTTTACTAGAACCAGCCTCGACACGAGGTCGAGTGTAATACTTACTCCGCTACACAATTACTAAATCTTTTCAATATGTTGGGTTTGCGAAGTTGCTTGTCAAATACTATTCTGTAGCAATTTCCGCAAACTCAACGTTAGGCGCGTAATGCAATATTTGCTTTTAAATTATTTCTTTTTTTAAATTTTATCTATCTCTTTCATTATTCTATCTGTTTCAATTAGTGCTACAATGATTTTCTGATAATGTTTTATGTCTTCAAATCCAAGCATTCTTTCTTTTCTATCTTTCAGCCATTTTTGTGCGGGCTGATAGCCACCGATATAAAAATTCCATGCTACTTCGGGAACTTTAGAAAAGTATTGAGTTTCGTTAATGTAAACATTCCCATTATCAAATTTTATTTTATCAACAATATTATCTCCTGAAACAGGGTAAGACGTTTTATATGTATTAACCACATCTGATTCTAATAAGTGAATCTGTCGTAACTCCTCTCCTAATTTTACTAATTTCCAAAAAGTTTTTTTATCTTCTGGATAAGGCACTCTCGGAAAATCTATTTTTAGAAATTCCTTGTATTTTTCTCTGTATGTCGGCGAATGCAATACGGCGTAGATATAATCTAAAATATCAATTGGAGAAAAGGAATTATTTGTAGTTTCTTTTTCCGAAGTAAAGGTTAATCCCATTTTACCCGCAATCTCGTTTATTATATTCATATTCAAATTCGGTTGCCTAGTGTCAGTTGCAGATAACAACGGATTGGCGGATTCTGGGTAGAGATAGAGAGGGAAGACCGTTCCACGTCCTCTATAAAAAATATTACAATCTACAATTGTATCTGTAATAGTTAATACATTCCATTCCATGCTTCCAACAGCTTGCCCTTGCCGCCCAATTACTAAACCTAAATTATCTTTAAAAAAATGTTTCATTAAATCATTGCGAGGTCTTCCCATAATTCCATTTGTTTTGCCAGTATATATGGTATACCTGCGGTCAAATGGTCTGTAGTAAATATTTTTAACAGTTGCTACTCTTGAATTAACATCCTTTATCGCGTTGCTAATTTTTTCTAATTTCGTTATTCCAAGTTGGTATTTTTTTTCAATATCATTACTGGTTTTTGTTTTTAAATCATCTAATAGTAATTTACCACTTTCAAATGTATCTTGTATTGCTAACTCATCGAATTCTGTCGTTAGCCCCGAGTTGTAGACTTCAAATAATGATTCAATTTTAAAATAAATGTTCTCATTTTCTATACCAAAATCTTTTTTTACCAAAAAGAACTCCGGTTCATATGGCTCCAAATTATTCCACTCAATCTTTTTAATATTATTTTCATTTAAGAAATCGTATTTCAATTCTCGTTTTCCGAATAGGTCGTAGTGAAATACTTTTGCAAGATCCTTTTTCTTTTGTTTGTTTGTTTTCACGAAGAGGTTAATGGACACACCTTGCATAATATCGAATACATTTTGGTCTACAGAACCATCTGGTGAAACCTCTTTTTTCTTAGCGTTCCCGTGTAGGTCGAGGATGTAAATTTTATCAAAGCTTTCTAGTAAGTGTTTACGCATTTGACGATGAATAAGTCCATCAATGAAACTGTTATTAGAGATATACGCCAATATGCCTTCCCCTGTTTTATCAATAAAATGCTGACCAAAACGAATGAACTTGATATAATCATCCGAAAGTGGTTGGATGTTTTTTTCATTCAAATCTTTTTTATAGTCTGCAATTAATTCCTGAATCCAATCGCTTTTATTGCTACTGCTGACCGCATACGGTGGATTACCCATTACAACCATTACAGGTGTATCGCGTTTAACATCGTTTGCCTGATGTGCTTCTTCCGAGAGCCAACGGGCTAATGCGAATAAGGTTCCATCGTCTTCGTGGTATTCTTCGAGGGAGTTGGTAAGATAGATTTTGAGCCGCTGGCTTTTGGTTGCCTTAAAGCCAGTCTCTTGCAAGAGCATGTCTATTTTCAAATGTGCCATTGCATAAGAAGCCATTAAAATTTCAAACCCATGCAGTCGCGGTATAAGATGATTCTCCACATAATTACTCCAAATGCCTTCTTGTCCTTGGAATTTTTGGTATACTTGACGGATGAGTTCAGCAATAAATGTTCCTGTTCCTGTAGCAGGGTCTAGGAATTGAACTCGATGGACGTTTTTCTTTGCGAGTTTCTTTTCGCTGGGTTGTTTTACTTCTATGTCAATAATCGAATTATCGGCAATTCCTTCTCTGATTCCAAACTCAGTCTTTAGTATATCGTCTATTGCACGCACAATAAAGTTCACAGCAGGACTTGGAGTATACCAAACTCCTCTAGCCTTACGAAGGGCAGGGTCATACTCTGTTAGAAATGTTTCATAGAAGTGAATGATAGGGTCTTGTGTTTGTGTTGCCTTTCCAAAATCTTTTAAGAGGGACGCAACATCTGCCGAACGAAAAATTTCAGCTAACGATTCCACAATCCATTTTATCCGGTCATCAATATTTGGACCCGCAATGTAACTGAATAAATTTCTAAGAAATGGATTCGATTTAGGGATTAATTCTGCCGCTTCTTGCCTGCTGAAAGTTTCCAATGTCTTGTCATGAAACCTTGCGGCAAACATTCCGTAGGCAATTGTCTGGGCATATATGTCAGCAAATTCTTTTGGTGTTATGTCATGGATTAGTATTTTTTGAAACGCATCCATTTGATCTCTCAGAGAACTTGTTTCTTCTTTCTTAATATCTGAAACTAGTGCAGCTTCAATTATGTTTTCTAACATCCTAGCTTTCTTTGCCATCATAGCTGCTAATGTTGAAGAGGATTTTATTGTTTGCCCTTCAAATAAACAAAAGTCTTTTATGAGGTCTATGAAAGTCGAAAAATTATTTTGGATTGGAACTATTTTTCCATTTTTTAATTCAGCAATATCAATCTTTGTTTTAAATTCGCCATTTATATAAAGATGAAAAGTTAGGTAATCTGTAAAAATTAAATTTTGTAAAGATGCTTTATATCTATCAAATTGTTCTTTTAGTGATTTACTTTCTAAATCTACTCCAATATCTTTTGCTTCAATATAACCAACCGGAATATCTCTTTTCGTAATAATATAATCAGGTGCACCGCATTCAACCCGAGCTGGTTCATTTGTAACTAAAACATCTGGAACAATAGTATTGATTAATACCTGTAAGTCTCCACGGTAAGAATGCTCTCTTGCATTTCCTGTTTTGTAGAGTCTATTTATCTTTTCTAAATAATTATTGATTGGCATTAGCTATCCTTTGTTTCAATGAATACTTAATGTACATACTCTAAAGTCAAATATATTTTTCTAGAGTCTTTCCGAGACACGAGGTCGAGGAAACCTATATCTTAAAGTCCCAAGCATCAATCCTCGTTCGATTCAGGGCTGAGGCTAAAATGTCGGACAACTTTTATTAGCCGCATCTAAAACAGGATCATCGAATAGTTTTGTTCGAAGAATTACTTTATCAGCAGGAATACTTGTTACTTGTCCCCCTCCTCCGAACAATCCATTTATTATTGTAAGTGTTGTATCAATAAATCCACCACCTGAGTTATTTCCTGGAGTTACTCCAGAGCCAGCAGGCGAATTATCTGCTCCAGGAGAAGCCTGTGTAACACCAGATTGTTGATCTGTTTTATTAATATCGGATGCAAATAGGATAAATTCTGTGCTTACACCTTTCTTTGATTTCACTCCAACGCAAGATACCATCACTAGGATGAGTATAATAACGTTTATTCTAATCTTTTTTACTATTATTTTCATTCATTTTTTCCCTATTCATTATTAGCATTATTTATAATCACTCTTGTTTTAAAGCGAGTTTAGGCTCAATTGCAGTGACCTTTTAACTTCCTTCGTCATATTTCTAAAAGCTATACCAACTCCATTTTCATCTACACGCACGACTCCTCCCTTAAGAGAATATTTCTGGTTTCGAATATTAAATTCTAATTGAACTTCTTCGCTGGGATTCAAAGCGGGATCTACCCAATCTGCATAAAAACCAGAGAGACTAAAGTTTTTTGTTACAAGACTGTGATTAGAAACATTTACTGTTATTTCGATTTGTTTTCTAACACTTCTCCTCCAACCATTTGGGATATATAAAATGGAACGATAGTTTTCTAATATATTAGAAATCACAATATCCTCATTAGGTCTAAAAAGATAGGGTGCCGAGACTTCTTTTTTAAGAAAGTAGTAGATAGCTCCAAAAATTAGAATAGTTTGAAGTAATGAATTATAGTTGTATATCGCTGGATCACGAAATAATGTTATTGTATTGTGTATGGTTAAGATAGAAGCATAGAAAATAAATAGATAGTAACCCCAAGTCTGAACCATTAATATTCCAATGCCAACAAAAATCGGAATACATAGTAGTATTATTTCTAAAGAATGTAATTCACTAAAAATATTTGAAAACTCAACAAGCCTATGCTTAAATCGAATGGCAATACCAATGTAATTTATTAATGGAAGAATAAGAAAGAAAGTTCCAAAGAAAATTAATGTTCTGGGTCTGTGAATTCTTTTTCTTCTTTTCCACTTGTGGTTTATATCCATTAGCTCATCATTTGACAATTTTATATTTTTACTTATCATCATCTCTCCTTATACATTATTTTATGGATTTTGGTTTTGTTGCTGTTGCCGTTCATATTCTTCTTGATCCTGCCAAAACTGCTGATCTAATTGGTCTTGGAAATACATCTTTAGTAAATCTGTAAATTTACAAACTTTTGTGAGATAACAGATAGTAGCCCAACATTTCAAATCGCAGACACCGGAGAGGTCGATTGGGATACCAGCCGATATATCATCCAACATTGCATCCGTTATGTTTGGATCTCTTTGAAACCAGCCTATACGAAGCATTTTAGCTGTAATCATTAACGCAAACTCACGATTACCCTCATTTCCATAATGGATGCCGTCCAAAGGTAAAAAAGAGCTGGGTTGTGAACCACCATAATAGAAGGTAGCCCACTCCCCAATTAAGTTTGCATAAAAACGATTAAAGACATCTAAAAAATGAACGCGATACTGCCCATGGTAAGATTGCAATTCTGGGATTAAACGATCGTAGTATTTTCGATTAAGTCTGGAAATGTATACATTTAACCTAGCAACTCTTCCCAAATCCGTTAAATTATCGCCTAACGCAATACTCGGTCCACGAGGTGCTATATCTACAATTAGTAATTGGTGGTGAGCGGATTGATTTAAAATACGACTCGCCGTGCTTTTCATATTTCTTAAAATAATTTCTTCTTTAGAATTAAATGCCCAACTCCATCTCATTTCTTTTTCAAAAGGAGAGGCTGGCTTTCCAAACATTCCCAAAAGTGCCTCAGAATTTAAAATTACAGTTAAAGGACCTAATAGTCCATCGCGAGTAGCATAGTATTTTTCAAAATTGACCATATCATTTCCACCCAAGTTCATTACAGTTTTTGGATGGGTAACATAAGAGACCCCGCTTTGTTTGCACCTATCCCATTGTCTCCACCAAGTCATTTCTTTATATTTACCGGGAGTTTGAGACAAATAGCCAGAAATCCATTCAAATAAATCTCTTTGATTGTCAGAGGCTGTTGCACCTGCCCAACCTAAATTTTGAATTTTCTTAATTTGATTTCCTGCTATGATTTTTTTCCCATCTTTAGTTGCGTCGGCAAAATTACCTAGCCTACCATGTTCACTTACAAACTTTGCCCTACTGTCACCAAATACAGTGAATTGTGGCAGATCATTTGCTGTTCCTAAAGGAATTTCATCGGGAATGTTCCAACTAAAAAAACCGCAGGAGGGAGGCGTGGTAACACCCGCTCCAAATGCATATAACAGAGTAGACAAGAGAAAGAAGAGTATTATTAATTTTATTTTAACCATTCGCGCCCTCCTCATCTGAAGAACATACACTATATACAGTGCCTAAATTAAATATTATACTTTCATTTCTTTTTGACAAACATTCTTCTAAAGATTTTGCATTTATACCCTTTACATAATCAGGATTATTACAACTAAAGCGATAGTCATTATTAAAAATTAGATAAACTACTAAAGCATCTCGATTGCAGGATTTCTTCTTTTTTACCTTCTTTGTTTTTTCACCTGTGGGATCATTGAAAGGATCATTTGTATTACATTGAAATAAAAATAACGTAAAAAGAATAAATAATATTAGCCGCATAGTCATTGTCCCATCCTATTTATGATTTCTCTTCTGTATTGAATTAGGAGATTCAGTTCCGCTTGTGTGAATTTTAAAAAATCAGTATCGAATTCATTTTTGAATTGGCTTAAAATGAATTTTCGATTTTTAATTTGGATAGAAAGTATTTGCCTACTTTTCAAAAGCATTTCTGGAGATAATCCTGAAATATCTTGAATCATTTCTTTAGTTACGGACAACAAGTAGGTTTCTGCACTATTACCTGTCTCTATGTATGAATCTTGGTGTAACTTTTTCAACATTTGCGTCATTTCAAATATTGCAGTTCTATAATCTAAACCATCTTTCGCTAGTTCACTAATATGATATGCTCTAGCCTGTATCTCCTCTGTGGATAATTGATATTTACCAATATCTTCTTCAGGAATAACACAGGGACTCGGATTACAAATACGATCCGCTAAGGAATAGAATTCATTCATCTCTGATTTCATTGTGGCTTCTTCCGGTGATATACTACCGTATAACGACTGTAATCCTGCCCTATCATCCGAACTTAAACTATTTCGAATCACTTCTGCGTCTATAAACCGATACAATAGGGAATCAAAAGAAGGATCACTCGTTCCTCTAGATGCAACTTCACTCGAACAAGATTCCGTATTTAATCCTAATGGGCAATGATCTAAACCGAGTATTTGTCCAAATTGTTTTGCTGCTACCGTAGTTAAATTAAAACTTTTTTTATGATTCGTCCCTGTATCCCACTCATATTCTCTTGAATTGATTTGCATATCAAAGTGAAGTATTTCATTTTTGTCAGTGCAACTCCAAATATATGTGCAAGCCTGACCGGAACAATCTGGATCATCGGTATTACTAGCAAATACTAAATTATCCGTTTCTCGAATTCTCTGTTTCCCATCCTCGTCACACGCTATTCCATTAAATGCTAAAGGAGAATTTGTTGTTGTTCCATTGTAAGAAAATTGAAAATGTGCATCTCCTGAACGAAACGACCAAAAATCCGAGGAACTCCGTATTGCATCAATAATACTTTCTTTACTTCCAGTATTGAACCCGATCATTAAAGGATTTACTTTATACTTCACAACTGGAAATCGTTCATAGACTAAATCTATCCAGTGCTTCCTATCAGGTGATAGATACATAAAGTTAAATAAAAATAAACTAATTAAAAAAATACGAATGTTCATTCGCTTTTCCTTATTAGGATATATAACCCGACAAGGTTTGCAGTTACTAAACTTCCACCTAATATTAAAAAAAGAATTAGATACGATTTGGGTATTACGATTAACTCTTTCTCTTTATTTACATCGTTTATTTTTGAAAACTGCTCCCGAATCTGTTCCTGCAATTCTTTGTCCAATATTATTAAGTTGACATTTCTATTTTTCAAAGATAGAGAGTCTATCGCTCTACTATTTATTGAGACAGAGGTAGAGACTTGTTCATCACTAATATTATTAATTTCATCAAGGGAGGTTTTTGAATTTTCCAAATTTGAACGTTTAGGATTTTTCAATTTTTCCTTTACATCTTTAATTCTTTCAACCAATAACGGATTTGCAGACCAATATTGATAGGCTTTTTCATAGTATCCTAAAGCCTTCTTGAAATTACCTGCACTATATTCTTGTTCTCCCTTTGAATACCATATCTCTGTTTGATAGTAATTTAGAGTTGGATCATTCGGTGCATCTATTGATAACTTATCTATTTTCTTTCTAGGAATTTGCATCGAACTTCCTCCATAATCGTCTCCCATTTCTCTCTTACAAGTTAAAGGCTTAAAGCAAAAAAGGATTGCGAGTCTTTCATAAAGAGATGTTTTGAACTAAACGGGGTAAAATTTTTTGCCCGAATTTAAAAGCTCAAAGGTCATGAAGGCATTCCTCTAGTATCCAA
>DAORDH010000012.1:0-141669 GCA_035345875.1 Leptospiraceae bacterium | reverse complement strand
TGGTTTCATGAAAATTTTAATTGTGTGTCGAGTGGAAATGTTAGAGTTGTTTGCACTTTTACTGGAAATACATCTCTGTCTTCTAAATAGTTTTTAATATTTGTAATTTCAAGATTTCCCGAATGAATTTTCATTATTTTGTGCGCCATTGTAAGTCCTAAACCCATTTCTAATGTCCTGTATCGCTCATCGATTACATTGGATACTCTAAAAAATGGTTCTAGGCATAGAGACTCCATTTCGGGGGGAACACCAATTGTATTTGCATTTGAATTCGGAGGAGATAAAACGGTTATCGTTAGATTTACCCCGATGAAAAATAATACATAAATAGCAGTATTTTCTTCTGAAAATTTCATTGCGTTGACTAGAATTTCTGAGATTAATAATTGAAATAAGTTCTGATCTAAGCGAACGAATCTTTCTGATTTTGTATTTGAAGTATTTGATAAAACGATTCTCTGCTGTTTTATTGTGAGTAGTTCAGTTTGAGCTAAGATAATTTTATTTAAAAAGTCTATTAAATCATTTACAGAGACGGGTTCTAAATGAATTTCTCTTTCACCTAGGCCTGCAATGAGTTCAACCCTTTCTAGTGTATTCGATGCAAACTTTCCGTTTTCATAGAGTAGTTCAATTATCTTTTTGGGGAAGATATATTTATCATTTTCCAGTTTCCCATTTGATTTGAGTATATCTATTAAACTGACAATAGTTCCTATCCCAGCTCCTTGGTTTAGACTGTGTTTTAAGTTTTGAAGCACTGTTTCGTAGGTTTCTTTCTGGGAAGATTGTTTTGTTTTGACCCAATTCATCCAATTGAGTTGATTGTTCAATCTCAATTCTCTTTCTTTTTCTATATTAAATTTCATAAGATTGAGTTGACTGAGCTTGTAGGCGTGATTAATTTTAATTAAAATATCTTCCGGTCTTGGAGGTTTTATTAAATAATCGTAAACACCCTCGCGCATAACAGAGATTACCCTTTCAATGTCCGTTTCGTTTGATAAAACTATAATAACTGAGATTTCATTTAGGGATCGAATTTCTTTGACAAGATCTAGCCCATTGAGTTTAGGCATATTTAAATCCGTAAGGATTACTGGGTAATTGTCTTGTTTGTAATAATTAAGTGCTTCGAGACCATCTCTTGCTGCATCAATATGATATCCATGATTACTAATTAAATCAGAAAGGTATTTTATAGTATATTGATCGTCTTCAGCTAATAGAATTCTCTTTCTTTTCAATTAATTACTCCTTATCTCTCTTGTAATTGTTTCCATCGAAAGCGTAAACTAGTTTTGTAAAGATTAAAAAAAAATAATCAGTTTTGACTTATGTTCGAAAATAAATGATCAATGAGTAGAATTATAGAGGTTATTATTAGTTAGCCTCCGTATATAATACTATATATCAAAAAGTAGCACTTAGGGTTATTCTACTTTTTTATTATTTTATAAAAAATGAATGCTAAATAGGAAAGGACTTTGATAATCCTACATAAAGAATTGCTTGTGCAGCGTTATGCGATTGCCTAGACCAAGGATTACTATGCATGCTCATTAATTCTTTCCATTGTCCAAAAGAGTTGAGAGGATTTACATCTCCAGGATATAACTCTACACGACTTCCCCAAACTACTTCTTGTAAAACTTCTGGTTTTACAAAGAGAAAAGATTTTTTTTCTTTAGTTGATAAATCAGTATACCATACACATAGAACACCGGATGCAAAGTCTTTGTCTGATTCCATTCCAATATAAATAGAAGATATACAGTCTGTCGTAAAAATACCTTTTGCCTCTACTTGGGTTATACTTTCTTCGATTGATTTAAGTTCTTCGGTGATTTGAACTTTTCCGTAAGCTGTCCAATTTTCTCCCATTTTTATTGCGAGTCCAGTTGCGCCAACTAATTGTAGGAATCCTAAGATTTCATTTTCTCTTTCATGACCATGATTTACACTTTGGATAAAGTTTGTTACTTCTCTACGGTAGCCATCTAAAAACTGCATTCTTTCTTCGCTTTCTCGAATGCTTAAATTATGTAAGAATTCTTTTGTGATTTGAACCATTTGTAATCTAGATTCATGGGAAACAAATTTAGGTTCAATATTATGCAAAGAGAACATTCCAATTAAACGATCTTCCCTGACAAGGGAGAAAGAAAGAGCACATTTGACTCCCATGTTTTTTAGATATTCTTTATGAAATGGAGAAACATTTCTTAAAAAACAATAACTTAAGTTGACGGTTGTATCTATCTCATTATTTGCATTGAGAATTGGAATTGATTCTTGTGTTGCATCATATATATACCTATAAGCATTGCGTAGATATAGTTTTCGTGCGACAGCCGGTATATCTGTTGCAGGATATCTTAATCCTAGATAATTATCCCCACTTCCACTATAAAGCTCGGCTGTTACTTGACCGCTTCCATCGGGTAAAAATTCATAGAGCATAACTCTCTCAAAACCGCTTTCTTCTTTTAAACGAGTTAAAGTTTTATTGATAATTTCTTCTCTCGTTTTGGATCCAAATAAAACAAATCGGGGCTTGCGTTTTGGCAAATCGGTATTAGCCTCAATTTCTAGTATAATACCAAACTCATCGGATTGTCCGTAGATTTTAAAATTCTCCCAAGATTCATTGATCGGTGCTTTAAATGGATAATTCCAGAGTCGACTTTCCATATCTTCTCCAAAAACATCTGTCAGTGTTTTTCCGATTAAGGATTCTTTTTGTAGGAATTCGCTTGAATTCTTAGAAACACTTACAATCGATCTCGTTTTGTAACTGACTCTTAATAAACATCCAAAACCTTGGATAAACCCCGTATTACTTAGATCAACTTCACATTTTTCAAAGCCAGTTGTTTTTTGATTCATAGAATGCCCTTAGATTACTATCGTCATTTCAGTAAAAAATAAGTTTTTGTCAATAGAAATGGCTAGGATTTAGGATTCATATAAAAAGAAAGAACTCAATCCTTTCAAACGAGATTAGTTATTAATTGTGATTAGAAAATTTAATACAAAGGATACTTTTGTGAATATTAGAGATTTCTAATAAATTAAATCAATAGACTGTGGTATCAATAGAGCGAAAGGGAAATTTTTTTTGTTTTATTCTAATTCAAAAATTTTGGAATGGGAAGAATGATGAAAAATTTTTATTTTAAAATAGCAGTTATTTGTATTAGCTTTTTAATTCTCTCTTTTTTATTTGCACTCTATTTAAGTTATTCAATTCATAAAAATGCTGAATCTTTTTTATTTAGGGATTTGAATAAGATTCCAAACTGTTATACGGGGCTAGTCTTAGGTGCTTTCGTAAAGAAAACTGGTATACCATCTGACGTTTTAGAAGATCGCCTCTTAACAGCTGTCACACTCTATCGAAATAAAAAGATCAAACGTTTTTTACTCAGTGGCGATCATGGTCGAAAAAATTATGATGAAGTAAACAATATGAAAGCGTATCTCAAAAATTTAGGCATTCCTGAGGAAGATATTTTTTTGGATCATGCTGGATTTGATACATATGATTCGATTGTCAGAGCAAAAGAAATTTTTGCTGTTCAGGATGTGATCTTAGTCTCTCAAGAGTTTCATTTGCCTAGGGCTATTTATATTGCTAGGTCAAAAGGTCTTTCGGCTTACGGTGCTATTTCTGAAAACTACCAATACAACACATTTCAAAATTTGAAAAATAGTTTCCGAGATATTTTTGCCTGCGTGAAAGCATATCTAGAAGTCAGTTTAAATTTAAAGCCAAGATTTCTTGGAGAAAAAATTCCAATTACAGGGGATAGTAAACTCAGTTATGATTGAATGTCTTTTTTTATGAACTTCGAATTGCAATGATTCTAAAAAAATGCTTGGGTTCATATTGACTAGAGTAACATCAATTTGCCTCCTTGTGATCTTTCGTATACGATCCATATCTTTCCTAAACGCATTTAAAACTAATTCTCATCGATAAAGAAGATGGGTAGACGGCTCTTGTCTTACCTAAAAAGATTTTAAAATAAGGTTTACTCTAAGCACCTCTCAGTGCGCCACACTTCCATCTATTTAGTAAACCAAAGGCTACTCATTTAAAGTCATTGTGGGAAACTAATTTTGATTCTAAAGATGTTTCCTTATAATATATTTAGTTAACGTGAGTTTGATATAAGATGAGGTTTCCCTTTATCACCCTCGAATTCCACCCGATGCTATTCGAATCCGTCTTTCTTTTTTATTGTTCAGATATTGGTGATATAACTGATCTGGAATAAATTTCCTTTTCCAAACTCTTTTTTTTTACGACATAAATCATGTGAACGCAATCGTAAATGAGATATTCTATTCTTTGTCGGGTGAGGGAGTTTCACAAGGAGTTCCGACCGTCTTTGTTCGCTTTGCAGGGTGTGGGTTGCGTTGTGGAATGGATGGATCTCGTAAGCTTTGGTGTGACACAGGTTATGCACTTTCTCACAATGCAGGGACTTCTATGAGCCTGACTGAGATATTGGAAAAAGTAGAATCTTTTTCTTCAACTCCGACTCAGATTCTTTTAACGGGTGGAGAGCCTCTGGAAGGAGATCGAAAATTTTTTTGTTCTAATTTTGCAAAAATAGTTTATGAAAAGAGACATAATTCTAAATTTGCTTTTACGCGTGTGGAAACAAACGGGAAGGAAGACATTCAAAATTTGCAAAATATGGTATTTTCAATCGATTATAAATTGCCGGGTTCTGGTATGGAAGACCAGATGAACCCTGACAACTTTCATTTTATTCGAGAAAGAAATAACTCTTTGGATGAAGTCAAGTTTGTTGTTCGTGATCGTAAGGATTTTGATCGAAGCCTAGAAGTGATTCAAGAGTTTCAACTAAACCAAAATCTAATATTTTCTTCTGTTTACACAGAATTGAAGCCACAATTACTCGCAGATTGGCTGAAGGATGCAAACATAGAAGGAGCCAGATTTTCTATACAATTGCATAAGTATCTTTGGGGGGAAGTTCGGGGAGTTTGATGGAGTCGCTGGTTCAGTTTACACTTGATTTCGAAAAAATACCAACGAAGGAAGTAAAAGGTGAGGTAGTTTACCTTAAATCTCATCCTGAATTTGGTTTTGGAAAAATTATATCCGCAACTAAAACGGGGCTAACAGTGTATTTCCTCTCCGTTGGAAAAGAATTATTAATTGATCATTCCGATCCAAATCTACAATATGTTTCTTCTAATTTAAAAGCGTTATACACTAAAGAAGAGCGAAAATTTGAAATGAATCTTTCTTTAAAGGCATTGGAGTTAAAATTAACTCATGCTTTTGATAAACTCTCCTCATTGTCTAACTCTAGAACTAGACTTCTTCCACACCAAATTGAATCTACTTATATTGTCGTGAATAGTCTCAAACCACGTTTTATTTTAGCAGATGAAGTTGGTTTAGGAAAAACAATAGAAGCCGCACTTATCATGAAAGAATTAATTTTTCGAAATGCGTATAAACGTGTTTTGATTGTTACTCCATCTCCTTTATTAGTTCAGTGGAAACAAGAATTAAAAAATAAATTCAATGAAGACTTTACTATCATTAAACGAAAAAATTTTATATCTGATGATGAAAACAATTGGCAAAACTTCAATCATGTCATTACTTCAGTTGATTTTATAAAGAATCCACGTTATGCGGAAGATATTCTTAAAAAGAAATGGGATATAGTTATATTTGATGAAGCTCATCGATTGAGGAGAGACTATTCTAAAATTACTCGCGCTTATGTATTTGCGGAAAAAGTTTCTAAGAAGTGTGAATGTTTGCTTTTACTAACTGCTACTCCATTTCGTGGAAAATTGGAAGAACTCTTTTATTTGATGCATTTAGTAGATCCAAATATTTTAGGACCATATCATACATTTATCAATGACTATGTTGTTGGGAGTAAAGCCGATCTCAAAGAGAAAATCTCTAAAGTCTTACTTCGTAGAAGAAAAGTTGAAATTGGCGGATTTACAAAACGTTTTGCTAAAACAGTAAAGATCGATTTATCCGATGCAGAAAGACAATTTTATGAAGAGACAACTGAATATGTAAGAAGGGAATACAACCTTGCGATGAACACAAAAAATCGAGCAATCGGTTTTGTAATGATTGTGTTTCAGAAATTGCTTGATTCATCCCATGTCGCTTTACTTTCTGCATTGACTCGTCGTAAATTTATGATCGAGTCAAGAATGCATAAATTTAAATTGAAAGCGGAAGAGTTAGAAGATTGGGATTTAGACGAGACAGAAGGTGTGGAAGATTTTATTTCTGGTTTAGATGACTCTGCTCATATAGAGCTTCAGAACGTTAGACGAGAATTACTATCTTTAAATCGACTCATACTTTTAGGAAAGTCGATCAAAGAAGATAGAAAATCTATGAAGTTAAAAGAGACTCTCTATCGATTGCGTAAAGAAGGTCATAAAAAGTTTATTATTTTTACTCAATTTAGAAGCACTCAGGATTATCTTTATAGCATTCTAGATGATTTTAAAGTAGTTCTATTTCATGGATCTCTTTCGGCAGATGGAAAAGAAGAGGCGATTCAGAAGTTCAAAGAAGATTTTGAAATATTAATATGCACGGAAGCAGGAGGAGAAGGTAGAAATTTACAATTCTCCAATGTTCTCTTCAATTATGACTTACCTTGGAGTCCACTTAAAATTGAACAGCGAATTGGGCGTATTCATAGATTTGGTCAGAAGAAAGATGTATATATTTTTAATTTTGCGAGTAAAGATACAGTTGCAGAAAGAATCTTAGAAGTTTTGACGAATAAAATAAAACTTTTTGAAGATTCGATAGGTGCGTCAGACGCTTTACTTGGAACAATAGAGGACGAGCTAGATTTCAATTCTAGTTTTATGCGTTTTATTACAGGCTCAAAGACAAAAGAAGAAATCGAAATTGAAATGGACTTGCGTATAAAAGTTGCAGAACAAGGATTTAATAAACTAAATGATCTAGTAACTCCTAAGCTGATCGATTTTAATCTACAAGATTATTACAATCATACATTAAGTGAGCGACAATACAATAATACTCACCTAGAAGAATTTTTGATATCCTTTGCAAAATATTTTCCAAATGAATTTGGCTCAAACTTACAAATCAATCCAGAGAATAATAGGCAGTATTTGATTCAAAATGGTAAGGAAGTTAAGCATGGAACTTTCTTTTCGGAAGATGCGTTAGTAAATGATTCTCTAGAGTTTTTAGCATTTGGACATCCTCTTGTTGAAAAGTCCATTCAGTATTTAATTGATACAAAGAGCGGTTTTGCTAGAACCTATTTTTCTTATCCTGAATATGAATCTAAAATATTCTTTGTATTTCTAGTTGAGTTTCAATTTAGCCTTAAAAGAACTGAGATTTTCTATTTAGAATATGATTCTTCGATTGATATGGTTTCAGAGCTAAATACGATTCCTGAATTTATTCAAGATAATGTTTTGGCGGCAAATATCAATTTGTCGGAAAACCCGCTCCGAGTGGAATCAGGCTTTATTCGTTGCTATGAAAAATTATTAAATATTGTTGAAACAAGAAAGGATGAATTAGTAAAAAATACTCTTTCTATTTTTAAGAAAGAAGAATTTAAAATTGAAGTAACAAGCCAAAAAGTAATTAGACAATTACAAGAAAAATTAAATAGGCAAGAAGCCCAAGAAAAGTGGGATCCTCGTCCAGAGCGTAAATCTGTTATTAACCGCACTAAAAATGAAATCATGAAAGTTAGAGAAGACTACGAAAGAGAAATTCGAAAAGTGAGAAATGGTAGCACTATTCATTCTCGTATTGAACTTTTTCAGGTTTATATTGGCTGCTAATTTTATGATTGATTGATTTTATAACTAGCTCACTCATAGTTTCATCATGTTGAAACTAATCCTCTTTTTTTTAATTTCGTTTTTGTCGTTATTCCCTCAGGACTCTGAATCTGAAAAGTCGATTGTAGAAACTGAAACGAATACAAAGAAGAATCAAGATGAGAAAAGACTTTCTGCTCAATTTATCATTGGAAATGGGGTTGGACAATTAGGTGTATTAAAAGATCGATATGATCCAGCAACATCTCTGTCGCAATTTGTTGTTTTAGCTTTATTTAGTTCTGCACAGGCAGCACCGGGCTTTGCTTCTTCTCTTTCAGGTAATCTAAATTCTAGTTCTCTATTTAATCTTTATGTTTTAAATGATCAATTAAATTCAGCGGCGATTCAATCTTCTAGCCAATCTTCTATAAATCGATTTTATGTAGAAGCGCATCCACCTGATGATCATATCGCATTTTTATATGGACTATCAACAGGGAGTTATTCTTTAAAAGCAGATGCATCTAGGAATAATAACGTTTTTTTACCTAGTTTATTTTTTGGTTCTTCGAATCCGATTTTAAATATCTACATGGCTCAATCCTTTGTCGAAAATTCTAGAGCGATCAATCTTTCAATCGATACTTTGGATGGAGCGGTAAAATACTATTTTACTCCGGAAAGTAAATTTGATCCCTACGTTAGTGCTGGCTTGGGAGTAGGTTCCTGTTTTTTTAATTGTGTAGCCATTCGGTTTTTTGGAAAAGTAGGATTTAGATATAATTTTGAAAGTAGTTATTTATTTTTAGAAGAAGAATTTCAATATGTTTACTTCCATACAAAAGAGAATATTTATAATCCTATGCGAGAACGAATGACTTTACTTGGATTTGGAGTTTATTTTTGAAATTTACTTATCTTCTTTTTATCACAATTTTACTTTTCTGTAAGTTTGAAAACCAAGAGGAGTATTCAAATATAGTTCGTGTTGGTATTGCATCTGATCCTACTACATTAGATCCAATTTATTCTGTTGACCTAACGTCTCAAAAAATCAATTCGCTTTTATTTGTAAAATTATTTCATTACAAAAAGGATGGAAGTATTACTGGAGATTTAGCGAATGAATTTAAATTGAATGGAAATAAAATTCTAATCCAATTAAAGAACGAAAAGACTATAAAAGGTTACACTTTAAATGCTAATGATGTTAAATATTCTTTAAATAGACTTAGAACAGAAAAAGGTCCAAGGAAATCTCGTTACTCTTTTATACAGGATATAAAAATTCTATCTCCGTTTCAGATAGAAATAACTTTTGATCAGGCTAATAGAAAATATTTAGATCTTTTATCGCTTGCACCTGCCTCTATCTATAGAGAAGAATCTCACAAAATAAACGGTGATTTTATTAGTAGTGGAATTTACTTCTTAGAGAAATGGAATAAAAATGAAACAATAGAGCTTTCTTTAAATAGAGCGGATACTGTCGGTTATCCGCAGAGACTATTTTTACAAGTATTAAACCAACCTTCGAGTGCGATTTATTTATTTCAAAAAAGCCAATTGGATATTTTTAAGGTTCCTTATTTTCTTTTAGAGCATCCAGCGATAGCAAATAAGGAGAGGAAATCGATAAAAGGAAAGTCTGTGCAGTATATTGCTATAAATCACACAAATTCTTGCTATGATCTAGCCTTTCGTAAAGCACTCAATTATGCTGTAGATAGAAATCAAATCATAGAGAAAATATTTAATTCTTCTGCAAGTGACGTTAATACGACAGTTACAAATGAATATTTAGAACCATTTACAAATGACAAATTCTATTATACTTATAATAAAGACTTAGCTAGAAAGTATTTAGAAGAATCTAAATGTTATCCGGATATTTTAACAAAGAAAATTGAACTTAGAATGAGAGCAGATGATGAGAATAAAGCAAAAGGTTCTGTTTTAGCTCAATATTTGAAAGATATTGGTTTAAATATTATCATTCTACCAATGGAGAAAACAAAATTATACAAAGAAAATGGAGAAAAGAAAGGAGATCTAACGTTACTGACTTGGTATATAGACTACGATTCAGTTTATAACTTTATTGATCCTATTCTAGCGAGTGACGCTTTTGGAAATGGAGGCAATCGATCTTTTTACGCAAATAGGACGGTGGACGAGTTTATAAAACAAACTAGGAATAATCCTGATGCTGGAATAAATCCAAAAGACATTCTGAATATAATTAAGGAAGATGCGCCACTTGTATTTCTGTGGTCGATTCATGAAAATTATATTTTATCAAATCAAGCAAAACAATTTCCAGAACTAATCGATGTTATTCTTCAATGAAATTATTTTGCAGATTTTTTAGTAACAGTTCTCTTTTTAACGACTAGATTTGCTTTTCGATTATCTAATGTATTTCCATTCTTATGTTGGATCACTGCAGATTTCTCTACAATTCCTAAAATGAAACGGTGCATGTAAACTTTCGTGCCCTTAACAATGCCTTCTTCACTTTTTAATTTGGAGCGCATTGCATATAGTTTTGTTTTTTCTGCATTTTCATTGATATACCAATTGTATTGGCTCACTCTTTCGAAGTCATCGTCATCGATAAGAGCTGATTTTCCACGAGAAAGTTTGATTTTTTTCATAGCTGACTTACATATTTTTTAAAGTAGGAATAAATTCTATCTACTTTTTTTCAAGACTCACATTCTTATAATATTTTTCTTTTACAAAATAATACCATGCATTCTCACTTTCTTCTGAAATTCGATAGGCTAGTTTCTGTAACATTCTAGATTGTGCTTGTTCCTCGGACTCTCTGTATCCCATTTGATCGGAGTAATATCCTCGAATTAAAATTTCGTCTCGCTCTAGCGGAATCTTTTCCCCAGTAGCCGCCTCTTGAATTTCAAGACGAACTACTAAAGAGATTTCAGCACTTATATGCTGTCCAAATGCATCCATTAAGTTTCCAACTTTTTGGTAGTGTATAACGCTTGCATAAAATCGAAATGAAGCAGAAGACTTATCTCTAGTTTGAATAAATCTTCCTCTTCTGTCTACTTCTGCTTTTACCATTGGAGTAAGCATTGTGTGAACTGCGTTTCCATAGGAATCATTTTGTATGTTATGAATATAGAGTCTACGATAAGAGTCATCTATCAAAACACCATTTACTTTTGGAGGACGTCCAGGTTCCTTAAGGAAATAAGCGCAGGAAAAAAAATGAAAAGAAAAAATAAATAGAATAGTAAAATTTCTAAAAGAGATGAAGGATAAACCCATAAAGGAAATAAAATTGACAGCAAGTCTATTGTAAATCTTTATTTCATTATGAAAACGTTCCTGATTGCTTTATATTTATTGTTCGAGATATCCCTCTCTGCGATTGAGCCAGAGAAGATTGATTCTGTTTATTGGCCGATGCAAGTTCGCCTTCCTATATCAGGAACATTTGCTGAATTTCGAAACTCCCATTTACACATGGGCTGTGATTATAAAACCTATGGTATTAACGGTTTCTCAGTGTTATCCGTTTTTGATGGGAACATTGCATCCATGAGTTACTCTGCGAATGGTTATGGGCTAAGTTTAAATCTTTTCTCCCCAAGCTTGAAAATTTACGCTAAATATGGACATTTGAATGATCTATCGGGTGACGTTTATGGTTTGGAAGAATTAAAAAATGCACTTTTACTTTTAGGCAAGCCTGAAGGTTTTCAAGTTAAATTGAAGCCTGATTTCTTTAAAGTAAAATCAAAAGATCGAATTGCTCGTTCAGGTGAAACGGGATCAGGAGTTTCCCATTTGCATTTAGAATTATTTGATGGGAAAGAATATTTTAATCCTTTGAGTTTTATAAATTATAAACAAGAAGATAAGAATCCACCTGTAATTCAGTCTTTATTTATTGATTCTGACAATGGTTTTAGTAAAAATTTTCCAGCCATTTCGATCACTAAAAATACATACTCTTTTACAAATCCTGAAGAAGTAAAATTGAGTGGAAAGATTAAATTGAAAGTGGCAGGCTTTGATCGAATTAGTTCTAAAAATCAAAATAATGTATACGCAGTTAAGCTAAAGATAAATGAACTAGTGGTATTTGAGAGAAACTTTAATAGAATGACTTATAAAGAGGCTTCAGATAAAGATAGTCTCTATGATATGAATAAATCATCTCTTTCCCCAGCTTTTTATGTTTATAATTTATATGATGATAAAAATTCCCATTCTATTGATTTAAATACAGTAGATGAGGGAAAACAGATGTTAGCTGAAGTATTGCTATTAGATGCATCTGGAAATGAATCCAGCTTAAAATTCAAGTTTATGACTGTAAAAAATGAAAATTATGTAAAGACGAAACCAGCGACAAAGTTTAGCTCCGAAGATGAAAAGTTGACTCTCAATTTTTCAAAAACTAGCATTATTGGGGATGGTGGAATCAAAATAACAAGACTAGATAAGATACCATCTGAAGTAAATCTTACCAACCTAATTCCCTCTGGAGATGCATATCAGATAACGTCTTACAATTTTTCATGGAAAGGGGGAGCAGATGGGGTTCTATCTGGAAACTTCCCTGATAAAGAGGAGGCATTGTATTTATACGATACGGTTCTAAACCGATGGGTGCCTATTGCTGGAAAAAAATCTACTAATTCTATTTCATTTAGCTTTCATCGCTTAGGGATAATTTCTGTTATGCGAGATAAATCTCCACCGGTGATTAACTATCCTTATTTGATTTATAGGCATTATAATTTACCTGAGATTCAAGATTCTACAATGATAGAAAGATTTTACCATGCATCAGATAAGGGTTCTGGGGTGAGTGGAAGAATTGAGGTTTTACTTGAGGGGAGTTCTTATCCATATACTTTTGATCGAG
Source organism: Leptospiraceae bacterium (assembly GCA_035345875.1). Taxonomy (GTDB): domain Bacteria; phylum Spirochaetota; class Leptospiria; order Leptospirales; family Leptospiraceae; genus UBA2033. Next base: position 128,906 of record DAORDH010000012.1, on the reverse strand, counting down.
ATCGAAATTTTATTAAGCTAGAAATTCCAAAAACGATTCGAAGTATTAAAAATCCAGTCCTTGTTCAAGTGCGAGTTTCTGACAATGCGGGAAATAAATCGAATTGGTTTACAGATATTATTCGCTTCTAGTATAGATTCAGGGTTTTAATAATTGCTTTCCTCTGATTCTCTTAAGTTAAACTACCTGTCTTCGTTAATTAAGTTGGTTAAATGCAATTTTTTTATCTAATGAAATATATTTTCATAGGTGACAAAAGTATTTTTAAATTTGTAACTTGGTCTAGATGGAATTAACACTTCGTAAAAAATTAATCATCGGTTTTACACTTTTGGACCTAATTATCTCGATTCTGCTTGGGGTATTTATGTTCCAGTTTTCTTACGGAATGTTTTTCCAGAATTTTAAAGATCACAAAACCTCTATAGCAAAGTTTGGTTCTTCCCTTTTATCAGGCGAAGAAGATCCACTTCTTCAGTCAGAGAAACAATCAAATCAATCTGATCTCAAAGAAAAAATTAAAATTCTTAACCAAATTATTTTCAGTGAAAATAACATTCAATCCATTTGTATTCTAAGCTATTCTCCAGATGAGGATAATTTTCGTTATGTGATTAAAAATGATGGAACAATGAATGGACAAGTCTATCAAGCAGAAAAATCTCAAATAGAAAAATTGAGGAAAGTATTAAGAGAAAAATCTAGGGAACCAGTATTTTCAGAAGATGAAATTTTTACGAAAGAAGCTTATGTATATTCAAAGATTTTCAATCTAAAAGAGGAAGTCATAGGGATTCTAGTATTAGAAATTGATTCAAAGCCTATTCTAGATTTTAAAACTAAAATGGCGATAGTCGCAATCGTTTTATGTATTTTTACCTTTTGTCTCACTGGACTTGTTGCTGTTTTTATGGCGAAATATTTTTTTAGTCCTTTGGAAGTTTTGTCGGATGCAGTTAATAACTTGGCTTCTGGCAATTTAATCATGATTGAAAACTTTGATAAAAAAGATGAGTTTGGAAAACTTGCCAAAAGCTTTAATGCAATGGTGAATAATCTAAAAATAGCTTCTGAAGTCCAATACAATCTAATAATCGAAATTTCAAATTTAAATGATAACTTAGAAAAAATAGTAGAAGAGAGAACTAGAACGATTCAATCCCAATCACAAGAATTGGAAAAGCAAATCATGATTGCAAAGAAGATTCAGCTTTCTCTTTTACCAGAAGATGTTCCACGTATCAAGGGAGCGACCTTGAGTTTTAGATATCAACCGATGATGGGTGTCGGTGGTGATTTTATTGATTTTGATTATAAAAATACAAATGATTTGATCTTATTTATATGTGATGTATCGGGTCATGGAGTGCCTGCCGCATTTTTAGCAACTATGGTTAAAATGTCTTTGCAGGAGTGTTATGACATGAAGTTAAGTCCTGCGGAGTCTATTCAGAGAATTCAAAGATCTTTACAAGGAAAATTAAGCGGACATTTTCTTTCTGCCGTCTATTGTCATATTGATTTACAAAAAGGTTTAATGTCTTCTGCAAATGCAGGACATTTACCGATTTTAAAAGTTGGGTTAAATGAGGAGCATCAATTTATAAACTCAAAAGGTAGAATTATTTGCGAAGCATTTAAGCCTAGTTCTGAGCAGATAATTACAAAATTAGAAGTAGGGGATAAAATTATTCTTTACACGGATGGAGTCACAGAGGCTAGAAATAATAAAAATGAGCTTTTTGGATATGAGAGGCTAGTTGATATTAGCCTCAAGCATCATTTTGAAACTTCTTTTAATATGTGTAATCATATTTATAACTCAGTCTTGTCTTTTATGGGTAATTCGGATGCCCATTTTACAGACGATATAACCTTGCTTGTAGCAGAATATTCAGGCAAGGAGATTTCTATCTGAGATGTAAAACCAATTTAGAAAAAGGCTTTGAAAGATTATTTTTAAAGCAAACTTCTTCTTCTACCTTCAGAACTATACTTTTATATTCTTCAAAAATCTTTGTTATAGAAGCATTAAAGACCAAAAGTGATTTCCTATGATCTAATACAACAACGCAGAAAGCAGTAAGAGTAATACTTCTCCATAAAAGTTTAAAGATGATTTTAGAAAATTTTGTGTTCATTCTTATTTTGAAAAAATCCTGATGAAACCGGAGATGAAATTCTTCATCTCTACAGATTTCGATTAAGGTAGCCCTCATTCCAGATAAAGGCAATTCTTTAATAAATAATTTGTAAAATACTACACTAACAGCTTCAGCTGCCAGTAGAACTAGAAGTTTGAGTCTAATACCCATTAACCTCCTTCCAAAGCTAAATAAAGATTCTGTCCAGTTATGTTTTGCTAATTTTCCTCCTAGACTTCTTACCATTAACGCCAATAGGCGTCCATGTTTGCCTTCTTCTTTTACGAATAGCTTTAGACACTCTCGATATGTTTCATTTACACCGTAGATATTGCATTTATCTATTTCTTTTGCAATTCTTCCCTCTCCTGACTCTCCCAATTGAAAAATAGATAGAGAGTAGCGAAGTGCTTCTAATTTCCTCTCTGATAAATTGACTGTATCAATACTTTCTTTCATTGGAGAAAGTGAATTTTTTTTAAAATAGGTCAGCCAGTTTTTCCAACTTGGAGTTCTTCTTCTACTTTTTAGCTTTTTCCATAGATAATTACGAATCTTTTTTTTTCCAAAAGCATTCATAAAGAAGGTAACAAAGATTATCCGCAAATCTAAGCTTAGACTAGAAAGTTTCAAATAAGAAAATTCAAATACTTTTGAAATTCTTGCACCTCTACCTCCATAGATCTGAGCAAGACCGGTTAATCCTGGTTTAACGCTAAATCTTTTTGTAAACTTATACTGATTCCAACCAAGTCTATCAATATCATATCGTGTCAATGGTCTTGGTCCTACTATGTTCATGTCGCCAATTAGTATGTTGAATAATTGAGCTAATTCATCTAGTCCAGTTTTTCGCAGTATATTTCCTACATATGTTACTTTACCATCTCTCATAGTTCTGAATTTAATAACCATAAATGGAATTTCTCGAAGACCAATCCTTTCCTGTAAAAAGAAAATAGATCCTTTATCTTCTAAATAGATACACACCGCTATTAAAATCATAAGCGGAGAAAAAAGCCCAAGTGCTAATATTGTAAATGTTATTGTAATTAGTTCTCTCATAATAAATCTAATATTACATCTTTTGTTTAGAGATGCGACCGCTTGAGTGTTGTTAAAATTGCACTCAAGTGCTTGACTGGAATTATAAATGGTATATTTTATTGAAAGGATTGTATGGAATGTTGGAACAACTTAAAATCATTTTAATTGAGGATAATGTTAAATTAAGAAAGGCACTCAAGCAGGGTTTAGAAGAAACAAAAAAAGTTTCAGTCTTATATGATTGTGATAATGGTGCTGCTGCTTTGGAGTTTTGTAGAAGTCATGAAGTTGATGTATTATTATTTGATGTGCAAATTATTGGACCAAATGGAATAGAGTCTGCTATTACAATTCGAAAAGAATTTCCTCGTAAACCCGTTGTGTTTTATTCTATCCAAGATGACGATAGTTACTTTCGCGACTTTAGACGCTCTGGAATCTTAAGTCATTATGCCTATGTAAAAAAATCAAATTATTTACTGCCTTCTATGATTCTCCCTTTATTGAAAGATGCTTATTCGGGAAGGAGCTTTATTGATCCAGAGATTGAAACAAGAGTTGCAGAAGTAAAATATTCAGATGAGAATTCACCCCTTGCTCTTTTAGAACCAAATGAAAGAGAAGTCGCAAAGCTAATCTCTGTTGGACTTAGCAATGAACAAATTGCTCTTAAATTAGGAGTAAAGGACAAAAGAACCATAAGCCGAATCAATGGACAGATTTATACAGTATGGGGATTAGCGGATAACGCTACAGACGAAAAAGTTGCAAGAACAAGAGCCTCTCTTATTGTTCGTGAGAATAAATTACTCACTTGGACAGAAAAAGGGAAAATATTTTATTTGAATGAGAGAGGAGAGGAAGTGAATTGGGATCAATACTGAACACTATTTCTTTGCTTTTATCTCAGTCTATATATCTAATTTCCTTTTACTTGGGTTGTGTGATTTTATTTTATTCTGAAAAAAAGGACAGGCAGGCAATTGTAGCAGGAATAAGTTTTTTTCTTTGCTCTTTATTTTTTATAGGACATTTACTTGTTTTAGGAAAGGGGTTTATATATATTCTATCTCTTTCTTCTTCCATTATTCAACCAACCATTATTATTCTTAGTTTATTGCCATTGGCTTGGACATATATCGTTTATCGATTTTATGATGATATATTTTTGTTTGGAAAATTTAGTTTTCGAAATACAGTTTTTTTGATATTAGCAATCTATTTTTTGATTACTACTTTCATCGTTATTTATTTTATACCTATTCAAAAAAATAGAACTGTTTATGATATTATCTTGCAAATACCTGATACTGTTTTTTATATTTATTCCTGTTATATTATTTTATGCACTCTTAGCTCCATTCTCTTTCTTTTGCGAACAGAATTAAAGAGCAATAGTTTAGAAGAAATTGCGAAATCTTCTTCCTATCGCACTATTTTGAATTCTTCTTATATACTTTTCTTTTTATCTATTTTAGTTGGTATAGCGTCTATTCAAGGTAGAGACTACTTAAATGTAGAGATTTCAAGTATACGGTCAAATCCCTTTCCTTCATTTTTACTATTCTTAGACTCGATAGCAAATATCGCTATTATGGCAACTATCGTAATTGTTGGGAGAGCAGTTATTTCCTATCAAGTATTTACTGGTAGATACTTGGCTATGAAATCTTTAAAGGAATATTGGAAAAATATTTCCATCTTTGTTTTTGCAAATGGATTTATTTTGGTTTGTAGTGGTTTGTTGGGCTACTCAACTGATCTTAAACAGGTTCTAATTAATTTTCTAGCAATCTTTTCGATTGTTCAAGTGCAAATGATTTCTAGAAAGAGGGAAGAGGAAAATAAAAAAACTTTAAAGCCATTTTTATTTAATGAAAATCTTTATTTATCTATCACTGATACCTCACAGCGAATAGAGTTTCAACTTGAGAAAACATTCCAATTATTATGTGATACTACCTTAAATACAACTCGCGCTTGTCTTATTCCGCTAGGAGCCTATTCATCGTATATTCCAAAACCTCTTTTCTACCCGGAAGAAAAATTAGATTTTAAAATTAACAATTTTCTAAGTCAAGTTCCACAAAACAAAAGTTTGTTTTATTTAAATAGGGAAAAGTTTTCTGGTTATGTTTTAGGAATTACCATTCAAGATAAAAATGAAAATATAGGGGTATTATATTTAGGTGTCAAAAAAGATTATACGCTTTATACAGAAGAAGAGATAGATATAGCGCGTATCGGATCTGGTAAGATAATGGATTTATTATCTGTGGCAGAGATTTCTAGGTTGCTTGTAAATCTTCAAAAGAAACAATTAATGGATAGTAAAATATTAGATCATCAGACAAGGAGAGTTTTACATGACGATATTCTTCCCGAGATTCATTCCATTATGATTGAGATTGATTCTATGACAAACGAATTAGCTAAAAAAAATCTTATAAATTCTTTGTCTGACTTACATAAAAAAATATCCAATTTATTAAAATTAATTCCCTTACATCCTACAAATTTAAATCACACTAACTTTATAATCGAAATCGAAAATCTGGTTAAATCAGAGTTAGGTGGTGAATCTGTTCAATATCAAATTCAAGAGGAAGCAGAAAAAAAATTAGAATTACTCGAATCGATAGCTCTAGAAGTGATTTATTATGCAGTGAGAGAATTGCTTCGTAATATTTCTCGTTATGCAAGATCTCCAGATAGAGCGCTAGAAGTTCAAATATATCTAATATTAGAAAATGGAAATTTAGAATTATGGATAGAAGACAATGGAAAAGGCTATGAAGAAAGCAAAGAACAAAAAGGAGCGGGGCAAGGTTTGTTACTACATAGCACTCTCATGGCAGTCATAGGAGGAGCCTTGATCAAAGAAACGCATATCGGTGAGTCTACCAAGGTTCGCCTTATACTAAAAAAATTCTTTCTATAAAAGGATAGATGAAAAATCTATACATAACTGCCTTATGATGTTTTATTTTAGAAAATAAGGCGAATTATAAAAAAAGGATTAGATTATGAAGCAAATTGAATCTGCACCATTTAAAGAAATGGCACCAACAACTCCTGTTGAGACAAACTCTATTATAAAAAAAACATACGGTAGATATTTAGATGAATTTAAAGATGGAGATGTATTTGTTCACCCAAGAGCATTTACAATAGATTTCTCTTTTGCGCAAGAATTTGCAACAACGTTTATGGAGGCTAATCCTCTCTTTCTTTCTAGACCATATGCACAAGCACATGGATTTAAGGATATGTTAGTAAGCCCGCTTATGGTATTTAATATGGCTTTGTCGATCGGTGTGCAGAATGATTCTGAAAAGGCAATGGCGAATTTAGGTTATTATAATGTTCAATTTTTAGCACCTGTCTATCCTGGTGATACGTTATCTGCTAGAACAAAAGTATTAAAGGTTGATGATAAAGGACCAGATAAACCTGGTATTGCTCATGTTCGAACTCTTTGCTTAAACCAAAGTGGTGATTTAGTTTTGCAATATGAGCGCAAAATTATGATTAACCACTCAAATGGCAAACCAAAGGGCGACTCTAAACCAGGAAATCCAAACAGTCATTTCCCAGAAACAGACAAGCCGGTAATAAAATTGCCTTCTCTACTTTATCCAAAAGATTTTAGAGAGACTACTTGGGAATCAACTTATTTCGAATCTTTTAAAGCAGGGCAAATCTATATTCATGCAAATGGTAGAACTATTACAGATGAACATTGTGCATGGACCTATAGAGTTGGAAATACACATCCGCTTCATTATGATCAACTCTATTCTAAAAGCCTAACTGGTGCAATGAGTGGAGAGAGAATTGTTTATGGTGGACTAGTCTTTGCTTGGTTGGTTGGAATGGCATCGCGTGATATTTCTGAAAATATGCTTTGGGATTTAGGTTATACAGAAGGATATCATACACAACCTTCCATCAGTGGGGATACAGTAACAGCGATTAGCCGTATTATTTCTGCTGAGGATGTTGGCGACAAATATGGAATACCTGCTGGAGAAGTTCATCTCCAATTTATTGGGCTTAAGAATATCAAAGCGGATGCAGCGTATGAAAAATATGGAAGTGATTTGTTTATCAAAGAAAATGATAAGAAAAAACTTGGAAAAGAAAAACTTCCTGAGAAAATATTTGAAATCGAAAGAAAATTAGTTATTAAGAAGAAGCCTGTCTGATCAAATCGATTCAATTCGATTTTTGATTTGAATCTATTAAAAAATAGGATTGTGTAAAATCTGGGTTGAACGGGAATTATCCCCAATTCCAATTTAAGTTTTTACGCAATCCTTATTTAACCTGAGGTAATTTATAATTTTTATTTAAAATTACTTTCAGTATCGTTTTTATCCGATACTGAACATCACTCTATCATTTAACGTATAATTTATCGAAAGTTCCTCCATCTGCAAAATGTTCTTTCTGTGCTTTTGTCCAACCACCAAAATTTCCATCGATAGTTAAAAGTTCAATCTTTGGAAATTTAGATTCGTATTTTTTTAAGACTGCCTCACTTCTAGGTCGATAACCAAATTTTGCAATTAACTCTTGTGCAGGTTCCGAATAGAGTGATTTTAAATAAGCTCTAGCGACTTCTGTCGTGCCATGCTTTTCTGTATTTTTTTCGACAACCGCAACAGGGGGTTCAGCCAATATGCTTAGAGATGGATACACGATTTCGAATTTATCTTTACCCAATTCATTTTGTATCAAAAATGCTTCATTCTCCCAAGTCAGTAAAACATCTCCAATTCCATTTTGTGCAAACGTTGTGCTTGAGCCTCTAGCACCTGAATCTAAAACAGGAACATTTTTATATAAAGTCTTAATAAAGTCTTCTATCTTCCCTCTATCGTCGTTAAATTTCTTCGCTGCAAATCCCCACGCAGCTAAATAGTTCCATCTAGCCCCACCACTGGTTTTTGGATTTGGAGTAATTACACTTACTTTTGGTTTTATTAAATCATCCCAATTTTTAATTGATTTAGGATTCCCCTTTCTTACTAAAAATACGATAGTAGATGTATAGGGAGTGCTGTTGTTTGGAAGACTCTTTTGCCAAGTTGGGGCTAGTAAACCTTTAGAAGCAACTACATCAATATCATACGATACAGCGAGAGTTACTACATCCGCTTCTAGTCCGTCAATCACTGCTCTTGCTTGTTTTCCTCCACCTCCGTGTGATTGGTTGATTCTTACATTGTCCCCTGTTTTAGAATTCCAATAACTTGCAAAAAGTTTATTGTATTCAACATAAAACTCTCTTGTTGGATCGTAGGATACATTCAAAAGCGTTATATCCTTATCCTTGGACAAGAGGGTCATTCCGGAAGTGAGTATGGTTGCTATGCTAATTAATCTTATAAAATTTATCATTATTTTCTCCTTAAAATTATTCCTGTGCTAATTGATTTGCTATTGTGAAACTTGTAAGTGTTATGTTATTTAAAATAAATCCTATCTTTGTCCCTACTGTTGTTTGAGGAGCAAAGGAGGAAGATGTTAAATTTGCATCTGCTGGATCAATTAAGATTGGGTAGCTAGAACGTGTAGACTTTTGGGAAGTTGCTACGCTTGTGCAGCTACCGTCCCATGCAGCCTGCAAAGTGTTGGAGCTTCCAAAAAAATCTAAGCAGATTGTTCTACTAGATCCTGTAGAGACTGTTCGAATAGGGTTCGCAGGCAAACTCGGAGTAGCCCCACTGATTGGAACTCTGAAAACTCCATCCTGGGATCTGTATGCAATTTGACTGTTGCTAGAACTTCCATTTTGGTCTTTAAACTGATTTGAGGCAGACGTTATTCTCCATGTTGGTCCGGAAAAAGAATTGGTATTCCCATCTCCGTAAACGATTACATCCAAGTAGCCGCTAGAGCTATTTACTGTAAATGTAACTTCTGCATTCCTTTTTCCGCCTGTTCCATCTGTCCCAACTTGACTTCCATTGGAAACGATTAAGCTAGAAGTAGAAGTTCCTACAAAACCGGTAGTAGAAGAAGTAACTCTGTTTGTGGAAAAACCATCTACCTTATTTATATTGCAATTTCTCAAATTATATACAGTGCTATTTGGATTTGCTACGGCTGGATTTGAAATAATTGTTCCTGATGAGCGTGCACATCTTGAATTTACTCCAAGATTCGTGAGAGTATCTGCATACACATAAGACAGAAACTGTAATTGGACATTATTATTTTTCTTTTTGGGGCCTAGTCCCGAATTTCTCAATTCATTTGTGCATTTAGTAAATCCAAATAGAGCGAGAATTAAAATTAGAAATAAAATCTGTCTTGAATATTTTTTTGATTTTGAATCATTCATATAAACCTCCATTACATTGCAAATTGAACAAATAAGAAAAAGCTATAGGACTTATTGTCGAGTGAGTAGCGAGCTGTGGCATCACTAGCAAGAGGATTTACTCTAACACCTCTAATAGAATCGCCTGCTGTTAGATAAGAGGCTCCAGCCCAAATGGATACATAGTCTTTTAGATAATACTGCCAGATTAGATTGTATTCATAAAAGAGATGCTTTCCAATTTTCTGACCGAGTGTGTTGGAACCACCAAATCTACCGCCTGTCGTATTTTCATAACTAAGTCCAGTATTGGGAGTTCCACCTGAAGAATACCAGGCATCATTCACTTGATCTTTTTGAGTATCATAGATTACACCAATCCATCTTCCCAATTTTTCTGTGTTCCACATGAGGTGAAGGGATTTAATACGAGTATTAGACCAAAAGGTTGTATTGGTAATACCAGCTCCAGAATCGAAGTATGGAAACCCCCCAGATCGTGTAGCAAAAGAAGCATCAAAGGTTCTCATTCTTGAATCAGAACGACTATTATCTCCTGTCCCAACTGAGTATTGAATTCCTACTCGAAAACGATCAAAGAAAGTATAACCTGTCTGAGCAAGAAAGAACCGAGAATCATATTCTTGTCTCTGAGAGTAGAGTCTTTGACCGTTAGGCGCCTGTATTTGAAATACATCCCAGTCAGCATTCACTCGAACACCAGTATTTCCGAATTGCATGGACGATTCCACTGTCCAGTCCCATGATTTAAACTTTGGGAGAATATTGTTATTCGTTCGATTTGTAATTCTAAATCCAGCTGTATTTAAATCATCTCTTTGACGAGTTCTATCCATACTTGTAGGTGGAGTTGTCGTAATGGATTGCTCCCACTTTCGGTCAATATTGAATAGATATAAATCAATCAAGAAATCTTCAAACTTTAGAGTATTGTATAAACCGGAGAGATATGTATCATTCACAGTTCCCTTTCTCTGCCCATTTGAGGTATTGTTTCCACCACCTCCATTGCTTTCTTCTGCTAAAATAGAAGTAAAAGCTTCTGTAGAGAACATTTTATTAAAAGCATACTTTGCTTTCACTCCATCAAATGAGTTACCGGTTTGTCCATCATTTCGACCTCCTATATAGCGGTTATCGCCAAATCCTAAGACCTGCCGTCCAATCGTAAACTCCAATCCTTCTACGTAATTTTTTAGAACGATAAAACCTTCTCTGATTCCAGTTCTATTTTGAATATTTATAACGTTAGTAGATGAAGGTGTTGAGTTGACTTCTATTCCTGCAGAATTTGACAGACCTAAATATCCAAGTTGACCATCTTTTCTAGATTGATCTCCTCCCCAAACACGAACATCTTGAATAGTTACTTTTGCGCTGACGTTAGGTGTTGGGTCAATCGCGAACCAGACTTGTGAATTTTGTGTTCCGAAGTTAGTTCCATCCTGTGTTCTCTTATCAAAATCTCGATTAAATGAATAATCAAGTCTTGGTCTGGCTTGAAAACCTATGCGGAATATATCTCCGAACCACAAGCGATCTACTTTGCGGACAGCGTCTTGGTGTTCGGGCGAAAGTAACATACTTCTCAAAAAGTCTCCAGAAAGTTTTCCTTTCATCGGACTTTTATATGGTTCTTCTTTTGCAAGCTCTGCTTGGATTTCAGGGATTCCTTTTCCATCATTTGGTTGCTCTTCATATTTTACTTCTGCTGGCGGATCTAGATTGAAAGAGGGAGAGCTCTCAGCATCTTTTGCTTCCTTTCCAGTCTCCTTTGCTTCTTTCCCATCTTTTGCTTGTTTGGAAGTTGGGTTTGTATCCTTTGCAGTTTTCTTAGCTTCTTGGGAGGAAATTCCAAATGTGAAGAAACAAATGAAAAGACCTCCTATTGCTAAACTATTGATACTCTTGATCATTTTATTCCTCCTTTTTTTGGAATATGTTTATATGAAATAGGCCGGTGATTTTTGCAACAAAATATCCAATATAATGGATAATTTAATCAATAAAACGGAAAAAATATGATATATTATATATAAAATCAATTATATTGGCAGAAAATGAGTTCTATTTTCTGTTATATTGGATAATGTTCTCTTTTTTCACTTAAATATTGCTTTGGACAGTTAAGATTTCTGGTTCTTCTTTAAATAGAATTGAATATCTTGATTCATACCTCGTCATTCCTTTTTAAAATCTAGATAGAATTACGGGTTTATTCTCTGTGTAAAGAACGGGAGGAGGTGATGGTAGAAGCAGTGAATACTCAATCTCAAAATCGAAATCTTTCTTTTTTATTCCCAATCGGTTATTAATTCACTCTAAGACAAAATGTGAGAGAAGTAAAACATCTTGACAAAAGCTATTTTGAACGAATGAATCGAGTCATGAAACCTATCCAAACCATTGATTGCCATTATATTATAGATGAATTCGCAGCTGCTTATTTGATGCTAGAAGGAGAAGAAGCACTCTTTATTGATAATAATACAAATTTTGCAATTCCGCATTTGCTCGCTCGATTAGAAGAAAATAAAATCAAAAGGGAAAATGTTAAGTATTTAATCATTACTCATATTCATTTAGACCATGCAGGGGCTACATCTCGTTTGGTGCAAGAGCTTCCAAATGCGATAGTTCTCGCACATCCAAAAGCTAGTCCTCATGTGATTAATCCAAAGCGAATTATTGAAAGTGCAAGTATGGTCTATGGAAAGGAAAATTTTATAAAGATGTATGGTGACATCTTACCTGTTCCAGAAAATAAAGTAAGAAGCATGCAAGATGGGGAGGTTCTAAAGTTTGGTTCTAGGGAGTTAACGTTTATCTATACTAGGGGTCATGCAAATCATCATTTTGTAATTTATGACTCTAAAACGAATTCTATATTCACAGGTGACTCTTTTGGAATTAGCTATCCATGGCTGAGAGAAGGAAGTTCGCCTTTTTTGTTTCCGTCCACTACACCTACTGACTTTCATGCCGAGGAAGCTAGAATTAGCATAGAAAAAATTATAAAAACAGGTGCGGATACTGCTTATTTGACTCATTATGATTCATGGACTGATATGAAACTAGGCAGAGATCAAATGCTTTTCGGTATCGACAGAATGGAAAAAATCTATTTAGAGTTAGTCGATGCGAATAGAGATGATAGCGGTTTACAGGAATTAGCCGTCAGTAGAATTCATTCTTATTTCGAAGAGGAATTCTCCAAAAGAAATATTCCTCTTTCGGTGATTAAAAAAGTGAATGCAGACATTGAGATTAACGCACAAGGTCTTGTATTTGCAGCCAAAAGAGCGAAGCGAAAATCTTAGTCTTTGTAATAAAGAATATGATTTTACTTAGTTATTAGAATTTTTCAATCCAACCTATGTTGTAGTAGATTTTATCGAGTAATTTTTCTAGGTCTTTTGTTTTTTCTAATATTGGATAAATTCCTTGTATTTGCGAAACTAAAACTTCTCTCTCAGCTTTAAAATTTTCTACAACATCAGAAACCTGTTCCTTGCTTGCTTTAACTAAGACAAAATAATGTTTTTCTGTTTCATTTAAAATAAAAACATTCGTATCTGCTTTTACTTGAATACGAAAGGAGAGATTATCAACATGATAATCTTTAGGTTTTTTTAATAAACTGAGTTGTCTCGCTTCCGGAATCTTTTTAATTTCCCTCGAAAAGGTGGGTGGGATTTCTAGGTTCATTTGGTGATAGGCTAGAAAAGGCTGAAATTTTTCATCCTTCCAAAACCCCATAAAAGTTAAACCTGTTAGAGAACTGTCTAAAATTTTTACAATTGTGCTATCTTTTGTTTTTTTATAATCGATCACTTCGCCGGCTATCGTATCAAATAATTTCCATTCTCCATTTTGTTGCTTTTGAAAAAAATAAGAAGTATAACAAGGTCCCATTGGACAACATCTTGATTTTAAAATAAATATATCTGACTTTCCTTTGATAAATTGTTTATAAACAGAAAGATAAACGAAGGAATTTACTTGGTCGACTCCCTCAATAAATATATTGTCATTGTCGCCAACAAGGTTGATCTTTTTATTCTGGAAGGAAGTTTCGCAGAATTTTGCTCCTGTATTTAAAATTTCCCTAACCTCTGTTTCTATTTCATAGTTACGTGGAATATTTTCTAAGTAATTTCGGCTCCAAATATCAGGTGTAGGTATATAGGGATTTTCCGCATCTTTGCAGTGAATTAAATTTAGAAGTATTAGCAGTGAGTAAAATGTAAAATTTATTTTTTGAGTTAGATTCATTTCTCTTTTCCAAAAAAGCATTGCAAACGATCTGGGAATTTATCTGTAAAAGATAACTCATATACCAGTCTATTTTTTTCGTAGGAAGTTTTAGAGTCTTTTAGTAGATACATTGGATTTAAATTTTGATTGTATTCATAGTATTCTTTAAAACCATTTGAACCAATTTCTTTTTTAAAAGGATCACTTGGAATCTTTGAGAAGCGTAGATCAATTCCTCTACAATCAGCTGAGATTTTTTCTGAGTAGAATCTTTCAAAATATCCGCCAACCTCTGTAGAAAACTTAATTGTAATTTTAAAATTTGGATCTAGTTTCCATTCCTTTAATGGCCAGAGTTCATATGAAAAGGAATTACTCCATTTACTACTTTTAAAATAGCCATAACTTATTTCGCTGACGGCTAACGGCTGATCGTAACGAAGCTTAATTATATTTTCTCCTGTAGTCATCTTTCCTGAGAAAGAAGCACTATAGAGTGAATTGATTGTCTTCTCACAAAACCTACATAAATCGGATAGTCTGTAGCCTTCTTTTTCTGTATCAGAAACTAGAATTGCTTTCGTTTGGGCAATATTTTCATTTTCATTGTTAATGGAAACAAATACATCTTTTTCGGAGGGTAATATAAATTCAAAATATAACTTTGCATCTTTATTCGATTGAATCGTATAAGCCACTTCTACTTTGCATTTTTTATCTAATAGAGATTCATAGTTTGGATCTCCCTCATAAACTCTATCACAGTAAAAATTTAAATCTTCCTTTAATACTTTTAGTTCTGTATTTGTTTTAGTTAGTGAATACGATGGGTATCGGTTTATGACCCATGGTGATCTCATATTGGCGAGTAGAGTGCTACTGGTAAAAATAAATAATAATAATAGTTTTATACGAAACATATTTCCTCTTATGTATGCAGTTTTGCAGAGTTGCACAAAGTCTTTAATCAATTTATAGAATAAAAAAACTGCAATGCTATTTTAGTATTCCATTCAGTTTAAATACTTTATTTTAGTATTAGTATTTTTATAAAAAATTCGATAGTATAAAAAGAAGGAGGCTTGTATAAAAATGAAGTTTCTATTTTTAAAATCGTGCTTTCTTTTTTTTATCATACTTCCTTTTTTAATTTCGGCAGAATCAGAAATAAAACCAACACATGTTTACACTGATTGTAAATTCCATCCTTTGAAAGTTAAAGATAGACTTGATTGTGTTGTAGAAGACTTTTCAGGAAATGAGATGGTGCTTTATGTATATGAAATACAAAATCAAACTCTTTCTAAAAATCCACAAAAGATAATTATTCCCTCCTGGTATAATTTTGCAACCGTTGAGTATATTGATATATTAGGAGAGGGGAAGAAGATGATCTTTGCTGTTTTTGAAGGAACTGCAGGATCAAACACAATGCAGAAAATTCTCATTGTATTTCATTTTCAAAATGATTCTTTTCGACCTGTGTTGTTTGAAACGATTTCTTATGTTTTGTCACGTAGAGGACTATCGCAATCGCTTAATTTAAAATACAAGTTTTTAGATTTTGGAACAAAAAGAGTTTCGATTCAGCTGGATTATACTTACAATGTAATCATCTCGAATAAGGTGCAGCAAGATCGCAGAAAGACTTGGACAGATGAATTGATTTGGGATAATAAAAACTTAACTTTTTATGATGCAGAACAGGAAACCAAAAAGAACAAAAAAGCTGAATTTCATGTAGAGAAAAAAATCTATGAGACAAGGCTGGAATTTCCACCTATTCATTCCATCAATATGGAAAAAATAACAGATCTGATTTATAAATCTAAAATTTTCGATGTCTTAGTGGATGAGAAATCATAAAAAAGTCTTGCTAAGAATACCCTTGAGTCAGACGTTTTGATTCATGGGTGAATTAAAAGAGATACATACATTAATTATTGGCGGAGGACCTTCTGGTTTAGCGATTGGAGCAGTTCTTAGAAATGGGGGTGTATCCTTTAGCATCATAGAGAAATATGACAAAGTTGGTCATGCATGGCATAACCATTATGAGAGAGTTCATTTACATACTGTAAAGCAACTATCGTCTCTTCCATTTATGCCCTATCCTTCTGATTATCCTCGGTATGTATCAAGAGATTTATTTACTGCCTACCTTGATTTATATTCTAAAAAATTTTCGTTAATTCCTTATTTTAACCAACCGGCTAAATCGATTCGATATGAAAATGGCTATTGGTATACGGAAACACCAGACGTTATGTATAAGACTAAGAAGGTAGTTGTTGCCACTGGTTATAATCATTCACCGCATTCCCCAAAATGGGATGGTATGGAAAATTTCCAAGGAAAAATTCTACACAGCAAAGAATACCTAAATGGAAAGCCTTTTACTGGCAAACGCGTATTAATCGTAGGTATCGGTAATACTGGCGGAGAAATTGCCATTGATTTATTTGAATCCGGAGCTAAAGTAGATATTTGCGTTAGAGGACCGGTCAGAATTGTTCCGAGAGAAATTTGGGGAACTCCAATGCAATACTCAGCTTTGCTTTTTAGTTATCTTCCTCCTAAGATAGGTGATTATTTGAGTAAAACCATTCTAGGTTTAATCCTTCCAGACTATTCTGAATACGGACTTATTACACCTGAATATGGGACAATATCACAGTTGAAATTTCAAGAAAAAGTTCCGCTCATTGATGTAGGAACTGTGAGTCTTATTAAGCAGGGATTTATAAACGTTATGCCTGATATAGTAAGAATTACAAAAGATTCTGTTGTGTTTAAAAATGACAGAGAAGAGAAGTATGACGTTATACTCCTTGCCACTGGATATAGATCTGGCTTGGATTCTATTTTATCCAATCATCCAGAATTATTAAATGAAAAGGGTTATCCCAAAATAAGAGGACAGGAGTCTTCCATGAAAGGTCTATATTTTCTTGGTTTCAATAATCATGTAGGCGGTTTTTTGCGAAATATCTCAATCGAAGCAAAAAAGATTGGAAGTCAAATCATAAAAGAATTTCCAAACTAGGAGGAAACATGTCTGCATTGGATCATTGGCATCCGGTTTTGAAATCGGGTGAATTGAAAAACAAACCTATCTCAATCATCCTAAATGAAAAACAAATTGTATTGTTCAGAGATAAAAAAGGTTTAGTAGCAGGATTAGAAAATGCTTGTCCCCATAGAAGAATGGCTCTTAGTGAAGGCTTTTTAAAGAATGGGAGGATAACATGCATTTACCACGGTATGAGTTTTGATCGCAAGGGTAATGGGATCAGTCCTGGAACGGAAGATTGTAAGATTTCTGCAAAATACTTTGACTGTATTGAGTTTTATGGAGCAATCTGGATCAAATCAGCAGAGTCTTTTGCTCCTTTCCCATATTTTAATATTGAAGGGTTTCGACTAATTGATATATGCCGCTATACGATAGATGCTCCTCTTGAATTGGTCTTAGATAATTTTACAGAGGTTGAGCACACTCCTGATGTTCATTTATTTTTAGGCTATGATCCAAGCAGAATGAAAGAGGTGCTTGTCGAAACTACAACTGAAGATGATTTTGTTAGAATCAAAAATACTGGACCTCAAAAAAAACTTCCTTTTATCTTTAATTCTATTTTGGAATTAAATAAAAATGATCTGTTTGTAGATGACTGGACAACTTATTTTTCCCCTATCTATTCTGTTTACGACCAGTATTGGATTGATCCAAAGACAAATCAAAGCAGGGAAAACAGATTTAGAATCTATGTTTTTTTTAATCCAATATCGGATAAGAAGGTGCAACTCTTTGCATTTTCCTATATGAAATATTCTCTCTTTGGTAACTTTGGATTGAATCTATTTATAAAACCTTCAATCAAATACATTATAAATTTGGAAATTCTGAGAGATAAAAGAATGCTTGAAAAAATTTTAGATAAAGATCCACATGTGGCTGGAATGCGGCTAACACGGTTTGACCGCTCTCTCGGACCAAATAGAAAAAGGATCGAAAAAATCTATAAAGGAAATTCAAGCCTTTCGAATTAAATCGATCATCGCCAATTTATCTTTTTTTAAGACTGGTAAGGCTAGCGATTGTTTAACAAAGTCTTTGATTTGTTTTCGATTGATTTCTGATTCGTTTGTAATCACTATATAGCGTAGTTGTTTTCCATCGCCTTTTAAAACATTGTCTTTGTCTTTTAAAATGATTCCGTATTCAAAACCTAACTTTACTTCGCCTTCTAATGGAAAAATGGCACAGAGATAACCTGATTTTGAATCGCTATAGCCTATTCCTTTCCACATAGGATAGCCTTTTTCAATTAGAGATGGAAATTCCTCTTTGAAAAAATCTCTCAACTCTGCTACGATTGATAGTATTTCTTTCGTATGAGGTTTTAAAATATCTTCTATGATTTGGTTGGATTCAGTTAGATCTTTTTTTTGCTTCATAATTCTATATAAAAAGTCGTTCCTTTGTTTTCTTCACTTTCGAACGTTATACGTCCACCATGTTTGTCTATAATTTCCTTTACTATAAACATCCCAAGTCCTGTTGACTTTTCCCCTTTTGTTCCTGTTCGTCTTGCAATAGAAAACTTTTCAAAAATATGAGGCTGTTTACTTTTTGGAATTCCGATTCCGTTATCTTTGATTGTGATAAATGCTCTTTGGTCTTTTATAGATAATGTCAATTCTATTTTACCCGATTCCTTTGTAAACTTAATTGAGTTGGAAATCAGATTTGTTATAGCTCGCTTCATTTTATCTCGATTGATATCTACATACATTTTCTCCACTTTACTTGTGAATAAAATATCAATTGATTTCTCTTTGGCTTGTAACTCTTGAAACTGAATACACTCATTTAAAAAAGAATTTAATTCTGTAGATTCTTTGTCTAAAAAAGTATTCGTTCTTGTGAGTTCGCTCATTTCTAAAATATCGCGAGTGATATTTAGGGCATGATGGCTAGAAGTTTGGAGCATCTCTAGATATTTCATATTTGAGGTATTTTGCTCTTCGCTTATCATTAAATCTACTAAGCTAATAATTCCACTGATTGGAGATCTTAGATCGTGTGCTACTATGTTTATAATAGCATTTTTCGCTTCATCCAATTTTAAAAAATCTTCCTCAGCTTTTTTTCTATTTTCAATGTCTATTATAAAATCAAGACGATAGACTACATTTCCAGCTGAATCAGTTACAGCATTGGAGTAAACGCCTACCCAGATATACGATCCATTTTTAGTAATTCTCTTTTCTTCAATATAAAATCGACTGATTTCTTTATTAAATAATTTTTCAATAGCTATTTTTTTATATTCGATAAAGTCTGGATGAACAAAATTAAGAGAATATTCACCAATATATTCCGACTCTTCGTATCCGAGTAAATCTAAAATAAAATCATTACATTCAATTATTTTTAAGTCAGGACCTATCAGAGCAATACCGATGGGAGCTCTCTCATATAAAAGTCTATATTTTTTTTCACTTGCGGCTAATAGGGATTCTGCGTTCTTTCTAACCGTTATATCTTGGCGAATCGATAGATACTGAATGATATTACCTTTGTCATCTAAGAATGGAATGATATGCGATTGAACCCAATAATATTCTCCATCTTTGCGTTTATTTTTGACTTCACCCTGCCAAACATTCCCAGCTGAAATAGTGAGCCACATATCCATAAAGAAGTAATTGGAATGATATCCTGAATTTATAACGTTATGCTTTTTACCAATGAGTTCTTCTCTTTTATATCCACTGATTTTAGAGAAATTTTCATTTAAATCGATAATGATTCCATAAGGATCGGTAATGGATACAATACTAGATTGGTTTACCGCTAATTGTAAGTCTTGTAATTTTTTATTCGTTTGAATCAGTATCAATTCAGAATCTCTGAAGTAAGTAATGTCATCTAGAAAGCTGATTAGGGTTAAACCCTTTTCTGGATCTAAATAGGGATGTGTAGTTACTTCAAAAACCAATAGCTTGCCAGTTTTTAATTGTAATACATGTTCACCTTTTATCTCTTCTTGTAGATTTCGAGCTTTATCTAGTTGGTATTCAAAAGAGTTGAGATCATTTGGGTTTGGGTATTGAATTAGTGAGCTAAAAGTTTTTCCTATGACTTGTTCTTCAGTTTCTTTAAAAATTGAACAAAAAGATTTATTTACATAGATGATTTTATTTTGGCTATCAGCGAAGAAAATTGCAGAAGTTGATTTCTCCAAAATAAAATTAAGATCTAGATTCATATTTTATTTCGATAAGTTCTTTTTTAATATTTCTACAATTTCTTTATGACCAGCAGCATCAGCATGTTGCAGTGCCGTCTTTCCTTCTGCATCAGCAAGTGTAGCATCAGCTCCTTGTTTTAATAATAACTTAACTACAGCAGTGTGTGCATTCTTTGCTGCCAAAATTAAAGGTGTTTCTTCATACGTATTTGCTTCATTTAAATAGGCGCCTGATTTTAACAAAAATTTAACAATCTCGGGATAACCCAGATTAGCTGCATCTAAAATAGGAGTCCATCCATCTAATCCAGCTGCATTTACGTTGGCTTTATTTTGGACTAAAAGCTTTACAACTTCTAAATTTCCACCTCTTACTGCATACATCAAAGAGTGGTATTCCTCATTGTCTTTCAGATTTACTTTTGCCTTTTTTCCAAGTAAAAATTTTATAATGTCGATATAACCTTTCTCAGAGGCTATCATTAAAGGAGTGGTTCCTCCTTTGTCCATGGACTGGTAGTCTACTTTTGCACCTTTTTCAATAGCAAGTTTGACTTTATTTAAATCTCCATTCTCAGATGCTTCGTATAACGCATCATTCCAGTTATTTGCGTATAAGGATATATTTAAAATAAAAAATGTGATAATTAATAATTTTTTCATAATTCTATATAGACACATGTGCCTTTATTTTCTTCGCTTTCTATTCTGATTTTACCCTGATGTTTGTCTATTATTTCTTTAGCTATGGATAGACCTAAGCCAATTGTCTTTTCTCCTTTTGTGCCGATTCTTCTTGCGCGACTAAATTTCTCGAACAAGAATGATTGAGTTTCTTTAGGAATACCAATTCCATGATCTTTTATACTGATGACAGTGATTTGTTTTTCTCGATAGAGATGAATTTCAATGATTCCATTGTCATAAGAAAACTTAATTGCATTGGAAATAAGATTCGAGATCACACGCATCATTTTATCTTGATTGATATTGTGAAAAACTTTTTCAATGGATGAGTGATATTTTATTGAAATTGATTTTTCTTTGCACTGAAATTCGTGCATTCTTATACAGTCTTGTAAGAATGTATTTAAGTTTGTTAATTCCATATCGATCATTTGAGGATCTTGTTCTAGTTTTACCATTTCTAATAAATCCTGTATGATACTCATGCTATGATTTCCAGCATTTTCGATTAACTCTAAGTATTTATATTTAGTCTCATCTGATTCTTGTTTTAGTAAAAGCCTTGCTAAATTCGTAATGCCACTGAGTGGAGAACGAAGGTCATGTGCGACGATATTTAAAATTGCATTTTTAGATTGATCTCTTTTTAAAAGTTCTTCTTCTGATTTTTTCCTATTTTCTATATCAATGGCAAAATCTAGTCTATAAATCACATTCCCGTAGTTGTCTTTTACTGCGTTGGAATAGCAGCCAAGCCAGATTGGATGACCATCATAGGTTATGCATTTTTGCTCAATATAGAATCGATTGATCTGCCCATCAAATAATCTATGGTCTGCATCTTGTTTGTATTCCAAGAAATCTTTTTGAAGGAAGTCTGAATATTTCTTACCCACGAATTCATTTCGTTTATAGCCCATTAGGTTTAATAAATAGTCATTGGTGTCTAGGATTGTTCCATTTTTATCTACAATGACGATTCCTATTGGCGCATTTTGATAGAGCATTCTGTATTTTTCTTCACTTGCGGCTAACTGCCTTTCTGCTAGTTTTCTTGGTGTAATGTCATTTCGAATTGAGATATATCTAAATGGATTTCCATTTTCATCTAGTAAGGGAATAATGTATGTGTAGACCCAGTATTCAGATCCATCTTTCCGAGTATTATTTATTTCCCCTTCCCAAACTTTACCAGATGATATCTTATCCCAAAGATTTTTAAAGAACTGTTTAGAATGGTATCCTGAATTGATTAAGCGATGATCGTTTCCAATAATCTCCTCTTTTGTGTATCCTGAGATTTTACTAAAATTATCATTGCAGTCGATAATAACTCCATTAATATCTGTAACGGAAACGATAGACGATTGATCCAGGGAATATCGTAAGTCTTCTAATCTTTTATTTTTTGTTCTTTGATCTGTAATATCCATAATCATTCCATACGCACTATGATCCTTTGAATTGGATTCGAGTAATATGGAACGTTCTTCTAGCCATTTCCAGCCACCGGTTTTATTTTTTACTCTATACTGAATCGTTCTAAAATTATTATTCTTTTTAAATAGATCTAGGCTTGTGCTAATCGATAGTAAATCTTCTGGATGGATATGATTCTCTAATATACTAATATCTTCCATGATTTTGTGATTAGGGACTCCTAAGATAGCCTCAGCTCCCTCGCTAATAAAAATCATTTTTCGTTTCTGATTTGTTTCGTAACGAACATGATAGATGACTCCACCAATCGCATTGAACACTGCATTTAGAATTTCTTCACTGGAAATTTTCTCATCTATCACATTTTGAATAAAAAATGCAGCGCTTTGGATATTTGTATCAAGTCGAAGAAGCTTACGAATGATTTTAACTGTAAGAGATTTTTTGTTTTTGTTTTCTAGGGTAATCGTTATACTATCATTGGCTGTATTTGTGAAAAAACTGTAATACTCATTTAAAGATATTTCTTTTTCTTTTGGATTTTTAATATGAATCGTAAAATTTTGATTGATTAGTTCTTCTTTACAGTAACAAAACAAAGAAGCATACGCACTATTCACTTTGATATAATTTCCATTACCATCTAAGTATGCAATGGGAACTATAGATTCATTGAATAGGAAATCGGATTCAGACATGTTTACTACTTATCCTTTTTGAAAAAAGTTTAAAATTTGGATAATAATTGTTATCCAAAGAATCAGATGAACTTAAAAAGTCTAGCCGCTATTCTAATTAACCAAAAACTACTGACAACTCATTTGAAACTTGCATATAGAAAATAATTGTTTCTATATTTTAGACGATAAAAAAATTAAAATGCTATAGTGCTTTATCATCTATCGCAATTTCGAATTGGTATTGGGTTTTTTATAGACAATATGTAAAAAAAACAGACATATACGAATGTTGATATGCTGGAAGGATTAAGATTCAACTATCGTATTCTTCCATAATAACCTGGTTGTAAACTTCCATAAGGATAGTATGCGCCAGGAGCTCTTCCTCCATTTACAGTTCCTAAACTTCCTGGTGTATACCAAGGATTTTTTATATTATTGGGGAAGTAAAGATAATAGGTTCTGGAATAATTTTGCCAAGAATTAGAATAACTGATACGTCTTGTTACTACTTCTAAAGGTTCTTTTAGTCTGTGATATTCTGCAAGTTCTTCTTCGGTCGGATCACAATCAATACACTCAACTTTGCTCTTTAATTGTCTTAGCTTTGCAGCTCTATAGGGATTTTCTGGAGTCTCTTCTGTTTCTTCGAAAATAGTAGCACATTCGGTAACCAAACAGATCGCTAATAAAAAAAATAAAATTTTCATTTTCTTTTCAAGTTTTTGATTCCAAGCATTCACTTGACTTTCCTTGTGAAATTTTAGACTCTGTTAGAATCTTTCACACAAATATAAATAGTATTTTTAAATAATCTATGATTGAGAAAAAAATTCAAACCAAAAATAACGAAGAAGTGAGGATTTATGTCCTTGGAAAAAAAGAAACTGAACAATTAGAAGGTGTGCCAAAGGAGAATTTGGCTGTAGAAATTCAAAATCTTATTCATTCTAGATTTTCATTCCCGAAAAATAAAATCTTTTTACTAGATCAAACACATAGTGATTTGTTCTATAATACAAATCAAATAAGACCAAATCAAGAAGGAGATGCCTTATATAGTTGTAATTTAGAGGAGATTCTTGTTGTTAAAACTGCAGATTGTATGCCTTTATTCTTTTGGTCTGAAACAGAGAGGCTAATCGGCATTATCCACTCTGGATGGAAAGGAACAGACCTTGGAATATCTGAAAAACTTTTTAAATTTCTAAAATCGAAGGGACATAAAATAGAATCGATTCAAGGATTCTTAGGACCTTGTGCGAGAAAAAAAAATTACGAAGTAGGTCATGATTTATTTGAAAGATTCTCTCTTTATGCACCGAGTGCAATTGAACCAAAAGAAAATGGCAAGTATAGTCTTGGGATAGACTTAGTTTTAAAGAAGCGTTTGCAGGAAAATCTCATTGATATTTTGCTAGAAGATTCCGAAATTTGCACAATTGAAAATACAGAATATCACAGTCATCGACGTAAAGACACTGGACGCAATCTAAATATCATTTACAGAAGAGGTTGACATTTATTTTCAATATTGTATATTGGAAGAGAGTCTGTCTAATTTTCTTTCGCTAGAAAGAAAAACGGAGGAACCAATTTTTGGGGCAAACTTATTTTAGATAATAAGGGAACATCTCTCAGATTCCAGCCCGTCAGCTAACTTCGTAGACCAAGAGAGAAGATCAAATCCTTTTTCTAAGACTCACTTACAACAACTGATTTGTATTCAAGTTATAGGTTTTTATTATTTCCATGCGATAGATGGTATAGGAAATGCATGCTTATAGATCTATAGCCACATACTAACTCGGGATATAAAATTATGTAAATAAGGAGATACTTATGAAGGTATTAGTTGCTTTTACAAAACCAGACACGGGGAGAGCTATTTCTCAATTAGCCTCAAAATTGGAAGGCATTCGGGAAATTCAAGTTGTTACGGTTTGGAATCAAAAAGAGATATCCATACCAAGTGAATTGAATCGTGAGTTAGACGAAATCGCATCAATGCTAGTTAACTCATCCATTCCTTTTAAAATAGAAATGATCTATGGGGAAAACGTTCCTTTGGAAATTCAAAATGCAGCGAATCGAATGAATGCAGATGCAGTTTTATTAGGTGCTGCCAATACTGTTTTTTCTTCTGACTTATTTGGAGGAAGAGTTGCAGAAGTAATGAAAGGTTTTTCTAGACCTGTTTACATTTTAGCAAATAAGAATCTATCTTATCCTTTTGATCCTGTTCTACTTACTTGCAATGATGCTCCTTATAACTTTTTGGAGAAGAATGAGCCTCTAAGTGGACTATCTCTTGATTCGATACCACTTCTAGCAAATCAAGTAGTTCCTCAAAAATCTAGTTATTGGGATTTAAAAGGAGAGTTTGATTTAGATAAACGTTGGCTGAAACCTTATAATTTAATTGTTACAGACTACAAGACGTATTCACTTTACGATGATTTTTTCATAAAAGAGTCCGATCAGTCTTGTCTTGTATATTGTAATTAAGCTAATTTTTAATTCTCTTTTTTATAACTAATCTTTTATTCTGAATTCCTCTTTCCACGGATTGAGTGAATTCAGAAAAGACTTTAGAATCCAAATCTAATTTATCCTTTAGTTTTAAAAAAAGAGGATTCTCAGGATTTATCGACTCCATTTTTATTTTTAAGTCTGTTTCGTTAAACAGCCTAAATAATACTGTGTTTTTATCTTCATCAATCAATGCGATAGCCGCTCCAACTTGTTCCTGCGGTTCGATTGTATCAATCACCCAACCACCCGTGTTTATAATTCCGATGGAATCTGAATATCCATAATTTTTAAATCCAGTTCTTCTCTCACAAAAAGGTTTATGCGTATGACCAAAAATAAATTCTAGATATTGAGGGATTTGATTTTTGTTTTCTTCTAAATATTGATTCTTTAATGGTCCTGAAATATATGCATAGAGTCCTTCCAATGCATCTTTTCCGAGGATATCCGCTGTTAGCCCCCGTTCATTGATTGCAATTTGGCTTACAATTTTAGTCAAAATATAACTAGTAATTGGCTTTAACATTGTTTGTAGAGATGCTGGGAAATCACTTCTCTTCATTAAATAAGATACCAAGTTATTTGAAAGTTCGTTTAAAGATTTTTCATCTTGCAACATATCATACATGATGCCAATACTTGTTCCTACATTACCCGAACGACCCAGCATTGACCAAAAAAAATCTATCCATGCAAAATTTTCTCTTTCAATTTGGTCAATCGATTCTGGAGAGTTTTTTGAGTTCAGTAAAATGGATTGCAAGTTACTCATTAAAAAATAAATCTTTTCAATAAAATGTCCATGGGAAATTGTAATGTATTTTTCTGTATCTCTATCCACTAAAGTTAAATTAGGGTAAACAGTCATTACTCTTCCTTCTCTCAAATGCTTATGTCTTTGCATTAGGGTTGAAATAAATCTAGATTTAAGAGGAGTTGGCTTTATCATTTTAGTATGATGCCATGGTGGCTCAATAAACTCACCAGGGTTTTGCTTAATCATATATTCTAGATATTGTCTTTCGCGTGCCGTCTCCCAGAGATGATGATCGTGATTCCCAGGGATGTAAATTAACTTGTCCGAAAAAACTTCTTTTCTAGATTTAGTGAATGCAAGATCTAAAAAACAATCAAAGGTCATCACTGATTCGTTTGTGTTCGCCAGTGCTAATTCAAAAATATCTCCATTGAGTATTAGTTTCGCTTTTCTTTTTTTATTTGTCTTTGTAATGATTTCTTCTAGTAGATTTAAAAATTGAACTAAAACATCCGAACTTTTTTGGGGGTCTAGTCTGCCTTCACTATCAGTAAAAGTCAGTAAGCTATTATACGCTCCGAAATGTAAATCGGACAAACAGATGTATTGAATATCAGCCACAGAGCAATAATCTAATGATTCCATTCAAGTGCAAGAAGGATAACAAAAATCCTAAACTGATTTTATATCTGAATTTTCGGGTAGTAAGAATTTTTAGAACTCGAAACGAAATTCATTTAAAGCCTAGAAAATAGAAGCAAAAGTTGTTTGCTTTGAGCATTGAAAATAAAATAAAAAAGATTTGACAAAAGCTATTGGTGTTAGCTATTTGATTTATGAAAGCTAATGGTAGTAGCTTTCATAAAAGGAGATTTATATATGAGAAAAATTAAAACTGTATTTTTGATTTTAGCACAAATTATTTTATTACAGGATTGTAGCACCTATGTTCCCAAACTTACAGACTCAGGATTTTCTGATTCCAGAGAGCTTAGCGAATCACAACTTTTAAAACCAACTTCTAAGAAATTAGTAGAGCTCATCAGCTTTCATACCGGTGAAATTGAAGTAGACACAAGCATTTTACTTTCTCTGAAAAAAGAGAAGAAGCTTAAGAATAAAAAATTTTATGTTCCTGTTCTGAGTCATCTAGTCAGGCATTCAGAGAAAGGAGATATTTTAATTGATACAGGAATGGATGAATCTTTTTCTAAATCAGGTCATGGAAATTTTGGATGCCTTGCAAAGCTTGTTTCTTTCGCAAGACAAAAGCCTGGAATGGATATAGGAGCTCAATTAAAAAGTAAAAATGCAAATCTATCGGCTGTTTATTTTACACATGCGCATTTGGATCATACATCCGGTGTTCCTGCACTACCTAAAAACATTCCTTATTATGCTGGAAAAGGAACGATAGATGATTCCTTTGCGGATATATTTGGAGTTTGCTCGAATCATTTAGATGGAATCGATTCCATAAAGGAGATTGATTTTAATAAAGCGGCTATCGTTAAAGAACTTGGAAAAGTTTTGGATATTTTTGGGGATGGAACTCTCTGGGCAATTCATACTCCTGGTCATTCCGCAGGACATATGTCCTTTTTAGTAAATACAAAGGATGGTTCTTATCTAATTACGGGAGATGCGAGTCACACAGGGTATGGATTTAAAAATAAAATCCCTCCAGGAAAGAATGTAAATTTAGAACAGACAGAAGAAACATTAAATAAATTAATACAATTTGTAAATAGACATCCAGAAATAAAACTAATCTTTGGACATGATATTCAGAATACATTCCAGCCAGAGGTGGATTAAATGCCTAGACAGGGTCTCAATCGAAATTCAGTCATTGAAGCAGCTATCGATCTTGCTGAAAGAGAGGGATTTAATTCTCTCTCTTTGGGAGAGCTCGCAAGACAATTAGATATTCGTCCTCCCTCTCTTTATAAGCATATAGCAAGTTTAGAAGATTTACAAGATGAAATTGGAATTAGAGGAATCGAAGCCTTAATCGAAGCTTTGAGTAAAGCGGATACTATCATTAATCCGCAGGATTCAATTCATGCTATATGCACAATTTATAGAAATTTTGCTTTGAAGAATAAAGCTTTGTATGAAGCCATTCAACCTGCCATGAATCGGAGGAGCGCGAAATTTCAAAAATCAGCACAGAAATTATTGGAAACTATTTTAGTGTATGTCATGAAATTAAAGATAAATAAAAAGGATCAGATACATGTTTTGCGATCTTTGCGTAGTTTGATTCATGGTTTCATTGAACTAGAAAGGCAGGGAGGATTTGGGATGAAAGAAGACTTGGATAAAAGCTTTCAATATTTGATTCAGATTTTTATAGAAGGTGTTGTCCGAGTTTAGTGTATGCTAAAAGTTTTTATTTTATTGTCATATTTTTCTTTGTTACCTTTATTTGCTGAATCTATTAAGATAGGAATTCTTTCCAAATACAATTTATCAGAGATAGATTTAGATATCTCTGATAATACTAGAATGTTTTATGATGGGAGAGATTTAAAACTAAAGAAAGGTTTGATCAAAGTTTACAGTCAAAAAGATAAAATACATTTTGGAAAAAGCATTATCGCAAAGAGTATTTTAATCAATGCTAGTGAAAATATAAAACTATCCTTCTCAAAAGAGAATCATGTTTTAGAGAGAAATTATAAGGGAGATTTAGAATTCATAAGTTTAGATGGAAGGTTGCAGCTTGTATTATCAATACCATTGGAAGAGTATGTGTCGTCTGCCGTTCAATCTGAATTAGGTGAGCTTTTGCAAGATGGAAGATACAATTCAGAGGCACATAAAAAAGAATTAATAGCCGCGCAAGAAATTGTAATTCGCACATTCATAAAAAAAGAAAAGGACAGGCATGAAAAAGAACCTTATGATTTTTGTGATCTGACCCACTGTCTTCATTTTGAAGGAACTCAAAAAACTAAAAGTATTTACCCTGGAGTCATATTAAAAGGAAAAGATTCTATTAGCGGTTATTTTCATTCTACCTGTGGGGGAATTCTCTCTGGACCAGAAGTTTATTGGGCTAAGCATGAAATTTCCACTCATTACAAAAGAGGTAAAGATGGAGTATCCGCTTATTGCAGTGATTCTCCTCATTCAGAGTGGGAGACAATTCTAACGGAAAGGGAACTGGAAAATATTTTAAACGATAGGAAAATCTCTAATATCTTTGTCGTTGAAAAACAGAACAGAGTCAGTCATTTAAAATACAAATCAGAACAATTTATAAAGACGATACCCATATCAACATTTATTTCTAGAACCGGTAAACTCTATGGCTGGAATAAAATTAAAAGTAATTTATTTAAAATTCAGAAATTAAGAGAAAGATATTTATTTGTGGGAAAAGGTCTAGGACATGGAATCGGACTTTGTCAATGGGGTTCTGCTAAGCTAGCGGCTAACGGGAAGACGTATCGCGAAATATTGGAGTTTTATTTTCCAGATACCGAGCTATCTAAGCAATGAAAAACAAGATCAAAATCATTGTCCTTTTATTTTTAACAGTTCAAGTATGTTTAGCAAAACCAACGTTATTCAAGTTAGATCAAGTTCACTATTTTTATCATGGGAATTCCTTTTCTGAAAATAGAATCGAATATTTCCATGAAATATTTAAACAAACCTATGAAGAAGTTTTTGCGAAATTTAAGGAGAGAAAGGTTTATCCGATTCGTGTAGAGATATTTACAAATACAAAAGAGTTTCAAGAACATACAAAACTGGCTCCAATTTACGCAGGTCTCTATACTCCTAAAGAAGGATTTATTTTTTTACTCACACCTAAAACAATGAATAGAGATCGACTCATACAAATTATTTCCCATGAATCCTGTCATGCTCTTCTCGATTTAACAAATGAGGAAATAGATAGGGTTTTAGAAGAAGGATTTTGCTCCAATGAATTTCCTTCTGAAGAGTTTTTGTATATTTGGAACAGGACTTTATTAAACTTAGAATTGGAAAAATTTTTAGAAACAGGAAATTGGATTTTAAAAAACTCGAGTCAGGCAAAGAAGAGAGATGTTTACCATGCGGCAACTTTATTTATCCGCTCGATAAGGAAAACAAAAAATACGGAGGAAGTTCTGAAGCTCCTCCGTGCGAATAGTCTGAGGAATCTAAATAAATATTGGCACGAATTCACTTATAACCAACGATTAGAGCAGCAGAATAACAAACATTAGCCGATTATTAATTGCATCAGTTCTCTACAAGATCATTCATGTATTACTTATATTGATTAATGTCATAAGGATGACATTTATCAATTACAAGATTATTACGGAACAATAAAAAAAGATTTTAAAAATTAAATGTCTAGATGAGATTGATAATATGAAAGCTTACGTTGCAGAGAATTGGTGCGAGCCAGAAGAACTTGTTTTTAAAGATGTTGAAGATCCTACACCGAAAGAAGGTGAAGTTGTGTTGGATATTAAAGCAAGTGGGATGAATTTTCCTGATATGTTACTCATCCAAGGCAAATATCAAATGCGTCCTAAAAGACCGTTTTCTCCAGGAATCGAAGTGGCTGGAATTGTATCCGCCGTTGGACCCGGAGTGACAAAGTGGAAAATAGGCGATAAAGCGATGGGTTTATCTTGGTTAGGTGGATATGCAGAGAAGGTGGCAGTAGCAGAAAGAAATGTATATCCCATGCCAGATGGAATGAGTTTTGAAGAAGCAGCTGGATTTATTGTTACATACCAATCATCTTATTTTGCAATTGTCGTTCGCGCGAATCTAAAACCAACGGAAACTATGTTAGTGCATGCCGGTGCTGGTGGTATAGGAAGTTCTGCGATTCAAATTGGAAAAGCTATCGGTGCGAAAGTATATGCAACGGCTGGAAGTGAAGAAAAATTAGACGTTATTCGTAATCTAGGAGCTGACTTAGCACTAAATTACAATGATGCAACTTGGTCAAAAAAAATCAGGAAAGAGTATGGTGGTGTCGATGTTGTAATTGATCCAGTAGGAGGTGATGCATTTGATAAATCAATTCTTTGCACAAACTTCGAAGGTAGAATCGTCGTTGTTGGATTTACAAGTGGTCGTATTCCAACTCTTGCGGTTAATATGCTGTTACTCAACAACATCAGTGTAATGGGTGTTTATTGGAACTTATATCAAAACGATAGACCCCAAGAAATCGAAAAATGTGTAAAACAGTTAAATGAGTGGTATACACAGGGGAAAGTAAAACCTTTGGTTTATAAGACTTACCCGCTCATTGAGGCTCCGAAGGCTCTTCGGGAAGTAGGGACAAGAAAAACATACGGGAAAACAATATTAATACCATGAAAAATAAAGCTGACAAAACAAAAGTTAATCCAGAAATCGCGAAAGAAATGGAAATATTTAACGAGTTTCTAAAGAAAAAAGATTTAAAAGTTACCTCTCAGAGAATGCTAGTAGCAGAAACAATTTTTTCAATACATCAACATTTTACAGCAGATAGCTTATTAGAACTTTTAAAAGATCATAGAGATGAAATTTCAAAGGCTACAATTTACCGAATACTAAGCATTATGGTAGAAGCCAAACTTCTTGCTGAACATGATTTTGGAAAGGATTTCAAGTATTATGAACATATCATAGGTCATGAACATCATGATCATATTATATGCACAGATTGTGGAAGAATCGTAGAGTTTGTAGTTCCACAGATTGAAGATCTACAACAAAAAATTGCAGAGGAAAAAGGTTTTACCATCCATGGTCACAGACTTAACATCTATGGAAATTGTAAAAAGAAACCTGATTGCGAATTTTGGAATAAGAAAGGCTAGTTTTAAGAATATATACCAATTCTTAAAAGGAATTGCCTAAAAAGGGTATAAAAAAAAGAGTCTTTGATTTAAAAAGATCAAAGGCTCTTTATGCAAAGCGGCTAACGCTTATAAAAGTGAATCAACTTATATATAGATGGATGTTTCTAAAATAAGAAACTGATTGAATTTAATTCCTATCTAATCTATAGAAAAAAATAATTTTAATTATCTTTAAAAAATCTTTAATTGAATAATTGACATTGGATTTACTAAGGTATTATCCACACGTAAACCTAAATGAAGATGTGGACCTGTTGACATGCCTGTAGATCCAATTTTTCCAATTTGTTGTCCTCTTTTTACAGAATCACCTTCTTTTACAAGAGTTTCTGATTGGTGCATATAGAGAGAAAATATCTTTGATCCATGATCGATTACAGTAAAGATTCCCTCAAAATACATTGGTCTGGAAATAACGACTTTCCCATCCTGAATTGCATGAATTGGGTCGCCTGAGGCTCCACGAATATCGATTCCTCCATGTGGCTTTCCTTTTTTTGTGAAATAATTTCTACGTGCATAAAAGTTACTGGTTATCTTTTTTATTTTTGCAGGTAAATGAAAGTTTTGCGAAAACATTGGCTGTGAGTAGGATTGATAGGCTGTCTTTTTTAATCTTTCACAATCCATTATAAATTTAAGAGCGGCTGGATCTCCTCCCTTCTTAGGAGCAAATCGTTTTGGTAGTTTTAAAGTTTCTGCAACGTTAGTTTCTTTAAACTTGGTTGCTTCAATTTCCACAGGACATACTTTATAAGTATCTGCAACTTCTTCTGTTTTAATTTCCAGTTCATAAGTTCCTGCTTGCAATTCCGGATGAATAGGAATGAAGCCCATATATTCGTTGTTTAAAACAAACATTTCAACTTTCTTTTTAAGCCAGAATAGGTTATACTTTTGTAATTGAGCTATTGTAATGTTTGGATTGTTTGATTGAAGACGCACAAACATAAGCTCTCCCTGTCTAAACTTTCGAGCTCGAATTCTTACTACATATTCCTTCCCTTCATAAATTCTTTCTATGTTTGTGATTTCTTCTTTGGGTGGTTCTTGTATTTTAGGTTCTTCTTTTTTTATTTCTGTTGGCTTTGTGGATGCATAGCTCGGAGATTTTTTTCGAATGGGTTCTACTAACCTAGCTACTTTCCTATCTGCAAATAAAGAAGAGTAGGAGGAAATAGCTAATGAAAGAAGCAAAATTTTAGATAATAAAAAAATAGAATAATTTTGAACCATGATAAATGTAATCTCGTTCCTAAAAAATTTTTACTGACAGATAAAACTAAAAAGTATTTTTTTCAATATAAAAAATATTAAAAAGTAGAAAAGATACCATTCTAATAAAAAAAGATAGCTTATTCCTGTATTTCTTAAAGTTTTAGAAATCCTATGATGATTTTCGGAATTTTAAATGTCACATCTGATTCTTTTTCCGATGGTGGTGAGTTTTTGGACCAGGAGAAAGCAGAACGCAAAGGAATGGAGTTAATAAGTTGTGGGGCAAGTGTTTTAGATATAAGTGCCCAATCTTCAAACGTAAACGCGATCCAAATTGATCCCAATTTAGAATGGTCTAGGTTAGAGAATTTAATTTCTAAATTTAAAGAATTAGGTTATAAGATTTCCGTTGATACATATAAGCCATTTGTAATAGAGAGATCAATACTAGCAAAAGTTGACTATATCAATAATATCAATTCCTTTCGAGACGAAGAGTCTCTTGCAATTTTAAATCAATATAAAAGTTCTATACCAAACCTTGTTTTGATGTATTCGCATAACAATGGAGATAAAGCAGCGGTTAACTCTAATTTATCGCCTGAGAATATTATGGGAGAGATCTATCGCTTTTTTGATAACAAAATTAGCCAATTGCAGAAAATAAATATTCCTGAAGATAAGATGATTTTTGATCCAGGTATGGGTTTGTTTTTAGGTTCAGATCCAATGCTTAGTATGACTGTGCTAAAAAATATCAATCAATTTAAAAATAGATATGGTCGTGTGCTTGTTTCAGTCTCTCGAAAATCTTTTATTGGAAATTTACTAGGAGGGATTCCTCCTAAAGAGAGAGGGGCAGGCACTCTTGCTTTGGAAATGTATTTATATGAACAGAATATTGATTATATTCGCACACATGACGTTAGACAATTACAGCAAGCTTTAGAAATTCGAAAAAGTTTAAATTAAATATCGGTTTTCTTTAGAGTCGTTTGGAAAATAGATTGGCAAATGAATTGTAAATTCTGTTCCATCAGATACCGCATCACTTAAGAAAATATCTCCGCGTAATAGTTTTACAATATCTTTACAGAGTGGAAGACCCAAGCCAGTGCCTACCTCACCTGCTGTCCCTATTGTGGTTGTTTTTATAGATCTAGAAAATAAATTAGCTCTTATTTCTTCTGGAATTCCTATCCCTGTATCTTTAACTAATATGCGGTAGGCGCTTTGATTCATTTCGGATCTTATAGAAATTAGATCACCTGGTTTAGAGAACTTTATCGAGTTAGAAATTAAATTAAATAAAACTTCTTGTAGAAGTGCTTCATCCGTTTCAATTTTTTCTTCTTCAGGTATAAAATTGAGTAATTGAATTTTCTTCTCTCTAATTTTGCTGAGCATCATATTAAAGATTTTGTCTGCGATTCGAGAAGGATAGCAATTTTGAATATTGAGTTCAATTTGTCCTGATTTAGTTTGGCTGAATTGTAGAATTTTCTCTGTCATTTCAACTGCATTTGCTATTGATTTAGAAGCTAAGTCCAAATAATTTCTAGATAAATCTTTTTCTGATGCGTCATCCGCTTCGATTGCACTTGTTATAAGCATTTTAGCATTCCCCATTGGAGAACGCAAATCATGTGAAAGAAGAGAAATAAATTTGTCTTTTAATTCATTCGCTTTGATTGCGATAATTTTCTCTTCCATTATTTCCTTTGTTCTTTCTGTAATTTTTTCTTCGAGTCTTTCATTTGCCTTTGTTAATTCAATAGTAAGTGATTCGTTTTCTTTAAATGCTTTCACAAACCTGAGAAGCAAGTAGAGAGATTTACAGAATACAACGGAGATAAGTCCATAATGGGCAATATAACTTGTATGAATGAATTCTAATGTGTTTAGTATATCATTTATCGTAAATAGGATCATTATGCTGACTCCTAAAAAAATCAGCATAGAGTTTTCCTTTTTTTGAAATACAGATTGAATTACTAAATAATAAGCAAATATAAACTCAAGGATAAAGATTGGTAAATAGAAGGATACTATATTAGAATAGAAATTTGCATCTGTGAAGATTGTGATAAAAGATAGTAGAATACTCTTAAAAAACAATACAGGTATTGTAAATTTGTGAATTTGAATGGAAAACATCAACACAATCAAATTGATAGAAAGAGGCATTACCATAAAAAATGTAATGTATTCCAACGCTACGTAAACGGAGTAGTTAACAGAAAAAATATCTACAATCAATTTTTCGCCGGTGCTTGCTGTTCTTAGAAATACACATAAAACAACTAACATAAAGTAAATCGATAAAGTTTCTTTTCGCCTGATTAAGTAGAGCCCTATATGATAGAGCATTACAAAAAATAAAATTCCTAAAATAAAACTATCTCGATTTCGAATATTATTTGCATATTTTAATAAACCCGTTTCTGTTCCAAAATAGATGCTATATAGAAATCCGCCTTTTCGGTGATGGTAATTGGATACTTGGATAATAATATCGATTTCTTTTTGATTGGGATGAAAAGAGGAAAGAGATGGTCTTGAATCAGGAACAGATGAGTTAAAATCTTTTCCTATTACTCCCATACAAGAAATTTCCATTTCATCAATAAAAGCTCTACAATTTGTAAAAGGTTTAATTCGAATCGCATATGTTGGAGACGTTTCATTTTCTGGTAATAAAATTTTTAATTTGAAAGTAGCGTAGCCTGATCCCTTTAGACCTTTCTCGTTCCATGTAGAGGGAAGAGAAATAAAATCAGGTTGTTTACCAATAAGATCTTTTTTTTCGAATAGCTCATTCCAGTAAAATTCCCATTCTCCATCTAAATTGACAACAGGATTTTGATTAGAATTCCAGTTTTGTAAATTCAGAACTCCTTTGTCTGCTTTATAAACGATTGAATCTTTTTTGCAATGAATAAAGATTAATTGGAATAGTATGAGAAATAGAATGCCAAAACTTTTGAGCATAGCATAAATTAACTAATCTGATTAAATAGTCAAGAATTCTTGATTAATTTTTTTAAATCGATATGATTTTAGAAAAAAGCTTCCTTATATTTTCCCATTTGTTCTATTTTGGGAATTAAAACCTTTTATACATAGAATAGAGAAGGAAGAATTTATTTTTTTGACTTTTGTTTTTAGATTAATCTTTCTTTTACTCTTGGTTTTAAAATACCTTAAATTAAGTATATTTACTATTGGATATTGCTTTTCGTGATTTGCATAAATTAGTTTTAAAACAAATCTTATATATTTGATTTTTAAATTGAATTTCTTTATCTTTTATATTTTTTTATTAATCAATAAAGAAATGTAAAGTAACGCTTTGTGAGGCAAAACGCCGTAATCCGCTACGGCATTTTGCATAAACTTAATTATGTGCTTTGTGGTGTAGCACTTGCATTTTTCTTTTTGTAATAACCATAACCTAGTCCTCCAATGATTAGAAGTAACCAGATATACCAAAATTTAACTAATAAAATCGTAATGGTAGTTAGAACAAAAGCAACTACTCCCATAAAGAAGCGAATTGCAGAACTTCCTAAAGTCCCAACAAAAGGTATAAAATCAAGTAGCATTGTTACTGGACCTACTAATAAAGATAAGCCAGCCCACATCATAATAAAGCCACAGATTCTTCCAACCCATTTCATTGCAGCATCATCAGATTTAACTGCAGCCATAGTCTGAGCATAGTCTCCCACACTTGCATTTAAAAAAGAATCATCTTTGTATGTGTATTTGCCTAGTGTATCTCCATTTAATTTTCCGAGGAAAGTCATGTCTCCACTTGGAACTGGAGTTACTTTAACAGAAACTCTTTCGCAGCCTTCTACTTCATTGGATGCACAAGTCGCACTGCTGTATAAATAATTACCCGATAGAGTATATCCATTGGTAATGATTTCTTCGCTAGATGGAGTTGAGCTTGGAACTGCGGATGTAAGATTCACGTCAGCTAAATCGACATTGTATGTTTTACCATCAGCTGTAATTTTTCCACCGTTAGCCGCCATATTTACACTTTTTTCTCGTCTTTGGTGAAATGCCTTTGCTTTACAAGCAGGTAACTGGAATGAAGAAGGATTATCTGGACTTGTGGTCCATTTTAATTTACATTCCCTGATCTTCTTTTTATTACTACCTTCTCCTTCAGTCCTTTCCTCTTCGTCCCATGCATAGACTTCAGAGCTTTCTTCGATTGCAATATAACTTCCGTCTTTTACAAATTTGGTTCCAAAGGGTGATGCACTTAATTTTCCAGTAATATAAACCGGCTTTCCTTCTTCCATTTGTGAAACAGGTTTTGCATTTTTAAAAGCATCTCCAGCTTGTGTGCATGTTTCTACTTTATAAATGAGAAATATAGACAGAGGGAACATTACAAACCCTGTCACAATTCCTTTAAACGAATCTATAAATTGAGAACCAAACCCAACTGATTCGCTAGATGACATTCCGTCACTACTAATTGCCATAGGTATCTCCTAATTGAATTTTTTACGAGGAGTTATTATTAAGATTTATAGAAATAAGACAACAAGTTTTTTGAGAATGATTGATGTTAGGTGAAAATAAACGATCGTCTTTGCTGAAAGAAAAGCAAGATTGCGACTAATAGCTCATATATAATTTCCGAAAAGCTGAGGTTATAAAAATTTTAAATGCTCAATTTTAAAATACATACTACAAAAATAAAAGAATTCATAAGAAGGATTAGAAACCGTTGATTCTTTATTTTTTTATAGGTAATTAATGGTATAAAAATTGTATGGACAACGTAAAATTTCACTAGGACAATCATTCTCTTTCATCTAATAAATAAATTGGTAAACGCTTGTTTTCGTAAAGGTAATCTATTTCATTTTCAGTAAGCCTATTTAATATTTTCACTACATTACTGTAGTTAGAAATAATAATTTTATTATTTGAAATAAATTCTGATTCAAGTTCAATTAGTTCATTAGATTTTTGAAAATTTTCCGAAAGCTTACCTAGGAAATTGGTTGGATTCGAAAATAGTTCGATTACCATTCCCAAAAAATCGTCTGATGTATCATTTTTAATTTGCATATTTCTAAAGTGTTGAAAGAATTTTTCAGACGATGCGATAGCCTTTGCTATATCAATATCAGTAGTATCCGTAATATTTATCATTCTCATATAATAATCTGAATTTTCATCGATAGAACCGTTTTTCATTATTTTTTCTATAGTTATTAAATAACGCATTGCGATCGTCTCATTTTGCGATAAAGAAAACACTTGAAAAAAATATCGATTTTTATACAGAGTATTGCTTAAAATGTATAGACTAACAGTTATTATACCTAAAATAATAAAAACACGAATAATCTTAAATAACATTTTTGCTTGAATTCTTGAAAGAACTAATCTTTTTTGAATTAATTTATTATAGAATTCTTTTAAAAAAATTAAGACCGCTTGTCGCTTCCAAAAAGCAATTACTATTAATGAGATAAATATGACAGAAAATAGAATAATAACTGAATCGAAAATTTGCTCATCTTCTACGGAGTTTGTGATCCTTATTAAATATGAATCAAATACCCACCCTTTTAATAAATGATCATCTTTTCTATATTCTATAAAAACGTATTTTCCTGATACCCCATTTTTTTCTAATATTTTATCATCTTCTAATAGTATAATAACACGTTGTTTATTTTTTAATCGATCTATTTCAGTTGCATTAAAATGTGGTTCGGCACGAACAAAGAGAAATGAACTATCTAAAACATTTACTTCTGCATAGTGTGCGTTCGTTAATGATTGTTCTGATGAGCAAAATAAAATTAAAAATATTAAAGGAGACAACAAAATTTTAATCATAAAAACTTCCTATTAAAAAAGAAATACACTAGTTTAATACAATAGATAAATGTTTTCTATTTAAATCAAGAACCAAAAAAGCGTTAAAAATAATTTCATTGTTGTCAATTTTCATTTATCTCATTCTATACGTTTAACGTATAGAAAAATTATGAAAAGCTTTAATGAGTCTAGATATATTCCCTGAAAATCTGCGAGGACTATTCGATTCTTTTTTTTGCCAAAAACTACTATAAACTAATAGAACGTATGAAATGACTCAGAACGGCAGGCTCAAAGGCAGAAGTCAAAGCAAGTCCAGCAACTGCTCCATAAAAGTGAGCTTCATGGTTGATATTGTCATATTGATTTTCTGCTGAGTAGTAAGAGTAAGCAAGATAAAGAAATGCGAATATAAAGGCGGGAATTCCAATTGGAATGAACATGATACTAATCTTTGCCATTGGTTCAAATAAAATAAAACCGAATATTACGCCGGAGACTCCACCCGATGCACCTAGGCTTCTGTAGGTTGGGTTCATTTTGTTTTTTTGGATACAAGTATAAACACTCGCAAGTATTGATCCAAAATAGACTATAAAAAATCTAAGCGACCCTAGATTTGCTTCTAAGTAAAAAGCAAATGAGTAAAAAGAAAACATATTAAAAAATAAATGCCAAAGATCCGCATGAATAAAGGCATGAGAAAAAATACGATAGTATTCATTTCTTCGAATCATTCCATAAGGATGAAGGATGAATTTGTCAATTAAAGATTCATCCTTATAGAGCGCCCAGAGACTAATGGCTAATGTAGCGATTATAACTATGGACGCAACTGGAAAGAGAAAAAGATATCTCAAGCTTTGGACCTGTTTTGAAAATAGGTATCCATCTCTGAAATATAAGGATTGATATGTTGCTCATAGGCAAGAATTGCTTGGATTGCTTTTTCATAAACACTCATCACAAGAGCTTGCGCAGCATCACACATTTGTTCCTTTCTAAATGATTCTTCATGCAATGTTTCGGTAATAGACCCATCTGCTTTAAATGGTAGGCAACCGAGTAAGTTCTGCATTACAATTTTGTCGTCACCTGCAACATGCGAAGGATCAAAGATTGTAGGAAGGATTGTCTTCTTTTTTGCATGTGTAATAACGTTAAAATCAGGAGTATTTCTACAATATCCTTCTTTTATAAAGAGAGTTTTCACGCCTCGTTCACATAGAATGATGTTTAGATTTCCTTGGTTTGCTATGTACTCTGCAGCAGAGAACCATTCTTCTGCCTCATTTCCAAATCCTCTTTTTAAGATGACAGGCTTCATTGTTTTACCAACTGCTTCTAGAAGTTCAAAGTCCTGTGCATTTCTTGTTCCTATTTGAATCATATCTGCATGCTTTGCAACTTCATCTGCCATTGTATGATCCATAACTTCCGTTACGTAAGGTAGACCAGTTTCTTCTCTAACTTTGTCTAGCATCTTAATTCCTTCCCAACCGAGACCTCTCCAATCCGTTGGTCTAGTTCTTGGTTTAAAAGCACCACCACGGATAATCATTCTATCTAAAATTCCATATTTTTCACCGAGAGCTTTTGCTTGTTTTGCAATTGTAAGAGTTTGCTCTAGTGTTTGAGGAGAGTCGGGACCAACGATAAATATGTGTTTGCCGTTTCCAATTTTTCTTACTAAACCATCTGGTCCTTTTACTTCAACAATTCTATCTTGTCTATGGACAACTTCACCAGCTTTGCCTGCTGCAATTCTTGCAATGTTTTTGTATGGAGCAGATACATTCCAAATGCGGCTAACGCCTGGTAACTCCTTGACGTATCCAGTTTTCTCTGATATTTTTCTTGTATCACCGATGAAGTGAATCGTATCACTGATTCCACCGCCTCTAATAATTTCTACGCCATTGCCGCATTCTGCAGCGAGTTTTTTAATCTTGTCTTCTGTTTCTGAGAAGCCTTTTTCTAGTTCTACTATGTCCAAATTTTTACCCTCGAAATACAAAGTCTTAATAAACAAAGAAAAGTCAAGAATTTGTATTGAAATTGAATCTTAGATGGATTGAGTTACTGATAATTATCATGATTTCAAAGGGATTTTGCTGATTTAAAATCTTGCTTTCCCAGATTTGAATTTTTAATCTAGCCAGAGTAGTGTGAGGAATCGAGTTATGTCTGAGATTAGACAAAATATAATTACAAGAGATTGGGTTATTATTGCAACAGATAGAGCAAAGCGACCTCATGAATTTACAAAAAAAGAAATAAAGAAAATTGAAGTTCCTGAATATAAAGCGAATTGCCCTTTTTGTCCTGGCAATGAGCATTTAGCTACTAAAGAATTTCTAAGAATCGGAGAGGGAGACAATTGGAAGGTAAGAGTTATCTCTAATAAATTTCCAGCGTTATCTCCAGAGGGAGAAAGGTTTCGTTGGAAGGTGGGGATTAATTCTACAATCACAGGAATTGGAGTCCACGATGTAATTGTAGAGACACCGAAACACAATGCAATCACCGCTTTACAAAAGGTTGATGATATTTACCATCTGCTTTTAGCGTTTAAAATACGATATGAGGAAATAGCTAAAGATACTCGTATGGAAACGATTGTGATTTTTAAAAACCATGGAGAGTCGGCTGGCACATCTCTTGAACATCCACACTGTCAGATCGCGGCAACCCCAGTTGTTCCATATAACTTTCGAGCTAGGATACAGGAAGTCATGCGCTATTTTGATGATTATGGAGATTGTATCTTTTGTAGAACTGCGTTAGATGAAATAGCTGCAGGAACTAGAATCATTGCTGAAAATGTAAACTTTATTGCTTTTGTTCCTTATGCTGCTCTTAGTCCTTTTCATATATGGATTTTTCCGAGAGAACATACTTCGTCCTATGAAGATGCCACATTGGAAGAGTTATGGGATCTTGCAAAGATAATGAAGAAAGTTTTATCAATGCTTTATTTTGGTCTTGGGAATCCTGATTATAATTTTACAATTCGATCTACTCCACTTGCAGAAAGAAGGACGAAATATTATCACTGGTATTTGTCTATCGTTCCAAGAATTACAAAACAAGCTGGCTTTGAAATGGGAAGTGGTATGTATATTAATCCATCTCTACCTGAAGAAAGCGCAGAATACCTTAGAAATGTTGAAATTCCGATAGATGAAAATAGTCCTGCAGATCCTGATTGATTTTTTATCTCTTGCTTAACGTTAGTTTGATATCTGAATGCTTCACGAATTTAATTTTGAATCAAATTTTAAATCTTAAGACAAACTTTGCGCCATCAGAGGGTTCAATCGAAACTGATCCATTTAGTTGTCGTGCTAGAAGATTGATTAATTGCAAACCAAAACCTTGTGGGTTATTAATCTGAATGGATGGAGAAATTCCGATTCCATCATCTGAGTAAATAATTTCAACTTCATTGTTTTTTTTCTGAGCAGTTACTCGAATGAGACCGCTATCACGATTTGGAAACGCATATTTAATTGTATTTGTAATCAATTCGTTAATAAAAATACCAAGTGGTGTTAATGATTGAGCTTGTAATTCAATGTCATCAATTTCTGATTCAATTTTTACTTTTTTTTGTGAAGGGAAAATTTCAATGATTTGTTGCATGAGTATTGGTAAATACTTTTTAATCGACATAGACTGAGTTTTTTCAGAGCGATAGAGAGTATCGTATAAAACCATCATACTTCTGACACGACTTGCTGAGTCTTGTAATAAGTTTTTAAAGCTTTGATCTTCTGATTGAAGAGATTGAATTGATAACAAGCTATAGAGAGTTGTCATGTTATTTTTTATTCTATGGTGCACTTCTTTTAAGATCGTATCTTTTTCTATGAGAAGATTTTGGATTTTCTCATCTGCTTTTTTCCGGTCTGAAATGTCTTGGAAGATTCCTGTTAGTTTTACCGTTTTATTTTCATGAACTGTAGTTACGCATGTCGTTCTAACAAAAATTTTTCGGTTTTTAATGGTCAATAACTCAAGCTCTAGATCATAGCCGATTCCTTTTTCAATCGCATCTTTTAAGGCTTTCTCCAAAATATCCCGTGAGCTTGGTAGATAATATTGAATTCCTGCATCCACAGTAGGATTAAATTCATCTGGATTTGTGTCATGTAGAATGTAGGTTTCCTTTGTCCAATAAAGAGTTCCTGTAATTAAGTCAAGTTCCCATCCTCCAACTTTCGCAATGGATTGAGATTCTTCTAATAGATCTGAACTTCTTTTTAGCTCTAATTCTATTTTTTTTCGATCTGTAATATCGTAGAGGATAACAAGGTGTAAACCAGCATCGGATTCATCTAAAGTGGCAGCAGTAGCCATAATAGTCCTATTGGTTCCATTTTTACATCGAATCACAATTTCCATGGGGACAAAGTTGCTATTCTCTTTTATTGATTTTTCAACTCTTGCTTGCCATGTTTCTGCAACCCATTGTCTATAAATTGGATCTGGGTAGGCTTTGGGCCACCAATCAGACAATGTTGGTATATCGCCTAGCGTATATCCAAATGTTTGCGTAAATGCTTTATTGAGTAGAACTATATTTTGTTTATTGTCATTTACAGCATAAGGTATTGGGGAAATATCGATGATAGATTTGTATTTCTTATCACTATTTTCTATAATTTTTTGGATTTCATATTCTTTGCTTACATCTCTAAAAACTATAACTACTCCGCTTACATTTCCATATGAATCTCTGATTGGAGAACTAGAATCAGAAATTTGATATTCTTTTCCATCTTTTGATTTTAGACAAGTGTGGTTTCTTAAATAAATTATATTATTCTCTGTTAAAGCGTTAGAAACTGGATCTGGATGTGGTTCTTTTGTGAATTTATTATATATTTTAAAAATTTCACTTAGATGTCTTCCCCTAGCTTCTGAGACTGACCATCCTGTTAGTATTTCTGCAATCGTGTTCATTTGAAGAATGACTCCATTCTTGTCCGTTGCGATTACTGCGTCGCCTATCGACTGTAAAATAGTCCTTAATTGTTCTTTCTCTTTCTTTATATTTTTATTCGCTTCATGTAATTTGAAAGCCATCTTAATAGATGCATCTATGACAATGATTCCTGAATTTTTTACAACATAGCCATAAGATGTTATTTTTTCTGTTTTTTGAACTATTTCTTTTTCTGTTCGGGATGATAAGAATACGATTGGAATATCATAGGACTTTAAAATTTCTTCGGCTGTTTGTGTTCCATCTATACCACTTCCTAAATCTATATCCATTAAGATCAAATCAATAGGAGAAAATTTGACCATTTCGATAGCCTCTTCTCCAGTTGGAGTGTGAATTACTTTATATCCTTCTTTTTGTAACTGAGCCATTTCAATGGTGGCAATTATCATTTCGTCTTCTACTAAAAGTATTGTCTTTTGGGAAACATTAACCATTGTATTATTTTAATTCCTCTGCAATTTCGATTCTATTTCTACCATTGCTTTTGGCGTGATAAAGTGCCTGGTCTGCTCTTGCAATAAATTCATGTGGTGGCTCAGATTCCCAACTTGCAATACCTAAGCTAAGAGTGACAACGTTAGCTGCTCTAGCATTTGGATGTGGAATTTGAAGACTCTGGATTGTTTTTCGAATATTTTCGGCAACGATAATCGCCTCTGTTAAATTTGTCTCTGGGAGTAATACTATAAATTCTTCTCCGCCCCAACGTGCAGTAACATCAGCCGCTCTTCTTGCTAATCCTGAAATAGTAGTTGCAACTGTTTTTAAACATTCATCC
Organism: Leptospiraceae bacterium; assembly: GCA_035345875.1. Classification (GTDB taxonomy): domain Bacteria; phylum Spirochaetota; class Leptospiria; order Leptospirales; family Leptospiraceae; genus UBA2033. The sequence continues at coordinate 83,996 of DAORDH010000012.1, read as the reverse complement.
CCTTTTAGGTGTCCAAAATAATCGTTGTATTTTTTAAAATCATCAATATCTATTAGGATAATCGAAAGAGGATGATTATTTCTACGAGCTCGTGCGCATTCCTTATCAAAAGTTTTTTGAAAGTATCTTCTGTTTCCAATTTTTGTTAAATCATCTGTGTTAGATAATTTCTCTAACTCTATATTTGCTTCTTCTAATGCCTTTTCGGCATTCTTTCTCTCTGTTATATCTAGAAAGCTTGTAACAAATTTACCGTTTACGAAGGGTGATGTTGCTACAAAAAAATACTTATGTTTGACTGGACTCCAAATTTCAGAGAAGATTGTAGTTTTTTGATTTTTATGATTTCGCCAAAATTCTCTCATAAATTCTGGAGATATTTTATAAAGTTTTGATGCTACATTTCCAATTACTTCTGTTCCCTCGTAATCAACGGTTGAATAAAAGGCTTTATTTACGTTAACTATTTTATAATCTATCATGTCTCCATTCTGATCATAGATGATTTCGTTTAACGCAATTCCTTCTGTCATTGTATCTAATAGAATTTTCATACTTCTTTCATTTTCGATTAAAGCCATTTCGGCTATCTTTCTTTCTGTGATATCATGGATAACAGAGTATAATAATTTTCTTCCGTTTACAGTCATTGGACTTGAGTAAACCTCTACATCCCGAATGGCTCCGTTTGCCAATCTATGCTTAAAGTTAAAGTAGGATCTTTTCTCTTTTGCTGCATTTCTTAATTCTTCTTGAATCATTTCTTCAGGTAAAGTGTTTATGTTGGATATTTTTAGATGTTTAAATTGATCAATCGAATAGCCATAGAATTCAACTGCCGCCGAGTTTGCATCAACGATTGTCCCATCTGTTGGGTCTATGATAAGCTTAATCGCTTGTGTTTTCTCAAACATGGAGTGGTAAAGCTCTTCACTTTCTAAAAGAGCTTGCTCAAATTTTTTTTCTTCTGTTATATCTTGTGTGATTGCTAATTGGATTGTAGTATTAGTGCTTTGCAACTGAAGGGGAACTGCATTCGTTTCAAACCATTTAATTCTCCCTTTTGCTGTTATGATTTTAAATTGTAGACTGCCTTTTTTTCCATCACAGATAGACTCATTGAACTTCTTGAAAGTTTCTCTATGATCAGGATGTATCAGTTGATAAACATTTTTACCTATAACATCTTTTGCATTTTTAACATCTATCATCGATAAGCCAACAGAATTTATGTTGACTAACGTTCCATCTCGATCTACTAATTTTATACAGCTTGGAGTTGCATCTACGATTGCTCTGAGGTGAGCTTCACTTTGTTTGAGAGCAATTTCGATGTTCATTCTATCTGTCATATCTTGGACAATCCCTCGATACGCAATTTGAATGCTTGATTCATCTAAAACAGGTTCGATTCTTGTATTGATATATTTTATTTTATTATTGGGGAAATGAATTTTGTGATCAAAAAAATAATTCTTATTGATTAAGAAATTTTCACTATTTGTAAACAAATCAGAATTCTTTAAATGAATACTTTCTCTGATTTTTTGAATGATTTCTTCTTGGTTAATATCTTCACTGACTTCGAAAATGGAATAAAATTGTTTTGAACAATGAACTTCTCTTGTTTTTAGATTGATTTGCCAACTTCCAAGTTTTGCAATTCTTTGTGCTTCTTGAAGAGAGTTCTCACTAATTTCAATTCTTCTTTGTGCTTCATATTCTTTTGTAATATCTTTAAATACAAGGACAACACCTGTTATATTTTCATCTCCATCTCTAATCGGCGCGCCTGAATCGGAAATTTTATACTCTCGTCCATTTCTACCGATTAGAATTTTATGTTCTGCTAATGTAACACTTTTTTGTGAGGATAATACAAGTTCAACGGGATTCGTTACGATCTTTCGAGTTTTAGGATCTATGATCTGAAAAACTTCATGCAGCTCACGCCCCTCCGCTTCAACAAAATTCCACCCAGTGAGATTTTCAGCAACTGCATTCATTTGAATAATATTTCCAAAGTGATCTGTTGCAATTACTGCATCTCCTATCGATTGGATAATCGCAGTTATTCTTTTTTTTTGTTTCTCTGTTTCTTTTCTGGCTTCATAGAGTTTGAAAGCCATTTTTATGGAGGCATCAATTACATTTATTCCAGAGTTCTTTACAACATAACCATAAGATGTAATCGCTTCCGTTTTTTGAACAAATTCCTTTTCTACTCGTGCAGATAAAAATACGATAGGTATATCAAAAGTTTTTAAAATTTCTTTAGCAGTCTGCGTTCCATCAATTCCAGATCCTAAATCAATATCCATTAGAATTATATCGACTTGGTCTCTGTTCTCATTTACTAGATCGATAGCCGCTTCACCTGTTTCAACATGAATTACAGAATAGCCTTCTTTTTCAAGTTGTCTTGTTTCCATTAAGGCAATTATGGTTTCATCTTCTACAAGCAGAACTGTTTGTTTTTTATTTCTACTAGTCATTTGAAATCTCGATTTCTAATATTATAGGACGCCTAAAAATAAAAACAACTTCTTGGTCAAATAAAGCTAGCATTTTATGAATTCCTACCTGCAATCATAGATATAAATAAATCTGAAAGCAAGGAGAATTATGCTGAAAACTCGTAATAAAATAAATTTATTTCCTAGTTTCCACTATCGATAAACATCTTAAAACTTAAATTCGCTCTATTTTTTTTGTGAAACAGAATCAGCAAAATTTTTAGCTGCATTTATAAATTCAGCTGGCATCATTATGATTGTCGTTGTATTATTATCGATTCCAATTTCAGAGAGCATTTGCATTCTTCTTAGCTCTAGTGAAAAAGGACTCTTCTCCATTTCTTTTGCGCCTTGCGTTAGTTTTATAGATGCTTCTAATTCCGCCTCTGCTTTAATGATTCTAGCTCTTTTCTCTCTAATTGCTTCCGCTTCTCTTGCCATAGCTCTTTGCATTCCTTCGGGAATTTCTACATCTTTCATTTCCACCATTTCAATTTTAATTCCCCATGGCTCAGTCGAAGCATCTACAATTTTTTGTAATGTTGCGTTAATTTGTTCTCTTTCTTTTAAGACTTCATCTAGAATATGTTGTCCGATAATATTTCTGAGAGCTGTGACTGAAAATTGATAAACTGCTTGGTTGTAGTTAGCTACTTTAATGATGGCTTTTTCAGGATCAGTAACTCTAAACCATAAAACCGCATTTACTTTAATTGTGACACTGTCTTTCGTGATTGTTTCTTGCTGCTCTAATTCAACTGTGCTCGTGCGTATATCGACTGTTTGCTGTCTCTCTAGTATTGGAATTATCCAGTAAAGTCCGGGTCCTTTCACAGATTGAAATCTACCTAAGCGAAATACGATAGCTCGTTGGTATTCTTGTGCGATGCGAAGTCCAAGTAGAAGAAAGATGAATATAGAAATAACAAAAGGTATAAATTGTTCCATAAAAAAACTCCATAGATTTTGCGTTTAATGTTTAATAGCCACTCGATCTCCAAAAACTTTATAAGCTAGATTTTTTACAGATTCAAAAAAATGAATTTTATATAAAAAAGGATTTAGCCAACCCACTGTAATACAATAATACTTATCGAATGGTTCAGTATGATGAATTTGATGATGCTTTGGAGAAAGGATCAAATTATTCCTTTGTAGAAAAGAAATAATTTTGCCTGGGTTGTCTTCATGTGCCCACTTGTGAATTTGGTTTGTAATAAAAACAGCAATCATTAGGAAACTAAAAAAGCTATAAAAAGAATAGGTAAATAAATTAGCTTTGATATCTACAAAGTAATAAACAGCAAGCAATGCCGGAATGGATACAATACAGTTATTTCCGCTTGTTTCTACAAAGTCGTGTTTAGTCATCCCTTTTGGATCAACATGGTGTTCTCTGAATGGTTTTATAAAAGACTGACCCAGAACAGGAGTATTTTCTGTTCCAAAAGTATCTCCTAGAAAATGAACAAAGCCTGAAATAAAATCAGCACCAATGTATCCAAGAAAGAATGGAAAAATTGAAAGTGGAATCACCAGATAACTTAGATTATCCGCAAGACGAATGGTTTCTTGGATGATCTGAATTACAAGCATGGAGCAGTATACTATGAAAATGAAAATACTAGCAATTTCTAAGTGTCTATGTTTATATTCGAACATTGAATTTCTCCTTATTCTTTTTTGGGAATCGCTGATCCCGTTAAATAAATTATATCTGCGAACTTCTTAAAATGACTTAGTTCAATATTTTCCGTTTCTCTGTTCTGAAACATTGAAATAGTTAGTATTTTAACACCGAGTTGCTGCAATCTGTGGCTAACACCCATATACTCATCACTATGAAATCTTCCATTTATATGAATGATTTTAGTCTTTTTTTTATCTAATACTTTTAAAATAGAATCAGCCATTGTTGCATCCCAAAGATTTTGGGCGAGTATCATATTCTTTAAGCCAATTGTATCTTTTCCGTGACTTGCGAGAGAACCAAAAATTTTATGTTCATAATTTTCCTGTCTATATTTTTCAATTGTATAGATTGGAGCAAAGAACTTTCTAGAAAGCGAAGGAAATTTATACATTTCCTCCAATCCATTTCTTGCAAGTATTCTTACATAGCGCCTAGGTGCATTTGCTGCTAGGATTGAAATTTTATTTTCTCTCGCATACTGGACAATTGGTTTATAGTCATCGTAATTATTCCAGAGTTTTAAGTCTGTTTGAAATATTTTATCATCAATCAAACCAGCAAGATATTCATTTAAAATGATTTGTTGGTCCCTCTCAAACATTTCCATGGAGATAACAAACGTAAACCGCTCCGAGAGATATCGAATGAGTTTTAATTTTTCTTCATGCCCTTTTTTATCATCATGCTCTTCTCCAATGATCAATACATCCACTGGATTTAATTTTTCAGCAATACTTTCATAACTTATCTCTTTTCCGGCTGCTGAATCAAATATCTTGGGATAGCCTTCTTGTCCAAATAGGCTAATGGTGAATAGGAGAATTGATAAAAAGAAAATCTGCTTTCTCATATTCTAAATTCGCTCAGAATTTGTGGAGATATTATAGATAGTTTTTCTAAAAATTTCCTGTGGATTGTTGCGTTCGTTGCGACTAAGTTTGGCATAAAGATAGAGAAGTTATTTCCATCGTAAGTTGTAATTCTTCCCCCTGCTTCTTCTACTATGATAGATGCGGCTGCCATATCCCAAGGTTTCAGATTCTCTTCCCAGTATGCATCAAATCTTCCCTCTGCGACCCAGCAAAGATCTAAACTTGCTACACCGGTTCGTCTAACGTCTCTTACTGAAAGTAGAACAGATTTTAAGTTTTGTATTACACTTTCCATTCTAGCTTTTTTTTCATAAGGAAATCCTGTAGAAGCAAGTGAATTAATTAATTCATTGGTTTTGGATACATAAATCTGTTTTTCATTTTTGAAAGCCCCATAACCTCTAATCGCATAGTAAACATCTGACATAGCTGGGAAACTAACCAATCCCATTTCCATATGACCGTTTTCAATGTTTTCTAAGCCTATGCAGACTCCATAGAGAGGAAGTCGGTGTGCAAAGTTAGTCGTTCCATCTACAGGATCAATAATCCATCTATATTGATTCTTTCCTTTAATGGAAGAACCTTCCTCTCCTAAAATATGGTCATCAGGAAAGTTCTTTAGAATTTCCTGAACGAGCATTTTTTCTGAGCCTTTATCCGCTTCTGTTACCAAGTCAATCGGTCCTTTCAATTGAATTTCGAAGGAATCTTTGTTTTGGGTATGAATTAAAAATGCCTGAATTTTAGGCAAAAAGGCATATATCTGCTCAAATCTTTTACGAATATCTTCTTTCATTGTATGATTTTACTCTCATGGCTGGATAAATACAAAGTTCCGTATGAATTTATTTTTGTCTATCAATAGAAGAAAGACTATATAAATGAGGTTAGCTTAAAATTCTGGTTATATATTGTTAAATCTTTTGATTCAATGGAGATAAAAGAATGGAAAAGCAAATTATGGATATTCTAAATGTTGGGATTGGACTCCTACAAGCTGGAAAAGAAGGCTTAGAAAGAGCTAAAACCGAATTAGAGAAGACCTATACAGAACTTAGCACAAAAGGTGCTCAAGACAATTCTGAGGGTGCTGTTCAAATTCGCCAAAGTTTAGATAAGATTATTCATGATATTAAAGAATTTACTAGTGTTGCTGGCAAAAACTATGAAGACACTCGTTCTAAGATCATTGATAACTACAACAAAATCACGGAAGAAATTCAAAATAAAATGCCAGAGGGCAAAGTAGAGGCTGTAAAAGCTAAGATTAGTGAAGTAGCAGAAAATATTAAGAAGGCAAAAAAAGCGTAAGATAATTTTTCTTCCAATATAATCTTTTGGATTCTCAGATTGAATAAAGACTTTTTTACTTTATTCGATCTAGAATCCAATATCACACTTCTGCCAATCTCAATTGGTTAATATCAAGTTACAACACTTCGATTTTTAATGCTAACTAAGAACATGAATTTAATAGTTCCAAAATATAAACCAAGACTTGAGATAGATTCGTTTTTCAATGCAAGCCGGATGAATTTAAATCCAATTTATAAAGGTAAAAATAAATATGAATAAAAGAAAACTTTTAGTAACTACTGCACTTCCCTATGCAAATGGACCCATTCATTTAGGGCATATGCTTGAAGGGGTTCAGACCGATATCTGGGTGCGTTATCAGAAATTATCTGGTAATGATTGTTATTTCTTTTGTGCGGATGATACGCATGGAACTCCTGTTATGCTAGCTGCAAAAAAAGAAAACATTTCACCGGAAGCGTTAGTTGAACGAATTCATAGTGAGCATTATCGTGATTTAAAAGGCTTTTATATTGAGTATGATAATTATTACTCAACAAACTCTCCTGAAAACCGTTATTTTTCAGAAGAAATTTATAATAATCTCAAAAAGAATTCACACATAGCAGAAAGAGAAATTGAACAGTCTTATTGTGATCATGATAAAATGTTCTTACCAGATAGGTTTATTAAAGGAACTTGTCCTAAATGTAAAACTAAGGATCAATATGGAGATGGCTGTGAAGTTTGCGGCTCGAATTATTCTCCAAAGGATTTAATTGACTCTCATTGTGCGATATGCGGTAATACTCCTGGTCTTAAAAAATCAAAGCATTTATTTTTTAAATTACAAGACTTTCAAAAAGAATTATCTGATTGGATTGAAAATCCTGAGCATGTAAATGCTGGAGTTCGAAATAAATTGAATGAGTGGTTTTCTCAGGGACTACAAGAATGGGATATCTCGCGTGACGGTCCATACTTTGGATTCGAAATTCCTGGAGAAACTAATAAGTATTTTTATGTTTGGTTAGATGCTCCAATCGGATATATGGCATCTTCTAAGAATTTTTTCAAAGACAATGCCCTTTTTGATGAGTTTTGGAAATCGGGTGATGGGGAGATTATTCATTTTATAGGTAAAGATATTCTTTATTTTCATACCTTATTTTGGCCTGCAATGTTATTAGGTGGCGGATACAAAACACCTAATCGAGTGAATGTGCATGGCTTTATAACAGTAAATGGAGAAAAAATGTCTAAATCACGTGGGACATTTATTAAAGCCTCTACATTCTTAAAGCATTTAGACCCTGAACATTTCCGATTCTTCATGGCAGGGAAGTTAAATGATACGTTAGACGATTTAGATCTTAGTTTTTCAGATTATATGTCTAAAGTAAATTCTGACTTGGTAGGAAATTTCATCAATATTTTATCTAGAACAGGAACGTCTATTTTGGATAAACTCGATAGGCGAATTGGCAATTTAAATTCAGAGGGGAAAGCTCTTATATCGGAATTGATTCAAAGTAAATCAGATATCTTAAAGAATTATGAAGACAAAAGCTATTCTAAGGTAATGAAGGAAATTGCCCGTTTAGGCGATTTGGTGAATAAATATGTAAATGATAAGGCTCCATGGAATCTTGTTAAAACAGATAAAGAGGCAGCGAGAGAAGTTGTGACAGCAGCCATTAATTGTGCAAGAATTCTCGCAATTTATTTACAACCTGTCATCCCAAAGATTTGTGAAAAACTATTTAAGATACTTGATCTTCCAGCACAGATTTCTTTTTCTGAGTTGGAAAGTGTATTAGAAAATCGTAATATAAATGCGTATGAGATTCTATCTCAGAGAGTAGATGAAAAGGCAGTGAATAGTATGTTGGAAGAAAATAAAGAAGCACAAAAAGAAAGTAAAACTGAAACTATTAATACAAAAAAAACAGAAACCAATTCAAATTCTGATTCAAAATTAGGTCTAATCAGCATAGACGATTTGGCAAAAGTAGAATTGAGAGTTGGTCTGATTGAAGAAGCAAATCATGTTACTGGCGCGGATAAACTTTTAAATGTCAAAGTCAACTTAGGAGAAAAAGGAATTAAGAATGTATTTGCTGGCATAAAATCTGCATATAAACCAGAAGAACTAGTTGGAATGAAAGTAGTTGTAGTAGCAAACTTAGAACCTAGAAAAATGAAATTTGGTCTATCAGAAGCAATGCTATTGGCAACAGGAAAGGATGAATCTCTTTCTTTGATTGTTCCACATAGAAATGCAAAACCAGGGGATATTCTGAAGTAGCCGTCATGTCACTAATAAAAAATATTTACATAGAAAATAATTCACATCACAGGCTTGGCATAACTCCAAAGGAAATCAAAGCGAGTATTAAAAAAGTTGTAGATCATATGACCAATTTAAAAGGATACGAGCTTTCTCTTTTAGTTACAAGTGATGAAGAAATCCAGAAGGTAAATTTAGCCAAAAGAGGAAAGGATACACCGACTGACGTATTATCTTTTCCTATTGTGGAAAAAGATTTACCAGAAGGATATAAAATATTAGGAGAAGTGATTATTTCTATTGATACTATGCGTAAGCAGGCTAGGGAAATTGGTCATAGCGACAAAGAAGAGTTTTATAGATTGCTTGTTCATGGCATTCTTCATTTGCTTGGCTATGACCACGAGAAGAGTGCATACGAAGAAAAAAGAATGCAAGAAAAAGAAGATGAATGTTTAAAACTTATATTAGGTTAAATTTCGATTAATAGCAAGGTCATATCGTCTTTCACAACATTGCCAGAGTAATTAATAGAAAAATTAAAAATTGATTTTAGAAAATCATTTCCTTGTAGATGGCACATGTCTTTTACTTTTTCTAGAAACTGCTCACTTCCATAAAATTCGTTATTTAAATTATAAATTTCATACAATCCATCAGAGAAAAGAAAAATCTTATCCCCTTTTTCTAACTGAATGGAATTGGATGCAGTAATAAATTCTCTCATTAAAATCAAAGGAGTCCCTTTCCCTTCCAATTCAATCAATTGATTGTTTCGAATTAAGATTGCAGGATGGTGACCCGCATAGGCGTATTGTAAAATTTTATTTTTAGTATCCAATCGTAAATAGATTCCTGTGATATAGTGACCTTTTACATAACTAAAAAGGGTTTGATGTAAATATTTAAATTCTTCTTCAATTTGGTTATTCCGATCCATCGTTTGAAAACAAAGGACTGCCATACAAGAAACCATTGCAGAAGATATTCCATGCCCAGAGACATCTCCGAAGAGTAAATCAATTGTATCTTCTTTTTCTAGAAATGAGAAAAAGTCTCCTCCTACTTCATTCATTGGTTTGTAGTAATTAAACATTTTACAAGAACGAGAACTGATAAAATTTTTTGGAATCAGGGTTTCTTGAATATTGCGAGCCTTTCGTAAATCTTTTTCGAGGGAAGCAAGTGCTTCTGAGAGTTTCTCTTTGGAATCTGAAATTTCTTTTTTTTGGGATTCTATTTGTAAAATATATTCTCGATTCGAAAGCGCGGAACGAATTCTTGCAAGTAATACTTTTGGAATCACTGGTTTAATGATAAAATCGGTTGCACCTGAATCTAGACAGTTTTCAATTATATCTGGGCTCTCCTCTGACGTTAGCATTAGAATAGGAATATGAGCAAATAACTCGACAGAACGAATTTTACTTAGAATCTCTACCCCATTTACACCGTATAGATAATAATCTAATACGATTAAATCTATCTTTTCTCTTTCAATGATTTCGAGAATATTTTCAGAATGGGAAGTGTTGAAAACCCTGTAACCTTTATCAGATAGAATGAGTTCAAGCGATAAAAGGACGAGTTCATCGTCATCAACGAGTAATATCGAAAAATCGCTTTCATTCATAGGATAAATTTACCATAACCAAGTTAAAATCTTTGACTCTTGATTCTATTCATTTTTAACCAAAAATGGAAACAAATTTTTTTTGTGATACTACGTAATTGTTGAAACATTTTATTAAAAAAGCCGCACATTTTTTGAAATTATATCTCCTTTATTAATAAAAGACCAATAAAAGGAAGTTAAATATGTGCGCAAAATATAAATCATTTTACTATTTTATATGCAGTTTACTTTTGTTTTCGTCTATCTCTATAGGAAGCGATGAGAATAAGACGTTAAATGATAACAGTATTCTAGCTAGAAAGATTAATTTAGATTCAGAAAGTGATTGGGAATATTCTCTCGATGATATAACAGATCCAACCCAATTTGAAAGTAATCTTAATTCTACTCATTGGAAGAAATACAAAGTTCCTTCTAATTTAAATTCAATAGAAATAAACTCTAAACAAAGAATATGGATCAAAAGAAAAATTATCCTACCTGAGAATTTATCGAATAAGCATTTATCGATACGATTGGGAAGTATTTCCGATAGAGATAGAACTTATTTCAATGGAGTTTTGATAGGGTCTACTGGATGTTTTGGATGCGATAGTCCTCAAGCCTATGATAAGGTGCGAATTTATGATATTCCAAATAACCTAACCCAAAAGGAAAATATTCTTTTAATTCAAGTAGAGAGATTCTTTCCAGAGGAGATTGGTATTAATCAGGATTATACAGCGATTGGAATTACATCTTATTTAGAGTATGATCGATACAAGGAAGATTTATTTAAACTTATACTCCTTTCAATTTATGGAACAGTAGGTTGTTATTTTTTATTTCTATATATAAGAAGGCGGCAAGAAGTTGAAAATTTATATTTTTCTAGTTTTGTTTTTACAGTCATAGTATATCAGTTTTTAAGAACTCAAATTAAATACCAACTCAATCTCGACTTTGTTATTTTGAAAAAGATTGAATATATGTTCTTTGCAAGCTTGATACCTCTTTTTTCAAATTTTATAAGAGTCTATTTTAAAATAAAAATAAGTAGATTTGTATATCTCTTAAATCTATTCAGTTTGTTTTCTATCGGATTCTATTTATTAAGTTCCAATTTGGTTTTATTTGATTTATATAATAAAAGACTTACTCAGCCGATAGGATTTCTTTATATTGGGTTTTTATTCTATTATTTATTAAATGCATTTAGGAGCAAGAATCGAGATGCAGTTTATTTTCTGAGCGGAGTGGTGCTAATTTTTATTTCTGTCGTGACTGATATATTAAGCGATAGGGGATACTTTCAGTTTCCCAGAACTTTTGGATATAGCTTTATGTTTTTTGTCCTGAGTATCGCGATTATTTTGGCAAATAAATTTGTTCGCCTGCATTCAGAAGTGGAAGAATTAAATACATCCCTAGAGCAAAAAGTAAAAGACAGAACAAAAGAATTAAATGAATCTATGGAGGAAATAAAACAAATAAAAACACAGCAGGATGGAGATTACTTTTTAACATCTCTTTTACTTACCCCACTCACATCCAATCGAAATCAAAGTGAGTATGTGAAAACTCAATTTTTTTCAAAACAGAAAAAGTCTTTTCATTTTAAAAACAAAACCTATGAAATTGGAGGAGATATAAGTATCTCTGCAAATATAACGTTAAACGATAAATTATATACAGTTTTTATTAATGGAGATGCTATGGGCAAATCCATTCAGGGAGCAGGTGGTGCACTTGTGATGGGTGTTGTTTTTAATACTGTATTATCTAGATCACAAGTAGGTAGTTTTAAAACTAAAACTCCGGAAAAATGGCTAAAAGATGCTTTTTTAGAATTACAAAGAATTTTTGAATCCTTTGATGGGACTATGTTTTTGTCCTGTGCGATGGGACTTATTGATGAAGAGGCAGGATTTTTATACTACCTAAACGCAGAACATCCATGGACGATTCTTTACAGAGATGGAAAAGCAAGGTTTATTGAAGAAAATTTTACAACTAGAAAATTAGGTATTTTTGAAAATGATAAATTGTTTTCAGTGAAGACAATGAAACTACTACCCGGAGATGTTTTAATTCTAGGTTCAGATGGACGAGACGATATCCAAATTGGAATAAAGGACGATATTCGAATTATAAACGAAGATGAAAATCTTTTTTTAGATATTGTTCAAAAGGGAAATGGGAAGTTAGCGGATATTGTAGAGCTTTTACATAAAACAGGTGAGCTAACAGATGACTGTAGCCTGGTAAGAGTTGAATATTTGGGAATGCCAGTGAATGGGAAGGTAAACTTTACTGAAATATTATCTAGATTATTTAAATCTCATTATGATATGAGAAATGAAAATATGGAGGATAATGTGCATTTGCTTCGAAGTGTCTATAAACTTCATCCATCCAATGAAGTAGTAAATCGGCAACTGAGTTTTCATTATTTTAAAAAAAGGGATTTTCACACAGCCATTAAGCATATCAATCAATATACTTATAAAAAGCCTGAGTCTACAGATATGTTCTATCTTGCTTCCGTTTTAAATAAAAAATGTGGTAATTATGAAAAGGCTATAGACATTGGAGAACAGATTCTGCTAAGAGATCCAAAAAATTTTAGAAACTTAAAAAATCTAAAAGAGCTGTATCATATTACGCAAAAAATGGATCGAGTGGATGAATTAGAGAGGAGAATTAAAGAACTAAAAAATGAAGTATTTAGAGTTAAAAGTTAATCTGCCAAAAGAAGTTTCGGAGGAATTTACAGCGTTTTTAGATTCACTCTCAGTGGAAGGATATTATGAAATACTATTTGATTCTACATTGCCTAGACCCGCATCGGGAGAAATTTTAAGAGACGATACAAACATACATGTGTATCTAGGTGAGACGGATTTAGAAAAGGAAATGAAAATTTATATTTATCTCAAAGCAGTTGCAGGAGATAAATCTTTTGTTGAATCTAGAATCGTTGAGACAAAGGAATTTGAAGAAGCATACAAAGAATTCTACAAACCATTTCAAGTAGGGGAAAATTTCTGGATTGTTCCTACTTGGGAAAAGGAAACAGAATTTACTAAAAATTTAGTTCAGAGGCAAAATAATATTATCCTCTTTATGAATCCAGGTCTCGCTTTTGGAACTGGTCATCACGAAACCACTAAACTTATGATCGCACGCATTGATAAAATTGTTCAAGAAGGGATGTCTGTTTTAGATTTAGGAACAGGTTCTGGAATTCTTTCCATTGCAGCAGCCTATAAAAAAGCAAAGGAAATTTTAGCAATTGATATTGATCCTAATGCTGTTCGTGCAACAGAGTTTAATTGGAAGGAAAATAGTTTTCCAGATCCCGTTCAATTTACAGTTCAAGAAGGTGGTTTTGATCATCCTTCTATTGGAAATAAACACTTTGATTTATTGCTTGGTAATATTACCTATGCAGTCATATCTCAAAATATTGAATGGATTCAAAAGATGAACATCAAACATTTTCTTTTTAGTGGTTTAATCATTGAAAGGCGAGAGGATTCTATTCGGTTATTTCAGGAAAAGTTAGGCGGAAGACTTGTCTATGAAGAACAATTAAATGATTGGATTATCCTTGAATGGGAGAGATAAATCTCCATATAACAGAGCCAATTGATTGTCACCTTTGGAAGATTCGTTTTCCGAGTGTTGAAGATTGGCCTCTGGATTTAAAAACATTAGTTGTTTTTGAGGAGGATGTTCATTTTGAAAGAAGTTTAAAGCAGTGTGACTGTGGACAATTGTATTTTTATGAAATGATAGAATTTATCGACTTTGAGCGAGGAGAGGATCCAATCTATCGAACTCTAATTCCAATTGCGGATGAGCAAACAGCTGTTAGCCTAAATAGTAAATCTAAGTTTGAGCTCATCAATTTCTTATCCCTTAGATATGATTGGCCAAATAATGAGAAGAATGCAAGAGTATATTGGCATAACCGTTCTGAGACCTTCTAATAAAACTTTAATTTCTTTAGGCTCTCTATAATAAATCTTTGATATAAATCAAAAATAAACAGTAGTCGTCTTGATCCGTTTTGTGGCAATAGTCAAATAGAAAAGGATTCTTCATGAAATCAATTATATCATTTTTTGTTTACAGACCTCTTATCTCAAATTTAATTATTGTTTTTCTTTTATTGGCTGGCTCGCTGAGTTTACTCTTTATTAAACGCGAATCTTTTCCAAACGTAAATTTATACCAAATCAAGGTAACAACGATTTTCCCCGGAGCATCGCCTGCTGACATTGAACAAAAGGTAACAATCCCAATTGAAGAAAAATTAAGAGAGGTGAGTGGATTTGATTCTGTTCGTTCTATTTCACGCAATTCAGAATCTGATATTAATATTAAGATAGATATCGATAATAAAAATCCAGACAAAGTTGTAGATGATATTCGAAGGGCAGTGGATAAGGTAACAGATCTTCCTGTTCAAATAAGGGAAAAGCCACTTGTAATAGAACAAAAGAGTAGCGATTTTCCAGTCCTAGAGATTTCGGTTTATGGTGGTAAGGATGAAATCGAACTTCAGGCAAATGCTAAATTTATTCAAGATGAACTCCGAAAAGTTGAAGGCGTTGGTCGCGTAGATGCATTTGCAAAAAGAAAAAAGGAGTGGCAAGTCCTTGTTAATCCCTCCTCTAAACAAAAATACAATGTCGGATTTTATGATGTTATTCTGGCAATAGCAGAAAGAAACGTTAGTATCCCTGGAGGATCTATAAACGCAGAAACAACAAAAGATATTCGGGTGACAGGAGAATTTCAAGAGATTGGAGAATTGGGAAAAATTCCAGTTCGTGCGAACGAATCCGGCAATCAGGTGTTTATTTCTCAAATCGCAAGGTTAAAAGACACATATGAAAAAGAAAGAACAATAGCTCGCACAAATGGACATAACGCTGTTAACTTACTAATTATAAAGAAAGAGCAAGCAGATATTATTCGCACAATAGAAAAATTAAATATTAAACTACAAAGTATTGAAAAACAAATTCCTGAAACGATTCACATTTTAGAATTAAATAATGAGGGAAAGAAGACTATCAATCGATTGAATGTTGTGATATCCAATTCAGTTCAGGGATTAATTCTAATTTTTATCGTCTTATTTGTTTTCTTTAGTTTGCGTGATTCAATTCTTACTAGTTTATCTTTACCACTTTCCTTACTTGGCTCTTTACTTTTTATGCCCATATTAGACATATCTTTCAATCTTATTTCAATGCTTGGTATAATTATTTCGCTTGGAATGCTTGTGGATAATAGTATTGTTATTTCTGAAAATATTTATAACTATCGTATGAAAGGGATGGCTCCCAAAGATGCTGCGATAGTCGGAACCTCGGAATTGGTCGTGCCGATTGTGGGATCTTATTTAACAACGATTGCAGCTTTTATTCCGATGCTCTCAATGAGTGGGATTATGGGGAAGTTTGTTGTTCAAATTCCGCTTATGGTAATAATCACTTTGACAATGAGTTTATTTGAATCCTTTTTCCTTTTGCCAGTTAGAATTGCTAAGTATGGTAAGATAAAAACAGAAGTAAGAGAATCTTTTTTTGAAAAATTACGTGGAAAGTTGGATTTATTTTTTGAAACAATGATTTTGAAATTTGAATCATTAACTGAAAAGTTGGTGAGAAGAAAATATATATCACTATCAATCATAGCATCTATTTTTTTAAGTGCGTTAGTTACTATTAGTTTGATGAAATTTAACTTATTCCCAAAAGAAGGGATCGAACAGGTAATTATTAAAGCGGAATTTCCTCCTTATTTTACCGCAAGAGAAACGCTAGAGAAGTTGCAATATCTAGAGCCTATTTTGGATAGAATTCCAAAGACGGAGATTATTGGGTATACTGTAAAAGTAGGAATTCAGCAGACTGATAGTGGTGATCCACTTACTAGAGTAGGGGAACATCTAGGAATGGTTCATCTTTATTTTATTCCAGAAAATGAAAGAAAGCGGACAACGTCTGAGATTATAGGGGAATTAGAGGCAGAAATTAAAAAAATCCCTAATGCCGAAAATGTATTTATCGAAGAGTTGATCAATGGACCTCCTATTGGAGCTGCGGTTACTGTTGCAGTTGAGGGAAAAGATTATAAAAAGTTAAAAGAAATTTCCAATGAAATCAAGGACTTTTTACAATCTATGAATGGAGTTAAAAATATAGCAGATGATTACAAAAAAGGAAGAGAAGAAATTGTTTTAACATTAGATTCCGAAAGGGCAGCTCGTGCTGGGATCAGTGTTGCAACTACCGCTAATTTTGTGAGAAGTGCATTTGAAGGAAATGAGGCATCTAGATTTCGTCTAGGAAAAGATGAAGTTAGAATTAAAGTCCAAAATGATGCGCAGTATAGGACATCTCAAGAGGATATAAAACGGGTAAATATTATCAACCGCTATGGTTTGTTTACTCCTCTTGCTAGTTTTGTGAACATTAAAAATGAGCAAGGGATAGAGGCACTTCTTCATTTTGATTATGAGAAGGCAATTACGATTACGGCTGACGTGGATGAAAAGATAATCACATCTGGAATGGTGAACGGAAGTCTCGCAAAGCAATTTGGAGATTTAGAGAAAAAGTATCCAGGTTATTCTATGAAATTTAGAGGAGAGCAGGAAAGCACGAATAAATCAATGGCTTCTCTTGCGAGCGCGGGTATCATTGCATTTTTTGGTATCTTCGCAATACTTGCGATCATATTCAATAACACAGTAAAACCATTTTTTATTATCATGTCTATACCACTGGGATTAGTCGGTGTTATATTTGGATTTCTAATTTCAAACAAATCTCTTAGTTTTCTTGCTATGATCGGAATCATTGGTCTTGCAGGTGTCATTGTAAATACATCGATTGTGCTTGTGGATTGTATTGATGAATTACAAAAGAAGGGAATGGATAAATATCAGTCTCTAGTGAAAGCTGCCTCTAGTCGGTTTCGCCCAATTATTCTAACAACAATCACTACAATGGCGGGTCTGATTCCTACTGCCTATGGAATTGGGGGGACGGATGCAATGTTAGTTCCAATGACTCTTGCGCTCGCATGGGGACTTGGCTTTGGAACGATAGGCGCTTTATTTTTTATTCCAACTATTTTTTCTATTGGGTATGATTTTAAATCTTTTCTACAAAAGCAATTCAGGATCTATAAAGGTCATGAAAAGACATGAGTAGTAAAATCGAATACGAAATAAGGCAAGCTCAATTGGAGGATATAAATGCAATCATCTCTCTCATGATTGATTTTTATAAAGAAGCTGGATTTCATTTAAATATTGAATCAACCGAGAAAGCTCTTCAGTATTTAATATCGCATCCTGAAAATGGATTTATATTCATAGCATTTAGGGACAGGAAGCCACTTGGACATATAGTTCTATCTAAACGATTTGCAATGGAATATGAAGATTTTATTGGGTATGTGGATGATTTGTTTGTTCAAAAAGAATTTCGTCGTGCTAGGATAGGAAATGCTCTATTAGATAAGTTATGCGAAAGAGCAAAAGAGTTAAATTTGAAATCATTGCAGGTAGAAGTAGGGGAAAATAATTTACCTGCTATAAAATTATATGAGAAGATTGGACTTAGAGCTTATCAAGACGGTCGTGTTTTACTCTCTAAAAATCTAAGTAGAAATAACTGAATTATTTTTAATTGTATTTTTATTTTATCGAATTGAATTTGACTATCAGACTAATGAATATGATAAATAATAGAAAAATGAATAATCTTCTCCTCTTAATTGTTTGTATTTTATTTTCTATGGCTTCTTGCGCAGAAAAGAAAGAGAAAAATAAAGAAATCAAGCTGTTCTCACAAATAGGTTTCTTAAGTTTTGCAACTACAAACTATCGTTGTAATATTACTCCATCGAGTAATTATGCATACTTTAATTCAGGCACAGCTCCAACTGGTTCTAGCGTATCGGTTCGTAGAATTTTTTCTGCACTTAGAAGTGCAGGCACTGTAGAAATTTATTATCCTGAGACAGTTACGAAAAATTTACCCGTGTTAGTTATATACCAAGGTGGAAATGTAAATGGATCTTTTTATTCCAATTATGCGGCTAGATTAGCGGCTTCTGATTATATTGTCTATCTTGCGAATCGTTGCACAACTTTTATTTTACAATATTTCATCTATCCGGATGCATCTTTAGCGAGTGAGGTTTATGATCTTGCAAGAACAAATACCACTGATTCTAGTTCTCCTCTTTTTGGTAGAATAGATACAGAACGAATTGGTGTGCTTGGGCATTCTCTTGGTGGAGTCGTTGGTCTTTTTTCGATCAATGGTATATGTGATTTTCCTTTCTGTGCAAGACCTACATCTCGCCTAACGCAAATAAAAGCAGGTCTTGTGTATGGTAGTGGTTTGGGAGAAGGGTTTGATAAAAAAAGATTTTATACCGATTCAAGTGGAAAAGGGATTCCAATTGGTTATATGCAGGGATCTCTTGATACTGCAAATACACCGGACTCATCCACAAAGAGTTACACCAACTCTATTTCCCCTAAATATTTATTCTCGATTGATGGTTTGAATCACTATGGAATTACAGATGTAAATAATCCGTTCGGTGCAAAGTCAGAAACAAATCTAAGCAATCTCTCTCAATCACAAGCTATTGATAGGATTTCAAATGTTAGTTTACTTTTCTTAAATGCCTATGTAAAAAATGATTCAACTTCTCTTTCTACGATCAATTCTGGTAATTTAGGAATTACTGGTGTGACAACTACCGCATCTCCATAAAAGTTTTAAGATATGAACAAGAAAATATTAGTCACTGGAGCAAATAAGGGAATAGGTTTAGAAATTACAAAACAGCTGACTGCCATGGGGCATACCGTAATTATGACTGGTCGGAGTCTTAGTAAATTAACAGAGGCAAAGAATAGTTTGCCGTTAGATGCAAAGACAGATTTCTATGAGATGGATGTTTCCTCTGGTAAAAGTATTTTAGATGCATACGAAAAGATCAAAGATGTTTATCCATACTTGGATGTAATCATTAACAATGCAGGCATTCTAATTGATGAGGATAAGTCATTATTTGACTCAACTGAAGATGATTTTTTAAAAACTATTCAGACAAATTCAATTGGACCTTTTTTGGTGATAAAAAGCTTTTCTAATCTTTTAAAAAAAGGTGGGACTATTATAAATATTTCAAGTGGAGGAGGGCAGATAACGCATGGAGTTTCCACTTGGTCTCCACTTTACTGTCTGAGTAAAACTTTATTAAATGCAATCACTCTACAGTTTGCCAAAGCACTAGAGTCTAAAGAAATCACGGTCAATGCTGTTTGTCCTGGTTGGGTCAAAACGGATATGGGAGGGCAGAGTGCCTCTCGCTCAGTTGAAAAAGGGGCAGAAACACCTGTCTGGCTTGCAACTAGCAAAGTCAGTTTTACTGGAAAATTTTTACGGGATAAAAAGGAAATTGATTGGTAGTTTTAAAAAAACGATTCAGTGAGTCAATTTGACAGTTGTGCTAGAATAAAAAACAATTTGATTTTCTCTTTCCTACACTTCGTAACTTTTTACTAAACACTACAAAAAAATCTATGTGAAAAAGCTTTCTTTTGAAATAAATGAAATATCAAAGGAGTTATTAGAATGATTTTTCAGAATTTTAAAATGTATCGTATAATAGCAATTATCCGTTCATTCATTTTTTTATTAGTATTACTGACTCTATCGCTTGGAGCAGAATCCGTTGAGGAAGTGAAACCTTGGCTTGGTGTTGCAATTGAAACTGCTCCCAATGGAGTGAGAGTCAGAGAAGCGATAGTAGGAACTCCTGCCGAGAAAGCGGGACTGAAAAAAGGAGATGTGATTACGAAAATAGATTCTATCCAAATGAAAGAGTCAGAGCAAATGATAAAATACATTCGTTCAAAAGGTGTAGGAAATGAAGTGAAAGTTGAATTTGAGAGAGATACAAAAAAGAAAAAATTAGCAATCGTGCTAGAAGCAAAGCCTGACGAATTTGATGTAGTTAAAAAACAATTACTTGGAAAAGAGGTTGTTGATTTTAAATTAACTAGTTTAGATGGAAAGAAATCATATACCAAAAAAGATTTAGAAAATAAAATTACAATTTTTGAGTTTTGGGCTACTTGGTGTATGCCGTGCAGAGCTTCACATACAAGGCTTTCTGAGTTTGCAGAACAAAATCCATCGATTCAGGTATTAGCTATTTCTACAGAGTCCAAAGACTTAATTCAAAATTATTTAAAAGAAAAAAATCATAAATTTACTACCGTTCAAGATGAGAAAGGAGATGTTTCAAAATTCTTTATGGTATCAGCTATTCCTACTACCGCACTCATTGATAAGAATGGTAAAATCAAATTTTTATCACTAGGTGGCGGAATCTACTTAGAGGAAACTTTAAAGAATGCTCTTTCCCTTAGCAAAGAAAAATAAAGTATAGCAAGTAAGAATATGCGTAGATCTGAATTTAATATGAAAGAGAAGGAAGAGATAGATTCCTTTCTTCTAAAAATGAGTTATGGGTTTTTAGCTACTCATAGCTCTGATGAATTTCCAAACCTTATTCCTATAAACTATGTATGGTTTCGTGACAAATTTTATTTTCATGGGGCAAGGACTGGGAGAAAGATGACTGAAATGAAAGCAAATGAAAAAGTTTCTTTTGCCATTGCAGATGAATATTCAATCATACCTTCTTATTTTACGGATCCTAAGTTTGCCTGTCCCGCAACGTCATTTTTTAAATCTGTAATTGCTTATGGTGTTTTAGAAATTATTGAAGATTTAGATGAGAAAGTCTTAGCGTTAACCGCGTTTATGGAAAAGTTACAGCCGGAAGGAGGATATTCTCCTTTTAATCTTGAAGATCTAGAATATAAAAAACAAATAAAAGGAGTAAATGTATTAAGGCTAACTCCTTCCTCTATCTCTGCGAAATTCAAATTTGGTCAGAATCGAAAAGAAGAGGAGTGGAATAAAACCGTCGATGGTTTGATTAAAAGAAATAATCCTAGGGACAGTGAGATTGTCGATGCGATGAAACAATACTGCCCATTTTAATTCTCAGTATTCTGCGGCAAATTAGGAGTTGGCGCAGTTTCAGTAGATGGATTCATATCTTTTGTTGGAACTGTTTCTGGCTTTGTGGCAGGAGGCTCAATTTTGGGAATATTCGTCTCTATCTTCTTTTCATTTGTAATCGGAAGATCTTGCTTTGCAGGTGAAATCTTTCCTCCCTTTGTCTCAACAAAAGTCATAAACTCGGGATTTGAATTTAAGTCTTTAAAATAAGGATCAATTTTTACTTTGATCCAATAGATTTCTTTTTTTGCAGTTGCTTTAGAAAGATATTCTTTTGTTTTGATTAGATTATTTTCTTTCGCATAGTATTTGGCTAACAGATAATTAGCCGCTGATATTTCTGGAACTTTTTCTAGAAAAACTAGCGCTAGGTCAAACTTCTTTGTATAGAAATAGGTTTTTCCGAGAGCAAAATTAAACTTTGAAGATTTGCTTTTGCTAGAAGACACAAGTGTTAAATATTTAAGAGATAGTTTATACTTAATTCTATTCGAGTAAAAGAATCCGATTTGAAGAAGACCCTCATGGAATTTTTCAGGAATTGTATTTATATCTGGATAAATTCTTTTAATTTTTTTTGCGAAATCAAGTAGAGATTTCATTCCTGATCTCTTTTTACCTGTTTGTATCAAAGCAAGAGACTTATACATATTAGCCTCTAATTTATTTTGATCTGTTTCTGGAATTTGATCCGAAGTTTTTAGAACTTCTTCGAAATATGAATTTTCATAATAGAGTCGTGTAAGGACTGGCAAGATTAGATTGGAAGGATTTATGGAATATGCTTTTTTATATAGTGCTATAGCAGTATTTGTATTTCCTAGTTTATGGTTGGCTTGTCCTTCATTTAATGTAATGTAATATCGCAGCATCTTGTCATCTTCATCCGTTAATTTCTTGGATGATTCAAAGTATTTTAGCGCTTTTTCGTATTCTCCTAATCTAAGTTTAGCAATGCCTGCTTTGTATAGATAGTTTTTATTGTTTGGATTTTGCAAGACTAGCTCTTGCATGATTTTGTCGGCTTTCTGGTAGTCCTCTTGTTGGAAGTATTTTAGCGACAATTCCCACTTTTTCTCTTCTGATGTTTTGCGGCTTGGTGTCTCGCTTGATTTGGGTTGAGATGGTTCCTCTTTTTCCTGCGGTTTCTCTTTGTTTGCCGCTAACTTCTCTGTCTCTTCCGAGTTTTTTTTTTGCTTTGCTTTTGCGATGTCTTCTGGTCTAGCAAATGAGATAACACCGGGGTCATGCCCCTTATTCGCATATGCTCTATCTCGCATCCTTGCTACTTCTTTGTTCTCTGGATCTAATCGTAAAAATTTATTAGCATAGTGAGCGACAATATCCCAGCCTTGATGATAATGATAGAATAAAATAATTTTTAGATAACTTGTCTTGCGGTGCTTTGGATTTAAATTTAATTCTACTGCTTTTCTAAACATCATCATAGATCTTGGAAAATCTTTTTGCGATTCATATATATATCCCATATACATATACGGTTCACCATCAGATGGATTTTCTTTTGTATACTCGGTAAAAAGTTTGATAGCCTTTTGAAATTGCTTTTGTGCATATGCTTTTTTTGCTTCTTTCATTCCTGCAAGCAGAGGGATTTGAAATAGAATTGTAAAAGTTAGAAAAATTCGTAAAAAAGTAGGCATGTTTGCTATAATTGAAGAGATTCATTTTTTGAAAAGTCAGTTTCTTTCTTGTAATCCTGAATTAAAGAATGAGATTCGTAATTTATGAAAAATCTTTTTATGAAATGGATATATTTATTTTCAATTTGTGTATTTGTATTTAGTTGCATCTCATTTGAGAGAGGGCTAAAAAGTAAATTAAAATATTCAGGTAGCAATCTAGCTATTTATGAATTGAATCAATCCATTTTTGAGAAATATAATAAAGAAAAAAAGAATATTGATTTATCTGACTTACAGCTTAAAAGAATCTTTCTTACTTTACGCAAAGAGAGAAGTTTTATTCGTTTCTTAGATAGAGATAGTCTGTGGAGTGTTGAAACGATAGATGAAATGGTTCCTCCGTTATTAGAAATACTTTCTTTAAAAAATAATAAGACTTATTTTGTAATAGTCAAAGAGGAAGATAAGACATCCCCTTACGCACGTATTTTTAGAACCTCATTTTATCTAAATAGAGATGACAATCATATTCAAATAGTATTTGGTGAGGTAAATGACAATATTAATTTTGGAACCCAATTTTCATTTACGGATTGGGCAAATCCTACTTTTTTTAAAATTACCTGCCGTCGGGATCGTTTACTTTCTTTTTATGGGAAATATGAAATAGCTTTTAAATTCAAGCAAGATCCTACTTGTAGTAGCGAAAATAAACCATCTTATGGAAATGATATTACATCTCTAGAAAATTATTCTTGGATTCTAATTGATTTAAATAAAGTTCTTGAGGCAAATACTGATAAGCCCATACCAGTTCCTGTGGGAAATAGAGAGCAAAGATTAAGAGAATTGTTGAAGCTGTATAAAAAGGGATTAATATCAAAAGAAGATTATGAATTAAAAAAAGCTGAGATTATTGGTGAGATTTAAATAATAATCGGTAAACAGCGATTTTCCGTTGACGAAAAAATCTATACTTGTTTTTTATTCTTAGTAACTTGTTAATGTATGAGTATTTGATAATTTATAAAATATATCATTTAAAAAAATAATAACTACAGTGATATATTGCGCATTTGTTTTCAAACGATATACTGAATATAAATGTAGATAGGGAGTTAGCCTTGATTGTTTTGAATACAATAAATTATCTATCTTAACTTGATACCGATGAAATAGATTGAGGATTACATGACCAAAAAAGGATCAAGGAATAAAGGCAATTTACCAATGAGAACATTTGGTATATTGAAACAAATTCAAAGCAGTGTTGATGGTGGGGAAGTAAAAAAGGAAGGGAATATTACTTTTTCCAAAATAGACCAATATTATACAGTAAAAAAAGGAAAAGAACTGATTCACGAAGGCGTGAATTTTAGAATTGCATACGATTACTTTTTAAAGTTAGTTATTTCAAGATAAAAACACTTACTTCTTTATCACGTCAGGATAGTAATCTATTGAAACGATAGTTGCATTCCTAGCATCCTTAATCTCGGAAACAACTTGATTTTGATTTAGAATTCTAATTGGCGTTTTTAATTTTTGATTACTATAGCCAACCCAAGCATAGTCAGGAAGAAATCTAACGAATCTATATTTGCTAGATATATCCAAATCTTTTTTTGCATTTGTGATACTTTCCGAAACGGCTTCTTCTGCAATTGAATAGCCCTTCGAAATCCCCGCACCCATAATAATTAGTCCAAGGGCTACTCCATCGACAGTGCTATCACCAGAACCATACTTTACGGATGCATAAATAATCCCTCCCCCTAGAACAATTCCGCCTGTCGCAATCAAGACTCCAGCGGTTACGCCTAAGACAGATCGCCCGCCTTCTTTGACTGCTGTAATTGCAATATTTTGTCCATAGATTGAATCTTTGATTAAATCCTGTATTTCATTATCTCTTATCTCATGACGAGTATACCAATTGGTTGAATCAGGGGTAATATGTGTGTCTATCGTCTTTCCATTCGAGTCTCTCAGTGTCAATTTGCTTTTAATAGAATTAGACTTGAAGTCTAAAGATCGAAAGCCCCTGAGTGGATTTAATTCTAATTGCGGATTCCATACTGGTTCAGGACCAGTTCCTCCTAGGACTAATATAAAATCTTTTGGTGCTTCTGGCAAATCGGCTAGTTGTTGAGCCCATTGTAAATTTGGATCTAGTGTGGCTGCTACTCTAAAATCAACTTGAGCCTCTTCCCAATGTCCGCATAACGTCCATAGACTTGCTAAAATAATTCTCATCAATGGATCATCAAATCTGCCTTCTGGACTCCAAGCGTTGCTAAGTAAGTCGGAACTAACTTTTGCTTCTACATACGCTTTTTCATAATCCCCTCTTAGAGAATACCCCCAACTGAGTAACATATGAAGCCATATGATTTCATGTTCGGATGCATAGTATCCCTCAGGAGTTTCTACATAGAAAAAGGTTTTTATTTCCCTAGACGCACTGTATCGCACTCTCTTTTCTATTTTCTCTGCATATCGGATTAAATCATTTATTTCAGGCTTACCTTGAATTAGATTTAAATAAGCCTTTTCCATAGAAGTAATAAAGCTATTGCTTTCACCGTTTGGAAATTCTTTAATCGCTTTTTCTAAATCTTTATCTTCTAACGCATTTCTAGTCTGTATATAATTTTCTCTTTGTAGAAGCGTTGTGCTACACTGAGAAAAAATAAAACAAACGAGTAAGCAAAGCAAATAACGCATGATCTGAATTAATCACCTTCAAAATACAGATGCCAAACATCCCCATTTCTGACAGGCTCGCCACTGGCAGGAGATTGTTTCTTATTGAAACCGCTCCCATAAGTTTTATATTTTATGTCATAATTTTTTAATATTGTTAAGGACTCTTTTAATGTTTTTCCTTTGAAGTCAGGAACCCGAGTAATATCTATTTTAGTTTTAGGTGTGTTTGCTTCTTCTAATTTATATGAAACGGCCGTTTCGTTTAAATCTATAATTGGAATAATATTTTCTACAACTTCTTTAAATACAGGGGCAGCAATACCTCCTCCTGAATGAACTACTCCTTCAGGTTCCGATAAAATAATAAGCCCTACAATTTTTGGATTGTTTGCTGGGAAAAATCCAAGAAAGGAAGCTGCTACCATTCCTTCTTCATATCCTTTTCCTTTTATATAAACTTGACTTGTTCCAGTTTTTCCAATGACTCCCCCGGCTTCTGTATAAGCTTTTACTCCAGTTCCTTGTTTTACCACTTTGGTCATGGCTCTCATAAGATGTTGGGTTGTGCTTTGACTAATTCCAATATATTCCGGTTCGTATTGAAATTGCTTGATTACTTCTCCATACGAGTTTGCGATATGCGATACAACAGTTGGAGTTAGAACCTTTCCGCCATTGACGATAGCCGCGGCAGCTGATACGAGTTGGATTGGAGTAACCGCAAAACCTTGACCAATTGCCATATAGTAAGAAGTGCTAGGAGTCCAATCTTTTAAAGCGGGAAGTCTTCCTTTTAATTCATCACTTGCGATACCTGTCTTCATTCCAAATTTAAGTTTTTTTAAATACTTATATATTTTCTCGTCTGGAACTTTTTTAATTGCTTTGATGATTCCAACATTGCAGGAATATTGCAAAATTTCATCCAAATCTACCATTTCATGTCTATCACCGCAATTGACTCTTCTACTTCCAAATTCAACATATCCAGGGCAAAAGAATTTTTCATTTAGGTCGATTAAATTTTCATTTAACATGATGGTTGCCATAAAGATTTTCATTGTAGATCCTGGCTCGTATTCATATCGAATCGCCCAGTTGGTTGTATTTTCTACTGGAAAATCAGAATAATGGTTTGGATCAAAATTGGGAAAGCTTGCCATTGCTAAAACTTTTCCTGTGTTTACATCCATAAAAACTCCAATCCCTTTCTTGGAATGCGTTTGAGCAAACGCTTTTCCTAGAGCGCTTTCGAGTCTGTATTGAATCAAACTATCAATCGTGAGATAAATATCGTTTCCTCTGAGACTTTCTCCATCTACATAACTCTGTAATTCTTTGTGATAGAGCAACTCTATGCCGGATAACGACTGATTGTCATCTAAACCTGTAAATCCAATTAAGTTAGATGCAAGCGTTCCATTTGGATAAACTCGTTTAAATTCTTTCTCTACTCTCACACCTGGTAGAGCCATTTCTAAAATTTTACTTGCAGTTGAATTTTCGATTTCTCTTTTAAGTAGAAAATAATTTGATTTTTCCAGAATCATAGATTCAATTTTCTTTGCAGGCATATTTAGAAATTTAGAAAGTTTGTTTGCTGTGATTTCTGCGCTGTAGATTTTTGCAGGGTTGATTCCGATTGTAGAAGAATCTTGAGAAAGAGCTAATTCCATTCCGCGTCTATCATAGATAATGCCTCGTTGCACTCTTTGATCCGTTTTTACCTCAACCATATTTCCATTTAGAAAAGTGAGGTAGATGACTCGGATGATTAGAATTCCAAAAAAAAATAAAATACAGGATAATAAAAATAATAATCTATCTTTGAACTCTTTCATCGCTTTATTTATCGGTTAATTTTTTAAGATGTAGAAGACCTTTCCTCTAATGCGGCTTAAAGGAATAAGACCAATATTTCTTGAATCGAAGGAATGTTCTCTATTATCACCCAAGAGTAGATAATAATCAGGAGGAATTCTACCTTCTTTCTGCATTGGAAAAAAAACACTGTCAGGGACAATTGGTTGCGGGAGAAGTAGTGTTTTACTGTCTGGGACTTTGTATTTCTCATCAAGAGGAACCGAGTCTATTAATATCCTGCCATCGGCAAAATTATAAAAATCACCAGGTAAACCGATTGCTCTTTTTACTAATATATCGCCTGCTTCCCCTTCAAATAAAACCATATCCAAACGATTGATAATTGGTGATCCATAATTAAATTCCTGGTTTGTGATTGGAATCCTTTGTGCAAATAAATATTTATTTGTAATCAAAACAGCTCCCGTCTTGAGTGTTGGAAGCATTGAATTTCCATTTACTATATAGATTTGAAAAACAAAAGTTCGTATCAATGTGATTGTAATCACCACAAACAGAAAAAATATAAATTTCTTTAAAAAAGATTTCATTTTGGATTTTGATTTTGCCTGTATTCACATACTTAGGAATACAGCAATAGAGTCAAGGTGAAACACTAACTGAGAATACTGGATAGAAACTAAACGAATTTGTGGAATAATCAAATTTTTTGAATCATTTCTCAAGATTATTTGTGGTGTATTCTTTTACAGAAATACTATTGACTTGTTCTTTTGAAATCGCCAAATAATTAATTAGGAAAAATAAAATCTATGCACGATCACCATCACCACCATCAACCAGAAGAGTTGAGTGATTTGAATACTCGCTTTATGTTTGGGATAATACTAAATATCCTCTTTGTGATTTTTGAGGCAATACTTGGATTTTATTTTGATTCGCTTGCGCTCCTTTCTGACTCTGCTCATAATCTAAGCGATGTAGCTAGTCTATTATTGGCTTTGTTTGCATTTCGATTGGCAAAGATAAAACCAGACGTTAAATACACATATGGGTATAGAAAAACCACTATTTTAGTTTCACTTGTTAATGCTATTATACTCGTCTTTGCGATGGGTGCAATTATTTATGAAAGCATTCATAGAATCAAGGTAATGAATTCCGTAGATGGAAATCCAATTGCGATTGTTGCTGCGATAGGGATTATTATAAATTCTTTAACTGCTTGGTTATTTTTACGAGATAAAGAGAAAGACTTAAATGTGAAAGGCGCTTATTTGCATATGATTGCAGATGCGTTAGTTTCCTTCGGTGTATTAATAGCTGGGATATTGATTTCAGTTACGAGTTGGTATTGGTTAGATGGAGCAATTAGTATTGGAATAGCTTGTTTTGTTTTGTATAGTAGTATTGACCTACTTAGAAAGAGCTTTCATTTGTCTATAGATGCAGTTCCTGAAGGAATCGATATGGTGATCCTTAAAGGAGAAATCGAAAAAGTGGATGGAGTTTTAGAGGTTCATCATATTCATGTCTGGGCAATTAGCACAACATTAACAGCATTTACAGGTCATGTTCGTGTAAAAAAGAATACTGACATTGAAGACTTATTGAGAATAAAACAGAGTATTCGACATATCTTAGCCCATGCAAACATTCATCATTCAACAATTGAATTTGAAACATTTGATGAATATTGTGAGGAAGGAGAAACGAATGTGTGAACTTTGTGGAAGAAGAGGATAATATTTATTATGCGCTCTTCTTCCGATGTATAGACTACTTAAAGAAAATAAAAGTAATCAAGATAAATAAAGGTATTAAAACTCCAAAAGAATACAATAAGTAACCACCAAAGCTTGGCATGTTTACTTTGTTTTCTTCGGCAACAGATTTTACCATAAAGTTAGGCGCATTTCCGATATAGGTATTTGCTCCCATAAATACTGCTCCAACTGAGATTGCTTTGAGTAGTTTCTCCCATTCTGGATTTGCTAGTATTTGATGCACATCCATCGCTCCAGTGAGTCCTTTAGCAAGACTTAAAAACGTTAGGTAAGTCGGTGCATTATCTAATACAGAAGAGAATCCACCTGCCGCCCAGAAAAATTGCCAAGGTTCAGTTACACCTAATTCTTTTCCATGAGATTCTAAAAGAATTAAAGCAGGAATCATAGTTACAAAAATTCCAATAAATAAATAAGCAACTTCCTGGATTGGACCTAACGTAAACTTATTATGCTCTCTTAATTTTGGATTTGATGTATAGTAAGAAGCAAGTATCAGAAGAATCATGACTCCTTCTCTTATGAATGCTATATATGGATTGTGTTTGATTGCAGGAACGTAATTTTCATTTAAAAAAGCGACTGATAAAACAACACCAAGTAACCAGAGAAAATTCACTTGTCCTTCTATAGAAATTGGTTCTGCTTTTGTGATATCTTTTTTGATATCAACTTTGGTCTCTTTTTTATACTGAATATTATCCCAAATTATATAAACGATTGATAGTACTACAATTGAAAGAATCATTTCAGGGAATAAAGAGAAAGTCCAAGTAAATGGAACACCTTGTAAATATCCTAGAAAGAGAGGAGGATCTCCGAGTGGAGTTAACGATCCACCAATGTTTGAAACCATAAAAATGAAAAATACAACTGTGTGAACAACATGCTTTCTTTCTGAGTTTGTTTTAAGTAATGGTCGAATGAGTAGCATAGAGGCACCAGTTGTTCCAATTAACGATGCTAAAAAGGCACCCACTAAAAGGAAAAGTAGGTTATTTACTGGGGTTGCTTTTATATCCCCTTTTAGGACGATTCCACCGGAAATATAAAATAAAGATCCAAGTAGGATAATAAAAGGGACATACTCAAAGACTAACGTATGATAAATTTTTCCAATCCATCCATTTGCTGTTAAAATACCAAAAGCTATACCGCCTAAAATTCCGGAAATGAGTAGCTTATTGTTATTTTGTTCCCACCAATGTGCTATATGATGAGGAGATATCGGAAGAATGGCAATACATAACAAAATAACCACAAACGGTATAACAGACCAAAGCGCTAAATCAGCACCTTTGTGTTCATCATGTCCACCTGAGTTGTGCTCATTGGAGTGTTGTTCCGTTGTAGGAGTTGTTGTAGGACCATTTGTATCTTGCGAAAAAATGTAACTGGTATTTAAGGAAATTACTAAAAGTAATCCGATCAATACGCTTAACTTCTTTTTTATTTGCATATGGAATCCCTATTAATGAATAAATTTTATTGCCAGTTTATGAAGACGTACCAAGTCTTTCAAAAAGATTTTTTTATTTTTGTAAAAAATTTAAAGATTACTTCTTTTTGACATTGATAGCAGTCATAGGAGCGCTTTCCTGTCCAGGAGTAAAGCTCATCATAAAAGCAGATTGCATTGTTGTTACTTTTTCAACTTGCCTTCTATATTTGATTACTGCCCCTGGGAACGCTGCTCCTTTTACAACTATATTGATATGTTCTTGGTTGAAACGAGATGTTTTCAATTCTTCAAATTTTTCAGTCACAAATTTATGGTTTGCACTCTTTTGTTTGAATAATTCGAAAAGCTCAGTGAACTTTTTCTTTTTCTCTTCATCTAGTTTTCCTCGCAACTGCTTAATCATATTATTTGCTTGTTGCACTTGCGGGATTAGATTCGCCATCTCTTTGTCAGCAGCTTTTACTTTGTTTTGAAATTCATCAAAAAGTCTTTCATTTTGAAAATGAACTCCTAGTTCTACGCTGACATCGACACCGGCATTTGAACCAAGATTGTAAGTGGATAGTCCACCCATAACAATGATTTCTGAGCCGAGGATTGCGCTTGTTGCTCCTGTTAGGATAATGCTACCCAAACAGTAGATTTTAGAATTCAGAATATATCCCTCAATGATTACATCCCCTCCGACTTCTAAAATGGAATTCTCAACAAATTTAGCTCTGACGTTGCCTACTACTTTTACTAATCCTTTCGCTTTTGCTTTGATTCCACCTTTTACAATTAGGTCTTTCCCAACATGAATATCGGATGACTCCAGATTTTCAGCTACATTCAGGCTACCTTCGCATTCAACTTTTGCTCCATCCTCTATGGAACCAATAACATTGACAGTTCCGTTGTATTTAACGTTTCCTGTTGCAATACCAACACTCTGTTCAATTCTTAATTCCGGAGAAACGGTTACTGATTCATCTGTAGAAAATAAAACTCCATCACAGGCAGAGGTATAGTCTATAAAAACTTTTTCTGGTTCCTCGGGTGAGGAAACGTTAGTTGTAATGATGTTTGCACCTATAATAATCTTTGGGCGTTTTATGGCTGCTGCATTTAAAACTCCTCCATAAACATCCTTGCCAGGTTTGCCAGGAACACCAGCAAATAGAGTAGCTATTTTTTCTCCTTTTTTGATGGAAATAAATTTTTCTAAATTTCGAAAGTCTGCTGACCCATCTTGTTTGATTACAACTCTTTGATTGTGTGGATGATAGAATTTAACCCAACCATCTTCACCAGGCACGACTGGAGTTCCTGTAGCGATCTGTTGTCTGACTATTAATTCATTTGGATCTTGAATTTGATTAATCGGTAAAACTTGTTTTTTTCTTTTTGTAACTTCATCGACTACTTCTTTTATTAAACTGAAGTTTACAACCTCTTCACTAAGCTTTGAGTTTGTGATAGCATTGTAGAGCATAGTAGGGGAGAAATCTCTCATACTTACACCATTTATCTCAACAATGAGATAAGCCGACATTGCGT
Organism: Leptospiraceae bacterium; assembly: GCA_035345875.1. Lineage (GTDB taxonomy): Bacteria > Spirochaetota > Leptospiria > Leptospirales > Leptospiraceae > UBA2033. The sequence continues at coordinate 51,597 of DAORDH010000012.1, read as the reverse complement.
CTTTTGCTATTTCAATTGAAATGCAATCAAGTCTAGTCTCAGACAATTGCACCATATCCGCCATATTATTTTGAGTTCTTTCTTCCATAACTTTCTTTATAAATAGATGATTTGCAGGATGTAATAGATATCATTTATCCATTTTTTGTCACTCTATTTTCTTTAACCACAATCTTATATTTAATTATCGGATTTGAAAGGAAATTTATTTCTTTTCCCTTAAATTTTCAAAAAAATATCCAAATGCATGAGAAAGACCAGGTAAACTACTCAGTTGCTTCCAAAAAGGAATCTTATCTCCATGTGATAATAACCCTGTAAGCTCTAAAACATGATCAATATTATATGCATTCATTTGCTTTGATAATTTTATAGACTCATTTTCTGAAATGACATCATCATTCTTCCCATGTAAAAGACAAACAGGTGCTTTGATTTTTTCAATGAAATAAATGGGAGAAATTGATTTTGCTTCTTTTTCATAGGCTTGGCTTATTTTTAGTCCCAATTCTTTGCGAAAGGTTGCACTCGTTTTTACTCTATCAAAAATTTCTCTATGTCCCTTACTTAAATTTTCATAGATTCGAGGGGCAACTTGGTCTTTGCCTCTACGGGATAGACCATTGTCAAGTGCAGCCTCATAAAAAGCCTTGGCTAGTTCCTCGCAATTATCATAGAGTAAATGGATATAATTATAAAAGAGTATATTTGTTGGATAGTCGTCTTTTTCATAGTTTAGCATTGCGAAATTACAAGTGTCTAGGATTTCTGCAAAGCCGCCAATCGCAATAATCGATTTTACCTTTGTGGAAATTTCTGGATCTGTAAAAGCAATCAGCCCAAAGCCTGCAGAAAAACTAATGGAAAAAAAACCAATAGATTCTGTATTTAAATCTTTTTGATCCAAAATAATTAGAAATGCATCTTTGATGTTTCTAGGACTTTCCTGTGAAATTTTTAATGCTTTGATTTCTTCGAATTCAGGAACCACTACTGTATAGCCGCATACAGTTAAATTTGTGGCAGCCTCTGTCATTCTAATATCATCTATTCCATAACCACTCATTCCATGCGTTAGAAGGATTGTGGGTCTATTTTCCTGAATAAATTCATCACAATAAAAAAATTTGAATCTAAACTTTTTACCAGGAACTAATTTACTAGGGAAATAATTTTCCCTTGTTTTTACAATTCTAGAAGATTTAACTCCGCCAGAACGAACTAGGAAAGGTAGTCCTAGTAGAATCCTTTTATAATCCAGCATAGATTAAGATTTAATTTCTGGTTCTACAAAGAGTCGAAAGTTATTTTTTCCTGCTTGAATCGCTGAGTTGAGTGCGTTGGTAGCTCTCTCATGCCATTTGTTGGCAAATTTTATATTTTCATTGTAGTCTGCGGAACCTATTGCAATTTCTATATTTACAATATTCTTTTTTAACAAATTGACAAGTGTTCCCATTGATTTGCTAACTTTGTCTCTATCTTCAATGGTCAAAAAGATTCCAAGCAAGTCATCGGATAGTTTATATATTTCTGGTTTCTTGCCAATTACCTCTTTAACACAACCAGAGATATCTTTGAATGTTTTTACTTTGTCTGTTGTATTTAATATTTTGATGAGAGATAGGTTTTGTGGCAGATCAAGTGAAACTCTGTAGTTTAAAATGTTATTAAAGTGTTCTAATGTAAAGAGAGAAGTTTCGTTGTCCTGAACTGAAAGATTGTAATGAATAGACTGATCAAAGTATTTCGCAAATGCTTTTACTTCTGACCAAATTGGATTTATATCTAAATTAGCTAGTGATTCTGCAAATTCTAATTTTACTGCACCAAATAATTGATTGTTTGTTACGAGTGGCAACACTGCATCTGCATGATTAGAAGAGAATGCCCCTAATTTATTTTTTAGAAACTTTAAGATTTCGTCTGATAAATCGGATTTCTTTCCTGCTTCCATTTTAGTAAAAATATCAGCTTTCTTCTCTATAAAACAGCTGAATACCTGATTGTGAACAAAGTAGATGGAGATAGATTTACACTTGATTATATTGGAAAGCTTGTTCACGAAATCCTTACAGGAAGTCTCTGGCTGCGCTGAGGGGGACTCAAAGACTTTATTATAGTTAATGATTACACATTCCTGTTGTGGAACTGGATTGATGGCAGGAATACTTGGTTTTGTTTCTGGAACCTTTACACTTGTATGTGTCGATTGCATGACTGGAGCAGTTGCGTTGGCTGGCTTTGTCTGCGGATTTGTTTTTTCAATCTCTGTTTGTAAATTATTTGCTTCAGTGTTTTGACCAGGAGCATTTTCCTCATTGGAAGATTTAGGTTTGGCTGCAGGATTATTTCTAAGATGTTGAAGACGTGCTTCGTATGCTTTGTAAGCAGCTCCTTTTGGAAATAAATTTACAACAAGTAAAAGGCTTCCCATTGATAAGGCTAAAAAGATACTGCCCCATATGTATACGTCTGTTTGTGAGGATGCTCTCTTTGCGGTATCAGCATCGACAGCGGTGAGTATTAAGAAAAAGAAGATTAGGAAAAAATATTTTGTCATAAAATTATAGCCAATCAATAAAAGTAAGTTCCAAAACGTTTAGAATGTAAAAGTCTTCTACCGATTACCTTGAGAGAAGAAAATTGTAAATTACTTTTAAGAGTTAATTTTATTAACGGCAAATAGGAACCCAATTCAATATATTTTCGCACTACTTAGATGAATAATAAGATTAAAAAATGAAGCTTTATACTGAATTAGCAGAATACTACTACGAAATTGAAAAACCCGGGCGGAGATTTAACGAAGAAGTTTCCTTTTTAGATGAAATTTATAGAAAACACAAAGTGCAGACTGTTCTAGATATAGGATGTGGGACAGGAGAGCATGTGAGTGCCTTACAAGGATTGGGGTATAAAATAATTGGAACTGATTCCTCTAAAGCGATGATTGAACAGGCAATTAAGCGGTTTCCTCAATGTAAGTTTGAAGTTGGAGATTTGCAAACCTATAAAAAAGAAAAATTCTTTGATGGAATTTACTGCATATTTGGAACGATCAACTATCTACTAACAAATCAAGAAATTGAATCCAGTTTGGATAATATCCGAAAAAGTCTGAAGCCCTTAGGATTATTAGTTTTAGAAGTATGGAACGCTGTTCCGCTTCGCCTCATTCAAAGAAAGCCATTAACAACGGTTGGTCATGCAAAAGTTGGAAATATGGTAATTAAAAGAAATCGTGGTTTTAAATTAAAAAAATCCGAAGGTATAGATGACTTAAACGAAACTCTAGTGGAAGTAAACTTTGTCTATAATTTAGATAAAAAAGAAATCAAAGACAAACATATAATGCGAGTTTTCACTGTATCTGAATTTTCCTCTATTTTAAAAAACAATAAATTTGAAATAATACAAATCTATGGAAATTATAAAATGGAAAAGTATAAAAACCATGGATCTAGAATGATAGTTGTTGCGAGAAGGGCATGAAGCAAACACTGAGTTTTAGATTAAGAGTTTCTATCGTAGTTTTTATTTTAGTTTTATCTGCTTTTTTATTTTTCTTCATAATTGAACAATCTCTATGGCTTAGCAAGATCGATGAGACAAATCCAGAAGTTTTTCCAAGAAATTTTTTCTGGGCTAGACTTTTGATTGCTAGTTCGTTTTCGATATTAGCAGGTCTGGGCGCTTATGTTTTTACAAATAATTTTTATGAATCGATTCGTCATCTTTCTCATCTCATCCAATATTGGAGTAAGACGTTAGTTCCTAATGAAGATAGGGGTATTTCTATCTACCCAGATTCAGAAGTAAATCAAATCATTCAATTTTTTAATCAGGGAATTCTTTTAAGTAAACAGAGAGAAGAAGACCGCTTAAAAAAAGCAATAGAATTAAATAATACAAGTATCGTAGAACGATTAAAGCCATTTTTGCCAGAGTCAAAATTGGGTGATTTGGAGAATCTAGATGTTTCAATTTTCCCAAATTTCACTAATAATCCGCGGTGTGATTTTGTGACTGTGATTGATTTTGAATTGGGATATTTATGCGTAATGGCAGGCTTTGAAGAAATTGAAATATTGGATTCAATCTACAAATATAAATTACAGGGATTATTTGCTCTAAGTTCCGGTCTATACAATGCAAAAGAGGAAGAAATTTTATATCTGATATGGAATGCGATTCGGTCAACGGAAAAAGAAAATTTAAACTTAAGTTTAGTCTTCGTTTCGAATCACTCAAATCATATTAGCTTTTTACAAAACCAAAAAACAGCGATGATGATTTTAAGTGACAATGGTCTTTCTACTAACGTGAGTAGTGAAATATATTTTGATTTTAAAAGAAAGGATACAACTTTTTCTAAAACGATTTTGGTTAATCCTTCGTATCTAATTCTACTCTCAGATCGTGTTCATGAAATCCTAAATATCAATCCAAGTGATTTGGTATCAATGATAGAAAGTGAAGTGTTTTCGAAGCCTACTTTTAAAAACTCTAAGGAATTGATGCTTCGTCTAAGTCTTTTTTTGGATGGATTCGGAAAGTCGCAAGGAATTGGAAATACGTTAGAATACCTAGCTTGTATAATTATAAAAAAGAAAGGCTAATCTTAAGTATCCTCATCCGTTGGAGTAACATCTTCTTTATGGTGACTATCTTTTCCTAAAGGAAAGAGTCCCTTTCTATTTTTTGTTTTTAGATTAAATCCTGGATGCACTTTGTTGAAGGTAAAAATAAACTTCATTCTTTCTCTTCCAGATTTACTTATTACAAAGGCTGTAGACAAAGTAATTTCGATGAAGTCAATCATACGCTCTTTTGAAATTTTATCTGAAAGTCTAAACTCTGCTACTTTTCCAATCAATTCGTGACTTTCTAACTTTTCTGTCCCAGCCATTTTGAGAAAGTGGGACATACGAGGATGTTTATACAATACAGGTCCAGATCTTTTGATTGTTATAGAATATTCTTCGTTTCGAGGGTCTTTCTTGAATATAAAATTTAGATGATCTTCTGAAATAGCTGCACATTTAGTTGGAATGTCTCCTGTATTTGCTCCAATTGAAAAATAGGAAACTCTATCTGCCTCATTTACAATGTATTCAAATTTCTGACCAATTTCGGGAGGGTATTCTATTTCTGAAATTCTTTGATCGATAAAGGGTTGAACAAGTTGGCTATAAAATACCGCACCAAGTCCAATTAAACAAATGATAAATAGAATCCCCAATAACCAAAAGGAACTGTCTTGTATGATAATCGCTAACAGAAGGGACTCCTCAGACTCTTAAATCGATTCTACTATTCATAGTTGTTTCATTTGGTATTCTCATAAGCATAGAAAGTAAATTTTTCATTTCATCTGCACTAATAACTTGACTTAGCCTTTCCTCTAAAGTGGTTTTGCTGTCTTTTTGAAAGTTTTTGGTAAAAGAATCTTCGTTTTGATTTACTTCTTCTTTTTGTTTTAAATTCTCCAAGTCACGGTCAACTTGCGGAATTATATTTTCCTTTGGTAAATTTGCTGCAATGATGTTTCTTACGTTTAATGATGTTTCCATTGTCTGGGTAAATCTCCTTCAACTTTGTGTTTTTAATCAGAAGGTTAGAACAAAGGAAATTGAAAAACTAGTCTACAGTTCTGTATCGAGTGGTAATAGAAGTTTCTAATCGTTTTGCTTCTCTTTCTTCGTCTGAGAGGTATGATTCAGAGGAGTCAATCCAAGCTTTTTTCCATTCAGAATGCCAACTATTCCATTTACTGCGCTCATGACGCTTATAGTCCAGCTCTTGTGGAATGATATTGCAAAGTTGATCTAGCTTCTCTGCTTTTGTAGTAATTCTCTCTATAAGCGACATAAATTTACTTTTCTTTTGTTCCATAATGTGTATCGGCATCCTTTAGGGGTTTCACAAATACATAAATTCTCCTATTGGCAAGAAAAAAATTTCCAATTTTCGAAATTATTCCCTGAGAAGATTACCACCGAGGGCACCGATAACTGAACGATATGAAAGTGATGGATAAATTCGAATTATCGTATCTTTTATCTGAGCGATGCGGAAAGCTTAGTCAGATCGTTCATCGTCCTTCCACTCAAAATCCATACTCGAATTTTCGCCGGCATAGGTGGTAATCTTCGAGAATCTCCCTTGACTTGAAAGCATGGTTCGAAGGGTGGTTTCTAACTAGGAAAGGGATTTGGCTTGACAGGGCGCCTAAAGTCTATATTTTGACAAGTATGCTAATTATTATAACCGCTCTTTTTATTTCCATTTATGCAGTAGACATTTTTGTTCTATTTTTGTTCAGTCTTCATACTCTTTTAATGGTATGGCTCTATAAGAAAAACAAATCTTACTGCGAATCCGACCCAAATCTGGCTTTTAAAGTCACAGATTCAAATGTTCCCTTTGTAACAGTTCAATTGCCTATCTACAACGAATTTTATGTAGTGGATCGTTTAATCGATGCGGCAGTTCGTTTACAATATCCCGCAAATCGTTTAGAGATTCAAGTTCTAGATGACTCAACAGATGAAACAGTTGAGAAAGTTCGTCGTATTGTAAAAGAATACCAAGCAAAAGGCATTGCGATTGAGCATTTACATAGAACGAACCGCGCAGGACACAAAGCAGGAGCTTTAGAAGCTGGCTTTGCTAAGGCAAAGGGTGAGTTCGTAGCCATTTTTGATGCAGACTTTGTTCCGGAACCAGACTTTTTACTAAAAACAGTTCCATATTTTAAAGACCCAGAAATTGGAATGGTGCAAGCAAGATGGGGTCATATCAACCAAGACTATAATCTTCTTACTAAAGCACAAAGCTATGGAATCGACGGTCACTTTATGATCGAACAAGTTGCTAGAAATGCTAGTAACCTTTGGATGAACTTCAATGGAACTGCTGGGATTTGGAGAAAGTCTTGTGTAATTGATGCTGGTGGTTGGGAGCATGATACATTAACAGAGGATTTTGATCTTTCTTACCGTGCTGAGTTAAAAGGTTGGAAGTTCCGTTATTTCAAAGATATCGTTTGTAAAGCTGAAATTCCAGCTATGATTTCCGCTTATAAATCTCAACAATTCAGATGGTGTAAAGGTAGTATCCAAACGGCTGTGAAACTATTACCTAGAATTTGGGATGCTAATTTAAGTTGGAAGATAAAAGGGGAAGCGATCGTTCACTTGATTAACTATTCCGTTCATCCGCTTATGATCATTAATATCTTATTTACAGCGCCTCTCTTACTTATGGAGTTTTGGTCTGGGCTTAATTTATTTGATCTACCCGTTGTGATCTTGTATGCTACGGCTGCCTTTCTATCGATTGGATCGATTGGACCGATCATATTTTATATGTATTCTCAAAGAGAAATCTACCCAGATTGGAAATCTAGAATTTTCTTTTTACCTGTTATGATTATGATTGGAACTGGCGTTGCTGTTGTAAATACAAGAGCATGGCTAGAAGCTGTTCTTGGAATCCAATCTAGTTTTAAAAGAACTCCAAAGATGAGATTAGAAAAAAATTCTGACAATATCAAAGAAAGACTAAAATACTACGTTCCATTTGATTTATTAACTCTTGTTGAGTTTTTTATGGGAGTATATTGTTTATTCTGCGTATATGTTTCCATCGTTGTAGAAAAACCATTTATCATTGGATTTATGTTTATCTATTCTCTTGGATTTTTCTTTGTTGCGATCAATTCAATCAAAGAGGCTCTTTGGAGTCTTCCATCTATGCAAGAGAAGCCTGCAGTCAATGTCGAAATTGCTTGACAGTGTACTGATTACTAAATTTACTGATTCAGAGTTGATAATCTATCAACTCTGAAATAATTAAAACCAAGAGAAAGGTGGCACTCAAAGTATGAGCGAGAAAGTCTATTGTGCGAATTGCATTAACTGTGTTGTAGTAAGAAATTTTGAAGCTGAACAAGATAAATATATTCTCCGAGTAAAATGCACTAAGAAAAAATGGTCTAAAAGATCCGGCGAAGAAAAGCTTTATAAGTATTTTACTGTAGCAAGACGTATGCAAGCTGATTGTGAATTCTATGAAGAAATGGGTGAAATCTTACCTTATATCAAAAATCTAAAAAAAGAACTACCTATCAAAGATGAAATTTATATGGTAAAGACTGCTTCTTAAAGAAGTAGTCTGGGAAGTTCATCTTGGCAACCTACAAAACTTCTCAATTCTTTAAAATTAAAAGTTCTACAGATCTTAGAGTTCCTGTCCCATCTCTATCTGAGCTAAACATTCAGGGTGAGTTTTACGGCAGGAAGCTAACGCCTGTTGGAGAGTTTCCCAGGCGTCTTTCTATTGGGGATATAATTTTTCAAGATGAGTCTGCTCGTATTCTTTCGCCCGCTAATGGTATAGCACATTATTACCCAAGTACTTCCACAATTCGATTTACAATTGATGGTGAGTTGAATTTTAAACCTCAAGCGTTTAACGGTAATTATTCCCTAGAATCACTAAAACAGAAGATTGACTCTACCGGTCTTGTTTCTCTAGATTTTCCAGGACAATCTTTATCTGGATTATTTTCCTCTTTGATTCCAGACAGAGAGTCCTTTATTTTATTCGTTCCATTTACAAAAGAAAACCTAATCGACTACAGAAGTAAGATTTTTGAAGTTTATAAAAATGAATTAGAAAAATTAAAAAAGAACATAAAAGAAATTTTTCCAAATGTGAACGTTATTGATTTTCTTACAGACAAGAAAATGAATTATATCTATCCAGAAGGTAGTCCTAGATATTTTTTACATAAATATGTTGGGATAGATATTGCAAAGGACTTTCCTAAAGATAGATTTTTGTATTTAGGTCCTGAAACAATTTATCATCTGATTCGTGGACTTTATTTTAATATCCCATTTCATGAACGTTATGTTTCAGTCAATATTATCAATCAAAGCGGAACGTTAGAGGGAGAGACTAAAGCATTTTTGTTAAAAAATGGATTAAATCTATCTGATTTTTTAAATAGTTTTCAAACTAGATATAAATATTTTACTGTAAATTCGTTTTATGATAAGCAGCCAGTCTATGAAATTGGAACAGAATTTATTTTTGATATTTACAAACATCATTCTGTGATCATTTGCGATAGAATTCATTTTGAAAAAAATGAAAAGTCTTGCACCGATTGTAATGATTGTTCTTATTATTGTCCTGTTGCTGCAAATCCAAGAGCAATTTTAGACAAAGATAAAACAGGTTTTAATTCAAGTGTTTGTCTTGATTGTGGAATTTGTTCCTTACTGTGTCCATCGCATATCGATTTATCTACGCGTATAGCCGAAATAAAACAAGGAGCTAGTTTTGTCATCCCATAGTATACTACTTACAAACCGTGGCTTCAAAGTTTTCTCAGACGATTTCTTTGTGGATATATTTTCATTTTTGGTTTTATATGGAATATCTATCTTTGTAGCTTTGCAGAATTTATCATTTGCTTTCTATTTGATTGTTTTACTAATATCCTCCAGTTTATTTTATATTTTTTATAAACTGAGAATCGGTTATATTTATTATATAGGCTTTTTTTATCAGATGCTTCTCTATCTTCTGATTACCCCTTTAGGTTTTTTAAATTGGTTTACTCTGAGTATAAGTCTTGGTATCTATTTCTTATTCTCTTTAAAAGGAAATTTATTTTATAAGTTTAGATTTCCTGCTGGATTATTTTTATCTTTGCTTACTGTCTCCACTGCTTTATTTTTAGATCATTTCCATATTCTCAAAATGAATTTAGCAACATCAAACTCAGAAATACCTATGTTATCTTTTTATTCTGGTATCAGTGGGTTGTTTCTTACGCCAATGAGTATTCCTGGAAGTTCGTTTCTAAATTTATCATTTTCAGTCTTGGAAAGTCTAGATTTATACCTATTAATTTTAGTGGGTTTTGTTTTCTTAAGACAGGAAAATTTCTTATTAGATCTTTTTTTGATTTCGGTTTTTGTTTTTCTGTTTAGTTTTTATTATAGATACGATATACTTCTCTGTAAAAATAAAATAATAAACTTTAGTAGTTTGTGGTATATTTTGTTTTCCGCACCAGGAAGAAGTCACCATTTATCTTCCTTTATTTCGCTTATTGTTGGTGTTTTGGCTTTGGCGGCTGGTTGGTTCTTGATTCAGTCCGGCTTAATATTTCCTCCGATTCTTTTTATAATAATTTTTTTCATTTTATATGGATTCACTTTTTATTTAGTGACAGAAAGTATTTTCGCGAAAAACTTACTCTATAGATATATTATAAGAAAATGAATCACTTATTAGAACTAATAACTCCTAATAATATCATTTATGATCTAAAGGCTAAAGATAAAGAAAGTGTGATTGCAAGTCTTGTAGAGCACGGTGTGAAAATAGGTAGCATAGCGAACAGTGCTAGTCAGGAAATTATTACATCTCTTCTGAATCGAGAAAAGTCAATGTCTACAGGCATAGGAAGCGGAGTGGCTATACCCCATTGTTCTGTAAGCCTTGTTGAGGATTTGAAAGTTGTAATCGGTTTATCTAAAGAAGGCATTGCGTTCGATGCAATTGATAAAATGCCAGTTCACATTTTTATATTACTAATAGTCCCTAAGAATAAATTTCAAGAACATATCAAAACTCTCGCGCTCATCGCTAAGACTCTAAACCTAAAAGAAGAACGCAACAAAATGATTTGCTCAAACTCTTACGATGATATTTTGGCAGCCTTTTCTCAATAAGAAGGTTTGAGTTTTTGGTAAAAGAGTTTTTTCAATTTATTCTATTCACTCTTTGCCTGACTGTTTTTATCTCAATCATTACAACCATTCGCTCTCAGGATAAGACTTTTTTATATGCAGAGTCTAGTCTTGAAAATAGCGATATACAAGAGTTAGCCACTGAGAGGAGTTATCTAAATTCTTTTCTAGTTTCCATGAAGTCTCTTATCCTCTTGGATTTTGGAAAAACAGAATCTGGTGAAAATGTAGATTCTCATATTCTAAAGAAAGTAGTGCCTACTTTACAGCTTTCTATTTTGGCATCCATAGGTGGATCTATTCTTGCTTTATTTTTAGCACTTTTTTGTATTTATTTACAGTTCGATTTATTAGAAATGTTTATATTGTTTTTGTGTAAATTGATACTATCAACTCCTATCTTTGTTGTTTCCATTTTACTCTTTTTGGTTTTCTTTTTGTATCTAGGAGTTTTACCACCTGGCGGATATAAGGCGAATAACGTTCTTTATTTGATCCTGCCTGCTACAGCCTTAGGATCTAGGGTCTTTGCCCGAATTTTCTACATTAGCTTAGAGGAAGGTAAAAAAGAAACAAGCTCAGAGTATTTTTTCTTTTTGCAGACAAGAGGATTTAGTCGCTCTAGAATTGTTTTTTATTACATACTTAGAAAAATACTACCACTTCTTTTAATCTTTATATTGATTGATTTTAGTTCCTTGCTTTCTGGTTCCATTTTAGTAGAAGAAATTTTCTTTTTTCCAGGTATTGGAAAATCTCTTTATTATGCAGTAAAGAGTTTAGATGAAAATTTGTTAAGGGCTCTTTTGTTTTATTCAGGTATAATTTTTTATTCTCTTACAAGGTTTGCAAAGTTATTACAGTATAAATTGGCTTTAGATTAAGAATATGGTTTTCTTAAAAATTATTTTTAGTGTATCTATTTTGATTGGTATGTTATTTTTTCCGGCTCCAGTTAAGGTTGATTTAACGCTTTCAGGATTCCCTCCCTTTGAGAACTGGATGCATCCATTGGGATGTGATCAATTAGGTAGAGATATTTATGCGTTATACGCGTATGGAACATTCACGACTTTTTTAATTTCGATTCCTGCTAGAATCATCACTCTTTTTTTGTCGGTAATGGTCTCCTTTTTGTCCTATGTCTCTGGTAGGTATTCAAATTTATTGTTAGAGTCTATTTCATCTGTTTTTCTCTCTCTCCCATCCTTTCTTGTGGCAATTATCGTTCTTTATTCTCTTGGTCCTGAATTAGTTGTATTTTATATCGCTATCTTTTTATCCGATTGGGCATTTGCATTTGAGTCTATTCAAGCAAAGGTTAGAGAAGTAAAACAAAGTGGTTATGTAATTGCTGCTAGAATCATGGGTGGAGGAAACTTTTATTTATATAGAACTCATATATTGCCAGAAATATCAAGTTTGCTCTATATTCTATTTATTACTGGGATTCCGAGTGTAATTATGACTGTTGCCCTTTTTAGTTATATGGGAATAGATTTTGGAACAGATTTTCTTGGTCCTGGTCTGGGAGAGCAAATTGCTTTTTCAAAGGATTATTTTTTAAAATCTCCTCTAGCTTTGTTTACACCTATCATTGCAATTCTATTTTTAGTGTTATCTTTTAGTAAAAAGAGGAAGTAAAAAACCTTTTCGACTTTGAAAAAAAAGTATGTAATAAGAGATAGTCAATATATACCAAACCCTAAAAAGAAACTTCCCTCAATGGTTTTATTGGAGTAGTGTTTGGTATAATTCACTATAGGCGCTCGCTCAGTAAGCGGATGAAATGGTTGTTCGCAATCTGGTAGCTAGAAATTTATCAATGTAGGTAGCTTGGTCTTATGACATCTATTATTCAAAGAAGAAGTCAAATGAGTCGAATTCGAAATAAGCTTTTTCTAAATTTTTTTCCAAAAAGTATTCTATTATTTTTTATTTTGATTCCATCCCTTTTTGGAGTAGATGATTATTTTAATTTTTTAGATCAGTCTCTTCCTGAAAAAATTGAATATGAAAAATCTAGAAAACTTTGCGTATTTCCATTTAGAAATAAGAATGAAAATGAGAAGTTTCAATATCTCTCAAATGGAATCCCTTCTGTAGTTATTTCAAATCTGAATGGCTTTAAATTTGTCTTTGATCCTGATGTATTGGAAACCGTTATTTACCATGGCTATGGAGAAAATGCAAAGAGTCTCCCAGCGAAAGAAAGTAAAAAAACATTTAACCGTAAAACTATAAGTGACTTGAATTCAGGTCAAAAAGAAACTTTACCGGAAAAAGATCCGCGCTATATAAAATTGGAAGTGAAGTTTATTGAATTGGAAACCCCTCCTATGTTAGAAGAAAATTTGGAGATTGGGAGAAAGAATAAATGTTTCTATGTTTTAACTGGAGAATATTCAACCAGAGAAAACGATAGTATGTCTATTACCTTAGAGTTTACAAATCGAAAAAATGGTAAAGTAGATCAAATTGTAGAAACAGTTTCCATTCGTCGTGCTTATCAAGAAATGAGCTCTATGGGTTTCAAACTAAAAAAGCTTTTATTCAACAAAGAAATGGCAACGATCCTAGTTGAGACAGGTGAGGAAGTAGACGCACTTGTTTTTATTGATGGACATTATGCAGGAAAGACTCCTCTCGAGAAGACGGACGTAGCTTCTGGTCAACATTCAATTTCAATCAATAAAGAAGGACACGAAACTCTCTCCCGAGTAGTGAATTTGAAAAAGGATTCTGTTTCTAAGTATTCTTTTCAATTGAAGAAAATCGAAAAAAAAGGATTGATTTCAGTTGAATCTGAACCGTCAGGCGCAAGTGTCTATCTAGGAATGACATATCTAGGAGAAACACCTCTTCAGAACGTAGTGGTTCCTTTAGGTCAGAATCGAATTCGTATAGAAAAGGAAGAGTATGTAGATTATTTTGCTGGAGTAGAAGTTGATTCTTCAAAAACGACAACAGTAAATGCAAAATTGAAAAAGGGAAAAACAGAAGATTACTATAAACATAGGTTGAAAGTCTTTCTTGATTATAGTTATTTTGATTTATCCCAATTTTCTGTTTATTCGGTAGGCTTATTTTATGCGAGTTTTATGTATTGGGATTACCGAGCTCGTGTGCAAAGAGATAAAATTAGAGGAGATCCATTGCAAGGAGAAGTCGCAGGGGGGTTGACTTTATTTACAACTTATCAAAGTTTTTTCTCTGGTAGTAATTCGAATTCTATAACCAACCTTCTTATATTTTATAATTATCAAAATACGATAGTTCAAAGTAACGAGAGAGCTGCTAGGCAGTTTACAACTTACAGAACTGCCAGTGCGGGAGGAGTTTTTGCGATGCTTGCTTTAGCTGGATTATTTTATTATCTAGGGGTTGATAATGATGCCTTTGAGTTTGCTTTTTTTCCGCCAACTCCGGTGAGTCCATCTGCAATACAAACAAACACGTCTTACGACTCGTATGTGAAGTATAATTTTAGATTTTAATTTACATTTTGATCGATAATTAAAACTGTAAAACTGACTTAATTTTTAGGGAGATTCCTTTTGCTCTACAAGATTTTTTTATTTCTATTCCTTCCATCCATTCTGTTTGCACAGATTGGTAATACTCCAACAGAAACAAATGCCCCGCCTGTAACTACAAACAATCAGACGACTGAGGCACCTGTTTCATCTAGTTCTAAATATGAAATCAAGTATTTTAGCTTTAAGGACTTATCTTCAGACCAGTATTGGGTTTCTATTGTTACTGATAGACCGGATGAACTGATTGAAGAGTTAAATGGTAAAAAAGATAAAAAGCTTAGAATTCAGATTGGAGAAATCCCATCAGATATCGTGATTGATAGCGCTGAGAAGGATGCTGATAATCCAAACGTTATTAATTTTGTTGTGGCGGCTTACTATAAAATCGAAGCAGGAAAAAGAAGAATAAAACTTTTCTCTAAATATCCAAATGCAAGTGAAACACAAGAGTCGGAACTTGAATTTGAAATTCCCCCCTTAAATGATCAGCCTGGAAAACAACCTTATATAGAGAAGATCAGCCCGGAAGGAGGCACAAGAGGGGATACAATCACTGTTTATGGAAATAATTTTGGATCTGATATAGACAAGGTGAGCATTGTATTCTATGAATCAATCGTTAGCAATACAGGAGAAGATACTTATACTGAATTAGATGAGAAGAGGCCATTTTTCTTGTCGCCTATCGTGAATGAATCACAGGAACTTAGATTTACAGTTCCTCTTAAAAAAGATTTAATGAAGGGCGGAATTCGAAAGTCTTTAAAAATTAGAATGGTTGTTGCTGGTAGACCTTCTAATTTTGTGGGTCTCACCTTATTACCTCCTACATGGAAATTCTATTCTGCTTTGTTTGGTATAGTTGTGATCGTTCTATTTTTAATTTTCCTATATACGATATTGAGAGGATTGATTAAGAGACAACAGGAGAGAGAGATAGCCAGAAAAGGAGGAGAGAAAAGACCTACTATAGTTCATTTCTTTGAGCTTATTCTGACTGATAAGGCAACGAATAGTTATAGTCTTTCTAAGTTTCAAGCTTTTGTCTGGACGATAGCTGCTATCGGTAGTTACTCTTATGTTATTATCAGCCAAGGATTATTGCTACAAAACGGAAAGATTCCAGATTTTAATCCTAATTTAATTATATTAATGTCTATTAGTTATGGTGGATTGATTGCTGCTGGTGGCTTAGGGGCAAAGAAACCAAAGAATGAAATAAAAAGTAAACCACCTGAATTAAGTAATCTCTTTTGTGAAGGGGGAAGTGTTGATTTATCTCGTCTGCAACTCTTTGGATTTACTATTGTTGGAATAGGTGCGTATATTTATAACCTAGCACTTGGGAATCCATTGCAGGGACTACCGGATATCCCTCCTACATTATTGGGATTAATGGGTGTTAGCCAAACAGGATATTTAGGAAGTAAAGCTATCGGTAAAGAAATTACCATCAATGCTGTAACTCCAAATAACATTGAAATTAACCAAGAGAATGTAAAGGTCTCTGTTCTTGGGTCTGGATTTTTAACTGGTATGAAGGTTATGGTTGAGGGTTTTAGCACTCCAATTCAAGCAGAATGCACATCTGCTTCGGAAATAACATTTACTATGCCTCCGTTCACTCAAACTGGAAAGCATTCTTTTACATTACTTCCTCCATCAGGGGTTCCGATTCCTTCTAATGAAGATATTAATATAGTTGAGGTTGGTCAAGGCGGCTACTCAATGACTAAGTCTGAAGAAGAAGTGAGTCCAAATCAAGAAGAACTAGCAGCTTATAAAGACGAAGATCAAGCAAGCGGTTAATAACTGTTTGTCGAAGAAAAGTGAGTTTAGTAGACTCACTTTTTTTTTACCACGGATTAACACAGATGAATATAAACGATTACCACCGAGGACACCGATAACTGAACGATAAAAAGCGATGGATAATTTTGAATTATCATATCTTTTATCGGTGCCCATTATCTTTCCACCCAAAATCCATTGCCGCTCGTTCGCGGCAATAGGTGGCAATCTTTAAAATATTCTGTTACATCGAACTGACTAACGTTAATTAACCTTTCGGGTAAACATTCCACATAGATTCAATTAAAGTTTTAGAATCACTAAAGACTGGCTTCCAATTGAGTAATTCTCTAGCTTTAGCGGATGACGCTAAAAGTTTTGCTGGATCTCCTGGTCTACGAGGACCAATCTTATGCGGAATTGGTCTTCCTACAACTTGTTCCGCCATCGAAGTGATCTCTTTTACAGAGTATCCATTTTCAGAGCCTAGATTAATTGTAATCGACTCTTTCTTTTCGAGAATATAATCTAAACTCAGAAGGTGCGCGAGAGCGAGATCACTGACATGAATATAATCTCGAATACAAGTTCCATCTGGTGTATCATAGTCTTCACCAAAAATTTCAAAACTTGGTCGCATGCCGCATGCCGTTTCCATGATAATGGGTAAAAGGTTCGCTGGAGTTCTTTCAAGACCTCTAACTCTACCTTGCGTGTCATAACCAGCAGCGTTAAAATATCTCAAAGCCGCATACTTGATCCCTTTTAGTTTGTCATACCATCTTAAATTTTCTTCAATAGAATACTTTGTAAATCCATAATAGTTTTCTTGGTTCAAAGGATGTTTTTCATCGATTGGCAAATAAACGGGTGCTCCGTATACTGCTGCAGAAGAAGAAAAAATAAAATTCTTACAATCATTTTCAGACATAGCAGTAAGAAGTTTTAAAGTTCCATTTAGATTGTTAATCGAATACTTCTCAGGAAGAAGCATGGATTCTCCGGCTCCCTTCCACGCAGCAAAATGAAATACAGCGTCTACTTTCTTTGAGAATATTTTCTTGAGAATAGCGTCATCTGCTATATCTCCTTTGATAAATTCATTTTGTGGAAAAAGATTTACTTCAGAACCTTTTTCCATTGTGTCAACAACGACTACTTCATGTTTTGTGCGAGCGTTTAACTCGCAGACGATATGGCTTCCAATATATCCGGCTCCCCCGGTGACGATTAATCTCATATTTCTCTATGATCAGTGATCCCTCTTTCGCAAGTTTCTATAAAACGAATAATATACTGCACTTCAGGTGATGGGTCATTTTCTGCTTTGAGTGCTTCTAATGCTTGGGTTGTATTCATCTTTGAATGATAAATTACTTTATAGGCATGTTTGATTTTATTTCTAGTTTCAACAGAAAATCCACCTCGCTTTAGCCCAACGGAGTTTAAACCAATGACGGTAGCAGGGTTTCCATCTATCGTTACATAGGGAGGAACATCGCGTGGAATTTTGGAACAAGCGGCTAACATTGCATAATCCCCGACACTACAAAACTGATGGAGTCCAACCAGTCCAGAAATAAAAACATGGTTTCCGATATGGCAATGACCTGCAACTTGTCCATTTAAAACAATGATATTCTCATCGCCAAATACACAATCATGTGCGATATGCGCTTGACCCATGAAATAATTTTTATTGCCAATGATTGTAGCCTTTCCTTCTTTTGTTGCGCGATGCAGAGTAAAGCCCTCTCTAAATGTGTTGTAATCGCCAATTTGAGTATAAGTTTTAGTCTCAGGCTTAAAGCTAATATCTTGTGGCAATCCACCGATCACTGCAGTGTGGTGGACTTTGTTAAACTTACCCATTCTAGTTCCGGAATAAATTCGAACACAGCTTTCAATCCAAGAGCCTTCTCCGATTTGCACATCGCCTTCAATAATCGAGTAAGGTCCTACCTCAACTGTTTCATGTAATTCCGCTTTGGGATCAATAATTGCTGTTGGATGTATTTTCATAGAAAATAGATTTCTAAAATAGGGAAAAATCATCAAGTAATTTAAAAACTTTTAATCATTGACTTGCATGGATTTCAGAAGTATGAGTGGAACATGGAATTAAGAGAAAGTATAATCAGAAGAAGAACCACAAATAAAGCATTTAAAGATCAACCACTCCGAGAAGAGGACATTCGAGAAATTATTTTTGCGGCAAATCGTGCGCCTTCTCATTTTAATAGTCAGCCTTGGGATTTTATTTTAGTAACTGACCCGAAAGTAAGACAAGAAATTGGAGACATTGCGGGAGAGTCTATGCAGCATTTGATTTCCAAGGGTGTTTTCTTTAAACGTTATTTAAAGTATTTTCGTTTTTCAAAAAATGAAATGGAAGAAAAACGCTCTGGAATCTTCATAGATAAAATTCCAATGGTTCTAAGACCTTTCATTTCAAAAATATTTGGAGAGGATGGAGTAAAGCTACTCAATTTTCTTAGAGTTCCCAATATTTTAGGTAAAGATGCAAAAAAGATAGTAACGAATTCTCCCTTGCTACTAGGATTTATGTTGAAAAAAGAAGAATATCAACCAGGAGAAAAATCAGGTATTTATTCTTTGATTTCGATGGGCGCCGCTTTGCAAAATATGTGGCTGACTGCTACTTCTTTAGGAATTGGTTTACAGTTTGTATCCACTCCAATGGAAATTCCTGAAAACTGGGATAAGATTTTGAAAATTCTAAAAGTTCCTGAAACACATGAACTCATGGCCGTCTATCGTTTAGGTTATATTTATGAAGACGGTAAGCGCAATACGATTGATTGGGTTTCCGATGAACGTAGAAGTTTTGAAGATTTAGTCAGTTGGAATTATTATGGTGGGAAGAAGGTTTAGAAGATTACCACCGATAAACACAGATGAACACCGATATGCACCGATGGGTTTTGTGGTTTGGGTTATGTTCATATATAAATTGTAGAGGCAGATCACGATCTGGCTCCATTCCGTTTGTCGCATGGGGAATTCAATACAAGAAGAAGAGATTTAAAAGATTACCACCGATAAACACAGATGAACACCGATAGGCATGGGGGTAAACGATTTAAACACATGCGAAGGCGTTGGTCGCGAATACTTGGAGCGAAGGGTGGAATGAACACGGATAAACACGGATGGGTGGTGGTTTGTGAATTATGTTCATATAAAAAATGTAGGGCAGGTCACGCGACCTGCCATGTATTTCGATATAATTTTTCAAAACCATACTTCGATTGGGTTCATTATAAACCACGAAGCGCACGAAGAAACACGAAGGGTTTTATTGAATGGGTTATTGGATAATTGGATGCGTTGTTTGTTTGCATCTATCCGATTTAAGAATTTTGCAAGTGATGTAAGATGTCACTCCCGAGATTTTTAATAGGGAGTATCTATACCAAAAATACCGCCTATTGTATATTATCCTCACCGATCCATTTCTCTTTTTCCAACATCTCTTTTATTCAAATCGGCTATCATTTTATGTATGAGCCTTTCTAAAATTTGAAATGGTTGGAATGCCATTGTAAAAAGTATTTCTAAAATAGGGCTTGAAGTAATTGTTTCCTGCTCGGGAAAAGACCGTCTAACAAAGATTATCCGCTTAAAAGCCACGAGAAGATATAACTCGCTCGGTGAGCCTAGTCGAATCCATACTCCAAACCGCTGATTGTTTAATTAAATTTATTTTAGTTTATTTGGAAAGTTAACGCAAGGGAAGTTGCCTTCCTTCTGCCCGCTTCGATCCATAACTTTTTCTTTTGTAAAAAAATTGACACCAAAATATTTCGTGCTAGTAATGGTGTGATTTAGGAATCGATTTTTAAAACGAAAAAGTGGTTAAGCCAAATTCAAATTCGAATCCGAACGATAGCTACATGTAAACCTTCACCTCACAATTGAAGTATGGAGAGAAAAATGTCCTTTGAAAATATATTTAAACCAGAAGCAAAAAATTTAAAAAGTCTATTTGGCAACGTTGATAGTTTTTACGAAATACCAGATTATCAAAGACCGTATAGTTGGGAAAAAGAGCAGATAGAAGAATTATGGGATGATATTATTGATGCATGGTCAAAAAATGAAGATACGTATTTTTTAGGCTCAATGATATTAATAAAGAAAGAAAATAAATTCTTAGTAATAGATGGTCAGCAACGCCTAACAACACTGACAATTTTATTTTGTGTTCTGAGGGACTTATTATATCCAAAGGATAGAACTTTATTAAACTTAATAAAAAGTCAGACAGAGGATGAATTTCGATTACGATTGGTTACTCAAATCCATCGCCAAAATCATTTTGAAAAAGAAATATTAAAATCTGTAGACTTTACTAGAATGGAGAGAACCAAT
Organism: Leptospiraceae bacterium; assembly: GCA_035345875.1. GTDB lineage: Bacteria > Spirochaetota > Leptospiria > Leptospirales > Leptospiraceae > UBA2033. The sequence continues at coordinate 31,094 of DAORDH010000012.1, read as the reverse complement.
CGAAAGGAACTTTCCAATTATGAATTTGCCTGTCTCGTTCTAAAGGAAAAAATTCTAGCTTCGAAGAAATCCCAATTAGATAAAATCATAACCTATTTATATGAAAAAGTAGTCATCCTTACAATCATCGCCTATAGTGAAGAAAATGCGGTAAAACTCTTTCAAGTTTTAAATACACGGGGATTAGATATAAATAATTATGATCTATATAAAGGCTATTTAATGGAAAAAATAGCTAAACAAAAAAAAGATCAGTTTATACAAAACTGGATAAATATTGAAAGGATTTCCGAAGATACCGAAGAACATGTAGATAACTTATTAACATACTACGCGTATTACAAATTGAATAATGTCCCGAAGACTTCCATATACATTGCTTTATCAAAAAACAAAAAATTATCAAAAGAGAAACCGGAAGCGATAGTATATGACTTTCTGAAATTTTCTGAATCATATAAAAGAATATATAACTCTGAAAAGAATATGATTCATTCATTTTTTTATTTGCCTTATACTAGCTTTTGGAAATCCATATTAACCACAATCGTTCATGAAAAATACCCTGATGAAAAAATATATTTTTTGATTAGAAAATTATTCTACCTCTATTGGATTTCTGGTGTCTCCCTTTCCAAATTAAAGCATATAGTAATGGAATTAATTTTAATGATTAAAGGAAAAAAGAAAATAAATGAAATCGAAAAATTTATTCATACTAAACTAAAAGAAGATAATATAAAAGATCTTCTTAAGATTTCTTTAACGACAGATGTTTATGATACTAAATGGATTAAACCTCTCCTCATACTTCTAGAATACAGTATGCATGATAACAATGTTGCATTCATTGAATTAGGAAGATATTTTTATATTGAGCATTTATTGCCAGAAAAATGGAATAGAAAGGGATTACATTGGAGTAAACACTGGAATGAAGAAGATGCAAATAACTGTTTAAATAAATTAGGCAATTTAACATTATCACTTGGAAAGAAAGATACAATTGAATTGAATCGTGATTTTGATGATAAGAAAAAAAACTATAAAAATTTAGGTGAATTTGCTTTTTCTTTAACAAGGGAATTGTTAGATGTTCGACAATGGAAAAGCTGGGACCAAAATCATTTTAAAAAAAGACAAGAATTACTACTCGGAAGAGTTAGAAACTTGTTTGACTTTGATTTTTAAATATAAGGTTATCGCATAATAAAGATTAGCCACTGGAAGATGTAGTTTGGTTGGGAAACGAGTCTATTCCATATTTCGAGCTTATTATTACTCAGCCATTTGCTGTTTACTGATAGTAACCATGTTTGTATTTAGGCTTGTTATTCTGAAATTGCAAGTAGAAAAAATTGAAAAATTATCACCGATTGATGAATGCAGGACTAATACCTTTTTCCTAAACCCAGCCATACTCACCTCTGATTCCAATTTACTTTATCTAGCTTTTGAAAATTGGTGCTATTTGCGATCTTTTGCAGATAACGTTTAAGTTTTAGCAATTCGGAATCATTGCTGTCTCCTTGAAATGGCTGTATAGAAATTCCGTTTTTGCGATGAAGTTGAAATTTTTCTGGAGAATCATCTACGATTAGGGTTCGTTCTAAGGAAAAACCTTCTTTCGTAATTTTGTTTAGATTTTTTATATAGACTTGCTCCTTTAGTTTACGATCGAACTTATGCGTGCAGTGACTTCTATCCCAAACAAAGGAAAGAATAATTTCTCTCGGAAACGATTTTTCAATTAACTCTTCTACATAATCTTTTTCCCCGGAACTCCAAACAGAGAGTTGAAAAGATTGATTTGTATCAATTAGAAATTCCTTTAAATAGGGACGATTGTAGACATAGTGAAACTGAGTTTGATAAGAATAATTATTATGCACTAAATCCACATTTGCATGTAGCAAAGTCTCATCTAAATCCAAAATAAGTAGCGGCTTATTCGTATTATCCATTGAAAAAGATGTAGGGCATGTTGCCCTCACTTACAGCGTGTGTTCAATCCACACATTTTACTGGAGAAAGGGCAACCCCAATATGTGAATAAAGTTTACTCATACGCGTATTATCGGACATAATAAAATAAACTTAAGCAAAATAATTCTTATCTATAACAGTATGATAATTTGTAGCCGATAGGTAGACTGAGTCTAATTGAAATGAAGAAGATTTTTTCCATTTTTAAAACTATTTTTAAAGAGAAAAAGACTCTTAGTGTGAATGAGTCTCCTCTTTTTTTTACAGAAAATGCAATCGCAAAAATTAACGAACATATAGAATCAAGACCTGTCGGCATAAAATCAGCCTTTAAAATTCAAATTGTCTATGAAAAAGAAAAAATTCAGTGTCAGGTCGGATTTGATGATTACAAACTCATTCGAAAGACTTTGTATGAATATCCGGTTCCAGTGATTCTAAATGAGAAAGATGAACTATTTCTCAGAGGCGCTTATATTGACTATCATTTAGAGAATGACGCATTTTTTTATTATCCAAATATCCATTTAGAAGTTTTAAGTCGCTCTAAAAATTCCATTTTGGTTTTTTATTTGGATCGGAATATCGTCTCTCCGAAATCACAAATTCAGAGTATTGCAATTCAGCAAACTAGTCTCCCAAATAAAATGCCTCTTTTGATTAGAAAACTATTCGAAACTGATCTAGTAGAATCCATTTATGCAGAGAGAAATTTTATTTCCGTTGAGAAAAAAGTCTCAAACCAAACGGATTTAGAAGTAGAAGAAAAGATAACAGACGTTATTCTTTCCTATTATGAGACCTGTGGATACCCTCTTTGGGTAAGTGATCATAATATCGAGGCGTATTTTTGAGATTCAATTTAGTTATATTATTTTTCTTCTTTATTGGCAAATCTTTATTAGCCGTTGATCATAATTGGGGAAACAAATACAAAGTGCAGGTGAAACCTATTTCTAATTTTGTATCTGAAGTAAAAATATTCGATACAGAAAAAAATAAACTTCTATATGAATCCTTAATGGCTATAAAACATGTATTAAAGACAAAATCTAAAAAAATAGATGGAAAGGATTTCTTTTTTTTACAATCCACTGTTGGTGGAGAGGGGCTGATTAGTTCAAATTTATATTATTTTTTTATTGATGAAGGCGTAGTGAAGCAGGGTTCAATAGAAGATATTATAGAATTTAAATTGATGAATCTAGATAATGATAAAAATAAAGAGTTAGTTTTAACTGATTTTAAATATTATAAATTTAGAATTCAAAATTGTTATAATGCGTTAAAGCCAGATCCTCAATATACCGGCAAGTTGTTCCCGCGGATTTTTAAATTCCACACGAATAAGTTTACAGAGGAGAAAAAAAATCCTGAATTACTCAAAAAATACCTATCTAAATTAGAGAAAAAGATAAAGAAGAAAAAGAAAATCACCAATCTTTATTGGCTCTCCCATTACTTTTCGGTCGCTAAATTCATTCATCTCGATTCTCATGCTCTAACTTTTATAAAACAAAATAATTCAAATTTTACTTATAGTTGCGAAAATACAAAACAGACAAATCCAAATGGAAGATCTTTTTCTCTAAAAACAGACTTCTACAGTTTTTTTAAAAAATATGGTAGAGAAATTGAATAAGAATTTAAACCTAAGAAGAAAGGATTAAATCATTCCAGAATTGGTTTTAAAAAGGCTCTAAATACCAGAAAAACCTCTAATTCCTCTTTAGTCCTCATGAAATAGGATGCAAATTTTCCTAATGATTCGAACTACTCCGAACACAAGAGTCAAATCTAACTCACATTAATTTAAAAAAATTGAACTGATATTTACTTGAGATTCAACTGTTTTTCTAAAAACTGGCATGTGTTATGCCACAAAGAAAAGATATCTCTTCCGTTTTAATTATTGGTTCAGGTCCAATCGTAATTGGACAAGCGTGCGAGTTTGATTACTCTGGAACACAAGCAGCAAAAGCCCTAAAAGAAAAAGGTCTTAGAACCATTTTAGTAAATTCAAATCCCGCAACCATCATGACTGATCCAATGCTTGCGGATGCAACCTACATTGAACCACTTACAGTTTCGGTTCTGACTAAGATTATTGAAAAAGAAAAACCTGATGCACTTCTTCCGACTGTTGGTGGGCAGACTGCACTGAACCTTGCCATGAGTCTTGTGAAAGAGGGAATTTTAGAGCGTTATAAGGTAAAATTAATTGGTGCGCAAGCTGAAGCGATTAAGAAAGCAGAAGATCGGGATCTGTTTAAACAAGTAATGGTTTCGATAGGAATGAACGTTCCTAAATCAGGTCTTGCTACCAACATGGAAGAAGCTAGAAAAATTAAAGAACAAGTGGGGATACCACTGATTATCCGCCCAGCGTTCACATTGGCTGGAACAGGCGGTGGTCATTGCACTAGAGAGGAAGATTTCGAAGAAGTTGCAATGAAAGGATTAAATGCTTCTCCAATTAGTCAGATTCTAATTGAAGAGTCTGTAATCGGTTGGAAAGAATACGAATTGGAAGTGATGAGAGACAATGCGGATAACGTCGTTATTATTTGTTCTATCGAAAATATTGATCCAATGGGTGTGCATACAGGGGATTCTATCACAGTAGCTCCGCAACAAACATTATCTGATAAAGAATATCAAAAAATGAGAGATATGGCTCTCAAGATCATTCGTGAAATTGGAGTAGAAACAGGTGGATCCAATATTCAATTCGCAGTCAATCCTAAGAACGGAGAGATTATAGTGATCGAAATGAATCCACGCGTATCTAGGTCTTCTGCTCTTGCTTCAAAAGCAACTGGATTCCCGATTGCAAAAATTGCAGCCTTACTTGCTATAGGACTTTCTTTGGATGAAATTAAAAATGATATCACTAGAGTTACTCCAGCAAGCTTTGAGCCTTCTATTGATTATGTTGTAACAAAAATTCCTCGCTTTGCATTCGAAAAATTTCCTGGAGCAGATAGCACACTTGGAGTGCAAATGAAAGCCGTTGGGGAGTCAATGGCGATTGGTAGAACTTTCAAAGAAAGTTTTCAAAAAGCGTTACGCTCTCTTGAAAATGATAGATTTGGTTTTGGTTCGGATGGATATTTAAAAGAGTTAATTGAATTTCATCGAGTTCCAGATTCAGAGAAAAAAGCATTTATTACAAAAGCGATCAAAGTCCCAACAGATAAAAGAATATTTAACTTGAAGCTAGCGTTTAACGCTGGATTTACAGTGGAAGAAATCGCATCCATCACTGGAATGGAACCATGGTTTTTAAGACAAATGGAAGATATTCATAAATCAGAAGCTGAGTTTATTGAAAAGGGTTATTCCGTTATCAGAAAAATGAAAACCTTTGGGTTCTCGAATCGACAACTTGCTTATCTTTCTTCCAAAAAAGAAATCGAATCAATTATTTCTTCTGGTTCTGTTGTAAGTAAGATTAAATCACAAGTTAATTCTATTCTTGCTAAGAAAGAAAAAGAAATTGAAGAATATTTAAATCAAGAAAAAACATTTCCAGTATACAAAAGAATTGATACTTGTGCTGGAGAATTTGAAGCCTATACACCTTACTTCTATTCTAGTTATGACACAGAAGATGAATCCAATGTAACCACTACTAAATCTGTGATGATTTTAGGGGGAGGACCAAATCGCATTGGACAAGGGATTGAGTTTGATTATTGCTGTTGCCATGCGTCATACGCTTTACAAGACATGGGTGTTGAATCGATTATGGTCAATTCAAACCCAGAGACTGTATCTACAGATTATGATACATCCGATCGTCTTTATTTTGAGCCACTTTCTTTAGAAGATGTAATGAACATCTATCGAAATGAAAAGCCAATTGGTGTGATTGTTCAATTTGGTGGACAAACACCTCTCAAACTTGCAACAGAATTAGAAAAACGAGGAGTTCCAATTCTTGGAACAAGCCCTGATTCGATTGATCGTGCAGAGGATAGAAAACGCTTTGTGGAAGTTTTACAAAAACTTGGTTTAAAACAACCTGCAAATGGAATGGCTTCTACAAGAGAAGATGCAAGAAGAATTGCTTCTGAAATTTCTTATCCGGTTCTCGTTCGACCTAGTTATGTATTAGGCGGAAGAGCGATGGCTATCATCAATGATACTGCCGGTCTAGACAAATACATGGATGAAGCAGAAGAGATTTCAGAGGATAGACCAATTCTAATCGATTCTTTCTTGGATAGTGCGGTTGAAGTCGACGTAGATGCGTTGTGCGATAGTGAAACTGTATTTATTGCAGGAATCATGGAACATATCGAAGAAGCCGGTGTTCATAGTGGGGATTCTGCTTGTATGCTTCCTCCGCAAAACATTTCAGATAAAATCCTTTCCGAAATAAAAGCGGCGACTCGCGCTCTAGCACTTGAATTAAAAGTAAAAGGTCTTATCAATATTCAATTTGCAATTAAAGATGAAACCTTGTATATACTCGAAGTAAATCCAAGAGCTTCGAGAACAGTTCCATTTGTGTCTAAAGCAATTGGGATTCCAATAGTTAAGTATGCCACAATGATTATGCTTGGTAAGAAATTAAAAGAACTCATCCCACAAGAGGAATATTCTGTCAAACTTGTGAATGTAAAAGAGGCTGTCCTTCCATTTAATAAATTCCCAGGCGTTGATACAATTCTTGGACCGGAGATGAGATCTACTGGTGAGGTAATGGGGATTGCGTCTACCGCAGGCGAGGCTTATTTAAAAGCTCAGATTATGGCGGGAGAGGAAACTCCTAAGGGTGGAACGATCTTTGTTAGTATCAATGATAAAACAAAACCTGAGTTGCTCCCTTATATTGTTAAACTTTCTAAGCTGGGTTACAACCTATTAGCCACAAAGGGAACTCATAAACTCTTATCTGATAATGGAGTGATTTCTTCTGTGATTAATAAATTACATGAAGGATTTCCAAACGTTGTAGATTTTATCAAAGAAAAGAAAATTAATTTGATAATCAATACTCCACTCAGTCGAGTTACTAGAGATGAGGCGTTTGCGATCAGACAGGCTGCTATTAAATATAGAGTTCCTTGTCTTACAACAGCAGAGGCGGCAAAAGCTCTAGTGGATGGACTCTTAGAAATGGGTAATAAAGGATTTACAATCCGCTCATTACAGGAGATTCATAAATAAAATAGCGTGAATTCGATGTAAAAATTCTTCACGAGCGATCGCATATTAAGGCTTTAGTCAATGCTGTCAAGTTAAGGGAAATTTGCAAAGATTACCACCGATGAAGACGATGAACACCGATAAATGATACGATAATCCAAAATTATCAATCGTTTCTGTCTCGTTCAGTTATCGGTGCTATCGGTGGTAATCTTTTAAATATTTTAACAGTGAGTTGACGTTAGTTTATATCGAATAGTCCTGGTAAGCCCCATCAAAGAAAACTTTTGTTTGTTTTGGGCTTATATAAACATTGTCCCCTTTCTTGATTCCAAGTTCTCTATAACGTTCCATTGGAATTTCAACTAATACCGGTTGACTGAATTCATCGATTAACTCTACTTTTATATTTGAACCCGCGGGACTAATATGCTCGATTCGAGCAGCAGCGATTGTATCACTTTGATGCGTTAGGTATATGTCAAAGTGATATGGTCTTATGTAGATAAATGCTTTATTGTCCTTTGCGTTTGTCTCTTGGGTGTGTTTAATTTCTTTGTCTCCAAGAAATAATTTACCATTTTCAATTCGACCATGAAATAGATTTACATTTCCTAGAAAGTTATAAACAAATGGAGTTGCTGGATTTGTATAAACTTCTTCAGGAGTTCCTACTTGTTCTATTTGTCCTTGATTCATTACAACTACTCTATCTGCAACTTCTAATGCTTCTTCTTGGTCATGCGTTACAAATACGCTTGTGATATGAATTTCATCATGTAGTTTTCTGAGCCAGCGTCTAAGTTCTTTTCTAACTTGCGCGTCTAACGCACCAAAAGGTTCATCGAGTAACAATACTTGTGGCTCGACAGCGAGTGCTCTAGCAAGTGCAACTCTTTGTCTTTGACCACCAGAGAGTTGAGAAGGGAATCTATCTTGTAAAAGTTCTAGTTTTACAAGTTTTAAAAGGCTTTCTACTTTATCTTTTATTTCTTGCTTGGAGGGTCTTTGTTTTCTTGGGCGAACTTTTAAACCGAAAGCTACATTTTCAAATACAGTCATATGCTTGAAGAGAGCATAGTGTTGAAACACGAATCCTACTTTTCGTTCTCCAACATCTTTATCAATTGTATCTTCTCCTGAAAATAAAATGGACCCGGAATCAGCAGTTTCAAGTCCTGCAATGATACGGAGTAGAGTTGTTTTTCCACAACCAGAAGGACCAAGAAGTGCAACTAATTCGCCAGCTTTAATATCTAAATTCAATCCTTTGATTGCGTGAAATTTTCCGAAGTGTTTTTGTATATTTTTAATTTCAATGCTCATTGTTATTTATCTATCCGCTTTATGACTAAAATAATTTATGATTTCTTTTATAACTAAGGTTGCTAATGCGGCTAACGTAAGTAGGGAGGCAACCGCAAATGCTCCAACATAATTGTATTCATTGTATAGTATTTCTACGTGAAGTGGGATTGTATTGGTTAGTCCTCGTATATGACCTGATACAACAGATACTGCTCCAAACTCACCCATTGCTCTTGCATTGCATAAAATTACACCGTATAATATACCCCATTTTATATTAGGAATTGTTATATGCCAAAACATCTGCCAGCCATTTGCTCCAAGGATCAGAGCTGCTTCTTCTTCCTCATGACCGATCGATTGCATAATCGGTATTAACTCACGAGCGATAAATGGGAAGGTTACAAAGATTGTAACTACGATAATTCCTGGAACTGCAAAAATAATTTTTATATCATGCTCGGCTAGATAATTTCCAAATAGTCCCTGCGCACCAAAGAGTAAAACATAGATCAAACCTGAAATGACTGGAGAAACAGAAAAAGGAATATCGATGAGAGTAGTCAATAGACTTTTTCCTGTAAACTCAAATCGTGCAATTGCCCAGGAGGCTGCAATTCCAAAAACTAAATTGAGTGGGACTGTGAATAGGACAGTAAGAAAAGTTAATTTTATAGCGGATAACGCTTCTTCATCTTGAATGCTCGCAATGTATACTTCATATCCTTTATCAAGTGCATAAATGAATACAGAAAAAAGAGGAACAATTAGAACGATAAAGATAAAAAGAAGTGCAATCGAAATTAAAACAAACTTAGTAAGAAAGCCCTCTGTGATTCTTGTATCTCTTTTCATATACTACGCCTTATGCCTATTAGCCGCCCACCACTGTAATACATTGATACAAAAAAATAAAAAGAAGGACATGAGTAAAATGGAAACCGCTAGAGCAGTCGCCCCAGCATAATCATATTGTTCTAACTTTGTAAGTATAAGCAAAGGTGTGATTTCACTTACCATTGGCATATTTCCTGAAATGAATATCACAGATCCATATTCTCCTAACCCTCTTGCAAATGCTAAAATGAATCCACTTAGAAGAGAGGGGAATAGGGCTGGTAAAATAATGGTTATGAATGTTTGCAGTCGAGTGGCTCCTAGACTTGCAGCTGCTTCTTCTACTTCTGAATCCAATTCTTCTAAAACAGGTTGAACAGATCGAACAATAAATGGAAGACCAATAAAAATAAGTGCTACATAAATTCCCTTCGGGGTATATGCAATATTAAATCCCATAGGTTCTAGAAATCTTCCGAACCACCCATTTTTTGAATAGATTGTAGCAAGTGTGATGCCCGCAACGGCAGTCGGAAGGGCGAAGGGTAAGTCAATTAACGCATCAAAAATCTTTTTTCCAAAGAAATCATATCGAACTAAAACCCAAGCGATTAAAAGTCCAAAAATGAGATTCGTAATTGCGGCAAAGAAGGAGGCTCCAAAGCTGATTTTATAAGAAGCCAATACTCTTTCTTCTGTAATGACTGACCAAAATTCATTGAAGCTTAGTTCGGAAGTTCGAATAAATAATCCAGCAATTGGAATTAAAACAATGATACTTAGATAAAAAATCGTATAACCTAGAGAGATTCCAAATCCAGGTAGAATGCTTTTTTTCTTTCCGAACATGAATACCATATCCAATATATTAAACTTTTTGTCAAATATATTACTCGACTTAGTATGATATAAAAGAATATTGGGTGTATTAAAAAGAAATTTGCTTTCTGGTTCAAATAGATAAATGCAAATTCGATGTAAGATTTTTTACCACGGATGAACACGGATAAACACAGATGGTTTTAATAATTCTTAATATTTTATCCATGGTAATCTTTAAGAGCTTATAGCATTGGTCTTTGTATGTAAGCATTAGTAATGAAAAAGTTTTTATATTGAATTTATGCTAGATTAGAAAATTTTTGCAAATTTAAAAGGTATGAAAATGAACTCTCAAAAAACTAAATATAATTTTGAAAATGTTATGATTTTTATTTTAGTTGCAATGACTAGCGGTATAATATCATTATCCGCTAAAGACTCAATCTTAAATGTATCCTATGACCCGACTCGTGAATTTTACAAAGCATACAATGAGCTCTTTGCGAAATATTGGAAAACTAAGACGGGAAAAGAAATTGATGTAAAACAATCACATGGTGGTTCTGGAAAGCAGGCCCGATCTGTGATTGATGGATTGGAGGCGGATATTGTAACCTTAGCACTTGCCTATGATATTGATTCGATTGCAGAGAAATCCAAAAAAATTCCCGCTGATTGGCAGAAGCGGCTAACAAATAGTAGCTCCCCTTATACTTCAACCATTGTGTTCTTGGTAAGAAAGGGAAATCCTAAAGCAATAAAGCATTGGAGTGATTTAATTAAGCCGGGTGTGGAGATTATTGCACCAAATCCAAAAACAAGCGGTGGAGCACGCTGGATTTATTTAGCTGCTTGGGGATTTGCATTGAAGGCAAATAAAAATGATGAAACAAAGGCAAAAGAATTTGTGACTGCTTTGTATAAAAATGTGAAGGTCTTAGATTCTGGAGCAAGAGGTGCCACTACAACATTTATCAATCGAAAAATCGGTGACGTTCTTTTGAATTGGGAAAATGAAGCATATCTCTCTCTTAGGGAAGCAGATGCAAAAGATCCTGTAGAAATTATTACTCCATCTGTAAGCATTTTAGCTGAGCCTCCGGTTTCGATTGTTGATGCGAATGTTGATAAGCATAAGACAAGAGAAGTCTCAGAAGAGTATCTAAAATATCTCTATTCAGTAGAAGCCCAAGAGCTTGCTGCAAAAAATTTCTATCGCCCTAGCTTAGATTCTGTTTTGAAAAAATATAAATCTACGTTTAAAGATCTAAAACTATTTACTATAAATGAATTAGGTGGTTGGAAAAAAGCACAAGAAAAACATTTTAGTGATAAGGGACTTTTTGATCAAATCTATAGCTTAAAATAAAAATTTCTTGCTTTCTTCCTAAATTAAATACGATGACTGCTATGAAAGGATTCATCGTATTTTTCTTAATCACAATCTCTTTATATGCAGATTTATCGAAAGCAGAGAGAGATAATTTAACGAAGACAGCAGAATGGCTTGCACTCTTCGATATAAAATACTCAAAGGCTTGGACTCCACCTGATAGTAATAAACCTGTCAAGTTAGATTGTTCCGGAACTGTCCAATATTTATATAGCAAAGCATTGAGTAAGACAATGCCTAGAGATTCCTATTCACAGTTTAATTTTTTCAAAGAAAAAGGCTGGCTTTTTGAACCCCCAAAAACAGCGGATAACAAGATTAATACGGAAGAATTGAAAAAAAATTTACAATTTGGAGATTTACTTTACTGGCAAAATTCGTATAACGTCCCTCCTGATAGAGATCCAGGAGTAAGTCATGTCATGATTTATATGGGTATGGATGAAACGGGCGTTATGCGTGTCGCAGGATCTAATACTTGGGGCGATGGTCTTTTTACAAAAGGCGGGGGACCTGATATTTATTTTTTTGATCCAAACCAAAAAATTGGCTGTGTGAGAGAAATTGAAGGAGATAAAAAAAGTAAATGTTTAAAAGATAGTGCGTTTATTGGTTATGCTCGATTTGATGCGCAAAAAGAAATCATTCCGGATCCAAAAACAAAAATCGACAAAGATCCTGATAATGTATTTCCAAAAGAGGATTCTCCTGTTTCTCAACCTGTAGTTCCAGAACTGGATGCAAATCCAGCTAAGAAATAATCCATGTTTAATGACATTCGTGATGTTCTAGAAAGAAGATTGATGGCGCCTGCCGTTCGCAGGATCTTAGAAGAAGAAGAGGCATATGGTGCCTATATAGCAAATCGGTTCAGATACATTTTTCTTGTTTTCATTTTAATAGGGACAGTCATTAATCTTTACACCCTAACGGATTCCGAACTTTTTTACTACGGTGTTAAGATATATGGGATTGGAATCTTAATTTATTTTTTGCTGACTCTAGCTCATTCTATCATCTTGGCTAAAAATGTTAACAGTTTAAATATTTTCTTTGGCTATATTACAATAATCTTCGATTATTCTGTTTTGACAGGGATGATGTTTGCTTGGTCACAGATGCAAAGTCCTGATAATTTTAATTACTTTTTGAAAAATCCTGGGTTTGATTATTTTTTTCTCTTATTTATCTTGGTATTAATTCAAATCCGAATTAGGCTTGTAATTTTTTCAATTATACTTTTTTTTACAATCCATTTTGCCTCGCTCGGTTATGGACTCTATATTGGAGTAAAACTCTCTTATGATTGGATCGATTATATACTAGGCAATGGAATTTTTCTAAGTGATATTTTAATTGGTCGACCCCTTGTTTTCTTTTGTATAGCAATTAGCGTTGCCTATTCCATCTATCGCACCGTATACATGGTTCGTAGAATAGCTAAAATTGAATCTGAAAAAGTATCTCTCAGTAGATATTTTTCTCCCATGATTGTAGAAGAGATTACAAAAGATCCTGATATATTACACACCGGAAAAAGGCAAGAGGTCACCATTTTATTTCAAGATATTCGAAATTTTACGAAGATGTCAGAAAAAATGGATCCTGTAGAACTAGTAGAATTTTTAAATGAATTTAGAGCGAGAATGACTCGAGTTGTTTTTGCAAATTCCGGAACGTTAGATAAATATATTGGAGATGCTATCATGGCAACCTTTGGAACTCCAGTGGCTACACCTGATGATCCACTCAATGCTGTGAAGGCTGGCTTACAGATGTTAGCCTCACTGAAGGAGTGGAATTTAATTCGTAAGAATCATGGCAAGGAAGAAATTCAAATTGGAATTGGTTTGCATTCAGGCGAAGTTTTTACCGGTAGCATTGGTTTTGAAGGTAGAATGGAATATACGGTTATTGGTGACGCAGTGAATACTGCATCTAGAATTGAAAGTCTTTGTAAAAAATTTCAAGCAGAGTTTTTAATATCAGAAGAAGTATATCTGAAAGTGAAAGAACAAATTGAAGTCGAAAAGCTTCCACCCGTTGAAGTAAAGGGAAAAGAAAAACCGTTGCAGATTTATAGGGTTATTGTTTAGTCTAGAGTCAGTTGGAGAGAGTTATGAAAAAAGTTATTTGGATCGTATTGGGATTTTTAACTATTGCGTTAATTGTTTTATTTATAAAAGTATTTCCCTTTTTAAAATTCATGAATCAGTATGAAGTCGCGGAATATGACAAGAATCTAACCTTAGTTATGGGAGGAGGGGGAAATTCTGCAATTTTAATTGGAGAAAAAGAAGTTCTAGTTGTTGAATCAAAAATTTCTAGCGGCAAAGATAAATTATACGCTCTGGTAAAAGAAAAAGCAGGCTCAAAATCAATTCTATTAGTGAATACACATTTTCATTCTGATCATGCAGGCGGGAATGAATTATACAAAGGTAATACTATCATTGCAGGAGCCTATACAAGAGAAGACTGGATTGCAGAAAATGGAGATCTTGGAATTCCTACTGAATGGATTAAAGAAAAAAAAGAAATTCAGATAGGAAACGAGACCGTTATTCTCCAGAACATTGGTCAAGCGCATACAAGAAATGATATGATTGTATATTTTAAGAATCGAAAAATGATCTTTATGGGCGATCTTTTGATGATAGGTCTTCATCCATTCTTAAAGGAAAAAGATGGATCTAGGATTGCAAATTATTTAGAGAAGCAGAATAAAATATTACAAGAATATGAGATCGAAAAAGTAATTCCTGGGCATGGACCAATTGGTGGGAAAGAATTAATTCAGACGTTTCAAACTTATTTCTTTGATACAAAAACAGCAGCAGAAGGGAAATCAGATTTAAAACAGGTAGAGGAAAAGTATAAAGACTGGGTTTCCTTTCTATCGATGGCTAGCACGGAAGCAACAGTCAATTATTGGAAAAAGGAATTAGCGGTAAAATAAGAGTAACCCTATGCTATCTCAGATATTTCTTTTCTTTTTAAGTCTTGCTATTATTCAGAATCCAATTCACCAAAAGAAAAAATCTTGTGTGAATCCTTGGAATCTGAAAGCAAAAATTGTAGAGTCTGGAGTTAAACTTGTAGAAGTAATGAGTGAAGAAAGTTCTAAGTATACTGCATCAGGAGTCCTTGTAAATATACAAGAGATAAAAATTCTCTCGAAAAGTAATAGAGTTGAGATGAAAGATGGATATATGCCCTATGTGGTTTTCGAAGTTAGTAATTTGCCAATTCATCTCACTCAGATAGATGGATTTATAATCAAGACAGTTCACCCGACTATGCGATCTAAAAAGGGAGTTTTTAATTCTCACAACGCAGACACTACTATTACCAAGGAATCTGGAGCGACTATCGCATATTTAGAAGATAGCTTTGTGTTTCAAGATAAATTTGCATTTGAAAAATTACCTGGGAATTGGAGTTTTCAACTTTATTATAAAGAATGTTTACTTGCAGAATATAAATTTACAACTTACTAGGATATATATGAATACACTCGAAATTGTTAAAGCAGGGATATGGGGAGTTTGTGTAGCAGATGCTTTAGGTCTTCCCGTTCAATTTAAATCAAGGACTTACCTAGAAAAAAATCCGGTTAACGATATGATTGGATATGGGACTTTTAATATGCCGCCAGGAAGTTGGTCGGATGATGGATCTCTTACTTTATGTATTGCGGAAAGCTTAAGTCGTGGCTATAATCTAGATAATATAGCGCATAACTTTATAGAGTGGTATAAAAATGGGAAGTTTACTCCATTTGGTAGTGCGTATGACGTTGGAGGTTCGACAACGAATTCAGTAAATAGGCTGATAAATGGTATCTCTGCCTATCAATCTGGAGATTCCAAAATAGAAACGAATGGAAACGGTTCTCTTATGCGAACACTTCCACTTGCTTTGTATTTTTACTTTAAGAACACTCCTGATAAAGATCAGTATAAAATAATTAAGGAAGTTTCTGCAATTACACATGGACATTCTCTATCTGTTATATCCTGTCTTATTTACATAGACCTAGCTTTATTGGTATTGAAGGGATTCTCCATTGAAGAATCTCTTAATCAAATAAAGCAGAATAAAAATAAATACTACAATTACTTAAATCAATCAGAGCAGTCTTATTTTAAAAATATCTTAGAAAATGATCTCAAAACTTTTTCAATTTCTCAAATTAAGTCGAGTGGATTTGTCATTGATTCATTAGAAGCTTCTCTTTGGTGTTTACTCAATTCAAATAATTATAAAGATACAGCAATTAAGGCAGTAAATTTAGGAGATGATACTGATACTATAGCGGCTATTGCATGTGGTATTGCTGCTCTACATTATGGTTATGACTCTATTCCTAAGACTTGGATTCAAACCATTGTGAATGGAAAAGAAATAGATAGAGTTTGTGAACTCTTGGCGAATTCTTTTCAGTAGATTACTTTTCTATTTTAGTTTTATAAATCTCTATTCCAGATGAATTAACAAACTCTATGGTAGCAGTTTTATTTTCAAGGGTAGTTAGAATAAAGCCTGCTTCACTTTTTGCAAACACGGTATTTGGATTATTTTTTAATTTGCGAACTTTGGAACCTGCTCCTGAAATAAAAAAATGAGTGCGATAGTCGGGATGTCTAAGATATTGTAGATCATGATCATGTCCAGAAAAGTAGATATCTACTTGATTTGCTTCCATTATATCTAGAAAGTCCTTTTTTAATACTTCTGTATCACCATGATCTCCACCAGAAAAAATTGGATGATGTCCTGCTACAATTTTCCAACCATATAGACTTTGTGATAATGTATCATTCATCCACTTGATTTGTATTTGATTCAAATTAGAGTCTATATAAGTTCTATAGGGGAAGCCAGCAATTTTTATAAATTCATTTGTGTCTGTTATTAGAAATAAAGCATCTGTATCTGCAACATTAGCAATCAATGAATAATATGTTGAAGGTAAAATCCAATTTTTATTTGATTTTTGATAATCAATCAGTGCTTGGATATTTCCATAATAGTCATGATTTCCAAGCGATATATACCATGGTGTCTCCTGAGCAAATGAATAAATCTCCTCAAATGATTTCTTAAAGTGAGAATCAGATATGTTTTCAACACCGTTAGGATAGAAATTATCACCGGTAGTGAGGATAAAATCGATTTTGCGCTCCCTCATGATTTTTTCTATCGCAGATGCTACATCTTTTTGATAGAAATTGCCTTTTTCTCCCCAATCGCCAATTACAATAAATTGAAGTTTTGTTCTTGTTATATTTTTATTTTCAATTTGAGAACCTATAGATCCAATAGGCTTGGGGTCATATATTCTTTTAAATCTGAGATTACATTGATGAAGTGATACTAATAGAATTAAACAGATGGTAGATAAAAATTTTTTCATTATTTCTCAATGCTTAATTTGAAATTTAAATAAAATAACTCAATCAGAATAAATTAAATTATAAGATTTATTTTTTAGACAGTTTCAAATTTAACTTTGATTTTGTAATATCATGGTTTTTAAAAGATTAATCAATTTCAGTTTCAGTTTGTTGGTCGTATTGAGTGGTAAAGAAAGAATTAGAAAGAGTAAATTGGCAGAGAGCAAATAGATAGATTTGTCATATTTTTTAGAACAACCGATTGGTTTGAGACTATTGATTTTATTGGTATTCTATAATATTCAAATAATCCTTATTTGCTTACTGCTTTAGTATTTTTGCTGAATCTCAAAATACAGAGTCATTTTGAAATCGAGGGTTTTTATGATTTGGACGATAATATTGGTAGATTTAATTTGTATATCACCTTTTACCAACTAGATACAGAGTCTTTCATAGATTTTCTAAATTTATATTTAGAAGCCATTCATCTGGTAAATCGGTGTTACCTGATTTTTAGATAAGGGTAAATTTATTTAGGATAGATAGACCCAATAGGAGGCTTATAATTGAAACAGATTATTTTTTTACTAATCATTTTAAATACATCAAAACTTTTTTCTCAGTCAGGGAGTTTACCATCTGAGTTTGCCTATAATTTTAATTGTGCTGAGTCAAAGTCCTGCAATCTGCTTTTAAATCATACCCAAGAAGATTTGTCGCATGTGGATGGAGAATATAAATATTATGGAAACGAACAGGGCGATTTTTTTTGCGAAGAAATTTATCCCTCAAAAAAAATTAAATGGAGAAGAGCACTTGGAGCGGCTATTTATGCAAAGCCTCTTATCTTAGACGATAAAGTAGTATTTGGTTCAAAGGATGGAGCGTTATACGCTTTAAATAAAACAACTGGTGCAACTGTTTGGAAATACAATACGGCTGGTGAGATATTGACTTCTGCGGCGGGAACTAAAGAACAGATTGTATTTAGTAGCACAGACGGAAATATTTATTCTATTTCTCAAAAATATGGAAAGAAAAAATGGCTTCATTTAGCCAATCATAAGATGAATACAAATCCCGTTGTATTTCATGATAAGGTATTTTTTGGAGATGCGGATGGAATGTTTTATTGCTTAAATGCGGATAACGGTTCTCTTTTATGGAAAGTTCATTTGAATGGACCAATTTTACCACATCCAACGGTAGATAAGACAACTCTTTATATTGCAACACCTTTAGATTTAATCGCAATTGATCTTCGTTCTGGTAAGCAAAATTGGAGAGTGGGAATTCCTAAACTCGCAAAGGCAAATGTTCACTTATCCGGGGATAATGTAATTTTATATGATTTTGTAGATTCTATAACCTACTACAGCGCCTATTCTGGAAAGAAAATTGGAACGCGGTTTCAAAAAGCAAGCGGAAGACAAAAAATTTATAACTTTGATGGGGAAGAGACAAATTAATGCATGGATCCGAAATTAGTTTACTACGCGACATTGCTCTTGGAATTATATTTGCGACAATCTTATCGCATATCGCTCGTCTTCTAAAACAGCCTCTTATATTAGGTTATATTCTAGGAGGGGTAATTCTTGGGAAGGAAATGGGTTTTGGACTTGTAACTAGTGAAGCAAGTATTGAGCTTATTTCTGAGATCGGATTGATTTTGCTTCTCTTTATTATTGGATTAGAGATCAACTTAAACCAACTTGCAAAGATGGGTAAATCAATGTTTGCCCTTGGAGTATTCCAATTTCTTATTTGTGTTTTTTTAAGTATTGCCTTCTTTTTCTTGCTTGGTTATAGATTCGTAAGTGGTAATTTTAATTTACTGTATATAGGTGTCGCTTTATCATTAAGTTCAACTTTAATTGTAGTAAAACTTTTACAGGATAAAGTAGAAATTTCAACCGTATCTGGTAAATTAACGATTGGAGTTCTTGTTTTACAAGATATTTGGGCTATTTTATTTATGGGTGCCCAACCGAATTTACTTTCTCCAGAGTTTGATAAAATCCTTCTCTCAATAGGGATAATCAATGTTATTCTCGTATTTGCATTTTTAGTAAGTCGATTTATTTTAAAACCAATCTATGAATCTGTAGCTAATCGACCTGAGCTTGTTGTTCTAACTTCCATTTCTTGGTGTTTTGGATTGTGTGGTGTCGCTGATATGGCTGGATTGTCCAAAGAAATGGGTGCGCTCATTGCTGGGATGAGTATAGCTGCTTATCCCTATGGAACTGACGTTATTTCTAAACTCATTGGAATCAGAGATTTTTTTGTAACATTATTCTTTGTTTCTCTTGGACTAAAAGTGCCAATGCCAACTATATCTATGATTGGGATGGCAGTGGTTGTATCTCTCTTTGTTGTATTGATTCGATTTATTTCGATTGCTCCGATTGTTTACACTGCAAAACGAGGGCTTAGAAATGGTTTTGTAACCTCTTTAAATCTTTCTCAAATCAGTGAGTTTTCCTTAGTGATCATAGCTCTAGGGCAAGGTTATGGTCATGTAACGCCTGACGTTAGATCTCTAATTCTAAACTCAATGATTCTCTCCTCTGTTTTATCTACGTATTTAATCTTATTTAATCACGAGATTGCTGCTTTATTAATGAAAGCTTTTTATATATTTGGTTTATCCGATAGAAAAAAAGAGCATCATATTAATATAGAGAATATGCACGATGAATCGAAAAGAGATATTATTTTACTTGGATATTTTAGAATTGGTCAGTCACTGGTTGATTATATTCATGTTATATCTCCCGATTTAGCGAAACGAATTTTAGTTGTAGATTATAATCCAGCGAATAAGAATATTTTACACGATAAGGGTTTTAAATGGGAGTATGCTGATTTAGCGCATCCGGATACGCTTACGCATATAGGGATTGACCATGCTTCGATTATTATTTGCTCCATTTCAGATGTGTTCTTAAAAGGTATTACGAATCAAAGATTACTTGAACAACTAAAGAAGATTGCTCCTGAAGCAAAGTATATCATGACGGTAGACGAAATGGAACAAAAAAAGAAACTGATGAAACGGGGAGCCTATCGTGTGGTTGTTCCTGGAGAAATAACAGGCGAATTCCTTTTTGATTTGCTTAGAGAAACGATGCGTCGAGTCTAACGCGAGTCCGATTTAGGGATCCTTTTAACCACAGATAAACACGGATGAACACAGATGGTTTTAAATTTATTCATTTTTCTTTGTTACATCAAACTGATGTTATTTAGTATTGGTTTCCATAAATGGAGCCTACGAGTTGTCTATAAAGCACAAGTGAGAATGGAATAAAAATCGTATCTGATTCTCTGATTCCCTCTTGGTATCTACGAAACTCTTTTAAGACAATTCGTGCATCTGCAGTTGTATCTAATAGTCCATTATAAGCGAGGTCTGTATTTGTAAGTTGTGGTAAAGTGCCTTTTTCCCCTTTGAGTTTAACAGAAAGCTCTCTGAGGTTAATCATTGTTCTACGAATATCGGATCTATTTTCTTCTAGTGTATTGTGTGAAGCTACAAAAAAATCATCATAGTATTTGGCAGAAGGGGAGTGCGCTGGAGGATTTTCCTCTTTTGTATATGTTGGATGGAAGAATTTACTCTCTTCTGTTTGATGGTAGCCAGGATCTATATCAATGCTTCTACCTGAAAAGCTTGTTTTGTTTTTAAACTTCACATCATAATTTTCCCAAAGGGTAATAGGTGAGCGCATAATGAGTGTTAGCTCTATTGCATGTGACTTCCCAGGTTCTAAAAATCTTTGATCAGGAACTTCTTCTATCGGGACTTTCTTTATTTCTTGCACGAGTCCAAAATCAACACCTTTTACAGATACTTCTGTTCCTTCTCTTAATCCATCAATCTTCGTATAATATAATTTCATCCTGTAAGGATAGATTAAATCTGTATTTGTTTTCTCTACAATTGTGTAATTAAAGCTAATAATGAGTAATCCGAAAAAGATTAGTCCTACAATTGTGTATTTCATTTTTTATTCCGAATTGAATGCATGAGTTCTTTAAGCTCTTCTTCCATAAAATCTAAATACTTAACGTCTCTACTCATTTTCCATAAATTAACCGATCCTTCATAGATGAGTGCCATTTTTCGTGCAGCTTTATCGAAGTTAATGGTTTTATCTATAAGACCTTTTTCAGATTGCTCTATTAAATAATTTTTATAAAGAGAAGTCCAGTTTACTTCAATTTCTTTTAGCTTTGTATTAAATTTATTATTAGAAATTTCGATTTGACTTAGAAAGTTTATAAACGGACAGCCATTGTATTTTTTAACCTTACTCCATTTTTTAATGACAGCAACCCATTTAACTGCAAAGTCTTCTGGTGTTTTACTGGAATCCATTAGAGTTATTAGAAAATCTCTATTCACCTCTTCCTGTTTAGTTAGATATTCAATGGCTAATTGATCTTTAGATGGGAAATAGTAGTAGAAAGATGGCTTTGTTAGTTTACATCTATCAAGTATATCTTGCACAGAAGTATTGGTAAAACCTCTCTCGTAAAATAAATCCATTGCTACTTTTAGAATTTTCTCTTTTGTTTTGTTTTTATTTTTTCGGATCATTATCATATTGCGGCTAACTTTTGTTTTCTTCTAATTTGATCCTCTTTTTCTCTCTCTGTTCCAATGTATCTAACCCTCGTTCCCATAATATGATCAAAGAGTGGAAATGTGACACAAAAATTCATATCTTGATTGGGTCCCATATGATGATCATAGTGCCAAGGTAGATTTTCTTTTCCCCAATCTGGATCTAGATGTGATTTCTTATGCACATAGTAATAATAGGATCCTGAAACAAAAACTCCTGCTACAAATGCGGGTGAAATCAGAGCAATCGGCAAATGTAAAATACCTGCCGTTGCAAGAGCAAGAACCTCTTTGCTTTGCGGATTCCATTCTAGCAGACTTTTTTCATAGGAGATATCTTTAAAATCATTTTGTCTTACAATTTTGTGATGGTCTGCCCAATGAAAGCGCCAGAAGCTATCTTTTTTCTTTCCCTCTTCATGCAATAAATACTTATGAGCAAACCATTCAAGTCCGTTTGCGTAAACTAATCCTGCGAAAAAGTCTAACATCGATTATCCTCCATTTCGAAATGGTTTATTAATATCCAAACCATTCTTCTAATTTCTGCTCATTTACCGTATCAGAATGATCACAGCTAATGCAATGGTAGGTTGCATAAAATTCGCCACCGAACGAGCCAGCTTGTTTTCTCTCTACATCCTCTGATTTACAAATAGGACATTTAATCTTGAGTCTGCGTGATTTTCTTTCCGAACTTTTTTCTTCTGTAGACATTTATTACTCCCCCACTTTGACTCTTACACCTTCTGAGTGACTTGAGAACTCAGGTGCATACATACATTGAATTGTAGTGATACCATTCGAATAATTTCCTTTATGCGTAACACGAAGTGGATATTCAAAAACATAAGTTCCTTTTGGTAACGAATCAAAAAAGAAATTAGTTGCAGCATCTCTAGTCGATTCATAATAACCCAATCCATCTTGCCATTTATAACGAGAAATCACATTCGTAGGCTCAAAGCTTGCGGCTCTCATATCTTTCATATGCACAAATTCCATGTCTCTATCTACTCTAAGTTCAATCCTTACCTTTATCAAATCTCCTGGCTTTAGCTTGGTCTTGTTGTCGATAGGCGTTATAACCGGACCTGTTTTTGTATTTTCTTGCAAGAACAATTTCTTTTCTAACTTGAGAGGAGTATCCGCAGGAGTGATTTTGTCTAGTTGTTCAAAATATTGCCAGTAAACTGCTCCCCAACTAACTCCAGCATTTTTAGTTTTGAGAGTATTGTTTTTTGGGGTGACTGTGATATTTCCCATATCGTTTGAAATTTCTGAACCATTCCAAGCTTTTTTGAAATAGCCTGTTCCTGCTTCCAGATTAATATCTTTATCCTCGGAAGGATTGATTTTTTTAGAGCCCAATTGAATTTCAACGCTTCTATCAGTCTGTAACCAATCCTCTCCTTTTAAGAGTAGAGCGTATATCGCTTCGCTTGTTGCTTTTGTTGTTTTCCAGTCTTGGGTTTGTTTTTGTTTGAGTAGCCAAGTTTTGAGGTCATTGACCGCATCTTCATCTTTTGCTACTTCATCAAAGACTTCAATCATGAGACTTTGTGTTTCAATTGGGAGTTCATACCAAAAATAACCCCATCCTTGTTTCCAATACATTCCCATTTCATCTGAATTGAGTGAATGTTCTCTGAGAGATTTAACAATTTGTTCAGGAGTCTTATTGCTCTTAAAATCTTTTAGTTTATGAGAAGAGAGTGCCTTTGTAAATGCGTCAGGCGTTTCCTCTCCTAATCGATTCAGTGCTAATGCAATCATTCCTGTAGACATTTTATTTCCGAGAAAGCTTGTCCAATATGTCTTGGCTTGCCATTTGTAATATTCAAATGCCTCTTTTGTTTCATTTGGCATTGGAACATCTTTGAAGAAACTTCTAGCATAGAGATATTGAATCTGTAGATACCAGATTTGTTGTGAGGACATATTTAGATTGTCTCTTTTTTCTAGCATGATGAGTCGATCATAGTCTTCCTTAAACTGCCAATCTAGATACTGCACTGCTTTTGTTGTCATATTCCATGCGTTTGCATTCTCTCTGACTCTCTTTACTCCTAAATGGTCTAGGTGACCAAGACCTGTTACGATATGCTGTGTGATATAACGGTTCTCTGGCATTCCGTTAAACCAAGCAAAGCCTCCGTTGCTACTTTGGACTTTCATTAATTTTGTAAGAGCTCTTTCTAATTCATCTGACATTTTTGCTAAATCAAAAAGAAGTCCTACTCGTTTCTTTCTTTCTGTCTCATCTTGTGCATCTAAGACCCAAGGAGTTTCCTCTAACATGAGACTTTTTAGTTCCTGATTCTTTTCAAGATTAGAAAGAAGTGCCTTTGAATTATCTTCTTTATTGCTAACAGCTGCAAGTTTCCAAGATTCAAATATTTTTTTAATCTTAGGATTTGCATTTGCAATATGAGAAGCAAGACTATTGGCATAGAATCTACTGAAGAGTTGTTCTGCACATTCATACGGATATTCCATAATATAAGGAAGAGCTTGCACAGCATACCAAGCTGGGTTAGAGGTAAATTCTAAAGTATACTTATGATGAACTAACGTATCTGATTTATTAGAAATCATTTTTTCTAATTTAAAATTCTTTGGATCTTTTCCTCTCATTGGAAGTGGAAGAGTTTCTGTTACTAGCATTCGATTGGTAAGGACTGGAAGAGGCATCTCTTCTCCATCCGAAAAATTATCTGATTTAGCCAATACTCTGTAGCTAATTGCCTGTAACCCTTCTGGGACTTTTAGATTCCATTTTACAACTGTGCTTTGTCCTTTTTCAGATTCAAAGCTTTGTAACTTCTCTGTCTTTAAAATATTTCCGTGAAGAATTGGTTTTAAAGTTATTGCATCGAAGAATTCAATCTGCGCTTTTCCTGACATTTTTTTATCAGAAAGATTCGTGATCTTGGCTGTAAATTCCATTTCGTCTCCCTCTCTGAAGAATCTAGGAGCGTTAGGAACTACCATTAATTCCTTCTGCGTGACAAGTTCATTGTAAATAAAACCATACTTTAAGTCTTTTGTATGAGCCAAGCCCATCATTCTCCATTTGGTTAAAGCTTCTGGAATTGTAAAAGAGACAGTAACCTCTCCATTTTTATCAGAGATAAGATGTGGCAGAAAGAATGCTGTTTCATTGAAGTTGGTTCTTGCTTTTACTCCACTGATTTCCCCATTCCCTCCAGAATTGCTTTGATTATTTGTGTTAGATGAGGTTGATTCTGCTTTTTCTTTTAGTTCCGGACCTGCTTCACCTGGAGCGTCAGCCGCGAAAGATTCCTTTCTCATAGCTGATTTTTTATTTACTCCACCCGTTGCTACTGGAGCTGATTGTGCCATTGCGGGCGCAGGAGCTGCTCTTTCTTCAGCCATTGGTGCATCATCTAAATCATACTCTACTTCTGCTTCTTTATCTCTTCTTCCATTTCGGTATGTTCTAACTGATCGAGTTTGGTATGGATAGTAACCACGAAAGCCGTAGAGATAGAGTCCAAACCAGTTTAAATAATCATAGCTCTTGCTAATTCCATAGGACGCAACATTCCAATCTCTTTGAAATTGTCTAAAATTTTCAGTATTAAAATCATTTCGATTTTGCCAGTTAGAAGAGGAATAATTATAAGGATAAATGGAAAAATCCCAATAGTTTTTTCGAAACATATCAAGGGATGCATCGTATAACGTAGCCAGCATTTCTGAGATTACTTTTTCTTTCTTTGCACCTTGAATTTTAATTCTCCACTCTTCTTTTTCGCCGGGCTGTAGTTTATTTCGGAAGGTTTCGAAACTCAGTTTTAATTCTTTATTGGTGTAGGGAACAGTAATTTGCTCGCTAGAAGTAAAAATTTGATTGTCTTTCACAAGAACAAAATGAGCATAAATATTGCCTCTGTATTCTTCTTTTATTGGGATTTCAATTTGTTTTTGTGAATTTTCAAAAGACATCCATTCTCTTGTAATGATTTTTTTATCTAGTTCAAGTTCATATAAAATTTTTACCGATTCAGTGGAACCTAAAATGAAACGAGCAGTTTCGCCAGGTTCGCCAACTGTTTTAATGGATAATTTCCAATTGTAAGTTGGTGTTGGGATTGGATCTTTGGTATTTTCTGAGAAAACTGTAAAGTATTTAATTTCCTTAGCTTCAGACCCGAATTTATCCAATGATTTGATCTCTAGAACATAACGTCCTGTTAGCCACTTAGATAGATTTTTTAGAGTGAGATTTTTTTCTTTTTCTGTGTTAAATGGAGTGTTTAGAACTTCTTTTTCCTTCTCCCACGTAGAGACATCGTCTTCTTTATCATATACTTCATTTGGGAAGTCTTTCACATAATCATTTTTAGATATGATAAACTTGTCTGGCTTCTGCCACATTTTTCTACGATAGGCATGAGCTGGAGATTTGAGTTTATGAATTGTAATATACCCTTGTGAAGGTTCAAATTCTCCATTCAAATTCATTGTAGAGATTTCAAAAGGAGATTCGTGCGTTAGGTTTACCATTTCGGGAACATTTATATTTACGATTAAAGAAGTATAACCTACATAGGCAAATCCTGAGGCGGATCTAGTTTCTCCATTTAAATCTGTTATATCTGCATTGACTTGATAGGAAAAAGAAATTCCAGGTTCTTTCGGAACGGATGGATCTGGAATAGCTTCAAATTCTACTTCAAAATATCCTTTTTCATCTGTTTTGAGAACGCCTTGTTTGATTTCCATTTGTGGAGAAGGATTAAACCATCTTGAATATCCCCACCAATACGGATAACGAGCATTACGCACAACTCTATATTTTACTTCTGCCCCATCAATATTAGCACCGGAAAATGCTTTTGCAAAACCTTTGATTTTAACTTTATCTCCAAGGCGATATACACCTTTTACTTTTTCAAATTCGACTGCAAATTTAGGTCTTTTATAATCTTCTACAGAAAAATATACATTCCCATTGTAACTTGTATTTATACTCATTTGCCCATTTAAAACGTTAGTAGGAGCAGTAAATGATCCACTGAAAGTTCCATATTCATTCGTTGTTACTGTTTGTTGTGCTACTTGTTGGTAGTTGACATTGTAAAAAGTTACAGTAACCGGAACATTGGTTTGAATCGATCTTTTTTTGTCATTGGACTCTATTAAAATCCCTTTATAGTAGATGATTTGACCAGGACGATAGATGGCACGATCTAGAAATAGTTTGGCTGTGACTGTTTTGTAGTTGCCCTCTTTATAATTTGGATTTTGATAAAGGGGCATTTGTCTGTAGAAATCACCATTATAATAATCATCGATAGGCTCTAGAAAATCATTTCCTTTGCGAAGAGTCATATAAAAGTATTTATATTCTTTTTTTGCCTTGAGTGTGAAAAATCCAGATTTGTCTGTTGTGATGGAACGATCTGCATTGATTTCATATCTACTTTTTTTATTATTATAAATCTGGTAGTATGTATTCACTTCTGCCTCAGAGACTACTTCGCCTGTTGCTCTGTTCAAAACATAATATTCTAAATCTTGATTGGGTCGGATATTTTCGATATAGGTTAGATTCGAAATATTTGTAAAAGCATAAGAAATAGACTGACCATTTAACGTCATAGCTTTATCGGTTGAGGCAAATAAAACATATTGTCCAAAATCCAATTCTGGAATTTTTACTTCAACTCTATGCTCCATATAATCTTTGTCATTTGGGAGTTTAATAGAGAAAATTTTATCAGGATCTTCTTTTGCAAAACGGGATATTAAAATTTCATCGTAGTATTTGTAGGCTTTATGCTTATTATAGTATTCAGAAAATTCTTTTTTGATTTCATTTATTTTAGATCGATTGATTTTATAAATTCTAAAATAAAGGGTATCAAGATTTTTATAATTGATTAAACTTAAAAAAGGTTTTGAAGCTATGTTTGTTTTCTCCATTGTAAGAGTCACCGATTTAGATTTAATCTGAGATTGTAATGCCTTACAGTTTTGCGCTCCATCTGAATTTGGAAATTTCTTAATAGCTGATTCACAAATATCGTAGGCTTTTTTGGAGACCCATTTATTTTCGTCGGTTGGTTGTGAATAGTATTTATGTGCAAGAGAATGCCAATATGTTGCGATAGCATGGTAAACGTCAGTAGAGATAGGAGAGTTAGAGAAACGAGCCGCCATTGTTTCCAATGACTTTAAATAGAGAGAGCCTTTATTTTCGAAGACTGCATGATTATAAACAAAACTAAGTCGCTTTAATTCTATTTCAGCGAGTGCCGCAGGATCGTTATCTTCCATATGATACTTTGCTAAGTCTTGCAAAATTTGGAGAGCATAATACTTATATGCCATTTGATCTTTTGTTTCAATTTTTATTTTAACAAATTCTTTTATATCAGAAAGATAAATAGGATTATCTAGTATAAAAGTTTCTGCTGGCTTTGCGATTCCATGTTCTTGTCCAGAAAAGAAATCAACTGCACGATGAGCTAGAAAGTCATAAAGAGTTGGTCTTAGATTTCTTCCTGTAGGAACATATTCAGGATCATGGTTTAGGATCGAACGAAAGTCTTCGATTTTGATTTTCTTGGTTGTTTCGATATCTTTTATTGATTCTGTATACTCAGCAATAGTTGCTTCAATGAGTTTTGTAGCATCCCAAGTGCGAAGATCTGTTTGCTTAAATTGATTTGTTTTGGTGCGTTGTAGGATATAATAACGATTGTTATTGTAGTATTGCCAATAGACTTCACCTAATATAGAATGTAACAATGGTTTTGCATAAGATGTGGAAGAATTTGTCTCTTTTTGTAATTCCTCTATCGCTTTTGCAAATGCATCCTCTTCTACTTGACCGATGTATTTTACTTTATATAAAACAGATTTTATGAATTGAGAAGGATTATTATTGTCTTTTGCCTTCTTGTAGATCGTATTTACCTTTTCAAGAGCCGATTTGGGTAATCCTTTAGATTCGTCCTCGGCAACTTTATCCCAGTCTGATTTATATAGGTCTGTAGAATATTTCATGTTTTTACTATCCTCACTAAAGAGAGTAAGGGAAAGAAAAAAAAATACAAATAAAAAAAGTGTTTTGCTAAAAAGGATTTTAGTTAGTCTATTCATTGTTCCATGAGAAGATTCTTTATACAGTGAGTCAATAGTAAAATGAAAGAAGTATTTTTTGAAACAGAAAGATTATTGTTTCGGAATTGGATAGAAAGTGATCTTGAATTACTAATTCATATGAATTCTGATTTGCGGGTAATGGAGTTTTTCCCCAGAACATTTACAAGTGAAGAATCAAGTGAATGGATGAGCCGAATGCAATTGAATATTAAAAACAATGGATATGGGTTTTATTCTGTTGAAGAGAAAGATTCATCCTCCTGGATTGGTTTTATCGGGATCAATGAGGTAACCTTCAACAGTGACTTCACTCCTTGTATGGAAGTGGGATGGAGACTCAAAAAAGAATTTTGGGGAAAGGGATATGCAACAGAGGGAGGGAAAGCTTGTATCTCTTTTGCTTTGAATCAATTGTCAATAAGCGACATATACTCATTTACCGCTAAAATCAATCAAAGATCTGAAAATGTAATGAAAAAAATTGGTCTAAAGAAAGTAAAAGAATTTGGTCATCCAAAGATAGAGAAAGATCATCCCCTTCATTTGCATGTTCTTTATAAAACGAACGTTAAGTAAAACGTGTCTTATTTTCTAAAATTCCAAGTTGTTTTTGGAGGAGAAGTTCCATTTCCTCAGGACCTGTTTTTTTATAAATATTGATCAGGTTGTTATACATTCTTTTTAGAATGGTTAGTGTGCTTGCCTTTGAAAAATATTCTGGAATATCTTTGTAGCCATTTGCCTCTAAAAAGCGAACACAAGTGTCTTTATCAATGAGCACTCCTCCATTGAATGGATCTACAAATGTGCTGTAATGATTGGATTCATAGTAAAGCATAAAGTGTAAAGGAAGATTGATTCCATAAAGAGGAAGACCAAGACGCATTCCAACTAAGATATAAACAACAGAAAGAGAAATAGGAATTCCCAATTTATTTTCTAAGACTTTTGTAACAAAGGAATTGTCTGGTTCGTGGTAGTAGACTTGGTTTCCGTTGAAACCCTCTTCTTGGTAGAGAACTCGAGAGAGAAGATGAACTTTTACATCATCTGTGAGGATAATATCATTTAAACGGAAGAGTTCGTTCAATCGATAGGCTAATTTATCTAACGTTTCTTTGAACTTTTGATAGGATGCGGTTCTGTCTCCTATAGTAGATAAAAGAAAGATTCCTTTTTCTAAATCTAAATAATGATTTGCATGCCCTTTGTCTGCTATTTGCTTGAGGCAAAAGTTAACTCTTTCTACATGAATTTCATCAATAAAGTTGCGGCTAGAGAGACGTAGAGTAGGGTCGTTTAATTTTTCGATTACATCTACAATCGGTGTTTGCCAAGGGATTTTTTTTGCGATCTCGGATATGATTTCTATTTTGTTTTCTGGGCGTGCGAATTCTAATTCATAGAAATTTCTCTCTATGTGTGCACCATTAAAATTGAACTCTTCTTGGGAATTATCAAAAGAAAACATATGATTTATCTAATCTAGTACAAATAAATACGTCAATATATTTGAAAAAAAAGAGTACTTTTTTTAATTTTGATTTATCGGGAATTTTAAAAAAATTCGTAAGTATTTTTACAAGACATAACAAAAAATTATTGTCTCTTTAGAAGGGAATTTGAAAGCAGTTGAGTAAGAATGCTGTCAAGTGTAGGTCGGATAAAGTCTCATATTAAAAAAGGCTTGCTATGCTCAAATTTATAATGAGTGTATATTTTATGCAAGTCACCCTTTCCATATAAAATGAACAGGATTTATTCTTCCTGAGAAGAAGTCTGGTATTGTTGAAATTATATATTGGAAAAGAATTTCGTTTCCAATATATCAAAACCGGAAGCAATGGGATAATAACATTAAATGTTGTAAACCCGATAAAAGGTTCAATGGACGTAATGAAACAAGAGTTTTTAGATAAAATAAAAAAAATACAAAACAAATACCAAGAACAGGGCTTTATTCTTTTAGGTATTTTTGGATCCGTTGCACGCGGGGAAGAAACAGAAAAAAGTGATATTGATATTTTATATACGATAGACGCTACATTTCCTTATAAGGGATTAAAAAAAAGTGTATCAATTGGAATTAATTAAGAATGAATTAAGAGAGTTTCTGGGAAAGGAAGTAGACATTGTAAATAGGGATACCCTCGGAGAAATTGGAAAAAAAGTATATTTTAAAGGATGTGGTCTATGTTAAGTGAATCTGATAAAGCCACGTTAGAATTTATTTTAAAAACGGTAAATACAATTGATATTATTGTAAATAATCATGGTGGAATCGATCAAGCATTAGAAGATTTATAAGGTCAAAATGCTTTATTAATGTGTATTTTACAGATAGGTGAAAATTTGAATAAACAGTCTGTTGCGAAATAAGAAAAAGGGTTTACAGAATAGATTTTAATAAAAA
>DAORDH010000011.1:0-150184 GCA_035345875.1 Leptospiraceae bacterium | reverse complement strand
CCCTTTGTTTCCTTCCTTTAATTTTTTATTTCATCACCCTGATAGGTTACGAATTTTCTAATATTCCCAAACTCATCTTTTGTGCCTCAAAGTATTCATTTTGCCTAGACTGAGTTAGGAAATAAGATTCTATTTCTACTATCGTATCGATAGGGTATAGATATTTTCAATTTCTAATATATACAAATGATTGTAATTAGTAGAAAAAATTTTACGAATCTTGCTATAAAGAAAAGGAAAACAAGGAAGCGTATTCTCTTTTTTTCTTAAAACAAATAGATAAATAGAATCATGAATTTGAGCTAAATCCCTAAAAACCTTCCTCTCTTATATCCTCTTTCGTAATATCTTTCTTGATAATAAGTGAATACTTTAATCCGCTTGCATGTCTCCAATAGAGTTTTCGATTTGGAAAAAATTCTGGCTTGTCTGTTTTGATTAAGATGGAGCTATTTTGAATCGTTCCGTATGTTTCAATTACATCCCCATCAACCTCTGTCCCTTCTACAAATGAAATCTCTTTCAAAACCAGATGATCAATCACTCCTCTTACTTCTAATAAAAACTCAACCTTATCCCCATTCATTTTTAAATCATTAATTTTAAATTCCGGCACCATACCCTGAACATTTTCTTTTGGAAAGTTTTGAGAAGAAGTGTTAGAATTTTTTTCTTCAACGAATTGATATTTCTCTTTCTCTCTATTACTCTTACCCGAGCAAATGATAAAAAAGAGAATGATTATAAATATAGAAATAATTTTTTTTTCCATTTGATTGATCTAAATCCTCAATTTCAAAATTTAATTTGTTTCCTCTCATCAGAATACAGCGCGGATATTTTCCGAACTAATTTATAGAAACAACTGAGATCTAAATTTTTTCTAGAAAGCAATTGAATCGTTTCTAAAAAATGAAACATTCCCAAATAAATTCTTATATATTACAATAGTCTAATAGAACATGAAACCATTTCTTATTTTTATACTTATTTCTACATTTTCTATCTACGCACAAAGTTCTGGTATTGGAACACCAGGCACCGGACAAGGAACTCCGAGCGGTAGTTTCGGAACACCGGGTTCTGGGATTGGAAATCCTGGTTCTGGAGTTGGAACACCCGGAACAGGACAAGGTAGACCAAGTGGTAGCTTTGGAACACCGGGTTCTGGGGTTGGCAACCCAAGCCCAGGTCAGGGCAGTCCTTATGGGAATTCATCCTCCTTTGGAACAGGAACAGGCAAATAACTATTATCCGCCAAGATGCTATTTTTTTTAGTAAAAACTCTTTGCATAGTGTGGTATATGAATTTTTATATACTATTGTAACCTTATAAGGGAAGACAAATGAAGAAAGATGAAATTAAATTAATTGTATCTAGAATTGTAATTACTTTTCTATTCTTGGTTTCTGCCAACTGCCTCACTACTGGAATTTATAAAGCTTCTAAAGAGGGAGATTTAGCAACCGTAAAAAGACTCATTGAAGAAGGGGCTAGTGTGGATGAATCCGATAGTTGGAGTCTCCATCCAATTCACTACGCAGCCGAAAAAGGAAATATTGAAATTGCAAAATTACTCTTAGAAAAGGGAGCTTCGATTCATGCATTAGATGTTAGAGAATACACTCCATTGCATTTCGCTGCAAAAGAAGGTCATGCAGAAATGGTTCAGTTTTTATTAACAAAAGGTGCAAACAAGGAGTTAAAATCTTCTGTTACTGCTTATGAAAGAACGCCACTTGATCTTGCAGTCATGGGTAACCATGAAGAGACAAAACAAGTTTTATATAATTGGATTATCATAGAAGAGATTCCTAAAAATATTAAAACACAGAAAATACCAACTGGAATTTATAAGGATATAGTAACTCTGCGAAATGGAGATGTTCTTGAAAATGTCAAAGCAGTGATTCAAATGTCAACTGTTCTGGTCACAAATTCGAAAGGAAAATCCACAGAATACAAAAAAGCAGAAATAAAAAAAATATCTGTAAGAAAAATATAGATAACGCATCGGCGTTTTTCTTATTCTTGAAATCCTCCTTGATTCCCCCAAGTATGCATTTTACATTTCATCAGGCAGATATTCCAGGATTCTGGAATCCATTGATACTAACGGTTAATCTATTGTGAAATACATCCCGGGTTCAACCAAATCCATTTTGAAAACAGGATGGAAGATACTTTAGGACCTTTCTTGAAAACAGAGAAAGCATTTCAGCAAGGCATGCTTGCCTGTATTTACAACAATCAGCAGTGAAGGTTTAAAAATCCAATTCAAGAAAGTGTTAGATTTTTTAGTAATTGATTATCCCTCGCTATCAAGAAAACCCAAAGTGAATAATACTATGTTGCCTCCGAGTTTAATTCTAAAAATAAACCTCTTTACAATGATTCTAATTTTAAAGAAATGTCAATGAGGTAGAAATTAAAGAAGGAAGTATAGATGGAAGATGCAGTAAAAAAAATACTCACAGATATAGGAGAAGACCCAACAAGAGAAGGTCTTCTTGATACGCCTAAAAGAGTAAAGAAAGCCTATGAATTTTTAACGAGTGGCTATACTACCGATATTACAAAATTAGTAAACGGAGCCATTTTTGAAGAACATGTAGAGGGTATGGTTATTGTTAGAGATATAGAACTCTATTCACTTTGCGAGCATCACTTACTTCCTTTCTTTGGTAGAGCACATGTAGCCTATATTCCAAATAAAAAGATTATAGGTATTAGTAAAATTCCAAGAATTGTAGATGTTTTTGCTCGCAGACTACAAGTTCAAGAGCGCCTAACGGATCAAGTCGCCAATGCAATTCAAGAAATTCTAGATCCTCTAGGAGTTGGCGTTATTATGAAAGCAAAACATATGTGTATGATGATGCGAGGAGTAGAAAAGCAAAATTCTGAATTACTCACCTCTTGTATGCTTGGTGAATTTAGAGATAGCTCCATCACTCGAAACGAATTTTTAGATCTAATACGCACAGGACAATAAAATGTATCTCTGGTTTAAGGCACTTCATATCATTTCACTTATCGCTTGGTTTGCAGGAATTTTTTATATCTGGAGATTATTTGTTTATCATACAGAAACTAATTCGGAAGATGTTAAAGCAACTCTCGCAATCATGGAGAGAAAGCTCTACACAATCATCATGCGACCTGCTATGTTTGCTACCCTCTTTTTTGGATTTGGTTTATTTTATCTACAATGGAATGCTTTTTCAAACTCCATTTGGATATGGCTCAAAATATTTTTGGTCATACTGGTAGTAGGTCAACATCATATGGCAAATTTCTATCGCAAGAAATTATTAGAAGGTGTCGTCTACCGTTCTAAAAAATTTAGAATCTTAAATGAGATACCAACACTTTTAATGATTCTTATAGTAATACTTGTAGTATTTAAACCTTTCTAATATATTTATTCAGAACTAGGGGAAACGTTTCGTATTGGTAAATTATTTAGTCTAAGCTTTAAATCAGTCACTATATCATCTAATATATTTTTTACTTGAGGATAGAGTGGCTTTGAAAGTTATGTTAGGATTATTCTATTATGATTAAAGTCCAAAATCTAACTAAATTTTATTCTGATAAACCTGCAATCAATGGTTTAAACTTTCAAATTAAAGATGGAGAAATTGTTGGTCTTCTGGGCTTAAACGGATCTGGTAAGACGACAACAATTCGAATTCTAAGTGGTTTTTTGATTCCGAATGATGGAGAGGTTTGGGTTGATGATCTAAACTTATTTACCGACCCCTTAGAAATTAAAAAGAAAATAGGTTATTTACCTGAAACACCACCGCTATATGAAGATTACACTGTCAGTGGCTACTTAGAGTTTGTCGCAAGACTCAAAGGAGTTTCAGATATACCTACGGAGCTAACACGTGTTTGCCAGAAAACAAACCTAGAAGAAGTAAAAGATAATTATATTTCTCATCTATCTCTAGGCTATCGCAAACGAGTAGGAATTGCTCAGGCTATTTTAGGGAGCCCCAAGATTGTTATAATGGATGAACCAATCAGTGGTCTAGATCCTAAACAAATTGTAGAAATTCGATATTTAATTAAAAGTTTATCCAAAGACCATACAGTCATCATTTCAAGTCATATTCTTTCTGAAGTATACCTTGTCTGTGATCGATTTCTTTTTTTGCACCAAGGAAAATTAGTATATGATTATTCAAGAGAACAACTTGAAAAGGAAATGAGTAAAATTTCTGTATTGCATGTTGGACTCCGCAGTTCTTCGCGTCTTGCCTGTCAAGCCTTTCTAGAAAACATTGACACCAGTGCAGAAGTTAAACTCTTAGAAGGGGATAATGACTATTATCTCTTCTATATAAAACCGAAAGATATTCATATTTACCGAGATCAGATGCTTCTTGGTTTACATACAAAGGATTTCAAGTTAGAACTTCTCAAAAAAGAAGATTTAACGTTAGAACAATTTTTTATCGATTCTATTTGAATTGAAATAGGAGCATACGTTATGCAAAATGTAAAATGGATTTTTTTAAAAGAATGTAAATTATTTTTCAACACCTATATGGCAGCTCTTGTTTTAGGTGGAACGGCTGTGTTGAATGCACTTCTCGTTTTAATATCCAATTTTCATGGAACTGAAAACTATGAAGATGCAGCTCTCATAACTTTTTTTAGTTTCATGTCTACAATTATTATCTCTATGATGATACTTGCTATGGGAAGCATCGTCGAAGAAAAAAACAAAGGCACAATGGAGCTTTTATACACAGCTCCAATCTCAGATCTTGAAATTGTATTAGGTAAATTTCTATTTGGTGCGTTTGTATGTTTGATTATTACCATATTTATAAATGGACTTTTTCCAATACTTCTTTACTCTTACTGGAAAGCTCCGATTCCAATTTTTGTTTCTGGAAGTGTAGGTGTCTTTTTGCTCGGTTGTTTTATTTATTCTGTGGGGCTATTCGGCAGTAGCCTCGGAAAAAACCAAATGATCTCTCTTTTAATTGCAGTTTTAATTGTAATGATTTTATGGGTTGTTGGCTTTTTTTCTCATTTATTCCAAGCAAAAACTCGCTCCATTTTATTTCATCTACACATATTCTCTCATTTTATTTCTTTTACGAAAGGAGTATTACCACTTTCTGGAATCGTTTTTTTCAGTTCTGGAATTTTCACATTTCTATATTTAACAGTTAAATCGCTCGAATCAAGACGTTGGGTAGGTTAAAATGAATTATAATATTTTTTTTCCAATTCTATCTCTTCTCTCTCTCTTTATATATTTTTTAACAATCGATTTTTTCACAACCTCATTGAGTAAATTGTCATGGAATCTTTTGGGGCTTTTGCTTATTAGTTCTGATTTAATTTATAGAATTATACAATCTAGATCTCAAGATTCGGACTCCCAAAAGAACATCCGCCTTTTTGTTTCAAGTCTAGGTCTAACATCCTTTTTGATCTATCAGGTGCGCGACTATTTAGATTTTCCAATTCCCCCTGGAGGCTCTGAACAAGCAAGTCCATTTCCAAAGATAAGAGACTTCCTATTAATTCTAATCATTCTAACGTCTATCGCATTTTTACTTTACACAATCCTACTGGAAATATCTAGACAATCAGCAAACGCACAACACAACTTACGCCAAAAAAAGAATACTATCTTACAAAACACTTTATATAGTTTTTTATGGATTAGTCCCCTTTTAGTTGCGGTTAATTATTTTGCGGTTCAAAAAAATTACAATTTTGATCTTAGCTCTAGTGGTAAATTTTCATTTTCCACAACATCTCGTCAAATTTTAAAAGATGTAAAAAAGGATATTAAGATAACAGCCTTTTTTCCGAGACCGCTCGAATCAGATGAACGAACAAAAAGAGAAAGTTTTGCGATTGGCTTAATTCGTCCTGAAGTGGAAATTATTTTGGATCAACTCAAATCTTTAAACTCTCAAATATCCGTTCAATTCATAAATGCAGATGTAGAAAAAGAATTGATGAGTGATTTTACACAAGTATCAAATGGAGTCATTTTAATCAGAAGTTTGAAATCAAATACAGATGTCGGTTCCAATCCTTATATGGAAGAAAGAGTCGTTGTCCAAACTAAAAAGGATTTGGAAGATATAGAACGCAAACTTGTCCAAGCAGTCATTAATGTTGCGACCTCACAGAAGAAATTTTATTTTACAACTGGAAATGGAGAACGATACGGATCGGCTTTCCAGAGCCTTCCATCCGAACAGATTACACGACTGACTTCAATGCTTTCATTCTATAATTATGGAATTAAAGAATTGGGATTTAATGAAGGCTGGCCCGAAAAAATTCCAGATGATGCAGATACGTTATTTATCATAGGTCCAACAACTGCACTTTCTGAAGTAGCTAGAAACACAATTTTTTCCTATATAGAAAAAAAAGGAAAACTCTTTATTACTATTGATCCAGCGGGTAACGAAGATTTTGCGTGGCTCTTAGAGAAGGCTGGTCTTAGCATAAAGAAGGAAAATATTAGACAGGTGGAAGGAAGACCTCAGATTATTGCAAATAAATTTCAACCGCATCCAATCGAGGAGCTGATTTACAATAAAGATTTAGGAGTATTTTTCCTAGCCAATGCTTATTTTGAATTAAGTCCTTCTGGCAATTCAATATTCATTTCAAATACTCTTTTAGAATCAGGTTTTACTGCATTTGCTGACTTAAATAAAAATGGAAAACTAGATAAAGAAGAAAAACAAAATAGTTTTATTTTAGGAACAATACTTGTTCCTAAAGAAGATCCAGCAAATCCTGCTAAAACAGAAAATCCATCCCGAATTATAATTTATTCCGGAACAAACTGGATCACAAATGGATTTATTGTAGATCGATTAAATTCTATACTTGCAGTAAACAGTGTAAACTGGCTCAATCAATCTCCTCTAACAGAAAAGATTCTTCCCAAAAAAGAAGAAGAGCCTGTTGTATCGATCAGTGATTCTCAAAAAATAGTTATTTGGTCTGTAGGTTTATTTATTTATCCAGCAATTGTAATTTTATCATTGGGATTTTATACAATCTCAAAAAAGAGAAAGAAATGAAGAAAATTTTAATGGTTGCTATTGCGTTTATCGTATTAGCTTTTGTATTTTTTTACTCAGAAGAAAGACATGAAGAGGGACTCACCGAGATCGCTTACTGGAAAATTGAGCCAGATGAAATTCGTTATTATCCGCCTAAGGATCATTCTGAATTTTCTAATTTTATAAAATCAGAACTAACTTTCAAAAGAATTAAGACTGGCTTAAAAAGTTCACCTTATTTTACAGTAGAAGGTATCGATCCGGAAAGTAAAAAGCCATTTCTATATGAAGCCGGCTACAATGTGAAAAATCTATTCACTGAAATGTCGGTTTTAAACGTTAAATCAATTAATCCAGCAAATCCAGATTTACTAAAGAAATTTCAGATTTCAGAGCAATCCTCTCCTGCTCTAGAAATATATTTATCTTCAAAGCCTCAGAAAAAAATCTATCTTGGTGAGCAAAGTAACGATAAGAACTATCGTTACATTTTAAGTGATAAAGAAGTCTTAACAACAATTGGTCATGTTTTTCAAAAATTTTCACAAAGTCCTTTTGACCTTAGAGATAGACAATATTTACACTTCGGTGAATTTGAACTTGCTCGTATGATTTTTCAATCAGAAGGAGTTAGAATCACAATTGAAAATCTTCCTGAAACTAAAAATGGAACTCAAATGAGTCGATGGTTTAAAACGACAAGCGGTAAGAATAAAATGGATCCGAGTCAAGGTTCACAACTTTTTTCATTATTACAAGCATTCAAAGCCGATTTATATCCTGATGAAATAGAAGGCGAAGGATTTTTAGTTGCGAAAGAACTTACAGCTACGGAAACATTTGCAAACTTACAACTTATTTTAACAAATGGAATGCATTATAAAATAAAGCTTTTCCCAAAAGTGATTCTGAAAAATAAATCCTATTATCCTGTTATGAAAGAAGTAGATAAGTTTCAAATAGAATCAACCTCTTACACCAATGAAACATTGATAAATCAAATGCTGGATTTACTAAAAAAGATTCAAACGGATCCAGAATGGAAAGATCCAAAAGGAAAATAAAATGCTCGAACTAACAAAAGGGGATACACCTTTAGTATTTCCAAAATTTCCAAATGAAGATAAAATGACCGAATCCGAAATCTGTTGCAAGTGCACAGGTTGTTGCAGATACGTTTCTGTTGATATAAAAAAGCCTCGCTCAAAAGATACAATTGATCTATATGTTTGGTATTTGCTTCATAAAAATGTTCAAATTTATATAGACAACGACAAAGGTTGGAATTTACTTTTTATAACTACTTGCACTAAATTACAATCGGATGGGAAGTGTGGAATTTATCCAACTCGACCGAAATTATGTAAAGACTATTCTCCCTCTGGTTGTTCTCGCACAGGTAAGGATCATACTCATTTATTTATGACACCTGATGCACTGCTTAATTATTTAGAAGAAGAGAAAGCAAAGAAGGGCAAGAAAAAGCAACTAAAAAGATAAAGTAGGTATTCTATGGGTCAATCTAATATTGTTCACATTGAAAAATGGACTAGCAAAGTTTCCAATTCAGTAGAAGAAGACATACGAAGTGAATTAAAAAATATAATCCAAGAAAATCCAGCCTGGGGTTGGGAGCAAATCTCAATCCAAGATGTGTATGCTTATGCATTGAATCAACTTCCACCTATTTATTCGGAAAAGGGTAAGAAACCAGAATACCTTCTTTCAATTGAAGAAATTAGAAATGCAATCTATACCGCCATTCGAAAAATAGAAGAGAATCCAATTCACTATACAAAATAATTTCTAGATAAAAAACTACTTGAAGGGAACCTTATAATTTAAAAAAATAGAAGAGTCATGCATAAACTTTTTATATCTGCGCTACTAATAACTTTTATCTCCTGCAATACAAATATTTCCCTTAAAAGTAAAAACGAAAACAAAGCAAAATTGAGTTTTCCTGAAATTACATCGATATTATCTGCTACCGATTCTGTGTATTACTTTTATACACGTGATATTGATAAAACTCTAACAACAAATTGTGGAGTGGCTACACCTGGAACAGTTGGTGGAACAACAGGAGCGACTGGCACACCGGGAGCAACTGGCACTACTGGAACAACCGGAACAACCGGAACAAGCACCTCAAGAAGAATTATACTAAGCCAGCTTGTTTTTAAGACAGGCGAAACACTTACAATGAAATTTCAATATGATTCAAACCAATTCCAAGGATCCTTAGACCAACAACAAGGATTTACTTTAACAGGTGGAATTTTTGGGCATACTGTGAAAGGAACACAAGGAACTGTTAAGTGGTCTGGTCAAGGAGTAGGCTATATAGATGAAACAAATAATGCTGCTCAAACCTTAACATATATGATTGTTGATTTAAATTTAAGAGGAACATTTACAGCAAATTCATCTAGCTCTGGAACAACACCAGTTGAGTGCAATACAACTGATGGTATTAATTGCACATCTTCTGTTTCAACGACTAAGTGCTTTACCCAAGATTATATTAAGTGTGTTGCAAACAATACCGGTGGGACTGCAATTACCATCTCAGGAAGTATTAATTGTAATGCACCTAACGTTATACCACAGTAGTTTATAAATGATTGATTTTAGTTTAGTTATACCAACCTTTAACGAAGCAGAAAATATCTGCATCTTAATACCGCGGGTAATATCATTATTATCCGCTGCGAATATAAGTTTTGAAATCATCGTAGTGGATGATGACTCAAAAGATTTAACATGGAAAGCAGTCCAAGAGAGTTTTGCAAATGAGCCAAGAGTTCGGGTTCTAAGACGTGTAAACAAAAAAGGATTAAGCTCAGCTGTTCTAGATGGAATGGCTATTGCTAAAGGAAAATCTTTCGGAGTGATGGATGCAGATTTACAACACGACGAAAATATCATTCCAAAAATGCTTCAAGAACTAGAAAAACACGATATCGTTGTCGGGAGTCGAGTCGTAGGCGATGGCGGTTACGGAGAATGGGGACTTATTCGAAAATTAATGAGCAAGGGAGCAACGTTACTCGCAAAGATAATGCTTCCTATACCAGTTGGCGATCCAATGTCGGGATTCTTTGTCTTAAAGCGAGAATTGTATGAAGAGTTAGTTCCAAAAATAAATCCACGCGGATTCAAAATACTTTTGGAATTTTTGGCAAGAAAAAAAGGAATCAAAGCAAAAGAAGTTGGATTTGTATTTAAAACTAGAATTCATGGAGAGACAAAAATGTCTGGTTCTGTAATCCAGAATTATTTAGTTGCGTTATACGATATTCGCTTTGGTCATTTAATTTCGATTACATTTCTAAAATACGGTTTCACTGGTCTAACAGGCGTATTCGTAAATCTATTCGGACAATTTTTTGCTATGACTATTTTTCATCTAGGAAGCTCCCAAGCCTATTATGAAAATTTCACAAAACCATTCTTAGCTGTTGCGTTTGGATTTGAACTCAGTGTATTGAGTAATTATATCATCAACAATCTTTGGACATTTAGTGATTCTAAGATCAATGGTCTTAAGGGAAATTTATTAGGCTTTTTTAAATTTAATATAGTTTCTATTGTTGGTTTTATTATTCAAATTTCTGTTTGGAGATTTTCCTACCAAGTAATTCAAGATGAATTTCCACAATTCTTATTTAATGGTCTAACTTATATATGTAATTTTGCTGGAATTGTATTGGCAACAGCAGGCAATTACTTCCTAAATAAAAATTTTACATGGCAAGAAAAGGATCGTTAAACAATGAATGAAATTACAGTTTTGTTAGATCAACATAAATATATTCGTTCAAGATTAATTCAATTTATCAAGGAAGTGGCAGCAACTCCATATGCAGAAGAAGCACTTCATTGGAGTATGCCATTTGGTAAAGGTAGAGCTCATATAGCATGGCAAATCATGCACTGTGCTGCGACTTACGATCGTTATCTTCACTTTCGAATTCTAAATGCAGAACCTAAAAATCCAGATTTAGTTAAGGCTTATGGAAATGGGTCAGTTCCAAATCCAAAACTAATAGTCAAAGTAGAAGAAATTTTATCTGCTCTTGAACTTACTACAAAACCTTATTATAATTATTTTGAATCTTTACCAATTGATAAGCTAAATGAAAAGCCTCATGAATCAGCAGATCGAACCTACAAAGAAATTTTACATCTACTGAATTGGCATGAAGCAAGTCACCATGGACAAGCACAAATCACATGGAATGCCTTTCGCGCTTTTCGGGGACACATTTAAAACGATAACAGAGACTTATCACAATAAATAATTCAAATTTTTACTCCTAAAATAAAAAAGTAGAACTTTTCGCGCACATATTCTAATTTTCTTTCTCCTATATTTAATAAATACCTTTACCTACAAGTATGTTAAAACTGTCTACCACCAAGAAAGACGATGGGTAGTATTTATTATTATGTTTTGTGACTTTGCATTATTTTTCAATTTCATCACGTTTAAGTCTCTAAAGATTCAAATATTCATCATTTAAACGTATTTAACCAAAGTCATTAAACTGAAATATGAATCCATCCATTTGTCGTTTTGTTATCGGTGTCTACACATTCAACAAACAGAGTGCAAGTCGGTGTTAATCTGTTTTGTGGATAAGGTATAATATACTATAGAGGTATGAATATGGAAAATGAATCGTTACACGATATACAAGAAGGTAGTAACATTATTTCAAGTTATAAAATCTCCTTCCCTAGAAATGATTATATTTACAGTGAATTTAGCTCAACTATTTTAATCCCAGATCAATACTTTAAATACTTTCAAAAAAAAATCTATACGCATAAAGGAGTTCGCTCTTATATTAGTTACCTTCTCTCGAAATACCAGATCTATATCACAAACGGTCTAGTGCCTAGTTATTCTAATGTAACTACAAAGTATCAGGATAAAGGTCAAAATTTACATAAGATAGCATTTCGCCCAAAGCCAGAAGATTGGGCAGAACTGAAACTTTATCGTTTAACTTTTGGTATGTCAATCTCTGCCTTTTTAGTATACCTACTAATTGCGGACTCTACCGATTTTGCTGAAGCCTTTTCCGACTATCTCGAGACAGTCGGAATTTCAAGGGTCCCAAATTTTAACTTAAGCGCAAAGGTCTTTCTTTTGAATGACAGGACTAATTATACAATAGTTTTTCAATATAGAAAAAGCCGAATCCGGCAAAACGGATAAATTTCTACTTAACTAAGAAATAAAACCAAATTGACTTTAAAACTAAAGGGCGAAGCTTTATCTAGACAATTTCATAAACAAGATTCACTCTTTAAAAACAAAAAAATTATAATAAGAAAGGGGCTTTCACCCCTTTCAAATTCATTTAGCAGACTTCAGTCAAATCTATTTTAATAGTTAGCTGTTTTCTCCATGCTAAATTCTTGAAAT
The DNA here is from genome assembly GCA_035345875.1 of Leptospiraceae bacterium. Classification (GTDB taxonomy): domain Bacteria; phylum Spirochaetota; class Leptospiria; order Leptospirales; family Leptospiraceae; genus UBA2033. The sequence continues at coordinate 137,676 of DAORDH010000011.1, read as the reverse complement.
AAAGTTTTTTGATTGCTATGTCTTGAAGTGTCAAAGTGAATTGGATATTTCCCACTAAAGCAAGCATCGCAATAGTTTGAATTTTTATAATCTTGTTCTACTGCTTTATGCATTGACTCCATGCTTAAGTAAGCGATTGAATCCACACGCAAATACTTTCGAATTTCTTCAATCGAGTGAGAAGAAGCAATGAGTTCACTATGGGTCGGAATATCAATTCCATAGTAGCAAGGAGAAACGGTAGGCGGAGCAGAGATTCTCATATGAATTTCTTTTGCTCCAGCATTCCGTATCATTTTGACAATTTTACGGCTTGTTGTTCCTCTCATAATGGAATCATCAATGATAACAACTCTTTTACCATTCACGACTTCACGTATAACGTTGTATTTAATTTTAGCTCCAAAGTCGCGAATCTTTTGATCTGGTTCAATAAAAGTTCTTCCCACATAATGAGAACGAATGAGTCCTGTCCGATAAGGAATACCTGTTGCCTCCGAGTAACCGAGTGCTGCAACGTTAGCCGAATCAGGAACGGGCATAACAACATCTGCTTCGACTGGTAATTCACGTGATAAATATTCTCCTAATTTTTTCCTGACTTTATAAACGGACTCTCCAAAAATATAAGAATCTGGTCTTGAAAAATAAATAAATTCAAAAATACAGAGACTACTTTTTCTTGGAGAAAATGGGAAATAGGATTTCATTCCAAAACTATCCACCACGACCATTTCTCCAGGAGCAACATCTCTTACATATTGAGTATCTGTAATATCAAATGCACAAGTCTCAGAAGCAAATACAATTGTTCCGTCATTTTTTTGACCAATTACAAGAGGACGAAACCCATTTGGATCTCGAACTGCAATTAACATTTTACTTGTAAGAATTAGGAGAGAATAAGCACCTTCCACTTGTCTGAGTGCGTCTCCGAGTGCGTCTAAAAGAACTTTAGATTTAGATTTTGCCATTAGGTGAACAATGACTTCTGAGTCTATAGTAGTTTGGAAAATACTGCCTTCCTCTTCCATTTTTCGGCGTATATCATAGGAATTGACGAGATTCCCATTATGTGCCAAAGCTATTCCTCCAAGGTGTGATTCTACCCGAACTGGTTGTGCATTTCTCAAAAAGCTATCACCAGTGGTGGAATATCGATTATGTCCGATGGCTGCATGCCCTTTTAACTCTTTCAGTTTTTCTTGACTGAATAAATTAGCAACTAGTCCCATTCCAGCATACCTGTATAGGTGTTCGCCATCTGTTGATACAATCCCACTGGATTCTTGACCACGGTGTTGCATGGAATATAGGCCTAAATAGGTGAAATTAGCCGCTTCCGAATTATTATACATCCCAAAAATCGCACATTCTTCTTTTGGTTTGTCATCATGGGTTGTATTAATATTTTGGATAGAATTGAGGGTTTTAAGTTTAGAACTCTTAGAATTTTCCATAGGTATACAATTTTACTCTATTAAAAACATGCAAATCAATTCCAAATATATTCTAGTCGACAATAAAAAGAGTTTAGAGCTTGCAGTAGTAAACTTAGCAAACTCTAGATTGATCGCAATCGATACCGAGTCATCCGGTTATTATACTTACGTTTCAAAAGTTTGTTTGATACAAATTTCTGCCAATGGAAAGAACTTTATCTTTGATCCGATGGCACAAATAGACCTAAAAGCTTTAGATCCGATTTTCCGAAATCCTTCCATTTTAAAATTATTTCACTCAGCCGTTGATGATATCAAAGCGCTTAAGCGAGACTTCGGATTTCAATTTAAAAACATCGCAGATACTATGTATTCTTCCAAACTTCTTGGATTAGAACACAACTCACTCAATTACTTAGTAGAGTTTTATCACAAAATCTTTTTATCTAAGACAGAACAAAAATCAAACTGGGAGAAAAGACCTTTAGATAGACACCAGCTTCAGTATGCCGCTCTCGATACTGCTTATTTAGAGTCAATTTGGAACCTAATGAAAGATGAATTAGAGAAAAGAAATCTACTACAGGAAGCGATTTCCGAATTTGAGAGAATGGCAGATGAACCCTATGTTGCCAAAGAAACAACAAATGAAGTGCATTGGCATAAATTTCCAAATATAGACAAATTCACTCCTGAACAGAGAAGAAATATTTTTGATATTTTACACTTTAGAGATGACAAAGCTCGAAGAATGAATAAAGCTCCCTTCCGCATTTTAAATAATGAAACAATAGAAAAAATTGTAAAAAAAGAAATGCCTGAAGAGAATTTCATAAACATCCTCGGAAAAAAAGACGGTGCAGAACTTTCTCGTATCTTACAAAATCCATCGGGAGCTCCGCTCGATAAAGCTGACTTTCCAAAACCTGATTATGATTTAAAACCAGAAGAGGAAACACCATTCAAACAACTTCGCAAATGGCGCGATAAGATTATGAAAAAAAGAAATATGGATCATACCATGTTACTTTCTAATAAGAATCTAATTCAAATTATACGCTCCAACGTTTCTACCTTAGAAGAATTACGAAATCTATCTCTCATATCAGAATGGAAAATTCAAAACTACGGACCTTCTATTCTGAAAGCCTTAAAGAATGAACCTTATGATGATTTAATTAATCCGTTAGTTCCATTACTCTCATCTAGAAAACCTAAAAAACCACAGCCTCATCAAAAACAAAAAACAAAGGACCAAAAGAAGGAAGAGAAAACGGAACAAAAAGCAGAATCCGAAATAGCAACGAGAGAAGAGACTGTCTTGGAGGAACCAAAAGAGACTTGAACCTTTCCTTTGAAGATCTCAAAGTAAATCTTGCCAATTCAAGCTTTCCGATTGTTGATTCGCAGGGATTAAAAGTCTCCTCAGTTGTTATGCCTTTCTATCGCATAACGGATGATCAAATAGGAATTCTACTTACAAAAAGAAGTGAACATTTAAAAAGTCATGCAGGACAAATTTCTTTTCCAGGTGGAAAATATGATGAAACCGATGGAACACTTCTAGAGACAGCCTTAAGGGAATGGGAAGAGGAAACTGGTGCTAACAGAAATTCCCTAGAAATCATTGGCTCATATGAATCTATGAGCACGGGAACTGGATTTCATATCACTCCTTTTGTTGCACTCTATTCAGGTGATTTTACATTTAATGTAAATCCACGCGAAGTAGATTTTATGATTAAAATGGATTTGGAAAAATTAAATCAATTTCCATTTTATACAGTTCATTGGGATGCGCATCCATCCGGAAGAATTCATATTTATTACATCGATTTACCTGAAGGACTTCTCTGGGGTGCGACTTGTCACATATTGTATCGTTTCCTTCGGGACTATGCAGGTTTTGACAGAAAACCAATTCTAGTAAAACCAAACCTAAATCACCCTCCCTTCTTTCAGCCGCCGAAAAAGGCTTGATTTATTTACTTCATCTCTTAGCCTAATTACAGTTTTTGTAGGAAGTAAAGAATGAAAAAAAAGTATGATGTATTCGGTGTAGGAAATGCTCTAGTTGATACACTAGCAGCGATTGACCATGATTTTTTGCATAAAGCAGAAATTAGAAAAGGTGTAATGACTCTGGTGGACACAGAGAGTCAAAATAAACTGCTCACTTTTTTAAAAGATCACAAATTAGAGTTACGATCTGGAGGAAGTGCGGCTAACACGATGATTGCGCTTGCAAACTCGGGGGGTAATGGCTGTTATACCGGAAAAGTTGCCGATGACGAACATGGCAGATTTTATAAAAAAGACATGGAAGATGCTGGTATTGTGTTTGACGTTCCTCCTGCAAAAGAAGGTAAGACTGGAACATGTGTTGTCCTTACAACTCCAGATGCAGATAGAACCATGCTCACAAATCTTGGAATTTCAACGAGTCTCAGCAAACACGACATTCAAGAAGAAAGACTCAAAGATTCACAAATCGCTTATATCGAAGGATATCTTTGGGATGGAACCAATACTAAGGAAGCATCCATGCACACAATGGAGCTAGCAAAGAAATATGGAAACAAAGTAGCCTTTACTTATAGCGATCCATTTTGTGTGAATCGCTCTAGAGAAGATTTTGTAAAACTGACTCAGGAATTTGTAGATATCGCTTTTTGTAACCACGATGAAGCAATGGCTATGACAGAAACAGACAACCCAGAAGATGCTATCATGCAACTCGGAACTATGTGCAACTTAGTTTTTATGACTTGGGGCTCGCGTGGAGCTTTCATTGCTGTAGATGGGATCGTTTCTCCTGTAACAGGCTATCCTGTTACAAGTCCTGTAGACTCCAATGGAGCAGGCGATGCTTTTGCGGCAGGTGTTTTATATGGACTAACGCACGGTTATTCTATTTCGAAAGCTTGTAAATGGGGAAACTATGTTGCTTCCAAGATGATTATGGAAATCGGTGCTAGACTTTCTATTTCTTTGAAAGATCATCACCATGTTCTTTCTGGAATGGCGTAAACCTTTTTAAAAATTTACCACCTATTACCGCGAATGAGCGGTAATGGATTTTGGGTGGAGGGACGATTCACCGATAAAAGATACGATAATTCAAAATTATTCATCGTTCAGTTATCGGTGCTCATGGTGGTGAAAAAATTTTTACACCACCCTGAAAATATCTTATGCTTCGAAGATCACTTTTAAGTCTTTGTTGTTAGAAAGACAAAGAACTTGTGTAGTGAGATTTTTAGCAGAGAGTTGACCACCAGTTAATTTGGATGTAACTGCACTTGGTCCAAAATCAATTACAGTTGCAATACTAGAATCTGTAAAGAGAGCACTGACTGCTTTATCCCAATGGAGTGCCTTGATTACAATTTCTTTAAATAATACTTCTGCTAAGTTTTCAGATGCACCAATTTTTCTTCCATCAAAAATAGAATGGAGTGGAAGTTTGAGATCAGAAACGTTATATGGGAAATGAACCTTTGTTTTTAGATCCACTTCAAACTTTTCCCAAGATCCTTCCATGTATGGACAATGGAAAGGAGCAGTTGTTCTAAGATATACAAACTTTGCTTTTCTTTCATCCATCTCTGCTTTGTATTTTTTTCTAAATGCAAGTAAAGAAGAAGGTTTTGCAGATATAATCATAGAATCAGGAGTGTTATAAAGACTGATGCTAAGTTTGTCTTGACCGGAAAGGGATAAATCCTTGTTAGCCGCATCTACTCTTGCTTCTAATTCTTCTTTGGAATAACCAATGACAGCAACCATAGGAGCTGGATTTTTATCACCTACTTCTGCATTTCCATCTAGAACTGCTTTTTCTACTTCAAAGATTGGATACATTTCCTGTGCTCTATATCCAAGATAAAAAGCAAATTTTAAAAAGTCTTCAAAAGCTTTGTAGAAATCATTTCCACTTTTTGCAACAGCGGCAAGTGCTCCACCAATGATACCTTGGCTATGACCTGTAACTCCAGCTGTATGAGCCGTTAGTTCCTCAACTGGAAAACCTTTGAGTGTGAGCAAATGATAATTAGCCACTTGTGTTATAAAAATCATTGCAACAGACACGCTACCGCGGATCTGATAGTCTTCCGATGGAGCAGAGTCCGGATTTTCGATCCAAGATTTGAGATCGAGACCTTCTGAAATTAAAATATCTGAACGCCCTACTTCTTTTTCGAGTTGATTCAATGTTTTAAAAGCTACTTCAAAAAAATCTTTTAAAAGAGGTTCTTCTTTGTATAACTTAGAAACTTCTTTTAAATAAGGAGAGCCTTGCCCACCAAATTGTAAAAAAAACTTTTTTCCATTTCCGATTGTTGTATTTAATAATTTAGCTGTTGCCATTCTTTACTTTCCTCTTCCACCACCGCCAGATTTACGGACACCACTGCCCGAAAATCCGCCACCAGTGAATTTTGATCCATGAATTTTACTGTTAGCGACTGGTTTTTCATAATTTTTGTCTTTTCCATCGTTATGCAATTGGGAGGCATCTACAACGACAATTTTCTTATCCTCTAGTTCCTTACCGTTTAACTTCTCGATTGCTTTTTTACCTGCATCATCCGGCATATCGACATGACCATAGCCAAGTGAGGTTTGTGTTTTCTTATCTCGCTTGATTACGACCTCTTCAACAGTTCCGAATTCTGCGAACAATTTTTTTAAAGCCTCTTCGTTTAAAGATTGTGGAAGACTTCCTACTGATATTCTCATAGATATAGTTCCTTTCTTTTTTTAATTATTTTAAAAATTCGCATTTTATGAATTTTTAAAATACAAGAATAAGGGTAAAAAGCATCCGAGTAATTTGAAAAGCCTTTTTTTCTGATTTAGGGACTACGTAAAAGTTTAAAAAAAATCTAACCACAAAGATCGCGAAGGTCAAAATTTCCTAGGAGATTTACAATGTTTCTTCGTGGCCTTCGTGCGCTTCATGGTGAAAATCTTGCTTCTACACAGTCCCCCGAAGGTTCAAAGGAGATTTGCCTAACTTAGCTATTTAGATTCATAAATCGGATTCGATTTTAGAAAACAACCTTGACAGACTCTTTTTTTATTCTACCTTTGGAAAATCCATTTGAATTTATTAGAAATCCGTAGAGGTCACATGAAAAAGATAAGTGCAGTTTTAGTTTTCAATCCAAAGAGTGGAAAAGGAAAAGCAAGAGAGAGAGCAATAGACTTTTCTGAAAAATGGAAAGAATTTACTGGAACCGATTTAAAACTTCGACCTACTGCTTCTCTTGCTGACATACGTGTTGCGGCTAACGAAACCTATTCAGATGGCACAATCCAAATTTTCATGGGTGGAGATGGAACTCTCTCGGAGTCTATTCAAGGAATTTCAGAAAAGCTAAATTTTAAAGGTCTTGTGCAACCGGTCGGATTTCTTCCTGGAGGAACAGGAAATAGTTTTCTGAGAGACTTCGATATTAAAGATTATAAAACAGCACGAGATAGACTCTTACAATCCATTGATAAAAATTCTACTCACAGCATTGATTCTGCAATCATCACATACAAGAGAGTCAAATCAGACCTGTCCGTTGGAGAAGAAACCAAGAGAATCATGTTTAATATTTGGGGAGTTGGTTTAATTTCTGATATTACAAAGCTTGCCATTCGAATGAGAAAGATTGGATCTTTGAATTATACACTCGCAAGTCTTATAAAACTCTTAAGTCATAGACCTTATGAATTGAAAACAATTATCGATGGAATTGAAGAAAAACTCCATTGCAATATGATTACTGTTTCGAATTCACAATACACTGGCGGTAAAATGCAAATAGCCCCACATGTTCGCGTCAATGATGGACAATTGTTCTTAATTTCTCCGATGCTAAAAAGTAGAATCAAACTATTTCAAAACTTTCCTAAAATCTTCAAAGGAGAGCATGTCAATCATCCAGAAATCAAAACAGAGTTTATCAAAAACTTAGAGATTCATCATGACATGCCACTTATTATGAATGTAGATGGAGAATTAGAAGAAGGGTATAATCCTAAAATGCAAATTCATCCATCGTATTTTAAAATTTATATGATAGAATAACCCATCAATTTGTATTTTCATGTGCAATAGTTTGGGCTGTTCTCATTAGAAGTTCGCCTGCTATTTTCAGAACTTTATTCACTTGCATTCGACTTACATACGGAAAATCCTCTAGATAAGAATCTATCGATTCACCAGTAGAAATATAATCGAATAAACTCTGAGTTGGAACACGAGTATTTTGAAAAACGGGTGTTCCACTTACAATTTCTGGATCAATTGTTATTATGGACTCTATCATATTATCCCCTACTTACTAAAAATGATTATAATAAAAGAAAAAACTTTTCCTTAAAAGCGCAAAAGAAAAATATTTACAGTTACTCCAAATAGAATTACACTATATTATTTTTTGTCAAACTCTTAAAAATTGCAATATGATTGCTATTTGAACAATGAAATGAAAGCTTTTTCCTAATATCTACTATTTCTCTAGTTTAATTCTCTCTAATTCTAAATCCTTACTTTCCCATTTGTAAACTCTCGCATACGCATACTTAGGATTATCCGCTAGATTGGATCCAGAAAAATTAGATTCGGAAATCGATTTCCCTTTTAAAGTGAATAGTTTTGATTTCACTCGCGCGGATAACGTTGCTTCTGATTTAAGCCAACCAAGTTCGTATTCAGGAGAATCCTGCCAATCTGGAAGAGAAAAGCTTGCTTGAATCGATTGATTCATTGTATCCAAAATAAAGAGCTGAAATTTTTCATAAAATCCATTTGCATTTACTTCACCACTCACGATAGCAATTTGACTGGCATCCGAAGAAAGGGCAATTGCGAGAGGTGTTTTTATTTCTGATTTTCCTTTCAGTAAATCAGTTGTGATTTTAGTTTTTATATTGTGAATAGATACAGTTTTATTGGGAGTTGCATATTCATTCTGGTCTAGTCCCTGAATAAATGCAAGTATACCTCTAGCCTCGTTATAAAAAAGAGACTGCGGTAGAATCCAAAAACTAAATCTCTCTAGGTCAGTATTTTTTTTGAGGCTCAAATCGTTTTGAATATCAGCAAGGGAAATTTGAGTGGTGTAGTTTTTTTTAAGACTAGTTCCATTGAGTGGATTCCAAGAATCTTTCTCCTGATAATGTGTTTGAATATATGCAATTCCTTTTCCATTCTCGGAAAAACTTAGAGTAGGTAAAAGTCTTGCATCCCTCCAAAATAGACTTGAACAAGATGATAAAAATAGAATAGAGATTGCATTAATAAATTTCATTGTAGATTCCTATTTAGAATTATTTTATCAACCTTATTCTCTCCCTTAAAATTATTCATTCCTTTTTTCATTTAGCAATTGACACAAAAACATTTAAGCATAGCATTCCCGAAAAAGAATTTGTAGAGGTTACGAATGATTAAATGGAAACTCATGATGACAACCCTACCATATATGGTTGTAGTAATCGCGATTAATTATCTCTTGAGTAATTTATTGCAATTTGAAGGAATTATTGATTTTGCAGATGTAGGACTGGTATTAACTGGTGGAATTTTCTTAATTGGTTTTATGTTAGCTGGAACAATGTCTGACTATAAAGAAAGCGAAAAGCTTCCTTCTGAAATTGCCTGCACATTAGAAGCGTTAGAAGAAACAATAGATGCAGTTTGCGCAAGTAAAGATTTAAATGGCAAAAACATGAAGGCAATTTTGTTTGAAATTACTTCTGATATTTATAATTGGTTTTACAAAAAAATTTCCTATGAACAAATGTTTTCTTCCCTTTCTAGATTAGATTCTGTTATTTCCCAAATGGAAAAAGTGGGGGCTAGCAGCTATGCAACTAGGATGCTGGGAGAATTGAATTCTCTTCGGAAAATCATTACAAGAATTGGAGTCATCGCAAGAACTAGTTTTCTATCGACAGGATATGCTCTGTTAGAAGTTTTAATAACAGCTATTATCATTTTACTCTTAATTTCAAAATTCAAAAGTGTTTTAGCCGAATACATTCTGATTGGATTTGTAAGCTTGATTTATATTTACATGTATCGATTGATTCAAGACATTGATGATCCTTTTGAATATTCTGAAACAGGAAAACCGGGTGCATCAGAAGTTCCTCTCTTCCCAATTGAGGAATACAAAGAAAGAGCAAAGGCAAGATTGTAAAAATAAAAAAGCCAAGTTTTTACACTTGGCTTTTTTTGAAGAAAGACAGATTTTCGCAAGCTCAATTCAGACTTGCGAAAATGGATAAATATTCTAATCCTCGTCTTGCTTAACTTTGTATTTCTTAAGCAATTCTTCTGAGATATTTCTTGGAACAGGAGCATAGCGAGAAAATTCCATTGAGAATTCTGCTTTTCCCTGTGTAGAAGATCTAAGAACAGTTGAATAACCAAACATGTCGGCTAACGGAACTTCTGCTTCAATTTTACAATAAGCATCTTGCTCGGATGTAGCTACGATCATACCACGTCTTTGGTTTAAACCACCGAGGATTGCTCCTTGGAATTCTACCGGTCCATCTACTTCTACTTTCATAATTGGTTCAAGAATGATAGGATTTGCCTTGTTAAAGCCTTGTCTAAATCCATAACGAGCACCAATTTGGAAAGCCATATCGGATGAATCCACATCGTGATAAGAACCGTCAGTAATCACAGCTCTTACTCCTACAATTGGGAATCCAATGAGAGCACCTCTCTCGAGACAGCTCTTAAATCCTTTATCGCAGGAACTGATGTATTCTCTTGGAATTGCTCCACCCACAATCTTATCAACGAACTCGTAATTCTTCCCTTCTTCGAGTGCGATAGGCTCTAAATAACCAGCCACACGAGCGAACTGACCTTGACCACCGGTTTGCTTTTTATGAGTATAATCAAATTCAGCTTTCTTAGTGATTGTTTCACGGTAAGCAACCTGTGGAGCACCTGTTACTAAATCTACACCATACTCTCTTTTCATACGTTCTACGTATACTTCGAGGTGTAATTCTCCCATCCCTTTGATGATGGTTTGTCCAGATTCTTTATCAATTTCAGTTTTGAATGTAGGATCTTCTTTTGTAAAACGATTTAACGCTTTCGCAAGGTTTGGAAGTTGTTTTGATTCTTTACATTCAATTGTAAGAGAAATCACAGGAGCAGGAACGAACATAGATTCCATTGCCACTTTCCAAGATCCGTCAGTAAACGTATCCCCTGAAGCACAATCAATACCGAATAACGCAACGATATCTCCCGCTTCCGCAGATTGAATCTCTTCCATTTCATCCGAGTGCATACGAACCAAACGTCCAACGCTATGCTTCTTGTTTGTAGAAGAATTATAAATGGTCATACCTTTAGAAAGTTTTCCTTGATAGATACGAACATAAGTCAACTGACCATAACGTCCGTCTTCCAATTTAAATGCAAGACAAGCGAGTGGTTTAGTTGGATCTGATTCTAAAATAATTTCAGCTTCATTGTTATTTAAATCAAGAGCTTTGTTTGTAACTTCTGTTGGGTTTGCAAGATAGTCAGAAACTCCATCTAGAAGTTTTTGAACTCCTTTATTTTTGTAAGCAGAACCCATAAATACAGGTGTAAGTTTTAACTCTAGAACCCCTTGACGAATTGCTTTTCTGATTTGCTCTTCTGTCGGAGTTCCTTCGAGCATTGCTTCTGTTAATTCATCACTGAATAAAGAAACAGCATCTAGAAGTTCTTCCCTTTTTTTATTAGCAAGTTCAATCATATCAGCAGGAATTTCTCTTTCCACAACTTCCATACCATTATTGCCTTCGAAATAAACTGCCTTCATTTTTACTAAGTCGACAACACCAGTAAAGTTTTGTTCGAGTCCGATTGGTAGTTGAACAGCAACTGCATTGTGCTTTAATTTTTCTCTAAGTTGATCAATGACGCGGAAAGGATTCGCACCTGTTCTATCTAATTTGTTGATAAAAGCAACACGAGGAACCGAATAACGTCTCATTTGTCTATCCACAGTGATAGATTGAGATTGAACACCGGATACACCACAAAGAACTAAGATAGCTCCATCTAATACGCGAAGAGATCTTTCCACTTCAATTGTAAAATCTACGTGACCCGGAGTATCAATGATGTTGATAGTAGTGTCCGTATTTGTATTTTTATTTTTCCAAGTGCAGTAGGTAGCAGCAGATTGAATTGTGATACCACGCTCTCTTTCCAACTCCATACTATCCATTTTTGCTCCAACGCCATCTTTACCACGGACGTCATGAATAGCGTGAATTCTATTCGTATAAAAAAGAATACGTTCTGTTAATGTAGTTTTTCCTGAATCGATGTGAGCTGATATACCAATATTTCTGGTATTTTTCAATTTCTCGCTCAAAGTTTTTGTGCTCATGATTTTCCTCTATTCCAATTGTAGGGGCAAATTGCCCAATTGTATGTCATATTTGCAAAGCTAGGCTATAGGTCGAATAAAAAACAAGGCATGGAAAGGCAGGTAGGTGTTAGCCAATCAACAAGGATCGGGTCGTATTGATCTAAAATACAGAGAAACTCTGATTTCTCTGTATTTTTTGACTAGCAAGAGAAAGAACTCAACAACAACCAGAATTTGGCTCACAACAGCTCTTTTTGCTGTGTTTTTCTGCATAGACTGTAATGCTCTGAATCTCTGTTTTAGAGTTTTTAAACAGTTCCAGTTCCTCTTTTGTAAGATACTCTTGTAAAATGTCATCTGGAATTGTTAAAACCTTTTCCTTTTTGATTTCAATGTTTGCGAACCCTGCATTTTTGATATGAGCTAAATATTCAGTTTTTTGGATTGCGGAAGAGACGCATCCAGCATACATATCTGCATGTTTTCTAAGAATATCAGGTATGTTTCCAGCTAAAACGATATCTGAAATACAAAAATGACCTCCATTTTTTAAAACCCGATGTATCTCTGAAAACGCTTTTGCCTTATCTGGAACTAAATTTAAAACACAATTACTGACAACGACATCAGCTACATTGGAAGTAGATGGAATTTTTTCAATTTCCCCAAGTCTAAATTCTACATTATTAAAGCCTAGATTCTCATTGTTCATTCTAGCTTTCTCTATCATAGCTTCTGTCATATCGATTCCTAGAACTTTTCCTTTCTCTCCTACAATCGATCGAACCACAAATGCGTCATTGCCTGCTCCAGATCCAAGATCAATTACTATATTCCCTTCTTGAATGTTTGCAAATTGTGTCGGAATTCCACACCCAAGCCCTAAATCTGCTTCTTTGTTATAACCTTCTAAGCGAGAATAATCCTCACTAAAAATTGAATAATTTCCAGATGTGCAACTCCCACTTCCGCAGCAGGATTTTTGATTTTGTTCCTTTGGCTGGTTTGCAATTTGTCCATATTTCTCTTTTACAATTTCTTTGATTTGTTCGGCAGTTTCCATATTTGTCTCCTTTTTGGACTTTCTCTCTTTGAATTTTACTTTTTATATATTTTATATCGTAAATATACGATAAATTAAAGTCAAGTGTTTAATGAAAAAATAAATATGATAATAAACAGTAAAAAATGACAGAGACGGTATAGTTTACTAAAACTTGTTCTAATTGACTTTGTATTTTTTCTAAATGAATCCAAGCGATTAAAAATATATTTACTGATGACTAGAGAAGTTCCATACATCTTTATAAGACCTTCCAGATAGATGGGAAGAAATTCATCGCATCTGCTCACAGTTCTTTCCATTTTTAGATGAATTAGAAAAACTATTCTTATATAAATGGGAGGCATTAACCAAGAACCCAAACAATAAGAAGAAACGACTCATTTTTTTTAAATACGCACTAACTGATGAATTGCTATAGTGGTTCGTATAGTGTTGCTTTAGTTATTTGTATAGTGAATAACGTTTTTAGTATAGCAAGGACTATAGAATCCGCAAACCTTAAAAAAATATATGGCAAAGCGAAGTATATCTGATTTCATAATGCACTCAAAGAAAAGACCTGAAATATCCAAGTAACTAAATATAGAAAACTTGTTCCTATTTTAAATCTCGAAGGAAACAAAATCAAGCTTTGGGAAAGTTAGTTATTTACTCCCCATACACTTCCCAAAATCGATCGTTTGGAATTCTACCATTTTCATCCGTAGAATACTCAGGCTTTAATCTATTTACATAATACATCTGAATCATACCTTTATTCTTAGCAGGAACTTCCCCTCTCTATTCACAATCAAAGAATTCTTTTACTAGTTCGTATGTCGTTCCACTAATGTTAATCTTACCTGGTGTGCCACTTGACTCCATACGAGAGGTAGTGTTGACTGTATCTCCCCAAATATCGTAGGCAAACTTTTTTTCTCCAATCACACCGGCAACGAGTGGACCCGAATGTATTCCAAGACGCAGTTCTCAATAGGGAAATCCTTTTTCTTCCTTGAGGCGTTTCATCCTGTTCTTAAAATTTTTGAACTCCCCCATAAAAAAGCATACTGGACAATTTTAATAGTCGATTGACAATTTGTCCATTATAGATATTCTTGCTGTATGATTAAACGGGAAATGCTGAAGAAACTTCTTTCTGTAAAAAAGGAATACCCCGTTATTGCTCTTTTGGGTCCGAGACAATCAGGTAAGACTACACTCGCCAGAATTACTTTCCCACAAAAAAAATACATCAATCTTGAAGATTTAGAAGTGCGAGAATTCGCTCAAACTGACCCAAGAGGCTTTCTAAGTAGTTACCCCGATGGATGTATTTTAGATGAAATTCAAAGAGTTCCAGAACTTTTATCCTATATTCAAGTATTTGTTGATGAGGATAGAAAAGCAGGGAAATATATTATTACAGGTTCGCAGAACTTACTTTTAATGGAAGGGATTTCTCAATCACTTGCAGGTAGAGTTGCTCTTTTGAGTCTTTTACCTTTAAGTTTGAAAGAGATTTTTTCTAATCAGAAGAAAATTTTTTCTTATGAAGATTATATTTTTAATGGCTTTTATCCTTTTCTATACAACAACAAAAAAATAAATATTAGTTCCTATTATACCAATTATATTCAAACCTATATTGAAAAAGATGTTCGTAGTCTTAAAAATATTTCTAATTTGAGTTCCTTTACCCGTTTTGTAAAGTTATGTGCGGCAAGAGCGGGTGGTATATTAAATTTGAGTTCTCTTGCGGATGACGCAGGAATCACACATAATACCGCAAAGTCTTGGATTAGTATATTAGAGGCGAGTTATATACTTTTTCTATTACCGCCTTATTTTAAAAATTTTGGAAAAAGACTTTTAAAATCTCCCAAGCTGTATTTTTTCGATACGGGAATTTTATGTGCTCTGCTCGGTATAAAAGATGTAGAACAAATTTCTACACATTATTTAAAAGGTGGAATATTTGAAAATTTTGTTATTATGGACTTATACAAGCAATTTACAAACAAGGGGCAAATACCTCCTTTTTATTATTGGCAGGATAAACATGGGAAAGAAATTGATTTAGTGATTGAGTTGGGGAATAAACATTTACCAATCGAAATTAAATCAGGAAAAACAATTTCAACTGATTTTTTTAATAACCTAAACCATTATAAAAAAATTGGAGACGCTTCAGTCTTAAAAGGATGTGTTGTGTATGGCGGTGATGAAATTCAAAAAAGAACAGACGCTGATGTCTTTAGCTGGAAAAATTTAAGTTCACTTCCTTTCTAGCAATTTCAAAAAAATAATTGCGCTTTTTAATTTAATTATTAAGCTCATTGATGGTAATTCTTTATCCCCCTTATATCCCATATACTTCCCAAAATCGATCGTTTGGAGTTCTACCATTTTCATCCGTAGAATACTCAGGCTTCAATCTATTTACATAATACATCTGAATCATACCTTTATTCTTAGCAGGAACTTCCCCTCTATATTCACAATCAAAGAATTCTTTTACTAGTTCGTATGTCGTTCCACTGATATTAATCTTACCAGGTGTGCCACTTGACTCCATACGAGAGGCAGTATTTACGGTATCACCCCATACGTCATACGCAAACTTTTTTTTCCCAATTACACCTGCAACCAAAGGACCTGAATGAATTCCTAACCGCACTTCCCAAAAAGAGAATCCCCTTTCCTCATTTATTTTTTTTAGTATCTTCATAAAGTCTAATATTTCTAAAGCGGCCAATACACAGTCAATTGCATGTGTCTTATTTTGCTTGGGAATACCACCAGCACACATATAGCTATCGCCTATTGTCTTTAATTTTTCTAAATTATATCTTTCAGTGATTATATCAAACTGAGAAAAACAAGTATCTAAATCTTTTACTAATTCTTCTGGAGTTAAGGTTTCTGCAATTTTAGTAAATCCTTTGAAATCAGTAAACATCACACTCACATTTTCAAAAAGAGCTGGATCAGCAAAACCTTTTTCCTTCAATTCCATTGCAACGTCTTTAGGAAAAATATTAAGTAATAACTTTTCAGATTTCATGCGCTCATCCTCTGCTTCGTTTTGCGCAAGAATAGCTATACCTTTATCAATATCAGCTTGTCTTCTTGCCTCTTCTGCATTTTTCTTTTCTTCTTGGACTTCTTTAAAAAGATTCGATCCATGAATAATTCCAGCAAGTTGTTCACCAAGAATAGAAAGACGAACAATATCTTCTTTTGTAAGAGCCAATTTTTCTGAAAATTTAAAAAAATCTATGATTGCGATTGATTCATTTTTTAGAATGAGTGGGATTAGAATGAACGACTGAATTTTACATTTTTCCATTATATATAGCTCTTCTTCCGTTGAGCCGGTAGACTTTATCTCACTAATATAGAGTGGCTTCTTTGCCTTGAAAGGAAAAGCATGTGCTCCCTTCACATTCTTAATTGGGATTTGCAGATTACGTATGATATTAGCTGTATCTTCCGACACAAAATCTGGAAACAAAACATCAAGTATTTGAATATGAGTTTTTTCTGAATTTACATTATAAAGAGCATAAAAATCAATTCCAAAATTTTTACGAACATAATGATGAACTTTCTCCATGATTATTTTCAAGTCTAGAGCTTCATTTAAACTTTTAATAAGCTTGTTTAGATTTTCAGTCTCTCTTTTTTGTGTTTCAGTTTCTATCTGAGCAACTAACGCCTTCTCTTTTTCTTCCTGAACCTGTTCAAATAAATAAGCAGTCTCAACGACTCCGGCTACTTGAGAACAAAGATTTGAAATACTTTTAGTTTCCTTTCTGGAAAGCTTCATTTCAAAGTCTAAATTCGAAAAACAAAAAATTCCAATGGTTTCGTTTTTGCTTAGTAGAGGGACATACAAAAAGGATTCCACATTGAAAATTTCTGAAATTTCTCTATCAAAATTAGATTTTAATTTTGGAATCCTAGAAAGATAAAATGTCTTTTTTCGTTTATAGGTTACATACAACATTCCTCCTTCTTCAGAAAGAGGGACTTTTTTATTCATTAAATACTGATATTTCTCTTCTGGCAATCTCTTATAACTATATACCTTATAAGCATTCAAATTCTCTAAATTTTTATCAGGTAACAATAGCCAAGTGGCCACGATCCCATATTTTCTATAAATGTATTTTGACATTTCTGTAAAAATTGCATCTAGGTCAGAAAGAGAGTTGATTAAATAAGTAAAACGATTTAAAGATTCTACTTCTGATTTGGCTTCAGCGAGGTCTAACGTTCTCTCTGCAATTTTATTTTCTAAATTCTTGTTTAATAACTCTAATTCATCTGATTTGGCTTTTAATTCTTCGCCAAAATTTTCAGCCGATGCATACGCTCGTGAAAATTGAATTGAATTCACTGTTGCTTGTGAAAAAATAAATCCAAATAATCCTAGAGCGGAAAGTGGAATCGAATCAATAAGATACTGAGAAAGTAGAACATCATGAACGCCTATCGTAAAAGCAAATAAATATCCTCCTAGAAATATTTTTGCTCCCTGTTTTTTACTGAGAATTGCACGAATTAAAACATAGATTGTAAAACTAGCTGAAATTAAAGTAAAGATTTGAACTAGCATACGAGTCTTTGTATAATAAAAGGTAGGAAGAAGTATTATCAAGAATACAAAAGAAAACGCAACCAAAGCAATTCCCTTACGAACATAAGCTAAAAATTCATCGGGAAAAACATGGTATAAAAAACTTACAAATACAGGAGTAACTAAAATCGCATCCAAGTATTCTAAAAAACGAACTGCTTTAAAACTATTTGGAATGATTCTTTCTAAATAGCACTGCCCCCCAGAATCAAGGAGAATTCGAGTAGATACAAGTAGACAAAAGAGTCCAAACCAATATGTGGAGTGATCCTTTTTTCGAAATAGATATAATCCAAAATGATGTAATCCCATAATAAGAATCGCACCAAAGAGAAAGAAGTCAAAAATCATAGTCAATTGATTCATATTGGAAAGATTACTATAGCTTCCGATTTTTAAGGCATGCCATAACCCACCACCAAATCCTATATGATAATTCGATACTTGAATGACTAAATCGATTACCTGCATTCCATTTGATTGTGTCTTGATATACTTTGGTTCTAGAAGAATGATTTCAGGAATAAATCCAGGGGTCGCACTTTCTTCTAATTCAGAAACTTTTCCAACAAACGCAGATCGTTTTCCATTTACCCACAATTGATAGGCAGATCCGATAGTCGGTATTTTTATTCCAAGGGTAGGTAAATTTGATTTTTGATTTTCCTGAAGGAGAGAAACTCCTTTCCCGCCTTCTGGATCAAAATGGGAATTCGGTAAAAAAATCTTCAACCGATACGTCCCATATCCCTTAGCACCCATAGTTTTTCCACCAAAGTCAAAATCATTCCAGGCACTCGGAACGGTGATGTAGAAGGGTTCCCTTCGGCTAAACTCAATGTTGCCTCCTTGGGGCGCAACATAATGCTCAGGGAACGGATTTTTGTCGGTAAGCGGAGTCGAACCGAAAAATTCATTGGGATAAAATTCCCATTCGCCACTTAGATCGACAGTAGGAAACAAGCATAACTGTTCATTACTTTCATCCATATTATTGGATGTATCGCAAACATATCTTAAATCTAGCACACCTTTAGCAGCTATAGGCGACTTTGGGTTCAAATCTAGATATTGACACTCCGAAAAAATAAGAAGAATGAGACTTAGAAATGGTTTCATTAAATGTAAAACAATAGCTAGAATATAGTTACTTGTTTTATAAAGCAATATTTATTTAGTCATTATTCAATTTTTGATCGTTATACGCAACAATGACGTTAAATGCCTCAAGTTTTACTAATTAGGAATCAGCAAATCAAGAAGTCTTTGTATATACTAAAGAGCTATTGCTCAAACCTGAAGGAAGTTAGTCACTTAAAGACATTTTCTTCTGAAGGAAATATACCGGACTTAACTTCATTGTGATAGGTAGATAACGCTTCTTTGACAATAGAATTTAAATCGGCAAAACGTTTTAAAAATTTTGGTTTGAAATCAGAATTCACACCTAGTAGATCATTGATGACTAGGACTTGCCCACTTGTATAACGTCCTGCTCCAATCCCAATCGTAGGAACAGAAATAGTTTCAGTAATTTTTTGCCCAAGAGATTCTGGTAGCATTTCTAGAACAATAGAAAAGGCACCTGCATCCGTTAACTGCCTTGCTTCTTGCAATATTTTTTGAGCGGATGCTTCATCCTTGCCTTGGACTTTGTATCCCCCTAAAACTTGATAGGATTGAGGAGTAAGACCTATATGACCCATTACAGGCACTCCAATAGACGATAGACGACGAATTGTTTCTAGTGCAATATCATTTGCGCCTTCTAGTTTGACAGCATCGCAGCCTGTTTCTTTCATAGCGCGACCACCAGCCATCACCCCTTGCTCCACAGAAACTTGATAACTTAAAAAAGGGAGATCGCAGATAATAAATTTATCGGGAGCCCCTCTTTTTACAGCTTTTGTGTGGTAGATCATTTCTTCTAATGTAACTGGAACCGTGCTTGTATTTCCTTGAAAAACCATCCCTAAGGAATCACCTACGAGTATACAATCCATTCCTGTATTTGCAATGATTCTAGCAAAACTTGCATCGTAGCAAGTGACTACAGATATCTTCTCTTTTTTTTGAAATTTTTCTTTAAATGAATTCACAATGGTTTGCATACTCTACCCTCTCTAAACTCAAAATGATTCATTAAATCATACCGTCTACTCGAATTTATTTTGGATTCAAACTATAAAATTGATCGAACGCTGGTTTATCGGATAACACGCGTATACCGTTCTTCTCCTGATCATAGGAAATTGGGATGCGATTTAATTCTTTCAATAGTTTGGAATCTTTGAACAAACTAAACCCGTCAAATATCAATTGATAATTTCTATACACCATAGGAATTGAAAACAGATCCAGAGGAGGCTCCTCGGAAAGAGTTTCAATAAAAATAGAATCAAAAGAATCATTGCCGAGTCTCATAAAGAGGAGACTTTTAACGACATACAGAGCATCTGCTTCCATTGGTTGGGAAGTTGCGATCCACTTCTTCTTTTGTTCATCATATAACAGTGGACCAATATTAAGAAGTGTAAAAATCTTTTTAAAAAGAAGATTCTTTCTTGTATTATCCATAACAACTACTATTTCTTCATTTCCATTTCGAATAACGTAAAAATATTCATTCTCAGGAGTTAAATCTAAATTCACTTCTTTTCTAAAAAGAATTTTTGGATTTTTTCTTCCTCCTTCTGCAAAAACATTTTGAAATATTTCTTCCGTGTTTTCTTTTTTTGAATTGCAATACAAAAAGAAAATTAGAAACAAAAAAGCAAGTAATCTCTTCATCATTTATCTGTCCAAATTCATTTCATTTTTATTTTTATCGTTTTTACTGAGAGGGTTATCTATTTTAATTTTAATATTTTTAAAAATTTTCAAACAATAATAGGGGTAATTTGTGAAAGGGCATTTTTGCTGAATAATAGCAAGAGAACAGGCTTGAACATCTTTTTGAGTTGGCTTTGCATTTCCTCCTGCAATATAAAGAGGATAATTAGGAAGATTTCCACATTCGCTCGATTTGAGAGCAATTGCATATCCTAGATTCACATTATCTCCAGATTCAGTTGTTTGTTCAGGCAAATCACAATTAACCACAAAGAAGGAAATAAATATCGATAGTATTTTGAGTATTAAATTATATTTCATTTTACTTACCTAGAGATTAAATGTAAATTGAATTGGCATAAAGAAAACATCTCTCTGCCCTTTATCATAATTTGGATCGGCTTTATATTGAGACATTGCAGCAAGTCCAATAAAGAAATTATTCCAAAAATGCACAGCCGTTCCAGGTCGTATATCGTATCCATTTTTATAGTGAATCCAACCAAAATAAATCCCAGCTAAGTATCTCGCAATCCTACCTTCTCTCGCATCGGAATTTCCTTCATGAGCTAACATAAATAATAATGAAGAAGTTCCGATTCCCGCAACAGGACCATAATTTGTTGTAAGTGTATGATTTAAATAGCCTCTAAAAAAAGCCTCTTCTCCTATTGCCGGAGAAATTCCATCTGTAAAAGCTTGCATATACAAAGATCCATCCCGTTTAACGCTCGAAGGAACAAGGATCGGATTTCCACTTTTGGAATAAAGAGCAAAAAATCCTCCAAGAATTGTAATCGGAATGTAGACTTCCGGTTTTTTTAAAATATCTGGATTAAAAGGAGCATATGCTATTTGAGCGAGTGTTTCAGATTTTTTTGTATCCCCAAGAGCACCTGCATCTCGATAGGCGGAATATATAGAATACATCATCGTTGACAAAACGGGATTATTTAACATATCCGCATAGACAGTATTTCGACTGGTTCTAGAATAAGTTCCATACTTTATAAAAGTATTTTCTTCTGCCAACTGTCGTTCTTTCCAGAGTCGCAAATCTCTATCGTAGCGTGTTTCAGAAAAGAGTGCAAAACTTAAGTTTTTATATTGATCATTTTCTTGAACAGCAGCTTTGAGAGGTAAGTCATTGTAAACCCAACCATTCTTTTGAAATGTATATCCTACTACCGCATCATTAAAATCAAACTTAACCTCTCTATCTTTATAGCTAATATAGTCCGGTTGACTGCGATAGTATCTTTCTAGATTGTAAATACTTAGAAAAGTTCCTGCCTGCGCTGCGCCTGTATAATAATTTCCAATATAGGCTTGCCCTACTCCGGGAACGATTCCAAGTAAAGCCGCATAGTGAGGATTTTTCTCAGGAGTAGTTTCTTTTTTGTCTGGATTCTGAGTTGGTTCTAGAGTTTGATTTTCTTGTGGAAATAATTTAGAAAATGCAAACAGTAATAAAAGAAGCACCGTTGCATATCTATAAAATTGAACAAAATTCATTTACTAATCCCATTTATAAATTCTAATTCCAACTGCAAAAGTGATCATCCCAAAACAAACTAGGATCACAGAAGGAATAATTGCTAAATTTAGACTGGCTCCTTCTATAAAGGTTGCTCGAATTGAATCAGCAAGTAGTGTTAGAGGAAAGTAACGGATAATAGACGTTGCCCACTCAGGAAAATTATGATAGGAAAAGAAAATGCCAGAAAGCATCATCATTGGAAATGATATCGCATTGATAACACCATTCGCAATTTGAGAGTTACTAGCTCTAGAGGAAGCAAAGATTGCAATTCCACTAAAGGCAAAAGTTCCAGCAATAAATAAGATAAATAATGCCAGAAAACTTCCCTGCACTTCAACGTTAAATAGAAAATACGCAAATAGCATAAGAAAAAAATATTCCAATCCGCTTAGCACAGAACGGGAAATAAAATGCGACAGTAGAAAGACTGGCTTTCTAAGTGGAGTAGAAATTAAACGTCTCAAAAGCTTTTTACTTCTCATATCCATCAATGTCCAAGCTGTTCCCCAAAGACAAGAATTCATAATCCCAAGAGCTAACAGTCCAGGAATTAAGAAATCGATATAACGATCTCCTTTACTTTCAAGCTTTTCTATCTGATCCTTTGATTTTGGAATTCCAGATAAAAGTCTATCTAGAAGTAAATAAGTAAGATATCCTTCGTTATTATTTGGATCAAAATAATATTTATAATTATTTCCTTTTTTTTCCATATAGAGAGAAATCTTTCCACGTTTCATTGCAAGCTTTGCTTCTTCTAATGAATAGGGAATAAAAGTAAACTTCGTATAACTTTCATTATCAGGAGCTTTCTTTTGCAAAGATTCGACCAACTTAGAATTAGAATCTTGCAGTATCACTCCTACATTTCGATTAACATCTTGTTTACGACTAAAGGCAAATCCTAAAATACACGCAATGATTAATGGAAAACCAAGTGCCCAAAAAAGAATCCCAGGATTTCGATAAAACTCCTTGAATTCAGCAATTACTAGTTGATAGATTGTATTAAGCATCTAGTCTCCTTCCTGTCATAGACAAAAATAAATCGTCTAACGTCATTTTTCTACATTCAAACTTTTCTAATTTCCATTTTTCTTTTTTAATTTTATCTAAGAGAATCGGCATTGCTGTCACAATGTCTTTTACAATCATCTGCCCGTTCTTAGTTTCAGGATTCCATTTAAATTCCTTGAGTCCGGAAAATTTCTTCACCTGAAATTCTTTTGCCTTTCCAGAGAGGCTAAATTCAATTATCTCTCCAAGATCATATTCTACTAAAAGGCTTTCCAGACTTCCTTGTGCGATAAACTTCCCTTGATTCATAATGAGAATTCTATCACAAAGATATTCAGCCTCTTCCATGTAATGAGTAGTCAATATGAGAGTGGTTGATTTCTTTTTAAGTTCAAATAGGATATTCCATATGTCTCGCCTAGCGGTTGGATCTAGTCCCGTAGTAGGTTCATCCAAAATTAAAATCTCTGGGTTATGAATGAGGGCTATACTCAAAGCTAATTTTTGTCTCTGCCCACCCGAAAGATTTTCTACATAGGTTTTCTTTTTAGATTCTAGACCGGTAATAGATAAAATATCAGAGGTTCTATCCTGATGAATATAGAAACTTGCAAACAACTTAACGGTTTCTTCCACTGTTAATTTGGGAATAAAATGAGTTTCTTGCAAAGAGAAACCTAATTTATTTTTTAATTCTGATTCATTCTCTTTCCAGTTCTTTCCTAAAATTAAAATTTCTCCAGAATCTGGTCTTTGAATACCTTCAATCATTTCTACTAACGTTGTTTTTCCCGCTCCATTAGGACCGAGGAGTGCAACATACTCTCCTCGCTCAATGGATACACTGAGATCATTTACTGCTGTAAGATCTTTGAATTTTTTTGTGACATTTTTTAATTCGATTGCTTTCATGCTTCTTTCTTTGTGCTCACAGGAGATTGATCACTAAAAATCTCTCTAGAAGGTTTTCCTAACCATGCTGCAATAATTTTTTGTGCTTCTTCCGGAACTTGGTCTTGCTCATCAATCCAATCTTGGATTACATCAATGGATTCATTTAGATATTTAGCTGCTTCGGCAACAGTTTTATTTTGAGATTCCATAATTTTCTTGAGATGAACTCCCCATCTTGCATTCTCTCCAGCTCCAGCTCTGAAAAAAGATTTTCCTGTGTTATGAATTTTTTCATAGGCTTGCTCGGATAAAACGCCAGAGATAATAGCTAGAAATGAAATAAAAAATGGATTGAGTGTTTCATACATTCGATTGGTTTCATTTCCTCCATCTGAGATTACTAACTGTCCTGATTTTGCTAAAACAAAAATTGCAATAGCAGTCACCATTCCAAGAAACGGACGGAATATATACCAATTGATGGAATGTTTTTCTTGTTCTCGAAATAATTCCCTTGTTAAAAAAATTACACTTCCAAGAGAACCCATAGACAATGTAAGGATAAGAGTAAGTAGCTGCGCAGGCATAGTTGCTAAAATATCAAAACGAAGCTTTGTCAAATAACGCAGCTCCACTAGAAAATCTCTAAGCTCATCATTATCCATTTTAGCCTCTTCCGCTTCTGCAACTTCTAATTCTTCTACAGCTTGGAGGAGTGCATGTAATTGTTCTGAAATTTCTTTTTCAGACTGAGCTAAATTCTTTTGATTTGCCTCTAAATTCGTTATGAGTTTATCGAGTTGTTTTAAATTTTCTTCATGCTTTTCTGCAAGAATTTGTAAAACTTTATCAGGATTATTGATATTAGCCGTTGTAGGAGTATTTACAGGTGGAATATTTTCTTTTTGTTCTTTTGTTTGATTAATTAGATTTGCATATTGAGTTTTAACGTCCTTAAATTCTGCTTTTAATGTATTTGCTAAATCTATAAAATTTGAAGGAAAAGTTGTTCGTTCTGCTTTTAAAAGCGTTAGTTTTCGATCTGACTGTTCTAATCTTTTTAGTAAGTCGTAAATTCTAGTTTTAATTTCTTTGATCTTAATCTGATTTTTTTCATATTGATTCGAAAGACGAAGTAGCGCAGGAACTGAATAATTTTTTTTAGTTTGCTTATCCACTATGTTAGTAAGTCTCTGCTGAAATTGGTGAGAACTCAAGGTCCCTAACACTAGCCAAGTTGTAATTACATACCAAAGCAGTAACCAACCGATAATCGTAAGAAAACGTGCACCTGTCACAGTTTTATTCATTAAAGAAGACAAAGTTTTCCAAAATTTTTCCATTTCTCCACCCCACTTAATATAAATTCAAGTTCAGTTTCTTAGAGTTCCCTAGTGAAACAAGTATTAAAAAAGACAAATTTGATTCGAAAGCTTTATTTAGCAGATAATGCTGAGTTTGCGTAAGTAGATCGGGTCTTTACGAAAAAGGCTGGAAAAAAAAATGAGTAAAAATAATATGGGCAAAATAGTTAAACATCAAACTATTTTTCAAAGGAGATTATCAATGAACAAAATTCTTTTATTTACACTCGTTTTAGGATTAGCTTACTGTGAAAAGGCACCAGAAGCACCAAAAGCAGAAACATCTAAACCTGCAGAAACTGCAAAAGTTGAAGGAACTTCCGTTGGATTAGATTTAACAAAATCTAGCTTAAAATGGATCGGAACAAAATTAAAAGGCAAGCACAATGGAACTGTAAAAATTTCTGAAGGCAATATCGTTGTAAAAGACAACAAGGTTGTAGGCGGAAAATTTTCCTTAGATATGGCAAGCATCGAAGATTTAGATATGAAAGATGATCCAAAAATGAAAGCTAAATTAGAAGGTCATTTAAAGAGCGAAGATTTCTTTAACGTTGAAAAATTTCCAAAAGCTACATTTGAAATTACTTCTGTAACTGAAGACGCTTCTGGACAAGCGACTATTACTGGTAACCTAACAATCAAAGACGTTACAAAAGGAGTAACTTTTCCAGCGAAAATTACTTACGGTGCTGACAAAAAACCTGTGTCTGCAACAGCCAACTTTAACATCAATCGTCAACTCTGGGGAATTAGCTATCCAGGACAACCTGATAACCTAATCAGAGATGAAATTAATTTTGATTTAAGTTTAGCAACTTTATAATATTTCATTCTAACTTTAGGGATTGTGTTAGAATATAACAAAAAGGAAAACTTACTCCATTCCTGTTTCAAAAGTTATACTCTATCACAATCCCCTTTTCTTTCCAAAATCAAAGCTTACCAATTTTTAATTCACAATAATTAAAAAATCTAGATCGTTTAGATTTTAATCAGACCCTAATATCTAAAAAAATTCTATTGTAAAAAAACGAATGTTTAGAAGACATATACTGAATACCAAATATTAGATCTAAATTTCTGAATCAAAGTGTGCTTGGTGTAACTGTTTTTCTTATAAAATCATTTTACGCAAAATTCTACTTCAATTAAATCCTTCTAGAAATTTAATCTATGTGTTTAATATATATGTAAAATTCATATCTAGACTTTGATACAAATCTTATGCCAATCATCCTCGATTTAAAAACCAGGTTCCAACGTATTCTTGAAAAAAGCCGACATATATCAGGTAGATTTATCTGTATGCAGCTTACCTATATAGTAGATGCAGAAATTCTAAATCTCTATAATATTTTAGAGAAAGAATATCCAAATATTGGAGAAAGATTTTGCATCATTGCGATAGGCGGCTACGGTAGAATGGAATTAGCTCCCTATTCAGACATTGATATTCTTTATCTTCACAATGGACTAGATGAATCTATCCTAACAAATATAATTTCTAGAATAAATACATTTCTTTATGACTCAGGAAAAGAAGTTGGTCACTCTTGTAGAACGATTGATGAATGTAGAGATAACCTAGATAATATCAATACATTCTATGCTATGTTAGATTCTAGATTTTTGGCTGGATCGGAAAAATTATTTTCAGATTTTGAAAACCAATTTTTAAAAAATCTACCAATGGATTTACTTAGTTTTCATAATGCGGACAAAATTAATTATCTAACTGGAGTGGTTAACTCTGATTATCCCCTTTTAGTTGCGGAACCAGATTTAAAGAATGGATTTCTAGGTCTTAGAAATATACAGGCTGTATATTGGATCGAGAAATCAACAAACTACATTCCTTCTTTGAGTGGTCTCGCCTTATTACCTGTATTTACGCATGGAGAAGTGCAACAAATTGAAAGCGCTTATGATTTTTTACTTAGAGCAAGAATAGCTTTACACTTGATCCATGGAAGAAGAGTCGATCGATTGGATTTAACCGAACAACCAACTGTTGCTGAGTATATGGGCTTTGGCGCAAAATCAGAATTAACCGCTGTAGACAGATTGATGAATACGCTTTACACACATCAAAATGAAATTCATTCTTTTTTAGGTATTTAT
Organism: Leptospiraceae bacterium; assembly: GCA_035345875.1. Lineage (GTDB taxonomy): Bacteria > Spirochaetota > Leptospiria > Leptospirales > Leptospiraceae > UBA2033. The sequence continues at coordinate 110,367 of DAORDH010000011.1, read as the reverse complement.
TTGGATTATAAAAAAGCTGATGCAAGTCAAATGGTTACACTTGGAAAATCAGAATTTTATTTAAGACAATTAGGATCTGACCTTTATCCTCCCAAAGCGTCTCAACTTTTTTCCAATCCAGAAACTCTATACGGAGACATTCTACAAATTTTTTATATAGCACATAAACTTAATTTAAATTTATCGCCTAGTCTAATTGGACAATTGAAATTTGCTTCTAACTTTTTACAGGAAGATTTTAAGAACTCTAATCTTGCTATAGAAATCTTCTTAAAGATTTTAAAAGAGTCAAAGCAAATAGGAAAGATTCTAACTAGTATGCACAGAGCTGGGATACTAGGAAATCTTTTACCAGAATTTGGAGCCTGTGCTAATTTTTCTCTATTTAGTTATCACCATCAATATCCTGTTGACGAGCATACTTTATTTATTCTGAGAGAATTGGATAAACTTTTAAATGGAAATTTTGAAGATAAGGAAGTTCAAGCAGTTTTCTCAGAATGCGAGCATGTTTATATTTTAGCTTTATCAATACTCATTCATGATGCAGGTAAAGTAAAGTTAGGAGATCATTGTCAATACGGCGCAGAGTTAGCTACTGCGATAGGCGAAAGATTAGGTTTGAATGATGAGGAAACAGATCTTTTTAAATTTTTAGTGGAAGTTCATATTCATATGTCTGAACTTACATCTAAAAGAGACATCTCTGATCCATTGCTATTAAATGATTTTGCAAGTTTGATAGGAAACGAAAATCGTCTAAAACTACTCTATGTATTTACGGTCATCGATACAAAATCAGTCGGTCCAAACGTGCTTACAAATTGGAAAAAATCTATTCTATATACACTTTATAAAAATACGTTGGAAGTGCTTCGAAATAGGGAGAATTCAATACTATCTCCAAACACAAGTAAAGATCACGAACTACTCCGTAATTATTTAACTCAAAAAGAAAAAATCGAAGAAGACTTAAGCAATAAAATTGTAGAGTTTGCCTCTTCCATGATCCCGCATACCTATCAAAGATACAATACTCCTAGAAGAATTCTACATCATTTTATTCTACATACAAAATGCAAATCACATCCAGAAGAAATTCCAGAAATAGAGTTTGAAAAAGAACCCGCTTATGTTACAATCACTGTCTACAGTCTTGAAGATAGATATCTACTTTCGGATTTAACTGGAACAGTAACTTCCGAAGCGTTAAACGTAATTGGTATGCGATCCTTTCGAAATCAAAGTGGATTTGTAATCAGCCAAATACAAATTACAGATAGCTTCGGTGGTGGGGATATTCGAGAAGAAAAATTAGATCGACTCAAAAGAAATATTAAAAGTGTAATTGAGAAAAAATTAAATGTAGAAAACCTATTAAAGTCTCCTGTTGAATGGGTAAGCTATAACAAAATTCCAGATGGGATGGTTGCTCAAAAAATAGAGTTTAACAATGTGTTATCCGCTGATTATACAATATTAGAAATTTTACTACCCGATTCACTTGGATTATTGTATAGAATTTTAAAGCAAATTCTATCTTTTGATGTTCAATTGCATTTTGTTAGAATTTCTACTAGTGCTGACTATGCCTATGATTCTTTTTATATAAAGTCAAGCGCAGGAAATAAAATTGAAGATGTAGAACTCTTGAAAAAGATGGAACAAGAAATCGCAAATGCAGCTTCCCAGAAAGTGCAAGTTGATGTTTCCTATATAGAATACTAATTATGTGGTGGAAAGAAGCAGTTATATATCAAATTTATCCTAGGAGTTTTTATGACTCCAATGGAGATGGAATCGGTGATCTCCAAGGTATCATTGATAAACTAGATTATCTAAATGGAACAACAAACTCGCTAGGTATTGATGCGATTTGGCTTTCTCCTATCTATCCATCTCCAATGGTCGATTTTGGATACGATATTTCGGACTATGAGGATATAGATCCTGTTTTCGGCGACCTTAAGACTTTTAAAAAATTACTAAAAGAAGCCCACAAAAGAAATATTAAGATTATAATGGATCTCGTGATCAATCATACATCAGATCAACATCCTTGGTTTATTGAGTCTAGATCCTCTCGCAAAAGCAAAAAAAGAGATTGGTATATATGGCATGATGCGATAGACGGAAAGCCTCCAAATAATTGGATGGGAGCGTTTGGAGGACTTGCTTGGGAGTGGGATGAAAAAACCCAACAATACTACTACCATGGTTTCACAAAAGAACAACCAGATTTGAATTGGAGAAATCCAGAAGTTAAAAAAGCAATTTTTAAAATGATAGCCTATTGGCTAGATATGGGAGTGGATGGATTTAGACTTGATGTAGTAAATTATTACATCAAAGATAAAAAGCTCAGAGATAATCCAAAAGATTATTTTAAGGGACTAAGACCTTATGACATTCAACATCATATCTATGATAGAGATAGACCTAAGGTTCATAGCATTCTAAAAAGTTTTCGCAAACTCTTAGATTCCTATGAAGGTGACCGTATGTCTGTTGGGGAAGTGTATATTGAACCTCCTGGCAATCCAAAATTAGCAGCATCTTATTATGGAGAAAATAGTGATGAGCTACATATGGCGTTTAACTTTGCATTTCTGTATTGTAAATGGGATCCAAATAAGTTTAAAGAAGCTATCTATCATTTAGAGAAAGAATTAAAGCCCGATGATTGGCCAAATTATACTCTGAGTAATCATGATCAAATTCGTCATATTAAACGTTATGAGAAAGGCGATGAAACAATTCACAGAATGAAAATTGCGGCTATGTTAATGCTGACTCTCCGAGGAACACCTTTTCTCTATTATGGGGAAGAGATTGGTATGGAAGACCAAGCAATTCCTAAAGATGAAATTCAAGATCCACTGGGAAAAATGTATTGGCCAATATTCAATGGAAGAGATAAATCAAGACTTCCAATGTGTTGGAACGCAAATGAATATGCAGGATTTTCAACCGCGAAACCCTGGCTTCCAATAAATAAAAACTATAAAAAAATAAATGTGGAAGCAGAATCAAAGAAACCACATAGTCTGCTAAATACCTATAAGAAGCTAATCGCTATTAGGCGTAGCTCTGACATATTAAAACTTGGAAGTATAAAATTAATCGACGATCCCGAGAATAAAGTCCTTGGATATTTTAGAATTTATAAGAAGAACAAAATACTAGTTCTGCTTAATTTTAAAAATGAAAAAGCAAACTTAGATTTACATAATTATACACATCCAAAGACAAAAGCTACACTAATCTACTCAACAGATCATAAAAGACATGAGGGTGAAAATCTTAAATTGCCTCATATTCACTTGCATAATTATGAAGGGATGATTATTCGCTTCGAATAACTATGATCAAAATTCATTTAAACAGGAGATTTTTCAATGGATGAAATAGAACTAATCCGTGACTTTAGTTTTGATGCCGCACATCTATTGCCTAACGTTCCAGAAGGTCATAAATGTAAACGTTTACACGGTCACACCTTTAGATTTAAAATTCATCTAAAAGGAAAAGTTGATCCCAAGACAGGTTGGCTTATGGATTTTGGTGAGATCAAAAAAGTAGTGAAACCTCTGATTGAAAATTACTTAGATCATTTTTATCTGAATGATGTTGTAGGATTAGAAAACCCAACAAGTGAAAACATAGCTATTTGGCTCTGGAATAAATTAAAGCCAGAACTTCCACTTCTGTACAAAATAACCCTTCATGAAACTTGTAATAGCGCCTGTGTATATATGGGTCAAAAGCATGAAAGCTAAAAGTAACAAAGGAGCGTTAGTTCTATTTTCAGGTGGTCTTGACTCCACTACTTGTCTATTTTTTGCACTAGAAAGACACAGAGAAGTTACTGCCATTTCATTTGATTATTCTCAACGACATAAAATTGAAATTTTAAAAGCTAAAAAGATTACATCCCTTCTAAAACTTCCACATAGAGTCATACGAATAGATCCAAATATCTTTAAAAACACTTCTCTAGTGAATAAAGAAATTAAAGTTCCAAAGAATTTCTCATCCAATGAAAAGATACCAAACACATATGTTCCTGGGAGAAATATCTTATTTTTGTCCTATGCTACATCCATTGCAGAAGGTCTTGGTTACGAATCCATTTACATTGGAGTTAATGCTTTAGATTATTCAGGATATCCCGACTGTCGTCCAAATTTTATAAAAGCATTTCAAAAGGCGATTACAATTGGAACAAAATCAGGAAATGAGAAGAAGAGAATCCAAATAAAAACCCCTTTACTGCATTTATCTAAAAAAGAGATTGTTATCATGGCAAAAAAACTAAAAGTTCCTTTCGGACTAACACATTCATGCTATGATCCAATCAAAGGCAAACCTTGTGGAAAATGTGACTCCTGCCTGCTTAGAAAAAAAGGATTTATGGAAGCAGGAGTAATTGACAAATGAACTTTTTAAAAATCTTATTGTTCCCCATCCTACTTTTTTTTTGTATTGATTGTGCGACATATTGGAACAATAGAAGAAAAGACTTACAAGACGTTATTACAATTGGAGCTGAAAAACCTGTGTATGGTTTCAGTTTAAAATTAGCTCCAGTTCATGCTGGTTTTTTATTTGTAGGCGGTGAAACAGAACCTGGAAAAAAAGATTTAGGCGATGGGGCTGGCTTAAGAGGTGGAAGCTTTTCAAGCTATTTCTCACAACAGCTCGTATTTGGTTGGCTTGGCGGAGAAACATTTTATAGCGGCGAATTAGAGTTAAATGATGAAGGTAAAATTCAGTATGAAAATAAAATACCTTTGGTAAAAGAACCAAGAGATAATATAAAGAGTCATGATTTAAAATATATAGATATAATTAGAGATCCTCCCAAAAATAGGGCAAAACGTAAAAAAGAAGAAGTCAGAAGAGTTATAATCAAAAAAGCATTAGAGGATAATCCAAATGCAAGTCCAACTGTTCTTTCCTATCTTCCGAAAGAAAATCCAAAACCGTTTGGTTATCCAAGTTCCTATTTATATCAAATAGAAATCACAATTGGTTTGTATGGTGGTGTTCGCTTTGGATTCAATCCGGCTGAGTTGCTTGACTTTGTTTTAGGTTTCACTACTTATGATTTATATGATGATGATAAGAAGGAATGAGATTTAAATGATTGAAAAAACAACACTCGACTTTTTAAAAAATTTAAAAAAGAATAACTCAAAAGAGTGGTTCGAAAAAAACAGATCTCATTTTGAAAAAGCAAAACAAAACTTTGAATCCTTTATCACTCAAATGATTTTTGAAATGGCAAAAATCAATCCAGATTTGGTTGGAGTAGAGCCAAAGAAATGTATATTTCGGCTAAATAGAGATGTTCGGTTTTCTAAAAATAAGGAACCATATAAAAATAATTTTGGCGCAGCAATAAGCGAGAATGGCAAATCAATGGAAACTGCCCTCTTTTATTTTCACTTAGAGCCTGGGAATAAATCTTTTATTGCAGCAGGACGTTATATGCCAGATAGTAAAGCACTTCGGTCTATTCGAGAGAAAATTCTGGAAGATTCCTCTGCATTTAAGAAAATAATTGAAAGCAAAAAAATTAAAGAAATATTTACCGGACTTTCAGACCTGAAAGTCAAAACAGTCCCAAGAGGATATTCTAAGGATCATCCAGAAATTGAATTACTAAAATATACAAGCTTTATAGTTGAAAAGCCTGTATCTGATGAATTTATTCTCTCTAAAGAATTTACAAAGCTATGGATTGAATCTTACAAAGCAATTCTTCCTCTCCTTCGTTATTTTAATTCTTAATTCATGAATTTTTCAAATTTCTTTCTTAGCTTTAGCGCAGGTCTCTCATTATTATTTGCATTCGGTGAATTTTTCTCAGCTAAAGAAAATAAAAGAAATTATTATCTAGGAGGAGTATTTGTAATTTTATTCTTTTTTCTAATGCAATCCTTCTTATGGTCAAGCGGATTACTAAAACTCTATCCTCATTTACTCCACGTGCATACGCCCTTTACCCCCCTAATCGGTGCCTTCCTAGAAAGATACCTATTAATGATGTGGGAAAATAAATCAGAACCAATTCAGAAATTTTTATTAAAATGTATTCTATCTATTAGCCCTGTCCTATTAACCTTTCCTCTTTTTTTCTGGTCGACAGAGCAAAAACTAGAATATATTGAAACTTGCTATACGTTAGGCACACCGCTTAGATCAAAGATAGTGATCTTTTTTATTATCTCTGTTCTACTGTTTTTCTTTTTAGGTCTTTTAAAGAAATTCATTGCATTCTTTCGAAGCTCTACTCTCTACTCTTCCGCAAATCTTAAACTTGTTTTAGGAATTTTAGCTCTTGGATTTGTTACAATCGTGATTGGCGGTTTCTTTGCTGCCCTTGGTTCTCACGTGGGCATGGAGATGAACGGTTATATCATTGGATGTTTTTTAATTTTGCTTTATATTTTGAGACTTAGGAATCCAGAAATTTTTAAGGAAGTTCAAAAAATTGTAGAAGAAGAAAAAAAATACAAAAACTCCCAATTAAAATCAGTAGACCTAAATACTGTTTCAGAAAAATTAAATCATCTACTCGAAATCGAAAAAATCTATCGAGAGGATAATATCAATTTGACGGAACTTGCCACTCAAATTGGAATTTCAAATCATCAACTTTCTGAATATCTAAACCAAGAACTAAAAATTTCTTTTTTTCAATTAATTCATCGCTATCGAATCAAAGAGGCAAAGGAAAAACTACTCGCTCAACCGAATGAAACAATTCTCTCCATCGCCTACCATGTTGGCTACCAATCCAAATCATCCTTCAATGATATTTTTAAAAAGGAAACAGGTCTCACTCCGACAGAATTTAGAAAAAAATTCAAAATAAGACCAGACTTATCAAGTCGAACGAAAAAATAAGTCGCACTCGATCGAGGCGGTCGAAAGCTTTTTCATTCCGTGCTATGCTAATCTCATTCAACGGAGGAAAATAAAATGCCTTTTACATGTGAGTTTAGTTTAGAATGTGTCCTGCAAGCAGGATCCTATCATATTTTTATGAATTTCGTGCGCTACTACCCGATTGCTGGTTTAGCTTTTGTAATTTTCTATTTATGGAAAAAAGATTTTTTTGCACGTTTTAAAATTCAGGATAAAGATCCTAAATCAGAGAAGATCTGGAATGAAATCAAACAATCCGCTATCACTCTTACAGTGTTTGCTACTATAGGAACTACCGTCTTCACCCTTATCAAACTTGGAGTTCTAAAATCACAAATGTATAAAGATCCAAGTCTCTATGGAGGTATTCCATATATGATCTTCTCATTTGTTTTACTGACTGTATGGCATGAAACTTACTTCTATTGGATTCACAGACTTATGCATCATAAATCTATCTATAAATATGTTCATCAAGTCCATCACCAATCTGTAAACCCAACCCCAATCGCAGCTTATAATTTTCATTATATTGAAGCTTTCTTTGAAGCTATCTATGCTGTGATATTTACACTAACGGTTCCAATCTACTATCCCGTTTTTATTTTCCATACTTTCTATGCGATGATTATGAATATTTGGTGGCACTTAGGATACGAATTTTTACCAAAAGGTTTTGCTAGCCATTGGTTTTTTAAATGGATTAGCACTTCCACTCACCATAATCTACACCATCAAAAATTCAATGGAAACTATGGACTCTACTTTAATTTTTGGGATCGAGTCATGGGAACCAACTTCCCATACTATGAAACGTATTTTGACTCCTTAGCCGATAAACGAGAACTAAATAAGCCACAACCAAAAGAAGCACATTCCACTGCTACCGCTTAAAACCCTTTCTAAAAAATGAAGAATTGAAATCAATTCTTCATTTTTTTTGAAAAACCCCGCACAGATTCCTTCATTTTTTCCCCTACTTTATTAAAAGAATTCAATTCCAAAAGTGGGGTCCCTATGAAAAATATTTTTTCTAAACATAAATTTACATTTCCCAGAAAGAACCTTACCCTTCATGATTTCAGTTCTACCTTACTGATTCCTGAAAAATATTCAGACCTGTTTCAAAAAAAAGTCATTCAGCATAAAGGAACGCGTGCTTACATCAACTATCTTCTGAGAAAATACCAACTCTTTATCGCAAATGGTATGATTCCTGGTTACTCCAATGTAACTACCAAATACCAAGAAAAAGGTCAGAATCTTCAAAAAATTGCCTTTCGTCCTAGACCAGAAGACTGGGCTGAACTGAAACTATATCGTGTTAGTTTTGGTATGTCTATCTCTGCCTTTATAGTCTACCTACTAATAGCAGATTCCGTAGAGTTTGTAAACGCCGTCTCGAACCACCTAACCGGTGTCGGAATTTCAATGACCTCGAATTTCGATTTGATCGCAAAAGTATGTCTTTGCAATAAAAAGACTTACTACACAACTATTTTTCAATATAGGAGAAAGTATCACGACTACTAATAATGAAAAATATCCCAATACCGATTGAATAAGATTCTAAAACTCACATCCAAGAAGTTACCAAACAATTAGACAATAAGCGGGAAAAGATTTTAGATGTGACTGAAATAGAAAATAAAATGTTGATAAAAACAATTCCTATAAGAAGATAAGCTCACTTACTTTAAAAAAGATCCGCATCTTAGATTAATTTTATAAGTTAGAATAATTCTTATAACTGGAGTTTGTATGATTCGTATTTTACTTTTTTTACTTTTATCTCTCTTCATTGGTTGTGCATCTGGTGGGGAAATGCTAGATGAAAACAAAGAAATCGTTAGTGATAGTGGTGGTTTAACTCGTCAGGAGTTAGAGAATGCAGCCGATAAAATCGCAAAGGATATTATTGTGAATTTTAAAAAAAATCCTAATCCTAAGGGTGTAGCGCTCGCTATCCTGCAAACCAAGAATGACACATCGGAGCAAATTCCTACAGAGGTTTTTGAAAACAAATTAGTGGCAACATTATTATCAGGAAAGATTACAACCATTCGAACAGATAAGAGAGCAGAGCAGTTAAAAGAGATCAAATTAAGCCAGCAATTAGGAACAGATCTTTCTGCAGCAAACCTCAAATCACCAAACTACTTCATCAGAACAAGTATTGATGAAAACATGTTTCGTTCTAGTGGAGACAAGATAGTAGAACAAGTTTTAAACGTTGAACTAATTAGCATTGAGACGGGAGAGGTATCTTTCAGTAACAAAAAAATCTATCGCAAAAAGGCAGTTAGCAATAGAGGAGTTGGCTGGTAAAATGAGACTCTTTAAATACGTTAGTTTACTCTGTTTACTTCTTTTTATATCCTACTGTGCTTCCAATTATGTAGAAAAAATCTCTAAAGCAGAAAATGCTTTTTATGCAGAGGATTACGATACAGCGATCCCGGCTGTTCGAGATCTAGCAAAAGATGCAAGTTCGAAAGATGAATTGCTTTACTTAATGGAAGCAGGGACAATCTTTCATACAAAAGGAGACTATGCAACAAGTAACAAAGTATTTAAGGATGCAGAGACGATAGCAGATCAAATTCAAACTAGTATTTCAAAAGAAAGTTTAGCATTTCTTTTATCTGACAATGAAAGCAATTTCAAAGGAGAGAGTTTCGAAAGAGTTTTGATAAAACTTTATATGGCATTGAATTATATGATGCTAAGTGATATTGATTCCGCTAAACGTTATTTCAAGAAGGTTAACTTTGAATTGACGGACATGAAGACAACAGACTCAAAATACAAGCAAAACTTATTTGCACGTTATGTAGATGCTGTTGTTTCCGAACAGCTAACTGCATTTAATGACGCAAGAGTCAGTTACAAAAACATAATGGATATCGCACCTGACAATAAAGAAATTCTTGGTGATAGATATGTGTTAGCAGTAAAAGAGAAGGATACAAGAGATCAAGCAAAGTATGCAGAGGGTAAAAATTATATCAAAGCATATGATAAGAACTTGCAGCCGATTCCCTACAATCCTAATCTTGCAGAGGTTTTAATTATCAATCAAGCTGGGAAGGCTGCGACCAAAGAGTCTAAGGGTAAACTAGTCGATGAGCCGATGATTCAACAAGCTCTTTATAAGGCTGTCGAGTATACAATGCGAAGTATGGATACAAAGGGAGCGTCAGTTGCAACCGTTATGGCAATGATATCAAACGCAGAGAATCCGATCCCTGAATATAAAAAACGAGATGAGCAAAAATCAAATCCAATTGATATTTATGTTAATGGTATCAATGTAACGAATACTAAAATATATAATGATTATACTGATACGGCAATTGGAAACTTCAACGAGAACTATACGTCTCTAGTTACAAAGAACATTGCATCGATTGCAACAAAAGTTGTAGCGGCAGGTATAGCAGCGTATGCCGCAGGTAAAGCAGCTGAGAATGCAGCAAAGGGCAGAAACAGAAATGATGGAGGCGGAGCAGAGATAATTGGCTTAATTATTGGGGCTGCCGCTGGAGCCATTGCAGGTGCAGGAGTATCGGCTACAATTAAACCAGATTTAAGATGTTGGCGAACACTTCCTTCCAACTTCCAGATTCGAAGGATTTTCTTAGAGCCGGGGACATATGATTTTGAATTCAAATCCAATACAAGCCGAGCGATGGGCGGCAAGAATTTTACCAAAATATCGGTGGATGCCAGTAAATTAGTAGTGATTAACTTCCGTTCTCTCTAGTTTCTTTTAGCTAGCGATACAAAGAAGGCATAATTTTTACTATGCACGCAATTCGTAAAGAAATTACTGTTATCCTGTACGGAGATTTAAATGTTCAATAGACTAACAGTATTCTCTTTAATGGTTTGTTTGACTCTTGGCCCAATTTTGCCTCAAACAAAAGATGACACAAAAATCGAATTAAAATTTTCTATCGATACTAGATTTGGTTTAGGAAAGGGAGTATTTAAAAAAACTTCTCTCATGGTAAAAGACAAAAAGGCAGGGACAGGTTTAGTAGAGGTGGATGTAGCTTCTATTGACACTGGTTTAGCAATGAGAGACAATCACCTAAGAGGGGAAGATTTCTTTGATGTCCAAAAATATCCAAAGGCAGAATTTGAAATACTAGGTATTGAAGAATCAGGTGATACTGTTAAAGGGAAGGGAAATCTAACCTTAAAAGGGATCACAAAAGAATATTCTTTTACGGCAAACATCATACGCACAGCCGATGTAGAAAAATACACAGGTTCCATCAAAATCAATCGAAAAGATTATGGAATGGTTTATCAAAGTATGATGAATCCTATTGATGACATTGCAAATCTTGAGTTTACAGTTACACTCACTTCTAAAAAGTAGACTTCATGAAAGCGGTTCTAACTCTAATTATAGCAATCTATTCGGGCATCCTCCTAAGCCCAAAAATATCTCTCAATAAAGAATCTCTAGATTTAAACAGTTCCAACTTCATTGCATCCAACTCCGATGATGAATATGATGACGAAGAAGGTAGCGAAGAAGAACAAGAGAACGAAGAAATAGAAGAAAACGCTTAATTATCTATGGATGACTCCAATAGTTTTTTCGGAAAAATTTTTTCCTTTATAAAATCTCTTTCCGTAGCTCGTGCTGTCAGCTTTAGCTTTGGATTAGCGATTGTATTTGGTTCTTTAATTTTATATTTAGTAGAAGCAGGAAATATTAGTTATATAAATGCACTTTATCTTTCTGCTTCTTCTTTCTGTGTAACCGGTCTTACTCCTATTCCAATTAGTAAACTTTCCTTTGCAGGACAGTTTGTTCTCATGATTTTTATTCAAGCGGGAGGATTAGGAATTATCGTATCTACAGTCCTTGTTGGGTTAATGGTAATTCAGGGTCTTTCTAGAAATACCAAATTACAAGAGTTCATGTTTGAAGTATTGGATACGGATTTAAAAAATGAGGACAAACAAGATTCTATCGAACAGCCAAAAGTATTGAGGGTAATCATCGCAATTTTTAACATTGCCATTACTATTGAAATCATTGGTGCTATAATTTTATATTTTACTTTTCCAGAAAATTTGCCGCCTAACGTTAATTCACGAGTATTTTTAAGTTTATTTACTTCAATTTCAGCATTTAACAATGCAGGATTTTCTATCTCAGATGATATTAGTTTTTTAATCAATGATCTAAAGAGTCTTTATGTAATTATCTTTTTAATCATAATGGGTGGAATAGGCTTTCCAGTAATTATTTTTATCGAAAAAGTAATGTTACAAACATTAAATGAAATTACATCAAAATTTGAAGTTTGGTGTGAAACTCACTTAATGATTAAAGCGATCAGTGGAGAGGAACCTTCTCCAATTTATTTCTTCTTAACCAAACTTTCTTTTTGGACAGAAAATCAAATTGCAAGCTATAATAAATCTTTACTTGGGGAATCAAATCGAGCACAAACTGCCATTATTCTCATTGGGAGTTTAATTTTATTATCACTTGGCACTTTTTCTTTTTTCCTCATAGAATACTCAAATCCTGCAACGTTAGGCAATTTATCTCTTTCGTCCAAATTTGCTAATTCAGTTTTGGTATCGGCAGCCTCTAGAACTGCGGGATTTAATACATTTAATATGTCTGGCATCTTAGACCCATCTATTGTAATCATTTGCAGTTTGATGTTTATCGGGGGAGGTCCTCAAGGAACGGCAGGCGGTATAAAGATTACTACATTCGTGATTTTTTTACAATACCTTAGAAATGTAATCAATTCGCAAGGTAAAGTAGAAATTTACGGACACCTTGTTTCAAAACGTTCCGTTGCGCAAAGCATACGACTTTATTTTCTTGCGACCACTGCTTTAGTTGGAGTTGTATTTTTATTATCACTAATTGACTCTAGTCATAAGAGGCTAGACCTAATTGTTTTTGAGGTAATCTCTGCATTTTCTACTGTGGGATTCACATTAGGCTTAACTGAAAGTATATCTGATATTGAAAAGATTATTTATTCGATCGTTATGTATGTTGGTAGAATCGGAATCTTCACACTCCTTGTTAGTATCACAGGGAATTCAGTCACAAGCCAAATGGGAGATCAGGATGATGGTCTCAAAATTCAGGTAGGATAAAAAACTTAAATATCCAGTTCAATATCCGATCTAGGATGAGAATTACATGTCGTTATCCGCTCTCTTTGATTTTTTGAGAGAGAGCTTTGCGTTGTTCCATTTGTTTTAACAACTTGGCATGATTTACACATTCCTCTAAGGCAACCTGATGGAATTTTTATTCCGACTGCTTCGATTGCTTTAAGTAAGCTTGTGTTTTCATTTACCACAACTTCTTTGTTTGATCTCAAAAACTTAACTGTATGAAAAACATTTTCCCTAGCTGGATCAAACACATAACTGTCTGGTAGAAAGTTTTCGTAAAATAATTTTGATTCAGGGAATTCCAATTCTTTCAATAAGGTTTTTGTTTTCTCAATAAAGCCCTTTGGTGCACATAAATAAATCTCTTTATTTGTAAGTTCTTCTATATCATCGAAGATTTCCTTCGAAATCGAGCCAGTTAAAAAGCCTTCCTTATAATCATCAAAATATAATTTTGATTTTAAACCTTTCTTCTCCAGTTCATAAATTTCCTTTAGAAATAACGTCTTCTCATAGGATCGATTAAAATAAATTAGAATGCATCCAGAAAGCCTATTTTCTTTTTCTAGATTTCGAAGCATGGATAATATTGGAGTCATACCAGCACCTCCAGCTATAAATAACTTTTTATAATTGCTTTTTTTTAGAAAAAAATCACCTCGCGGTTTCCCTAAAATAGTAATTTTATCTTTCTTCTTTAGAAAATCATTTATATAATTCGAAACTTTTCCATTTACAACTCTCTTTACCGTTATATGAAATTGTTTTTTTGAGAAATCAGGATTTGTTAATGAATATTGACGAATATAACGTTTGCCATTTATCAAAATGGAAATAGAGATATAAGAACCTGCTTCCCATTCCACAGATCCCCATTCTTTTGGAGTTTGAATTATAATAGATTTGGCATCCCCACCAATTTCTGATTCAACATCAATTACTTCAGCCTCAGAAATGGAAAAAGATTGTTTTGTGCTAAATGTATTGCCTATATTGAAAAATCCGCTGAGTATTCGATTCGTCAATTCAATTGGATTCAATAAGAGTTTCCAAATATTTCCATTATCTTCTGGTTGGATAGGTAGAGATCTGAGTAATGCATTTTCGATAACCCCCATAAACTGCTCCCAGAATGATCCAGTTCGATAAGGAACTCCATATTTTTCGCATAACGCTTTCACTTTAGGTGCTACTTCTCTTAAACGATTCGGAGGAAGATCTGGATAAAGATGATGTTCAATGTGAAGATTTATTGCTCCATAGACTATTTCGTAATAAGGTGGGGAATCAAAATTAACGGTAGAGAGTATTTGCCTTAGGTAAAATTCTCCTTTCGACTCTTGATCTTTCTCCTCAAAAACATAGGCATCTTTATGAAGATGTGAAATTGCGAGAATCATTTCTAAATATATATTCTGAAACAATTTAGCAAAGAAATTACCCGCTGCAATTTTAAAATAATTTCCTCCAGGAAGCATCGGAAAAAAAATATAATTTTTTACAATATGTTTGGAAACCTTCTGAATAGAAGGTAGATAAGTTTCCAGTGTTAAAACATCTCTCGATTCGGCTAACGCTCTAGAAGTAGCAACATACCAAGGAAAGAAAAATGAATTAATCAGAGGCATGGACAAAAGCATTGGAACCTGAAATAAATGGTAGAGTTTCCAAGGTTGATTGTCGTTTACACGGTAGACTAAAAATCCGAAGTCATTGTCTTTTCCAAGAATGTTAGTAAAAGGATGATGGACTCTATGATGTTCGAACTTCCAATCTTCTTCATCCATAGTAATATCCCATTTCCAGTTGCTTGAGAGAACAGTATTGTTATTTTTTATATCATCATATTGACCATGCAAAATATTGTGGCCTAACTCACTAAACTCAATTAGAAAATGGTAACCTAAAAGTAACGACCCACTTGTCCAAAGCAAAGGCTCTTGGCTTATATGAATCAAACTTCTTCCCACAATTTCTAAAGCATCAGAAAACCGTTTTACATTTAGGATGTAATCTAAGTCCTCATGACCAATTTTCGATTTTGCTTCTTGGTATATTTCTTCAATTTCCTTACCAAAACTCTCTATCTGCTCATTTGTTAAATCTAGTTTGTTATTCATAATGACATCCAATGTAGACAACATCTACTTCAGGAGGAATCTTGTCAAGTTTTAAAGTAGACAACGACTACATTAAATTTATTTTTGGATATATGAAAAAGAAGAAGAATTATCATCATGGAAACCTTAAAAGCGCTTGTATGGAAGAAGGCTTACGTTTAATCCAGAAAAACGGTTCTTATGATTTCAGTATGAGAGATATATCCAAGAACTTAGGAGTTTCTCATGGAGCTCCCTATAAACATTTTGAAACAAAAGAAGCTCTACTTGCATCTCTTGCGGAGGCAGGATTTCACAAACTCACAAATCAATTGGAAGAAGTCAAAAATGAAAATTATAAAAACAAACTAGAGCTACTTTATAAAATAGCAGTAATGTATATTCAATTCGGAACTACAAACCCTGAATACTACAAACTGATGTATGGCGGAATCATACAAGATGCAGAAATGTATCCGAGTTTATATGAAGCAAGTGTAAAATGTTATAACACTTTTTTAGAAACAATTGAAAGTTTAATGAAATCAAAAGAATTAATTCCATCCTCTGATTCAAACCTTTTAACCTTCTACAGTTGGTCGCTATTACATGGATTAGTCTCACTCGCACAAGATAATAGATTAAATATTGCTTTTAGAGAGGCTAATGCAAATAATCCGCAACAACTTATGGAAGAACTTTTTTCTTATTTCTTAAATGGGGTTGGCCATAATCTAAAATAGAATAATTTATTTTGCTAATGGGACAGTAAAGAAGAATCGACTCCCTCTATTTAGTTCGCTCTCTACTCCAATAACTCCATTATTCTTTTCAATAAACTCTTTACTAAATAGAAGTCCAAGTCCAGTTCCAAGTTCACCGGATGTGCCGATTGTTGAGGTAGCTTCGATGCTAAATATTTTTTTCAAATTTTCAGAAGAAATGCCAAATCCAGTATCTATTACAGAAATTTCAACATTGTCCTCTTTCTCCAGTAAATTCACTTCCACTCTATCCCCTTCTTTACAAAACTTTATTGCATTCGAAAGTAAATTTCTTACTACCAATTGAATCATATTTTTATCTGCATAAACTTTGAAGCTTTTTGGTAAGTTATGATTTAGGTTTATTTTTTTATTCTTCGCTCGTAGTTCTACCAAAGCTATTTCATATTCCAACACCTTGGAAATATCAAATGTAGTTAAATGAACTTTAGCTCCCCCCATTTGGCTTTTTGCCCATCCAAATAGACTATCAACTAATTCTAGAATCTTATTTGCGTTATTCGTTATATCAGGAATACTATCTGATAATTCCTCTATCGATAATACTCCATCTCTAACAGAGTTCAAGGTCAATAATAAGGATGTCAGCGGACTTCGTATATCATGAGCAATAATTGAAAATAATTTATCTTTAATACGATTTAATTCTGCTAATTGTTCTGATTGAATTTGTATTTCTGATTTTTGTTTTTGTAATTCTTCATTCTTTTCAGATATGCTTTTAATAAGAGACTCAAGCTTCGCTTGAACCTGTTTCGTTTCTGTCAGATCCATATTGCTTCCTGATACACGAACAGGTGTCCCTGTATCATCTCTTTGAATATATCCCCTAGACAAGATTGGTATATATACTCCACTCTTACCGAGCAAACGAAATTCAAGTTCATAGCTTGTTATGTTCGATTGAATTAATTCCTGTGTTTTGACCTCTATACGTTTTCGATCTTCAGGATGCATCAATCGTAGCCATAAAGATGAATCTGATTCTATTTCATTGACTTCGTAACCTAGCATATTCCACCAAAGCGGCGAATAATACAGATTATCCGTAATAAAATCCCAGTCCCACCAACCGTTATTTGTTCCTTTCAAAACTAAATTCAGTCTATCCTCAGATTGTATTAATATAGTTTCTGCATACTTAAAATCTTTTTTATAGATATGAATAATTGTATATAAAAATGCGGTAGTAGCAAAAGAGTTAATAATTGATCCTAAGAAAAATGTATCGGGATTTATACTTAAATATTTCACTTTCAAAAAGGCAATAATCAAATACGAAAGTAAATTATAGAACAAGGAAATAAAAACCCAACCAGTATTAAAAATAAAGGCACCAAAAAAACCGCAGCCTAAAATCAATACTTCAAAATTAACATTTCTTCCATTAAATACCCCAAACACTGCATACATTAATATTAGTGTATTGGAAGCAAAGAAAGAATAGATTTGAGCAATCTTATTGCGATCGATGTAATTAAACCAAATGATTGGAACCGAAATAATAAAAATAACTGAAATGTTCAATCCAAGTGGAATGAATCTTTGTGCAATTAGATTAAATAGAAATAGAGTAGCATTAATGATACCTAAGAAAAACGAAATTTGATTTAAGGTTTTGATTTGTCTTTTTTCAAATACAGTATGACTATTCCGCATACCTAAGGAACATATTCTATCAATCACTTCTGTAATGTAACTTTTCATTTGGATACTACTCTGAACCACCATAACTCAGAAAGATTATATTACAAATAAAAAATCATAGTAATCCCACTTTTAACATTTGTTATCCGCTACATTGTTTCGATCCTCAATTCAGAATTGAGAAAAAAAAGATTTAACCTTCTAGTAAAGGAAAAGGATTTTTTTATTTTAAAGTGCGCTTAACACACATTCTTGGTGTATGAAAGATATATTCATTGGGTTGAAACTTTTTTTATAAGTCTGAATAGAGTCATTTTATTCACTCACCTTACATTATCATTGCTTCATAAAAGCAATAATTGAGTTCAGTTGAGCCAAACGTTCATATGAGGTTTGCTCCTAACAGAGAGCTTGCCGATCTAGGCTTTTGAATTTATAAATTAATTGGCTTATTTTAAGTTTATAAAAATAACTTTCTTTTTAAATTTTCCTTTTTGTCTAAAATCAATAATTAAGTATTTACTTCCCTACTTTGTTCTATTCAAAATCCTTGCCGACAAGAAGAAACTTTTAATAGAAACTATACTAAATTTGTTTCATAAAGGAAAACATGTGCTTTTTTAAAAATGAATACCACTCGCAAAATAAAGTCGTAAGAATTCTTTGTTTGTAGGATCCACTCTAAGTTCATCGAAAATAATTTTTCTTTCTGTTACAGGATTAACGTGCGCGATACACAAAGATCCATAAAAAAATCCTGAAAACGGATCTGTATTGGAATTGCGATACATTCCTGAAAAAATGACTTCATTCCCCACTCCTAAATTTGAATTTGTATGATTCAAAATGGTAGAGACCTGAAAAGAAGCACTCAGTGGATAGCTAAAACCAAGACTAAAAAGTTGCATTCCTTTTGTATCATATCGATTTTCGATAGAAGAATCAAAATCTCTAAACAATGTTCCATTTTTCGCATTCACATTTTCCATTAAAAGAAAAGAAGATTTCCCCCCAAAGATTCTTACATCAGATAGTAGCGAAGAATAACCGTTATGCGCTCTATCTACAGCATTTGATTTATCCTTTGTAGAATAAAGACCTCCCAATCTTAAATTGAGTTGATTTAGATTCCAATTAAAAGCAAGATAAGACAAAAATGCATTGGTTTTACTAATATGGTTCAATTGTTGATAGCTATACTCAGCATAATCTCTATAACCTTTTACAAAAAATAATCCCAGTTCTGTATCAATCTTCCAGAACGGATTTGTTTTTAATTCTAAACCATTGTAGATAAATCGTCCATTTGGTTTAAACTGCTTATCTGCTTGATAATATTGTTTCTCTGCGATTTGACCTGGCTCTACAACAAGATAATTAAATATTTGTAAATGATTTATGAATGGAAGAGAGGTAAACAGTAAGTTTCCACCAAATATTTTATCATTGGTTGCATTGGCACGAATTGTAAAATTTTCTTGTTTGTAGTTATAGGAAAGAGCCAAGAGAGAAAACTTAATTCCAAATGGTTTCCAAAATAAATTAGATTCAAAGTAATTTGTAATTCCATTAAAAAAAAGTCCATAGGCATCTAGTCTTTGAAATCCTCGTCCTCCTTCTATGTTTATCGAAAAATTTGATTTATCAAATTTCCATGCAAGTATTGCCTCTGTATCGACCACTCTATCTACACTTCTTTTTAAATGATAATTTTCTTTGTAGGAAAGAATAGGAGAAGCCAAAATCATAAACTGGTTATTACCTGAGCGTTTAAAACCAACAAACTCAGGTGCAAAATTTGCCTGTGTCGCATATCGACGCGCTAAGTCTTCTTTGTCTCCTCCTTTCTGAGAGTAGAACTTAGAAGTTATAAAAGAATTGTAAATAAACTTAGTATCCGATCCTTCTTCTCCAGTATCCTTGTCTGTGTTTTTAGACTTAGCACTTGTTTCGATTCGTCCTTCGTTCTGAATTCTCTTTCTCCCATTATTTAAATAATTTAAATCATCCAAACGATAGTCTCTGTAGCTTTCACTGAATAGCTGGAAAGTTATAAATATAAAAATAAAAAGAAATTTTTTTTTTGTATTCATTCGACTATTGATATAAAATTTATACTACTACACGAAATATTTATTCGATTACATTGTTCTGTTTTAATCATTGTATTCAATTGATCTCTCACTATATTTTTACTCCAACTCAAATCATTACTTCCTAAAACTGAATATTCGTAATTGCCAAATGAAAGAAAAGATTCTATGGTATAAAAATAGATTAACCCATAAGATTTAGTTATTCTTTTTTTTAGCTGTGAGGAAGTTAGTAAAAAATCCTTCTCTACTTTATGATTCTTAAAAATAAAAATTGAAAAATATTTATAATTTCCCTTTGTATACCAGGAAAAAGTTATATCCTCTTCAATAAAAAAATTATAATTATATTTAAAAGGATAAATAGCCTCTAAGGTGGAAGAAATCGGTTCTTGTGAAATATCATCGTTTTTATACGAATCTTGCGCGACGTAATCTTTCTTATCCCCAGTTGATGTATTGATAAAAGCAACACTTGCGAGGATAATCGCGATTATGTGCAAAAATTTATTTTTTCGATTTGGTTCACTTTGCTCTCTAGAATATTTTTTATAAAAAAAATAATTCACAAAACTACAAAGAGGAATACAGAGCAAATCACTCTTATCCGCAAAACCATTTTGATTTCCAAAGCAGTTTGCATAGATCCAATTATTCCATTCTTGATCCCAATTGATAATAAAAAAAAGAAGAATGATACTTAGGTTCGCAAAGAAAAATAAAATCTTTTCCAACTCTTTTTTTCGAATCAGGATTGAGGCTAAAGCAGTTAATAAAAAAGGAAAAACAATGAGACCAGTTATGTCGCTTATTTTACCAGTAATTGTGTTATGAAATTCCCATTTCCCAATATGATCATTCCAAATCCATAGGCAAATCAATAAAAACGAAACTGGAGAGGAAAGAAATTTACCCGAATTGGAAAGTGTTTTCAACATTCAGTTGAATCTTCTTATTCTGTTTAAAAATAAAGCAATCAAAAACCAATCCTTTTCAAGAAAGAATCTGTTGGGTATTAATTATTTCCTAGACAATTCTTTCAGGAATTTTAACCTGTGCTAGAATTCTATTCTGGAGTTATATGGATGAAAAAACTATTACTTTTTGTCATTTTGACAAATATGATTTCCTGCTACACTTACGTAAATGATGAGTTACCAAGAATCAGAGCAATTAAACCAAAAATTAAAATTCCTGCTATTTCTTTTCGAATCACTGGAATTGATGATAAAGACAGCTTAAAAGAATACAACAGAATCATAAGAAAAAAGCTAGAAAATTCAAATCTGTTCAATGTTGTAAATGTTATTGATGTGAATGACAAACTAGATAAAGCGGATGCTCATCACCTTGAGATTCACTTAAAGAAGCAAGATGTATTTGAAAACCGATGGTTCCTAGGCGCATCTGCCTTTGTATCTTTATGGACTGTTACTCTTGTTCCAGCTTTTGAGAAAAACAAAGTAGCTATGTTAGTTGATTATTATGTAGATGGTAAACTAAAAAGATATGATAGATTTTATCAGAGCTCAACTCGACTTTTTGGTATCATTCCAGCAGTGTTTAGAGTTAGAAATGGAGATTCCGTTGAAAATCCAGATGCTATTATCGTGAACAATTTAGCTGATAATGCACTTTATTATTTAAACGAATTAAACTTCTCCGAATCCGTTCAATAGATTTAATCCAGTCCATGGGATTGTGTGAAACAAATCTAAAGCAAAGGATAGCTTTAACACAATCTCAAATTCCTGAATCGCTGAGTGTAATTACTCAGCGTTTTGCGTGAATAAATAAATACTATGATTGACAATATAGATTATAGCAAAAATTCTCAATAGTGGCATGTCTTCAGAAACACGAAAAACCTCAGAAACAGATATTAAACTAAAACTCAATATTCGCGGAAAAGGAGAGTATCAATTTGATACAGAAATACCTTTTTTCGAACATATGCTCTCTCATATTGCAAAACACGGTCACATTGATATGGATCTTTGGCTTAGGGGAGACATCGGGATTGATTGTCATCACAGCGTTGAGGATACGGCAATCCTACTCGGAGCAACACTTCATAAGCAATTAGGGGACAAAAAAGGTATCAATCGATACGGACATTTTACCATCCCCATGGATGAAGTTTTAACAACGGTTGCAGTCGACTTGGGTGGTAGATTCTTCTTTCAATATACAGGACCTAAATTAGAAGGTAAGTTCGGAATCTATGATGCAGAACTTTCACTTGAGTTCCTACAAAAATTCGCGCTGAATGCAAAAATGAATCTTCATGTTATAGTCCATTATGGAGAAAATAGACACCATATTCACGAATCTATTTTCAAAGGACTTGGAAGAGCATTGAGACAAGCATTAGCCTTTGATGATGATAGCCTCGGGGTGATTCCATCGACTAAAGGAATGTTAGAATGATAGCAGTAATTGATTTTGGAATGGGTAATATTCATTCCTGCCTAAAGGCTATTAGTCTATTTACAAATAATTTTAAACTAACGACCGACCCTAAAGATTTAGAGAAAGCAAGTGGCATTGTTTTGCCTGGCGATGGAGCTTTTGAGAAGGCAATGTCTAATTTAAGAGAACTTAAGTTTATTGATCCTTTGCATAACGCCCTTGAAAGAAAAATTCCGCTTTTTGGAATTTGTATTGGATTTCAAATTTTATTCGAGGATTCAGAAGAGTCCACAGAAAAAGGCAAACTAGTAAAAGGCTTAAATCTTATAAAAGGTCATGTAAAGAAATTCTCATTAAGAAATTATAAAGTGCCACATATGGGATGGAATAAGTTAATTATAAATACAAAAAAGAAATCCATTCTTCTAAATGAAGTTCAAAATGGAGAGTATATGTATTTCATACATTCCTATCGTCCTGTCGATGCAGATCAAACATCTATAACGGCTAATTGTAATTATGCGGAAGAGAAATTTCCAGTCATAGTAGAAAAAGAAAATATCTTTGGAACTCAATTTCATCCGGAAAAGTCGGATAAAGAGGGACTCAAAATTTTAAGAAATTTCATTCGTTTAGCAAATTCAGAATAAGGTTTTATTATATGCTTATTATACCTGCAATAGATATTTTAGATAAAGAAGCAGTGAGGCTCTACAAAGGAGATTACTCACAAAAAACAGTTTATAGTTCTAGGCCATGGGAACTTGTCCAAGGCTTCAATAAGAATGGTGCTGAGTTAATTCATTTAGTTGATCTCAATGGTGCCAGAAGTGCGGATTCTACAAATAAGGATTGTATTATACGAATTCGCAAAGAAGCGAAGGTCAGAATCCAATTAGGTGGGGGAATTCGAGACATGGAAAAGTTAAAATACTACGAATCTCTTGGAATTGATAAATTCATCATAGGAACGTCAGCCGTAACAGATCCAAAATTTGTAGATGAAGCAATAGCCTTTCTTGGAACAGATCGAATTATAATTGCTGTCGATGCTTTAGATGGATTTGTAAGAGTCAGTGGCTGGGAAGTAAAAACCAAAGTAAGGTATGAAGAATTATTAACAAGATTAAACTCTCAGGGAGTTACTCAAATTATATTTACCGATATTTCGCATGACGGAACAATGGATGGACCAAACTTAAATTCTTATAAATATATATTAGATAACTTTGACTTTCAGCTAATTGCATCCGGTGGGATAGCCTCCCTAAAAGATATTATAGATCTAACAGATATTGATGCTAAAAGACCATTGTATGGAATCATTACTGGTAAGGCTATCTATGAAGGAAAATTAGATCTCAAAGAAGCTATTGATAATACTAGAAAGTAAAAAAGACACACTTGAAATTATTTAAAAAAGGGTAAATGAAGTAAATATGAATACTGACAATTTAAAAAAATACAATCTAATAGGAATAATTGTTACAATAATCGGATTGTCTCTCTGTATAATGCTGATCCAAGAATTTTTTGGATCTGCGGGCGCATTTGCTGAATCACTTTGTTCAGCAACGGGTGATGGGGACTCATGTAGCAAAGTTGCAAAGAGCACTTGGTCAGGTTTTAGAGGTGTTCCAATCCTAGGAGATATTGCTGTAGCGCATATCGGTTTTACTTTCTACGGTTTATGCGGTTTCCTGTTTTTTTCTATTTTAAAATCAAACGAAGAAGATAAGAAGGGTTTTGTAAGTGTATTATTTATATTGTCTATTATGGCAATTTTAATTGATGCAATACTATTACTGATCTCAGTAACTCAAATTAAAACTGTTTGTATACTCTGCGCACTTACCTATGGAGTAACGTTAAGTATATTTGCACTTTCTTATATCCAAATCAAATCATTATCGGGACAGGAAGGTATTATGAATCAAGTTAAAGCAAATGTTGGAAAAAACATAACAGGAAATATCTTAAACTATACAATAGCAGTTTTATTGTTTTATGCTTGTGGAATTGGCGTATCAAGACTTTCAAATTCTGGTAGTAATAAACCAGAAGTTGACCCTGAGTCAAACAAACAATATTTACAAAGCAAGATAGACGCTTTTGAAAAAAGAAGTCCTGTTACAATCAATCTAAGCCAAGCACCTACAATCGGAAATCCAAATGCTCGAGTTACAATTGTGAAATATGCTGATTTCAATTGTGGACATTGTATGCACACGAGCCATATCTTACGTCAACTTTTGGCAGAGTTTCCCGACCAAATTAAAATTTATTATAAGAATTTTCCTTTAGATGGAACCTGTAATCCACTAGTGCAAAGAAAAGACCCAAGTGCAAGTTCTTGTATCGCTGCGAGTGCCGCACTTTGTGCCAACAAACAGGGCAAGTTTAAAGAAGTATATAACGGTCTCTATACTGATACCGAAAATGGAATTCGTCATACCATTAGCTCTGTTCGTGAAATTGCTACAAAGTCTGGAGTTAACGTTCAACAATTACAAACTTGCATGGGATCAACAGAAATTCAGAATTTTATTCTACAAGAAGTCAAAGAAGGAGAAGTTTTAAATATTCAAAGCACTCCTTCTCTTTATGTTAATAATAAACCCTTGGATCCTGGAACACCAAATCCAAATTTCTTAAAAGCGTTAGTAGAACACTTATTAGCTAAAAAGTAATCTATCTCATCAAAAAGTTGCAATAAGAAAACTTGCAACTTTTTGATTCTTTAAAACCCCACCTATACCAAACATCTATTGTAATCTCTCTTTTTTAAATCCAAAAGAACGGTTCGGTCTAAACACCTCTTTGTGTTCCCGCATACCATGGTAGAGCAAACTCGATCGGAAGTCATTACTGAGTATTTATTTTTCACAAAGATAGCTTGTAGCAATAAGAATTCTGGTTGGTTGCAAAATAAAAGCAGAATAGTGATTTTGGGATAAAATTGATAAAACGAATCCTCTACCAAACTAATATTGCAAGCTAATCAAAAATAATTAGAATTGATTACTCAAATCAGAAAGATGACTGTTTAAAAAACTGAACCACATACTCATTCAGTTGTTCGAAAGAAGAAGCTTTGAAGACCTCTAAATACTCTCTAGATGTGTTATGATCCGGTGATCCCTTTAAATAATAAGCATCATAATGGTGTTTTAATAATAGATAAGCTGCCGTATATCGATCATTTGCTACGATTGCTTCAGCGATTGCTTTAAAAATCTTTCCATCTATAAATTGCTTTAAAAACTTAATCTTATCAAGAATATAATCAACAGGAAAATTATATTCTTCTGCCAATCGGTTTGCTCGAACTTCTAGAGGCAATTCGACCCAAATCTTTTTTCCTGAAGTCATTTTTGAATAAAATCTGTCAGGGATTAGAAGACGTCCAATTTTTTTACTCTCTCCTTCTGTGATTACATAGGAGGACTGTATCTTAGATAAAGCATGGAACAAAAGAGATTCGAACATTTTTTGTGAAGGTTGATTTATCATATCTCCTCCCAAAAGGGAACCTTTATGTTTTGCGTATTTTTCCAAGTGAACTGCTGGTAGTTGGAATTTTATCATTCTTTCAATTAACTCTGATTTACCGCTACCACTTGGACCATAAATACAAACAGTATCTAATTGTTCAGTCTCATGAAAAAAGAAATTCACACGTCTTCTATAGGCTTTGTATCCTCCATCAACTAGCGTTGTTTTATATCCTATTAAATCCATCACTGTAAATAAAGACCTAGAACGCATACCTCCTCTCCAACAATAGACCACAAAATGACAGAAGGGTTTATGCTTATCATCAGATCCCTTATTAAATACAGAGATCAGCTCTTCAACTTTTTCCAAATTTCCTTTTAAATTTTGAGCAATCAACTTTGCACCTAATTGTCTTGCAGTAAAAGGATTCTTTTTGTATTCGGTTCCTACGATTTCACGTTCTTTATCATTTAGGACTGGTAAATTAATTGCTCCAGGCACATGATCTTCGGCAAACTCTGATTCACTTCTCACATCAATTAGGATATGAGAGTTACTAGAATATTCATTTAATATCTCTTCGATTGTTTTTGTTTTAGATAAATGTATCATAGAAGTAACAATAAAATTAGATTGAAAATCTATACGATAGAGTTAAAGCTATTTCCATTAATTATGATTAAGTTTAAAAAATACATAATTTTTTTTACGATTCTTCTCTTTTTATTTATACCTAAGAATATTTTCTCATTTATGGATTATCCGTATGGAGTTGGATTTCAGATGATACAAATCCCTCTTCTACCTATCGACAATGTAAATCCTGGACAGGGTAAATTTTCAATGAGAGTAAGTGGTCGGTTGATGAATGCTTTCTCTTTGCAAACAAACCGCTTTATTATAGATGGGGAAGAAGGCCAAATAGAGCCTTCTTTACGTTATGCGTTATCAGATTATACTCAAATAGGTTTCAGTCTTCCATTCATGGCAAGGGGCGGTGGTTTTTTAGATCATAGTATCGAAACATTTCACAGGATAACAGGCGTTACTCAAGGAGGTAGAGATCACTATCCTAGAAATCAATTCAATATCAGTTATGAGCCATTAGCACAATACTATCCACTTTTTGACTCAACTCCACTGCAAGCTTATTTAAATCGAAATTTTGATCAAAGAGAATATCCTAGAAATTCCAATGACCAACCAATTCAATTTTCTAAACAAAATGATCTAATACACAATTTAGTGATTAACAAGTATTATCCATATTTAAATGAATATAGAACAGAAGATTATATAAATAACTTCAACTCGGTTGCTAGAGGAAATCCAAAGTTGTTTTTTCAGACTACAGTATTAAAAGGAAGCTTTTGGTTTGATAAAATCACAATCGGAAATCAAGTCAGATTTGCGACCAAAACTAGTGAATTAATTGGAACTCCCGGAAATGATGTTTCAATCTTTGGAATCTATCACAAGGATTGGTTTGATGGTAGAGTAAATTGGAAGTTAGGTGTATCCTATACCAGATTTGAATTTGCAAAGTATCGAAATTTAGATCTTAGAAAGGATGAATGGACGATACGCCCCTCTTTAACCTATAACATGAATGAAAATTGGAAGCTTCATTTTGAATATGTATACTTTCCTTCCACTATACTTCGATTCGGGAGACTTTCTGAACCTGCACATCAAATAGGAATTGGGACAAGTTATAAATATAAAGACTACCAATTGCAATTCGCCTTATTTGAAAATCTAATAACATATTCAATTACACCAGATATTGGATTTCTGTTATCAATAGAAAAAACTACTTTCAATTAAGATATAAGATAGACCTTAAGTAAAACGTTCCAAAAAGCTCCATCCGTCCCTAGATGTATAGATTAAAAATAATATCCATCTTCTTATTCGATATTTTTTGAAAAAATCAGAACTTATTCATTCAACCCATCCATTAGAAATTTCTAATATATTTTTTAGCCAATAGATTACTAGATTAGAAAACGGAAGACTATACAAAATTATTTACATTTCAAAATGATATTATTTTTATTAGAGAAAGTATTAGAATAGGATAGACATATTCTAATTTATTGAAACTATTATATTTCTATGAGAGCATTTCAATTTATTTTCCTATTACTGTTTGTATTTCCAATCTTTGGAAATTCATTTAAAATTGATCTAACACAAATTTGCCAATCAGGAAAATGCGATCCTCGTATATGGTATTCTACCGATTCTTTCGAAAATAACTTTGTAAAACTAGAAACACCTCCAGCGGATTGGAAACAAGCAGACAAATTTCCGATCTGGATGAATAAGCATTACACAAAAGAAGGATCATTGGCAACGTATTCATTACTAACTTTTTTCGACTTACCGGATAACGTTACACTTAACCGTCAAACAGGAATTCGATTGGGAGAAATAGGAGAAGTCTTTGAAATTTATATAAACGGAAATCTAATCATCCAAGAAGGTAAAGTAAATGACCACGAAGTTATTTTTCACAGAACTGTAAGAGGAAAGATTTACGAAATCGATAAAACAATTTTAAAGAATAAAAACAATGTTCTGCTTATTAAACTTTCAGGTCATCCAAAGTATGACCATACTGGTTTCTATTTAACAAAGGGCTATGAAATTGGTTTCTTTGAAGACTTGCAATATGATGAGCAGGATCGAATTACCTTAATACTGATTGGAATTTATATTACGATAGGAGTTTATCATCTCTTTTTATATACAAAGCGAAGAAAAGATTTTTACAATCTATACTATGCTCTTTACACTATCGGACTTGGAATATATATTTATACACGAACTTCAGCAATTTTCGAACATCCATGGGATACCACACTTATACAACGAGTAGAACTGATTGTATTATATCCTGTTATATTTTTTAATTTTGCATTACAAGAGGAATTGTTTTTTCAAAGAATTAGAAAGGTAACTAAATACTATGGGTATTTTTTGTTTTTATGGTCATTCATAACAATTTTTATTCCAATGTATATCGCTGAATATTTACTCCGATTCTGGCAACTAACTTTTATTACTTTAGGTATTGGAATCGCGGTTAATATTATATATACCTCTGTTAAGAATAAAATACCAAATGCAAAACGTTTAATGACCGGAATGATCATTCTGACATTTTCAGCAGTCTTTGATGTAATGGACTCTCTCGTTTTAAATACAGGGCTCGCTTTCAGTAAGTATGCTTTCTTTATTTATGTTTTTGGATTTGCTACAATTCTAGCAAATAATTTCATTCAAGTTCACAATGAAATTGAACATTTGAACGACACCCTCGAGAGAAAAGTCATTGAGAGAACGAAAGAGCTAACGAATAGCTTAGAAAAAGTGAACCAACTAAAAAAGCAGCAAGATGGTGATTACTATTTAACGTCTCTCCTTTTAAACCCACTTGGAGTAAATCATGCAATTAAAAAAGGCGTTGATATAGAATTTATTATACAGCAAAAAAAGAAATTCACATTCAAAGGAAATGATTCTGAGTTAGGTGGAGATTTATGCAGAACGGAAACTATTTCCTTAAAAAATCGTCAATTCACAGTTTTTTTTAATGCAGATGCAATGGGAAAGTCTATGCAAGGAGCTGGTGGAGCGATTGTAGTTGGCGCAGTATTTGACTCAATCATTGAAAGAACTAAACTCAGTAAGGTTGTTCAAAATTATCATCCAGAACGATGGCTGAAAAACTCTTTTGTTGAACTACATAAAGTTTTTGAAAGTTTTGACTGCACAATGCTTGTCTCCATTGTTGTAGGATTAGTAGATAACGCATCAGGATTAATCTACTACATAAATGCAGAACATCCTTTTCCTGTTTTGTATCGGGACGGCAAAGCCTCATTTATTGGTGATGATTTTATTTATCGCAAGCTGGGAACACCGGTAAATGAAACCGCATATATCTCTGTTGATACATTTCAACTAAAACATGGCGATATATTTATCTCTGGGTCGGATGGACGTGATGATATTATTATAAAAAATTCATTAGGTGAAAAAGTTCTAAACTCTGACGAAAAGTTCTTTTTAAGAGTAGTAGAAGATGCGAATGGAGATTTAAAAACTATCCTTCAAATTCTTAAGCGGGAAGATGAATTAACAGATGATATTTCATTATTAAGAATATATATAACAGAAAATCCCTATCCATTCGACATGTCACATTTAGAAGATATAATTAACCAAAAGAGTATAATAGATATTGAGGATAATAAAGATTTACCGCCCAAAGAGTTGTATATTCGAAATTTAAAGAATAAATTCTTTATAAATATAAAAACCAATAAATATGAAGAAGCGATTCAAGCTGGAAAAGAATATTTAGAATGGATCCCTGCAGATGATGAAATGATTTCTAAATTATCCGAAACTTTTAAGAATGCAGGAAGAATAGATGAATCAATCGAATTAGGTGAACGATTAAGACTTAGGAGAAAGCAAAATATTCCAAACTTACTTAATTTAGCAGAATGTTACAGAATGCAAAATCAAATAGAAAGAGCAAACTTACTGCTTAAAGATGTTCTCGCATTTGACAAAGAAAATAAAATTGCGAAAGATATGATTAGCAAGTTAGTTTAAAATATGCGTTATACATAATTCCTTTAGTTTTGCTTGTGGAAGGGTTGCATCTAACCGCAATGCGTCAGGCGGAATAACTTTTTCATAAGCAATTCTAACTTTTCTTAATGTTTCAAGATTCTCGAAGTGCTCATTCGCATTCCTTCGTCTGGTCCTAGCTAAAGATATCTCAGGATTAATATCTAAGTAGATAATTAGATCAGGCTTTGGATAATTTCTTTTTGTATTCATAAGTAGAATTTCTTCAGGACTGATTTCTGAATCTGATTGATAAGCAGCCATTGAATAAAAATATCGATCAAGTATTACACTGGTTCCTGCTCTCAGGTTTGGATATACATTTCTTTCCAATGAATCATTTCGATCTGCTAGGAATAATTCTATCTGCTCCTCTCGTGATAATGAAATTTCCTTTTTGAGAAATTGTCTGATTTTTATTCCAGTTTCAAATTGGGTTGGTTCGTTAAATTTTATCGTTGGAATTTTTCTTTCTAACAGAGTTGATAAGACCATAGACGAAAGAGTGCTCTTGCCACTCCCATCTATTCCCTCAAATACTATAAACTTAGGTTTCATCATATTTTATTAGCTTACATTAAAAAAAAGATTCGTATTCTGCCAATTGAATTTCTGATCAACTACCTAGATTCTATTCAACTCGATTCAAATGGATAAAAAATAATTCAATGATTTGTATTTTTTATTTTTTTGATACACAAGGTTAGGTTCTTGTATAGAATCGATATTTGAGAAAATATATATGGCAAGTGTAGAACCAAACGATTTAATCTCCATCCTGAAAGAAAAGAGAGTTGATGAGTATAGAATTATTGAACAAAAGAAAATGATTTCCCAAATCTCAGAAGAAGAGATTCAATCAAAGTATAGCAATGTTTTTACTTCTATACAGGATATTGACGATATTTTACTCAGAAAAGGAGTCTATTTTGCACTGCTTGGTGCGATATACGCTTTTCACGACCGAGAGCTAAATCCACTAGAAGCACAACATTTTCCATTATTCCAAGTGATTAAAAATGATATTTTAAAAGTTTATAACGAAATTTCCGATTCACTTGTTGATGAAGAGACTTGGTTATTTGAAACCTTTGACTACGGAATCAAGCATGTCTATTATCTAGATTGGCAGTTGTATCTCTCGAAGATTTGCTATTAGTCAGGTAAAGTTAAAATCTCATACCCTTTATCAGTTACCAAAACAGTATGTTCGAACTGTGCAGACCATTTTCCATCTTTCGTTCTGACTGTCCATTTATCTGATTTTGAAACTACAACATGATAGCTTCCTAGATTGACCATGGGTTCAATTGTAAATGTCATTCCTGGTTCTAATTTTGTTAGAAGTCTAGTTTGTTTAAAATGGGGAATCTGTGGATCTTCATGAAATTTTTTTCCTATTCCATGACCCATTAAATCTCTCACGATTCCATAACCATTTGCAGTTAGAAATTCGTCTATCGCATTAGAAATATCGTTTACTCGATTACCTGGCTTGACTTGTTCAATGCCAATCCACATTGCTTTTTCAGTATCAGAAACAAGTTTCTTTATTTCTGGTTTAACTTTTCCTACCATAAAGGTTTTTGATGTATCTCCATGGTATCCTTTTAAAATTGGAGTTACATCAATGTTAATAATATCTCCATCTTTTAATATATCTGTTTTTTTGGGAATACCATGACAAACAACATCATTAATTGATGTGCAAATCGATTTAGGAAAGCCTTTGTAATTTAAGGGAGCGGATACTGCTCCTCGTTTGATTGTATATTCATGACAAATATCATTTAACTCCAATGTGCTAACACCTGGTTTCACAAAGGGCTCAATGTATTGCAATATTTCCGCGGCAAGTTTTCCTGCCGCTCTCATTAATTCTATTTCAGCTTTATTTTTTATGTGAACCAATTTCTATTCCAACTAAAAATCTGATGCTCTAACTGTAGATCTCTTATTGGATTTAGTTCTTTCCATTGCTTCATCGATTAATCGATAAACTTTTTCATTTAGACCTTCAATCACATCACTAGATGTCATGAGCTCCTTAGACTTGATATATTCTTTTACTTTACTGGAAACAATTAATATTGATTTTTCTTCAGACATAAAATCCTCTTTTTTTTTATCTATCTATCAAATAAAATGTAGACTCATTTTTAGTAAATTAAGAAAAACTCCAATTCTATTTTTTAAAAAATAATTCCTATACTCTAGAAAAATACTCAACACTACATAATATTTTCTTTACAATTTTTTATTTTATGATATAATTTTACTTCCAATAAATATATATAGAACAATCTAAAAAGAGGAGAGATAAACAAGAATGGAACTAACTACAAAATTTTTTAATTTTATTCTAGGCCTAAGTGGACAGGCCATGGAAGAAGCAGATAGAATTAAACGTTCATTAGAAAAAGAATATTCAAGAATTCTCTCAATCGGAGCAAATAATAACTCTGGTCCAGCGATTGCCCTTCGAGAAACTACAGAAACAGTAATTATTTTTTTTGAAGATTTAAAATTCAAATTAAACCTGTAAAACTAGCAAGAGTTTGAATACTACTCAAACTCTAAACAAATCACAATTAAAAATCCTAGCTAAAAACTAATAAGAGTTACCATTCTCAAGATGTTAGCTCTTATTATTTATTATTGCGTCTACTAGTGATTTTTCTAGGTTTAATTTCTGTGCAATTGTATCAGAAGTCCAATCAAACTTTTCATAGAGACTCAGAACTGTCGCTTTCTTACGTTTGAGAATTTCAGTCGTATCTTTGTCTAATTTAAAATTCTTAGAGAAGTTCTTTCCCGCTGAAGTTGTAGTAACAGCATCGACGACAACTAAAAAGTCTGAAAGTTTATCAAACTTATCATCGGCTTCAGCTAGAAGATTTTCAAAGCCACCTTTCATTTCTTCTGTTTCCATCTTTAGAGTTTCAATTCTCTTCTGCATGGTTGCAATTTGTTTATGGCGAGCAGATAAGTCTACCATTAGATTTTCTACTTTATCGAATTTAGATTCAATAGATTTAATATCTAAGTTCCTAGCACTAAGAGATTGAATCTTCTCTTCCATATGATTGATTCCATCTTCTAGTTCTGATTCACGAGACTCAATTTTCTCTACTGCTCTCATTACTTTTTGAACTCGATCTGTGATTTCAAATGTAGATTTATTAGAATTATTGAGAGATTGAGTTAAATCATTAATTCTTTCATTTACAATCTTCACTTCAGAAAGCTTAAATTCTAATTCATTTTGAATTCGCTCGATCTCAATTAACTTTTGGTCTACAGATGTAATCATGGATATTTTATCATGAAGCTCATCTGTTCTTTGATTTATCAAATCACATACGTTAGTAGCACGAGCTAATTCATTTTCTATCTGATCAATTCTAAGTTTATGAGTTTCGAGTAAACGCAACTCTGCTTCCATTTCCTTTTTAGTAGCTTTAATTAATTCTGCATGTTTTAAGAATTGATTTGCAGTTCCACCTTCTTGCTTCAATTGCTCAAGCATTGATCCTAGATCTCTCATTGTCTGTTCAGAATCTTTTATCATTTGACGTGTCTTATCAAATAGTCCCGAATACGATTGAATTTCGTCTACTTTTGATGTAATCTTATCCAATGTGTCACGTAAATGATTTGTCTCCGCTTCCACATATTCAGAAAGACCTTTCTTAATATCAGCTACTTTGTCTAGATCAGTATCTATGCTATTTTTAATACGCACGAACTCTTCTCTAGTTTTAGAGAATTCATCTCTATTTGTCTCCAAGAATGCGTTATTTGCTTTCTCGATATCTCTAAATGTTTTCTGAATTTGAGAGTTGAAAGAAGAAATTTGTCTATCACTGTCTTCTTTTGCATTTTTAAGAGTTTGTTCAATATTTTGCTTCACATCTTGAACATAACTTGTAATTCTAGATTCAAGTTTGCCAAGTTGGAGTTGTCCTTTATCTAATAGGACAGTAAGTTGACGTGAAATTCTCTCATCAATTGTTTGAGTGAGTTTATCAATCTTCTCTTCTTGTTTTTCGAGAAGATTCATTCCCGCTTTCTGAATATCTTCTAATAATTCTTCTGACTCATAGCGAACTTTTTCGAGTTTGTTTTGTAGATCTCTATAGAGTTTTTCACCGTAGTCAGCAAGAAGAGATTCTTGTTTTTCATAAAGATTGAGTCCAGCTTTTTGGATTCTTCCAAGCACAGAATCTACTTCATCTTGTGATTTTTTCACTTTGCCTTGAACTTCTGTGATAATACCATCTCTTTGAGCAGTTAACGCTTCTGTATGCGTCTTAAGCAATGCATCTAACTGAGCCTTACCTGTGTTAAACTCATTTTTAAATATATCAGCTAATTCTCTACCTTCAATGTGAATGTCTTTTAATCTTTCAATCAGACTATCCATATCTCTCTGAGTTCTAGATTTAATTTTTTCTAGTTCTAAGTTCCACTCTTCAACAAAGTGCTCGATTTTTCCATCGGTCTTCATTTTTTCTTTATCTAAGATTTGAACTACACTGTTTACTTCTGTTTCTACTTGTTTTACAATGTCTTTTGCACTTTCAAGCATCGCGTTTTTCAAATCAAAGAAATAATCATCGACTGTTTTAATCTTTTGAAGAGTATCTTTTCCTAGTTCTCTAATTTTTAATTCGACAGCTGCAATATCATCTAAGATTTCACTTTTCTTCTTGCCATGTAAAGTTACTAAGCTATCTTCCAATTCATTTTTAAGAGATAGGAACCGATCTCTTGTATTGTGTTCAATCTGATTTGCAACACGACTCATTTCAGATTCAAAATTCTTTAGGTTTTCAACAATTGAATCTTTTTTATTCTCTGTTTCTTCGTGGAATGTTTCTTTGATTCTTTGGAATTCATCTTGGAATTTCACAATTTCTTTTAAAAGTTCTGCTTTTTTAAAATCAGCTTCTCTTAGAAGCTTATTGTCTGCTTCTAAGTATTTTTCTTGGAACAACTGAATATTAGATACAATGGAATCCGCCTGACGTCTTGTATCATTTAACAATTCATCTCGGCGTGTCATTGTTTCAAGACTCATACTTTCGATTTCAGAACGAATCGAATCCACTTCCATTCTGAGACCACCCAAGATCGCTTCTTTTCCTTGGTTGACTTGATCTAAAATAGAATCAAATCTATCTTGAAATTTCTTTTCAAAGAATCCAAGTTTATCTTGAACGATAAGCGCAACAGATTCAGCTTTTTCTTCAAAGCGAGTATCTAGTTTTTCAATTTTCTCTGCGATTGCCTCAGAAGAATCTCTATAGCGAGTGATTTTTATTTCTAATGATTTTTCAGATTCTCTAACAAAAGTATTATAATCATCAAGTTTTGCATTGGCAACTTCAACTTTGCCAACAGTCTCCTCTATCATGATTTCAACTTCCGTTTTTAATTTCTCTTTGAAAGTATTTAAAACTGAATTAAGAGACTCATCGACTTTATCTGACTTTGCCTCCAAGAGAGATTCTAGTTCTACAATCTTTGTAGCTAACGACTCTAGAATATCTTGCGTGCGAGTAGAAAGAGTCTGGCTGAAAGTGCGAACGATTCCATTTACTTCTTCTCTTACTTCTCTTACTTCCTTTTCAACATCTTTGATATTTTCTCTTTGGGATTGAATGATTTGCATTCCTTCTTGAATGTATTCTGCTTCATGTCGAATTTCAGAGGCAAGGGTTACAACGTTTTTTAAATCAGCAGAAATAGAATCGAGATATTCTTTATTTGCTTTTAAGGATTCCATTAAGCTCTTTGTTTCATTTGCTTTTGCTTCTAGATCAGAGATAACTTTACGAGCCTGCTTGCCCATAATTTCCAAGTCGATTGTAGTATCCTTAACAGCTTGAATACCAGCCATCGCAGCTTGGTTAATATCTTCATTCATCTTAGCTGAATGTTTTTTGATTTGGCTCAATCGATAGTTCGATCGATCCAATTTTCTAAAGAGTAATATAACAATTACACTTGCAATAAACGGAAATAAAAGCTCTGAACCCATTGTGTATAAAATATCCCAAGCTAAGATTTAAGAAATATGTCTTATATTGCAACAAAAATTTATGTCTCATTAAAAAATATTGATTTTTTATACATTTTGCCAGCAAGAGAAGTAAAAATTTTATTCTATGACTTCAATCTGAGAACAATCGATTTGAATTCAGGAAAAGATGTATCAATCCAAGAGTCATCATCAATTTTAATATCATTCTCGAGCAAGGTTTTTAGTATCAAGAAACTCATTGCGATTCGATGATCCATAAAAGATTCGATTAAAGCTGGTTGTATTTCTTTGACTTGTTCAAAAGAATAACCATCTTTTTGTTCATCTACTTCTATCCCGAGCTTTCTTAGATTCACAACCATCGCATGAATTCGATCCGATTCTTTTGCACGTAAATCTTCTGCATTTCGTATTTCAAACCCATTTTTAGAGAAGAGTCCTGCAATCGTTAGAATTGGAATTTCATCAATGATGGAGGGAATCAAGTCGGAACTTATTTCTGTTTTAGTTAGATTAGATGGATAGACTCGCAAATCTCCAATGACTTCGCCACATTCAGATCTTTCGTTCTCTACTTCAATCTTGCCCCCCATATTTTTTAGAACTGTGAGTATACCAGTTCGAGCTGGATTGAGTCCAACGTTTTGAATTAAAATAGAGCCTGATTTTGCTAATAATCCAAATACAATAAAAAAAGCAGCGGAGGAAATATCGCCAGGAACTTGGAACTTAGCACCAGAAAAAGCAAAAGGTGGCTTCATCTTAAAATGAGTCTTTGTAAAAAACTCTATCTCACCGCCTAAAAATTGGAGCATATTTTCAGTATGATTACGAGAGAGTTCCTCTTCTTCATACTCAAGCCCTACATCAGAGGAGATTGCGGCTAACATCAAACATGATTTTACTTGTGCACTAGCAATTGGGCTTTTGTAGAAAATGGAAATTAATTTCTTACCTTGAATTTTGAGAGGAGCCTTTCCGTCTCCAGATAAAGATTGAATATCTGCACCCATCAGAGAAAGGGGATCTATGATACGCTTCATAGGTCTCTTTCGCAAAGAAGCATCACCAGTCAACTGTGTCTGAATTCCGACAAGGCCGGATAAAAGCCCAGCAGATAAACGAATCCCTGTTCCACCATTGCCAAAATCCAACTCTTCCTTTGGGCTTGTGAGTCCTAATTTGCCAGGGCTGACTACTTTATAACTTCCTTTTCCTAGTTTTGTAAACTCAACACCCAATTTAGAAAAAGATTTCATTGTGTTTAAGGGATCCTCGGCTTCTAAGAATCCATTGATTTCGGAATTTCCTTTCGCGAGGGAAGAAAATAAAACAGAACGATGAGAGATAGACTTATCTCCAGGAACTTGGATTGTGAAATCAGCGGGAATATTGAATTTAGATACTAGCATCCTTCCATTTCTTAGGAAGCACTAGTTCTGAAAATAATTATTTAAAAGTTTGCGGTTTGGGTTTAAATCCTTTTACAGCCGGCAAGGCAATCACTCCCTGCTAGAGCTGTAAAACCAGATTTAAATTGTTAATAAGCTTATTCGATACTTTAGAAGGGAATTATTTGGATAGTTCTTGTGCTTTTGCTATGACAGCATCTCTACCGCCAGGAACTTTAATAAACACAACACATTCACATTCTTTCCAGCCACTGTATGGAATTTCAGGATCATCTTTATAGAGAGCCTTACATTCTTTTACATTTACACCTTGTAGTTTGCCTTGAAATTCTCTTACTACAACTGCACCTGTAGATTCACCATCGGAAACCCCAGAAGCACCTTGAATGCTTTCCCCTACAAGCTTACCAATTAGATCGCCTTTTACTTTTGTTGTTGCTGCATCAGTACAAGTACTTTGCATCATTGCACCGCTTCTTTTTTCCATAGCCTTTGGAGAAGCCTTACCGACAGATTTCATATAGTAGAACTCAAATGGTCTTTTGTTTACATCCTCAGGAGGACCATGCCATCCTTCAAATTGTTTACCACCCTCTCCCACACTATGAGCTTCTTTATCTCCAGTGCCACAGCCAGAAACTGCTACAATTAACATAGTAAAAAGCAATACTGCTTTACTTTTCGACATCCTTAACTCCTTGTAATAAAAATTAAGATTATTTCTATCATCCTTAATACTGAAAAAAATTTAAAGCAAAATATTCATTTTTTAGAAATTAATTTCTAAAAAGTTAGATTCCTTCCCCATAAATAAAGTTTTGCAAGAGTTTATCCTCTACTATTCTTTGGTCTTTTTTATTACTTTTCTCATGCGAAATCTCCGCGATTTCCTGCTGAAGTGTATCAATTCTCTCCAGTAGTATAGAGAAAACTCTCGCAACAGGATCAGGCATTTGTCCATGATCCAGCATATGCTCACTATTTTTCTCCTCTGACTTCACAACCCTCCCTGGAATTCCGACAACAGTGCAATTGGCAGGAACATCTCGCATTACAACCGATCCAGCACCCACTCGAACATTATTTTCTAAGATGATATTTCCTAAAACTTTTGCCCCCGAACCAACAACAACATTCTCTTTCAAAGTTGGATGTCTTTTTCCTGATTCTTTTCCCGTTCCACCTAGAGTTACTCCTTGATAAATCAAACAGCCTGTTCCTATTTCGGCTGTTTCTCCGATCACTACTCCCATCCCATGATCGATCATGATTCCACTGGCAATTTTTGCGCCTGGGTGTATGTCGATTCCTGTTAAGAACCTTGCAATATAATTCAACATTCTAGGTAAAAGTGGAACCTTACACTTATATAAGAAATGAGCAATGGAGTGAAACCACAGAGCATGAAGTCCCGGATAACAGAGAATTACTTCCAGATACGATTTTGCAGCTGGATCATTGTCTTTAATTTTTCTTATATTATCAAACATGAATGTTGAATATTTTGAGGAAAGATTTTTTGAAAGAATTAAAAAGAGAAACTCGCAATTTATTTACTCTTCATATCATAAACACCCTCCCAATCTAATGGGAGTCCATGTTTTAAATATTCCCTCGTTCTTTCCAAATATTGAAGCACTGCCTTATCTTCTGGAAAACTTCGATGGAGTTCCGACAAAACCTCTCCTGCGGATTTCATATCACCATATAAGTAAAAATTAATTCCTTTTTTAAAATCTGCATTTGTTTGCATTTTCTTTTCGCGAATTTCTGGATCATCTGCATTCATGATCTCATAAATTTCGATTGGTTGTTTTCGACCTTTCACGCGAACTCTGTCTAAATAGCGGATCGCATATTTGGATTGATCTTGGATTTTACCTAAAACAATAGAACTTATAATGATGGATGCACCATAGTATTTAGTGAGCCCCTCTAACCTAGAAGTGAGGTTCACATGGTCAGAAAAAGCATCTCCTTGCATACGGTTTGTCTCCCCAATCATACCAAGCATCATAAATCCAGAATGAATTCCATAACCCGTATGAATCGGCAAATACCCATTAGCCACACGCTTTTTATTATAAATGGAAAGTTCATTTAATTGGGCAATAGCAGAATCAATTGCATCTTCTGTCTTCTCTTTAAAGACAGCCATGATTGCATCCCCAACATATTTCACAATGATTCCATTGTATTCACGCACTTTTGGACTCACTCGCTTGAAATAGGCATTTACAAAATTAAAATTTTCTTGCGGAGTCATCGTCTCGGACAAAGTAGAAAAAGACCTAATATCCGAAAAGACTACAGCCATATCTGCTGCAACGTTATCTCCTAGATTCACATCAATGATACTTTCTTTAGATAAAAAATGTAAATAATCATGTGGAACAAATCTACCATAGGATTTATTGAGAGTAGAAATTTGGATATGAGTTTTGATTCGAGTGAGTAACTCTTCCTTCTGAAATGGCTTTGCTAAAAAATCATTTGCTCCGCACTCAAATCCGTATACCAAATCACTGATTAGATTTTTGGCTGTTAGCATAATAATAGGCAAATCACCGCTCGATCTTTTCCTACGAATCGTTTTACAAACCTCATAGCCGGAAAGTTTAGGCATCATAATATCAAGTAATATTAAATTCACTTCCTCTTTTTCTAGAATAGCTAACGCATCCTCTCCATTGCTTGCCTTAAGAACTGAA
The DNA here is from genome assembly GCA_035345875.1 of Leptospiraceae bacterium. Classification (GTDB taxonomy): domain Bacteria; phylum Spirochaetota; class Leptospiria; order Leptospirales; family Leptospiraceae; genus UBA2033. The sequence continues at coordinate 69,901 of DAORDH010000011.1, read as the reverse complement.
TATTTTGCAAGAGTTAAATGATTCTCTAGAACTTGAACGTTCACAGGTTCATCATCAACCACTAATATTTTAATACTTCCTTCTGCGGTTGTATTTATAATTATTTCATTTTGCGCATACTCTTCATTTGCCTCTAACTTCTGAAGAGAATACGTTTTGGCAGGTTCATCAACTGGTTTTTCATCTGATATAGGAAGAGTAAAAAAGAATTTACTACCTTTCCCTACTTCAGATTCCACCCATATTTTACCACCATGTAGTTCTATTAAATTTTTTGTAATGCTGAGCCCAAGACCAGTTCCACCATACTCCCTTGAAATAGAGGCATCTACCTGCTCGAAGGATTGAAAAATGGAATCAAATTTATCGGATGGAATCCCTATCCCAGTATCAGTAACAACTATCGTTAACTTATCTTCCATCTTTTGTTTTGTTGTAATTTCAACTTTTCCTGATTCTGTAAACTTGATTGCATTTCCAATTAAATTTAAAAGAATCTGCTGAAGACGATTTTCATCTCCTTTTATAGCAGGAACATCTTCTGGAATTTGGTTTAAAAGCTGAATCCTCTTTCCGCCAAGTAAATGTCTCGAAAGAAGTAAAACCATATCCGCAATAGAGTGAATATCGACTGGTTTTTGTTGGATAATTATTTCATGATTTTTTAATTTAGAAAAATCCAGAATATCATTCACTAAATTAGTAAGCCTTTTACCACTATCACTAATCATTTTTAAATTTTTAACTGGCTCTTTTTCTAACTTTCCTGTAGCTCCATCAATCATAGAATCAGCAATTCCAATAATTCCATTGAGCGGAGTCTTCAATTCATGCGAAGTATTAGACAAAAACTCATCCTTTAGTTTATCCAATTTCTCTAACTCAACGTTTTTTCTCTCTAGCTCAGTTAAACTTTGACTAAGATCATTTGCCATTTTATTAAATGTCTGGGACAAATCCCCTATTTCGTCAGATGAAAAAGCAGGAACTCTTTCGTCTAACTTTCCCTGTCCAAAACGATCAGCTGCTTTTTTTAGAACTAAAAGTGGAGCAATCACTCTTCTAGATAAAAAATACACAATTGCAAGCGAAAAGCTAATTAGAATTAGCCCTACTGTAAGACCAGTATCTCTAATTTTTGTAATCGCTTTAAATGCTTCTTTTTTAGGAACTTGTAAGTAAAGTTGCCATCGATTTCCTTGAAAATCAAGAAATCCATTTTCACTCTCTTTAGCAAAAATAGTCTCATTTGCGCTTGCTAAAATTTCTGTTTCTGTTTGTTTTAGAACGGAATTTTTTTTCTGAACTTTATGATTGGAATAAATTGTATTTCCCTCATGATCGAGTAAGTCAATGAGCAAATACTTTTCCAAATCTTTAGTGCCTTGTATAATTTGATGCAATCTTCCAACTGAAACATAAGCAGTTACAGCTCCAATCAAATTTCCCTCTGTGCTTAAAACAGGTGCCGCAAATACAATCACTCTATTTCCTAATTCCTCTAAATACAAAATATCACTTGCAGCACTGACTCGATTATCTTTATAAACTTCTTCTTTCCACAAAGAGTCTTTACATTTTTCTCCTATCGACAGACCGTTTGTATCTGCAATTTTGATACAATCTTTATCATAATAGGCAAGAGAAATATAAACCTTTCTCTGATTACGGTAAGATATTAATTTCTTTGCAATCTCTTCATCCGTTACTTTTGGCTGTAAAAATATTGGGTCAGCGCTTATCGTTTGAATATCTGAATATCTTTCAAAAAGGACTCTATCCATTTTATCAAACATATGTTCTGCTGTTTCCTTTAGATTTTTTTGAATCTGCTCTTCCACCGATTGAGTCATTAATAAATAGACCGAAATACTCGTTGGAATTAGAATTGCGAGAGTAAAGCTTAAATACACTATGAATATTTTAAAAGATAGTTTCATTTATCTCCACCTGCTTTCACAAATTGGTCATCTATAATCGACTGAAGATCCGGCATGCGATAGAGCTGACCCCTTTCTCGCAAAAATTGAATTATTTTTTGACCAGCAGTCAACAAACCAAATCTCTTTTCCTTCTGATTCATACTGATACTTTGATCTGGTAGAATTCCTCCGGGTGGCTTTGCTCCATCCTTGGGTCCTTGTGAAAAATCGAATTTAGGCGATTCATTTATATTTGTTTGTTGTAATTTATCATCTTGCTTTTCAAGAGCAGCTTCATTCTCAACTTGGGATAAAAACTTTATACCAGATAATTCTTCTTTGATATCTTCCTTTTTACGTTTTGAATAATTAACAAAGACACTAACACCTTCCTCAGGATTAGAGTCATAAAAAGACTTTGCCTCAATGATAGAAGAAACTAAAAGTTTAACCTTTTGTTTATGTTTTTCTAAAAAAGCCGAGTCGGCTACCAAAGTATCCGCAAGTAAATCCGGATCATCTGATGATTTGCCTATAACAGACAATCCTTTTTTGTTTATCTCTGAAAGACTTACTCCAGTTGTATGCCCTGCGTCTATCGTTCCTTTTTCTAATTCTTGAATAACTTTATGCATCGGTAAATTTACAGCAAAATATTCCCCATCCTGAATACCTTTTTTACTGAGAAGCTGTTGAACAAAAATATGAGAAGAAGAGTTTATACCTTCGAAAGAAATTTTTTTCTTTTTCAAAGATTCCATATCTTTAATAGAATTATTAGAAACAATCAGATCATTTGTGATGGAGTAAGTAAACCTATAGATGATTTTCGAAAAATGTCCTTCAGACGTGGAAAGAATCGATTCAGTTAAACCAGTGCAGATAATATCAAGTTTGCGTTCAGCATACAACTCACTTAAATTTTCATCTATATGTAACTCAACATCTATTCCGTTTTTCTTAAAGATACCTTTTTCCTCAGCAATAAAAACCGGAAGATAACTAACACGCAAAGGAACTCCCAAACGAATTTTAGCATTACCCTCTTTCTCTTTAGAACATGCAAGAAAGAGGATAATAATGATTAAGCAGATTAAATTAATTATTCGCATAGTAAGCGCCAGAACTTACTCTCTCTTCCTTTGGAATGATTTTTGTAAGCGCAGCAAAGATTGTTTTTGCTTTTGCTTTGTTTCCTTGCTTCAAAAGAGACCAACCTAGTCCAATTTGCATTTCAGTGTCAGCAGGGTAATCCACAATTAAAGATTCATATTGCTTTTCTGCTTCTGCATAATTTGCAAGAACATAATTTGCATAGGCTAGTGTGCTTCGTGCAAAATAATTTTTTGGATCTAGCTTGAGGATAGTCTTACAAGCAACATCCACATCTTTGTATTTACCCATCGCGAGTAACGCTCTTACATTTCCAAGTCTTGGCTCAATTGCATTTGGAGCAAGAAGAGCTGCCTTTTGATAATAAGAGGCTGATTTAGTAAAATCACCTTTAATCAGTGCTACCCATCCGGTTCTCAATTGATAAAAATACTCATTCGGATTGTCTTTACTTAAACCTTCCATTGTCTCCAGTGCTTTTGCAAACTCACGCTTAGCTTCTTGTCCATAGGAATCAGCTAATGGATCAGCGATTATTTGCATTCCACTCAAAATTAAACATACTATTAAAATCTTTTTCATTAGAATCTCCATACGATTGTTAGTTTTGCAGTATTTGATGTTGGTCTATCGTTTCTAAAATCAAGCCATTGGTCATGACTTAGCATCAGTTGAGCCGTTAGTCGATCTGATTTAAATCCAATCTGTCCATATCCTCCAGAATGTAAATCAAAGCCTGTATAAATCCAGTTTTCTCCCATAAAAGGAGTTCTTGCTGTTCCATACCGTCCGCCAATAGCTACATAGAAATACTTCCAGAGATAACCAAATTCTTGTTGAAAGAAACCATAATTTTTTGAAACTTTTATAGAATCAGTTGATGTTAGAAGTGGACGAACACTGATCCAAACAACCTCTGACTCTTTTACTGTCATTGCTTGACCACTAATAGTTGAGGATGAGTAAAAATTTTCAGTAAACGGATAATAGAATGTAACCGTTCCCTGACCACCCTTACTATATGGAGCTGATATTGCCGCTCCATAAAAAGAAATTGTATATTTATTCGTGTAACTAACACCAAATTGCCCCGCAGCTCCTTTATTTAAAAAAGATGTATTAGAGGAAAGTCCCTGAGGAGTAAAGTGTAATGCTAACCGATCAGATAATTGATAAGATACTCCTAACGCATATTTTGTTGTAGAATAATCATTAGAGGAAATTAAAGAATATAAGTTATTAACATTTGTAAAATTCCCAAAATAATAACTTGGAATTGTGGAGGGATTTCTTAAGTAACCATAGCTAGATAGATAAGCAATATTAACCGGATCAATGATATAGTTAAATACTCCATTAGTAGAATTTAAATTTTGAGTTGTCTCATGTGTAACGTTAGCTCTTAAATTCCAACCTGCATTTGGACTATAGGAAACCCCTAGACCAAATTTTGATCCACTCCCAACATAATCAGAACCATTAAAATTGTAGACACTTGCCTCAGGGATAACTGCAAAATATGGATAAACACTTGCACCAGATAATGAATACTGAATGCCTTTGTGGTCGGGTGACATTTTTTTTCCTTCTTCAAAAAGCTTTGTTGCTTCTTCTTTGTTCCCCATATAGTATTCACAGAGACCTATCCTCCAAAGCAAATCCCCATTTTTTCCAAACTGACTTTCCAATTGCTTATAACGTTCCGAGGCTTTAGAATATTCCTTTTTTTCCATGTAAGCATCGGCTACTCTTTGTTTTGCGATATAGCTATTTGGTTCAATTGCTAAGACTTTTTCACCAGCTGCTATACTTTCATCATTCTTACCCATTGCAAGTAACGCCCATTGAATACCGGCAAGCGAATCTAGAGATGAATAAAGACTATCAGCCTTTTTATAGTCTGCTAAGGCTAAATCATATTTTTCTGTCATCATATATGCATAGCCTCGATAGAGATATGCCATAGATGAGTCTGGATATTTTTGTATAAGTTGATCTAATAATTCAATTGTTTTAACATAATCACCTTTTGCCTTATAAGCTTCAGAAATTCTAAACTTTGCATAAAAATTATCTTTATCCTTTTCTAGAATTTTCTCACCAACGGAAATACTCTCATTGTATTTACCACTCGCGAGAAGCGCCCATTGCATTCCTGACATAGTCTCTAACGTTGAGTATAACTCATCAGCTTTTTTATAATCATCATACGCTTTACTAAAATCATTTATCATCATGTATGCATAACCTCTATAGGCGTATGCAACAGAATCCTGTGGATTTTTTTTTATCACTTTGTCTAATGTTTCAATTGATTTCTTATAATTCAATTTTTCCATTTGTCCTATCGCATCTTGCACTGTCTGCGATAAAACAGAACTCGTATTAAAGAGTGTTAATAGTATAATTCCAATTAACCAAACTTTTTTAATATCCATTGATCTCCCTCATTATTTTTAATTTGAATCGAACCGGGTGCAGTTGAATCCGGTAGTAAATCTAACTCATATAAAACCGTATTTATATTCTTAATCACTTTTATCTTGAAATTTAGATTTGTATCTTTTTCAATCATTTCCCCTTGCCATTCAAAACCAACACTATCACTAAATGGATGAATCAAATCTTTTGCTAATCGAATAAATAAATTGGAAAAATATTTATAAGACATACGGTCTTTCCATAGACTTGATATATTAATAAAAGGTATTCTATAATTTGCTAGATAAAAGAAAAATAAACCGGTATTCTTCTTACCAATATAATCTAAGCAAGAAAAATAATCTGCTGAAATGTAAAAATAAACTCTATTGTTTTTTTCATCTTCAATAAATCGATTTCCGAGTAAATCCAGCTGAATCTTCCATTTCTCTGTTATAATCTTAGATTCATTCTTGGTGAGGCTAATATTTATTTCCTCCCCAGGAGAAAGATTGTAAAAATTTTTTAAATTAAAGTCAGAATGTAGATTCGCAATTACCTGATCTTCAATTGGTATTTCATTGAAATGAATTAAGGTTCGTCCATTTGACTCATTTTGATATTGAGTAAAGGTGACTGGTATAGTAGAACTTCCAATTTCAGGGGTTGATTGAAAATGCAAATGAATATGAGGCTCTAAACTTCTACCTGAATTTCCAGCAAGTCCTAGTTTTGTTCCCGCCGCAACATAATCTCCTTCTTTTACTGAAATAGAATTTTTCGAAAAATGGGATAGATGTGAAAATAAAAATGGAGTATGTTCAATAATTACAAAATTTCCCCAATTATTTTTTGTATCTACATCACCAGGTTTGTTATCTTCTAAATGTTTTACTACTTTGATTACACGACCCGCACAAGGAGAAAGCACTGTTAGTCCGAATGTATAAAAATCTTCAACGTTATTCTCCTTACCCTTTCTCACTTTTCCCTCTGCATCAATTGCCATGAAATCCAAACTTTCCTTCCATGCATCTCGGTGTGTAAATTTTCCATTAAATCCTTGTGAGACTTTCCATTTACCAGAAAAAGGAAGCCGAATATATAACCCACTGACTCCAAATCTTTGAAGCCTTGATTTATAGTAGTCTAAATTTGATTCTGGAGCACCTGGAATAAAATCTACCGCAACAATTCTTCTATTCCGCAATAATTTCACAGAATAAACAAATAGAAGGGAAACACTTGTAAATGGTAAGGCTAAAATTGGAATGCTATATGGTGTAAATAATACACTTGCAAACGATGACACTAAAGCACTTGCAATAGAAGCAAGGCCAGCTACAATAAAGGTGGATGGACTAGGAACTATAAAGATACCGCCTACCGCAATTGCTGTCAGAATATAATTAAAGCCGACTGCACCTGTCGAAATATTTCCCATCTTGCCTTCTAAGGCTAAATGAAAACTAATTCCAGCTGCAAACCCAATCACAGACAGAACAAACGCAATACGACTGGAAGCAAATAAAATAATTGCAAAACAAAGTCCAGCCCATGGACTAGACTGAAAAAATATTCCTCCAAGACTCTTTAGATAATAACTTACATAGCTTGGAAGTTCAGGGAAATATATATCTAGAGGAAAAGGAGTATTAGCCACTCGATACTTCAAACCATTATAATCATAAAAGGAGAAATATACAATGATACTCACAATCACAAAAGGAATTGATAATACAGGTAAGCCTAAAAAATAAGAGAAGGCATACTCGGATGCTATTGTTAAAAAAACCAAAAGCACGATAGATACAAAAAGTATAAAAACTAATGTTGTATCTACAGAGTGAACCAGATTAATAGAAAGCCCAACAAGTAATGCGTTAAACCCCAAAGAGCCTTTTTTTATTCTCTCTTCATGCACACCTAAAAACTTTGCTAATAAGACAGCAAAAATAATTCCAAGCAATCCCAAGAGCCCAGCTTCATAATTAAAAAGTGTAGCCAAGAAAATAAAAAGCCCCAAAACGGGGCTTGAACTAAATAAAATGGATGAATAGGAAGAAAGAATAGAAAAATAAAGAGTTTTAAAAAAATTCATTCCTTATTCCTACTCCATCTCTATTGAATTGAGATCATCCACAGTCTCTCTTCTTCTAATTTGCTTGACATTACCATTTTGCTCAATCATAACAATTGCTGGTCTCATTTCAATAAATTGCATCCATTGGGTAACATTGTATGCGCCAACAGGATGAATAACCAAATGATCCCCGCGAGACATATTAGGAAGTAAGCAGCTTTCTCGCACAACGTCTATATTCATACACAAAGGTCCATATAAAGTTACATCTTCATATGCTTTAGAATAATCTTTTACTGGAGAAACTTTAAACTCATACCAAGTAGATGTATAAAGTAAATTCAGACCGGCATTTAAAACAAGCGCCCTTTTCCCATTGGGCATAGTTTTAGATCCCACAATACTGCTTACTAAAAATCCCGACTCATCGACTAACGCACGACCAGATTCTAAAAATAACGGAGGAGGTTCCTCAGGGGCAAATGAATCATAGATGGAAGAACAAATTGCTTCTGCATATTGATCAAAAGAAGGAAGTAAGGAACTACCTGAAAAATATGTGCTTTTTAATTTATTTGCAGATACAAACCCCCCACCCATATCTAAATATTGAAGTGGTTGACGAAGTTCATCTCTTACTTTTTTATAAAAGTCAGTCAATTTTTTGGCTGCTCTTTTATAAGCAGATGCATCCATCATAAAAGTTCCAATGTGAGAATGAACTCCGACTAATGCGAGTTTGCCTCCACTATGAGCAATTCTTCTGGCTGCTTCCAATGCATGGCCAGACTCTAAATTAAAACCAAATCGACTCCAAAGCGGATAGATACCTGTATCCATATTAATACGAATCGCAACATCCACTCGCTTTCCTAATTCTTCCGAAATTTTCAACAAATCTCTAATTTCATCTAGGTGGTCAGCATGAATTCTTGCTCCTTCAGATACTGCAAGTTTTAATGCGTCATACGGCTTATACGGACCATTAAATATAATTCTATTTCCTGGAATTCCATTCTTTCTTGCTTTTTGATATTCAAAAGATGAAACAACTTCAGCCCAAAATCCTTCTTTATGAAATACTTTACAAATAGCATTTAGGTAATTTGTTTTATAAGACCAAGTAGGTTGAAAAGAAGGGTAACGAGATTCAAAAGCTTGTTTATAGTCTGCAATTTTCTTTTTTATAGTGGCTTCTGAAAACACAAACAGCGGTGAACCAAATTTTTCCACTAAACTATCGATGGATATACCGTCTATCGAATGCATCGTTTCAGGAATATTAAATCCACCAAATTTATTTGCAGCGCCCATGTATTGCTTGCGAATCACAGGTCGAACATACATACGTTTACTCATTTTTATCTCCTTTATCGTTTGAAAGCAAATGACCTTTAATTGTTAATGACTCAACTGATTTCATTGGAATAATCTCATCCCAACTATGTCTTACAAAAACCTTTCCAACATCATAATCAGAAAATGGTGTCACAGTTTCTCCTAAACTGAGTCGAAGCAATGCGTCAGGTAGATTCTGACCTGATGCGGTTGCAAGATATACCCAAGCTGGAAACCTTGGATTGATTTCTAATAAATACATTTTACCAGTCTGATTTTCAAAAATGAATTCCAATTCACATCCACTATTCCATTTGATATAATTTAGAATTTTTTTAGAGGTAGATTTTGCTTCCTCGTTATTGATTGTTACACCTGCCCAAGCCTTTCCTTTATCAGTTAGAAATAGCTTTTTCATAACAACAGCACCAATCATTTCCCCTTCTTTTGCAAGAGCGCAAACATTACACTCTTCACCCGCTATATATTTTTGAAAAATAACAGGAACTCCCCATTTACCAGCCATTGCATAGAAATAACCTACGGCTTCCTCATAATTATGAGCCAAATAGGCTTCATAAAAAACGCCTTTCACAAAGAGAGGAAAACCAATCTTATCCGTAACTGGTCGAATTGCAGATACGTCTTGAACTGATATTGTCTCTGGAAGTAATACACCTGCATCTTCTAAAGATTCCTTCAAAAATGTCTTATCTCTAGTGTGAAGTTCTTTTCTTCCCGGTAAAAATAATTTGATTCCCGCATTATTTAGTTGGTTGGATATAGAGATATAATTATCTAATTCAGAATCAAGGGTAGGAATAATAACGTCTATTTTCTTGATGGAATTAATATGCATTATCCGCTCAAGTAAAACATCAGGACCAGAACTTGGATAAGGAAGCAGAAAAGAACTTTCCAATAAATGACTCATAAAGTTTCCAGGCTCTAAAGCTCCATAGGCAAAGCCTACTAATTCTGGATTTAATTTGGATTCTCGTAATGATCTTAAAACAGGAACTCCAGGACCTGGACTATCGACAGCATTCATGCCACTAACGGCTACAACTAACCTACTCATCTAATAAACCCCAATTCGGTTAACTGTATAATCATATCAGAGTAATCTCTTTCAACCTCATCTTGTTCCACTTCATATTCAGCAAGTATTGATTTTATGATTTCATCTTTTGTTTTGTCTTGTTTTAAAAGTCGAACTATCACAAGACCCGTTTCATTTAGTGTGTAAGTGTTACCAGTTGTAGGATCAAATACAAATCCCGTATCGCTCAGTGCAAGGTTCTTTAATGCGTCTGATGCCATTTTTTCCTTCCTTATTGCAATTCTATGAAAACAACAGAGAGAATTTTTTTTAATATATTGGCTAGAATATTTTAACAAAAAAAAATTTTTCTTCATTAAACACCAATTATTCGCCTCAAAATCTTTCCAATTGCTCTTACTAATAAGTATACAAAAAAATAAATTTAGGGTCATCCAATCCAATAAGTTTGTTTTTTTTATTCATTTTTATTTCTTTTTTTATTAAATTGAGAATAAACAAAGTTGAATAATTCGAACGGTATGCAATCATAGAATTTGGAATTAGTAATAGATAATGAATACACAAACCGATTGGGGAAAACTTCAAAACCTACAAAAGACTTTTAAAAGAGGATCAGTTGTTATAAAAGAGGGAACTAGTCCGAATGCTCTGTATGTCTTAATGAGTGGTAGACTCAACGTCATTAGAGATGGAATTAAAATCTCTCAAATTAAAAAACGAGGCGAATACATTGGTGAAATTGCAGTTCTATTAAATATCCCTGCAAGTGCGACTGTAAAAGCAGAAACAGAATGTGTTTTGATTGAAATTGAAAGCAGCAAAATAATACCATTCCTTCATCATGCCCCAGAAATTGCCATTGCTCTTGCGCGCAAGATGGCAGAACGATTAGTAGAATTAAATGCAAATTTCTCTCAATTGATTGATAAGTCTTACAGACCAGACTTTATAAAATCATTGCAGAATAGACAAAAACTGGAAATAACAATCAAACCAGAATATGAAATTAATTTAGAAAAATTAAGATCCTTGTTTGTAAAATATGCGGCAGGAATGGATGTCTTAACCCAAGGTCAATATCCAAGAGCATTGTATATATTAGTTTCTGGAACCTTAGACATTATAAAAAATGGCAAGGTCATTGCAGTAGAAGATAAGCCTGGATACTATTTAGGTGATGTCGCAGTTCTTCGAAATACATTTTCCAATGCAACTGTAACAACTAGAACAGAGTCTACACTCATTGAGATTGGCATAGAAAAAGTTGAAGCCTTTCTTAACCATAAACCAGATATTGCGATCTCGGTAGCTGTCAAACTAGCAGAAAGAACGTTAGCTATCAATGAACTTTTTCTAGACTTACAAACAGATGCAATCAAAGAATATAAAAAGAAAGAAGAACAATTAGAAAAAAAGAACGCAGTTAACAGTTCAAATAATACAGCCGGCTACAAAAAGATCGATAGACTCTCAGATGAAATTGAAAAGTTAAGAAAAGAGGGGCAAGAAATTTATAGAATGTTAGGCATTGAATCAATTGAATAGAATATCTCAAAAGGATTCAATGCTATCTGAATTGAAATTTATTACGTAAGTCAGTTGATAAAATTTTAGTTTATGACTTTCTTTGTTTCACTACACTAAAAATAGGAATATCACTATCTGTTTCAACTGTTTGGATCTGAAGCATTTCAACTAGATCGTCACGCAGTCCTTTTAAAAATCCTTTTTTCTCTTCTTGTTGTCGATTATCGATTTGTTCTGTCTCTAAATGAATCGACTCCATTTCAGAAGATGTATCATTCATATTTAGAATAACCGGTTGATAGGTTTTCTCAGAGGCATAAGCGCTTGGGCTCTTCAGTAAAGGAGTTTCTTCAGGAAGAAAGGACAATTCAATTTTATGAAAGGTAGGAACAGGACCCTCTGGAATCAGAGATTTAGCTCCATTTGAATCTGTTTTACATCTAACATCTGTTTCTCCATGACAAAAATAACAGCTAACAGTAAAGACATTAGAATGAGAAATTGAATTTGCCAATTTGGACTTTTTACCACAATGAGGGCAATTAAATGTAATTTCTGTGACAGGGGATGTAGTATTCATATTCTCTATAGAAATCGGTCTATTTTTTATATGCGATAATAAGAAAATTATGTAAGATTAGCTTGAATCTTAAAAATTTTCTTATTCAAATCCTTTATATAACGCCTATTTTCTTTGCGACGGCATATAAATTTACACTCCAGCCCACTCCTAAGAAATGCTTTGGAACAATGATTTCTTCTGTGCTTGGATCCCAGAAGTCTTTAATAAAAGCCTCTGTTGTAACTTCCCTAGCAATCGGTAATCCCCAAAAATTATCTTGTTCTTTGTTCTCCATTTGTGTGTCCTTTTTTTTATTTTGCGTAAATATGTTTTAGTAAATTCAATTTTAAGTCAATAAATTTAATCAAAAAATTTCATGATTATTCACCTTACTCAGGGTGAACCAAACGTTCAGATGAGGTTTGCTACGAGCGGAGGACTTTCCTCCGATCGCTTTTTCGCTCTCCTGCAGCCGAGCTATACCGCAGGCTATTGATTTTATTAATTCATTAGCATTCTCTAATTTCTTAAAAATCATTGTCTATTCCTCAAATTAAAAATTTTGCGTAAGCTTAATTAATTATTCAAACTATCAACTTTGTTGTTAACAAAATTTTATGATTTTGATTTCTTAACTAACTCAAAAAACTCAGTAAATAAATATTCTGCATCATGAGGTCCTGGTGAACTTTCTGGATGATACTGAACTGCCATTACTGGGAGAGAGCTAGATCTAATTCCTTCAATCGTTTGATCATTTAAATTTATATGTGTAATTGGCTCTGCGGAAGAATCCTCGCCAACGACCGCAAAACCATGATTTTGCGCTGTAATTTCTACTCTGCCTGTTGAATAATTTTTCACAGGTTGGTTTCCACCTCTATGACCAAATTTTAGCTTAGTAGTTTTTCGTCCCATTGCAAGACCAATGATCTGATGACCAAGGCAAATTCCAAAAAGTGGCTTCTTCTTTTCGATAATTGTCTTTGCAGAATGAATTCCGTAACTGACTGGTTCTGGATCTCCTGGACCATTGGAAAGAAAATAAGCATCAAAATTTTCTTCCATAATTTTCTCTATTGGATATTCCGCAGGGAAAACAGTAACCGCAAATCCAGCTTTATTTAAGCAATTTAAAATATTCGTCTTAACACCATAGTCATAAACAGCAACACGATATGGTTTATTTTCTTTGGAACCAAACTCATAACGCTCTTTCGTAGAAACTACTTTTGCTAAATCCATTCCTTTAATGCCAGGAAAGTCTTTTACTTTTTTCAAAAACTCATCTGAGTATTTGTCTGCAATAAAAATTCCACCATTCGGAGAACCATTTGTGCGGATAAATCTTGTTAGCTTCCGTGTATCAATTCCCTGAATAGCTGGTATTTTATGCCGAATTAAAAATGCAGAAAGAGTTTCGGTAGATCTAAAATTAGAAGGAACAGGAACATATTCTTTTACAATCAGTCCACTCACTTGAATTTTGTCAGACTCCATATCTTCTGCACAAATTCCATAATTGCCAATCATAGGATAGGTCAGGGTTACAATCTGTTTGCAATAAGAAGGATCTGTTAGAATCTCCTGATAGCCAGCCATAGATGTATTAAAAACTACTTCTCCTACTTCAGAGCCCTCATAACCAAAGGACTCCCCCTCAAAAACTTCACCGTTGTCTAAAACTAAAAATGCTTTCATTTGTTTCTAACATATTTCATATTGTTGCATTGGGGTCAACCAAATGCTTTCACCAAAAGACGATTCATTTACCTTAATTTTTGGGCACATCTCTGATACCAATTTAATCCCAATTCTAATAAATGAGAAAAAATACCTAGTCCCAAAGCATGTAAATCTACTAAGAGCATTTCATTATATTGCGGCCACTTCAGAAGAATATGACTTAAAACTCCAAAAACACTGTTGGGCGGGTAGCTGTGAAAATTGTAAATGTAGTTTCAAAGACTCTCAATTAGGAGAGGCAGAAGGACTTGCCTGTCAAATGGATCTGGAAGTAAACTTAAAAATCATCTCCCTTCCGAAAACGATGAAACGAAAAATTAAATTTGCTGCTGAATATCAAATTTAAAATTTATGCGACTTCGAAAAATAATTCATATAGATATGGATGCCTTCTATGCAAGTGTAGAACAGAGGGACTTTCCTGAATGGAAAGGGAAACCAGTTGTTGTAGGCGGGGATCCAAATAGTAGGTCAGTTGTATCAACGGCAAGCTATGAAGCTAGAAAATACGGAATACATTCGGCTATGCCGACCTCTAAAGCAAAGAGACTTTGTCCGCATGCGATATTTGTATATCCTCGCTTCTCTGCTTACAAGCAAGTTTCACGAGAAATACATGAGATTTTTCATGAATTTACCGATTTAGTAGAACCGCTATCGTTAGACGAAGCCTATCTAGATGTAACAGAAAATAAAATTGGAAATCCAAGCGCTACACTGGTCGCAAAAGAAATCAAAAAAAGAATCTTAGAGAGAACACAGCTCACATCCTCCGCTGGAGTTGCTTCCATTAAGTTTATTGCAAAAATTGCTTCTGGAATGAATAAACCAAATGGGCTAACAGTGATTACCCCCGATGAAGCAGAAAAATTTTTAGAAAATCTACCTATTGGAAAATTCTATGGAATAGGAGAAGCGACAGAAAGAAAAATGATTTCTCTTGGAATCAAAACAGGTTTGGATTTAAAACAGTTTACACAGAGTGAATTGATTCGTCATTTTGGAAAATCAGGATCATTTTACTATAACATTGTTCGTGGAAATGACTTCCGAAAAGTAGAGCCTTATAGAGAAAGAAAATCCATTGGAGCAGAAAATACATTTTCTATTGATTTACTCGAAAGGTCTGCTATTCTTGCTGAACTCTCTGACATCTCTGATGTAATGTGGGATCGAGTAGAAAGAATTGGAACGAAAGGAAAAACACTCACATTAAAAGTAAAATATGATAACTTTGATTTAATCTCCAGAAGTATCAGTTTTCAAACTTATATTTCTTCGAAAGCACAAGTAGATCAATTTGCAAAAGAACTGTTAAATAATACTGAAGTTGGAAAGAGAAAGATTAGACTCTTAGGACTTACTATTTCAAATCTAGAAAGTCATGAAGAGGAAGACAGTGGTCAACTAACGTTTGAATTTAAATAATACTACAAACCTTTTTCTCTTTTATTATCAATGCGGCGATCTAGAATTTCTGGGTCTATCATGTTGATTTTATTTTTTACTTTTTTAGAAAGTTCTGTATTGATTTGTCCCTGAAATGTATCTAGAATAGTAAGACCAATATGCAATATTCTACATTGTAACTTAAATTTAAGTTCTGGCTTTTCTGTATTGAGGTTGGACTCGAGTCGCATCATTTCTAAGAAGAGTTGATTCACTTCTTCTCTGGTATAATCTTTTATTTCCGTAATTAAATGTTTTTCTAGGCAGTAGACCGGAATGATTTCTCTAATCTCATCCATAGAAGAAAATTGTTCCCCAAGTTCTAAGATAGCTGTTGCGAGTGGTTCTGATTTTACAATTTCTAGATTCAGCAAATCTGGATTATTTAACATCGCAATTCGATAATAAAGTCTGCTTCTAGAATGATCACCCAAATGGTAGAGACATTCTGCTTCATAGTATAAGTTTTGCATTGAAAGGTCTTGGAACTTTTTAGAATAATCTAAAATGTCTTTTGCATTTTTATAATCCCCAATGCGGATGAGGCACATAGCTAGATTGGAAAGGACATTTCTGTCTAAGCCATTCATTCCCTCTTTTTGGTAGGCAATTCTAAATTGAGTCGAAGCTTCACTTAATATACAAAAAGTTACTGACTCGTAGGTTTCATTTTTTGGAAAATTTCGTTTGGTGATTTCCCCGGCAAATTGATTGAACATTTCAACGAGTAGATTGCCACGTTCTTTCCCTTCGCGGGCGGCTAGAATCATTTCGATTCGGTTGTCCCAATAGCTGGATATATAATACCCAGCTATAAACTCCTGTTTATTAGGATCAATGTCTAAAAGTTCGAAGAAGATATTTTTAGCGTTTTCAAACTCCCCTTCTTTTAATCTGAAATTTCCTTCTTCGAACCGAACCAGCATCTACCTCAGTGTTTTTGAATGTGCAGCTTTTTTATCATGAAAACGATTTAGCTGACGCTCAATTTTATCCTCTAATCCATCTATGCAAGCATAAATATCTTTATTTATATTGTGCGCATTAAAAGTCGATTGGTCTCCACGGACATTCATATTTATATGAATCTCCCCGTGCACCATGTGAAAAGACACATCACACGAAGTGATTTTGTGTAAATACTTATTAATGCTTTCGAGCTTTTTTGTTGCATATTCTTCTGCAGCAGCTGAATGATCTAGATGCTTCCAAGTGTATTTAATTTTCATAGTTCCAATCTCCTTTTGTACAAGCCTATTTTCACCCTCCTACATTTTTATAGTCAAGTACTATCGAAAAAATTCCGAAATTATTTCGAAAAAGTACACATATATATCTAAATATATTTTTATTTTTTTAAATAATCTTTAAAATTTTTTCTTGCCTAAAATTCTTTCAGAACTCATTTCATCCAATTCCGATCTTAATTTTTAATAAAAATTCCAACATAGATCAGTCAATTATTTATTAATTCTATTTCAAAGGAAGAGGCAACTTATAATTATCCTCTTTCTTTTTTATAATACTTAATTCTAATACTTTATTTTCTGATTCAGTAAAACCTTAATAGGTATAATAACGCATTCCAAACGAATTGTATTAAAAGAATCTAAAGAAAGTAAATCTTTTCTAACAAAAATAAATTAGGTCAGATTATAAATTTCCATCAATCATTCAAATTATTTATCATTGCATAACACAGGTAAAGATTGAGTTTTTAGTGAACCTAACATTCAAATGAGGCTTGCTCTTCTCTTATTGTCATTTCATTTGATAAAAGTGAAAGAGAAGAAATAGAGGACTTGTTTAACCATCATTATGATTGCTCTAACAAAAGAGCGATCACAGGCTATTGATTTTACCATTTCATTCGCATCTCTAAATCATTTTTTAAAAATTCCCCCTAGAAATTTTTAAAAATTATATACCATCTATTCATAACAAAAATCAATACCAGATTTTTAAATCTTATTCATTTTGTTCTCTAAATAGTTCCACCTCTTAGTGAAATTTTCCCCGTAAATAGTCTATAACGATCCTTAAAGAAAATAGCTGTAGACAAGAGAAAAAAAGAATTTTCTAGTCGATGACATACTTACCCATCCTATACGCTCGCTATTAATCCTGATTCTCAAAACGAATGACTGCTTTTAAATCAAAGCAATTTTGCCTAATTGTCATTCAAAAAAGAAATAGGTATCTGTAGATAGGCGTTTTCTCACATCATTTTCTTGCTTTCCTGTCACCTAAAGGAAGGAAATCTATTGGTTTTATTCGTTTATTCGGATTCTAATTCTTTTTCTAAAACTGTTTCTATTCAACTTTATTCATAAATTTTGCGTTAGGTTTGTTACTAACTCTGACTTTGCAATCTGAATATTTTTCTAATTGATTGATAATTTGAGACTATAAAACAATTAACCTTTGATCCTAGCCCAGTCGAGACGAAATATATCAAAAAACTATGCAGAAATTGCCCACTCTTCCATTTATCGTTTTACTTAAACTAAATCCTATTTGCTGTAATTGTACATCTAAACATACTCTACAGGTTGGCAAAACAAATCAAAACATTGCATTTAATGACAAATAGTAGAAAGAAACAAGCGTATTACACTACACAAGTAACTGTAAAAGGGTTAAAATTGCAAGATTCTATAGAAATTAATTCAATTAGAAAAATTTTTCCTTAATAAAATGCCTTTTTCCATCGGACTCTGTATAAATAAGTTTCTAATGACAAATCTCATATAAAATCAAAATCATATAGATATAAAAATCATTTACAATAAAGGTAAACTGACTGCTATGTAAAAATAGAGAGGAATAATCTCATGACTGAAGAAAAAAAATCCCGAATTTATTTAGATCCTAAATTCGACAGACTTCCAGACTATTATAACAGAGATATTGTAAAAATACTTACCAAGAATTTAAAAGAAGCCTATGTTTTTTGGGGAATCAGCACTGAGAGTTTCAAAAAAATTTTAGATACTTTTAATTGTAGTAAGAATGAAGTCTATTTTAAATTAATCGTTAGGTACGCACAAGAAGATAAAATTCACAGACACAAGGAAATCTTTTTACCACCTTTCACAAACAATTGGTTCTTAGAGTTTGATCAACGTATTAAAAACTTAAAAGTAGAAGTAATTGCATTTAGCCAAGCGGGTCATAGTTACAGTTTACTGCATTCAGCAGAAATTTCGATTCCAAGCCATAAGCCTAGTAAAGTTCTACATAGAGATTGGCTAAAAGCATCTTGGATCAAAGAATTCAACCTAGTAGACGTAAATGGAGAGATTCATATTCAAGATGGACCAAAACAAGAGCCGAATTCAAACACAATTACAATCAACCAATCTTTATCAGAAGAACTAGAATGGCAAGAAGGCTTCTTTACTTGGCCAGACGGGTCCTCAGGATTTATGGGATCCTCTGGAATCTTCGCTTCATCATCAAACCATATGAGGAAAAAAAATGAACAGTAAAGTCGGCTATCAAATTTTAGTATTACACGCTCATCTTCCTTACGTTAGACACAAAGGATATTCGCCAGCTTTCTTAGAAGAAAATTGGTTAAATGAAGCAATCTCAGAGACTTATTTACCTTTAATTAAATCTTTCAGAACTTTAAAGAGAGAACAAGTTCATTTTAAAATTACAATGACTTTTACTCCAACGCTTCTCTCTATGCTATCAGATGAATATCTAAGAGATAAATTTTTAGCTTACACTGAAAATCTAATCGAGTTATCAGAAAAGGAAGTAAAACGCACAACGTATGATCCACACTTAAACTACCTATCTAGATTCTATCTAGAAAACTTCGAGGATAATAGAAGATTATTCTTAGAATTAAAAAAAGATGTAGTAGAAGGTTTTAGAGAATTTGTCAAAGATGGATCATTAGAAGTTATTACTTGTCCTGCAACTCATGGATTTCTACCATTACTAGAAAGTGAACCATCTTCTGTTCATGCACAAATTCATATCGGAAGAAAAACACATAAGAAATTTTGGGGTTTAGAACCGAGAGGAATATGGCTTTCAGAATGTGCTTACTATCCAGGAGTCGAAAAATATTTAGCAGATGAAGGAATACGTTATTTCTTTGTCGATACTCATGGTATTTTAAATGCAACTCCTAGACCTCGTTATGGAGTCTATGCTCCTGTCGAAGTGGGTAACGGCGTGTTTGCCTTTGCGCGTGATAAAGAAAGTTCCGCACAAGTTTGGAGTTCTCTTCATGGATATCCTGGAGATTTTCGTTACAGAGAATACTATCGAGATATAGGTTATGATTTAGATTATGAATATATTAAAGACTACGTCCATCCAACTGGAATTCGTCTTAATACAGGAATCAAATATCATCGTATCACTGGCAAGACAGACTACAAAGATTATTATCATCCAGATTGGGCAATTGAAGCTGCCGGAAATCACGCTGAAGATTTCTTGCGAAGTAGAATTGCACAATCAGAAAAAATCTTACACGAAGAAGGACAGCCTGCGGTTATCGTTTCTCCCTATGATGCCGAATTATTTGGTCATTGGTGGTATGAAGGTCCTAAATTTATTGAATTCCTATTTAAGAAAATGCATTTCGATCAAGACAAAATCCAAGCAGTTCATCCAATGCAGATTCTAGGTTTAATACCACGTATCCAAAGTGTCAAAATGGATATGTCTAGTTGGGGAGATGGTGGATATTCTGATGTTTGGCTCAATCATGGAAACGAATGGATTTACAGACATATCATGGAATGTTGTATTATAATGGATCAGACTGTCCATTTACATCACAACACAGAAGATAAAACAATCCGTCGAATTGTGAACCAAATGGCAAGAGAGTTACTTTTACTTCAAAGTTCGGACTGGCCGTTTATTATTCGAATGGGAACCATGGTAGATTATGCACAAAAAAGAATTCGAATTCATGCAGGTCTATTCTTTGAATTAACAGAAATGTTAAAACCAAACGGACTAGACGAAGCAAGACTAAAAGAAATAGAAGAAGAACATCCTATCTTTCCGGATATTCGATTCGAAGATTTTATTTGGAAGAAGTAAAAACTAAACTTCTCGAATAAAGTGTAGTTTATCTAAACGAGTTCTATCACCATACAAGCCGTTAGGCGCACGTTTACCGGCGGTGATAACCATTGTGATAATTGCATCAGAAGATAAATCTAGAAGCTTTTTGATACGACTGGAATCATGAAACTCAAGAGGACAACTATCGTATCCAAAAGCTCTAAGGGCTAACATAAGATTCTCACAGGCAAGAGCGCTCGCTTTAACAGCCCAGATTTTCATATCATTGATACTCACTGGTTCCCTAGGAGTAGGAACAAATAATCCACGAATATAATAGAGAATACTTTTTAAAAAACCAATCGTATCTAAAAATCCTTGCGTGTAAAAGAAAGGAATTAAGATTTTATAGTATTGAATATGCGACTCTGGTAGATTTAAGTTTTCCGATTCGATCCGTTCTAGAATTTCTTTTCGATTTTTTCTCCAAGTCTTTCGACGCGCGACACAAACAACCAATTCAGCAGCAGTCTTTGCAGTAGACTGGGAAAGACAAGCCTCTACCAACTTCTTCTTCTTCTCTGGACTTCTTACCCAATAGAACTCCCATGGTTGTAAGTTAAAAGAACTGGGAGCAAGCAGCGCCAAATCTAAACATTGACGCATAACGTCTTCTGGAATTGTTTCCTCCGTATAGAGACGAATACTTCTGCGAGTCTCAACTACCTTTTTGAATTCAGCTGGATCAATAGGAGGAAGTTCTTCTGCCATAATTAAGTTCCTTTTACATACTTTACTTTGATGAGTAAAATATTCTTAGTAACAAGTGGTCTTTTCTCTTTTAAAAAGAAATCTGCTTTGGGAGTTGCCACTTTATAGCTCGGTTTCTCTGCAATCACTTCTATCAACACATTTTCTTTGAGGAAATCTTGAAATTGAGGCAAGTCATCTTTTGATACGACTACTAACCTTTCCGATTCAGATTCTAATACTTTGAAAAATTTCTCTCTATCAAATATCGGTTTTGTAAACCTTGCTGCATAAAAAGCATAGGATCTTTTCGAAAACGACATTCGATATGTAAATATCTCATTTTTATCCGGTTCCATTTGCCGAATCACCGCTCCAAACTGATTGGAAGGTTGGTAGGAAGTAAGTTCTGGATAGATATAAAGCCCAACGATTGAAAAAAATAAACTTAAGCTTAAAACAGATACGATAAACGAAACTGGTAGTATTTTTTTAAAATACAGTAAAGCTACTAGAAAGACTAAGATTGGAATTCCATAAAGTATATTTACATTCAATACAACTAGTGGAATTACAATAATGGCAATGATTAATAAAGCTGGAATTACAAATAATAAGTTCTGAAATACACTTCTACTCAGATTCGTTTCCTTTTTTATATTTAAGAATTCTTCAATATACCTAGAAATGAAGATTGCACCGGCAGGAAGAGCCCAATAAATATATTGAGGGAGTTGGTATCTAGAAAAACTTATCAAAAATAAAAATACAAAAAGCCAAATATAAATTACATAATAAGATTCTTTTTCTTTGTTTTCCTCTATGCTATTTAATATTCTTCTGAACAATTTTACATCAGATTTATTCTGTTTAATATTTTTAAAAAATAAAAACATTGTATAGAAAATGGGAAGTATGAAACCAGCAAATGCCCACGAATAATTTGTAACAAAATAAAGTGGATCAAACTTTTGATTATACATTTGTCGATAAAATCTTCCAAAAGATTGTATCCATAAGAAAAAAACAGGACCATGACTAGAAAAATCCTGATACAAGAGATAAGACCAAAAAGCAGGAAGAGAGGCTACTATCAATATGCCACTTAAAACTTTCATTCTAAGCAATAACTTCCAATCTCTTCTGACTAATATATCCCCACCAATTGCAAGAGCTGGTATTACCATCGAGATAGGACCTTTTGTAATAAAACCCATACTGATAAATAAATACATTAAATAGAACCAATTTGAATTTTGTTTAACTCCAAGGTAATAGGCATGAAATGCAAAAGTCAAATAGGCGACTAAATACACATCGATTTTTGGATCAATGAGCATTGCAAATACACCTGGAGCAACAGAATAAGCAAGGCTTGCTAAAATTCCTCTTTCTCTACTTCCTGAAATTAAAGTCGTTATTCGAAAGATAGAATAGAAAGATAAGAGTGTTATTAAAAATGCAGGTAGTCTATAGGCGAAATTAGAAATACCAAATATTTTATAAGAACTTGCAATTGTCCAAAAAGTTAAAATCGGTTTATCTAGATAATTTTTACCATTGTCTTTTAAGTGAAAAAACTCACCTGTTTCTATCATTTCTCTGGCAATTTCGGCATATTGAGAAGAGTCGATATCAATGACGTCATGTGTAAGGGTAAGAACATAGGGAATAAGTGATATTAAAAATAAAATTAAATATTTTGAAAATGACATCATATCTCCTTTACTCATCAAGACCGGATTGTTTCATACATTCCGCCATACCATTGCAAGAATTTGATTCTGCATCGTAGCATGATAAAATCTGAGATTGAAACCTTGTGCACCCATCAATACACTGAATCGTAGCTTGCTTTAAAAGCTCTCCTTCTATTTTCATTTTCTGTGCTTTCTCTGTGCAACTCACAAAAAAACCACATGCTTGTGTGCATTTTTCTTCAACGGGGTCTTTACAATTCGTAAAGAAAAGGAATACGATTGTGAAAAAAAGCGGAATAAAAAATTGAATCCTGTTTTGCATTCTAAAATCCTAATCTAGAAAATACTACTACCATTGATTCTTCCTAGCATTAGAATAACAATCCAAATTACAGAAACTTTTTCAATGGACTCTAAGCATATAGAAATATTCGTATGGTTACCTCGACTCCGCTCGGTAACCATTTATTAACTCTGCTCTGCATCCTCATTCAATCTAGTGTGAAAAACCAACCATTTGTTATTGTGTTTAGAGCAATACAAGCATCGAGAAATCATTTCAATTCAATTCGCAAAGAGCCTACCTTTCCTGGATCATTTTATATTTACAAAAGGTAAACTATTATTCCCAAGCATATACTGTGGAAGTTTTCCATCCCATTTGTCAATTGCATTGAGTTGGATCATGAGTGGAGTCACAGATCCATTTTTAAGTCGAAGCGTTTCTGCTTCTGCCTTCGCAGTTGCGATTTGTTGTTCTGCCTCTATTTTTATTCTCTGTAAATCTCTTTCTGCTTTGAGTGCTAACTGTTCTGCTTCTTGCTTTGACTCGATTGCTTTTGCGAAGGTCGCAGAAAATTGAAAATCTTTGATAGAAAAATCATCTATCACTATATGATATTTTTCTAATCTAGATTCCAATGCAGATTTTATATTATGACTTACTTGTTCGCGTAGTGTAATCAATTCTGCAGCAGTATACTTAGCAGTAACACCTTTCAAAACTTCTTGGATAGCTGGATCAATAATCACATTTTCATAATTGAGTCCAATGGTTCTATACAAATCATTTACCATGTCTGGTTTTAAATGATAGTTTACTGCGATGACAGTAGAAATATTTTGTAAGTCTTTAGATGCTGCCTCTGCCTTTGTTTCTTCTTTTAAAACGCGAGTATCTATTTCAATTACAGACTGCACAAGTGGCATACGAAAGTGAACACCTTCATCCAAAACCTTTTCTGATACAGCTCCCAAATTTAATACAACACCTTTATGTCCAGGACTAACGATCACACAAGGATTTACGATCAACAACAATACGATCGCTGCAACGCCTAAACCAATTTTTGTATAGAGATTCATCCCTCCAAATTGATTTATATTAATAACTTTTTCAGCCATAGAACTCTCCTTTATTTAAAATATATATTGCAGTTAACGATTCGTAAACAATTATTCAGAAAAAAAATATTGTAGTAATTTTCTAATTTGAGGAAGAGTCATATCATTTCCTAAAAATTCGCCATCGATCCAAATTTCAAAATGCAAATGAATCGCATCATTGTTATTTCGAGCTTCTCCCAACAGTCCAGAATTTCCCGCATAACCAATCGTATCCCCTTTCCGAACTTTTGCACCAACTGTAATCCCGCTTTGAATAGCAGATAAATGGTTGTAAGTAGTAATAATTCCGCCTTTGTGCTCAATCCAAACCTGTCTTCCTCCAAAATCTCTATCTACATATGTAACAGGATGAGTTTGATTGTAAGCAGATATTTCTTTGAACTCAGACTCAGTCATCGGTTTATAATTCAAATCAGCTCGAATCACTACTCCATCATTCGCAGAAATAATCTTTGTATCTCTTGATACATTTGTATTCACTTGGAAAAAATTTAACTTTGAACTAATATCAAGACCTTTATGCACCCCATTTCTATACTTTCTAGGAGCACCAGGAAGAGAATAATCATCTGTAGGCATTACCCCATTTTCAATTGGAAATGCAAATCCAGTCAGACGAGAATCAATACCAGTTAGATTTGTTTCACCAAGCAGCAAACGAAGATTAGCCAGTGAAATGGAAGAATCAGAAGTTTTATTAAAAAGAATTCGAACTGTAGAAGCATCAATTCCTAAAAGTGTATCTCTGTTTTTTTTATCAGGTTTATTATTCGTATAAATCGTAGTCCAGACTTCTCGATTCAACACTTGGATTTCGTATGACGTCTGAGTCATAAAAGCAAATTCAGTCTCAACGCCAGTTAAAAGTCTCTTACTTCCAAAATCGATTATAACCCATTCATTTTCTAACTTTTTATCTGTAACCCAAAACGTATTTGAATTGGAATCAAAAAGGTTTTGCCCACAATTTGAATCAGAGATACAAGAGGATGTGGAAAATTTAAATGGAGCATTGGCAAGCCTACCAAAATTAATTTCTCCTTTTTGTTTTAAAACTACACTTCCACTACTTCCAAATTCAGGTCGCAGTGGTAAGTTACAAAAAGTAATTAAAGCTAAAAAAAAAGAAACGAGGTGTAATCGAGAAAAGGTTAACTTCTTTAGTATAAAAGTCAGCAAAGGCAAATATTTATGAAACATGTATATAAATTACGATTGAAACTTTTCTAAAGAATTAAATTATTTATTACCAGACTTTTGTAAAATTTCTAAAGCTTTGGCTTTTAAAATAGGATGCACTTTAAAGTCGTCAGGCGAAAGAGGCTTGTCATTTGTCTGAGGAGCTTCTTTGATTTTAAATTTATCCATACCAATCCATTGACCAAGAGCATAAAGCATTCTCTGAAAGATTTCATCAATCTTCTGGGTATGACCTGCTTTTTTATAATAGCCATATGCTAATATTGGAAGCTTTTTTTCATACATATAATAATCACCAAGACGAATGAGCCCATCTTTATAGTCACACTTTAGATAAAGCTCTCTCGCTTTTGGATAATCTCCGTCATTAAAGGCTGCGTTCCCCTCTCTGATTAAGGCTGCTCTTTCTTTTGAATCCATAGTTAGCTCCAATATTATTAATGTCGGAAGATTATGTCCATCACTAAGTTAAAATTCACTTTGGAAGAGAGAGAATTTTTTCTTTAAAGAAGCCTACAGTTGATCCATAAGTCTGTCTTTCATCCTTTGTAAAAGGATTCAATTCAACTGTATTATTTTCAAAAACCAATATAACAGTAGAGCCCATCTCAAAACGACCTAGCTCTGAACCTTTATCGATTAAAATATTTACATTTGTATACTCATGTTCTTTGGGAAATCGAATCAACTTATTAGTAACAATTTTAGTATCGTAGGTTACTCGAATTTTACCCACATTGGACGCTCCCACTTTTACAATTGCGATCTTTCCATATTCAGTTTGTAAAAAAGTAATGAGTCTTTCATTTTTAGGGAATAATCCGCGTATGCCTCCAACAGCAGCATCATTCACTGGAAATAACTTTCCGGGCGCGTAGTAATATCCTAAAATTTTTCCGTAAAAAGGCGAATGAATACGATGATAGTCCTGCGGAGAAAGATAGAATGTGATAAACTTCCCATTGTTAAAAAACGGATAGTATTTTTCTGAACCCAACAACTCTTTCACACTATAATCAAAGCCCTTTGCTTGAATCAAAGTGTCATCATTAATATCACCAAAGCTTGTAATTCTAGCATCGACAGGCGATACAACTGCATTTTCAGCTGAATCAATAATCCTCGCCCCTGCTTTTAAAGCTCGAGTAAAAAATTGATTTAATGAATTGTATTCTTTAATATTTAATTCTGCTTCACTTACATTGATTTTGTAAGCCTTTGCAAATGCTTTTAAAATTGGAACCATCATAAAACGAGGTAATCTTAAATAAGTGAAAGAGCCAAATAATTTAGAAATCAAATTCTTAGGAAGAGCAGATAGTATTAACAGATAAATGTCTTTAAATATCTCATAACGCACTCCACCTTCTGTTAAATATTTATTCATCTCACTTCCCACCATTTTGACAAGTAAGATGAGGGATATCAAAATAGGTATTGCTGTAAATAATGCCATTGTATAACCAGCATTCAATGCGAGTTCAATGAAATAATTTCCTTCTCTTAAGAATAAATAAGATGAAGATATCACAACTCCGAAAAATACAATTCGAAATAAATTCGCAAACTTTTCACCTAGAATGTAGTATGCACTTTGTTCCCCTGTATAAAACCATCCAATGATACTCGCAATACAGAAGAGAAAAAAGGAAAAATAAAATATAATATAGTAGGGATCTTTTCCGTGATGAAGGACTCGTTTTAAAAAAAACATCTGGTCTTCAAGACCGACAGCATTTGCAGAAAAGAGCAAATAAAAGATCAAAGTGGAAACAATAAATCCTTCAAAAAAAGCAGATAACATAGAGACAAGTCCCTGCTTAAAGGCATGGTCAGTTCGAACGGCACCCGATATACCTGCACTCTTTCCCAAACCCATTTCTGTAGAAAGAAAAAAGACTCCACTTGACTGGCCTATATAAACAAGTATAGATAATAAACTGCCAACACCAATCGCTTCGAAATTAAAGGCATTATGAAAAACAACTCCAATAAACTGAGTAAATGGAATGAGTGTTTCATTAAAAATTAAAAAATAGAATCCAAAGAAAAGAATTAGACCAGTCGGAACAATTACTCCTGAAACGCGACCAATGCGTCGAATTCCACCAAGAACTATAAATATAACAATTGCTATGAGTGCTATCGACAAACCCAAGCCTTTTGCATCAAAAGCTTCCTTCGCAACATAAGTCATACTCAGAACTGGAATTACTCCACCCAGACTCAAAACCGTTAGTATACAACCAATAGAAAAAGCAATCGCAAGCCAGCGCGCTTTCAGAGCTTTTTCAATAAAATACATTGGACCTGCCAGATAACGTCCATTCGGCAACTTTGTTCTAAATCGAATTGCAAGTGTAGAAGAAACTGCCCTAAGTGGCATTATCAAAAAACTACCAACCCAAATCCAAAAGAGGGCTCCTACTCCACCGATCATCATAGCAAGGGCAGAACCTAGAATTGCCCCAGGCAATAAAGAAGAAGCAGTCCCTGCAGAAAAAGCTTGCGAGTGAACAATTTGTCCCTTAGAGCCTTTATGATCCATTGCACCTGATAAAATTTTAAGTGCTAAAAATAAAAATCGAACTTGAGGGAATTTCAGTTTGTAGGTGATATAAATTGCGGCAAAGATAAGTAAGCCGCAATAAGATGCAATGATTTCATCTCCAAAGAAAATAAAATTTTCTTTATTCATGGTTTATTCTCAATTTCCTTTGCAAGATCAACTAACAATCGAATACCGTAACCAGTAGGTCCATTGATTTGAGTTCCGGAAGCCTTACTTCTCCATGCGGTTCCAGCAATGTCCATATGAGCCCATTTCACATCTCCCTCTACGAAATTGGCTAAGAATTGTGCGGCTGAAAGTGTGCCTGCTGCTCTTCCGCCTGTAATATTTCTGAAGTCAGCTATATCACTCTTTAAGTCTTCTCCGTATTCTTCCCAAAGAGGCAATTGCCAAACTCTATCTTCCGAACTAGTAGAAGCTGAATCAATCAAGTCATATAAATGTCTAGAGTTTGTCATTACTCCCGCTGCCTCATGACCAAGTGCAATAATTACCGCACCTGTAAGAGTTGCTAAATCTACCATATATTCGGGTCTATACTTTTTACAAACATAAGAAATAACGTCCCCTAAAACGAGTCTACCCTCTGCATCCGTATTCTGAACTTCAATTGTAGTTCCATTATAAGCAGTATAAACATCACCTGGTTTAGTAGCTGCCGCATCCGGCATATTCTCAGCTACTCCAATAGCAGCAATTACTCTTACTTTAATTCCTAGTGCTGCAATAGCTCCTATTGCATGTATTACGGCTGCTGCCCCACACATATCATATTTCATCTCATGCATTTCAGCAGATGGTTTAATGCTTATTCCACCTGAGTCAAACGTTAGTCCCTTCCCTACCAGTGCCAATGTTTTCTTAGTTTTAACATTGCTTGGAGAATATTCCAAAACTATCATCTTTGGCTTTTTGTCAGAGCCGCGGCAAACAGAGAGTATTCCCCCAAAATTTTCTTTCTCTAGCCTATCTTCATCAAAAACTGTAATTTTTAATTTATTTTCTTTTGCAATCTCTTTGGATCTAGAAACAAATTCTTCTGGAGTAAAATGATTTGCAGGTAAATGCTCGACGTATCTTGATTCATTTAAATACTTAGATACAATTTTAGATTTTTCAAGTGCATCCTTTGCGAATTTCTCTTCTTTTACATTTTCGATTACAAAACTAATATCACCCACTTCAATTTTACGATCTCTAAAAGTCTTTGAAAGTGAATCGACAGGGAAGGCAATGATCTCAAGAGAATTTGCAAGTTGGTAGACTAAGTTGAATGTAGAAAACATTTCACTGAGTTCTTTTGAAATATGAATTTCTAAACCGATATCATACCATTTTATAAAAGTATCACCTAGTTTAAAATAATAGGAAGCGAGTTTTCGAAGCGTTAGTTTACTTTCCTCACCCAATCCAATATAAATGATTTGATCATTATGATTAATAAACTGTTGCCCTGCATCTGCTTGAAACATCTTAGCATCCATTTCAAATTGAAGAGCTTTCTTGATAGAATTTGGAACCTTATCCTTGAAGATGTGCTGCACTTTATAGATTGATTTGGACTTATTTGGTCCAACATACATTTTTAATTTTGAAGAAGGTAATTTCATTTTTTAAGTTCCTTTATATCTTTGATTATCTGACTTACGTGATCTTTTACTTTTACATTATCGTATATTTTCAAAATTTTCCCTTCAGAACTGATTAAGAAAGTAGTGCGAACAATTCCCATATACTTTCGACCCATCATATTCTTTTCTTGCCAAACCCCAAATTTCTCTGCCATATCTGATTCAGCATCAGACAAAAGTTCAAAGTTCAAATCCTGTTTTTCAATAAATTTCTTATGTGATTTAAGATCATCCTTTGAAACACCCACTACTGAGTAGCCTAATTTTTTAATACCTTCTAGATTATCTCTAAAATCACAAGCCTCTGTAGTGCATCCGGGAGTATTGTCTTTCGGATAGAAATATAAAACGAGACCATTTTTCCCCGTTATATCACTTAGCTTTACTTTTTTTCCCTCAGCATTCAAAGCAGAAAATGCCGGTATTTTTTTCCCAACTTCTAAATTTGTCATAACAGTCCTTTCCAAGAACAGATTTAAAATTCTAAGTGGAACATCTAGCAATTTTTTTTATAGAAGCGTTTCTTTCTCCTATTCAGTATATTTCATCTTGATTCATTTAGATAAAAATTTGAATTTGAAAAAGAATTTTAATCGCTTGCAAAAAAGAAATTAAAATCTAGAAAATTGTAAATACAAGAAGAGAGGTGAGAATATGGCAAATCAACGAACGGTTTATAGATCCTGCACATTATGTGAGGCAATGTGTGGATTACGTATCGAAATCGAAGATGAAAAAATCATAGCCATTCGGGGTGATAAAGAGGATGCTTTCAGTAGAGGTCATCTATGTGCAAAAGGTCCTGAATTAAAAAATATTTATGAAAGCCCTGATAGGATCAAAAAACCTCTCAAGCGTTTTGGAGACACTTGGAAAGAAATTTCTTGGATTGAAGCATTAAGCGAAACAGCTGTTAAAATTCATGAGATTCAAACAAAATATGGAAAAGATTCTGTAGGATATTATTTAGGCAATCCAAATGTTCATAATTATGGTTCCATATTATTTAATCCAAGACTCGCGGGAAAAATAAATACTAGAAATGTATTTGTCGCAACATCAATGGATCAACTACCGCATCACTTTGCTTCTTTTTTTATGTTCGGACATCAATTTCTACTTCCTATTCCTGACATAGATCGATCCAATTATTTTCTAATCATCGGTGGAAATCCATTTGCATCCAATGGTAGTATAATGACAGCACCCGATGTGAAAAAAAGATTAAAAGCAATAGAAGAACGTGGCGGTAAATTTGTAGTCATCGATCCAAGAAAAACAGAAACAGCATCTAATGCAAGTGAGCATCACT
Source organism: Leptospiraceae bacterium (assembly GCA_035345875.1). Lineage (GTDB taxonomy): Bacteria > Spirochaetota > Leptospiria > Leptospirales > Leptospiraceae > UBA2033. The sequence goes on along the minus strand of DAORDH010000011.1, from coordinate 39,059 downwards.
TTATTCGCCCAGGAACAGATGTTTTCCTACTACTCGCAATGCTCAATCTAATCTTCTCAAAAAATTTAGTCAAAAATTCTTTGGCATTGGAAATTTCAGATGGGTTAGATGATATCAAAAACATTGCAAAAGATTTTACTCCATCAAGTGTTTCTTCTGTAACAGGAATTTCAAAGGATTCTATAGAGCGAATAACGTTAGAATTCACAGGAGCAGAAGGAGCGACCTGCTATGGAAGAATGGGAGTTTCTACACAACCTTTCGGCGCTCTTTGTCTTTGGTTAATTTATGTTATTAACATTGTAACGGGAAATTTTGACAAGCCAGGCGGAATGATGTTTACTAAGCCAGCAGTTGATATGATAGGTCCTGATAACAATGAAGCAGGTAAAGGAAGTTTTGATCGATACAGAAGTAGAGTTAGAAATCTTCCTGAATTTTCGGGAGAATTTCCTGTCGCTACAATGGCTGATGAAATTCTTACAGAGGGGGATGGACAAATTAAGATGTTAATCACCTCAGCGGGTAACCCAGTATTATCCTCTCCAAATGGAAAAAAATTAGAAAACGCTTTAGACAAATTAGACTTTATGGTGTCGATTGATTTTTATCTAAATGAAACAACATCAAAGGCTAATATCATTTTACCTCCAACCTCTGGATTAGAGCATGATCACTACGATCTTATTTTTAATATCTTTGCTGTTCGTAATGTCACTAAGTATGCAGAACCAGTATTTCCACATGAAGAAGGAATGCTACACGATTGGGAGATTTTTTCCGATTTAGCCAAACGCCTAGAATTAGTCAAAGCCGGTAAACCTCTACCTGAAACAATTATAGAATCTAAAATTAAACCAACAGATTTTATAGATCGTTCTCTTCAAACTGGTCCTTATGGAAAATCGCATGGACTGAGCTTGCAAAAATTAAAAGAAAATCCGCATGGAATTGACTTAGGTGCGTTAGTTCCAATGTTACCGGAACGACTTAGAACAAAAGACAAAAGAATTAAACTTTGTCCAGAGATAATGCTTACTGATATGAATCGAGTTAAAAAAGTTTTAGCTGATTTTAAAAATAGCAATGGAAGTAACAAATTTATGTTAATCGGCAGAAGACATCTAAGAAATAATAATTCCTGGATGCATAATATGCCAAAGCTTATGACGGGTCCAAATAGATGCACTGCAATCATCAATTTTAAAGATGCAGAACGATTAGGAATCCAAAATGAATCTTTAGTTAAAATCAAGTCTAGAGTGGGAGAAGTAATCGTATCCGCTGAGGTAAGCGATGAAATTATGGAGGGTGTAGTAAGCCTTCCGCATGGGTTTGGTCATACAAGAAAGGGCACAAAACTATCCATTTCAAAAGAACATGCAGGAGTTAGTATAAATGACATAACGGATGAAACGGAAATTGATGCACTTTCAGGAAATGCTGCTTTTAGTGGGACACCAGTAGAAATTCTACCTGTATGAGAGAAGACCATTTAGGCAGAAAGTTTAAAAAACTGAGAATCAGCCTAACTTCTATTTGCAACTTCGCTTGCGTCTATTGTGTCAGTGATGAGGAGGCTAGATCAAACCAAAAGGTGCATACCTGCAAACCATTATCCGCGGAAGAGTTTGCGATTCTTATTTCTAAACTTCACACTCTTCTGGACTTAGAAGAAATCAGACTCACTGGTGGAGAGCCAACTATCTATCCTGATTTAATAAAATTAATCTTATATATAAAAGAAATCGGAATTCCCAAAGTTTCGATCACAACCAATGGATACAGACTCACCACTATCGCTCCTGAATTGAAAAAAGTTAAATTAGATTCTTTAAATATTTCTCTTGATGCAATCAATTCAGAAGTGTTTGCAAAAATGAGTAGAGGCAGAAAATTGGAAAAGACTTTGAGTGGAATTAAAGCCGCTTATGATAATAAAATTCCATTTAAAATTAACGCAACCATTATGCGAAATTGGAATGAAACAGAAATCCTACCACTTCTAGATTTTTCAAAGAAAATGGGTGTAACAATTCGATATTTGGAACTTATGCAAATGGGTCATTTATCAGGCAATCAGTCAGATACTATTTTCACTGAAAAGGAAATCCTTCAGTGCATTTCTCAAAAATTCTCATATCAAAAATTACATCGAGAAAAATCTTCAACGGCAAATTACTATATAACCGAAGATGGATATAGGTTTGGAATTATAGCAAATGAATCAACACCATTTTGTAGTGATTGTAATAGATTAAGATTGGACAGTCAGGGTTCTCTTTATGGTTGTTTAAGTTCTAATCATGCATTTTCAATTCGAGAAGCGGTAAATTCAAATATACCTCTGGAACCAATTTTATATCAGGCTCTCTTAAAAAAGCAAAACTATAAATTTACAGGCAGTCCAATCAGTATGATGGCAATAGGAGGCTAACATTGCTTATCCGTATTAAAACTTTCGCTGTATTAAAGAATTATTTCAAGGAAGACTTCGAAATTAACCTAGAAGATCATTCTAGCATAGCCGATGCAATACAGCATCTAGAAAGACTCAATCCAAATTCCGTTAATATTTTGAGTCATTGCTTAACGGCAATAGAGGAAGAAATGGCAGATAAATTCACAAAATTAAAAGCAGGGCAAATTCTATATCTCCTGCCACCAGTAAGTGGAGGTTAATATGGAATATCCACACCTTACTAGAAAACCAATCGACTTAAGTAAAATATTCAAAGATAGCCACAATCCGAGAGCAGGAGCAATTGTTTTATTTAGTGGTGAAGTCAGAAACCATCACCAAGGAAAAGATGTAGGATTTCTGGAATACGAAGCATATGAATCTATGGCAAATAAAATGATTGATAGAGTTCTGAACGAAGCAAAAGAAAAATGGGAATTAAATCTTGTATATTGCATACATCGTCTCGGTAAACTGGAAATATCAGAAACAGCAGTCGTTGTATTAACGGCAGCACCTCATAGAAAAGAAGCCTTTGAAGCAAATAAATGGATTATAGATAAAATTAAGCATGAAGTTCCTATTTGGAAAAAAGAAACTTTTATAGACGGAACATCGGACTGGGTTGTGCAATGCGAGGGATGCACTTTTGCAAGTGAAATTCAACATAAAAACACACATGCAGAACCTACTCTACCACCTAGGTATAGTGCACATCCTGCATTTCTAATTCACGGTGATCAACAGTAGACTAATTGGCGTTATCCTCTGTGGGGGTGAGTCCAAGAGGATGGGTAGCGACAAAGGGCTGTTAACCACAGAAGACAAATACTGGTTTATAAAAAACTTTGAACTTTTAGATACATTTTTTTCTAAAACTGTAATCTCCATTCGAAAGAGCCAGTTAGAAACCTATGCTTCTAAAAATTCAAATATTGAGTATATATTAGATTCTAACCAATCCATAGAAGGTCCATTGAAGGGAATACTTTCCGTTCATGAAAAATATCCCGACCATGATTTATTTGTATTAGCCTGCGATATGATTCAAATAAAGAGTGAAATCATTCAAGATCTTATTGCAAAACATGAATCAAACACCGGCTTCGATTTTTATTTATACAAAAATCAAAATCAGCTTGAAACCCTCTGTGGAATCTACACAAAGGAAGGTTTACAAAAGATTCAATCAAAATTAGAAACAGAGCCAAAGCCAAGTTTTTCTATTTATAAACTCATTGAGAATTTAAGACCTTTCCTACTCCCAATCTCAGAAGAAAATCAATCTTATTTCGAAAATTTTAATCACTCACCTTACAAAAACGCGATGTGAGTAAAATAAGCGAATATCTATATAGATAGAAATTTTATAGTTGACTGAAAAATACTCATGAGTATTTTTCAGTTATATGAAAAATACACGTGGCCTATCCGAACAAATCAAAACCGATTTAGAAACCAAAATGGTTTTTTTAGGAGGTCCTAGACAAGTCGGTAAAACGACTCTTGCAAAATCTTTCATTAAATCTGAAAAGCAGTATTTAAATTGGGATTTTTTAGAAGACAGAAAAATCATTAAAGATCACAAAATTGATCCTAATCTTAAATTAATCGTTTTAGATGAAGTTCATAAATACGTTCGTTGGAGAACATTAGTAAAGGGTTTTTACGATAAGTATAAAGAAAGTCTTTCTATTTTGGTGACTGGTTCCGCAAGACTTGATCATTTCAGAAAAGGAGGAGATTCTCTGCAAGGAAGATATCACTACTTGCGACTACACCCATTTAGCCTCTACGAGGTAGATCCAAAATTGAAACGATCTACCACTCTAGATTTACTTCGATATGGTGGATTTCCAGAACCTTTCATAAAAAAAGACGATACGTTCTATAGAAGGTGGCAAAAAGAACGGATTGCAAAAGTCATTTATGAAGACTTACGAGATTTAGAAAATGTAAAAGAGCTTTCCCTACTGGAATTACTTGTGGATGCGCTTCCTTCAAAAGTTGGATCAGTTTTATCTATGAATGCTCTTCGAGAAGATTTGGAAATCTCACCCAATACAGTTGCACATTGGATTCAAATCTTAGATACAATTTACTATTGCTATCGAATTCCTCCATTTGGAGCACCAAAGATTCGAGCGGTAAAAAAATCAAATAAACTCTATTTATGGGATTGGGCTGAAGTAGAAAACCAAGGTGCGCGCTTTGAAAATATGGTAGCAAGTCACCTACTCAAATTTTGTCATTATCAGGAAGATTCGCAAGGTTACAAAATGGAACTTCGTTTTATCAGAGATACTGATCTTAGAGAAATAGACTTTGTCGTTATTCGAAATAGAAAACCTCTTTTTGCTGTAGAATGTAAGACAGGGGAAAACAACATCTCTCCCCATATAAAATACTTTAGAGACAGAACAGATATTCCAATCTTTTATCAAATTCATCTCGGAAGTAAAGAATTCATTGATAAAAATATTCATGTTTTACCTTTTGAAAGTTTTTGTAAAAAAGAAAAAATGGTTTAATTTCTTTTCACTTGACAACCTATTTTCTATTTTCCTTTGATTGAAACATGAAAGATATTACTTCGAAACAAATAAGTCTACGCACAGCAAGTGCGGAAGGATTTGTTCTTTGCAGTCCAGAGACAATCCATATTATACGCAACAATGCACTCCCCAAAGGTGATTTATTTAATATTGCAAAAGCAGCTGCAATGCTTGCCGCTAAAAATACTTCTAACTTAATTCCTCATTGTCATCCTGTAGCAATCGAGGCAATGGATATTGAATTTGATACATTAGAAAATGTAGGTAAAGATGAATTTGCCGCTGTTAAAATAAGTATATCTGCTAAATCCATCGGACGCACTGGTATTGAAATGGAAGTTCTTACAGCAGTTTCAATCGCAGCTCTTACTATTTACGACCTTCTTAAACCAGTTGATAAAAATATTTTAATCAGTGATATTCGACTCACAGAAAAAAAAGGCGGTAAGACTGACAAAAAAAACAAAGTAAAACCTGGAATCAAAGCAGCCATTTTAGTTTGTTCTGATTCTACTGCGGAAGGAAAAAGAGAAGATAAATCCGGAAAAATCATACATGAAATGCTATCGCACTATAAAGTCGAAATTGCTGATTACAAAATTATTCCAGATGAGCCAACCAGTATTCAGAAATATGTTTTAGAATGGGTCCAATCTGGAGTCGATTTTATATTTACAACTGGTGGAACAGGAATTGACCCAAGAGATAAAACAATTGATGCGTTAGTAGAAATATTTGATAGAGAAATAGATGGAATCTCCGAAACGATGAGAGCCTATGGTCAAGCTAGAACTCCTTTCGCAATGTTATCTAGATCTATTGCAGGAGTCATTGGAAAAAGTATAGTGATCGCCGTACCTGGTAGCTCTAATGGAGCTCGTGAAAGTCTAGAAGCAATTCTTCCGGGTGTCTTTCACGGGCGGGACATGTTACTCGGTGGCGGTCATCCAGGATAGCTCAAAATATTTTGGTCGAGCCTAACCATATTATGTTCCATAGGTAGAATAAATTCAGAAAAGGGAAAATTTCATTTTCATTGTTTCTAGTTTCTAGATATTGGTAAAAAAGAAAAAGAGGCCAATGGTGGAAAATCTTAAAGCTACTCCGTTAAACGAGATTCACAGAAATCTTGGTGCACGTATGGTTCCATTTGGTGGATGGGATATGCCCGTCCAATATTCAAGTATCATCCAGGAACATCTCTCTACCCGATCTAATGCAGGTTTATTCGACGTATCGCATATGGGCGAGATTTTTCTTACTGGAAAAAAAGCAGACCTTCTTTCTTTTCTTGAAAAATTAACCTGTAATAAAATTGAAACAATGCAAGACTTCCAAGTTCAGTATAATGCTGTGTTAAACGAAAATGGTGGCCTTGTAGATGACATCACAATATACAAATTCAATGACGAAAAATATATGATATGCTCTAACGCTTCTAATTATGAGGCAGTGTACGAACATTTACTCAAATACAATACAAATCTGAAAATCACAAATGAAAGCTCAAACTGGCATCAAATAGCAATTCAGGGTCCAAAAGCAGATGAAATTTTCTCAAAATATACTGGGCTAAACCTACAAGATATCGGGTATTACAAATTTAAAGTTCTCTCCATTAAAGGAGAAGAAATGATTGTCTCACGAACCGGCTACACAGGTGAAGATGGTTTCGAAATCTATTCTTCTATCAAAGCAGGAGTGGAACTTTGGTCAGATCTATTGGAATTTGGAAAACCATTCGGTCTAGTGCCTGTTGGACTAGGAGCAAGAGATACTTTAAGACTAGAAGCAAAGTATGCTCTTTATGGGCATGAGTTAAACGATAGCCGAACTCCCGTTGAATCAGGAATTGGTTGGATCGTCAAAGAAAAACCAACTCCTTATTTTGCTTATGACAAAATCATTTCACAAAAGAAAAACGGATCTGAATACGGTATTACCGGCATCAAGTTAGCTGAGTCAGGTGTGCTAAGAGAAAAATATTCAGTATATGATACAAATAATAATTTAATAGGGCAAACCACTTCTGGAAGTTACTCTCCCTCTTTAAAAGAAGGTATTGGTTTAGTGTATATCAAAAGCGATTTTATTAAAAATGATACGATAGTATATATAGAAATTCGCGGATCAAAGAAAAAAGGAATCATTCAAACAGAAAGCTTTATAAAAGGAAGCGTTCGAAAAAAATAATAGGAGCAATTATGGCAGACACAAAAATATTAGATGGATATAAATACACAGAAAAACATGAATGGGTCAAAATTGAAGGAGATACAGCTATTTTCGGAATCTCTGATTTTGCACAAAACGCGTTAGGAGATATAGTATTTGTAGATTTGCCAAAAATCGGAAAAACTGTTAAAAAGGGTCAAAGTTTCGGAACCATTGAATCTGTTAAGGCTGCAGAAGATTTATATGCTCCAATTAGTGGAGAAGTAATTGAAGTGAATCCGGCAATCTCAAAAGATCCTGCGTTAGTAAACAAGGATGCGTTTAACGCATGGATGATAAAAGTTAAGAACATAAATTCATCTGAAGCAGATTCATTAATGGATTCTTCAAAATATAAAGAATTTACAGCTAGCTTATAAGAATCGGTTTTTGAAATCATGGTAAAATGTTTTTTTTGTGGAACTGAAAATTCAGAGACAGATAAATTCTGTCGTCAATGTGGAAATAGCTTACAAACAGCACTCACAGGAGCTAAGCCGGATGCGGATATTGAATTACTCAGTTCCCACTTATCACCAAAATTTACGATCGAAAAGAAAATTGGTAAAGGTGGTATGGCAACAGTTTACCTTGGAGAACAAACTGCCTTACAGCGCAAAATCGTTGTTAAGTTTTTAAATAAAGATATTTCAGATGATGAAGAAATAAGAGAACGTTTTATTTTAGAAGCAAGAACACCTGCAAGATTAAAGCATCCTAATATTGTGGAAGTAATAGATGTTGGACTCTGTGACGACCGACCTTATTACATAATGGAATATGCTTCTGGCGGATCTGTTGCAGACAAACAAAAAAAATATCGTGACCAAGGTATGATGTTTCCCTTAAAGGAAGCAGCAGAACTGATCATGAAAGTTTTAGATGCGTTACACTACTGTCATTTAAATAACTTACAATCTCATCGCGATATCAAACCCGCAAATATCATGTATAGAGCAAACGGAGAGCCAATCATTGTTGATTTTGGAATCGCAAAGATTACAGACTCTTCCATCACCCGCACTCGTATGACGATGGGAACAGCAAACTACATGAGTCCTGAGCAATGCCAAGGCAGAAAAGACATTGATGGTCGTAGTGATGTATATTCTGTCGGAATTATGCTCTTCGAATTGTTAACTGGAGAGCTTCCTTTCAAAGGAGATAGTGGGCTTTCCATCATGATCAAACAGGTAAAGGAAAAGTTACCAAGTCTTTCGGGAAAAATTAAAAATAAATCAGAAAGAGTGGATCCAGACTTTTCAATACTTGGTCCAGAATTAGAAGCGATAATCGAAAAGGCATGTGCAAAATCTAGAAAGAAAAGATATCAATCTGCAAAAGAATTTGCGGAAGCACTTGCTAAACTAGTTGGTTCGGATATTCCAAATACCCTGAAGCAAACACCGATTCACCGCAGTCTGAATTGGGGCTTAATTGTTGCTATGTTACTACTTGGTCTTGGGATCGGCGGTTTTCTAGGATATAGAATGATCATTGTAAATCCTAAAATTGAAGTAGAAAAAAATATCTTTATTGATACAGATCCACCGGGTGCAAAAGTAATCAATACTACAACAAATATAGAAGAAGGAAAAACTCCATTCTCAATTGTAAAAGAGCAACCAGGAATCTATAATTATAAGTTAACGTTAGACGGCTATAAAGATGGTATTACCGAAATTCAACTGAGTAATGTCCAAAAGAAAGAAGTAAGAGCTATCAAATTAGATCCAGAAGTTCCGATTGATACACCGGATGAAAATACAAATATCCCGGACGAGGATTCTAAAACAGCAAAAGATGCTAAGGATGCAAAAAACACAACTGATAGCAAATCCACAAAAGATGCTAAAGAAGCAACTGATTCAAAAGAAATAAAAGACAATGGTCTCTTATCGTATGGTGGACTTCTCTGGCAAACTTCTGATATAAAGCTCATGAATTGGTATTCAGCGATTAGTTATTGTAGAAATCTAAAAATGAGACTTCCTAGTAGAAATGAAATGCGACTACCGTATAAATCTGGAATCCGCAAACTAATGTCGCCTTGTTGTGAATATTGGACAGCTACACCACATGAAGATGATCCTGAATCAGCTTACAATATTTCTGTAAAAAGTTATGATACTTTCTTTTCACCTAAATTAAATAAATTCTATGTGAGATGTGTAGCGAGACCTTAATCTACTCACCGATCCATTCATATTTTTCATAGGGTGGATCTATCTCCAAAATTCGAACATGATTTTGAGATATTAATTTTAAAATAATGGATTGTATAATCGCTAAAGCCACAACATAATAAGGGCTGCCTGAAATTTTTTCTCCCATTGCTTCAACGGCTAACTCATGTAAGTCGTAAGAGCCAAGCTTAAGCCTTCGAATCACACCTCTCTCATGATAATTTAAAGTTTTAATTAAAACTTTGATTGCTCTTTTTGGATCATCTGGTTCCTGCCCATGAGCAGGCAATAATCGTTGAATCGGTAAATTAAGCAGACGTTCAAGGGATTTGTGATAATGACTTAGATTTCCATCAAATTCAGCATATATAGATGAAATATTTTGTAAGACCAAGTCTCCTGTAAAATAAATCCCTTCTCCTAAAATATAGGGACTTAAATGCCACATGTTATGCCCTGGTGTATGCATAAAACCAATCAATCGATCTCCAATATCGATCACATCACCTTCCACCAACTCAACATCCATTTTCAAAATTGGATCTGTTTTCTTTGAGCCTTTCAAAGCAGCAAGCAACTCTTTAAAACCCTTTTCAGATAACTGGATTTCTTTTTTTCTTTTTTCGGGATCCCGAATCGCCTTGTAGAGCAGGCGGTTCATGGTTCGTTGGAAAGCTTCATTGTGCCTTCTAAAATCACCTACAAACTTTGCCATTCCCTGCATCCCATAATGCCTAGCTTTTGTGTAAGAACGCAAAGTGAGACTTGCACTTATATGATCTAGATGATTGTGAGTGTAAAAAATATGTCGGATGTTCGAAAAAGACAGACCGATCCGCTTCATAGCTCGCTGCAATAATCCTAAATTCAAAATAAATCCGGAATCTATTAAAGCAGGTTCTTCTCCATTCAAGATATAGATATTATTTGGTGCATAAAAAGGTTGTGGCAGAATGATTTTGTAGAGATTGGTTCCAATTTCTTCTACTTCTGGAATTTCAGTGTATTTGTGGAATTTCATCTTATTCAATGCTTTCTTCCATCTCTATTTGAGCAAGTTGTTTCTGGGGAATAGAATCAAGTTTGAGTTTTTATTTATAATGCAGAATGCGATTTCCATTTCTAAAATACACTCTGCCTAAATAGAGTCTGACTCGTATTCCTTCGTTTGCTCTCATAGAATTGGAAAATGGATTGATTTTTTTCTTTACAAGTTATGTCTCATTACAATAATGAGACATAACTAAATATAAAGGCATCAACAGTGGGAAATATTGCAGAAAAACTATCACCAAAAAATCAATCAATAGAATTCAACAAGCCAACTCTCTCTAAAGAAGAATTGGAAACTGTTCTCGATTGTCTAGTCGATGATATGATATCTTCGGGATTAATTAAAGATAGATTTGAAAAAGATTTTAAATCTACTTTTAAATTACGTAATGTTATAGCTGTAAACAGTGTAACTGCTGCTTACCATCTTGCTTTAATCTCGCTAGGCATATCGGATAACGATCCAGTATTGCTCTCAACGTATGCTCCACACGCAGCTTTAGATGCAATTTTAATGCTTAGAGCAAAACCTATCATAGTTGATCTAGGTAAATCCTCCTTTCATATGGATGTAGAAGAATTCAACCATCGAGTCGAAGAACATCTACCCAAAGCTATTTTAATTGATCATACATTTGGTTGCTTATTTGATATAAAAAAATACAACACGAAAGATATTCCAATTATTGAGGACTACTCAGAAGCAATTGGCGCAGATTCAGAAGATATTTCTGTTGGCAAACAAGGTCTAATTTCTATTTGTGGAATGCAACCAAATCATGTAATCACAACTGGAAACGGAGCTGTTGTTATAACACCTAACGATTCTCTTGCCGAAACCATTCGTTCTCAAAAAGTTGGACACAACGAGAAAAGAGAACCAAATAAACCTAAATATGATTACAATTTACTTGATTTCCAAGCAGCTATTGGAATTGAACAAATTTCTAAGCTAGGTGTAATCATTGAACGAAAAAAGAAAATTGCTCAAATCTATTTACAGTCGGTTTTAGCCGCATCACACGAAACCTATTTTAAAAATGCAAGCCAGGATCAGTTTAATCGCTTTCCTGTTGTAATCGCAAAACCTTACGAAGAAGTAGAAAGATATTTCAAATCCCTTCAGATTGGAACAGAAAGAACTATCTCCTTGCCTTTACATAGAATTTTAAGTGCGAGTAACAGCGATTTTCCGAATGCAGAACGTCTCTATCAAAGAGGACATTGCATTCCTATCTACCCAAATCTTACAAAGGACAATGTAAATAGAATTGCAAATTCGATTAAGGGGCTTTATTAATCAAGCTAAGAGCTTTTTTAATTGCTCCTGTGAATTAATTAACTTTTTATATTCGCCACTTAGATAAAAACAAGCAAAAGGATTTAATTTTCCATTTTCGTTTTGTATTGGAGTTAATAGAAGAATTTGATTTTTATTTTCCTTTATTAACTTATTTAGTTCTGATAAAACTGTTTTAAACTTTAATTCTTTTGCTTTAATTGAAACAAAAACGAGTGCGCGATCATTTTCAGATTTTCCAATCTTTTTATCCAGCTCAAATAAAATTCTACCCATTGACCATCTAAAATTGATTTCACTCATGTATTGCGTTTCAATCAATCCATCTTTTTTAAAAGTAAAACCATCCATTGAAATTGGTCCATTGCATTTCCCAAAAAAACCTAGATACTGCGCTAATTCATTGTAAACTTCTTCTCTTACTTTTCTATCTTCCTCTTTTCGAATAACGGTTCCTTTATAAGAACCAAATTGATCGATAAACATATGAGTTAAGGCAACAAATTCAACACTTCGTTTGTTTATATCAAATAACCCACTGAAGTCATGCATTCTTTTATCACCAACCCATTCTTCTACGATAATCCTATTTGCATTCTCTCGGATTGCAACTTTGATCCGATATAAATTCTCTTTTAATTCTTTTTTATCTTTTATAATAAAATTTCCTCTTCCAGAGAATCCAAATTCTGTCTTTAAAACAATTGGAAATTTCATTGTCGAAACAGCATAATCAACTTCTAAAGCACTAGTGCAAATTACTGAATTAAGTCGATTTAGTTTTAACTTTTCCTTCCAAAGAAGTTGTGTATATTTTGAATTCAATTCTCTCGATAAAAGAATAGTCTTTCCTTTTCTTTTGATTCCCGACCCATCTTTATTGACACTGCTTGTATTTCCCCACTCAACTAAAACATTTTTCTTTAAAAGATTTTTACTCAAAAAGAGTTCATGATCATAATATGGCTCTTCTATTTGAATTGGCTTTCCTGTTTCCAATTTATTCTTTTGCCAATAATCCAATAACTCTTCGGAAGGTTTTTCACCTAACAAAGAATAATCCTCACTACTTGATAAAGCTAAAAAAAGATAATCAAATATATTACTGCGAACAAGCATTGATTTATCAAAATCAATTGGACCCGGAAACTGTTTAATTTCAATTTCGAATAAAGAATTTAACCTGTATAGATTCCCCATGTTTTTAACTCCTCTGGAATAATTTCCTTTTTACGGTTTGAGAATTCATCTCTATATTCTGCCAATTTTTCTATAAACTCTTCTGTAAAACCCACTTTCCTGCGAGTATCCGGCAAATAAAAATATCCCTTGGCACGTCTCGGCGTAAAAGGTTTCTCTAACAATGAGATATAATAATCCCAATCTGAAATTGACTGATCTTTTGAAGAGCGTATAACGTTTAAACCTCTTCTTACATGTTTCAATTCATCTAAAAAAACTGTTTCCATAATTTGTGCACTTTTATCATCACCAAATTGAGAAAAAGTCTTTTGGTATATTGTTGCATAATCAAGATTAGCCCCTTCAAAGGAAATAGACATGATAGCTGTAAATTTTTCAAAGGTTTGCATCATTGGGATATATTTCCAAAATATACCATTGAGAGGTTTATCTCCAAATTCTATTCCCAAATCCGTCATTCTATCTATATAAAGCTTTAAATGTTTTTGCTCATCCTGTAAACTTCTTAATAGCGTTTTTCTTGCTTCTGTCGAAAGGTCTTGAAATTTTAAAATCGCCCAAGCAAATATCTCGGTAGCCATAAGTTCATGATTAGCGAAATGATGCATTGCAAGTCCTCGATTCACACTCATATGCAAATGTTCCAAACGAGGAATTTTAGATTTTTGTTCTGATATTTGTATTGACTTATCCCTTGTTGGAGTCATTGGGATATCTAAATTAAAATCCCTTGTATCCTCTAAATTTTCTGGTGGAGATATTAACTTATCACTTAACCTACCGGAAAAGAGAATCATCTTACAGTAATCATTTATTGTATTCATTCAATTCATCACTTTTTACAAAATTACGTTGTGCGTTTACTGTTAGCCTAATTTGTTTTTGCCTATGAACAGATTTATCAACTCCACTAAAACAGAAACATTTAATTTTACCGATTCCATAGTGAATACGAGTAATTTCATAAAATATGTTAAATCTCTGTTATGCGAGGCTGTTATTAAATATTTTTCTCTATAATTTAATTTGGGGTTATTCTAGCAAGAATGTTTATATTGATATTTGCTATGCAAAATGCAATTTATCTTTCTTGTCTAGAATGAGAACTAACGATTCATTCTAATAAATGACCCAACTTGATCTTTTTAATAATACCTTTTTTAGTGTATATACATTGAATAACGGATAAGTATTTTTATATACATCTAACGTTTTTATAAAGGTATAAATTAAAATCAATAAATAAAATTGATTTTTCACGAGCATATAGAAGAACTCCGAGCTTACCCGATTTTTTATTATAACCTCCAATAGTTCAACGGAGATAGATTCCTTGAAAGATTAGTTCAACAATTTATATCTTCAATGAATGTTTTTTATTTTTAAATTAAGCTTAACTACAAGTAAGAATTTTTCACTAGAATTTAAAACATTGATCTATTTAAAATCCAAAGAGATGGGATAAATTCAATTTGTTTGCAATTTGTTCCGAATAATTATGATTGCATTCACCATACTTTGCAAAAACCATGCAGGAAGGATGGTTCATATGAAATCTTTATTATTAGTATTCTTAGTATTTTTAAATTTCAATTGTATGCAAAATATTATGGAATGCCCCGATGATACTCTTTTACTAAAAAATGAATGTAGTGCAACAAAAGATAGAAAAGCATATAGTAAAAATATGGCTCTCATTGGATTGGGGATTTCAACAAGAGGATCAATGGCATTGGCAGCAAGTGCAGCTGGTGAGTCTTCTTCTGTAAGTGGAATTACCATTGAACACAACAGACTCCGTGCACAAGAAAATGCCGGCTTACCGAACTTGGTTTGGGATGCAACAGTTGCTACTTATGCACTAAATAAAGTAACCTATCTAGCAACTACAAATAATTGCGTAATGAGTCATTCAGCAGGTCCTACAAATCCAGGCTATGGAGAAAATTTAGCTTGGGCTAGTTATACAAGTTACACAGGTGTCAATGCAGTTAACGCATGGTATAATGAAAAATCTGATTACAATTATTCTACAAATACTTGTGCATCAGGAAAAGTTTGTGGTCATTACACACAAGTAGTTTGGAAAAATTCAACTGCGATCGGCTGCGCGGGCGTCGTCTGTTCCAATGGTGGAGGCATTATATTTGGATGTAACTATAATCCTCCAGGAAATTATTCAGGCCAGAAGCCATACTAACGCATCATTGCGCACAATGTGATTAATGTAAGAATTTTTAACCACATGCGAAGGCGATGGTCGCAAATACTTGGGGCGAAGGGCAGGATAAACACAGATGAACACCGATAAAAGATACAATGATTCAGAATTATCTATCGTTTCTGTATCGTTTCCTTATCGTTGCTCTCGGTGGTAATCTTTTAAGTTTTTTTGTTAGATCGAACTCGCCTTATTTTATACTAGAAAAAAAATCAAAAATTGGATCTACTTCTGAATCCCAATACTTGTAATCATGCTCTGCTGATACTGGATCATTGAATACAATCTTTAGATTTGGATGTAGCTCCTTTAACTTAAGATAAAAATTCTTTGTTTGAATAAAAGGAGAAACCTTATCTGATTGTCCATGCCCCAAATAAACTGGTATTTTCCAATCTTTCGCACTGCGATAGACGTTATCCACGGTCTCCCATCTTACTTTATTTTCTTCATAAGGTCCATATGACCCTGTCATCAGTCTATCTTTTGGCATAGTCGCCTGATCAAAGTCCCCTGATATAGAGGCAGCTGCAGAGAAAATATCTGGCTTTGTAAAACCTAAAATAGCTGCCCCTCTTCCGCCTGTCGATAGACCCATTACAAAATTTTTACTACCTTTAACTAAAATCCCATTTTTTTGTAAGGATGGAATTAATATCTCCCTTACCCATTTTCCACCAGGAGTTGTTGACCATTTTAATTTTGTTTCAGGGAAATACTCTGATTCATAATTCGTTTTACCCATTTCAGGAAAAATCAAACGAAATCCTTTTTCCTTTGCACTTTTCAAAATTCTAGTTTTCTTTTGCCAATCATCTCTAGGAAAACTCCAACCATTTAATACCAAAACATCCGCAATCGGCTTTTTATCTTCAGGAGTATAAATATCTACAGCAATTTTATTTGTGCAAGGAGGCAAAGAAGGAGTAACCGCTTCCCCCTCTTTAGGCAAACAATATGTTTTAACTCCACTGCTTATTTCTGTCTTTTGAGAATACAAATTCTGAGCCAGTAAAAACGAGACAAGGCATGCTTTTATAAAAATAGATTTCATAATTTTGCTTTCACCCATTTTTTAACTGATACAGCTTTTTTCATATTTTCAATAATTTCAATCGCCATATCTTCACTTAATTTATTGAATTCACTATCTTGAGATCCAAGTATCACATCATCTAGAACATTATCGATTAATAGATTGATATTTTCCTCACCCTGCTCTCCCGTTAATTTAGAAATAATCACTTCATTCATTGAGTCAAAGATAGCAAGACCAATGTCCTTGGTTACAGTTTCTTTTATGACTGCTGGAATAATTTGCAAAGTTGATGCAGTGTTTGAAGAACGAACCAATGCTTCTGCAAGTAATTTGCGAATGGTTTCATTTGCTTTAGGATTTGCAATTCCCTTTTTAATATTTTCTATGATCAATTTCTTTAACTGTTCTCTTCTAGCTTCCACTGCAGAAGTAACTAAATTGACAGAAGCTCCCGATTTAATTTCGTCTTGCATCTCTGTCAAGATTCGAACCGTTACCATGTCGGTTAACTCTTCTTTAATTATGTTTGTATAATAGATAAAAGTTCTTGTAAAAATATCATTTCCAACATTTGTGAGACTACTATTTTTTAAGATGATATACATATTGATTATACGGAACAATCGGAAAAATCTGAATTCGGCTAACGGTATCAATCCAAGAACGTCATACCAATGATACATTGGATATAAAAACCAAGCAACATACACTCGATTTCGAATTGATAGATACCATTGAACCAAAAATTCTAAGAGAAATAATACAAAGAAGGGAAGATCAAGCTTAAAGAAATCATCTACATACTTTCCATTTAATCCATAATGCCTGTAATAATTTGGAGCGACTAGAGGTGCTATAGTATCTCTGAAAAACTGGATATGCTCTTTTACTGTTTTTGGATCATAGGTCCAAAACCATTTAAATGCATCTTTAGATGATGATTTTTCTGCACTGACTCCGTTGAATACTTCATATTTTTTCTTGATTTCATATTTAATTCTTTGTAAATTTGCGGTTAATCCAACCTTTTCAAATGGATTTTCATCAATCATCTTAAAGGACTGTTCAATTAACTTTTCAGAGAATAAATGAATCGCTTCTTCTTTTTCTGGCGAATCTGGTGTATCTAAAATTCTTGCATATTCATCGACTAACTTTAAATAATCCTCAGTCGTTCTATGTGGTTCGATTCCTAAAAATGGATCATAAAATTTTGTTACGGCAGGTAAGTGAGATAAATAATAAGGTCTCAAAGTAAGATAAGATAGATCAAAAACAATTAAATGTAAATTCATGATTACTGCCATAATCATAAATAAATCCCAAAGAAGTCGCAAAGACAAACCACGCTCAATAATCTGTTTGAAGTTTAACATATTCGATCAAAATAAAACTGAGAATGGCATTTGGCAAGTTTAATTAGTAGAAAATTTTTTGGAACTTATGAATTTGGAAAGAGGTCATATTAGAATCACTAACACAAAAGTAGTATATGAGAGATCGAGGAAGCTTTGCTAGAACTTATCAATATCAACAAAAATTATAATTCATCAGAACACTCTTTACATGTTCTAAAAAATATTAACATTAAAATCAACCAAGGTGAATTTGTCGCAATCATGGGACCTTCTGGCTCAGGAAAGTCCACCTTACTTGGAATTGCCGCAGGTCTAGATCGACCCGATACGGGAGAAGTGATCATTGATTCTATTCAAATAAAAGGACTCAGCGAAGATGAACTGGCTCGATTGAGAGCAGAAAGAGTTGGCTTTATCTTTCAAAACTTTCAACTGATTCGCACGTTAAGCGCTCTAGAAAATGTTTGCCTTCCATTGATTTTATCTAGTAAATTAAGTGAAAAGGAAATAAAAGAAAAAGCGACAAATCTTCTAGAAAAAGTTTCCTTAGAACATAGACTCTCCCATTTTCCTTCTCAACTTTCCGGGGGCGAAGAACAAAGAGTAGCTATCGCACGATCCTTTATCAATAATCCGAAAATTTTATTCGCTGATGAACCAACCGGAAACTTAGATGCTAAAAACGGTGAGCTTGTAATGAATATGTTAACCTCACTCAATAAAGAAAATAATTCAACGCTTATCATAGTAACCCATGATCCAAAGGTAGCATCTCTAGCCGATAGAATCTTAGAAATGGAAAATGGTTCTCTTAAAGAGAGAGAAACGAATCTAGATAAACCACAAAAAACGAAACTTAAAGCAAAAAAGAAAGGTAAAAAATGAAACTCTCCTTTCAATCTAAATTCATTTTAAGAGAAATTCTACAACGTCCCATCTATTCCATTCAATTTATATTAGCCGTTGCCATTGGAGTCGGAACTGTAACCGGTATCAATTCCTATAAACAAAATCTATACGAAGCTATTGGAAAAGAATCTAGAACAATCATGGGCGGTGATTTAATGATTGAATCTCCAAGTCCATATTCTAGTGAAATTAAAAAATTTATAAAAGAAAATCTCCCTGAAAATTCAAAACTGTCTTATTCTGTAAACTTTGCATCGATGATTTATACTCCCAATAAAGAAACGTCACTTGCTACTGTAAAAGTTCTGGATGAAAAATTTCCTCTCTATGGTGAAATTCAAACAAAACCTGTCGGACTTTTTAATCATCTAAAAAATAACGAAACTATCTTAGAAGAGACTTTATCTAAAAATCTGAAATTAGAAATTGGAAGTTATGTATTTATCGGAAATGAAAAATTCAAACTAAAAGGTTATGTTTTAAAGGAGCCAAGTTCTGTTGGAACGTTTACCTCAATGGCACCAACGGCTATCATAACACCTAACGCTTTTAAAAAGACAGGTTTAGAATCTAGGGGAAGCAGAATTCGTTATAATGTTTTAGTGGCTCTGCCAAATGGAATTGATTCAAAAAACTTTAAAGAAGAGAATTTCAAAAAATTCATCAACAAAGATTTAACTCTATATCACAATACAGAAATAGGATCAGGCTCTCAACGCTTTATAAACAGCACCTTTGATTATATGAGCCTACTCGGACTCTCTGCATTCTTTTTAGGAGCAATTTCAATATTAATATCCACTAGGACAAGACTAAGTGAAAAGACAAAGGAAATCGCTGTTCTAAAATGCTTAGGCGCAACCTCTTACTGGAATATTTCCATTTTTATTAGAGAGATCATTCTTTTATCAATCATTGGAACGACAATCGGAATCGGTTTAGGTTATTTTATCCAATTCTTTATTCCAGATCTAACCGGATCTGATTTTTTAAGAGGAATTGATCCCAAAATTAATTTCAAGTCCTTTCTATGGGGAATTTTTATTGGTGTATTCGTTCCTATTGTAATTGGTATAGAGTCTATCGTAAAAATAACAAGACTGAGCCCTCTCTTTGCCATTCGGTCTGAGATGGAAGAAAAAATTAAAATCCGTTTCCTACCCGATAAATTGCTCTTCTTCGAGACAATTCTCATCTACCTACTCTTCTTTCTATTAGCAAGCAATGAAACAGGGAGTTTTCTAAAAGGTTTTATTTTAAGTGGTGTCATTCTACTATTACCTATCTTACTCACAATTTTCTATCAGCTTTTTAGAATCTTAAGCTTACAACTTCTAAAAACGCCTATCTTCGGAAACACGTTTCGACTGGTTCTAAAAAAAATAAATCAAACAGGAAGTGGATTGGCACTCCCAATCATCGGAATTGGATCTGCTCTTACAATTCTTCTTTTATCCATTATCATTAAAAATAGTTTACTTAGCTTAAGTGGAATCAATCAATTAGATAGAAGACCTAACGTATTTGCGATTGATCTTCGAAAAGAACAAATTGAAGAATTGAAATCGATTCAAAGTCGATTCCCATCCAAACAAGTTTTAATTTCTCCTATCATCGGAGCAAGACTCGCAGGTATAAACAACAAACCAATCTTAAAAGAAGATACCGAAAAAGATGCAGTCAAAAGAGACTGGCGATCAACAGCTAAAACAAGAGAATATTTTTTATCTTATCGAAATGAAATGTATGAAACTGAAAAAGTTGTGGAAGGAAAATTTTGGGAAAACAAAGGAGAAGATGAAATCTCTGTCGAATATGAATTTGCCAAAAGTCTAGGTGTCAAAATTGGAGACACACTTCAGTTCAATGTGCAAGGAATCGAAGTATCTGGAAAAATAACAAATACTCGCAGTGTAAACTGGGCAGATATGAAACCAAACTTCGTTGTATTATTTTCACCCGGGAGTTTAGAGTCAGCCCCAGCTTATTTTATCACATCCTTCCTTTTAGAAAGTCCAGAAGATAGATATCAATTCCAAAAAGAATTAGTAAGTAAAGCGCCTAACGCTACAGTAATAGACGTAGAAAAAGCAATTCAAAACTTTACAGTCATTCTAGATAAAGTCGCTAGTGTAATTGGTCTCATGACTTCTTTCATCATTACATCTTCAATTTTACTACTAATCGCAAGTCTTTATTCTTCTAAAAGACAAAGAGAAGAAGAAACCTCTCTACTTCGAGTCATCGGAGCCACATCTAGATTTGTATTTAGAATGTATTTCATTGAAGCTTTATTTGTGAGCATCTACGCCTTTCTATGCTCTCTCATTCTTTCTCTCATTGCAAATTACATCTTATCTACTTATTTTCTAAATCTAAGGTATACAATTCCAATCTGGGAAATCGTTATTAGCCTCTGCTTCACTATTTTGCTCATTCTTTCTATTTATCTATTCAACTTAATGGGTCTATTCAAAAAGCCAGCGAAGGAGTTTTTGAAATCAGTGTAGGGGTTTTTATTGCGACTTAGTCAGTCGCGCTGATCCCTTAAATACTTTTAAGATTTATTTTTTTCTTATTCCCGCTTCCCAGCGGACGGGGATTATTCATACTTTTTTCTTTTCTTTTTGTAAAGAAAAGAAAAAGTATGCAAAAAAGAAAAGAAACCCGAAACTGCGATTAATCGTTATAACACGCAGGATTCTCCGGTTGGGCTTTTTGTATTTCGGTTTTTTTAGTGAGAAGGTAGGTTGTTAGTGTTTGTGGATTTTTTATTTTTTGTCGATTCAGTGTTACTATATAGAAAACGTTTATTTTTTCTTCTTACGAAAAGATTCTCATAGTGGAACGCCCCCTTTGGAAAGGGGGAATAAGGGGGATTGGAAGTATAAAAAAGTCACTCTGCATCAATATCAAAATACGAAAAAGCTTTGTAAATATACTTCTCTTTCTTAATTCATAACTAATCCGAAATTTAAAGAGGCTTTAAGCTAGTGTATCTTCCAAACCCAATTCAATTAACAGAGGACGAATTTCTGACTTTATTTGCTCTTCATTTTCTTTTTCGATTTCACAGGAAATACTTACTTGAATATTTAATTTTGGTTTTTGTGTTAGCTTAATCAATATCTTACTATAAAATAGCATCCATTTCGCTAAAGGAATTATTCCTTTCCATGAGAGAGTTGAAACTTTGCTTAATCCTTGACTCTCAATAGGTGTATGCTTTAACTTCTCATGTTCTATGAAGATTGTTTTTTGTGAAGTCAATCCACCTGCATTAACACTAACAACAATTGGATCGATAGTTGGTTCTGTAACAATCAATACACCTTCATTCGTAATCGTTCCAAAGTCAGTAGTCCATTTCTGTTCCGAAGGAGTATAGACTTGCGAATACTGATCGAATCCTCTAGTCGTCAGATGATACGATTGTCCCACTTTTAAATTTGTAGAAGGCAAGATAATTTCTAACTTTGTTAACTTAGGTGGGTCTTGTAATCGCTTTGCTTCTTCTGGTAGTAGAATAATAAACTCATCCGAAATATCTAAATCAGAATTATAAATAGTCTTTCCTATTCTTATATCAGAAATTAAATCAGCCTTTCTAATTCCAATGGCGAAAAGACTATTAGCCACACCTTTGATAACAGTATTTTTTAAATTCTCTGAATTGAGAACTCTTGGGAATCGAGGGGAAGAATAAAATAAGTCTCTCATTGATTTTAAACCCCATGCAGTAAAAGCAGGAGGCCAATTTCGGATTAGATAATTTGGATTTATTTCATCGCTGATTTCTCCATCTGATTTTAATCTTTGGATGTATAGATCAATTAATGATTTCGATTGACTCGAATGGATTTGACCTAAATCTAATTTATGTGGTTTATTGTCCTTATCCAGATAATATAAGAACCTATAAGACTTCCAAACACTTTCTTTAATTTCTTTTTTAGCTCTTTGAATATTTTCTTTGATTGCTTTGATTTGTTCGGAATCAATTTTCAATTCAGATGCTTCACTTTCAATAGCCGTCCAAGCCAAAGCTTTGCGTGCTGCTTGGTTTAGATTCGAATCACTTTCAGGGATACAGAAAAACAAACCACTTTTAAAAATACGGCTAGTATTTCCATATTTCAAAAACGAATCCTGCACAAAAGATAGAGTGTCAACACCTTGCATATTCTTACTTGGATGTAATACTATAAATTGAAGCAAGGCTCTGTCTGGAATTTGATGATTTTGACTTGGAAAATAAATTAAATCTATTCCATTGTAATTTGGAAATACAGAACGAATTTCTGTTTCGAGTAATTCAGTAATCTCTATTGGGTCAATGCTTGCATTTCTATCAACAAATCGTTTGATTAAATTTTCTTGAGTGGAGAATTTATATTTGGCTCCACTTGCAGTAAGATAATAACAACCATCTAGTAACGATTGCAAAACAGAATCTAAAAGCCCTATATCCAAATCAGGTTCGCCAATGGCTAACTTGATTTCCGGAACTGTCGCCAACTTATCCGTAACCTGTCCCCCATTGGATTCAAAAAAAATAATTCCGGCAGTTCTTCTATGCAAAGTTTTTTTAGAAATATTTTCTGTAGCTTCTTCATCTAAGCGTAAGGAATGGGATTCTTTTTTTCCTGCAATATCTGTCGTAACAGCCGCTTCTAGTTTTGCCTCACCCAATTGCTCAAAGACAGCCGCTCTAAATTTATCGTCTTCTAGTGGAGCATTGCCTAAATCAATCAAAGGAAACTTTTGATTTTTCTTATATGCTTCTGAATAAGTTCTAGAAACCCAAAGGGCTAATAGGCGTAAAACTCCCCGTGTTTGTTGAAATCGAGGAAGGGATTGCCATTTGCGTTCAAATAAAGAAATCACAGAAGGATGAAATGGATAGGACGCTTCAAAATGCTCTTTAGCTTGGTTCATGGAAAACCATCCAGGCAAGTGGCTTTCATGATTTTGTAACCAGTTTAAATATTCTGCGATTGTTTTATTTGCCTCCGGTGGAAGACCATTCCATTCAAATAATCGACGACGGATAATTTCATTTGTCTCCTTTCCAGAAGAAAGAAACATTGCTTTACCAAGTCTATCTAGCAGTTTTTTAATTCTATCAAAGTCAGCAATATCGTCGGGCGTTAATTCCAGTTCAGATGCAGGAATAGAAACTGCGAGAACTATATTATTTCTACTCCTTACAAATTCAGATAAAGTTTGTATAAAATGATAGAATTGAGTCCCTAAATTTTTATAATCGCGATGTTTACTAATATAATTTAAAATTTCATCTAAAAGAATTAAATAGGAAGTATTCGGATCGAATAACTTTTGCAGATCATCCCCAGCAGGAGAAATAAATTGAGTATCATGTTTTTCTAAAAGAGAATAACCTTCTCTCCCACCAAGTTGAAAAGCAATCTCTCCCCAAGGTGTCAATCGTAAAGGCTCATCCGCTTTCGTTCTTCCACTCACAGAACTAAACTCTGTTCCCACAAAAATAGCAGTCTTAACTTCAGGAATAGAGGTTACTCCAGCTTTACCCAAAATTTGATTAACTCCATTCCACTCTTGGTAATCCTTACCACCCTTAGCAAGATGATATAACAATGTTAAAGAGTGAGTCTTTCCTCCTCCAAACTGAGTGCTCAAATTAAAAATCGGCGAAGTCTCAACAGTGATGCCATTCCATCGCCTAACGGCTTGTGAGGCAAAATCTAATAAGCTCTCCGTCAAATAAGTTCTTTGAAAAAACTTAACTGGATCCGTATAATCCTTACCCGCAACCCCATCTCGTACATGATCCAAGTGCACAGCAAATTCAGAAGCATCGAGAGGTCTTCCTTCTCTTAGATCTTCACGGGGGCTAATGATTGTATGCCAAGGTTTGAGGTTCATATAAATTTTCCTTAACTTATTCCTTAATTAATACTAAGTATTGCATTTACTTTAGTTTGAAGTAGTTTCACTAATTCTGGATCCATGAATTTATAATCATTATGAATATCGAGCACATGCATCTCTTTATATTTTATAGCTCTGGTAAATTTTGTAATCATGCGCTCTTCATGTTTTTTCTCCATGACAAAAATTATATCCGCCCATTGAACATCTTCTATGGTCACTTCACGCACTGCATCTTTACTTGTTCCTGCTGAACGAACAGAAAGAGATTCATCATCTTTATAGATTTTTTCCGCTGTTGGACTACGATCTCTGTTACCGCTACAGATAAATAAAATATTGCGATTTATCATAGATTACTCAGTATTACCCAGCTTTTCTCTTTGTTCTAATTGCCTGCGGGTATCTAAACTGTGATTGCTTTCTACTTCACTTAGGAAAATATCTCTATCCAGTCTATGATACCCATGATAAAGATTTGGGGTATTAGGATGAGTTTTATATTCTATAAATAATTTGGTTTCTGAATCATAATTAAATAACTCTCTATTTGGATCACCAATGGCAGATTGTAGTAATCTTATCGCCTTATCTTCCGAACAAAATAATGGTGATTCAAACTTCTGCTGATTACCTCTGCGTTCAGACATAGATTTTTGGTATTTTCCCAAATATATTATAAGAAGTCTATCCAACTCTTTTTTATGATTAGTCGGATTGAGACGATCTATCGGATACAAATCATGTTTATAGTTATGATCATATTTTCTAGGCTGTACCAAGTTGCTGTACCAAGAATAAAAAGATTTATCAAAATTTGTAAATGGATTGCTGAAAGCAATTTGGTACCAATAGGATTCAATTGAAGTAGTAAGTTTTTCATAATCAATAATAGTATAAATATTTCCTCCATGGTAATTTTTTAAAGTTACCAAAAAACTATATTGATCAAAATGAAAAAATAAATATGCCATGTAACCAAGAATGTTTTTAAAAGGTGAAATCTTTGTCGCATAGGCAAATTCCCATTTGTAATATTTTGGATTTTCAGATTCTAATTTATCTTCCGATTCCCAAACTTCCATTTTTTTTATAAGACTGTTTATTATTCTAACTTTATTAAATAGATATTCTTCATGAAAGTCATCATCAGGAACATAACCCAAATCTCGAATTCGATAAATATTAATATTTTCTTTTGAGTCTATATCACCAATTGTGTGAATAAACGAGTTGAGTGCTTCTTTATTTTGTTTTGTTAAATCATCTATACTAATATCCAGAAAAACATTCAAAACTCTTTCACTCATAGTAATCTCCTGAGGTCAAGATCAAATTGATCAAAGAATTTTCTAGGCGGTTTCTTAATTCTTCCTGTCTCGGTTAAATTTATCCTCTCCACATCTGAATAATTCCTTCCTTCTTCCCGCGAAAAATAGTAAATAGCCACATCTTCATTGGATATACCAATTGTTTTATCTGGATTTTCTTTCTTTTTCTCTTTGTAATGCTCATAAGCGGCTACCATTATCCCATTAATAATATGATCGCTATGAGTTTCTACAAACACTTGCACACCAGAAGCCGCACATCGAGCTATAAGCTCTGCCATCTTGGATTGTCCGGCTGGGTGCAAATGGGATTCTGGATTTTCGATGATAACCATACCACCTGGCTTTGTTGTAAGTAATGCGAGGATAACGGGTAACACATAAGTAAGACCAAAACCAACATTCTTTGTTTTATATTCAGGGCCATATCCATCATTTTGTTGAAAGCTAAATGCACCTCGAATCTTTCGAATCTCTTTAATTTCGTAGGTGGAGAGTTTTGTTCCAGGAGTTATTTCATTTAACCACAAATTTGTCTGTACACCCAAAGAATTGGAGCCTGATACATCCAATAACGTTCTTGGGTGTAATATATATGGATTATCTAGTTGTGTTGTCTTATAGGATTCAAAATAATCTAAAGAAAACTTTCCTTTGGGACCTAGTTCTTTTCTTTCAATTACGTATTCGCTTGACATTTCATTTTCATCCTCTGGTCCTATCCTCTCAGCGGGTAAATATTGAAAAAGATTATCAGATTTAAACAATGGCTGATCAAAAAAGGAAGGGTTAAATTCAGAACTAGAATTCAGCCTTAATGTTCCCATTCGTTCTATTTGTTTTTTTTCTAATTCTTCTTTGTCTGACTCTCTTAAATAGTCAAAGAGGAATTGATTTTTTTCTTTTGAATCATTAAAATAGAAACCAATAGGAGCAAATTCATTTAATACTCCGCTATATAAGGCATCCTTCCCAGTCCCAATAGAAACATAATCTTCGTGATTTAAAACCAGACTTTCAAGCTTATTCTTCAAAAAAGACTGCCGTAACAGTAGAAGGCTCTGTAATGCTGATGATTTTCCTACACCGTTTATACCAGTAAATATATTTAAGTTTTTTAAACTAAAACTTTGTAATTCAAATGCCTTAAAATTCTGAATCGTTAAATTATTTATCATTCTTCCACTCCATATTCAAATCAGGAATATATTTCGCCAAAATAGCATAAATCTCTTCAAATCTAAGTGCAACGTTAGCCGACGAAGTTGTGGAAGATGCAATAGTTTCTTCAAAATCTGTTTCTAGTAATGAATTAAATTCTTCAACAATTTTAGACTTGTTTTTGTAGAGAAGTTTTTCTTGTTCAATAGTAAGCTTGGATAAATAATATCCCCATACATCAAACAGTGCTCTATTAAATTTTATTGACCCTCTCTCTGATTCTCTACTAAATGCCTTTTCTCCAAAAAGGAATTTTGCTCTTTCTAATGATGACTTAAATCGTTGTTCTAATTCCTGTTTTAATTTCGATTCATTGAGAAGCCTTTTATTTAACTCCTCCATAGCTTGATCTAAAAAGCTTCGCATAGATCCTTTATAATCTCGAGCTGGAATAATTTGAAAAGCGATAAATCGTAATATTACTTCTCTATCCTGCATTCTTTTTGCAGATATTTGAATAACTTCTTTAAATTCTTTTGACTCTGCCAATTCTTTTAATAGTTTTGGACCTTCTGCTTGCTGACCTTTCATTCTTTGATTCAATGCGTTCCGAATTTCTTGGTTATTTAATCTCAACCCTCCAGTATTTATTCTATGAAATATGCTATATTTCACAGCGGCAGGAGTAACAGGTTTAATTAAATTACATGTAGCTTGGCATTCTTTAATCCTGCGTTTATATTCACCAGTCAGTTCATCATAAGTTTTATTATTCAAGTCTTTTAAGATTTTTAAACCACTCAATCGTAATCTTTCTTTTTCCTGTTTCAATAATACAAATTTATAGATTGTGAATAATCTCTGTAAACCGTCTACCACCAACCAGTATTTATCGTCAGTTGCATCAAAATAAAATGCGGGTAATGGCAAACGAAGTAAAATGGATTCGATGAATCTACTCATCATTTGATCAGACCAAAGATTCGAATTCCTTTGAAAATCAGGACTCATATCGATTTCTTCGTATTCAATCCTAGAAATTAAAGTATCTAAACTTCTTTGTTCAATAGAAATATTTATATCCTTTGGATCAAAAACATAATCTTCAAATTCTTCTTCTTCATTTTCAACTTCTCTTTTATATTTATCTGAAATTTCTGTAGGTATTGCCTTTAACGCTTCTTTGCGTTTAGATTTATTAATAATTACATTATAAAAATAATAATTATGGGAATCTCTTCTTGCCTTTGGATTCTTATCTAAAAGAGATTTTACTATTTCATACCATTGCTCTTTAATTTTATTTTTTTCTATATCTAATTTTTGAAATGCAAAAGATACATTATTAACTGCCGCATTTTTATTTGATCTATTTTTTCCCTCGATTGAGCGAAAGCTTGGACTAGATTTATAAAAATGGTTTTCTGCTGGTTGTAATATTTCTAAAACTAATTCATTATAATCTCTTTTAATAGTTATTACAGCCTTATTGCCTATATGTAAGGAAAATCCAGATTGCCCTGTTTTTTTAACAGATAATTTAATTCGAGGATCATTATAATCTAATTGAAAGGTTTTGAGCAAATCACTTAGTATATCAAAAAAATATTCAGCACGTTGTGTATCGGCTTGCTCAAATATTTCTAAATTTTGTTCGAATATTTCTTTTTCAAATTTTTCTGTATTTTCCAAAGGTGCCCCAGGTAAATCTCCAAAAATTCCCATTAGCTTTTTCTTCCTTCTTTATAAATATTGCAGACCATCCCCTACACTCCTCTCCTAAATGTTTGCACGCCTTCAACCCAGCGGCGTTCGTCTGTGCCTTTGGGGTAGAGGGCGTTTAATGATTGTGCTAGTTTCCAAAAGCGATCGTCATTACCAGCTTCTTCGGATAGAAAGCGTTTTAGAGCTTGGGTTCGACCAGCGGCAAATAGCAACATGGATTGGTGCAATCTGTCTAGCACAGTCTGACCTGTTTTTTCAACCGTTAACTCTTTCCACTCGTCGGTGTCCTTTCCTAGTTCGGCGGGGGTAAACAACGTTTGTTCTTTTGTTTTTTTCTTTTTATTACTCAAAGTTTCTTCTTTGGCTTCTTTGCCGAAGAGATAATTGGCTCTTTCTGCTACAGGGATTAATCGTGAAGTCTCCCCTTTGACTTCAACGACAGACGAAATACTTTTTAGTTCAGCACCTAAACCTTGCGCGATACGATTTGCGGTATCCGAGTCGAGAGAAAAACCGCCTTTTAGTTTTCCAGCCTTCGCAGACTTAGGTTTATCCTCATCGTCATCTTCTTCACTAGAATCACTTTCTGAATCAGAACCACCAGCTAGAGTCCAGAGCCAAATTGCTGTTACCCGTGCGTCAGGTTCCAGACCTTCTGTATCTGCATCCTCGAATACGAGATGAAGTGCTTCTCTCGAAACCACTTCCCAAACTTTTTCTAGATACTCACGCAGGTTGACTAAATCCCCATTTGGTTTTTCTACTCTTTCGTATTGACTATAAATTTCCAACGCAGGACCTATACAGGCAAAGATAGCATCCGCTCCTACAATTCCTTCTTTCGCCATGCGAGGCATCCAATCTCGGATTCGCTTAGGCAATTCTCGCAACACATCGCGCCAATCACCCGTTAACCCAGAATCCATTTTTTTGGTTCCATCCAATTTTCCTTTCCCATCCCAAAACTCTAAAGGTTGACGAGGACGGCAAACAAGATGTATAGACGTAGCAAGTGCCGCAGAATTCATTGCTCGAAGTCTAGAACCCATTTCGGTATCAATAGGCCATGAGGCAGTAATCATCCAACCAGCATTTAACATAGATTGCAATTGCGCTTCCCATCCCGATGTTGTTTTATTAGCAAACACAACAACACCAATTCCCTTCGGAGAAAGAATTCTATTTCCTTCCGCCATAGCCTTTTGCATAGTAGATTCAAAATAGTTTTTGTCTTTGCCTTTGATCTCATCTAAAATACATTCATCTGCTTTATTTGTTAGCTCTTCCTTGAATAATTCAGGATAGTAATTACCAACCGTTCTCTTTAACCATACATAGAAAAAATCAGAAAGATCAGCATACGGAACTGCATCATAATAAGGAGGATCTGTAAAAAAACAATCTGCCGATTGGTCGGCTAATGGATGTAATGCGGCAGAGGATTGCATTGCAGTGTTGTTTTTATTACGTACAATCACGTTATCACACACCATAAAAATCCATTCAAGCATACTTGCTAAGTTTCTACTTGAAGAACAAAATGGATTTGCTTCACAAAAATCCCATACCATAGAAATTGCTTGGCGGGCAAACAAATGTCCTAACTTTTCTCCAGTAGATTGCCAACTTCCCATTGAAGAATTGCCATCAGACATTCGTGATAATACGAACCCTAAACAAGTCTTAACAGCCTTTTCCAATTCTAGATCAGCTTTCGAAACCTTAGCTTCCTTTACTAATCGAGTCAATGTTGTGAGAGTAAGTAACTGCCTAGATGTAAACAAATCCTTGAATTGTTCCATTCCATAATTTCTTTGCGAAAAAGCCCTTCCTGCTCCACTTCCACCACCTCTTGGAGTTAATTCTTGAGGAACTAAACTAAATTCTCCCCGATGGGACGTTATACGCTTTTGTAATTCCTTTGTAGCTTTTTGGATTGATTGTAAATCAGCATCCGTTGGAAGTCGATAGAATCTTCCTTGCTCTTCAGATCTGGTTGTAACAACACAAAATAATACAGCGTTATCCGCTCCACCGTTTACAGCTTTTAATTGCTTTCGCACAGATGTAACAGGTGTAGTATGTCCGCACACGGGGCAAACAACATTTCCTCTCTGAATGGTTCCTTCTTCTTTCACATCTTTGGCTTTTGCATCATTTAGAATTTTAAAACCAATCTTCTTTTCTTTTTTATCAATGACAAACTGCAAAGCAACGGAACGAGAGGATTTTTTAGCCAGCCAAAGAGAGCGCATAAGAGGAACAGTCGCACCACAGGCAGGTCCTTCACATTGGATAGTCCTTGCCCAGAGATAAGCGATAGGAGTTGAACCATCTTTATCTTTTGGATAAAATTCAGAAAGTTCTTTCTCTGCTTCAGCTTTAATCCACTCTCCCCATTTACGAACTTCCTCGGCAAGTTTCTCTCCATACTTAGGAATATATTCGAGCGTAACTTTATTCAGTAATACCGGAATGGGATTCAAGTCACTGGCAAATGCATCCGCACCCACTCGAAGTGCTTCTAGTGGAATAGAACCACCACCGGCAAATGGGTCTACTACCAAAGGACGAGAACCTTTTTCTCCACCCAGTGACTCATGAGCGGCTAATGTCAACTTACGCGATGTTTCCAGATAATGCTTGTTAGTCGAATTGTCCCAATTGGAAAAATCTGCTATGAAATCAAACAACGCTTCTTGGAGTCTTTCTCTCCCTGCTTCTTTGCTTGTATCAATCAGTTCTGGTTGATCATAAATCTTAACCCATTTCTTCCAAATATCCTGTGATGCTTTATCATGAATTTCTCTATCCGATGCCGCTATTTTAGAAAAATCTAATATACACTTTTCCGATTCTTTCAAAAACAAATCAGGACAATTCTCATCCGTGGGTGCCGGCCAAAGAGAAGCACAAAGCACCGCCCTACAAGCGGCTAACGGTCGCCTAGCCCACCAAATATGTAAAGTAGAAATATGCCCATGTCGAATCGACTTCTCTCTCCTAGAATGTGCGGAGATTCGTTTGATTGGGAGGTCAATCTCGATTAGGCGCTTGGGGTGGGTCATGGGTCTAATTATTTTCCTTAATTATATCATCTATATTTAGTATTTCAGTGTTTATCTGTAATCCATTGTGACTTACTAGAATACGGTTTATATCAAGCCATTCAACAAATCGTTTTGTCAGTTGGCTATTTTTCTTTCCAACCCAAATTACATCGATTGGATTTGAATTTACAATGGCCAAATAAGAAGATTCATTGCTGTCATCACAAAAAAAGAATGCAAACCGATCACTATTTGAAGACCAATTTACTTGAGTCCATGGACATATTGATTTTCCAGCAAATGCTAATTGAAAAGGCTCTTTATCTGTCATCATATCCAAATTATAATTTACAAAGCCTTTCACTTGAAGACCCTTTAAAACAATAATTCCCAATGAAATAGTATTTTCTAAATTTATATACGCTACTTTACTTGAATCTGGTGACAGTGAAATTTCTGAAACTGAAGATATGTTAATTGGTAAAGCAGTAAATTCATTATTACTTTTTCTTATTACAAATTTTTGTTTTTCAATTACTAACTCTTGAGTAAGAGCATATCCATTTTGAACTGAAATAATTTTATTGTCTGTATTTATTTTACGTTGAAAAGATTTAAAAGAATTATTATTACTTCCACCAATAAAATAACTTATTGTAGAAACAATTAATGCTATGAATGAAAAAATTATTATGAATACAACTATTCCAGAAAAAGCTGTTTTCTTATTATTTATATCAGGACTAAGTATAACTTGCTCTTTTTTATTACTAACATTTTCAGCATTATCATCGTAAGCATCATTAAATTTTAATTCGACGTCTTGATCTTTCTTTTTCATAATTTAATCTATTTTTTTATCTTTTTATAATGGGCTTCATATTGGTCAATAATCTGTTGCTTCCCATTAGTGGCTTTAAGAATAGTTAAGCCAGTATGACAAATAACGTATGAGACATGCTCTAAAGTCTTACCTTGTATTTTTATGTCCTTAATTCCTGCATAATAATTTCTTAATTCTTTTTCTGTAATATTCCTTTTTATACTTTCAAAAAACCCTCTTACTTTATCACATTGATCCTCTGAAATTGAACTCAAATTAGTATTGGATGTTCTCTCTCTATGAAAGTCACCAAAATCAAATTTAAATTTTACATTTACTCCATCAACTATAATAGCAAATGAGCCTGCTAAGCTACCTGTTCCTAAAATTGTTGAAGCTTTTAAAAGATTAAATAATTGATTAAGACTGCTCATTTTTTTTCCTTTAGATACTCATTAAAACTGGAAAGCGTCACAATATTTAATTCCGTATAAAAATTTGATTTCGACTTTTCTCTTATGAATCTTGAAAACTCTCTCCATATTACCAATTCATCATCTATAGAACAATTCATTGTTAGCCTCAATTGTTTCCATAGTTGATTCCTATACAGATCAAAAGAAACTTTGATTGTATTACCCCATGCTATTGCAGAACTAATAAGACCATTATAAATTACATATAGCGATATAAGAGTAATTATAAAGGAAAAAAATAACCCTGATCCATTATGGTTATAACTAAAAGAAGACATTACTAAAAGACCGGACGCTAGTATTACATAAAATAAATTTAATAAAAAGTCAAAAATACCCTTTTCTTGGGCTATTATATTCAGATAATTCTCTTTTTCTAGGATAGGAATCATTCTTGGCCAAAGTAATACGGCATCTATTCCATATTTATCAAAAGAATAATTTTCGAAAGCGGCTATAATATTCCCCAAACGAGTTGGTAGTATTAATTCTTCCTGAACTGGAAATTCAAAGTGCAACTTTTCTATAGCGGCTATTTTATCTTTTTCACTGGCTTTCGATAAGCTTTCTTTTAACTCATAATATTTATTAAGAAATCCCAATTCAAAAGATCCTAAGAAATTTCGTAATGTATAACCTTCTATAAATCGAATTAAAAGATGATTATAAGCATAAAGTAAATAGCATAAAAAAATAAAAAGGAAAGTTCCTACAATTTCATAATTCAGATTTTCTTTGGAATTTAATTCTTTATTTGGATTCCATCCTGGCAATATAATATAATTTAGTATCACCAAAAAAAGAGAGACGGGTATTATTGTAGAAAAATGAAGCAATTGCAATAAAGATTTTACTGCATCTTTAATCGAAGTAATCGGTATATTCATAATCTATTATCCTCTCTCACTCTTACGCAATATCTCTTCTGCTTTCACATGATAGTGCTCAATTTGAACAACTGGTTGCCAACCCATTTTCGCTGGATTTTGTATGACGTGTATCTCTGGCTTTGTGGAACAATTGTAAACCACATACAGATAATAATCATTTTGCAATCGCTGAGAGGTTCGATATTCATTTGCGGTTAATGCAATTTCACCAACCAATGAACGACCTTTTACTTCAATAAAACGAACTTCTTTAGTGCTTTCTTTATCTTCAGGATGCGGTAGGCGCGAGATTAAATCAAAACCACGATTATCCGCTTCGACACTTTGAACATTAAAGCCTCTTTCTTGCTCAAATGCAATCACTGCATCGACTGCAATCTTTTCAATGTCATCATTGCTCACCATTTTTTGAATTTCAGGTTTATTTTTATCAGGATGAGGAATTACCCAAGCCGAACCAAGATGTTGAATAGAAGAAATAGAAATTTCTTTTTCTCTTGCCAATTCCTTAAAACGAATTTCTTTTCTATTTTCTAATTCGAGAATCCGATGTTCTGTTTGCGCTAAATGCCCCAATAGTTGAGGGGAAGTATCTCCTGCTTCTTTCTTTTCGGTCATCTCTGCATAACGTATATTCTGTCGATTGATCAATTCACTTAGGCTAATATCAATATGCTTCTCGACTGTATGTATTTCTTTTCTGCGCTCTTTTTCTATCAAAGCTTGAAATTCATTCAACCCATTGCTAAGTAAATATTTTTTTAATTCTTCGATCTTTGGAATCGAACGATCTTTCTCTAAAATAAATTTTTTATCATCCTCCTTGCATTCTCCTGGTTGAATTTCTAAAAATACTGTTGGTTGTTTCAAATGGACGCTAGAATTTAATTTTGTTTCTGTTACAAATAATTTTTGATGTAAAACTCTTCCAAGACCATCGGACATTGCGACTAGAAATAAATTTAAACGAGCTGGCTCATTTCTATATAAATCAAAGAAGACAGCTCCTTTATCAAGAGACTCTCTACACTTTTCTAAACTTTCCTCTCGCACCGCTTCAAATAGCGGATGACCAGGAGTTACCCACTCCAAAAGATTATCCTTGGCTAATTTTTGTTTGTCGAAAATGATCTTTCCGTATTCTTTTCCTAACGTCCCAAATCTGCTTTCGTTCTTTTCTCCTCTTTGCCAAAGGTTACGGGGAACTTTGCCCACAGTAAAAACATGAGTATCTTTAGAAACTTCTTTCAATTGAATTCCATGTAAAGGAGCAGCTTCTCTAAAAAAATCTTCTATTACCTCTGGAACTAATCGCTTTTCTTTTGCTTCCTCGGACTTTCCAATGATGGCAGATAAATTCAATTCTCGTTTTGCAAGACCTTCCAGTGTGGAATTTGTGATTTGCCGCAACCGCTCTGAATCCACTTGCTCAATGATTCGACTTGTAACAACATCTTCAGTTTTATTTCGAGCATACATATCTCGAATTAATTTTTCAATCATGTTAGAAGGAAAAATATCGCCTAACACATTAAATATTTTTCCAGTTCTCTGTGGATCTAAGTCTTCTTCTATTGCTTCTATTTTTTGAAATAATTTTGCAAGCACTCTACCTTCTCTAGTATTGGTAGCAACAAAATTGAAAATCAGGCAATCTTTTTCCTGTCCATAACGATGAATACGCCCCATCCTTTGTTCTAATCGAACCGGATTCCAAGGAATATCGTAATTAATCATAAGCCAACAGAATTGTAAGTTGATTCCTTCTCCGGCAGCTTCCGTCGCAACAAGAATCTGTTTATTCTCTCTGAAATCCCACTCGGAAAAGATTCTTGTGCCAGGAGAATTTCTATCACCAATTTTCATTCCGCCTGCGATAGTCGTAACATCGAATCCCCATTGAACTAATTTCCCAGTAGGTCTTCCGTTTTGCCCATCCCCTGCAAGATAATCCAAAGTGTCTCTATGTTCTGTGAAGATAAGAAGCTTTATATTTTTATCTTTAAATAATCCTTCTTTATGCAAAACTTCTTTTAGTTTTTTTACTTTTTCTTCTATGTCTTTTTTTTCTAGATCAATTGCTTTTTCAATTAGTATCCTTAATTCATTAATTTCTCTTTTTAAATCGAACGGATTATAACTAATAACCGTTTCCTCTAAACTCTCCAATAATTCTTCTTGCTCTTCTTCTGGAAGATCTTCAAAGTTATCCGGTAGCTTTCTTTCAATTTGCTTTTTTTTAAAACCTTCTGGATCTTTGAGAATCTCTTCTCTACGTTCTTTCATCCGCTCAAATGTTCTACGAATAGCATACATACTAGAAGCAAATCGTCTTTGAAGCATCGCCATAGTAAAACCGATAGCTCTCGCCGCCGCAGTATTTTCTTGTGCTGCACGAGCGGAATTTTCTTCAACATAACGAGTAAGAGTATTATAAAAATCCCATTCTTCATCTTGAATCTGAAAATCTAATGTTCGAACATTTCTCTTTGTAAAAAGGGATTTTGATTTACCAGTCTCGGGGTCAGGAAAGGAGACCAATGCCTCCTTTACCCTACGCAAATAAAAGGGAGCTTCTCTTTGTTCCATTGCAAGTTGTAGACTTTGCATATTAGCATATATATCTTTATCTAATAATTGTAGAAATAATCGAAAGTGTTCTGGATCACCTTTATGCGGAGTGGCTGTCATTAAGAGTAAATGATCTGTTCTCTCGGAAAGCTCTTCTCCTAACTTGTATGCAAATGTTTTTTTATCATCCGTATTCGCACTCATTTTATGAGCTTCATCAACAATTACTAAATCCCAATTCGCACGCAGCAAACTTTGGTTTGCATCAT
Organism: Leptospiraceae bacterium; assembly: GCA_035345875.1. GTDB lineage: Bacteria > Spirochaetota > Leptospiria > Leptospirales > Leptospiraceae > UBA2033. The sequence continues at coordinate 2,351 of DAORDH010000011.1, read as the reverse complement.
CTACCTGTGATGCCCATGTAACAGAGGAAATTACTTGATTTTTTTCTTGCCAAGGGTTTACTCCATAGTTTGCTCTTAGAACATCTCCACGGATTAAATCAAAATTTTCTTTGAACTTATCCTTCATCTCTCGTTGCCATTGGAATGTAAGATTAGCGGGGGTAATAATGAGTATTCTCTTTATCAAGCCTCTTATTTTTAATTCCTTAATAAGAAGACCTGCCATAATTGTTTTACCGGCACCAGGATCATCCGCCAACAGAAAACGTATTCTTGGAGCTTTCAAAAAATAATCATAAACAGCTTCTAACTGATGAGGTAAAGGATCAACCCTCGAAATTGATAAAGAAAAATAAGGATCGTATTCGTAGGCTAAACCTAGTCTATAAGCCTCTACAGCAATTCTAAATTTCTTAGAATCCCCAGAATAATCGCCTTTCACAAGAACTGTAATACTTTTAAACTGAGCCTCAGTTAAATGCCTCTCATAGAACTGACCAGACAGTCCCTTACAAAAAAGGGTATAGCTATCGCCAACTACTTCAACCTGAATCAATTCAACCTGCTCAGGAAATATTGGACTTATTAGCGTATCGCCTTTTTTCATATTTTAATCTTATTTTAACAAAAGAAAACTTTGGGAATAATACAATATATTTTCATTATTGTAGGTTTGCAAATTTAAAATTAAATACAAAAGTTTAATATCATTAGTTAATGAAATTAAATCAAACAAACCATCGACCTCGACCAAATGCAAATAAAGAGCTAAACGATGTTATGCATTATTGATATTTTGACAAGATAAGGGTCATCTTGTGAATAAAATTTCTACATTTGAGATGAACCAAATGTCGGAACCACTGCCTACGGATACAACTTATCCCTTTCCTTCTCCGGCTTCTCCAGAAAAAGTTTTAGAGCGAGGTTTACAATGAAATTCCTTGATCTTGATTTTCGTTTTGTTTCTTCTTCTAGTTCTGCATTCATTTCATTGGGAACTTGAATCGAGAAGATTGTCTTTTCTTTGTCTGCCATACTAAACCTCTACTTTCAATGAAAACTATGAATTTTTAACTTTCAATCACTAAAATTAATAATTTTAAACAAAAATTATTGTTTACTATTAACAATAATTAATATCTATTGTTAATTCATGTTATTGCTTTAAAGTAAAAGGACACACACCATGAATCAATTCACAGACTACACTCCGAAAAGAAAACCAAAGACAGAAACAGTAAAAGAAGAAGCGGATAATTCTCATTTTCCGCAATCAGGAAATAGAGGAAATGCGATAGGGAAAGTATTTATTTTGGTCGGGGTCGGAATTGGGTTGATTCTATTTATGACGTTACTTGGCACATCATTTTCAGGCAATGATTTACTGACTCTACGCAATTTGGAAAATAAGATTGATGAGGGAATTTCTCTTACAAAAGAGGAACAGATTCTCTACTGTCGACTTTTGCAAAGCATTCGAAATATTTCCATTGAGAATTGTGAATCGGTAGATTTGAAAACTATTTTTTCGAGTGGAAGAATCCTTTCTAAAAATTCTAAAAAGAATTGTGACAAAGTGGATTACCTTTTTAAGGATAAAAATAAGGCACTCATCTGGGCTAGAAAAAACCTAGGACATGACACAGAAAAAATTTATGATATCCAAAGAGGGATTTTAGTAGAGTGGATCAATGAGCGAGGGGATAAGGTCTATTGGAATCATGGGGACTGGGGAAGCGATCCCGGGAAATCTCGGTTTCCTCATCTCAACTATTCCATTGGGAATTGTAATGGACATCTTTTCCTAAAAGATAAAATTGTAAACAGAGGGCAATGGAAAGAATTCGCGGAGCAGTTTCAACTATGAATACAAAAGAACTTACACTCGACCAAATTATCTCAACTAGCGGCGACTCAACTCTTCTCTCCTATAAGTATGAAAACCAAGTCTTGGAGTTTACACTCTCTCATGAAGAGTTAGATCGAACGATTTCTTTTCGAATTCAAACAGGAGACCTCAAAGCATTGATCTATGAAAACTATCCAAATGACTCTACCTCTAAAACTTGCTATATTGAATTACTCGAACTCTCCCAAGCGTTAAACCAAACGAACCACCATTACATTCCTTCCTCTGACTTTGGTAAAATGATGCAAGAATGCAAAGCTGGTCTCAATCTAGCCTATGGCAAGAAAGTAGAGGCTAATCCCTATTTACTTTCCTTAAAAGGAAGAGAGACTCTTCTTTCCTGTCTTGTCTCTGATTTAAGTCACATTTCCTTTACTCTCTAAACCCTTTCTTCGTATTACCTTCGTATTAACGATACACTATCTGGCTACTATCTCGC